>NZ_JBLWYX010000006.1:0-227904 GCF_048266785.1 Marinobacter sp.
CCCTCACGGTTCCTCTTAACAGGGTTCATTGTCCCCAACGCTTCATACCAAGTCCTTTTCGCATGGTGGGTAGGATACTGGTGGTAGAACACCAGGTTGCGCTTCCGACATCCGCTCAGTTACGGAAAAAAAAAAACATCGGGTTACAACATATATTCATGCAACTTCATGTCGCAACTAACGCTTGCAGCATGCGCGCCCATGAAATGGAGCCGAAGGCGCAATGTAATGGGCGTCGCCGTGCCTGCACTGGTTATATTTCTTGTGCAACAGACGTCTCATGGCCACATGATTTACAGATCAGAATAAACTTCTCAGGATTTTCCCCATCGGTGATATCAAAGTCCATGCTTTTGCATTCTGGGCATTTTGGCTCATTATCAAAGCCTAGGTATTTAAGAAAAATATTTTGAATAACCGATACCGCAGAGCATGCAAAGAGCAAGCATATCTTTGCATCAGGGACATTCTTGTTAGGAGAGTGCACAACTTCAGAAGATTGATCCCAAGCGGCCTCGATTAAACTTCTACACCGTTTCCGAAGATTGCTGTTTTGCCTACCTCCGGCATAAATGCTGATTACAGCTTTGGCTATGCCTTTGAAATCAGCGGCCTTCAATCCATGATCTTTGAGAAGCTCAGGATTTCCTTGCGCCAAAATCCCGGCCAACTCAATAAGACTCTCTCTACAAGTCAGTCCAATAGACTGAATGTCCTCCGGCCCAGACACATCGTTTAACTCGAGTGCGGCACTATTAAGCCTACGGCTGATTGATTTTACTCCATCAATATCAAGCGGAATTTCATCAATTACATGTTTAAATGTCTGGTGATGCCGTGTTTGAAGCCTTTGAGCTATCCCTATGTGAAACGAATACGCTTCGTCGGCCGAGAAGTAGAATTCGTTTTGAGTGTAAAGGTTCATAGGGACACTTTCTCCTTCGACGACCCACCAGTTGCCGTCGTCAGCCCTTACATTCCATACATGGACCTCATCCCCCAGATCATCGAAGGTTTGCTCTACCTGCATGTACTTGATGCCATTAACATCATTATCGGCTAGGTAAGATACAATATTTTTTTCAGCTTCTACGCGATACTCAGGTGTCATTTTTCCCTACTTTTCTGTCCGCCTTGAAAATATAACGCCGTTGTTCAGCGGTGCCCTTGTAGCGCAGCGAAAAGGGCATCCGGTGGAGGGCCGACAGGCCCGGAACGAACTGGAACACTTGGTTAAATGCTGAAGATGGCGCGAACAAGGTAAATACTCGTTGCCAAAATGGCGACAGCTAGTGTCACGTACGAACCATGAATCAGCCAATACCGTTTTAATTTATATTGTTTATTTTGCTCCCAGCTTTGTTCAGATTCAGGCTTGTTCAACTCCTGTGTAAGCGCAAAGAACCTTTTTGCGTCGACTCGAAGCTCGTACAAGCACAACCCCACTGTAGCAACGAATGAGACCAGCGCGACTGATAGCAACCACTTATCGGTAGCACCCAACTCGCTCCCATCCGACTTGGTGAGTGCAAGAAAAAACACACCCGTAGCACCTGACGAAACCGAGAGAATATAGGCCCGTAGGCGATTCCCGGCGTCTTTAGCCAGCTCGTGGTATTTGGCGATCTCTTCAACTTTATCCATAGGCATTTAACAGCGTATTAGATAGAACGCCTCATCATTGCAAAAACGTGACTTCCACATTTTACGCAGCCTCCACTCTAAGGCTGAAAGTTTTTATCCCAAAATACCAACAACTTAAAAGCCCGGATCATCCATATTCTGTAATCGCGTGACGTCTTCATTATTGCAATAACGCCGAACCCTCGGCGGCTTTCCGTTTCGGGTAGTCGCTCTGAGTTTTCTTTCGAACAGCAATGCGTCAGCCACAGGCAGAGTTACATCCATACCTTATTAGTTCCAACACTAGCCCATTTCTGGGCTATCTTCCTTTGCGCTTTGCAACATCTTGTTAACTCGAGTGAAGAATACCTTACCGCCGCATGCTCATGGGGCAAATAGAGCTCCAACGGCGACTATCGTGAGGAGAATCAGGAGGGGGGAAATCACAGCCCCAGGCAAGGTGCCCAGGGCTGTTTCACAACAGGCTTACTTAACCTTCGGGTCCAGCTCACCAGACGCGTAGCGCTCAAACATACGATCCAGATTGATCGGCTTGATCTTGCTCGCATTGCCAGCACAACCAAAAGCTTCATAACGCGCGATGCAGATATCGGTCATGGCTACCATGGTAGCTTGCAGGAATTTGCGCGGGTCGAACTCGGCCGGGTTCTGGGCCAGGAAGCGGCGCACAGCGCCGGTGCTGGCGAGGCGCAAGTCGGTGTCGATGTTTACTTTGCGCACACCGTGCTTGATGCCTTCTACAATTTCTTCAACGGGTACACCGTAGGTTTCGGGAATCTCACCGCCGTATTCGTTGATGATTTTCAGCCATTCCTGGGGTACGGAGCTGGAGCCGTGCATAACCAGATGGGTATCGGGAATGCGTTTGTGAATGGCTTTGATCTGTTCGATGGCCAGAATGTCGCCCGTGGGTGGGCGCGTGAACTTGTAGGCGCCGTGGCTGGTGCCGATGGCGATAGCCAGGGCGTCTACGTGAGTCTTTTTCACGAAGTCGGCGGCTTCTTCCGGGTCGGTCAGCATTTGGCTCATGTCCAGAGTACCTTCGGCGCCAATGCCGTCTTCTTCACCGGCCTGACCGGTTTCCAGGGAGCCCAGGCAACCCAGCTCGCCTTCTACGGATACGCCACAAGCGTGGGCCATTTCTACGGTGCGGCGGGTTACGTCTACGTTGTACTCGTAGTCCATAGGCGTTTTACCGTCTTCGCCCAGGGAGCCGTCCATCATTACGGAGCTGAAGCCCAGCTGGATGGAGCGCTGGCAGATGGCCGGGCTGGTGCCGTGATCCTGGTGCATTACTACCGGGATGTGTGGCCACTCTTCAATGGCCGCGAGGATCAGGTGGCGCAGGAAGGGGGCTCCGGCGTATTTGCGGGCACCGGCGGAGGCCTGAACAATCACCGGGGAGTCGGTTTTGTCGGCGGCTTCCATGATGGCGCGCATCTGTTCCAGGTTGTTTACGTTAAAGGCTGGCACACCGTAACCATGCTCGGCGGCGTGGTCCAGCATTTGCCGCATCGAAATCAGGGCCATTTGGTTGTCTCCTTGGTTAAACAATAGTTTGGGGTAATCGTGAATTCGAGCCTGCTGCGGCAGGTGGGGGCTTTCCCCAGGACACGCTGTTAATACGTCCCTGTAAGCTTGACGGCAGCGTCCATGCTGCCGACAGTCCTGGGGAAAGCCCCCACCTGCCTTGCGAATCTATATCTGGCTTAGCGTCCTTATGCGCCGCGCTCTTCCAATACGGCGACAGCCGGCAGCACTTTACCTTCCACGAATTCCAGGAAGGCACCACCGCCGGTGGAAATATACGAGATCTTGTCAGCTATGCCGTATTTGTCAACGGCAGCGACGGTGTCACCGCCGCCGGCCAGTGAGAAGGCGTCGCTTTCGGCGATGGCTTCGGCCAGGGTTTTGGTGCCGTTACCAAACTGCTCGAACTCGAATACGCCTACCGGACCGTTCCACAAAATGGTTTTGGCGTTCTTGAGCAGTTCCGCGAACTGGCCAGCGGTTTCCGGGCCTACGTCGAGGATCATGTCGTCTTCGGTAACGTCGGAGATATTCCGGGTGGTAGCCGTTGCGTTTTCAGCGAACTCGCTGGCAACCACTACGTCGACCGGCAGTGGGATGTTAACGCGGGAGGCGATGTCTCTGGCGGTATCCAGCAGGTCGTGCTCGCACAGGGATTTGCCCACCGGGTGGCCGGCTGCGGCCAGGAAGGTGTTGGCGATGCCGCCGCCTACGATGATCTGGTCACACACTTTTTCAAGAGCGTTGAGTACGTCGAGCTTGGTGGAGACTTTGGCGCCACCAACAATAGCCACTACCGGCTTGGCCGGGTTATCCAGGGCCTTGCCCAGGGCTTCCAGTTCCGCCGCCAGCAACGGGCCTGCACAGGCTTCCGGTGCAAAACGTGCAACGCCGTGGGTGGAGGCCTGAGCGCGGTGGGCTGTGCCGAAGGCGTCCATCACGTAGATGTCGCACAGGGCGGCGTATTGCTTTGCCAGGGCTTCGTCGTCTTTCTTTTCGCCTTTGTTGAAGCGAACGTTCTCGAACAGCACCACTTCGCCTTCGGCCACGTCTACGCCGCCGAGGTAGTCTTTAATCAGGCGCACTTCCTGGCCCAGCGCTTTGGTGAGGTACTCAGCAACCGGCTTCAGGGAGGAGGCTTCGTCGTACACGCCTTCTTCCGGGCGGCCCAGGTGGGACATCAGCATGACTTTGGCGCCAGCGTCTTTCGCTGCCTTGATGGTAGGCAGGGAGGCGCGGATGCGGGCATCGCTTGAGATCACGCCGTTCTTTACCGGCACATTGAGGTCTTCGCGAATCAGAACCCGCTTACCAGCGAGGTTCAGGTTGGTCATTTTTTTGATGGCCATGATCTGGGTTCCGTTGTTTCGGGTTGTTGGCTAAGAACGGGGAGTGGGGGTTCTGCCCCCTCTCCCCAACCCCTCTCCCGCGAGGGGAGAGGGGCTAAAGCAGCGCCTACGATTATCTACTCCCTTTCCCCTCGCGGGAGAGGGGCTAAAGCATGCGTCTACGATTTTTTACTCCCTCTCCCCTCGCGGGAGAGGGCCGGGGAGAGGGGGCGCAGTATTAAACCACCCTCTGCAACCAGCTCTGGCTTACATCCAGCATGCGGTTCGCAAATCCCCATTCGTTATCAAACCAGCACAGTACTTTCACCATGGTGCCTCGGGTTACCCGGGTTTGGCCTCCGTCCACTACGCCGGAGTGGGAATCGTGGTTGAAGTCCGAGCTGGCCAGCAATTCGTCGGTGTAGCCCAGAATGCCTTTTAACGGGCCACTCGCCGCTTCTTTAATTACACGGTTCACGGACGCCACATCGGTGTCTTGCCGCACGTTGAACACCATGTCGATGGCGGACACGTTCATGGTGGGTACGCGCAGAGCCACAGAACTGAAGCGACCTTCCATATGAGGCAACAGCCGTTCTACGCCCCGCGCCAGGCCTGTATCCACCGGCACTATGTTGTGGAGTGCACTGCGGGTAAGGCGAAGATCCTGGTGGTGATACGCATCGATCACCGGTTGGTCGTTCATGGCGGCGTGGATAGTTGTGGTGCTGCCCTGCTCCACACCGAAGGCTTTATCAAGCACAGTAATCACAGGCACCAGGCAGTTGGTGGTGCAGGAACCTGCGGCCACGATCCGGTCTGCTTGCGAAAGCTCGGCCTCGTTAATGCCATAAACCACGGTGCGGTCGACATCCGATTCTGCAGGCTGGGAAAACAACAGCCGCTTTGCGCCGGCCTGAAGATGCAGTTCGGCTGTTGCTCTATCCGAGTATGCGCCCGAGCATTCCAGTACCAGATCGATATCTAGTTCTTTCCACGGCAGCTCTGCCGGGTCTGAATGGCGCAGCACGCGGATAGGATCACCGTTGATGATCAGGTCCTGCCCCTGCACCGCAATGCTTCCGGAGAACCGGCCATGGGTGGAGTCGTAACGGGTCAGGTGTGCAATCGTGTCGATATCAGAAAGCTCGTTAATCGCGACCACCTGCAGGTGATCGCGAAAACCGTTTTCGTACAGGGCACGCAACACGCACTGGCCAATACGGCCATACCCGTTGATAGCGATACGATAGGGCACGGAGGCTGTCATCAGGCGTCCAGCAGCTCCGAGGCCACTTCCAGGACGTTCTCGACGGTAAAGCCGAACTCTTTGAACAGCTCGCCAGCAGGCGCAGATTCACCGAAGGTGGTCATGCCCACAATGCGACCGTCCAGGCCGACATACTTGTACCAGTAATCGGCAACCGCAGCTTCAATGGCAATGCGGTTGGTCACTTCCAGCGGCAGCACTTGCTGCTTGTACTCGGCGCTCTGGGCATCGAATACGTCGGTAGACGGCATGGAAACAACGCGCACCTTTTTACCCTGCTCTCGCAGTTTGGCGGCGGTGTCCTGCGCCAGGCCAACTTCAGAGCCGGTGGCAATCAGGATGAGATCTGGCTCGCCTTCGCTGTCCGTCAGCACGTAGCCACCTTTGGCCACGTCGGCCAACTGCTGCGCATCACGGGTTTGAGCGGGCAGATTCTGACGGGAGAAGATCAAGGCACTCGGGCCGTCTGTGCGCTCCAGAGCGGCTTTCCAGGCCACCGCAGATTCTACTGCGTCGGCCGGGCGCCAGGTGCTCATGTTCGGGGTAGTACGCAAGCTTGCGAGCTGCTCGACCGGCTGGTGCGTCGGGCCGTCTTCGCCAAGGCCAATGGAATCGTGGGTGAACACAAAGATGGAGCGCTGCTTCATCAGTGCAGCCATGCGCACAGCGTTACGGCAGTATTCCATGAAGATCAGGAAGGTTGCGCCGTAGGGTACGAAACCACCGTGCAGGGCGATGCCGTTCATGATGGCGGCCATGCCGAATTCGCGCACACCGTAATAGATGTAGTTGCCGCTCGCGTCTTCTTTGGTGACGCCTTTGGTGCCGCTCCAGATGGTGAGGTTGGAGCCGGCCAGGTCAGCAGAGCCGCCCAGCAGTTCCGGCAGCATCGGGCCGTAGGCGTTCAGGGAATTCAGGGAAGCCTTGCGGCTGGCGATGGTCTCGCTCTTGTCCTGACATTCCTGAATGTATGCCTGGGCCTTCTCAGAGAAGTCGGCAGGCAGATCACCGGCCATGCGGCGCTTCAGCTCGGCAGCCAGTTCCGGCTCGGCTTTTTCATACGCGGCGAAGGTTTCGTTCCAGGCGTTTTCTTCACTGGCGCCTTTTTCTTTGGCATTCCAGGCCTGGTAAATGTCGGTCGGAATCTCAAACGGGCCGTGCGCCCAACCCAGTGCTTCGCGGGTCAGTGCAATTTCATCATCGCCCAGCGGTGCGCCATGGACAGATTCGCTGCCCTGCTTGTTGGGTGAGCCAAAACCAATCACGGTTTTGCAACAGATCAGCGTTGGCCTGTCGGTGGTGGTGCGAGCCACTTCCAGCGCAGAGCTGATGGCTTGGGCGTTGTGGCCGTCAACACCGGCAAGCACCTGCCAACCGTAGGCAGCAAAACGCTGCGGGGTGTTGTCGGTGAACCAGCCGTCGACTTTGCCATCAATGGAGATGCCATTGTCATCGTAGATACAGATCAGTTTGCCCAGGCCCAGAGTACCCGCCAACGAGGCCACTTCGTGGGAAATACCTTCCATCAGGCAGCCATCGCCTACAAAGGTATAGGTGTAGTGGTCAACAACGTTATGGCCCGGGCGGTTGAACTGAGCTGCCAGGGTTTTCTCAGCCAGTGCAAAACCCACAGCGTTAGCCAGGCCCTGCCCCAATGGGCCAGTGGTGGTTTCTACGCCCGGGGTGTAGCCGTATTCCGGGTGGCCCGGGGTTTTCGAGTGCAGTTGGCGGAAGTTTTTGATGTCATCGATGGAAACGTCGTAGCCGCTCAGGTGCAGCAGTGAGTACTGCAGCATGGAGCCGTGGCCATTGGAGAGTACAAAACGGTCGCGGTTGGCCCACTGTGGATTAGCCGGGTTGTGGCTCAGATATTCATTCCACAGCACCTCGGCGATATCCGCCATGCCCATGGGCGCACCCGGGTGGCCGGATTTGGCTTTCTGAACCGCATCCATGCTCAGCGCGCGAACGGCGTTGGCGAGATCTTTACGAGAGGGCATTGACGTTTCTCCAGTGTCTTTTCAGGGAAATAGGGGGTAACCCGGCGTTTTTAACGGGCAATAAAAAGCCGCTCAAAAATATGGCGCGTATTTTCGCCGATTAGGGTGTGCCGGGGCAAATCGGCATTCAGCTTCTTTGGGAATATCCTGTCGGGGATTCCCGAAAGGGATTGATTTCAAAGAATGATAAATCTATATCAAAAAACTTTGATATGCCTATTGATTGAACACCTCAACCCCCTTACACTCCGCAACCATGACAAGTTTAAGCGCACACGCTAACCCAATATCCTCTGTGGACGTTCTTGCTCCGATCTTCAAAGCAAGCGGCGACCCGTTGCGCCTGGAGATACTGCGTGTGCTGCGCCGCGATACGTTTGGCGTGTTGGAGCTGAGCCAACTGTTCGATATGCGCCAGTCGGGCATGAGCCATCACCTGAAGGTGATGCACAAGGCCGGGCTGGTAGAGCCACAGCGTGAAGGCAACGCCATTTTTTATCGTCGCCCACTGCACCTGGATAACGACAAGCCAACCGACCTGACCATTTGCCAGATTTTTGAAGCCGTGGACCGCGTGCCTTTGCCCGCGCACCTGCAGGAAAAAATTGAATCCATCCGCAACCAGCGTGCGGATCAATCGCAGGCGTTTTTCTCCCGGCATTCAGAGCAGTTCCGGGAGCAGCAGGAACTGATTGCCGCCTTTGACCTTTATGCAGTGCCTGTAGCGGACATGATCCGCAAACGGACACGCAAGAGCCAGTGGCAAACGGCTCTGGAAATTGGCCCCGGTGAAGGTGGCTTTTTGCCCGTGCTGTCGGAACTTAGCGAACACGTTGTGGCGCTTGATAACAGCCGGGATATGCTCGCCAAGGCAGCGCGCACCTGCATTGATGAGCGTCTTGATAACGTTGATCTGATAGAGGGTGTAACCGATACCTTGCTGGCCCGTGGGGATGCGTTTGATCTCGTAGTGGCCAATATGGTGTTGCACCACGTACCCAGCCCGGCAGACATTTTTCTGGATGCGGCGGCGCTGATGAATAACGGAGGTTGCCTGGTTGTCAGCGACCTGTGCCGCCACGATCAGAACTGGGCAAAGGACAACTGCGGCGACCTCTGGCTTGGTTTCGAACCGGAAGAGCTTACCGCCTGGGCGGTAGCTGCGGGCCTTAAAGCCGGCGAGCAGCTTTTTATAGGTTTGCGTAACGGCTTTCAGGTTCAGGTCAGAGAATTCTGGAAAACCCAGTTGCCGTTGAGATGATTTAACCCGGAGGCTGCAACGCTTCCGGGGGAACATCCAAAAACTTTGATATTGCTGTAGGTGGTACTACCTACACAACAACCCACAAGATTTCGAAACGCTCACAGAGGAGCAACCCATGTCCGACTACAACATTTTCACCTCCGAATCGGTCTCCGAAGGCCATCCAGATAAACTGGCTGATCAGATTTCCGACGCCGTTCTGGACTCCATACTGACGACAGACCCACACGCCCGTGTGGCTTGCGAAACCATGGTGAAAACCGGTGTAGCCATCGTTGGTGGTGAAATCACAACCAGCGCCTGGGTAGATCTGGAAGATCTGGTTCGGGGCGTGATCAAGGACATTGGCTATACCTCCTCGGACGTCGGGTTTGATGGTGACACCTGCGGCATTATCAATATCATCGGCAAACAGTCTGTGGATATAGCCCAAGGCGTTGACCGCCAGAAGCCTGAAGACCAGGGCGCCGGCGATCAGGGCCTGATGTTCGGCTACGCCAGCAACGAGACCGAAGTACTGATGCCTGCGCCGATCACCTTTGCCCACCGCCTGGTAGAGCGCCAGGCCGAAGCGCGCAAAAACGGCATCTTGCCGTGGCTGCGCCCGGACGCAAAAAGCCAGGTAACCTGCCGCTATGAAAACGGTAAGGTTGTGGGCATCGACGCGGTTGTACTTTCAACCCAGCACGATCCCGACGTTAGTCAGGCAGATCTGAAAGAAGCCATTATGGAACTGGTCGTGAAAAATGTGCTGCCACCTGAGCTGTTGCACAAAGGCACCCAGTACCACATCAATCCCACCGGCAAATTCGTTATCGGTGGCCCGGTTGGCGACTGCGGTCTTACCGGCCGGAAAATCATCGTAGACACCTACGGCGGCATGGCACGCCACGGCGGCGGCGCCTTCTCCGGCAAAGACCCCTCCAAGGTTGACCGTTCTGCCGCCTACGCGGGCCGTTACGTTGCCAAAAACATCGTCGCCGCGGGCCTGGCCGACAAGTGCGAGATTCAGGTTTCCTACGCCATCGGCGTGGCACAGCCTACATCGATCTCTCTGGACACCTTCGGCACCGGCAAGATCAGCGACGACAAGATCGTCGAACTGGTTCGCCAGAACTTTGACCTGCGCCCGTATGCGATCACCAAAATGCTCGACCTGCTGCACCCGATGTACCGGGCTACCGCAGCCTATGGCCACTTCGGCCGCGAGCCACAAGAGATAACCGTTGGCGGCAAGACCTTCACGACGTTCCCGTGGGAGAAGACTGACCGCGCAACCGCTCTTAAAGACGCCGCTGGCATCTAAACGATTTTCGGGCGTATTGATGATTTCAATTGCCAAAACAGAACTGATTGGAGAACACCAGAATGAGCAACTCCGAAGACTTCAAAGTCCGCGATATTTCCCTGGCAGGCTGGGGCCGCAAAGAAATCAATATTGCTGAAGGCGAGATGCCTGCCCTGATGGCTCTGCGTGACAAGTACAAAACAGAGCAGCCGTTGAAAGGCGCCAATATCATGGGCTGCATCCACATGACCATTCAGACAGCCGTGCTGATCGAAACTCTGATCGAGCTGGGTGCAGATGTACGCTGGTCATCCTGCAACATTTTCTCTACTCAGGATCAGGCTGCCGCAGCCATCGCAGCCCAGAACATACCTGTGTTTGCCTGGAAAGGTGAAACTGACGAAGAATACGACTGGTGCCTGGAGCGCACTGTCGGTGCCGACGTAGAAGGCTGGGAACCCAACATGATTCTGGACGATGGCGGCGACCTGACTGCCCTGCTCCACGAAAAGTATCCGGAAATTCTGGCCAACTGCCACGGCGTGACTGAAGAAACCACCACCGGCGTACACCGCCTGCAGGAAATGCTGCGCGATGGCACTTTGAAAGTTCCCGCCATCAACGTCAACGATGCCGTCACAAAAGCTAAAAACGACAACAAATACGGTTGTCGCCACAGCCTTAACGACGCCATCAAACGCGGTACCGACCACCTGATGGCCGGCAAAAAGGCGCTGGTGATCGGTTATGGTGATGTGGGCAAAGGTTCCGCCGCTTCCCTGCGCCAGGAAGGCATGATTGTAAAAGTAACCGAAGCCGACCCTATCTGCGCCATGCAGGCTTGCATGGACGGCTATGAAGTGGTTTCCCCATACCTGAACGGCGTGAACACCGGCACCGAAGCAGCCATAGATAAAGCTCTGCTGCAGAACACGGATATTCTGGTCACCACCACCGGCAACATGAACGTGTGTGATGCGAACATGCTCAAGGCCCTGAAGAACGGCGCGGTTGTGTGCAACATCGGTCATTTCGATAACGAAATCGATACAGCCTACATGCGCAAGAACTGGGAATGGGACGAGGTTAAGCCGCAGGTCCACGTGATCTACCGCGACAAGGCTACTAACGACCACCTGATCCTGTTGTCCGAAGGCCGCTTGGTAAACCTGGGCAACGCTACTGGCCACCCGTCACGGATCATGGACGGCTCCTTTGCCAACCAGGTTCTGGCACAGATGTATCTGTTTGAGCGCAAGTTCGCAGACCTGCCGGAAGATGCCCGCGCCAAAGGCGTGTATGTGCAGGTTCTGCCCAAGCACCTGGATGAAGAAGTGGCCCGTGCCATGGTGGAAGGTTTTGGTGGTGTGATCACCAAGATGACCCCGGAGCAGGCGCAATACATTGGTGTACCGGTCGAAGGCCCGTACAAGCCAGAAAGCTACAAGTACTGATCGGGTAACAAGATGCAATCCCAGAAACAGTTCAAACGCCGCTTCAGCTTTGAGTTTTTCCCGCCCAAGACCGACCAGGGCAAGGAAAAACTCCAGGTGGTGCGCGATCAGCTTGCCGGGGTGAATCCGGATTTTTTCTCGGTCACCTTCGGTGCGGGCGGTTCCACCCGGGACCGCACCATTGAAACCGTGCTCAACCTGCACCAGCAGGGCATTTCCACAGCACCGCACCTCTCCTGCGTCGGTGGTACGCGGGCAGAGATTGCTGAGCTGCTGGACGTGTATAAAGAGAACGGCATCAACCGGATTGTTGCCCTTCGGGGTGACATGCCCTCCGGTATGGGTGCTTCCGGCGAGATGCGTTACGCCAACGAGCTGGTTGCGTTCATCCGTGAGCACAGCGGCGATCACTTCAATCTGGAAGTAGCGGCCTACCCGGAGTTCCATCCCCAGGCCCGCAACGCTGAAGAAGATCTGAAAAACTTCGCCCGCAAGGTGGAGGCTGGTGCCAACAGCGCCATTACCCAGTACTTCTTTAATCCGGAGAGCTACTTCTATTTCATCGACCGGCTGGAAAAGCTTGGGGTCACCATTCCGGTGGTGCCGGGCATCATGCCCATCGTGAACTTCTCCAGCCTGGTGCGTTTCTCCGACATGTGCGGTGCAGAAATACCGCGCTGGATTCGCAAGCAGCTGGAGGCCTATGGCGACGACACCGTAAGCATCCGCAAGTTTGGTGAAGAAGTGATCACTGAGATGTGTGAAAAGCTGTTGAAAGCGGGCGCGCCGGGGTTGCATTTTTATACTCTGAACCAGGCTGAGCCGAGTATCAGCATCTGGAAAAATCTCGGGATCAGTGATCAGGAGAAGATCGCTTTTTGATTTCCTGCGTCCATCCGGGTAATAGTCTAGAGTGTACGTGATGCAGTTCTACTAATGCTCCCCGGGAATCGCGGTCACCAGCGGTGAACCTCCCGGCCTGCCTTACCGGGCAAACGGAGCCTCATAAGAAAGAAAAGGAGAAAGCATGAGCACGAAATGGCTGAAAACACTGGGCACCGGCCTTGCACTTACCGTTGCGGCTAGTGCCGTAAGCGCTGAAACGCTGCGAGTGGCTACCGACCCCAGCTTTGTTCCATTCGAGATGTTGGATCAGGAAACCGGCGAAATGATCGGGTTCGACATGGAAATCATCGCCGAAGTCGCTCAGCGCGCGGGCTTTGATTACAAGCTCAACACCATGGACTTCAACGGCATCATCCCGGCCCTGCAAACAGGCAACGTGGATATCGCCATCGCCGGTATTACCATTACCGAAGAGCGTGAAAAAATCGTTGATTTCTCCGACCCGTACTACGACTCCGGTCTGAGAATTCTGGTCCGTACCGACAACAACGACGTTACAGAAGTATCCAACCTCGAAGGCCTGAAGATCGGCTCCAAGATTGGTAGCACCAGTTACGATTTCCTCAAGAAAAACCTGGATAAAAACGACGGTGTAACCCCGTATCCAGGCAGCTCTGACATGTATATGGCTCTGATGTCCGGCGCAGTAGACGCAGTGTTCTACGATGCTCCGAACGTTGGCTACTTTGCCCGTACCAAGGGTGAAGGCAAGGTCAAAACCGTTGGCAAACTATACGAAGGCCAGCAGTATGGCATCGCGCTTAAAAACGGCAGTGAGTGGGTTGACGAAGTTAATGAAGCCCTCGCCTCAATGAAAGAAGATGGAACCTACAAAAACATCTACGAAAAGTGGTTTGGCCCGATGCCTGAAGGCATGTAAAGGCTGAAGAGGCCGCCAGGTCCTTTCTTTTTTGTAGCGCCGGGGCTAATTGCCCTGGCGACTTCTGCCCCCAACCCCTGCGGAGACGCACACTGTGGATTCCCAGTTCCAATTTGACTGGCAAGCAGCCATCAACTCCATCCCTTTCCTCATCAAAGGGATACCCTACACACTGATGATTTCTTTTGGTGGCCTGGCTATTGGCTTTGCCCTCGGCATCATTTTTGGCCTGCTGAGCATCAACAAACAATGGTTTCTGAAATGGCCCGCGACGGCCTACATCGAAATCTTTCGTGGCACCCCGATTCTGGTTCAGGTTCTGTTTATTTTTTACGGCCTGCCGGATCTGATCGGAGGCCCCATTGATCCTCTTACCGCGGGTATTGCCGCGATTGCGCTGAACTCGGGCGCTTACATTTCTGAAGTGGTACGTGGTGGTGTTCAGTCCATCGACAAGGGGCAGGCGGAAGCCGGGCTTTCTCTGGGCCTCACTCGCTCTCAGACATTCTGGTCTATCATCTGGCCACAAGCCTTCCGGCGTATGATCCCGCCGCTTGGTAACCAGGCCATTGTAAGCATCAAGGACACCTCTCTGTTCTCGGTTATTGGCGTGGGCGAACTCGTTCGTCAGGGCCAGGTTTACATTGCCAGCACCTTCACTGCCTTTGAGGTGTATTTTGTGGTCGCGATTATGTATCTGGCCATTACCCTCTCACTGTCCCTGATTCTCCGCCTGGTTGAACGGCGCGGACTGGCCTCTGTCTGAAGGAACCTGACCCATGACTCATATTGTAAAAATGAAGGGCATGAACAAGTACTTCGGCAAACTGCATGTCCTTAAAGATATCGATTTATCTGTAGAGCAGGGCGAAGTGGTGGTTATTATCGGCGCCAGTGGTTCCGGTAAATCCACCCTGATCCGCTGTGTGAACGGCCTGGAGGAGTTCGAATCCGGCCACCTGGAAGTAGACGGCCAGGCGCTTGCCCCGAAAGGCGGCAACCAGCAAGCCCTCGCGGAAATCCGCAAGGAAGTCGGCATGGTGTTCCAGCAGTTCAACCTGTTCCCTCACCTTACGGTGAAAAAGAACATCATGCTGGCGCCCCAGAAAGTCAAAAACACCTCGCAAACCGTTGCGAAAGCCACAGCAGAACGCCTGCTGGAGCGGGTAGGTATCGGCAGCCAGGCTGACAAATACCCCAGCCACCTCTCCGGTGGCCAACAGCAACGCGTTGCCATTGCCAGAGCCCTCGCCATGGAACCGCGCTTGATGCTGTTCGACGAGCCCACCTCGGCGCTGGATCCGGAAATGATCGGTGAAGTGCTCGACGTAATGCGCGAATTGGCAAAAGAAGGCATGACCATGATGGTCGTCACCCACGAAATGGGCTTTGCCCGCGAAGTGGCCGACCGGGTGATCTACATCCACGAAGGCCAGATTGTGGAGCAAGGCAAGCCGGACGACGTGTTCGACAACCCCCGGAACGAACGCACTCAGGCGTTTCTCTCGAGAGTGCTGGCGCACTAGGTCATAATGATTAAAGCCCTCGAATTCGGGGGCTTTATCGTTGAGCTGACGACAACCGTCAGGCGATATCTTTTCAGAAAACCACCCCAGTCGTGTTCTACATGAGTTAGCCAGCCCGTGACACAGTAGTCAGCCATAGCTGTTAACTGTATTATTCTTCAAGGTTAACAGCCGCCGATTTATCACGTCAGAACCAATCGCCCTGCCGGAGAACCCTATGCGCAATGCCGACCTCGTCGCCCGCGGCCTCAAGTCCGTATGGCATCCCTGCACCCAAATGAAAGACCATGAAACGTTACCTCTGGTGCCGATAAAAAGGGGCGAAGGCGTTTGGCTGGAGGATTTCGAAAACAACCGGTTTATCGATGCCGTCAGTTCCTGGTGGGTCAACCTGTTCGGCCACGCCAACCCCAGAATCAACGCTGCGATTCAAAAACAGATCGGCGAGCTTGAGCACGTCATTCTGGCCGGGTTTACCCACGAGCCCGTGGTCAACTTGTCTGAACGGCTCATTGAAGTAACCCCGGAAGGTCTCAACAAGTGTTTCTATGCGGACAACGGCTCCTCTGCAATAGAGGCAGCACTCAAAATGAGCTTTCACTACTGGAAGAACGAGGGCAAATCCGGGAAGAAGAATTTCGTGAACCTGAGCAACAGCTACCACGGCGAAACTCTGGGTGCTTTGGCACTGGGCGATGTGGCTTTGTACAAGGACACCTATCAGCCATTGCTGATGGAAGTGCTAACCGCGCCCTCGCCGGACGCCTACAACAAGGAAGAGGGTGAAACCGACGAGGCCTATGCCCTGCGCCAGTTCGAGGCCATGGAAAAGCTGTTGGCAGAGAAGCACGAGGAAATCTGCGCCGTTGTGGTGGAGCCGCTGATCCAGTGCGCTGGCGGCATGCGCATGCACCACCCGATTTACCACACCAAACTGCGCGAAGCCTGTGACCGCTACGGCGTGCATCTGATCGCAGACGAAATTGCCGTCGGCTTTGGCCGCACTGGTACCCTGTTTGCTTGCGAACAGTCTGGAATCACCCCGGATTTCATGTGTCTTTCCAAAGGGCTAACCGCCGGCTACCTGCCGCTATCCGTGGTGCTGACCACAGATACCGTTTACAACGCCTTTTACGATGACTACGAAACCCTGAAAGCCTTTTTGCACAGCCACAGCTACACCGGCAACCCCATCGGCTGCGCTGTAGCACTGGCGACTCTCGATATCTTCCGGGATGATAATGTTATCGAGAACAACCGCCGGCTTTCGGCCTGCATGGCGGAATCCGTCGCTCACCTTGTCGATCACCCCAACGTAGGGGATATCCGCCAGCACGGCATGACTCTCGCAGTGGAAATGGTGAAGGACAAAGCCTCAAAAACGCCTTTTCCCTGGCAGGAGCGCAGAGGTGTTCGCGTTTATCAGCACTCTCTCACGCGCCAGGCCTTGCTTCGCCCCCTGGGTAATGTGGTTTACTTCATGCCGCCTTACGTCATCACCGAAGATCAGATTCGCCATCTGGCTCAGGTGGCGACCGAAGGCATCGACATCGCCGTTAGGGACTGATCAAGGTAAACACGCATGCGCATCCCCAGAATCTACACCGATTCGCCACTGAGCGAAGGATCTCAGGCTGAACTGGACGAAAACGCTGCCCAGCATGTTGGCCGCGTATTGCGCATGCAGCCAGGGCAGGAGCTGAAGCTGTTTAACGGCGACGGCCAGGACTACCTGGCCACCATTACCGAAGCGGGCAAGAAGCGCGTAGCAGTGCTTGTGGGAGCACCCGAGGCCAACGCCACGGAATCGCCGCTGAAAATCACCCTTGGCCAGGCCCTGTCCAAAGGCGACCGTATGGATTACGCCGTACAGAAAGCAGTGGAGATGGGCGCAACCGGCATAGTGCCGCTCACCACTGACCGCTGCGAGGTAAAACTCAAAGGCGACCGCGAGGATAAACGTCTGCGCCACTGGCAATCCATCGCGGTGAGTGCTGCAGAACAATGTGGCCGCGCCCGGGTGCCCGAGATCCTGCCGGTTATGACCGTGGACCAATGGCTGGAACACAGCCGAAACTGCGACCTGCGCCTGGTGCTGCACCACCGCACTGAACAGTCACTGGAATCCATGGCCAAGCCTGGCAGCATAGCTCTGATGATCGGCCCGGAAGGCGGCCTGACGGCAGACGAAATTGCTCAGGCGGAGAAGGAAGGATTTATACCTGTCGCACTCGGCCCCCGTGTTCTGAGGACGGAAACCGCGCCGGTCGCAGCCATGGCTCTTTGCCACTGGCTGTGGGGAGACATTGGTCACTAGACCGCACTGCCATTTCTGAAGGGTCTGGCGAGTCATTGACAGACCCCCACCTTCCACACATGCTCCATCCCGCAGACACAATCAAAAAAGCGAGTACGAGCCCGGATGACAAGCCTGTTTAGTAACCCAGAATTCTGGCAATACCTCAGCATCCCCGTTATTGCGGCCCTCATTGGCTGGACCACCAACTGGCTCGCCATCAAAATGACCTTCTACCCGCTGGAGTTCGTTGGCAAACCGCCGTTGCTGGGCTGGCAGGGCATTATTCCTTCAAAAGCCCGAAAAATGGCCGCCATCAGCGTCGACGCCACCATCTCCAAAATCGGCACTGTGCGGGAAATTTTTCAGCAGATTGACCCCAGAGTACTCGCCACCCACGTTGTCCACTCTGTTGACCCTCGTATCGAAGAGTACGTCGACGAACTGATGCTCCGGGAACACCCCACGTTCTGGGAAAACCTCCCTGCGTCGGCGCGAAAAATAGTCTACGACCGGGTACGCAAATCCACACCGCAACTCGTTGACAACCTGGTAGACGACATATCCGACAACGTCGAAGATCTTCTTGATATCAAAGGTATGGTGATCGAGCGCCTCGCCGCTGACAAACAACTGCTGAACCGTATTTTCCTGGAATGCGGCGACGCGGAGTTCCGTTTTATCGTGAACTCCGGCCTCTACTTCGGCTTTTTATTCGGCCTGATTCAAATGGCTGCCTGGTACTTCTACCAGAGCTGGTGGGTGCTGCCTTTCTTCGGGCTATTGGTCGGCTGGGCAACCAACTGGATTGCACTGAACGTTATTTTCAGACCTTTACACGCGAAAAAGATCGGTCCGTTACGCATTCAGGGGCTGTTCCTGAAACGGCAGCCGGAAGTCGCCGAATCTTTTTGCCACATAGTGACCCATGAAATCCTCACCGTCGGCAATATCATCAACGCCATCCTGGAAGGCCCAAAAGGCGATCGCGCCCGCAACATGGTGAAGAAGCACATCAAGCCTCTGGTGGATGAAACCGCTGGCTTGGGCAAGGCATTGACCCAAGTAGCATTTGGTCCTACCGGCTTTGCCTCACTCAAAAACCAGGTGGGCGAAAAAGCCATCGAGATATCAAAAACCTCCTTTAACAATCCGGTGTTCGAGACCGACCGCGCACGCGCTGTTGAGTCTATTATGGTAGAGCGGATGATTGCGCTCTCTTCGGAAGAGTTCCAGGACCTGCTCCGCCCCTGTTTCCAGGAAGATGAGATCAAGCTGATTCTGGTAGGCGCGACCCTTGGCTTCGCAGCGGGTGTCTGCCAACTTGTCTTCGTATTCGGCGGCACTCTGGTGTAAACAGTTTGCTAACCGCAAGGGGGTTAACCTGTGCAAGCCTGCGGCTGATCTCTATACTGCGGAGGTGTGAGTACGTACTCTTTCACGACTGATTGACCCGGAGGCAGCGGATGCCAAGCTTCTTATCCTGGATTGCAGGATTTTTCAAATCAGCAGAACCGCCACCTCCTCCGGTTTCAGAGGCCCGGCTGTTTAATCCTGCGAAAACCACCGGGCAAGGTGAAACACCAAAAGACGCGCAGAGCCATACGCTGCAGCTTGAAGAAAACCTTTTCTGCTGGCTTCTGGACACTGGGCCTTCAAACTTGCGCGCAAAATTGAACCCGTCGAACGCCGCACTTCAAGAGCTTCACACCCGCCTTACAGACAACAAGATGGAAGAGGTGCCGAGGCAGCCCATGACGCTGCCCATGCTGATGAAAGCACTCTCGGATGAAGGCACCGACCGTCATAAGCTGACTCAGATTATTCTTGGTGATCCCGCTTTAACGGATCAGATCCTGCAGGTTGCCAACAGCCCTTATTTCCGCACCGGAGATCACACCATTGAGTCTGTGGACCAGGCGGTGTTTATTCTCGGCATGGACGGCATCCGGAATGTAATTGCTGCAGCGGTTATGCGTCCGATGATGGCCGCCCGCAACAGCCGCGAAGCGCTGTTTGCCCAAAGGGCCTGGCTTTGGGGCCTGACCTGCGCGCGTGCTGCCGAGTTTATAGCCAAGCTTCGCAACGAAGATGCGAGCGCACTTTTTACCGCCGGATTGCTGCCAGCTCTTTCCTATATAACGATTCGTCGGGAGCTCCAGCGCATTTGCCGGGCACTGCCGGGTGCTGGAGAACCTGACGTTGCGCTGATTCGCCATGCACTCACGCGCTATCAGTGGGTTGCTTGCCAACTGATTGCCAGCGAGTGGAACCTGCCGCCCAAGTACCATGCTTACCTCATGGCGGCAGAGCGCCCTGCCCCGGATCAGGAACAGACCACTCTGAGCGACGGCATGGTGATAGGCAGCCGCGAAGTGTTGCGCCATGCCCACCAACGCAACCTGCCTGAAGACGACCTCGCTAAAATCGTGCATCTTACTTCGGAACAGACCAACCGCGTTCGCGCAGCCCTGAAGGCGGGCCTCATCGAGGGAGCTCGGGGCTAACCTCTGAGCTGGCACCATTTTTCAGCAGGGCCGCAAATGTCGTGGATTCGTTCTTGCGCTCGCCCTTGAGCAATTCAGCAGGAAATACCGGCGGCAAACGGTCAACGACACGATCCTCATCGTGGCGCACCACCTGAAGCACGTCACCTACCGTAATCAGGTCCAAAGCCCGCCCGGGCACAAGCTGGTCGCCCTGCTTGCCCGCCAAGGAAAGCAAACCCGCTCGAATCAGTTTGTCACTGACACCGCGTGTTACCTCACCTGGCACCCGCAACGTTTGTTCGAGAGCCTCCTGCTGAGGCGCTTTGGCGCCCTCACTGAACGGACGCGCCACAAGCCACATCATGGCCAACGCAACCTTCTCCTGCAGTTCCGGCGATAATTGAACGTGACTGCGCTTGGCAACAGCACCCGGGTTTTGCAGGTAGAACGCCAAGCTCGCCCCGAGAAGCAGGATCATCCAGTTCAGGTATATCCAGATCAGCATGGTAATCCCGATCGCAAAACTGGAGTAGATGGCTGCGTACTTGGCTGAGCCAGCCACAAAGGACGCAAACAGTATCCCACCCGCCTGCCAGGAAACCCCGGCAACCAGGCCACCAATAAACGCACACCTGAGTTTGACTCGAGTGTTGGGCATAAACACGTAAACGAAAGTGAATGCACCCACCACAAGAAAGAACGGCGTAAAACGGCTGATCACAATAATCAACGAACCAAACGGCTCAACGGCAATAAGCGTTTGAACAAAAGAAGACGAGAAAATGGTCGCGCTGACACCAATGGCCGAGACCATCAACAGCGGCCCGACCATGATAACGCTCAGATAGTTGCTGAACCTCTGCGCCACAGAGCGCATCTCCGGCACCCGCCAGATCATATTGAACGAGCGTTCGATTTTCTGCACCAGCGACACCACAGTGTAAACCAGCAAAGCCAAACCTACAGAGCCCAGAACACCTACTTTCATGTTGTCCACGAAGCCCAGTATGCGCTCAGCTATTTCGACACCCTGAGGGCCCATGGGCTGGAAGAACTGGAACAGGAAAGGTTCCATACGCTGATGCACACCCATCGCTTTCAGCACTGAGAAACTCAGAGCCAGCAAAGGCACAATACTGAGCAGCGTGGTGTACACCAGACTCATGGCATGAAGTGTTAGCTGACCGCTGATGACATCTCGCATGAGAGCATAAGCGGAGCGCCCTGCCTTATACAGCCAAGTCCAGGGCCAGCTGCGGGGAGGGTTCGGGTTTGCCAGAATCCAGGTTTCAGCGGCCTGGAGGCGTTCTTTAAATTGGAAAGAAGCCACGCAACATCCTGTTTTCCATATAAGGTGGAGGTACCCTGTAACGGATACGAAGCAAATTCAGTATGGCCTACTTTGCCTGGGAGGGGAAAGCTGGCCCTACCAGGAAACGGACTTGTTGGGTCCGCGCTTTATAATAGGCGTTTCGCCTTCCCACACGGCCAGGCCGGACGCCAGCTCTGTCAGCGACAACTGAATGTAATACTCCACCTGCTGCTCTTTACCAACCTTGTGATTACGCTGCAGAATTTTTCCGGAAAGGCTCATGTCGGGCGCTTGAAGCGTGCCTTTGCGCTGCACGCCGGACTGGTCAAACTCCTCGGAATCGCGCAGCTCACGGGCTTTCATGTTCATTGCATCTTCGGCGCCGTTGAGACCGACCGCTGTGGTGGTCACAACCTTCCCTGAGCGCAGCAGGGCGACACGGATTTTCTTGGTGAGCTGGTCGGTATCAATGCGTTGCATGGTGTCGTTGGTAATACGGCTTACCACCATGATATAGCGGCCACCGTTCGGGTTGTTCACAGCACCACTGGAGAGCATATCTTCGACAGCATCGGTTGCCGCTTTTTCAAAATCCCGGTAATCCATAGTCATCGCTACTGGGCCATCATCTGCGGCTGGATCAATATAGCGGGTGGGCGCGGCACAGCCGGCCAGAACAGCAAGGCTGACGGAGATGGCAAGGACACGTATCAACATTGGATTCTCCTTTTATTCAGGTTCACGAAGGTGTAGTTGGAAACTGGTGACACGGGAATGCGGAGCTGTCGCGTTGAAATAGCGAGTCTGGCCGGTTAGCAGGGTCGCTTTGCGGTAGCCCTCACCGACACTTTTAACCACCATGCCGCTGTCATCGAACCAGGTCACTTTCCACGCCAGCTCGGTATCTGATCTCGCTTCCACCGCAAACTGCACATGCAGAAGACTATCGCCACCGGGCTGTGTCACTCGCTTTTGAAAGAGCTCTGTCACATCCGTTGTGTAGATCACTTCGGGATCTACCTTCAGCTCCTGCCTGTCGATCATTGTGCTGCTGACGTCTGGCTGCAAAGCACAGCCTGCAAGACCAAAGACCAGCACGCCGGCTAACAATACTGATTTCATAACGCACGTCCTGCTTTTCTGGTGTATTGACTGCTTGATCTGTAAAAACCCTATAGTTCCATGCTACTCGGGCAAGCGTGCAAAAGCTGCCTCGGTTTTACCCTGCAAATCCATGATCATGACCGTTGCCGGTGCCTTCAGTGTGGGTCGCTTAACATACACCAGAGTGAAAGGTTGTTGTGGGATTTCCAGGGTGCCCAACAGCTCACCCCGCTCACCCAGCAGTGTCAGCCGTCCGTTGTCGGGGCGATCGATGCGGGCGGCCTGCCAATGATCTGGCAGCGCCTGCCAACTGCGCAAATCAGCCTGGGTCGTTGCCACCGTAAATACAGCAGAAAACAGCTGCCCCCATGGCCCAAACTGCTCGGCGGCCTCGTTCTGAAGAACCGCTTTGCTTATCGCAGATGTAACGGCTCTGGCGAGCACGCCGGAGAAGCGTTCTTTCATTTCGGTGCGGATAACCTTACCCATATCCGAGATTCGCTCGGTTCGCACCACCTCACCGCGATCACCTGCCACACCAATATTCCCGGGCACTGCAGAGCGCTCGGCGTATACAGGTAACGCGATTCCGAAATAGGCGGGCACTTGCTGGTTGCCGTGTATAAGAAACAACGGCACATCCAGACGTGATTCCCTCAGAACCGGCCCCAATCCGTTCTCATACACAAGCCAGACCTGGGGAGACAACCCCGCCAGGCTCTGAGTGCCAGCAGCCAGGCTGCTCGCCAGGTCTGCATCGGCCTGCAGCACAGCGCTCCCTGGATTCATTTGTGCCACGCGCCCAAGTGAGGTCGCAGCTTGCTCATAGTCAGCACCGCCCGCGGCATTTGCCAGAAAGTAGATGCCGTGGAGATAGGTGCTTGAAGGCACGATAAATTCCGAAAAAACCGACCAGCTTGAAGGTGCGCCATACTGACTATCAACTGCGGACTGAAAGTTCCTGTTCCCAAGGCTTCTGCGGACCATGGAGGCCTGACTGTTCCCGTTGCGGGCCGCAGTTGTAAGGGCAGCCTGCTGTTCGGCGATTTCTTTTCGAAAGTAATCAACAGCGCGCCGGGTCCTGTCATCGGCCCGGTTAAACTCAACCCTCGCGTAGTCATTATTACCCAAAGCGAGGAACGCCAGCCCTTTGTAGGTGTTGACCAGAACGGCCTCGGACATCAACGCCTCATAATCGCGTTCCGAGTCATTCACCATCACGGCCATAAACCCTTGCGAGGCACGTGCGAGCAGCCCCTCTGTGTCGAGAAACTTCATGCCCGCTTCTGCCAGATCAAAAGCCTCGGCTGACTCAACATAACGACCCGTCAGGCGGTACATCTCGCCCTGGTGCAACAGTTCCAGCAGGTGCTCCCGGGAATCGACAGGTTTGTTTTCCGACACCGTGAAGCTCACAGCCTTCAACGCAGCGTTGTAGTCACCGGTGACATAAGCTGCATTGAACGACGCCAGCTGATCACGTTGCTGGAATGACGAGCACCCTGACACAAAGATCGCTGCAATGACTGCCAGAACCAGACGCCGAAGTGCTTTCAAACCGTTACCCTTTGCAAACTGCTATTCGTTGGATCATCAGGAAATCGACGCAAGATTTTGCGCTGTAATGCCCACAATCCGCTGACGTGCTTCGCGACTGGCCCAGGCCGAGTGCGGGGTAATGATCAGGTTTGGAATATCATCTCCCAGCAAGGGGTTGCCATTTTTCGGTGGTTCTTCGGTCAGCACATCAAATCCGGCACCGCCAATAACGCGGTTACGCAGCGCGTGGGCCAGAGCCTCCTCATCCACCAGGCCACCACGGCTGGTGTTTATCAGCAGTGCATCCGGTTTCATCATCTGCAACTCCCGGGCACCAATCAGGTTCCGGGTTTCGTCAGTGAGCAGGCAGTGAAGCGAGAGAACATCCACCCGGGGCAGAAGTTCGTCCAGAGGGATTCTGGCATAACCGTCGGTTTCACCTGCCGGCTGCCCCGGCCGTGCGCCCAACAGGATATTCATGCCAAATGCCTTGGCCCGCTCGGCAACACCCTGTCCAAGATCCCCGTAACCAAGAATACCCAGGGTACGGCCTTCCAGCTCCATGATCGGGTGGTCCATCAGGCAGAACATGTCGCTTTGCGCCCAGCGCCCTGCCTGCACATCACGATTGTAATCCAGCAGCCGCGTTGCCAACGCCAGCATCAGCGCCATGGTGTGCTGCGCCACCGTTGAACGCCCGTAGTTGGTCACATTGAGCACCCGAACCCCATGCTCTCTGGCCGCTTCCAGGTCAATATTGTTCAACCCGGTGGCCACAACGGCGATGGTTTTCAGCTCAGGGCAGCTTTCAAAGTGCTTTCGCGCAAGCACAACTTTATTCAACAACACGGTATCAAAGCCCCGAATCCGCTCTGTTACCTGAGCCGATGTCGTTGCACCATGCTTTACAATATCACCGGCAACCCGTTCGATAGGCGCCAGATCTACATCATTGCCAAGCGTGCTGGCATCAAGAAATACACATTTCATATTATTCTCCCTCGTCAATACCGTCAGAGATTAAGGTAGACTGATGCAAACGTCCAAATAAGAGAACGGAAAACATGGAACACGAATTTTGGCACGAGCGCTGGAGCAAAAAAGAAATCGGCTTCCACGAAGGCTCCGTCAATCAATTTCTTTACGACCACTGGCCGGAGCTCTCTGGCGGTGGCACTGAAGGCGTGTTTGTCCCGCTATGCGGCAAAGCCCATGATATGTGGTGGCTGCATGATCGGGGGCACCCGGTTATCGGCGTGGAGCTGAGTGAAATCGCCTGCAAGGATTTCTTTGCGGAGGCCGGCGAAAAAGCCTTGGTTCATCCCGGCGAGCCTTTCACCACCTTCCGGCATGAAAACCTGGAACTCTGGGCCGGTGATTTCTTTCAACTGGCTCCCGATGATCTGAAAGATATCCGCCTGGTATACGACCGCGCCGCTCTCATCGCCCTGCCCCCGTCTTTGCGCAAGGCCTACGTGGAACACCTCACGGCAATCATTCCCGAAGGCACGAGGATCCTGCTCATTACTCTGGACTACAACACCAGAATCACCGCACCGCCTTTCAACGTCAGCGACGACGAAGTCCGGGAGCTTTATTCTGCCGACTACGACATCCAGCACATCCTTACCAATACCCTCGCCAGCGACCATCCGTTCATGAAACGTAAAGGCCTGATTGGCGCAACCGAGAGCGTCTTCCGGATCACTAAACGGTAGCTCCGGAGCCGCAGCGGTAACATAATTTAATGAACCTTAACCATTTACTGCCTGTCCAACTTCGTGACCGTGAACTAAGCTCAGATTGAACAGGCCGAAATCCGACACAGATCGTGACCGGCTGAAAATATCCATTCCTTCCACCCACAACCAACCGAATCGCCAGCATGGCGACCGTAACTGCAACGGGGATATTGCGTGTACTGAAAGCTGAAGAACAGCGAGCGAGGGGCTACCCATGAGCATACTGCAGCAGTTCAAAAACCGGTATGAGAGCACCCAGGAAGAAGAGTGCAGCCTCGAGGAATACCTCGAGATCTGTAAAAAGGACCCTACGGCCTATGCCACGGCCGCAGAACGATTACTGATTGCCATCGGCGAACCCGAATTTGTCGATACTTCCCGTGATACCCGCCTGTCACGTATCTTTTCCAACAAAATCATCAAACGATACCCGGAATTCTCCGAGTTCTACGGCATGGAAGAGGCTGTGGAGAATATCGTGTCGTTCTACAGGCACGCAGCTCAGGGCCTGGAAGAAAAGAAACAGATTCTTTACCTGCTGGGGCCGGTTGGCGGCGGTAAATCGTCACTGGCGGAGAAACTCAAGTACCTGATGCAGAAGGTTCCCTTCTATGCGATTCAGGGTTCTCCGCTTAACGAATCCCCCCTCGGGCTCTTTGATCCGGCAGAGGACGCGGCCATTCTGGAAGAAGAATTCGGCATTCCTTCCCGCTATCTGAAATCCATCATGTCGCCCTGGGCGGTAAAGCGCCTGCACGAATATGGTGGCGACATCAGCAAGTTTCGTGTGGTGAAAAAATACCCCTCCGTTCTTGATCAGATCGCGGTGTCCAAAACCGAACCGGGGGATGACAACAATCAGGACATCTCCGCTTTAGTGGGTAAGGTAAACATCCGCATGCTGGAAGATTACTCCCAGGATGACCCGGACGCCTACAGCTTTAGTGGTGGCCTGTGTAAAGCGAACCAGGGGCTGCTGGAGTTTGTGGAGATGTTCAAGGCGCCGATCAAGGTGCTGCATCCGTTACTGACTGCGACTCAGGAAGGCAACTACAACACCACTGAAGGCATGGGCTCGGTGCCGTTTGACGGCGTTATTCTGGCCCACTCCAACGAATCCGAATGGCAGACCTTCCGAAACAACAAGCACAACGAAGCCTTCCTCGACCGGGTCTATATCGTCAAGGTGCCTTACTGCGTGCGCGTGACGGAAGAGATCGAGATCTACAAAAAACTGCTGAAAAACAGCTCCCTGGCGGGATCGCCCTGCGCACCGGATACCCTGGACATGCTGGCCCAGTTTTCCGTGCTCTCGCGCATCAAGGAGCCGGAAAACTCCAGTGTTTTCTCCAAGATGCGGGTCTACGACGGCCAGAACATCAAGGACACCGACCCCAAGGCCAAATCCATTCAGGAATACCGGGATGCAGCGGGGGTTAATGAGGGCATGGATGGGCTCTCAACCCGGTTTGCGTTCAAGATTCTCTCCAAGGTTTTCAACTTCGACACCACCGAGATCGCAGCCAACCCGGTGCACCTGCTGTATGTGATTGAAAAGCAAATTGAACAGGAGCAGTTCGCGCCTGACATTCAAGAGCGCTATTTGCGTTTCATAAAAGAATTCCTGGCTCCGCACTACGTTCAGTTTATCGGTAAGGAGATCCAGACTGCCTATCTGGAAAGCTACAGCGAATACGGCCAGAACCTGTTCGACCGCTATGTAACCTATGCCGACCTGTGGATTCAGGATCAGGAATTCCGGGATCCGGAAACCGGCGAGATTCTCGACCGCTCCTCTATCAACGAGGAACTGGAGAAAATCGAAAAGCCGGCAGGCATCAGCAACCCCAAGGATTTCCGCAACGAGGTGGTCAACTTTGTGCTGCGGGCCCGGGCCAATAATCACGGCCAGAACCCATCCTGGCTCAGCTACGAAAAACTGCGCAGCGTGATCGAGAAGAAGATGTTCTCCAACACCGAAGACCTGCTGCCGGTCATTTCGTTCAACCCCAAAGCCAGCCAGGAAGATCAGAACAAGCATAAGCAGTTTGTCGAACGCATGGTCGATCGAGGCTACACGGAGAAGCAGGTGCGCCTGCTGGCAGAGTGGTACCTGCGAGTTCGCAAGTCTCACTAGCAGTGATGGCGGGCTCGGAAAACGAGCCTGCGATCTTTGCCCTGAACGTGTAAGTGGAGTGTGAATTATGGGTATGACCCACATTGTCGACCGACGACTGAACGGCAAAAACAAGAGCGCGGTAAACCGGGAGCGGTTTTTGCGCCGCTACCGGCATCACATCAAGAAGGCCGTTTCTGATGCGGTGCACCGGCGTTCAATCACCGACATAGAGCGGGGAGAGAGCGTCAGCATTCCCACGCGGGATATTGGCGAGCCGGTCTTCCATCACGGTCAGGGCGGCCATCGCGAGATGGTGCACCCGGGTAACCGGGAGTTTGTGGCGGGAGACCGGCTGCCCAAGCCAGAAGGTGGCGATGGTCAGGGCCAGGGACAAGGCCAGGCAAGCCCCGATGGCGAAGGCATGGATGAATTTGCGTTCCAGATCACCCAGGAAGAGTTTCTGAACTTTCTGTTCGATGACCTCGAACTCCCAAATCTCGTACGCAAAAAACTCAAGGATACTGAGACCTTCAACTACGTGCGCTCCGGGTTCAGTACCCAAGGCGTGCCCGCCAAATTGGACGTCATTCGTTCACTGCGCGGTGCCCATGCTCGCCGTCTGGGCCTGGGCGGTGCCCGCAGGAAGAAAATCCGCGAACTGGAAGCCCAGCTCGCCGACCTCAGAACCGCTCCTACTGAGCTGGATGCAGCGTTCAGCCATGAAGATCAGATCAAGGTACTGGAAGACGAAATCGCCCGTCTCAAGGCCAATGTAAAGCGGATCCCCTTCATTGATGAAATCGACCTGCGCTACCGCCAGCACCTGAAGCAGCCCAAGCCAGCCACCAGCGCCGTCATGTTCTGCCTGATGGACGTATCCGGCTCAATGACCCAGATGCACAAGGACACCGCCAAGCGGTTTTTTATCCTGCTGTATCTGTTCCTGAGAAAAAACTACAAGAAAATCGACGTGGTGTTCATACGCCATCACACCAGTGCCAAGGAAGTGGACGAGGAAGAGTTTTTCTATTCCCGGGAAACCGGCGGCACCATTGTTTCCAGTGCCCTGAAACTGATGCACAAGATCATTGAATCCCGCTACTCGCCTGCGGAATGGAACATTTACGCCGCCCAGGCCTCCGATGGTGACAACTGGAACGACGATTCTCCTGTATGCGGCAAGCTGCTGACCGAGCGCATTTTGCCTCTGGTGCAGTATTTCGCCTATGTGGAGATTACGCCCCAGGACCACCAGATGCTGTGGTACGAATACGAGCAGGTGCAGGAGCGTTTCCCCGAGAGGTTTGCCCAGCAGCAGATTGCCGACCCAAGTGAGATCTACCCGGTCTTCCGCCGGCTTTTTGAGAGGAAAGCGGCATGAGTGATGCCCTCGATCGCCCCGGTGCGGCGGGCAGTGAGAGCCCGGCAACTCGCAAACCGGTTTCCACCGGCTCGGAATGGACTTTCGCGCTTATCGAAAGATACGATGAGGAAATTGCGAAGTGCGCCGCCGAGCTCGGCCTGGACACCTACCCCAACCAGATTGAAGTGATCAGTGCTGAGCAGATGATGGACGCCTATAGCTCCGTTGGCATGCCGGTAGGCTACAATCATTGGTCGTTTGGCAAGCAGTTTCTCAGCACATCCAAAGGCTACCAGCGCGGGCAGATGGGGCTGGCCTATGAAATAGTGATCAACTCCAACCCCTGCATCGCCTATCTGATGGAAGAGAACACTCTGCCCATGCAGGCGCTGGTAATTGCCCATGCCTGCTATGGCCACAACTCTTTCTTCAAGGGTAATTATCTGTTCCGCGCCTGGACAGATGCCAGCGCCATTATCGATTACCTGGTGTTTGCCCGGAACTATGTTTCGGAGTGCGAAGAGCGCCATGGCGTAGACGCAGTTGAGCAAATACTGGATTCCTGCCACGCGCTGATGAACTACGGCGTTGACCGCTACAAGCGACCCGCTCCTATTTCTGCTGCTAACGAAATTCTGCGCCAGGAAGAACGAGAGGAATACCTGCAGCGCAGGGTGAACGATCTGTGGCGCACCATTCCAAAAATGGACGAGGATGAAGACGCGGTACAACGCAAAAAGCGCTATCCGGAAGAACCCCAGGAAAACCTCCTGTACTTCATCGAAAAAAACGCCCCTCTGCTGGAAACCTGGCAGCGGGAGATCGTCCGGATTGTGCGTAAGCTGGCTCAGTATTTCTACCCGCAACGCCAGACTCAGGTTATGAACGAAGGCTGGGCCACGTTCTGGCACTACACCCTGCTGAACCGGATGTATGAGAAGGGCCTTGTGACCGACGGCTTCATGCTGGAGTTCCTGCAAAGCCACACAGCGGTGGTGTATCAGCCCCCGTTCAACAGCCCGTGGTATTCCGGCATCAACCCCTACACCCTTGGATTTTCCATTTTCATTGACCTGCGGCGGATCTGTGAAGCGCCCACCGATGAGGATCGCGAATGGTTTCCAGACATCGCCGGTACAGACTGGGTGAAAACCCTGCACTTTGCCATGGCCAACTTCAAGGATGAAAGTTTTATCCAGCAGTTTCTGTCGCCCAAAGTCATGCGGGATTTAAAGCTGTTTGCCATTGAAGATGACGACATGGAAGACAGTTACAAGGTAACCGCTATTCACGACGAGCCGGGCTACCGCGAACTGCGCGAGAAACTGGCCCGCCAGTACAATCTCAGTTACCGGGAACCCAACATCCAGGTGTGGGACGTGGATGTTCGCGGTGATCGCTCTCTGACGCTGCGGCACGTGCCCGTAGACAGAGTGCCGCTGGGCAAGGATACAGAAGAGGTTTTACGGCATGCGCACAGGCTTTGGGGCTTTGATGTGCACCTGGAAAGCGTGGAAGAAGGCATCGTGGTGGAAGATTACCACTGCCCGTCCGCGCCTCCGCCAGGCTCCTGATCGCGGCTGCGGCAGAGGCAGAACAAACTCGCAGTGCCGGCACGATCAGAGCAGCGTCTGAATCCAATCGACCATCCACGGCACCAAAAGCGCTGTCGCAAACGCAGATAGTGCCATTGCCAGCCCCGAAAACGCCCCCATTCGATTGCTCACCTGGAACGCTCTCGCGGTTCCTATACCGTGAGCCGCAACGCCCATGGCAATGCCTTTTGCGGTGTCATCCTTTACACCAACCCATTCGAACAGCTTGGTGCCCAATACGGCCCCGGTAATACCGGTAATTACCACCAGTACTGCAGTCAGCGACGGCAAGCCTCCGATCTTCTCGGAGATACCCATAGCCACAGGGGCAGTAGCCGATTTAGGCGCCAGAGACATCTGGATTTCCAACGATCCGCCCAATAGCCGCGCCAGCAAAATAGAGCTGCCCGCCGCGATTCCAACGCCGCAAATCAGCGATATAAGAACCGGCAACCACAGCTGTCGCAGCCTTGAAAACTGCTGATAAAGCGGAACCGCCAAAGCCACAGTGGCAGGCCCCAGCAGAAAGTGCACAAACTGTCCGCCGGCAAAATAATCGCTGTAGGAAATACCGGAGACCATCAGCAGCGCGATCAGCATGGCCACCGATGTAACCACAGGATTGGCAAGCGGGCTGGAATTGGTTTTCAGGTAAAAACGGTACGCCAATCCGTAGGCTACCAACGTGACTGTAAGCCCCAACAAAGGGGTCGTCGAGAGATAAACCCAAATGTCCTGCAGCCCCGGGTTATTCATCACTCTGTCCTCTCGCGGGCTTTGCAAACCAGCGACTGGTGTGCTGCATGATCAACGCTGTGGCTACCATGGTAATAACCGTGCTGAGAAGCAAAGCGAGGGTAATCGGCAGCCATTCATCCGCAATCCGGCCAAAGTGCGTCATCATGCCAACACCTGCAGGAACAAACAGCAAGGAAAGATGACTTAACAACGCAGTAGAGGCCTGCTCCACGGATTCCGGTGCCCGCCCACGGATCATCATGGTGACAAACAGCATGACCATGCCGAGCACCGGACCGGGAATAGGCATTCCAAGAAGACGCACGATTATTTCGCCTGCCAACTGATAGACAAGCAGCAGGGTTATCCCGTTGAGGAAGTTCATGGTGCAGTTCTCCGATTACTTCACAACGCCAGGGCTGGCTTTGGGAATCATCCGCCGGCCAACCATGGCCAGTAAAAACCCGATTGGGGACATCAGAACCCCGTATACGGCAGCAGGCATGGACATGGACATAGAACTGGATTCCACAGTGCCTCCGGATGTCGTTGTTTTTATTCATTCCTTGTATTGAAAATAGCATAAGCGACTGGTTTACGGGAGCCTGAAAACAACAACACCGAACAACCTTCGATAACCGGCGTGCTTGCACTTTTTTCGCATCGAAGATCGTCTGTAAAGGAAGTAACAAGTATACTTGCAGATAACAATTAAAAGACTTTCTTTCAAGCCCGACTCGGGCGGGGGTGCAAAAGGAATGAAACGCCTGGGAACACTGGATGCCTCGTGGCTAGCCGTAGAATCTGAAGATACGCCGATGCATGTGGGCAACCTGCAGATTTTCTCCTTGCCGGAAGGCGCACCCGATACTTTCCTGCGTGACATGGTCAATAGCATGAAGGAAACCGGGGATATCGCCCCTCCCTGGTGCTACAAACTGGCATGGTCCGGTTTTTTAGGCCGGTTGTTGGCACCCTCCTGGAAAGTCGACAAGGATATCGATCTGGATTACCACGTGCGCCACTCGGCACTGCCCAAACCGGGCGGTGAGCGGGAACTCGGTGTGCTGGTCTCCCGCCTGCACTCCAATCCTCTGGATATCGTCCGGCCACTTTGGGAGTGCCACGTTATTGAGGGCCTGGAGAACAACCGCTTTGCACTCTACACCAAGATGCATCATTCCATGATCGATGGTATCAGCGGTGTGCGACTGCTGCAGAGGGTCCTGAGCACTGACGCAGAAGAACGCGGTATGTTGCCGCCCTGGTCAGTACGGCCAGAAAAGCACGGGGGCCGCAAAGACGATGCAGAAGCGAAGGTTCCTGCCGCACTTTCTCAGGCTCTGGATGCTCTCAAGTTACAGGCCGATAGGGCGCCCACACTCTGGCGCGCGGGCAGCCGTCTCGTGCACTCGGTGCGCCACCCTGAAGATGGCCTGACTGCACCTTTTACAGGGCCAGTTTCGAAAATCAATCATCGGGTAACCGGCCAGCGCCGGTTTGCCACGCAGCATTATCATCTCGAGCGCCTGAAAGAGCTGGCCCAGGTATCCCGCTCTTCACTGAACGACATTGTGCTTTATCTTTGCGGTACGGCGCTGAGGCGCTTCCTGCTTGAGCAGGATGACCTGCCGGATACCCCGCTGACGGCCGGCATTCCGGTCAATATCCGCCCGCTGGATGATCAGGGCACGGGCACGCAGATCAGTTTCATGATCGCTTCCCTTGCCACAAACGAGGCTGATCCTCTTACCCGGCTGAAGAATATAAAGTCATCCACCCGGCGGGCAAAAGAGCACCTGCTAAAACTTCCGAAGAGCGCTCTTAATCAGTACACCATGTTGCTGATGTCGCCCTATATCCTTCAGTTGATGTCAGGCCTTGGCGGGCGAATGCGCCCTGTATTCAACGTAACCATCTCCAATGTTCCGGGCCCTGAGGAAACACTGTATTACGAGGGCGCCAAGCTGGAGGCCATGTATCCGGTTTCGCTGATTGCCCACGGCGGCGCCCTTAACATTACCTGCCTGAGCTATGCAGGATCATTGAATTTCGGGTATACCGGCTGCAGGGACACCCTGCCCAGCATGCAGAAACTGGCGGTGTATACCGGAGAAGCACTGGACGATCTGGAGAACCTGATTCTTCCACCCAAAGCCAAACCGAAACCCAAAAAAGCGGTGGCAAGCAAAAGCGGGAAGGCCTGAGGCCGCTCGGTTGTTATCAGGGGCGCCGGTTATCCCAGTGCTTCGCACCAACAAAGATGAGCTGGAGGCAACGCTACGAACCATCAGATCACAGATCATTTCCAGATCCCGTCGGAAAGATGATCAACCAGCTTTAGTCGTCCCAAATCGTTCGCCAACTCACTGGCGAAATATCGCATTTCACTGCGGATACCTTCCCGTATAGCCCGGCTCTCGCCTGCAATACGTTCTCGCGCGTAGCGAGCAGGTGATTCAGGAACCCCCTGATACGCGAACATTTGTTCTGCAACCTGCCGCACGCATAATTACGAGCACCACACCTACACCAACACCAACATCATCGGCAAAGATCGGGACTACGGCTACTCATGAAGCTTACGAGTCAACCGGCCTGAATCAGGCAGGAACATGGAGGGGATCAGGCGATCTGAAGCAGTCTTAATAATTGCGGCTTGTGCTGATCTTTCATGATGTCTTTCAGGGTGTACTTGTCGAGCACTGCAAGAAATGCCTGCAAGGCTTCACCGAACATGGGTTTAAGCCCGCAGACCGGAGTGATTCTGCAGGCGTTTTTGTCGGAGTAACATTCCACGATACTGAGATCGTGCTCGGTTTCACGTACCAGAATGCCCACATTGATATCTTCGGGCTCCATGTGCAGCCGCATGCCACCTTTTTTGCCACGAACTGTTTCGATATAACCTTTCTTGTTGAGCTGGTGAACCACCTTCATCAGGTGGTTTTTGGAGATGTCATAGCTGTCGGCGATCTCTTGAATCGTCGTCAAGCGATCACCCTGCAGCGCCAGATAAATCAGTACACGCAGCGAATAATCGGTGTAGCGAGTAATGTGCATTTAACACTCCGGTTGTTCAATCATAGCGATCAGTACGAAGGCCGGGTAACGATATAACCCGCTACGCAAACCATAAAAATTCCCGAGATAGCCAGTACCGTTCCTGCGGCTCCCAAAAATAAGAGAAGGCTCCAGCTCAGCATCATCATGCTACACGCCAGCACCTTTGCCGTTAAGGGTATAACCCGGTTCCGTTGCCAGTCTCTGATGGCTGGCCCGAACGAAGGATGTCCTTCAAGCCAAGTCGCAAACGCAGGGGAACCCTTGCTGGCAAAAAACGCGGCAAGAAGTACAAACGGTGTGGTTGGTATCAGAGGCAGTACCACACCGATTGCCGCGAGCCCGATAGCTATATACGCAAGAATTCTAAAACCGGTTTTGCCGGATTGCGCGGCCATAGCCGATACCTCAGCACTGTTTAATTCTTCATCCATTCTATCGCTAATCAGTGAACAGGTCTTCCAAGGCGACTTAAAAACACCAGCCGGGCGACATAGGAGATTTTGATACCTACCGCAAATAACAAGGTGCCCACATGAGCGAATACCTGAATCATCATCGGAAATCGCCCGGCAAGGGGATACGCCATCAAAATAGTGGCAATCAGGCCAAGCAGCGACCAGGCCATGGCACTATTTGCACGAAACAGCAGTTTTTCCATCTTGTCCTCCAGCACAAAGATCGTAGGCTTATTCGCCTAACTAATAACATATATTTTATAGTTGTGTTTAGGTCGAAAATCAACCACTTTCTGAAAAGTTTTACGAGACCCCGACAAAACGGCGCCCGCCAATAAAAATCGCCAGGCTTACCCCGCGTGGGGTATCGGATTCGCCAGAGTATTCTGCGATACTCATTTCATTACCAATCCGTAAACGCGTATTCAGCAGTTACAGGAAAGAAACCGATGTCACAGAGCAAGCTGACAGACCGTTTTGGCCGGACCGTCAATTACGTGCGCCTATCCGTTACCGATCGCTGCGACTTTCGCTGTGTTTATTGCATGGCGGAAGAGATGACATTCCTGCCCCGACAGCAGGTTCTCACGCTTGAAGAAATCGCCCGAATTGCCAGAACGTTTGTGTCTCTGGGTACAGAAAAAATCCGCCTGACCGGCGGTGAGCCGCTGGTGCGCAAAGACATTATTGAGCTTGTCCGGGAAATCGGAACCTACGGCCTGCGTGATTTTGCCATGACCACCAATGGCAGCCAGTTACCCACCATGGCAGAGCCGCTGCGCAAAGCTGGTCTGAAGCGCCTGAATATCAGTCTGGACTCACTGGATCCGATCAAGTTCGCGAGCATTACCCGTACCGGAAAACTGTCGCGGGTACTGGAAGGTATAGATGCCGCTCGGGAAGCGGGGTTTAAAGGCATCAAACTGAACACTGTGGTAATGAAAGGCGGGAATGATTACGAAGTTCCGGATCTGATCGAGTTTGCACGAAAGAAAAACGTCGACATTACCTTTATTGAAGAAATGCCCCTGGGCGATATTTCCGAACACGATCGCGGGAAGTCGCTGTGCACCAGTGATGAAGTGCGTGACATCGTCTGCCAGCACCATGAACTGATCCCGACACCGGAAGACTCAGGTGGCCCAGCCCGTTACTACCGGATGTCTGATAGCCCTATCAAGGTGGGCTTTATTTCGCCCCACTCCCACAATTTTTGCTCCACCTGTAATCGGGTGCGAGTAACAGTTGAAGGCAGACTGTTGCTTTGCCTTGGGAACGAGCACTCAGTCGACCTTCGGCGGGTTCTGCGCGGCTACCCGGTAACCGATGACAAACTCCGGCAAACTATTATTGACTCCATGGACCTGAAGCCCGAGCGCCATCACTTCTCCACCAATGGCGATGTTCAGATTCTGCGCTTCATGAATATGACCGGGGGCTAATCCCGGCAATTCTCCAACCTTTGACGCCCGTCATTGCACTGGTTTGATTTATCGTTAAGCATTAAGCTCTTAGATCAACAAACAATAAGAATGAGCTGATAACGAGCCATGCATACCTACAAGAGTGAAGTCGTCGTGATAGGTGCCGGCCTTGCCGGAATTGCAACGGCACTGGAGTTGCTCGACCTCAACGTGCCGGTTGTGTTGCTGGATGGCGCGCCGGATGGCAAACCCGGAGGCCAGGCTAACGAAGCGTTTGGTGGCATGTTGCTGAGCAACACGGCTGAGCAAGCACGCAACAAGATCAAGGACTCCCCGGAATTACTGCTGGCTGACTGGCACAATGCGGCCTGTTTCAGTGACGACGACCATTGGCCCAAACGCTGGGCTGAGCTCTATGCGGAACAGAACCGGCCCATGATCTACGACTGGCTGAAGCAGCGCAGCATCCGCTTTTTCCCTTCCGTGCAGTGGGTTGAACGTGGCCTTTTCGGCAACGGTAACAGTGTGCCCCGGTATCATATTGCCTGGGGCTGTGGCCGAGGCGTGGTGCAAACACTAGTACGGCAACTGGAATCCCACCCGAACCTTAAACAGCTCACCTTTCTCAGCGGCCACCGTGTGAGCACCCTGAGCCTGAGCGATGGAAAGATCACCGGTTGCGAAGGCATCATCACTGGCAATGACAGCGAACCAGGCAGCCGCGTTTTTTCTGTTTCCGCCACTCACACGGTGGTCTGTACCGGAGGGATCAACGGCAATCTGGAAAAAGTGCGACAACATTGGGACCCCTGCTACGGCTCGGCTCCGGCAAACCTGCTCAGCGGGTCCAGCCCGGATGCCGACGGCGCCATGCACGATGAAGTTGCCAGGGCTGGCGGTCGGGTCGTCAATCTCAACCAGATGTGGAATTACGCTGCGGGCGTTCGCCACCCGGAACCCGCCTTTCCTGACCACGGCCTCAGCCTGATACCTCCGCGCTCGGCGCTATGGTTGGATCAGCATGGTCGTCGGATTGGCCCCATGCCGCTGATTACCGGCTTCGATACACACGATCTCTGCAAACAGATCGGAAACCTGCCTGGACAGATTTCCTGGCAGGTTATGAACTACCGGATTGCGGTGCGGGAGCTAGCTGTGTCAGGCACCGATACCAACCCGGACTTTCGTGATGGCAAACTGCTCCGTGTGGTCTGGAACAGCCTGCGCGGCGGCGATCCGGCGCTTATGGATTGGCTCATAGAGCAGTGCCCGGATGTTGTCAGCGCAAACACCCCGGAAGAACTGGTTGCGAAGATGAACCAGGCTGCCGGCAACCATGATGTTCGCGCCGAAGACATGATTCGCGATATACGCACCTACGACAACAACATAGCCCGGGGTAAAAAACTGCAGAATGACGACCAGATACGCCGGCTCATCCAGCTCCGGAACTGGCTGCCCGACCGTTTTCGCACCTGCAACCTGCAGCCCATAATCGACCCCGCCGCAGGCCCACTGATCGCAATTCGCGAACAGTTAATCAGCAGAAAAAGTATGGGCGGCATGCAAACAGACACCCAGTCCCGCGTTCTCGACCAAGCCGGAGAGGCCATTTCCGGGCTTTATGCTGCGGGCGAGGCCACCGGGTTTGGCGGTGGCGGTATCTCCGGCATAAGATCTCTGGAAGGCACATTTCTGTCCAACTGTATTCTCAATGGTCGGAGGGCCGCTCAAGGTATCGCTGGCAAGCTTTAAGGCTTCAGTGCACTGCCTAGCCGCGCTGCAATAATCACCGTGCATCCACAATAATAATTTTCAGGACATACCCATGAAGAAAACCGGCGCTACCCTCGTTCGCCACGCACTGGAACAGCTCGGCATACGCCGCACGTTTGGTATTCCGGGCGTGCACACCACTGAAATTTATGACGAGCTGAACCGCTCGGAAAGCATCGAGCCGACGCTTGTTACCCATGAGTGTGGTGGTGCATTCATGGCTGACGCAATAAGCCGTACCGGCACCGAACTGGGCACCCTGCTGATTGTGCCAGCGGCGGGCGTTACCCACGCTGCAAGCGGCATCGGCGAAGCCGGCGTTGACGGCATACCCATGCTGATCATTTCCGGCGGAATTCATTCGGAATCCGGGCACCGCTACCAACTCCATGAGATGGATCAGCACACCCTGCTCAAGCCAATCACCAAGAAAACCTGGCGCATTGCCAGCCACCGGGAAATCATTCCGACGCTGTACGAAGCCTATGACCTAGCAATGGGTGGCGAGCCCGGGCCTGTTTTTATCGAAATCCCGGTCAACATCAGCAACTTTCTGGGCGACGTCGACGATATGCCACTTTATCAGGCGCCGCCCTCGCCGAAACCGTCGACGTCGGAACAAGCTTTGGTTGATGCTGCAGCCGAGGCACTGGTGCAGGCAAACCAACCGGGGATTTTTGCGGGTTGGGGTTCGGTTGATGCCCAGGCCGATCTGATCGAACTGGCGGAGCTGCTGGACGCACCTGTTTCAACGACCCTTCAAGGGCTTAGCGCCTTCCCGGGCAACCATCCGCTGCATACCGGAATGGGCATGGGTAACTATGCCGTACCGGCAGCGACCAATGCATTCGCCCAGATAGATTGTCTGCTGGCGATCGGTACGCGATTCTCGGAAATCCCCACCGGCAGCTATGGCATCAATCCGCCGGAATGCCTGATTCACCTCGACATAAACCCCGAGGTGTTCAGCGCGAACTACCCTGCCAGCCATACCATCGAGGGAGACGCGAGGGTGACCGTGCCTGCTCTCCTGAAAGCCGTAAAAGCACTGAAACCCTCTGCGTCCAATACCGGCATCCGCGAACAGATTGCCAACGACAAAGCCGCCTACAAAAAAGAGTGGCGGGACTACGACAGCGGCGACAGGGTGAACCCGGAGTTGTTTTTCAGCCACCTGCGCGAGCGCCTGAACGACGAGGCGATTATCGTAGCTGACGACGGCAATCATACCTTCCTGGTTGCTGAGCTGATGCCCATACTGGGTGCCCGGAACTACATGTCACCCAGCGATTTCAACGCCATGGGTTACTGTGTTCCCGGCGCTATCGGCGCAAAACTGGCCAACCCCAAGCGTCAGGTAGTGGGCATTGTGGGCGACGGTGCACTGCTGATGACCGGCATGGAGCTTGTAACGGCCGCACGCCTGGAGGTCGGGGTGATGATTTTCGTGTTCAACGATGGCGAGTTGTCGCAGATTGCCCAGGCGCAACAGATCCCCTACAACCAGAAAACCTGCACGGTGCTTGGCGCGGTGGACTATGAAGCTTTTGCCAAGGCCTGCGGCGTTGAGTTCGTTTCTCTGGCGGGGAATCAGAACATTTCCGAAAGCATAGAGATCGCGCTTCAGAAATCAGCAGCTGGCCGTCCCGTACTGATAGACGTGCGCATTGATTACTCCAAATCGACACGCTTCACCAACGGCGTTGTGAAGACAAACCTAGGCCGCATGGCGAGCCGGGACAAGATACGGGTTGTCGGACGGGCTCTTTGGAGAAAAGTCCGGCCTTAGCAATAGTGCCAAGAGTTTGCGGGGCGGGGCGTTCCGAAACACGCTGTAGATACATCCATGTACGCTTGGCTCCGCCATCCATGGCTCCGCACAGTTTCGGAACGCCCCGCCCCGCAAACTCCTCCGATTTCAGTGCTGCATATCACCGTGCATATCACCAGCGGGCATCTCTGTATTGAGATGCTCCAGGGTGATTGCATCGTACTGCAAAATTTCACCGCCATATTCCATCATGAAATCATGGGCAGCCGATTCGGTGGAGAACGATGCCAATGTCTGGCCCATAGCACCTTTGCGTTCTGAACCAACCACGTAAACCGCCTCGCGGGCGTCGATCAGGGCTGCGTCGTCCGGGCTGGCCCATTCGGTTTGGCTCATGTCGTGAACGTACAGAGTGTGTTTGCGCATGACATTCTCAGGCTGCAGCACCCAGGCGAACATGTCACGGGTGGAGCAGAACTTGTGGACGGTCTGTTCTTTCTCCGTAATCACTTCGCCTTTAGGCCCTGGGAAACGGGTAATGGCCATGCCGCATACGTGGCACTCATCGCTGTCCTCAATATGCACTGGGGCGGGCTTTTCGGCGACTTTTTCCGCCTCGCCAGAGCACCCGCTCAGGAATACCGCAAACATCAGCAATGCAGGCAGAAATTTAAAACGAACAGATTTCATTAAGCTCTCCAGAAACAGATTAGCCGGAATCAAATACGACGGCGACGGAACAGTGCCCAAGCGCCAGTCAAGGGGATGACAAACCAAAGCACCAGTGCCAGCCATAGCCCTGCCGGGCCAATGGGTAAGTCCGCGCCAAGGCTGAGAACACCGCTTAGCTGGGCACCATCGCTGAAGGCGACGATATTGAGCAAACGGTAGATATCCGTAGGGTTGAGCAAGAGAAGCCAGGGCAGCAAATCGGGATTGAATTCGCCCTGGCTGGCAACCAGTGTGCCCAACAGCAGCAAGTCGAAAATCAGCACGAAAAAGAACCAGATGGCGAGGGCCAGGCCGGCAGCAACCGGCTTCTCCCCCACCCGCACACTGACCACATACGCCAGTGCAATAAAGCTCCAGCCCAACAGGGTAGTAGAAACAATAAAGCGCAGCATGGCAACGGCGAGCGCGCCAACGCCAACATCTTCTACCAGCAGGGCAATGGCCACACCGGCAACCCCAAAGCCCATCAGAGTGGCCAGCGCCAGTGTCAACCCGTGGCCGAGAAACTTGCCGGACAGCAACTGCCCGCGGCTCAGCGGATAAGTCATCAACAGCAACAGAGTGCCGCCCTCCTCCTCGCCTACAATGGCATCGTAAGCCAGCAGCAGTGCTATGAGCGGGATCAGAAATATGCCCAGACTGGCGAGGCTGGCAATCGTCGCTGGCGTGGAGGCATAGCCCACCTGCCCGGACGCAGCCGCGCCGAACCAGGCGATGCCCACTGCCAGCGTGGCGAAGACCAGAGCGATGGCAATAAGCCAGCGGTTACGCAGGCTGTCGCTGAGTTCTTTGCGGGCGATGGTCCAGATACTGTTCATTGCGCACCTCCGCGATGAGCAAGGCCACCGGAGCCGATAAAATGCACGTACACATCTTCCAGTGTTGGCTGATAGATGCCCAGATCACGCACCTCGCCCGATGTCATCAGGGTTTTAACCAGCGCCATTTTTTCCGTTGACCGGACATCCACATGAAGCCGCCCGTTGTCACGCCGCATCATCAGGCCAGCAGAGGCCTGGGCGTTGTTAACGACAGTTTCCAGCGCGGCCACGCTGTTCTCCGGCTCAAGAGACAGGGTTATTGGCATGTTCGCCTGCCGGCGCAGCGAGGCGAGATCTCCAGCGGCTTTCAGGCTGCCATCGGTAAGAATAGCCGCTCTGTCTATGTACGGCTCCACACCTGGAAGCACATGGGAGCACAGAACAATGCCGGTGCCCTGATCGCGCAGTGTGCGCAACAACCGGTAAAGATCAGCCGTGGCGACCGGGTCCAGACCAACCGTAGGCTCGTCCAGCATCAAAAGGCGCGGTTTGCCGAGCAAAGCCTGGGCAAGCCCCAGACGCTGGCGCATACCTTTGGAGTAGGTTTTAACCCGGGTGTCCATGGCATCATCCAACCCCACCTGGCTCAGAAGCTCAGGAACCTGGCGCAGATTCGCGCCCTTCAGCCGAGCAAAATGCGCAAGGATTTCACGCCCGGTGAGCTGCGGGTAGAACATCACGTTTTCAGGCAGGTAACCGATGCACTGGCTGATTTTGGGGTCGCCCGCTTCACCATCCAGCACCGAAATTTTGCCCTGGGACGGCTCCATCAGCCCCAGAATCAGCTTGATACTGGTGGTTTTGCCGGCGCCGTTGTGGCCAAACAACCCGAGAATTTCCCCGGGTTCAAGTCGCAGGTCAATGCCATTCAATACCAGCGCCTTATCGTACCGGTAGCTCACATTCTCAAGACGAAAGCAGCTCATCAGGACTCCGGTTGTAACATTTTGGGAGGACTCATCAACGGGTGCGAATCACTGACACCCGCGGCCTTGACCACTGGAAAAGCCTCCTGAACCCAGCGCAGCGTATCCACCGCCGGGCTGAACATCAGGATCTTGGCTTCCGGATAGGTCCATAACAGGCGATCCACATTATCGTTAGGCTCATAAGGCACATCACCAATGCCATCCTGGTTGCGATCCCAACCCAGGTAATCGCTCCAGAAATTACCCTCGCCGTTCTTCGACCACTCCTGGGTGCGCAGCGCCACATACTTCACCTGACGCTGATTGTTGATAAACGCATTACGGAAAACCTCATTGTCTTCCGAGCCTGCGGTCAGATGAATACCCACGCCGCTATCCCGAAAAACATTGTTTTCAAAAGTATTGTACAAAGAGTTGTAAATAAACACGGCTTTGCCTTCCGCGCCCGAAACCGACACCCCGGCAGTCTGCCCTTGCGACACCCCCGAAACCACATTCCCCCGCAGCACCGACTGGGTAATGAAATTCATCAGAATGCCGTAATTCTCATCATTCTCAGACCGGTTGTTGATCACCGTAAGCCGCTTGCTCTGCATCAACGCATAGCCCGTGCGCGTGCCCCGGGTCACATTGCCTTCCAGAAGGTTATCCATGGAATACATATAGTGAATGCCATAGCGCAGATCCGTCATCGTGTTATTACGAATCCTGTTCCCGTTAGCCGTCTCAATATAAATCGCATCCCGCGTCTCACGGATGTCATTTCCCTCGATCAACGCCCCGGTCGTGTTGAACAGGTGAATACCATTACCACGATCATTCGGGCGAACGGTCGCATCGCCGCGAATGGTATTGTTCACAACCGTCACATCCGGTGTCGCATCCAGCCAGACACCGAACGCTGTACCTTGCAAATCGTTGTTCTCAACCGTCGCATTAACCGACTCTCGGCTAATGAAAATTCCCGCATTCATCTCATTCAGGTCCGTACCCCAGTTCCGGATACGACACCCGGTGAGCGTTACACCCTCTGCCAGAATCTCCACCGCATTTCCCGTGCCTCCACCATCAATGAGCGTTTCCGGACCGCATGCAACAGTTACCCCCGGCACCCGAATGGCCAACGGCGAAAGGTTTTCAGAGGGAAGCTCAAAAGTAGCGCCCGGCTCCAGATCGTCCAGTTGCTGCTGAATATCAGCCTGCGCGGTTAGCGATAGCAAAGCGACTGTCAGGGCCGCTCCTAAACGCAAAATGTGGTGCATTAACAGTTACTCAAGTGAGTTCAAGGCTTGCTATAAATTCTGGCAAAGCAAGGGAAGAGGGCCTTTCAAAACTGTGCGAAGCCATGGATGGCGGAGCCAAGCGTACACGGACGTATTCACAGCGTGTTTTGAAAGGCCCTCTTCCCTTGATTTGCTTCTCCAAAGTATGACTAAAAAAACCGGAGCCCAACAAAGGGCTCCGGCTATACCTACTAAATCAGGCCTTCTCGACCAGCATCCGACCCGTCATCTCCATGTGCAGAGCGTGACAGAACCAGTTGCAGTAATACCAGTTAACGCCCGGCTTATCCGCAATAAACGTTACCGAAGACGTCTGCTGGGGGCTGATCTCCATGCTCACACCATGGTTTACCATAGAGAAACCGTGAGTCACATCCTCAATGGTATCCTGGTTGGTGACATATACAGTCACCTCATCGCCCTGTTTCACCGTGAACTCCGTCAAGCCGTACATGGGCGCAACCGACGTCATGTAAACGCGCACCTTGTTGCCGTCACGAATTACCTTGTTGTCGGATTCCAGAGTAATGCCGTCCTTCTCAGCCTGAGCACGGGCACTGGCGAAGTATGGATCGTCGCGAGTGTAGACCTTCTTGGTCTTGATCTGATCACGGCGCACCATAATGCAGTCGTGCGGCTCGGCAAATGCAGGGCCATCGTGAACCAGCTTCATCTCTTCGCCGGAAATATCGATCAGTTGATCGTTCTCCGGATGCAGCGGGCCAACCGGCAGGAAGCGGTCTTTCGAAAACTTCGACAGCACAACCAGCCACTTGCCATCGGCATCGCGGGATTCCGTCAGTGACGCATGGTTATGCCCCGGCTGGTAATGCACATCCAGCTTCTGGCGCAGGTAATTAACCTTTTCACCGTTGTAGTGCTTGATGGCATCCGCAATGTTCCACTTGGCTACCTGGCTGTCGATAAACAACGTGGTGTAGGCATTGCCACGGCCATCGTAGGTGGTGTGCAGAGGCCCAAGGCCCAACTCGGGCTCAGCAACAATCACATCACGCAGCTCGATTTTGTCATCAAACACATCGTCCAGTTTATCAATGGCAATCACTGAGCAAGTGGGTGACAGCTTACCAGCGGCAATGAAGTACTTACCATCCGGTGAGGTGTTCACACCGTGCGGGTTCTTCGGCACCGGAATGTAACGGGTCAGCCTGGATTTGCCACGGCCGTCAACCACGGGAACTTTGGAGTCGCCCAAGGTTTTGAAGTCACCGTTCTTCACGGCTTCTTCAATGCGCTCAACGTTGAACACCACCACCCAGTCGCGGTCGTTGCGCATGGTGCCCGCCAGATCCGCAGCTTTCTCAGAGTTGTAGCAGGTAGAGGCAGCGTACTTACCGGTGTAGTCGGCATCGGTGTTATCTAGGTTACCGTCTACGATCACCTGCCAGGCGACTTCCATGGTTTCCGCATCCAGTGCGTTGAACATGGTGTAGCTGTTCTCCATGGAGAAGTCGCTACCGTCGTTCGGATGGGGAATCACATATTCGGCATTGCAGAAAACGTACTTGGTGTGAGGCACTTTCTGCAAGCGCAAGCCGTGAATGGCCTGCACGTTCGGAATATGAGTGATTTTATCGCACTTCATGATATCCAGACGGATACGCGCCACACGAGTGTTGGCTTTGTCGTTAATGAACAGGTACTTGCCGTCATAACGACCATCGGTCATGGAAATATGTGGGTGGTGACAGTCGCCGTTCAGGAATTTGTTGTCATGACCGAGAACGTCTTTACTCTCGTTGGTAATACCCCAGCCTGTGGCTGAATCAACATTGAAGACCGGGATCCGCATCAGCTCACGCATGGATGGGATGCCAAGAACGCGCACCTCGCCCTGGTGACCACCACTCCAGAAACCGTAGTATTCGTCCAGCTCACCAGGCCCCACATGAATCTTGTTCTGGGCGTCCTTTGCCGCTGCGGCAAAAGACTCACGGGTCATTACGGCACTGCCGAGGCCCGCAGCGCCCACGGCGCCAGCCAGAGCCGTGGCGCCCAGGAACCGGCGACGGCTCAAGCCGCTTTCACCGGTTTCCGGCATGTCCTTTTCGAACTCATTTGTCTTTTTCATACTGTCCAACTCCGTTATTGGTAATGGCGGTTCTATTTCTTATTTTTTTGGTTTTGCACTGCTAGGTCACCTGAACCACCGGAATCTCCTCCGGGTGGCCCGGTGCGTTGTGACCACGACGCTTACCCCGGCGCTTGACGATCAGCGGCGGGCATTTATGGTCATCGAAATAGGTCATCTGACAATCCAGGCAATAATGGCATTCCTGATAGTTGATGGTGCCGTCAGGATGGATGGCCTGCACTTCGCACTCTTTGTCGCAAAGGCGGCAAGGGTTACCACATTCCTTGCGGCGCTTCAGCCAGTCAAAGACACGGAGCTTGGTGGGCAATGCCAGTGCGGCCCCGAGTGGGCACATATAGCGACAGAACACTTTGCGGGTAAAAATATTCACAACAAGCAGCGCAACTGCGTAAGTTACGAACGGCCAACTGCGATCAAAATGCAGGGTAATGGCTGTTTTGAAAGGTTCGATTTCTGCCATTTTTTCCGCCGTTGCCAAGGAGTCCAGCGACACCCCGAACAATACCAGCAGAATAATGTACTTCACTGCCCACAAACGCTCGTGAATAGGCCAGGGCACTGTGTATTGTGGCACCTTGAACTTGCGCGCAATCTCGTTGATCAGTTCCTGCAGGGCACCGAACGGGCACAGCCAACCGCAGTAAACGGCACGACCCCACAGCAGAACGATGCCCGCTACGGCGGCCCAGAGCACAAAGATGATCGGATCAATCAGGAAGGTTTCCCAGGTAAAGCCGCTCACCAGGCTGTGTACAAAAGCAAGAACGTTAACGATGGACAGCTGACCCAACGCGTACCAGCCGATAAAGAAGAGCGTGTAGGTAAGAAACCCGTGACGAATCCAGCGAGTGATCTTCGGTTTGCTCACCAGCCAATCCTGGAAAAACAGAATCAGCAACAGCGCAAAGATACCGATCCCCAGTACGATCACCTGGAACTGGCGCTGATACCACACCTGGACCCACAGCGGCTGCTCTTCAAGCCATTCTTCTTCAGTAAGTACCGGCTCTGCGCGGGTGTAATATTGCTCCGGCAGTTGGTACTCCAACGGGAATACCTGAAACTCGCTGTCCAGAGGGCCTGTCTGGCGCTTTACGGTAAGCTCCAGAGTCCAGGGCGTGCCCGGGTCAAAGTTATGCTGTTGCCGAACGATAAAAATCGCCATTTCCGTGAAATCAGGCATGCCCTCGGCGTAAACATCGCTAAGGCGGTAAAAGTCGAGATCGCGGAAATTGAAGGTGTCGCCGTACTGACGAATTTGGAGGCGGTCGAATATACCGCCTCGCACGTAGCCCGAGCCCTTAAAGGAATACTCACCGCTGCCCAGAACCGCTATGGCCTGCTCCCCTTCCTTGAGTTCAGAGGTGAGCCATTCGTACTGACGTTCACCGAGCAGATTCTGGCCAATAGTGGGTGTATTCAGGTATGTCGTGTACAGATCAATCAGCGGCTCACCACGCGCATCAGGCGCGGCCGTTTCTATGCCTTCCGCCTCTGTGCCCTTGAAGGAATCATCAACCTGGCCTTTGGTGAGCAGCAAGCGGCGAATGGAACCATCACCGGTGAGTTCTTCCCAGGTGCGGGGCTGAAAACCGTCCTGGACCACTTCGGCCGTTGGCGGGCGCTTGGTGCCACTGCCTTCAACCAGCCCGAGCTCAACACCCACGCGATGGGCCGTGCGCATGATGACCTCATTAACAACCATCACCGTTACGGTTGCCCCCGAGAGTCCATCAACGGCAACCTTGCGCTCGGTGGAGGTGCCGCCTACCGTTACGCGCTGATCGGCCTTTAGACCGGCATACTGGTCCGTAAATGCGTGAAGTTTACTCTCGGGGATACCCACCAGAAGTATGGGCTCATCGTGGTGAATCACTTTGGCAAAACGGATAGCGCCTTCGGTATCCAGCACCACCATGGCATTCAGTGGCTTGCCGGAATAGGCTGGTGTCTGCACGAAGTCAAGGGACTGGTAGGCATAACCTGCCAGCTCGTCACCGGCATACAGCTCCTGTATGGCGCGGTTGCCTTCCCGGGGTTCGAGCCGGGTAACTTCCGGGAAAGCTTTCTGGATAACCTGGCGCCCGGCAACCGGTTCATACGCATTGATCGGCTCGGCCTGAACCTGTGGCACAAGCGTCAGCAGAAACGCGAAGAAACAAAACACTGTGCGGAAAAAAACGTTCAAAACAAACCCTCGACAGAGACAGCGAATCACCTGAGCCTGAGTTAAATAGCCTAGGCAATTGAGAAATAAAACAAATACCTCTATATGGATATATCTTCCCGTGAAAACCGATGAGAGGGCCTGGATCAGCCGAGGCTGACGACATTTCCGCTCTTATCCAGAGGCAGGTAGTTGCTGACATATCCCAGACGAACCGACTCCACCATCATGGTCATTGGCTGCTGCGCTTCATCTGAAGACGGCGGGGTGCCAGCTCTGCCGGACATGGCAGCGACAAACACAACATCCCATGACTGACCGGTGTTACGGGATTCTTCAACCAGTAATGAAAACTCCGAGGCTTCGTCCGGGGTCTTGTCGACACAGATAACCGGGGTAAGCGCACCGCCTTCGCCCTGTTCAAATGCGGCTCTTTCCTCTGCAGAGGCGTCATCCGGAAGCTCGGCCCGACAGAACACAAACAGCAAACGTTGAGGCTCCTGTTCGGTTTGGGTCGCTTTGATAAGATCACTGTAACTGCCAATCATGAATACAATATCCTTTCTGAAAACGGCTTTCTGTTGAAGAATGACTACTGGCTGATTTCGATCAATCGCTTGGGGTCGGAGATGAACAACTTGCTGCGGTTGACGCGCACCAGCCCATTGGATTTAAGATCTGCAAGAATTCGGGAAAAGGTTTCCGGCTGCATCGCAAGCCGGGACGCGACCAGACATTTCGGCAAAGGCAGCTCTACTTCTCCGCCCTCTGCGGCGCCGTTCGGCAGCAGGTCAATCAGGTAACGAATCAACCGGTCGCGGGCATTCTGAACCGTCATGATTTCAAGGTCATGGAACCTGGAAACAGCGCGCTGGGCATAATGCCGGAGTGCTGCATGAGCGTATTCCGGGTTTTTGTCCAGCATATCCTGATACGCTTTTACCGGAATCATCAGAACTTCACTGGATTTGAGGGCTTCGGCATAGCAGGCATAACGAGGCGGATCTGCATAGATCATGACCTCCGCAAAACAGTCACCCGGAGCGATACTGTCGAGCGTACGATCAATACCAGACGAATCCAGTCGGTATAGCCGCAAGCGACCAGACATGACAAAAAAGAAGTGATGGGCCGGCATATCCTGCCGGTAGAGCAGTTGATGATGACCAAGACGAAGACGGCGGGACTGCAGAATAACGTTCTGGAGGTCTGAATCACTGAGCGTGTTAAACAGAGCATGATTGCGCAGCGGCTCCAGCCCGCTTTCATCGCCCGTCAGCTTGTTGGTAGCCACCAGAACAGGTTTAGTGTAGCGGGTTTCCGTAGATTGCATCGCCACCATCGTTTTATCCTCTTTCATATCATGCATTCAGAATAATGTTTTATGATAATAAGAGGATACTCCCGGAAAATCGCTCCCTCCATGGGGGTAGAACAGCGCTTAACTCCAACAAATTGACCTAAATCAATAGTTTTCATTGCTATCAATATCCCGACTGACACGCACAAATCAGCGCAAAACCATTCACTGCATTAACGGCGAGTCCGGTATCTCAAGATCCACACCTTTGACGCCGGTCTCAGCTGCCAGTACCTGCAGGTACTGGCGGAATGCGCGGCGTGTAACGCTTTCACTCAGATATTGACGTATTTGAGGTTTCACGTGCTCATACGGCAACTGTTCGCCGTCAATACGCTGATCTACGCGCACAATGTGCCAGCCATACCTGCTTTCGATCAATTCCGGGTTAAGACCCTCTTTAAGCGTCAGAACCGGCCGCTCAAACTCTTCAACGGTCTGTCCCTTGCTGATCTGGCCGAGACTGCCGCCTTGATGGCGGGACTCACAGACAGAATATTGCTGGGCCAGCGGCGCAAATTGAGCGCGACCTTCCAGCAGGGAAGACAATAATTGCCTTCCGACTTCTTCCTGGCGCATGCGTTCCTGCACGTCGTCTGGTGCCGCAGCCAGCAAGATATGGCTCACAGCCATCAGCGTCTGGCTCCGGAAACGACCGGGGTTGGATGCGTGGAAGCGCTCGCAATCTTCATCGCTCGGTTGCGGTACATCCAGCTCCTGCTCGAGCACGCGCGCGATGGAGGCCTCTTCATCCAGATCTTCAGGCAACTTCAGGGCTTGTGCCTGTTGCAGCAGAAGTTCACGGATAACCAGGCTCTTGGCGGCTTGATGCCATGCTTCGGCAACCTCTTCAGCGGGATGGTGCTGCATTTCCCGTGCTATATCCTCCTCGGATATCAGGGTTTCACCCACATACACTGGCGGAAACTGGTTTCTGGGCTTTTCGGCGTCGCCGGTGGGGATCAGTTGCATGGTAGGTCTCCGTAAATGTGTTCAGTGCTGCCCCCTCTCCCCCAACCCCTCTCCCGCAAGGGGAGAGGGGAGCCACACAACCCATGCCGGCAAAAATATACCCAAGCCAGAGAGCCGTGCAGTAAAAGCCCCTCTCCCCCGGAGGGAGAGGGGTTGGGGAGAGGGGGTGCGTTTTTATTTGCTACGCCCGCTTGCGCACCACCTGGTACTTCCGTCCGAAATACTCCAGCGGCACACTCAGCATGTGCACCAATCGAGTGAACGGGAAGAGCACAAAGATCGTCAGGCCCAGGAACATATGGAGCTTGTAGATCCAGTGTACGCCTACCATATACTCGGCTGCTCCGCCCTGGAAGGTGAAGATGCTTTGCGCCCAGCTGGCAAGCTGCATCATGGTGCCACCGTCAAGGTGACCCAGTGTCGGCAGAATGGTCAGCAGCCCCAGTACCACCTGAACCACCAGAACAACGATGATCATGTTATCGGCAAAGGTGCTGCTGGCTTTGATCCGCGGATCGGTCAGGCGGCGAACCGCCAACATGGTGCCACCAATCAGGGTCATTACGCCGGCAATGCCGCCGACCACGATTGCCATCACCTGTTTGGTGCCTGCGCTCATGAAGGGTTCGTACATAAAATGCGGTGTCAGCAGACCAACCAGGTGGCCAAAGAAAATCACCAGTATGCCCACATGAAACAGCACGCTGGCCATTACCATGTTTTTCTTGCGCAGCATCTGGCTCGAGTGCGCCTTCCAGGTGAACTGCCCGTGGTCGTATCGCGCCCAGGTGCCAACAACCAGCACCACCAGGGCGATGTACGGATAAATCCCGAAAATCAGTGTATTCAGATAAGACATCATCTTGGTCTCCTCCTGCGCCGTCAGGCGTCTCTCGCGGCGGCACGCGCCTGAGCGGGCGTTACATCCGTCATCAGATGATCACTGAGGTGAATAGTCTGGGTCTGCTCCATCTCGCGGCGGCGCTGGCCAACAACGCCACCGGTGTTGCAGGAGCTGCCCTGATCATCCACAAACTTCACCATCTCCTCTTCCCAGACCTTGTCCAGCGCCTCTGGCGTATCATCGCGCTCTTCCGAGGCTACGATCTGGGCCAGTTCCTGGCGACCCGTTTTCCTGCCAGACAGCTCCAGCAGGGAGTCCATCGCTACATGGTAAAAGCTCTCGCGCTGGTACAACCGCTCACCCAACAAGCCAAGAATGTGGTGAATGTCTTCCAGCCAGTTCCTGATTTCTTCCCAGGGCCGCGTAGACAAATACTCCAGAAACAGCGGGAGGTAATCCGGTAGCTCTTTGGCGTCGATTTCCAAACCGTTGGCGCGATACTGCTCCATCAGATCAACCATCGCCTGGCCACGATCACGGGATTCACCGTGCACGTGCTCGAATAACAGCAGAGATGTAGCGCGCCCCTTGTCGAAGGTACCTGTGTAGATCTCTTCAAGATCCAACAGCTCACCGTCGCACAGTCGCTCGATACACTGGAGCAGTTGCTCCTTGTTTTTCCGTGGCAGCCGGCTGTCCTCAAGGACAACCGCAACCATGGCGTCTTTGGAGGCCTGAAGCTCCGCGGACGGATATTCCAGGATCCGTGCCAGTACTTTTAAAAGTTTCATAGTGGCCTCTTTATTCCTGTAGCTGTTTCGGGTCGATCTGCTTTACCGTGGTCAGCTTCTGCACCATGGTGGAGGTGTTTTTACGACCACCAAACATGCTGAATTCGCTGTCACCACCGCTGCAACCGTCGCCGAAGCTGAAGCCGCAACCACCGCGTTCACCATGGGCATCCGGGAAGGCCTCCTTCGCCAGCTCACGATGGCTGGTAGGAATCACGAAGCGATCCTCGTAATTGGCTATGGCCAGATAGCGGTACATTTCATCGGCCTGAGCCTTGGTCAAACCGGCTTCTTCCAGTGCCCGCAGGTCTTCAACGCCGTCTACGGTTTCTGCACGCTTGTATAGACGCATGGCCATAATACGTTTGAGCGCACGCACGATCGGCTTCTCGTCCCCTGCAGTGAGCAGATTCGCCAGATATTTCACCGGAATGCGCAGGCTTTCGATCTTCGGCAGCACGCCGTCGAACTCAACCTTGCCGGATTCCGCCGCCGACTGAATCGGGCTCAAAGGCGGCACGTACCACACCATGGGCAGCGTACGGTATTCCGGGTGCAGAGGCAGCGCCAGCTTCCAGTCCACCGCCATCTTGTACACCGGGCTCCGCTGCGCAGCCTCGATAACGTTCATCGGCACGCCATCTTTCGTTGCCTGCTCAATGACCTTCGGGTCGTTCGGGTCGAGGAAGATCTCAAGCTGCTTCTCGTACAGCTCATGCTCACCCGGAGTGCTGGCGACTTCTTCGATGCGGTCGGCATCGTAAAGCAGCACGCCCAGGTAACGGATACGGCCTACGCAGGTCTCGGAGCACACTGTCGGCATACCGGCTTCAATGCGCGGATAGCAGAAGATGCACTTTTCAGATTTCCCGGTTTTCCAGTTGAAGTAGATCTTCTTGTACGGGCAGCCGGATACACACATCCGCCAGCCGCGACACTTGTCCTGGTCGATCAGCACGATGCCATCTTCTTCCCGCTTGTAGATAGCGCCGCTCGGGCAGCTCGCCACACAAGTGGGATTCAGACAGTGCTCGCACAGTCGCGGCAGATACATCATGAACGTGCTTTCGAACTGGCCGTAAATATCGGCCTGAATCTGATCGAAGTTTTTGTCCTTGCGACGCTTGGCAAACTCGGTACCCAGAATCTCTTCCCAGTTCGGGCCCCACTCGATTTTCTGCATACGCTTGCCGGAGATCAGCGAACGCGGCCGTGCAACCGGCTGGTGCTTGCTGTCGCCTGCGGTGTGCAGATGCTGGTAATCGAAATCGAACGGCTCGTAATAGTCGTCAATTTCCGGCAGATCCGGGTTGGCGAAGATGTTCGCCAACACGCGGAACCTGCCACCAATGCGGGGGCGGATTTTGCCGCTGGCATCGCGCATCCAGCCGCCTTTCCATTTATCCTGGTTTTCCCACTCTTTGGGGTAGCCAATACCGGGCTTGGTTTCGACGTTGTTGAACCAGGCGTATTCCATGCCTTCGCGACTGGTCCATACGTTTTTACAGGTCACTGAACAGGTATGGCAACCGATGCACTTGTCCAGGTTCAGCACCATGCCTACTTGGGAACGGATCTTCATTTTACAGCCTCCTGAACAGTGTCGTTGCCCTCGCCATCAAGCCAGTCAACGTTCTTCATTTTGCGCACCACCACAAACTCGTCGCGGTTGGAACCCACGGTTCCGTAATAGTTAAAGCCGTAGGAGAACTGCGCGTAGCCACCAATCATATGAGTGGGCTTCGGGCATACCCGGGTAACCGAGTTGTGAATGCCACCACGGCTACCGGTAATCTCCGAGCCGGGAATGTTCACAATCCGTTCCTGAGCGTGGTACATCATCATCATGCCCGGCATAACCCGCTGGCTGACCACGGCCCGCGCCGAAATGGCGCCGTTGGCGTTGAACACTTCTACCCAGTCGTTATCTTCCACTCCAACATCGCGGGCGTCGTCTTCACTCAGCCACACAATGGGGCCGCCGCGAGACAGGGTCAGCATCAGCAGATTGTCGCTGTAGGTGCTGTGGATACCCCACTTCTGGTGCGGCGTGAGGAAGTTCAGTGCCTTTTCAGGGTTGCCGTTTGGCTTGGCGTTCAGCAGCGGCGCTGCCGCTTTGGTGTTGATCGGCGGGCGATACACCAGCAGGCTTTCACCGAAAGCACGCATCCACTCGTGGTCCATATAGAATTGCTGGCGACCGGTCAGCGTGCGCCATGGAATCAGCTCGTGCACGTTGGTGTAGCCGGCGTTGTAAGACACGTGATCGTCTTCCAGGCCAGACCAGGTGGGGCTGGAGATGATCTTGCGCGGCTGCGCGACGATGTCGCGGAAGCGAATCGCTTCGTGCTCTTTACCCACCGCAAGATGGCTGTGATCCAGCCCGGTGAACTCCGACAGCGCAGCCCAGGCTTTCACCGCTACGTGGCCGTTAGTTTCCGGCGCCAGAGTCAGAATCACTTCTGCTGCATCAATCGCACTTTCAATTTTCGGCCGGCCTGCGTTGGCGCCGTCGATGTGCTTGTAGTTCAGGTCACCCAGGAACTTGACTTCATCTTCAGTATTCCAGTTGATGCCCTTGCCACCGTTACCCAGCTTGTCCATCAGCGGCCCAAGAGAGGTAAAGCGGGCGTAGGTATTCGGGTAATCGCGCTCCACTGTTATGAAGTTCGGCGCTGTTTTGCCCGGAACCAGCTCACACTCACCTTTTTTCCAGTCTTTCACGTCGAACGGCTGGCCAAGCTCGGCCGCCGCATCGTGCATCAGCGGCATGGTAACTACGTCTTTCTCGACACCCAGGTGGCCTTCGGCCGCCTTCGAGAAGGATTTGGCGATGCCTTTGTAGATTTCCCAGTCACTGCGGGATTCCCACGCCGGGTCGGTAGCGGCAGTCAGCGGGTGAATGAACGGGTGCATGTCTGACGTGTTCAGGTCGTTCTTCTCGTACCAGGTAGCGGTCGGCAGAACGATGTCTGAATACAGGCAGGTGGTAGACATACGGAAGTCCAGAGTCACCAGCAGGTCGAGCTTGCCTTCCGGCGCCTCGTCGTGCCACTTCACTTCCTTCGGCTTAACACCGTCGTTGTGACCCAGGTCCTTGCCCTGCAGACCGCTGGTGGTGCCCAACAGGTACTTGAGCATGTACTCATGCCCTTTACCGGAAGAGCCCAGCAGGTTGGAACGCCAGATGAACATATTGCGCGGGTGGTTCTCCGGGGCTTCCGGATCTTCTGCAGCAAATGCAAGCGAGCCGTCCTTCATGGACTGGGTTACGTAGGCAGGCACGTCCATTCCGGCTTTTTCAGCTTCCGCAGCAATACCCAACGGGTTGCGGTTAAGCTGTGGTGCGGATGGCAACCAGCCCATGCGCTCGGCGCGCACGTTGTAATCGATCAGGCTGCCACCAAACTTGGATTTGTCGGCCAGGGGCGACAGGATTTCGCTGACATCCAGCTTCTCGTAACGCCACTGCCCTGAGTGGGCGTAAAAGAACGACGTGCCGTTCATCTGACGCGGTGGACGCTGCCAATCCAGACCAAATGCCAGAGGCTGCCAGCCAGTTTGCGGACGCAGCTTTTCCTGGCCAACGTAGTGGGCCCAGCCACCACCGCTTTGGCCGATACATCCACACATAACCAACATGTTGATCAGTGCGCGGTAGTTCATGTCCATGTGGTACCAGTGGTTCATACCGGCACCAACGATGATCATCGAACGACCCTTGGTTTTGTGGGCGTTCTCACCAAACTCACGGGCTATGCGAATTACTTTTTCGGCGGGCACGCCGGTAATTTTCTCCTGCCAGGCCGGAGTATAAGGTTTGACCTGATCGTAGGAAGTTGCGCTGTCATCATCGCCCAGGCCGCGGCTGATGCCGTAGTTGGCCATCATCAGGTCATAAACGGTAACCACGAGGGCTTCGCCGCCGTCGGCTAGTTCTATTTTACGGCTTCCAAGCTTATGAGTCAGAGTGTCGCTGATTTCAACCGACTTGAAGTGCTCGTGTTTAATGCCACCAAAATAAGGGAAGGCAACATCGACCACTTCATCGTGTTTCTCAACCATCGACAGCTGCAGATTCACGTCTTCAGTTTTTGCAGTCTGCTTCAGGTTCCACTTGCCTTTTTCACCCCAGCGATAGCCGATAGAGCCGTTGGGCGCGGTCAGCTGATTGCTGGTTTCATCAATGGCAATGGTTTTCCATTCCGGGTTGTTCTCTTCACCCAGTCCGCCCACCAGATCGCTGGCGCGCAGGAAACGGCCGGGTACATAACGGCCATCTTCCATTTTGTCGAGCTTCACCAGATACGGCATGTCGGTATAGCGACGCACGTAGTCGGTGAAATATTCGCTGGGGTTGTCGATGTGGAATTCTTTGAGAATGACATGACCCATGGCCATGCCCAGAGCCGCATCCGTACCCTGCTTGGGGTTCAGCCATTCGTCTGACAGTTTGGAAACTTCGGCGTAATCCGGAGTAATGGCAACGGTCTTGGTGCCTTTATAGCGCACTTCGGTAAAGAAGTGCGCGTCCGGAGTACGGGTTTGTGGAACGTTGGAGCCCCAGGCAATGATATAGCCCGAGTTGTACCAATCTGCAGATTCAGGAACGTCGGTTTGCTCACCCCAGACTTGCGGTGACGCCGGCGGCAAATCGCAATACCAATCGTAAAAACTCAGGCAAACGCCGCCGATCAGTGAAAGATAGCGGCTGCCAGAGGCGTAAGAAATCATGGACATTGCAGGGATTGGCGAGAAACCAATGATGCGATCCGGGCCGTGCTTTTTGGCGGTATAAACGTTAGCCGCACCAATCAGCTCGTTGACTTCGTTCCAGTCTGAACGCACAAAACCGCCCATACCACGGCGGGGTTTGTACTCTGCAGTTTTCTTCGGGTCTTCCACAATGGAAGCCCAGGCATCTACCGGATCATTGAACTGGATGCGGGCGGCGCGCCAAAGCTGCATGAGATGCTTACGCATTAGCGGGTATTTCAGACGGTTGGCGCTGTACATGTACCAGGAATAGCTGGCGCCTCGAGGGCAGCCACGGGGTTCATGGTTAGGCAGATCCGGGCGAGTACGGGGGTAGTCGGTTTGCTGGGTTTCCCAGGTGACCAGGCCATTTTTGACGTAGATCTTCCAGCTGCAGGAGCCGGTGCAGTTCACGCCATGGGTGGAACGCACGATTTTATCGTGCTGCCAACGCTGGCGGTAGCTGTCTTCCCAGTCACGATTCACATCGTGGGTTTCGCCGTGGCCGTTCGCGAACGATTCGCGCTTTTTGCTGAAGTAGCTCAGCTTATCGATCAAATGACTCATGGTCTCTCTCTCCATCAACCCGTCTGCAGGATCGCTTTTCCCGAATTGAGACCATTGTGTGGGAGAACAACCCTGAAATCTGCGTGGTTACTACCACATAACCGGCTTCTACCACCGAGGGGGTACAGAGCCTATATCCCCGGCTGGAGAAGAGTCTGGCGCTCGTGGCGGCGACTGAAGCGGCCAAACATGAACTGGCAGATACAAAGCAGTAGAAACAGAATCATGAACACGGCACTGCGGACACCCAGCCAGTGGTTCACAGCGCCGAAGATAACCGGCAACAGGAAAGCCACAGAACAGGCGCTGACCAGCAGCAGCCCGGCAACAAACGCTGCATTCTGGCGGCTCTCAATAATCACCATTCTCTGCAGGCTACCCATGGCACACCCAAGCGCCATTCCGAGTACCACCACGAAGATACTTTCAACGTTCATAGGCAACGCGAATTCGACCTTGATGGTTGTTTCCACACCTCGAATAAACAACGTCATGGGCGGGTACGACAGCACCACCAGGGCCACCAGGCCGACAGAGAGCGACCGGCCGATGACTCTGGGGCTGCCATAACGATCAGATAAGCCCCCTCCCAGAATCTGCGCCAAAGCGCCCGGGATAATGAACCATTGCGCAAGCCTGGCGCCGGATTGCACCTGCAGTTCGAACTGCGAGGAAAGATAATCCGGAAGCCACAGCGCGAGGGCAAAAAAACTTCCTGCAATCACACCGAAGTAGGCACCCAGTTGCCATATGCCCTGACGCCTGAAACCCGCAAACATTACTTTGACAGAGGTTTCGGTTTCGGTTTCGGTTTCGGTTTCGGTTTCGGTTTCGGTTTCGGTTTCGGGATCCGCAATGGCATCTTCCGGATCCGTGAGTAGCAACAGAAGTGCAAGCACAAGCAGGAGCACAATCAGGTAGGCAAGCGGAACGCCGTGCCAGGAGAAGGCTTCATGAAACAGCGGAACAAGATAGTAGGTAAACCCGGCGCCGGTAACGCCTGCGCCAAACACACCAAGCACAAGGCCAAGCCGCTGGTGCTGGCAGTTACTGGTCACAAACTGCATTCCAGCGCTGTAAAACCCACCGGCTAACCCGAGGCCACCCGCCGCCAGAAGATAGCCGGAGAAAGTATCCGTCGTCAGCAAAATCACCATGCAGACGGCAAGCCCAGCAAGGCAAACAAGCATAATGCGCCGGGCGCCAAATTTCCGGGCGGCGAGCCCGGCTGGCACGGCCAACAGGGCGCTGACTGCCATGGGCATGGCAAGCAGCAAACCGAACTGCAGATTGCTGAGACTGAGCTCGGCGCGAAGGTGTATTCCGGCCACAGCAAAAAGCGTCCAACTGCCGGCTGCGATAATAAATCCTGTTACAGCAAGCGGCAGGACCACAGCAAGCGATGCCAGCCGCTCATCCTCCTGATCCGCTTCTGACTTCATCCGTTAATGCCTTTGTGGTCCGTTTTAACACCAATTTTCAGTGTCAGCTTTTGCCCTGCCGCAGGTCAAAGACTATGATGGGATACCAACCATTGGGGTAATTGACTATCCTCAAGGAGGTATTCGAACCCGGCGACTGCAAAGACGAGATGCAATGAAATCCAGAAGCCCCCTTGTTAACAGGATTGCTATCGTAGTTTGTGCGGTTGTGCTGACATCCCTTGTCAGCATGGCTACGACCCTTGCGGTTTCGAAAAGCATTGAAGGGAACGCCACCGCCATTAATCTGGCGGGCGCCCTGCGTATGGGCGCGTTCCGATTGCTGGCTCATGCTGCAGGCCCGAGGGACAACCATACCCCGGGGGGCAATATCAGGAGCCTGGCAGACGACTATGAAGCCAGCCTGAAGGACAGCTTGATTACCGGGGCAATCCCCGGTTCAACCGATCACCCGCTGACAAACCAGTACCGCGCCATCACAGCCTATTGGGAGCAGACCCTGCGCCCCGGCCTGGAGAATCATCCACAGGGTGCGCCCGTCAGCGCCAACATGCTTGCGGCCACAGAAAACTACGTAAACTCGGTAAACCAGCTCGTCAGCATGCTCGAACGACGAACTGAAGCACGAATCGGCCTGCTACACCTTATCCAGATCATCAGCCTGGTTTTCTCCATACTGATCATCATTGCCCTGTTCGTTGATCTGAGAAACCGGGTCCTCAAGCCGCTGCGTAAACTGGTCAGTATTGCCATAGCCGTTGGCGAACAGGATTTTTCACGTAAGGCGAACCTGCAGGGAAGTGACGAACTGGCACAGCTGGGCAGCGCGTTTGACCAGATGAGCAGCGAACTGGCACTCACGTACAACGAGCTTGAAGAGCGCGCTCGCAGCAAAACCGAGGAGCTGGAAGAGAGCCATGCGGCCCTTCAATTGCTCCACGCTTCCAGCCGCAACCTGTTTGCCAATCATGACTTGTGTGATGGTGCAGTCCCAATGTTGCAGGAGCTGGAACAGCTCCTGGGCATTGGACCAATTCGGCTTTACCTTCACGATAAAGAATCAGCAGAACCCGTGCAGGCGGTTACAACGGCCTCGACAGAGCGTCCCTTTTACTGCCGTGACCACCACTGCAACGCCTGCCTGGTAACACCTGAAATCTACGACGAGCTTCCCATAGAAGAGCACGACGGGCGAAGGCTACTGCTGCCCATTCGGACCCCGAGCGGGCTCCTTGGCACTCTGGAGGTGTGGTACCCTGCCGATAAAGGGCTTTCTAAAACGGCTCGCCGTCTGCTGGAGACACTGAGCGACCAATTGGCTACTGCTATTTTCCTCGAACGGCAGATTACCGAACAGCAGCAGCTTACGCTGGCCGAAGAGCGCACGGTGATCGCCCGGGAATTGCATGACTCCCTGGCCCAGTCACTTTCTTACCTGAAAATGCAGGTAGCCCGTATGCGCCGGCTGAACATTGAGGGTGATCAGAAAATCGCTCACGACGCGATACTGGAAGAGCTGAGCACCGGATTGAACAGCGCCTACCGTCAACTCCGGGAGTTGCTGGCGACTTTCAGACTGAAACTGGATACCCCAGACCTGGCTACGGCGCTGCGCAAAACCATTGAGGAATTTTCCGAACGGCTGGGTAAGTCCGTGGGGCTTAAGTACAACATGCCGCACCAGGCGCTATCGCCCAACGAGGAGATTCACACGCTTCAGATCATAAGGGAAGGCCTTGCCAACGCAGTCAAACATGCTGATGCCACCGAAATTTTCGTAGAGATAGTGTTTGACTCCCCCCAAGTAAAGGCAAAAATACGGGATAATGGCAAAGGCCTGCCCGAAGGTGGCCAACCGGTCAATCATTACGGGCTGATTATCATGCAAGATCGCGCACGCACATTGGGCGGCCAGCTTGCCGTGCAAAATCACGCGGAAGGCGGCGTTGAAGTTGTTCTGACGTTCGTCCCCAAGAGCCGGCACCTGATTCCAACCGAAACATCGAACACGTAGACAAAGGAAGCGAAGTACCATGCCTGATAGACCGTCTGATACACCTGCAAGCATATTGCTGATCGACGACCACCCTCTGCTGCGTCAAGGTATCAAACAACTCATCGAGATGGAGAGTGACATGGTTGTGGCTGGCGAGGCCAGTAACGCGACAGACGGAATTCAGCTGGCGACCGAGCTTGAACCAGACCTCATCCTGATGGATCTCAATATGCCGGAAGTCAGCGGCATTGATGCCCTGAAAAAACTGCGGGAACTGAACGTAAGCTCACGTATCGTGATGTTCACTGTTTCTGACCAGGAAGACGACGTAGTCGCCGCTCTGCGCGCCGGCGCTGACGGCTACCTGCTGAAAGATATGGAACCGGAAGACATGATCGCCCAGCTACACCAGGCAGCGGTGGGCAAGATGGTCATCAGTGAACGGCTGACCACGTTACTTGCAGAGGCACTGCGTTCCAACAAGCCGCAGCAGGCATCACGACCGGATTTCGACAGCCTGACACCGCGGGAAAAAGATATCCTACGGCTTATCGCAGAAGGCCTTTCCAACAAAATGATCGGTCGCAAGCTGGATATCAGCGACGGCACGGTAAAAGTGCATGTAAAGCACCTGCTCAAAAAGCTCAGCCTGCGCTCCCGTGTAGAAGTCGCCGTGTGGGCGGTGGAAGAAGGTCTGCACAAGGGCTGAGCTATATCAAATCAAGTACCGCCGGTTTTGATTACTCTGGGCAGACCGAATTCACTGCCCGGAGTTGATTATGGCCCTGCCATCGCTTGCTGCCTTCCCGTTGCGCACTAACCCCTTGATCAGCGACACTCTGGCGCTGCTTTCTGAATATTTGCCCTCACCGTCTCCTTTGTTCGGCGCTGTAGATCGCGCTGTTCCCATCCCCATAAAACAGCTCGTGGCTGAGGAGCCCCTGAACCGGATCTTTGCAGCCGCCATTGCCGATGGTGAATTTGACGAGTTTGAGGGGCGCCGGATCCGGCTGGAGTTAAACGGGGGGCAGCCGGGGATCACCTTCGGCTTTTGGGCGGGGCGGCTCCGGGTATTGGAAGGCCCAGGGGAAGCCACCATTCGAGGCTCCCTCTCTTCTTTCAAAACCCTCGCCGAACGACAGCAAGATCCTGACCAGCTCTTTTTCCAGCGGCGCCTGGTTCTTGAAGGAGATACCGAACTGGGGCTTGGATTAAAAAACCTGCTGGACAGTCTGGAGTGGAATCTCAATATCCGCCAACTGCTCTTCTTCTGACGAGCCTAGCAACTGCCTGGCTGCTGACAAACGTGGCGGCCTGGATAGCCGCCACTATCCTGACTATTTCCAGTAGTTGTTTGCAGCGGCAACGGTTTGAAAGTATGCGGCGATCACTTCAGAGGCATGGATCAACGCTTCCCCGTCCTGTGAATATTTTTCACGCTCACGGAACAGAACTTCTTTATTTGACTGCGTACTTTTAACCCCCATTCGCGCAAGTTTGATTGCCAACTCAAACCCTTCCTGAGGCGTTTCGGCAACCAGCGTGGGTAGCCAAACATCTGAGCCTGTATTTTTCTCAGCTTGAACCGCCAGAGGAAATGTAAGGGCAAAAACAGCAAGTAACACCAGCACTTTGTTCATTGTTTTGGTCTCCGTAAAAGTTCATCGCGTAATACCGCTTGGCCGAAGCCCCTTGTTTTTATGCAACCCGGAACTCCTGCCCAAGAGTCTGTTCATTAAAGATCAGTGTAGCTATACTTGCAATACATCTTATATCTTACCCCGCACTTCCAAAGTACAGTTTTCCACCATTTCCAGCTTTAGCCCCACTTGGCTTCCATGGAGTTGGAGCTGGCATTGCCGTACATCACCAGTTAAAGGCAAACTGAACCAAGTTCAGAGCGTGAGATCATCTAAACAGAAGACAATGCGGATAAATAAAATGAATGAATGGATGAAGTGGAAGGAACCCATGTAATGGCACTGGCTGAAAAACTCTGCCTTACCGCTGCCTTTGTTTTTTTTATGACAGGACTATTAACCGGCATCTGGAAATACTGGTGCGTGGCAAACAGCCCGAAAGCGTCGGCGCCACGGTACGTGGATATTGCCCACCGCAGTTCCCTCATGTACAGCTTTGCCGCCGTTCTATTGGGTTGGTTTGCAAGTTATAGCGTGTACCCGGATTGGCTGAATACTCTGGGCGTAGTATGTGCACTGGGCTTTTTTGGCTTGGCTATTGCTACCTATATCGTTCATGGCTTACTGCGGGATACCAGCAACCAGCTACGCAAGCCACACCGTTTGGGGGCCATAACATTACCCTCTTGGATTGTTCACGGCTTTATGATTGCCCTGATCGTGGCTGAAGTAGGTGGCTCGCTGATTTTGGGAACCGGTGCCATGATGTCAATCTGGTGATCGTTTTCTCGACATAGAGGCTTCGGAGGTTTTAGATGGCTAGCGGCATTGTTATCAGGCAACTCAGAATCGGAAGCCTGACAAAGCTTGCGGGTACCGAAACCCTCACCGGTATATACAAGCGGGAAATCGACTCGGCCTATCTGGGTGTAAATGGCCTGAACGATGACCAACACGGTGACAAGCGCCACCATGGCGGTCCGGAAAAAGCCTTACATCACTTTGCCTCAGACCACTATGCCCGGTTACGACGCGAATTTCCTGAGCCAGCCTCTGGGCATTGCCAGCCGGGTGCCTTTGGTGAAAACCTGGTGACCGAAGGGTTTACCGAAACCGACGTGTGTGCCGGCGATACTTTTAAGCTTGGGGAGGCCATCCTTCAGGTGTCCCAACCCCGCCAGCCATGCTGGCGATTGAACCTGCGCTTTGGCATACCGGATATGTCCCGGCGAATGCAAAACAGCCTCGGAACAGGGTGGTATTACCGAGTGTTGCAGCCCGGCATGGTTAGCAAGGAAGACAAACTCATGCTCAAGGAACGCCCCCATGAGGACTGGCCGCTGAGCAGGGTGTTGTCTGTGCTATACGAAAACACTCTAAACCTGAACGCACTTGCCTCAATGGCCGATATTAACGAGCTTTCTCCCAACCTCAAAGAGCTCGTAAAACGGCGCCTTGAAACACAGCAGGTCGAGGACTGGGAGAGGCGACTGGTTGGCCGCGCCTAAGCCTGGCCAACCACAAGATCCATCCCCGGCTTTCCATACCAATAACCGTTGCAAGGCGGCGCCTCTACCAGCCGCAATGGATCAGTAGCTGGAATCTCTCCACGGCGCATCTGGTCAAAGCGGCGAACCACCTCATCCATACCCTGATGTTCTGGGCTCAGGCGCACGGTGGCCACGCCCATTTTCTCCATATCCGGTATTTCCCGCATCAGGTCGTAACGAGAACCAGACAGTGTAGAAGTGCCGTTCAGGCGAAACAGCTCCCGGGATTCACGGGAGCGCAGCTCCATACCATCCGGGTGCTGCAGGCAGCGGAACTCACAGTTGTCTTTGGGCAGGTTGTAGTGTCGGGCGGTAAAACAACGGGACGACCAGGCCAGCGGCAAAAAGCCCCAGGCAAACACCTCGGCCGGCAAATCAAGCCCCTCATCTTTTAGCTCATTGATCAGTTGGCGCAGTGTATCGCGGCCCAACTCAACGGGCAGGCTCCAACCCTTTAATCCCTGTTTTGCCAGCAGTTTCAAGGTTGCACTGTTGTAGATGTTCATACCAGGACCCGTCACAAACGGCAGCTTGTTCTGAGTGGCCAGCTGCAAGGCACTCTGGTCATTAGCTTCAACCAGATACTCCTGCTGGCTACAGATTTTGCGCAGCGCCCGCAAATCTGCCTCTGATTCGATCAGCGTTTGCGTGGAGAGCACCACCTGCTTGCCGGCGTCCTTGAGGACACTGGCAATCTCCAGCCAGTCGGCCAGCTTCAGTTCACGACGGCGGGAACAGACAGTTTCTCCCAAGTACACAGTATCAACCGGCCATTCGGCAGCGTTGGCGTAAAAATCAAACACCGTTTGTTTGGACCAGAACCAGAGAATCGGGCCCAGAGAGAGCTTCATCATGGGTTGTTCAGCCTCATTTCCATTTGCGGTGATAGGCGCCGATAGTGGTCAGACCACCTTCAGACAAACCCGCCAGCGTGCTGTTCCAGGCCGGATCAACCTGGAAGTCACCGGAGCCGGCATCCAGCCTGTCGAGCGCCTGGCGCCAGGTGCGGGCAACATCTGCAATATAGGCAGGGCTGCGCTGCCGGCCTTCAATCTTCACAGCACTGATGCCCAGCTCTTTCAGTTCCGGCAAGAGATCCAGAGTGTTCAGGCTAACCGGCTCTTCAATGGCGTGATAAACACTACCTTCCACCTCGAAACGGCCTTTGCACAATGTGGGATAGCCAGCAGATTCGCCTTTGCCGTAGCGATCAATGAGCACATCGTTAAGGCGGGATTCCAGGCCATTCGAAGTTTCCAGCCAGCGCACAGCTTTGGCTGGAGAGCAGGCACCACGGGTATTCGGGGATTCGTCGGTCAGATAGGAAGACAAGTAACACCGCCCCTCCGCCATAATGCAAAGGCTGCCAAAGGCGAACACCTCCAGCTCCACCGGGCTGTGTTTAGCGACACCGCGCACCTGATCTATCGATAACACCCGGGGCAAGACGGCACGGCGGATATCGAAATTGTCTTTGTAAAAACGCAGCGCTTCGTAGCTAGTCGCAGAACCCTGAACCGAAAGGTGCCGGTGAACCTGTGGGTGCCTGTTGGCCGCGTATTCCAATAGCCCCATGTCTGCCAGAATAATCGCATCCACGCCTAGAGCAGCCGCACGGTCCACGGCGGTTTTCCAGGTTGCCCAGCCATCTGGCTGTGGGTAGGTATTGATGGCACAGAATACCCGGGCGCCCCTTCTGTGCGCGTACTCGATGCCCTCGCCTGCACGTTTGTCGTTGAAGTTAAGTCCGGCGAACTGACGGGCATTCGTGCTGTCTTTAAACCCCAGATACACGGCATCTGCACCGTTATCCACCGCCGTTTTCAGTGCCGGCAGACTACCGGCCGGGCAAACAAGTTCCATGACAGCCTCCACGTTAAAGTTTTGCAGACCATACGCCGTGAACTAACACGAGGCATTGACCTTTATCAGCAGATCCATTGATGCCCGACACATACGCTCTTGTTACCTATTAAGGAGTACTCCACGCACCATTACGTATAGCCACAAATTCCCGTTAAAAACCGAGGGATTAACATTGAACAACAGAGTGTTACGAAGTAACACCTACCACCACAGCTACCCCGTCCTGTAAATAGTTTAAGCTGCCACGCTTACCTACAATGGCTAGCATTCACAAATTAAGGGGTTCCGATGAAAAACATCATCAACGATCTGTCCATGCGAGGAAAACTCATTACACTTGTGGTGCCTGCCTTGCTGGTTATCGGCTACTTTGCGATTGAAAGTTTTGTGCTGAATACAGGGCAACTGCGCGCGATGCAGCAGCTCCACTCGTTGGTTCAGCTGGCCGATATCGGCGACCCACTCATGGAGACATTGCAGAAAGAACGAGGGCGATCCGCGGTAGTGCTTTCAGGCGGTTCGGATCGTGACGCAGCGCGGCAGGCAAAACAGGCATTGGCCCAACAACGCAGCCAAACCGATGCTCGCCTGTCCGACTATAGCTCACGTATTTCCGGCCTTACACAGGAAGTTATTTTCAGCCCTGTCGTCACGAACAATATCCAGTCTGTGGCACAGGATCTGGCCACTCTCGATCAGCTTCGCAGCAACGTCGATAGTGGCTCCGTCAACGGCCGTGAGGCCGGAGCCCGTTATACGCGACTTATCACGAGTTTGCTTGACCGGATCCCTCTGCTAATCGCACGCTCTACCGACCCAACACTGACTCGTAACATCAACGCCTACTACGCTCTGGCGGAAGCCGCTGAGTCAGCCGGCAAAGAACGTGCAGCAGGAGCTGCTCTGATCAGCAGCGGAAACTTTGACCTGCCCGCTATCCAGAAGATCGCTGCGTTCGAAGGCCACCAGGAAGCCTTGATCCGGCAGACTGGCGCCATGCTGATTGGGGATTCTGAGCTACTTACTGTACTGGAAAAGCTGCCAGCTACCACTGAAAACCGTGATCTTCAGGAAAAGCGGGACACCTTATTCAGCAGCCCTTCAGGAATGTACGCTCTGGATTCAATGGAGTGGTTTAATATCACTACTGAGCGGCTAGCTAACCTGAACAGCTTACGCAAATCACTGCTCGAAAACACCTCAGCCGCTGCAGTTCAAGGCGTCGCAAATGCCCGCCATAAGCTACTTGTGGCGTCAGGCATCGCCGCAGCTGCGATCATCGCTGTTTTTTCTCTGATGCTGTTCATGGTCAGTGCCATCAACCGACAGATCAAAAGCCTGCTCGACGGTGTGCGGTTTGCCATGGACAACAAAGACCTTACCAAAAAAATTCACATTTCCAGCAAAGACGAAATCGGCACCATCGGACGCGCTATCAACGAACTGTTCGGTCGGTTTGGCAGCGCCCTCCAGCACATCGACAAGGCCAGCATTCAGCTTGCGACCGCCACCGAAGAGACCAGCTCGACCGCCGGCCAGAACGCTACTCAGACCAAGAGCCAGCAGCAGCAGATAGAACAGGTCGCTGCCGCTACTGAAGAAATGTCAGCCACCTCAGAACAAATTTCCCAGAATACCCAGCAAGTAGCGGATGCGGCAAATACCGTTATGGAGAGGAGCCGGGCGGGCGAAGAAGTTCTGCAAAGCAGTGTGCGCCGAATTCGCTCTCTGGCAGACTCGGTCAAAGATGTAAACGACGTTATTGCAGAGCTGGGGAAACGCAGCAGCAGCATCGTGGAAGTAATGGATGTGATCCGCAAGGTTGCTGATCAAACCAATCTTCTGGCCCTGAACGCAGCCATTGAAGCTGCCCGGGCTGGCGAGCACGGCCGGGGATTTGCCGTGGTGGCCGACGAAGTTCGCACCCTCGCCCGCCAAACGCACGAATCCACCACCCAGATTGAAGACATTGTTAATGGTTTCAAAGTGATCACCGACAATGCCAGCCATTCCATCACTGCCAGCCACAAGCTTGCAAATGAAACCAGCGAACAGTCATCAGAGTTGGAGCAGACCTTTGCAGACATTCTGGGAGACGTTAACAGTATCTCTGACATGGCATCCCAGATTGCCGCCGCATCCGAACAGCAGGTTGCCGTAACCCGGGAGCTCGCAGGGAACATGGAAGCCGTCAGTGAGGTGGCCATCCTCACACTGACGGGCTCCGAGGAAATCTCCCATGTTACGGGCGAACAGGCAAGACTGGCCCGGCAGCTCCAGGATCTGGCCAATGAGTTCAAGGTTTTAGCAGCCTGAGCAGACTGTGGCGGAAGAGAAGTATCCGGGGCACGGAACGCCCCGGAGTGAAACTCGGTTGGAGACTTGGTTGGAAGGAAGTCAGATGATGCGGGAAAACCGCTGGCTGGCGCCTTCTTTGCGGTAGAAGTCGAAGATCTGGCAGATGGCACGAATCAACAGCCGGCCGGCGGGCTCTACTTGCAGCACCTGACCATTATCACCAATCAGCTCATCGGCAATCATCGGCCTGAGGCGAGCAAGTTCGTCCGCAAAGTAACCATCAAAATCTTCCTGCCACTCAGCAGCAAACTGCTGACGATCCAGGCGGAACTGGCAAATGAGCTGGCCAATCACCCAGCGACGAAGGCGATCATCCCGCGTCAGGTTTACGCCTTTGGTAATCGCCAACTGGCCGGCGTCTATGGAGGCCTCCCAAGCGGGCAGATCGTGGTTATTTTGGAAGTAGGCATCGTCGGTCTGGCCGATCGCCGAGACACCCAGAGAAACCAGGTCGCAGTCCGAGTGGGTGGTGTAACCCTGGAAGTTCCTGTGCAGCCGTCCAGCACGCTGGGCCACGGCCAAGCTGTCATCCGGCTTGGCAAAATGGTCCATGCCGATGTATTCGTAACCCGCCTCAAGCAGGCGGTTGATGGTGTTGTGCAAAATGGTCAGCTTTTGCTGCGGCGAAGGCAGCGTGTCGTTCTTGATTCGGGTTTGCGGATAAAAACGGTCTGGCAGGTGCGCATAACTGAACACCGACAGTCTGTCTGGCGACATTTCGAGCACCGCTTCCAGGGTATCTGCAAAGCTTTCCGGCGTCTGGTGTGGCAAGCCGTAGATCAGGTCAAGATTGATGGAGCGGAACCCGAGCTGCCGGGCCTCGCTCAGCACAGCCTCCGTCATTTCCCGTGGCTGGATGCGATTAACCGCTTTCTGAACTTCCGGGTTCACATCCTGCACGCCCAGGCTGATGCGGTTAAAACCCAACTGCCAGAGTGTCGGCAGGGTGTCCTGATCCACTTCACGGGGATCAATCTCCACGCTGTAATCACGCTCATCACCGCTTTGCAGGTTGAACAGCTCGGCGTAGCCGGCCATCAGTTCCTGCATTACATCTTTCGGCAGGAACGTTGGTGTGCCGCCGCCCCAATGCAGCTGTTTTACCGGGCGATCCGAGCCAAAAAGCCTGGATTGCATGGCCGCTTCTTTCAGAACACGCTCTACATAAGGCATAGCCTTGTCACGTTTCTTGGTAATTACCTTGTTGCAGGCACAGTAGTAACAAAGGTGTGCACAGAACGGCAGGTGGGTATACAGAGAAAGCGGCCGGTTGCTGGCTTTGCTGCGCGCTGCAGCTTCTACCATCTGCTCCACCGGGTAGCTCTGGTTAAACTCTACCGCCGTTGGATACGATGTATAGCGCGGCCCGCTGAGATCGTAGCGCTTGATCAGCGCATCATCCCACATGAATTCCGGGAGGGTGGATTCAGCAGTCTGCGGTGCGGGGTTGGAAGCCATAATAAAAACTCTGAGCGTGTGATGTGAAAGATCAGCCGAGGAGCGGGACATTATATGCCAAGCCGGCTGCGCGCATCTTGATGCGAGTCATCCTGACGACCAGCTGTTGACAACTACCCGAATTTTATCATCTTGGGGCCTGAACCACCCTTGCGCACAAGGCGTATTCTGACTACCTACTTTGGGTAATGCCCCGCATGCCCCTCAGAACAAAAATCCGCCAGACGCCGGAGCGCCTCCTCTTATGACAAATCTGATTCTGATTCTTGGTGATCAACTGACAACCGATATCAGCGCTCTGGAAGGCGCCGATCCCAAGCGCGACAGGGCAGCTGGAACTTTGATGCAGACAACCGGCGTAAATGGAGCGGCAAGCCACCTGCCCCCGCACCCTTCAAGGTGGAGCCGGACGCCTGCCCGTTCAACTCACTGTACTGGCATTTCATCGACCGACACCGGGCTGATTTTGAGGGTAATCCGCGCATGGGCATGATGTACCGGAACTGGGAAAAGCAAACGCCGGAGAAGCGCGAAGCCCTTCTAAAACGAGCCAATTACCTGCTTGAGCACCTGGAAGAGATTTGAGCCAGGGCATCAAGGCGGCCCGACTTCGCAGGCAAGCACCAACGCCCAGAATTCCGAGAAATCATTCACCACCACATCCGGCTTGTCCGGATGCTTATGGGTACCGGGGAATATCCGGTTCAGCCAGGGCAAGTCCCACTGTGCGCCGTTAAAGAATACGGACGTCATTCCCGCACGCTTGGCGGCAATCACATCGGTGGTGCTGTCGCCCACGTACCAGACGCTGGGGTCGGGCGGGTAATCCAGTTTCTGCACCGCCAGCAAGAGCTGATCCGGATGCGGTTTGCGCAGCGGTGTGTCATCGCCGCAAACGTCCACATCAAACAGCTCCACCCAACCTGTATCTTCAACAGCAGCCAGTTCGTGCTCGAAAAACTCCCGGTCGCGGTTGGTGATCACACCCACCTGAATATTCAGGCGCCGCAAGCCCTCCAGCACCGCTCGAACTTTTGCTTCAAAGGCTTTCACGGTGCCGTAGTGATTGCGGTAATGGTGATTGAACGCCTTGTGAGCAATCCGCTTTGCTTCCTGATCATCGCCGAAGAGCACTTCAAAAATATCCGTGCGCGAAATCTTCCGATCGGCCTTTACCTTGGGGTGAAGTTTGGCAAACTCACGCACATAAGCCACCAGCTTCGCGTCTTCGGGCGTTTTGCTGTCTTCAGGCGCGACCATTCGGGGCATTAACCCGAGTTTGTGAAAATCCGGGAACATATCATCCACTGCGTGATACATGGCATCGAGGGTATCCACAAGCGTTGCGTGCCAATCGAACAGTATCACCTCTGGCCGGATAAGCCGCACCACGGCAGGGTGCCAATCCGGCTCTATGCGTGGCTCGGGGCGGACAGGCGGAGGGAAAGGGCTGGGGCGAACTTCTGCCGGGGACTGCAGGAATTTCTCTGGCTCATCCCTCTCAATCAAGGCAAACAGATCCATCAACTCCTCAAAGCTGTTCACCACGGCCAGAGGTTTATCGCGCCGGGTAAACCAGCTCCGAATACGGTCCGCTTCCCATTGGGCGCCGTTGTAAAAAATACCGGAAACTCCGGCACGGTTCGCGGTAAGCATGTCGACATAACTGTCGCCGATATACCAGGCGCGTGCGTCCGCCAGAAGATCGAGCCTCTCCAAAACCCGGCTGATCACCTGCGGATCTGGCTTGTATTCGGTGACGTCGTCGGCGCAGACTGTGGCCTCAAACAGATTCTGCCAACGCCCCTCATCAACCGTTTTCAGTTCCTTGTCGAGAAACTCACGGTTTCTGTTCGTAGCCACTGCCAGCCGAATACCCATGGCCCGAAGCGCGCAGAGGTATTCGTACGCACCCGGCTGAAATGGCCGAACCTGTCCGAAGTAACGCCGGTACGCCTGATTGTAAGCCTGGTGGGCAATCAGTCTGGCCTTTTTGTTGTCGCCAAAAATCGCACTGAATATGTCGGTTCGTGAGACCCGGCGCTCTGCGAGAATGCGCGGGTGCAAGCGCCGAAAAATACGGATGTAGCGAACCAGCCTGGCATCGTCTTCCGTGCGACACTGCTCTTCCGGCAGCAGCTGATCCACCAGCCCAAGCTCTTCCAGTTGCGGCAGCATATCTTCCATGGCGCTGAACATGGCGTCATGGGTATCTACCAGGGTTCCATGCCAATCAAATATCAGCACCGAAGGAGCTGACAGGCGCTCACTCACGCGATCCATAAACAATCCTCTGGCGTTTCAAAAACGTATGATTGCCGCTGATCAGTTAAAGCCATATTGACCAAATATACAAAAGCCGCTCCAATGTTGTTTGACCCTGTATCAGCTACAGGGTTTTTAATCGTGCAATCTCACTTAACCCATTCAGAGCGCGCTCATGCACAACCACAGTCACGGCAACGGTCACAGCCACGTGGAACACTTCGACACCCACAACCGCGCTTTTGCCATTGCGGTCTTTCTCAATCTCGGGTTCGTGATCATTGAAGCCGTTTACGGCGTGCTGGCAGGCTCTCTGGCCCTGCTCGCCGATGCCGGGCACAACCTGAGTGATGTTCTGGGACTGCTCATGGCCTGGGTTGCCAGCTGGCTGGCCAGCCGCAAAGCCACAGACCGCAATACTTATGGCCTCAAGAAAACCACCATCCTGGCAGCGCTGTTCAACGCTTTGTTTCTGATTGCGGCTGTTGGCGGTATCGCCTGGGAAGCCATTCGCCGGTTCAACGACCCGGCCGAGGTGGCAGGGATGACGATTATCATTGTAGCGGGCATTGGCGTGTTGATTAACGGCATCACCATGTTGCTGTTCCTCAAGGGCCAGGAAGGCGACCTCAACATTCGGGGCGCATTCCTGCACATGGCTGCTGATACGCTGGTGTCAGTAAGCGTAGTGATTGCCGGGGTGGTTATTCTGTTTACCGACGCGCGCTGGATTGATCCTGTGGTTAGTCTGGTGATTGCGGTGGTGATTTTTATCGGCACCTGGCGGCTACTAAAAGACTCCGTGAACCTTGTCGTAGACGCAGTGCCCAACAGCATCAATCCAGGTGAAGTGCTTGAAAAACTGGAGACTCTACCCGGTGTGACGTCAGCCCATCACCTGCATATCTGGGCGCTCAGTACCACTGAAAATGCGCTGACCGTACACCTTGTAAAGCCGGATTCAGGAGACGACGACCGGGTGATCGAACAGGCGACACACATGCTGAAACACGATTTCAACATTCAGCATGTGACCATTCAGTGGGAACGGACAGCGGCCAGTTGCCCGAACGTTTCGGGGTGCTGAGTATCCGGCAAACCTTGAGACACTAAGGATTGTTTTCGGTCTCTTCCGGAGCTTTCACCAGGGATGGCAAAATAAGTACCGCGCAGCAGGCGTTAACCGCCACATACTCAACCGTAGCCCTGCGCATTGGCCAGCGGCTACTGGCGCCCTTGGACACCAGAACAAGCAGATCCGCATCAATATTCGCGGCCAGCGCCAACAACTTTTCACCCGGCGTGCCGGCCACAACGTGCAGGCTGGCGCTGTGCTTCATGGGCAAGTATTTACGCGCCAGCAGGCTGAGACTTTCCCTTACCTCATTTTCCCGATCTTCCGGCGCGTCTGTGGTCACATGGGGAAAGAACCCGGCACCACCGGGATTAAACACCGTGGCCAGATGCAGCTCGCTGTCTTCACCCATCAACCGTACACCTTCCTCCAGCGCCCGTTTGCCCTCGCCGTCGTCTTCATGATCTATGGCTAACAGTATTTTACGGTACATTCTGCCCCTCCTCTTTCCGCACATTAGTGCCTTCCACCTCCGGGAAAACACGCCCCTGCACAAGTTCGCTCACGGAATACCCGCGATGGTCGGCTCTCAATGCCCGGAATAGCGACACCGCCATAAAAACAAGCAATACACAGAACGGCAGCCCCAAAGAGGTAATTACGTTCTGCAGCGCATCCAGGCCGCCGGCCAGAAGCAGGGTTGCCGCAATCACACCCTGAGCAACCGCCCAGAAAATTCTCTGGCGCACCAGCGATGGCTGGTCATCCCGGCGGGTGAGCATATCAATCACCAGAGACGCAGAATCCGATGAGGTTGTAAAGAAAATAACAATAATGATAATGCTCAGCAACGAGCCCACTTCCGCCAGTGGAAAGGCTTCGAGAAAGGCGAAAATGGCTACCGAAGGATCCTGCTGCACCTGCTCAAACAACGCCACCTGCCCGTTCATTTCAACGTTGATAGCGGAAAGCCCGAACACCCCAAACCACACCAGGGTAAACACGGTTGGCGCAAACAGCACGCCGGCTACAAACTCGCGGATAGTGCGGCCCCGGGAAATCCGGGCAATAAAAATACCCACATAAGGTGCCCAGGTAATCGTCCAGGCCCAGTAAAACAGAGTCCACTGCCGCTGCCAGTCCGATTCTGTATACGTCTGAGTCCAGAACGCCAGCCAGGGCAAGGCGTCAAAATAGTCACCAACGCTCTGAACCATCCCCTCGGCAATAAACACTGTGGGCCCCACCACCAACACAAACAGGATCAGCAGCAGCGCCAGCACAATGTTGATCTGGGATAATCGGCGCACCCCTTTGTCCAGCCCCAGCGCCACAGATGTGGCTGCGATACCGGTAATCACTGTAATCAACAGAACCTGAACCCATCCTGTCGAAGGCGTGCCAAACAGGTAGGACAGGCCACTGTTGAGCTGCAAGGTGCCAAGCCCGAGGGAGGTCGCCACACCAAACAGCGTACCTAACACCGCAATCACATCCACAGTCCAGCCCAAAGGCCCGTATATACGATCACCCAGAATCGGGTAGAACAGGCTGCTGATACGCATGGGCAGGTTATGGCGGTAGGCAAAGTAAGCAATCGCCAGACCGGGCATGGCGAATATCGTCCAGGTGTGCAGGCCAAAGTGATAAAGCGCTATGGTCATGGCGTCACTGGCGGCTTGTTCAGAACCGGCTTGAACACCGTCAAAAGGCGGGTTAGAAAAGTGCGATATCGGTTCCGCTACGCCCCAGAACATCAGAATGGTGCCGATACCCGCAGCGAACAGCATGGTGAACCAGGTGAGGTTGGAATAATCCGGTCGGGAATCGTCGGCGCCCAAGCGGATACTGCCATAACGGCTGACCGCAAGGCCTAACAGGAACAGCAAAAGTGAGGTAACCGAGAGGATGTAGAACCAACCAAGGTTTTCCGCAACCCAGCCGGTCAGAACGCCAAAGACATTTGCAACGGCCTGATCAAAAGGTATGGCTAACGCAACAAACAGCGCCGCCACCCCGGCGGAGGTGAAAAATACACCCGGTATTGTCTGCAGTCCAAGCAAGCGTTGCAGGCGTTCCAGCAAGGTGAGTCTCCCTGTTACTGTTCACAAATGATAGGGTGACGCTCTACCATAATCAAAATAGCTCAATCCCGACACCGACCAGATCAATAATAACCAGGAAGTGCAGAAACGATGAAAATCGGTGAAATATCCAGGCGTTCGTCTGTGCCGGTGGAAACCATCCGGTACTACGAGAAAATCGGTTTGCTGCCCAAGCCGGATCGAGACGCCAGCGGCTACAGGGCCTACCGTAACATGCACCTGGATCGCCTTTTGTTTATCAAGCGCTGCCGTAATCTTGATATGGCCCAGGACGAGATCCGCGAGCTGATCAGGCTTTCCGAGAACCCCGAAGCAGACTGTCACGAAGTCGATGCCCTTCTGGCCCGCCACCTGGATCATGTACGTGACCGTTTGAAGGAACTCGCAAACCTCGAAAACACTCTGCAGCAACTGCAAAAAGCCTGCTCGGATGCTGGCACGGTTCAGGAGTGCGGTATTCTGGGAGGGCTCAGCTCTGAACTGGAGGATCTTCACGACAAGCCCAGCGACCACGAAAATCACGTGCCGGGCACCCACAGGCCAGGTAAAAGTTAAGATTCCGTCAAAACTGCCTGTTCGGTATTGACCCTGTAGCAACTACAGGGTTTTCAATAAAAGCCTGCCTGTACAGGAGGTGTTTATGGCATGCAGTTGCTCTGGACCAGAACTCAAATCCCCTGCCCCGGGTTTTCGCCGCGCGCTCTGGATTGCTTTGTGGGTAAATCTGGCCATGTTTTTCGTGGAAGGTGTTGCCAGCTTGCAGGCCGGGTCTGTTTCTTTAATGGCAGACGCCATCGACTTCTTTGGCGATAGCGCCAACTACATTCTGTCGCTTTCGGTTCTGTCTATGGGCATGCTTTGGCGGGGCCGTGCAGCTATGGTCAAGGGCATAACCATGGCAGTGTTCGGCACGGTCGTCTGGGCGCGCGCGGTCTGGGTGATGCAGCAAGGAACCACTCCCGAACCGTTTACCATGGGATCCATCGGCCTACTGGCCTTGGTCGCGAATCTCTGCGTTGCGTTTATACTGTTCCGGTTTCGCGACGGCGACTCCGATATGCGCTCGGTATGGCTATGCAGCCGGAATGACGCCATCAGCAATCTGGCCGTCATGGCCGCCGCTCTGGGCGTTTTTGGCACAGGAAGCGCCTGGCCGGACCTGACTGTCGCCGCAATTATGGGTACTTTGGCGTTCACGGCCGGCTTCAGCGTAGTGCGCCATGCCCGAGCTGATATTGCTGAGGCCCAACGCAGCATCAGCACCGCCACGAGGGCCGAAAGCCACTGACATAACTTTGATACCACCAGGATACAAACGAGTCAGAACGCCAGCGAAATCATCACCGGGATAAACACCAGAGCGAACAGCGTGGTCAACATAACCGTGCCTGCAGCCTGCTGGGGCGAGGTGTCCAGCAAGGTTGCTATAACGACGGTATTGGCTGCCATGGGCGTAATGGAAATCAGGAAGATGGCCTTGTGCACCGCAGGTTCATAAATGCCCAGAACCTGTGAATCCAGCCACCAGAATGCCGTTGCCACCAGTGGCCAGATCACGAATTTACCGAAAAATGCCAAAGCCGTGAACCGCACATTGCCCGCCAACCCACGGAAACTGGTAATGCTCATACCAATGATCATCATGCCCAGAATGCTGTAGGCACCGCGCAGATTATCGAAAAGCGGCATAAACACATCGGGGATGCCGATGCCCGAGAGGTTGAGTGCTACGGCCGCCAGAAACGCGTAAACCGAAGGCAGCTTGGCGACTCGCCATAGAGACTCCTTCAGATCATACCGGCCACGGGCCGCCAGGTAGAACCCCACCGAGTTTTCGAACAGGGTCGTACCCAGCATACAAACAATATAAAGCCCCAGCCCTTCTTCGCCAAACAGCAGCAACGCCACCGGGACACCGAAATACCCGGTGTTGCCCGACCCCACACACAGCGGAATGATGCTGGCACTGCCATCGGTAATCACCCGCCGCGCCAGTTTGAGCTGCAGTATTCCCAGCACCGATGAAAACCCGAACACCAGAAACGGCAGGAAGATCACTTCAGGGGAAAGCGGAGCAGCCATAACACCGGAGAACACCACCGAGGGCGTAACAATGTAAAGCATGATGCCCGCAATATGCTTGCCACTGGCCTCTAGGTAGCGCCCTGCCACCCAACCGAGAGCAACCGTGACATAAAGCGGAATCAACTTGATAAACAACGCCAGCGCTGCGGCCATGATGGCTCCGGATACCCGAGTTCAGAAAAACAGACCGCGAAGTCTAGCATCTACCTCTCCAGAGGTAACTCCCCGGCGTAGTAGTGTGATTTCCTGCAATGATTGATAATCATCAACAGCATTGCCAATACATCTTTATATCCTAGTAGGGCAGTCAGGTATTCCACAACGACCAAGGAGAGAGACCAATGGCCGAACGCTTTACCAAAAGCATGGCCAGAAACATATATCTGGGAGGAAGTACATTCTTCGTCCTGCTGTTTCTGGTCCTGACTTTTGATACTCAATCGCGGGCTATGCCCGAAAGGGATAACAGGGATCAGCTTACCGAGCAGGTAGTCCGGGGCAAACACGTCTGGGAAAACAACAACTGCGTCGGCTGTCACTCCCTCATGGGTGAAGGTGCTTACTTTGCACCGGAGCTTGCCAACGTATTCGACCGCCGCGGCGGAGCAGACAGCGAAGTCTTCAAGGCGTATATGAACGCCTGGATGAACGCCATGCCCACCAACGTACCCGGTCGTCGGCAAATGCCGCAATTCAACCTGACTGACCAGGAAATCGAAGATCTGGCATCGTTCCTCGAGTGGACGTCCAAGATCGACGATAACGGCTGGCCACCCAACATCGAAGGCTAAGGGAGAAAACATGAAATACGAGTCTCAACGGGTCGCCATGCCCTACTTCATCTTCGCCCTGATTCTGTTTGCCGGCCAGATCGTATTCGGTCTGATTCTGGGCCTGCAATACGTGGTGGGTGATTTTCTGTTCCCGGAAATTCCGTTCAACGTTGCGCGAATGGTTCATACCAACCTGCTGATCGTGTGGCTGCTGTTCGGCTTTATGGGGGCAACCTACTACCTGGTGCCGGAAGAAGCGCAAACCGAGCTATACAGCCCGTTGCTTGCGTGGATCCTGTTCTGGGTTTTTGCCGCTGCCGGCACACTCACCATTCTTGGTTACCTGTTTGTGGATTACGCCACGCTGGCGGATATCACCATGAACAAACTGTTGCCAACCATGGGCCGGGAGTTCCTTGAACAACCCACGATCACCAAGATAGGCATAGCCCTGGTGGTGGTCGGCTTCCTGTTCAACATCCTGATGACCGCCCTGAAGGGCCGCAAAACCGTGGTCAACATTGTGCTGATCACCGGCCTGATCGGTCTGGCCGTACTCTGGCTGTTCTCTTTCTACAACCCCAGCAACCTGACCACCGACAAATACTTTTGGTGGTTCGTGGTACACCTGTGGGTTGAAGGCGTATGGGAACTGATCATGGGCGCCATTCTGGCCTACGTGCTGATCAAGATTACCGGTGTCGACCGGGAAGTGATTGAAAAGTGGCTGTACGTCATCATTGCCATGGCGCTGATTACCGGCATCATCGGCACCGGCCACCACTTCTTCTGGATCGGGCCACCTGAGTACTGGTTGTGGCTGGGCTCTGTGTTTTCCGCACTGGAACCCCTGCCATTCTTCATGATGGTGCTGTTTGCGTTCACCATGATCAACCGGCGCAAGCGCAATCACCCCAACAAGGCCGCTACGCTCTGGGCCATGGGTACGGCGGTAATGGCGTTCCTGGGCGCAGGCGTGTGGGGCTTCCTGCACACACTCGCACCGGTGAACTACTATACCCACGGCAGTCAGATCACGGCGGCCCACGGCCATATGGCCTTCTACGGCGCCTACGTGATGATCGTGCTCACCATCATTTCCTATGCCATGCCGATCATGCGCGGCCGGCCTTACGGCAACAGCAATACGGCCCAGATTGTGGAAATGTGGGGCTTCTGGCTGATGACCATTTCCATGGTCTTCATCACGCTGTTCCTGACCGGCGCGGGCATTTTGCAAATCTGGCTGCAGCGTATACCCGAAAGCGGTGAAGCACTCTCGTTTATGGCCACCCAGGACAACATCGCACTGTTCTACTGGATGCGCCTGGTTGCCGGCTCTTTCTTCATGGCCGGCCTCGTTGTGTACTTCGGAAGTTTCCTTATAAAAGGGCAAGCATCCCCGGCTGAGGAAGTCCGTGGCCCCGCCACTCAAGACTCGTAAAACCTTAATACAGGGCCGGAAATCACTTTCCGGCCCTACTTATCCGGAACTGAATTGTGACCGTACAGCAAGCCAATCCCAAGGACACACTGCAGAGCAGGCGACTGATCACGCGGGCTGCCTTCTTCGGGTTGTTTCTGCTGGCACCGGTTCTGAATATTTTTCGCTATGATTTAACGGAAACCGAGTTTGTACTGCTCGGTTTTCCACTCTCGTTTAACCTGAATCTCGACTGGGTGGCGCAAAGTTCCCCTGTGGACGTCGCCAGCCAGATTCTGTTGTGGTTCATCCTTCCTATTCTGATACTGGTTCCCCTTGTGCTCTGGGTTGCCTGGAAGTGGGGCCGGATTTACTGCGGCTGGTTGTGCCCACATTTCTCTGTAGTGGAAACCATTAACCACCTGATGACCCGCATTACCGGCCGCCCGACTCTCTGGGAAGCCCTGAAAAAAGGCCGTCGCGGCAAGATTATTCACTGGGCTGGGCTGTCTCTGGTCTGCGGCCTGATCGGGTTTTCCTGGGCCTTGGCTATGCTGTCTTACCTGCTGCCGCCCATTCCGTTATACACCGACCTGGTCACGGGCAATATGAGCTTTTACCCGGCTGTGTTTCTGGCGGTAGCTACCTCGGTTTTTACCCTGGATTTCCTGTTCGCCCGCCATCTGTTCTGCAAATACGGGTGCGCTTTCGGCGTTGTACAGAGCATTGCCTGGATGACCAACGGCCGCGGGCGCCTGGTCACCTTCGACACCACCCGCGCGGCGGCCTGCCGCGACTGTACAAAAGCCTGCGACGAGGCCTGCCCTATGCGCTTGCCTACCCGCAGTCACAAACGCGCAAAGTTCTCATGCACCCAATGTCTGCAATGTGTGAGCGCCTGCCGTGAGGTTCAGAAAAACAACCCGGAAGGCAGTCTGCTGCATTGGGAACCTGGTAAACCCAGTCGGCAGACGGTTCTGATTCCTGTCCATCAGTTAAGCCGCAACCACCAACTTGACAGCAAACCCGCCAAGCAGCGGGTCTGAAAGGAGCTCGATATGGAAGAGTGGGTCGGCTACAAATGGCATGAATACATTACTCGCCAGGCTCTGGGTGAATTTCCCGAGCACGCCGTTTACCTGAAAGACGAAGCCCGCAGCCTGGGCATTGTATTCCGCGCTTTCGGAGGCGATCCGGCGCTCAGTCTGGTGACCGCAGAACCCCGACACTTCCGCCTGCGCAGGAAGTTTTTGCACAAACTCGCGGGAACACATCGCAAATTTGAACTGGCCTGGCGGGATGAGCAAAACCTGCGTCTGCCGGAGCGAGTCGCTCGGTTCCCTTCCAAACAGTTGAACCGGGATCTCTATATCTGGCTTGCTGCACTCGCGGCTTCGCCGGTTCCGCCCGATAGCGACTGGTTCACCGGCAATCAGATTCTGGTGCAGGATGTCCTCGCGCGCTGGCCAGGGCTGGAAAAGGTTTACCAGCGCCTGGTCAAGCAAGTTTTGTACTGGCGCCCCGATCCGGAAAGCCTGACTGCCCAGGAAGCGACCCGCGAACAGGCTATCCGCCAGGCGCTCATACATCCGGGCAGCGTTCCTGCCCTTCCCGTTGCCGACACCGATCCCTGGCCGGTCATCCTCTGGTTATACCCTACTCTGGAGCAAGGAAAAGCCAGCGGACAGGTAACCGGCGATGAGGACACCCAGTCCAGCCCCGGTGGCCTGACGAAGAAGAACAAGCGCAAGCAGGCAGAGCGGGTGGAAGCCTTCAGTCGCGACCAGGGCCTGATGATCTTTCGGCTGGAAAGCCTGTTCTCCTGGACCGAATTCATTCCGGTTGACCGGGCGGGCGACGATACCGACGAAGAAGATGCCGAGGCCGTTGCCAATGATATGGACATGATCTCCGTTTCCAACGACCGCAAGGAAACCTCATCGGCCATCAAGTTTGATTTGGACTTGCCCTCGGAGGAACACGACGACCTGCGCCTTGGCCCGGGCATTCATTTGCCGGAGTGGGACTGGCGCAGTCAAAGCTACCGGGAAGCCTTCTGTTGCCTGCAACCCATGCTGGCAAAGGACGCAGCGCCTGCGGAACTTCCGGAAGATCTGCGCCGACCGGCAAAGCGTTTGCAACGACAGTTCAGCGCTCTGAAGCCTCTCAAACAATGGCAAAAGCGGCAACTGGACGGCGATGAACTGGACCTTGATGCCTGCCTTGAGCGGGAAGTTCAGAGCCGGCGAGGCCAGGGGGCTATCGACCAGAAGCTGTTCCGGCGCTGCCAGCAAAGCCAGCGTGATCTCGCCTGTCTGGTATTGGCAGATGTGTCGCTCTCGACCGAAACCTATATCAACAATCATCAACGGGTTATCGACGTTGCCCGGGATGGCCTGCAACTGCTCAGTGAAGCCTTACAGGCCAGTCGCGATCCTTTCGCGCTGTTTGCGTTTTCATCGCGACGGCGCGACCACGTAAGGTTTCATCACCTGAAAGGCTTTGATGAACCCTATACCAGCGCCATTCGGGGGCGCATTCAGGCACTGGAACCGGGGTTCTATACCCGCATGGGCGCCGCCATTCGCCAGGCAACCAAACTGTTACAGGCGCGCCACGAGCACCAAAAAATTCTGCTGCTGCTGACCGACGGCAAGCCCAACGACCTGGATTTGTACGAAGGCCGATACGGCGTGGAAGACACCCGCATGGCCGTGCAGGAAGCCCAAAAAGCAGGTCTGACGCCGTTTTGCGTGACCATTGATGATGAAGCCAGCGAATACCTGCCTTATGTGTTCGGCAGCAACAACTTCGTGGTGATCCGCGACCCGGCACAGTTGCCGCTGCAGCTCCCGAAACTCTACCTGAATCTGACACAGTGATATGACCAACCTGAACCTTGCTCCGGAAATCGATACGCGCCAGCTTCCCGGCGATATCGCGGTATGGATCTTCATTTTTGCCGAGCTGGCCGTGTTCGGCATCATGTTCATCGGCTTCGCAGTCGCCCGCAGCCTGGACCCGGCCACGTTCCACGCCGGCCGCGAAGTTCTGCACCCTTTAATCGGGCTGCTGAACACTGCCGCCTTGATTACCGCCAGCTACCTGGTCGCAACCGCTGTGCATCAGCTCCGCCACAGACGCTCCAACGTGCAATGGCGGCTATGGCTTGCGGTTGCGGTTTCCTGCATTTATACCGTGGGTAAACTTTATGAATACGTGAACCTGTACGGTCAAGGTTATAACCTGGGCACAGACACCTTCTTTATGTTCTATTTTTTCCTCACGTTCTTCCACTTCATGCACGTGATTCTGGGACAGGTCATTCTGATCGTTCTTGCGGTAAAGGTCGGCAACGGTGACTACGACGGTTCGGATATGAACGGCATGGAATCTGGCGCCTCCTACTGGCACATGGTGGATCTGGTGTGGCTGGTGTTGTTTCCAATGATTTATGTTCTGGCCTAGGGAGGGCTGGCGATGCTGACGATTTATTTTGCACTGATGATTTGCACGGCCCTGCCGGTGATCGCACTAAAGGTCGGAATAGGCCCCGAGTTTCTGGCCTGGCTGGTTTTTGGGCTGGTGATTGTGAAAGCAATGTTGTTGGTCGACCACTTCATGGAAATGAAGCATGCACCGCGCGGGTGGAGACTGATTGCCCAGTCCTGGGCACCTGTGGTAATTGTTGCAGTTGCGGGATTTCATACGATTACGTGAGTGTACGAGGCCTCCAGACCCGAGAACGGCGGCGCGGAAGCAACTCCTAAGGTCAGACAAGCGCCAGCGCAGAGGGTCTCCCAAAACTGTGCGTAGCCATGGATGGCGGAGCCAAGCGTACACGAACGTATTCACAGCGTGTTTTGGGAGACCCTCTGCGCTGGTGCTACCTCCAAGCTAAGAGGCTAGAGCCACTTAGCTGGAAAGTAAGGCATCTTTCCCGACATCGCTTGCGCCAGAGAGATTATCCCCCAAAGCACAAATCCGGTGTGCAAGGCGATTGCCCAGACCAGGGCAAACGTTCCAAAGTGACCCACATCGCCGAAAAGCATCCAACTGATAGCAATGCCCGAACTGATCAGGACGAAACCAATCACTGACATGAACATGGCCGCTCGAGTATGGGCGCGGCGCAGTTCATTGGTTCCTGAACTATTAATGAACAGCCAGAGCAAAATCACAAAACCAATAACCGGTGTTGCCAACAAATTCAACAAATACCAGACAACTGGTACAACCGCTCCGCTAGCGGGTTTCTTCCGGGCGCCCGAATACTGCATACACCACCTCCATTAGTGAACTGACTGTTGCTTCGTCGTCTGACAGCGGCTCAATCATGCCCGCGCGACAAGCTGCCGCCGTTGGCAAACCGGCGCGTATCAACAACGCTGTGTGTATCAGCAGCCGCGTTGATGCCGCTTCTTCCAGGTCGTGGTCTTTCAGATTGCGTAACGCGGTCGCAAGGCTCACGAGCTGCTGTGCGAGGTCGCGGTCGCAACCGGATTCTTCCACCACAATGGTTTGCTCTGCCTCTTCGGAGGGGTAATCAAACCGTAGCGATACGAATCTTTGGCGCGTGCTGGGTTTCATGCCTTTCAGCAGACTCTGGTATCCCGGGTTGTAGGAGACGACCAGCATAAAGCCCGGTGCTGCGGTCAGCAGCTCACCCGTGCGCTCTATCGGCAGCTCACGGCGGTCGTCCGCCAGCGGGTGCAGCACCACGGTAGTATCCTTGCGGGCTTCCACTACTTCATCCAGGTAGCAAATGCCGCCTTCGCGCACCGCCCGGGTCAGCGGACCATCCTGCCAGTAGGTGCCTTGCGGGCCGATCAGGTGTCGTCCAACCAGGTCCGCTGCCGTCAGGTCATCGTGGCAAGCCACGGTATAAACCGGCCGCTTCAGTTGTTCGGCCATATAGCGCACAAACCGCGTTTTACCGCAGCCGGTGGGCCCTTTGATAAGCACGGGCAAGCCGTTGTCTGCGGCCGCATGGAACAGCTCTATTTCGTTACCAACAGACTGGTAAAACGTCATCTATCACAATCCTCTGTTACTGAGCGTCGGTTCTGGCAAAGCCATGAACCCATTCAGGAAAAATTACAAACGCCTGCTTGTCATCCGTTCGGCTCAGATGACCAAGCGCTTTCTCACAGGCCAGTGCGCGTTCACTCCAGCCAACACCCCGATACCAGCCTACGGTCTTTACTGGCGCTCCGAGCCAGGTGATCACCAGATCCTGGCGTTCAAGAAACTGGCCCGCAAACCCTGCCTCGGAAACCGCCGCATGGGTGTTGTTATGCAGCAGAAGACCAAGTGCCGAGCTGAAGTCTCCGGATTCATAGATTCGTTCCGGTTCCGGATGTATGCCGGCAGCCTCCAGCGCGGCAAGAGGCAGTGCGGATGCCAATGGATCCCCGCCTGAAACCGTGGCCAGATCTCGAGCCTCCAGCTCGGAAACTGAATGAACTCCCGCCGTTCTGCGGGTTATCCAGGCCGGGCGAGGCCACTCGCCATCGCGGTTCTTCGCACTCAACACCATCGTCTCCTGGCTACCTTGCGCTGACAATCGGAACATCAGTGCGACCATGGGAACTTCGCTATCAAAACGGATGTCGGCCTGACACCCTTGCTCGGCAAGATGCTGGCCAAGACGATAACGTGCAACGTCTGTTACGCGGGTTACCGAGTCTATAGTCAATAGAATTGGCGAAAGCTCTCCTGCCGTTGCCGCGCCGGCCATACAGAGCATCAGCACCGTAAATACCGATGCTCGAGCGTGCTTATAACCCAAGCACATGGGCCCGGCTGGTAAAGAAAATACCGCTGGGTTTTTTCGCGTCCAGTTCTGCAACGGGTTCCAAAGTGCGAGTGTTGTAAACCGTCACCCGGTTGCTGTCTCTGGACGACACCCAAACCTCTTCACCCCGAGGGGTAAATTCCATGTGCAACACAGCCTTGCCAGGCTCCAATGTGCGGATGATTTTGCGTGTCCGGGAATCAATCACCTGGACCACATCATTTTTCGGGTGCGCAAAGCTCACCCATATTCGCCGGTTGTCCGGGCTGGCCATCACGAAAACCGGCTGGCCCTGTACCGGAATTTTGTCTACGAGTGACCAGTCATTCATATCTGCCACCAGCACCTGATGGTGCCCTACAGCTGGCACAAACGCTCTGCCGTCAGCAACGGTCCAACCCTCGAGGTGCGGCATCTTGTATACCGGAAGCTGTTGTTCGCCTTTGCCATAATCCGGCAGGATCTCGGTGACGCCAGCATCGGTATCCCAGAGGTCCAGCATAGACAGGCCATCTTCGCCAAACAGGCCTGCAATGTAGTAGCGCCCATCCGGCGTGATCATGGAATCGTAGGGCGCTTTACCGGCTTCGAAACGAGTCACTTCAGGCTTGCTGCCAGCGACACCGTCTGGCATATCGAGAATCCAGATCTGCCCGGCATCAAACAGGCTGAACACAAAACGGTTGCCCGGTGCGTCTACCAGACCAACAGTTTTGGACTGCGCTGTGTCACCGTCTTCCCGGATATAGGTAGCAGGGATATTGGCGACCAGCTCAAGAGTCTGGCTGTTAAAAACTTTCACCCCACCTGGCTCGTAGTTGGACACCGCAACGTAGCGGCCATCCTGGGAGATAGCACCACCAATGCTGTTACCGGACTGGATCACTCTGCCAACAATAGACTGCGTGAGCAGATCCACTTTGGTAAGGCCGCCATCACGGCCAAATACGAAGCCATAACGCGCATCGCGGGAATATACAATGGAAGCGTGAGACAGATCTCCCAGCCCTTCAATACGGCGGATCACGCTGTGGGTAGTGGTGTTGATAACCAGCAAAGAACCGGTCGCCCGTTCCACAATCAGGCCCAGGTCGCCGGTGCCCATCAAACTATCAGCCATGGCGGCAGGTGCCGCGTTCTGCGAACCATCGTCAGAAACAGAAAGAGCCTGGCAACCACTCACCAACACAGAAAACAGTGACAGTAACAACACGCGCTTCGCGCAACGGGTTATCCGAAACATCTGATACATCCTCCGGGCTAATTGTCAGGGCGAGACCAGCTTGCCGGTCTTTAACTGATGACTGATCCATTCAATATCGGCGGGAGCCAACAAAGGCTTCCAGGGTGGCATGGCGGTGCCCGGGACACCGTCACGGATTATCGCGGCAATGGCTTCTTCAGGCAGGTGATTCAGGTTTTCAGGCCGTAAAGGCGGGCCAAGCCCACCTTTAAGGGTCAGCCCGTGACACGAACCGCAGTCCTGCACCACAAAGTTTTCAAGATCAGCCAGGTTACGCGATGGCTCCAACTCCTCGCCTGCCAACAGTGCCGATGGCACAGTAAACAGCATCAATAACACCATTGTGGCGCTAACCTGCGGCCTGGCCTTACCCCTTTCGGAACCGTTCACAGCTCGCTTTCTCCCGTGGATCTGTAGCTGATTTCACATGGTGATGCCGTCAATCAAACTCACCTTTGATATTGGTTAAAAACACCTTCGGCCACAACAACTCTTTGGTTATACCCATGGGTGGGTACCCACTGGACAAAAAACATATATATGATTTTAATCAATGTTCATCAGAGTAAAGAAGAGAAACCTAGCAACACTCTTAAATCAAAGGAGAGAGCCTGATGAGAGCAACAAAACCATTCCTCAAACCACTGGCGCTTGCCGTGGCTGTCGCGTCGTTCGGCGTGATGACCGCAAGTGCCGCCCCGAAGAACGCAGACCCGGCCGAAACCGCCTATGAAGGCACCTCTAGCCCTATTGATTCGGAATCTGCAAAAGTTGTCCGCTCACCGGGCGCGCCAGATCTTACCGATACCGAGTTTGAAAAATCCAAAAAAATATTCTTCGAGCGCTGCGCTGGTTGTCACGGTGTATTGCGCAAAGGCGCCACGGGTAAGGCGCTAACCCCGGACATCACACAGGAAAGAGGCATCGATTACCTAAAGGCGTTCATCACTTACGGCTCACCCGCCGGCATGCCGAACTGGGGCACCTCCGGTGACCTTACCGAAGCCGAAGTCGAGATGATGGCCAAATACTTGATGCACGAGCCACCTGCTCCCCCAGAGTGGGGCCTGGCCGATATGAAAGCGACCTGGGAAGTGCTTGTAGCACCCGAGGATCGGCCGAAAAAGCAAATGAACAGCCTGGATCTCCCAAACCTGTTCAGTGTTACTTTGCGTGATGCTGGCGAAATTGCACTGATTGATGGCGAGTCCAAAGAAATTGTGGAAGTCATCAAGACCGGTTACGCGGTTCACATATCCCGCATGTCGGCGTCGGGCCGTTACCTGTTCGTGATTGGTCGCGATGCGGCAATCAACATGGTTGATCTGTGGATGGAACATCCGGACACGGTAGCCAAGATCAAGATTGGCCTGGAAGCCCGTTCGGTAGAAACCTCCAAATACAAGGGCTATGAGGACAAGTACGCGATTGCGGGCGCCTACTGGCCACCGCAGTTTGTGATCATGGATGGCGAGACTCTGGAGCCGATGAAAATCGTGGCTACCCGGGGCATGACCGTGGGTACTCAGGAATACCATCCGGAGCCACGGGTTGCGGCTATCGTTGCGTCTCACGAGCACCCCGAGTTCATTGTTAATGTGAAAGAAACCGGCAAGATCATGCTGGTGAACTACGAGGATCTGGAAAGCCTAAATACTACCACTATCGACGCAGCACGGTTCCTGCACGACGGTGGCTGGGACAGCAGCATGCGGTACTTCATGACCGCCGCCAACCAGTCCAACAAGATCGCGGTTGTCGACTCCAAGGAGCGTGAACTCGAAGCCTTGGTGGATGTGGGCAAAATCCCTCACCCCGGCCGCGGCGCCAACTTTGTGGATCCGGAGCATGGCCCTGTCTGGGCAACCAGTCACCTGGGCGACCCGACCATCCAGATGATCGGTACAGACCCGAAAGGTCATCCCGATAAAGCCTGGAAAGTGGTTCGCACCCTCAATGGTCAGGGCGGTGGCTCACTGTTCATCAAGACCCATCCAAAGTCCAAAAACCTGTACGTCGATACTGCACTCAACCCTGCAGAGTCGGTCAGCCAGAGCGTTGCGGTGTATGACATCGACAATCTGGAAGCCGGCTACGAAGTACTGCCGATTGCCGAATGGGCAAACCTGGGCGAAGGACCCAAGCGCGTCGTTCAGCCGGAATACAACGTAGCAGGCGACGAAGTCTGGTTCTCTGTGTGGAATGGCAAAGAGCAGAGATCAGCCATCGTGGTGGTGGATGACAAGACCCGCAAGCTGAAAAAGGTCATCAATGACGAGCGCCTGGTCACTCCGACTGGCAAGTTCAACGTCTACAACACCCAGCACGACGTCTACTAGAGAGCGTTAAGCCACGTCGGCCCGGAGGAGACGAGCGATGAGACTGGACCCTACGGATCAGCAACTGATCAATCACTTTCAGCGGCATCTGCCGGTGTGTGAGCGGCCTTATCTGGAAATGTCCCGGCAACTGGGCATTTCCGAACAGGAGGTCATTGAGCGGTTGCAGTCGTTACAGTCTCGCGATGTCGTCGGCCGGGTCGGGTCGGTGTTTGAACACAGCCAGGCAGGTGCAAGCCTGCTGGCGGCTGTGGCGGCTCCGGAAGAGCAGATGGATCTGGTAGCCGCCCGTATAAATCGTGCTCCGGGGGTGAACCACAACTATGCCCGGGAGCACACCTACAACCTCTGGTTTGTTATGACCGCGCCAGATCACGAACTTCTGGAAGAGCATCTCGACGAACTGGAACGGGAACTGAAACTACCCATGCTGCGCCTCCCTATGGTGGAGGGTTATCACATCGACCTCGGCTTCGATATCGACTGGGAGGCGTTGTCATGAGCCTACCTTTTTCGGCCAATTATCTTGCCCCGGACTCTGCAGATTCAAGTTCAAGCGAAGTAAGCGCCTGGGGGCTGCTGCGACTCAGACAGCAGCTTGAACAGGGCCTGCCGCTAGCACCTCGGCCCTATCTGGCACTTGCCGAGCGTACCGGCCTGTCCGAACAGGAAGTGATGAACGCCATCACCCAATGGCAGAGCGATGGCCTGATCAAACGCTTCGGTCTGGTGGTGAAACACCGCACGCTGGGCTACACCGCCAACGCCATGGTGGTTTGGGACATTGCCGATGAGCAAGTACAAGCATTGGGCAAAGCCATGGCCGCCGTGCCATTTATCACCCTTTGCTATCAGCGTCCAAGACGGCTCCCGGACTGGCCTTACAACCTGTTCTGCATGATTCACGGCACCAATCGCGAGCGCGTACTGGCACAACTGAACAGCCTGATCACTGAGCACAGCCTTCAGCAGGTTCAACATTCCGTGCTGTTCAGCAACAAAGCCTACCGGCAGCGCGGAGGGCGTTATGTCAGCCACGACTGAATCCCGCCGCCAGGCCCCGATTGCGGACCTGAGCCCGGTGGAGAAGGTTCTGATCAACCGTTTGCAGCACGGATTGCCGCTTGTGCGCCGGCCTTATGCGGCAGTCGCAGAAGAGCTCAATCTCAACGAACAGCAGGTCCTGGATACGGTTAAAAAACTGCTCGCTGAAAGGGTATTGACCCGTTTCGGCCCCATGTTCCACGCCGGCGAATTGGGCGGCGGGCTTACCTTGGCCGCCATGCGCATTCCTGAGGTGGACTTTGAGCGGGTTACCGAACAGGTAAACAGCTTTGAAGAAGTGGCTCACAACTACCGCCGTGAGCACGACCTGAACATGTGGTTTGTACTGGCAACCGAAACCCGAAGCGCTATTGAAAATACCATCGGCGCCATTGAAGACACCACCGGTTACCCGGTTTACAACATGCCAAAGGAGCAGGAGTTCCATGTCCACCTCCACTTCCCTGTCTGATGCCACCACACAAAACGGCTTCGCAATGACCGAGCGCGACCGCGAACTGATTCTTGCCACCCAGGCCGGCCTGCCACTGGTATCCGACCCTTGGGCTGAATTAGGCAAGCAGCTGGACATGGGCGCGGACGAGGTACTTACCCGCTTCCAGGCTATGCAACAAGCCGGCGTAATACGCCGTGTCGCTGCAGTGCCTGATCATTACCGCCTGGGTTATCGCTACAACGGCATGACCGTGTGGGACGTAGCTGATGACCGCATCGCAGAACTCGGCACCGCAATCGGTGAGCTGCCTTTCGTGAGCCACTGTTATCGCCGGCCACGGCACCTGCCTTACTGGTCGTTCAACCTGTTTGCCATGGTGCACGGCACCACCCGGGAAGAGGTGGAAGACAAAGCCGCACAGATCCGTGCCGTGCTGGGCGATGCCTGCCAGCAGCACACCATTCTTTACAGCTCGGCCATTCTGAAGAAAACCGGCCTGCGGCTGCGCAAATAACGCAAGGGGAAGCACCATGTTCAGAATGACCCGCTACATAAAAAGCCTGACGAATCCGGCCCCGGTGAGAGCCATCCCCAAACCCTCCGGCCCAGTGGTAATCTGGAACCTGATCCGCCGCTGCAACCTAACCTGCAAGCACTGCTATTCGATTTCTGCAGATATAGATTTCAAGGGCGAGCTGAGCACCGATGAGGTCTATACCGTGATGGACGACCTCAAAGCTTACGGCGTTCCGGTGCTGATTCTTTCCGGCGGGGAGCCACTGATGCGGCCGGATATTTTCGAGATTTCACGTCGTGCCAAAGACATGGGCTTTTATGTGGGCCTGTCCAGCAACGGCACCCTGATTACCGAGGACAACATTCAGCAGATCGCCAACGCCGGCTACGATTACGTGGGCATCAGCATTGACGGGCTGGAAGAAACCCACGACGAATTCCGCCAGAAAAAAGGCGCCTTTGCCGCCTCCATGAAAGCGGTCAAGCTGTGCAAAGATGCCGGTATTAAAGTGGGCCTGCGCTTCACCCTCACACAAGACAACGCAACACAGTTGCCAGACATGCTCAAACTGCTGGACGAGCATGACATCGACAAGTTCTACCTCTCGCACCTGAACTATTCCGGCCGTGGCGGTCGCAACCGCAAGCGCGATGCCTGGTATGACATGACCCGGGACGCGATGAACCTGCTGTTCAACCACTGCCACGAAGAGCTGAAGCGTGGTATCGAGCGCGAATACGTGACCGGCAATAACGATGCTGATGGGCCTTTCCTGCTTCAATGGGCCGCAGAACACTATCCGGATCAGGTGCCGGCCCTGGAGCAACGGCTGCTTAACTGGGGTGGCAACTCCTCCGGCCAGAACGTCTCCAACATCGACAACCTGGGCGTCGTCCATCCCGATACGTTCTGGTGGGACTACAACCTTGGCAACGTGCGTGAAAAACCCTTTTCGCGAATCTGGTCAGAAGCAGGTGACCCGCTAATGCGGGGCTTCCGACAGAAGCCACGGCCGGTGAAAGGCCGCTGCGCTCAATGCCAGTACCTGGCCATCTGCAACGGCAACACCCGGGTAAGGGCCTACAACGTTTCCGGTGACTTCTGGGAAGAAGATCCCGGCTGTTACCTCACTAATGAAGAGATTGGTGTTATCGATATGCCCAGGCGCGTCGCCACCCCGGTGGTCGAAATTCCAGTCAACAATCTGTAAGGAACGCAGCATGACAATCAGCCAGAGAAAGAAGTGCCTGGTGGAATTCCAGTTGGCGGAACAGCCCTTGCGCGCCGGAGAAGTTGCCATTGTGGGCGCCGGTCCCGGAGACCCCGGGCTGCTGACCCTCAGAGCCCTGATGCTGATCCAGCAGGCGGACGCCATCGTTTACGACCGGCTGGTGTCGCCACAGATCATGGAACTGGTGAACCCGCGCGCCGAACGAATCCACGTAGGCAAAGCCAGCGGCTGCCATTATGTGGCTCAGGAAGACACCAATGAGCTTCTGGTACAGTTGGCGGTAAAACAACGCCGCGTCGTGCGGTTAAAAGGCGGCGACCCATACATTTTCGGCCGTGGCGGTGAAGAAGCCGAGTTTCTGGTGGATAACGACATCGACTTTTTGGTCGTGCCCGGCATTACCTCCGCAGCCGGCTGCGCCTCCTACTGCGGCATTCCCCTGACGCACCGGGATTATGCACAAAGCGTGACCTTCGTAACCGGGCATCGCAAAGCGGACCACGCACTGGATCTGAACTGGAAAGTTCTGGCTGCTCCGGGCCAAACCCGCGTGTTTTACATGGGCCTGCATAACGCACCCACCATCGTACGGGAGCTGGTTGCCAATGGCCTGTCTGACGACTGCCCGGTGGCGCTGGTCGAGCGTGGCACGACCCCACAACAGCACATGGCCGTGACCACTCTTAAAAACCTGGAAGAAACCATCAAAATGGAAGGCTTTCAGCCACCCACACTGATCATTGTTGGCGAAGTGGTGCAACTGGCCGAAAAACTCGCGCAACCGGCCCAGGCAGGCTGGAACAGCGCGTTAATAGGGCCGGCTGCTGCCACTGCGACACAGCGCCCCGCCTAGAAAACGAGACTTGAAACATTACCAACGATCCAAACTGGAAACTCGATGCAACAGACTCTTAAAACCCTGATGCTGACCGCAGGCCTACTGGCCTCACCCCTGATTGCTGCCAACACCGATGCGCAAACCGAAGCCCTGTACCAGCAACACTGCGCAAGCTGCCACGGCAGCGACAGGCTCGGCGGCATGGGCCCGGCCTTGCTTCCGGAAAATCTTTCGCGCCTGAAAAAAGATCAGGCTGAAGACGCCATTCGTAACGGCCGGCCAGCCACCCAGATGCTGGGCTTTGCCGATACACTGAACGCCGAATCCGTGACCGCCCTGGCTGAATACATCTACCAGCCACCGGCACAAGAGCCCGTATGGGGCAAAAACGAAATTGCCGCCAGCCATCTGTTGCCCCACCCGACAGGCTCGCTCCCGGACAAACCGGCTTATGACGCCGACATGATGAATCTGTTTCTGGTCGTGGAAATCGGCGATCACCACGTAACCCTGCTTGACGGCGACAGCATGGAACCCATCCACCGCTTCGCCAGCCGCTACGCCCTGCACGGCGGCCCCAAATACAGCCCCGATGGCCGCTACGTTTACTTCGGTTCCCGCGATGGCTGGATCACCAAGTACGATCTCTACAACCTCAAAGTCGTTGCAGAAATCCGCGCCGGTATCAACATGCGCAACATTGCCGTCTCCGCCGATGGCGACCATGTAATGGCGGCCAACTACCTGCCCCACACACTGGTGCTGTTCGACGCGAAAAACCTCGACCTGCTGGAAATCATTCCGGTTCAAAACGACGCCAAGGAAAGCTCAAGGGTAAGTGCCGTTTACGCTGCACCACCCCGGAACAGCTTCATCGCCGCCCTGAAAGACATTCCGGAAGCCTGGGAGATCACGGTAGAAAACGACCGGGCAAAGGTACGCAGAATGCAAACCGACACCTGGCTTGACGACTTCTTCTTCGACCCTGGCTACGAACACCTTATCGGCGCTGCCCGCGATGGCAAACACGGACTGGTGATCAACATGGATACCGGAAAAACCATCGCCAATCTGCCCCTGCCCGGCATGCCCCACCTGGGTTCCGGCATTACCTGGGACTACCAGGGCACCCGCGTAATGGCCACCCCCCACTTCCGCACAGGTGCCGTTTCCATCATCGACATGGATACCTGGAAAGTCATCAAAACCCTGGAAACCGCCGGTCCTGGCTTCTTCATGCGCAGCCACGAGAACTCACGCTACGCTTGGGTAGACGTCTTCTTCGGCCCCAACAAAGACAAAGTCCATGTTATCGACAAACAGACTCTGGAAATCGTAAAAACCCTCCAGCCTGCCCCAGGCAAAGTAGCCGCCCATGTTGAATTCGATCGCTACGGCAAAAAACTGCTACTGAGCATCTGGGACGAAGAAGGCGCGGTGATCGTATACGACGCCGACACCCTGGAGGAAGAAAAACGCATCCCGATGAACAAGCCATCCGGAAAGTACAACGTATGGAACAAGATCAACTACGAAGAAGGGACCAGCCACTGAGCCTATATCGAGTAGGTGAAAATGCCTTAATGATTTAAGTCATTTCCGTTAACATCTTTCTGTTAGGATAATTGACACATATTTCAACGGCACTAACGCAATGACCCGCACTCTCAAACCCAACGTGTCTTCCTCTCCCTGCATGCTGGGAGAGGACAATCCGGAAATCATCCAGCAGGATCCGGCCCCACAGTCCGTGGCCTTGCTCAACGGTCTGAGCCGCGTATTCGGAATAAGACTGAACGAAAAACAGGACAACCCGGACACAATATTTTTGAGCGATCTGACCCGGCTGTTTCATCAGCGCCGGGTCGATGCCGAAGCCCAAATGGAAAAACACGACACGCCTTGGGCCAACGTGTACCTGATCCAGTACGGCATTATGCGCCTGTTCCGGGAAGCCCCCAGCGGCAAGGTGGCGGTGCATCACTTCTTTACCGAAGGCGACATGGTCTGGCCGGTATTCGGGCGCAGCCGCACAGTGCGCAATACGCTTTGCCTCACTGCAGTCACACCCGCCACCGTTTGGGTTGCCGATTTTGCCGCGTTTCGCGCTGCCATTCAGTCCCATGGCGAAGGCCTCTGGCCCCAGTTTGCAATGGCCCTGACCGAAGAGCTGGCGGAGTTGGCCAGTATGCGAGAATTTCGCAAGCACACCATGTCGGCAAAGGAGCGTTATCAACTGCTGCTTGAAGAGTATCCGGAGCTGGTAAAGCGCGTACCGGACAACCAGCTTGCTTCATGGCTAGGCGTAGTACCTGCAACCTTCTCCCGGCTCAAAACCGGTGCAATAAAATACTGACGAACAGCGTATTACTCAGCGTGATCGGCGGTAGCGCCTGCCATTTCAGCGCTATTTACGTTGGTGTACTGCCTTACACTGCGTGATTGCAGCAATTAATAAGCGTGCTACTCTTCCTGATACACTGAACCAGTTTTCATTTACAGGAAGACTCTAGCGTGAGCACCCCTGCCGTTCGTATCGAAGAACAAGATCACATCTGCACCATTATTATTGATCGTCCGCATAAAAAGAATGCCGTAGATCGACCAACCGCCGAGGCACTTTATGCTGCGTTCGAGCACTTCGAGGCAGATGCCAACTTGCGGGTTGCTGTGCTTTGGGGCGCTAATGGTACCTTCTGCTCCGGTGCCGACCTGACAGCAATGCATGACCCCGAAACCCGCAACAGCATTGATCCTGAAGGCAAAGAATACGGCCCCATGGGCCCTACCCGCATGGCACTAAGCAAACCGGTGATCGCAGCTATATCGGGCTATGCGGTGGCAGGCGGCCTTGAATTGTCATTGCTGTGTGATCTGCGGGCCGTCACGGGCAATTCGATAACTGAAACAGGAAGAGGCATGTGCGAACTTCAACAAGCTACTGATCGCCAACCGCGGGAAATTGATGCGGTGATCGACCCTTTCGAGACCCAAAGCTGGATTGTGTGGGGTCTCAAGTCCGTGAAAAGCTAGGGGCAAGACACGGCCGGCGGCGCCCAATGATCGACATCTGGTAAGCGCATTATTCTCAAGAACAAGGAAAGCAGCGATGACGCAAATACGGGAAACGCCTGAATATGAGCCCTCTGCTGATAAGCCGTTCAGGTATTTCATGCAGGTTCGGTACAGCGAATGTGATGCCCAACAAGTGGTTTTTAACGCCCGTTATGGGGATTACATTGAGCTGGCCGCCACCGAGTTCCTTTACTTTGTCGGTGCTCAGGAGCCTTTATTGGAAAGCGTTTTTGACTATCAGGTGGTCAAACTTACCATTGAGTGGAAAGCGCCTGCCCGCTATCGTGACAAACTGGAACTATCCGTTAGCACAACCCACCTGGGCAACACTTCCTTCGAGCTGACTACAATCATTCGCAACGCGCAGACTCGACAGTTCCTGGCCAAGGGCGAAATGATTGGCGTGGCAGTCCATCCGGAAACCTTTGAAAAAATCTCCATCCCCGAAACCATGAAGAACGCCATGAATAACCGGGGGCAAGGCCAGTTTATTGATCATGCGGGGCTTTTCACCGCCCCGCAGGCCAACTGACCTCAAGCGCCACAATCAGTACGCCCAAACCATAGCCAACAGGAGAACCCAGGCAAGCAAGGACGCCGCCATAATGGTGTAGGTTGCGGACATGGTGAGAACGTCGTCCTGAGTGCGACCACATACGGATCTGAGGCCTTGGTATACCAGAGTGCATGACAGCGCCATCGCGGCCAGGACAACGATCACACTGAATGCCACGGAGGGCACAAGCAACGCCAGCGACGAAAGCCACAGTGGCAGCGGTGCAATGGCGGCAAGCAGATAAGCGTTGTTGTAACTGACTTCCAACTTGTGGCTTTCCGCCACGGCATGAATCAGCCACCCCATCACAAAAAACGTCAGCAATTCCGCAAGAAAAAGAATGGTGGTAATGAAGCGCCACTCCTTACCTGCGAACCCGGCAATGAAGTCATCGCCGTAATGGGTTCCGGCGTAGTAAAGCATCACGGGCGGCAAAAGCGACATGGGTACCACAATGAACCAGGCGAGCATGGGTATGGAAAGCTGTCTACGCTGAAGTTCGCCCCAACCTCCATTGCTGGAAAACGGCAGTTTAAGCAAGCTTGAAACGTTCATGATGGATCTCCTTTGTCTCTGGCGGAGACATTTGCCTCCCGAGACTGCGTCTGCAATATTATTATGGCTTTCATTTATTCTTTTTAGGCGCCTCACGCCAAACCGTCAATTGACCGGGATGATCTTGAACAAGTCAGACAACAGGCGTAAACAAAAACCTCAGGCTTTTTGGCTGTTTTTCCCTGCCGCAAGCCTGCTGGCCGCAATATCGGTTCCGCTTTCAATATGGGCAGTTTGGTCCGGAACCGGCTGGCCTGCGGGGCTGCTAGGTGCTGGGCATGGGCACGAACTGATTTTCGGTTTTGCGCTGGCCCTGGTGGCGGGTTACACCCTCGGCCCTCAAACTGCTGCGGTGCTTTATCCGCTTTTTGCTCTCTGGCTGGCAGCACGACTGAGCTGGATTTTCTTTCCGGACACCTTTCTGGCCCAGCTTCTGGGCCCTGCATTTGCTCTGCTGCTCGCCTGGCATGTGGTGCCGCGCTTTAACGCTGCAAAAAAATGGCGCAACAAGATGGTCGGCCCTCTCATCCTGCTGATCTGCCTGCTTGCGGTCGCTTTCTGGCTCTCTACGGCAGTGAATTTGCCGCACACACACCGGTGGCCTGGCCCATTCAGGCTCATGCATTCCGCTATCACGGGGCTGCTACTGCTGATGACGTTTATGGCAGGGCGAATCATAGCGCCGGCGGTCGCAGGCACTCTGGAAAAGAAAGGCGTACCTCTGGAGGCTCGCGTTCAGCCGCGTATTGAGGGTATGTTGATTGTTGTGTTGGGTTGCTCGGTTTTTCTGGTGGCATTTCCCGCCGCGAACCCGATCACCGGCAGCCTGCTGGTGGTCGCGGCAGGCCTTATCACCCTGCGCACCCTGCGCTGGAAGCTCTGGCTATGCCCGGAGCGGCCGGATTTGCTGGTTCTGGCGGCCGGTTATCTCTGGCTTGCCATTGGCACCCTGGCTACCGGCATTGCGCTGCTGCGCGGCACAGCGCTGGCTCCGTCGCTGCACCTGATTACGATCGGGGCATTGGGTACTTTATCTACCAGCGTGATGCTTCGCCTGGCCTGGCAACGAAGCCATCGCAAAGCACCTGCTGCAGGTGAGGTCTTTCCTGTCGCAGCGCTTGTCGTGGGAGCTGCTACCACTCGGTTTATGGCCGGTGAATCACCCTTCGGCGCACCTGAGTTGCTATGGCTCTCGGCCAGCTTCTGGGCATTGGCCTATTTGTGGGTAACCTTGAGGCTCTGCATTCTCGCTAAGCATGCGAAAAACCGCAGGAAATGAGTGGCTACCTCTCCTGCGCCAATCGCGAATATGATTACCCATTTGGTGATATTCCTCTCACATCCATTTGAAAAATAAAGATTTAAATACCACAAACCCTTACATTTTGAATGACTTTTAATAGACCTGTCTTCGCACAACCTTTGCCTTGATAAATGTCATGATTGAACAGGTACTTCACTTTGCACAATGGTGTCGGGAAGCCCGGAAACCGCGCCCAATGCGGCACAGGGCACGCTAACCGAGGAGTACTGTTATGGCTAAAACCAACGCCGACATCGAGCACTGGGATGTCGAAAGTGAAGAATTCTGGGAACAGGAAGGCAAACACGTTGCCTCCCGCAACCTGTGGATATCCATTCCCAGCCTGTTGATGGGGTTTGCGGTATGGCTGATGTGGGGAATGATCACCACCCAGATGAAGAACCTGGGGTTCGCCTTCAGCATTGAACAGCTTTTTACCCTCTCGGCCATTGCCGGTCTGTCTGGCGCCACCTTGCGGATACCGGCGTCCTTCATGATCAAGATTGCCGGTGGGCGTAACACCATATTCCTGACCACAGCCTTGTTGATGATCCCCGCCGCGGGCACCGGCATTGCTCTGATGAATCCAGACACGCCGTTCATCGTATTCCAGGCCCTTGCACTTCTCTCCGGTATCGGTGGCGGCAACTTCGCCTGCTCCATGAGCAACATCAGCTCCTTCTATCCGAAGAGCAAACAGGGCTACGGCCTGGGAATGAACGCTGGCCTCGGCAACTTCGGCGTGACTACCATGCAGGTACTGATCCCACTGGTGATGACCGCCGGCGTTTTCGGCGCTCTGGCCGGTGATCCGTTGGCGCTTCAATCCCCCAGTGGCACCCTGATTGGCCGCATTGAAGCCGGCACCGACACCTGGATTCAGAACGCAGGTTTCATCTGGCTGGTTTTCCTGATTCCGCTGGCGTTCGCTGGCTGGTTCGGTATGAACAACCTGAAAGTCGTCACCCCGAACCCAGGCAGTCCTGCTGCTGCTTTCGGCAAGATTCTCGGCCTGTATGGTGTTGGCATGCTGACGGCCATAATCGGAGTCTGGGCGCTCAGCATCATGAGCATGTGGCTGGCCCTGCCGCTGACCATCATTCTGACCGTGGTTCTGCTGCGCCTGATCCCCGGTGATATCAAACCCAACATCAAGAACCAGTTTGCGATCTTCAGCAACAAGCACACCTGGTCCATGACCGTGCTGTACATTCTGACCTTCGGCACCTTCATTGGCTTTTCTGCTGCGTTGCCCCTGTCCATCAGCGTTATTTTCGGCAACATGATGGACGTGGCCGCAGACGGCACCGTTACCCGTGTGGTGAACCCGGATGCGCCAAGCGCCCTGACCTGGTCCTGGATTGGGCCCTTGGTGGGAGCTCTGATTCGGCCTGTGGGTGGCTGGATTTCCGATAAGGTAGGTGGTTCCATTGTCACCCAGATCATCTCCGCCATCATGGTCGTCGCTTCCGTGGCTACTGGTTATGTGATGATGCTGGCCTACAACTCCACCGACCCCAACAGCCTGTTCGTGGTATTCATGATTCTGTTTATCGTGATCTTCGCTGCCAGCGGCATTGGCAACGGCTCCACCTTCCGCAGCATTGGCTTTATCTTCAACCAGCAGCAGAAAGGTCCGGTACTGGGCTGGACCAGCGCCATCGCGGCCTACGGTGCATTCATCGCGCCCAAGCTGCTAGGCCAGCAGATTCAGGCAGGCACTCCGGAAATCGCCATGTATGGCTTCGCAGTGTTCTACGCGCTTTGTCTGGTGGTGAACTGGTGGTTCTACTTGCGCAAGGATGCTTACATCAAGAATCCGTAAGCAGGTTTCAGCTAAGCCACACAAGCACATCAGGTAAACAGAAAAGTCCGTCAGGGTTCTCCTCGGTGGACTTTTTTTGGGCTTGCGCAACTCTGAACAAATAGTCTTTGGATGTCATACACTCTTATAAAGCCACACCTGCTCAACCAAAAAGAGGATAAAACAATGTTGCAGCAAGTCTCCGCTCCAGATCATGTGATTGCCTTATCGCTTGATGGGAAACTAACCGGTGAGGGCATTCAGGAATACCAACGTATTTTCCAGAACAAGCTGCAAAAACATCCACAGGTCGGCATTTATGTCGACCTCACAACTCTGTCTGACATAAGTGCTCACGCGCTGATCGAAGGCGCCAAAGCCGACATGGAGCTATTCAGCCACCTAAGCCAACTGAACCGATGTGCCTTTGTATCAGATAAGGAGTGGCCACAAACGCTTGCGTCCTTCCTGCAACAGCTGTTCCCGATGTTAGAAGTGAGGGTTTTCCCTTCCAGCCAGAGCCAGGAAGCGCTCAAGTGGGCAGCAGATACGTCCGGCACGCCTGCAAGTAAGGAAACCTCCATCCGCTTTCTGCCAACCACCAAGGACACCGTACTCGCCTTTGAAGTAGACGGTGTAATGTCGTCAGAGGAAATGCCTGGCGTGATCAGGAAACTGGAGGACTTCTTTGCGGGTCAAAGCAAGGTGCGATTACTCAATCGGATGACGCATTTCGGCGGCTTCGATCCGTCTATTCTCATGCAGAGCGGTCTCTTCTCAATGAAGCTTTCTGCCATGGAAAAAGTAGAGCGTTACGCCATTGTCGGGGCGCCTGGCTGGATGCGGAAGATTATTGATTCCATGAACCCGTTTTTCCCGGATATCGACATGCGGACTTTCCCGGCAGACCGGGAAAAGGATGCCTGGGCATGGCTTGAGGCCGAGCTGGCTGAGTAACACCCTTTTACCAACCGAAAAGCCCCGCCGGGATCACTCCCGGCGGGGCTTGGGTACTGGCTTTATTACTTCAATAGCCCGGCATCACGCTTTGCCAAGTGCCACTTGGCGTGCGCGCTCTTCGTCTTCGATCTGAAGGTCTACAGAAGACACCTCATACTCTTCGGCAAAGCCAGACTCAGGTTCTTTCAGCCACATCAGGCACAGCAACCAGCTCACAAAAGCGCCGCCAGCAATGATGAAGAAGAACTGGTTAGGTGTTACGAAAGTGAAAATGGTCAGGTAAACCACAGCACCCACGTTACCGTAAGCGCCTGCCATACCTGAAATCTGCCCGGTCAGGCGGCGCTTGATCGATGGGATAATTCCGAAGGTTGCACCTTCTGCGCCTTGCACAAAGAAGGAGGTGAACACAGTGATACCCACAGCAATGATCAGCGGCCAGCTGGAGTTGAGCAGGCCCATCAGCGCGAAACCAACTGCAATACCAAACATGTAGCTGAGCATAACAAAGCGGCGGTTACCCATACGGTCGGAAACCATGCCACCCATAGGGCGGGCAACCAGGTTCACAAAAGCGAAGGACGCTGCAACCATGCCTGCAGCAGCGGCTGTCAGGCTCCAGGTTTCCTCGAAGAACATCGGCAGCATCGAAACAACCGCAAGCTCAGCACCAAAGTTGGCAAAGTAGGTACTGTTCAGCGCGGCAACACTGTTGAACGGGTATTTGTCGTCTTCCGGCACGCCTTTTCTCAGGATGGGCAGGTTCACGCGCAGAATCTGCACAATCTGGTAGCAGACGATCGCAACGATGACTGCGTAGGCAATAATCGCACCGGTCAAACTCAGGTAGCCCATGTTCTCGATGCGCCAAACCAGAATAGCCAGAACGCCAATCAGGGGAATGGTCCACAGAATCAGCTTTACCATATCGCCCCAGGTACTGACTTCCAATGCGGTCGCTTTGCGTGGCTTGCGGTGCACGGTTCCTACAGGGCCATCGGTAACAGCAAACCAGTAGTACACGCCGTAAAGCGCCATCACGATAGCGCTCTGGGCAATAGCCCAGCGCCAACCGTCATCGCCACCGTACATCTGCAAAGCGATGGTCGGAAGTGTCAGCGCCGCTGCGGCGGAACCGAAGTTGCCCCAGCCTGCGTAGAAACCTTCTGCAAAGCCGATATCGCGAGGCTTGAACCACATGGCTGTCATGTGGATACCTACCACGAAGCTGGCGCCGATAGAGCTGAGTACCAGACGACTGACCAGCAGCTGGGTCATGGTGTCACCAAAGGCGAAGGTGAGGGCCGGAATGGACATCAGAACCATCAGTATCGAAAACACCCGGCGCGGGCCAAAGCGGTCAAGAGCCATGCCCACAAGGATACGGGCAGGGATCGTCAGTGCCACGTTACAGATGGCAAACAAGCGCAGGTCGTCCGGGGTCAGCCAGTCGACACTCTTGAGCATGCTGGACGCCAGCGGCGCCATGTTGAACCACACGTAGAATGTGATAAAAAACGCAATCCAGGTCAGGTGCAGGGCCTTGATCTCTGGATTCTTGAAACCGAATACGTCTGCGACTCTCATTTAAGCCTCCGGGGAGTTCCAGTTCTTTCAGTGCCAGTGGCTGTTAGCAGCTGGGCAGGATAAGTAGCGGGCATTGCACCCGGCGCGCCAGAAACGAGCTGACTTTGCCGAATGTCATGTAATCCAGTTCGTCCACAAAGTAGTTCAGCGAACGGGCAATCAGGCCGCCGTCCACCTCTTCACTGTGACGAGCGATGACAAGCATGCCGGGCTTAACCTTGTTGTCCGCGGCATAAAGCAGCATCTTTCGGGCATCGCCCTCCAGAAGCAGTGTTTCTGAGGCAACCCCCTCTTTCTCGCAAACTGTCTGCGCTTCAATAAGCATCTGCCTGAGTTCGGATATCTCTTCCTGAAACATGTCCTCGTTACCGGCAGTGATGTCTCTGGGGTTTTCCGCCACAGCCACCAGGGTGATCTGCGGTGTCAGCTCGCGAAACATCGTAATCGTCTGGACCAGAGCCAGCTTTGCGTTCCTGGAGCCGTCGTAGGCAATCATGATTTTCATAGCAGTCTCCGAAGGCGGTAATGCCTCGTTCAGGCAGCGCGCCAATTGATATTGGTCAGCATTAGCCCACACTCTATAGCTGCGCATGATTGACTAAAGTCAAAATCGACACCGGGTACCCCACCAGAGCAATCAGCGCCCTACCCCCTCACGGCAAATCCCTGTCAGCGCCTACCACCAGCTCACCCTGCAGGAGGTACCTCCAATGCTCTCACCCGGAAAAACCGGGTTTTGGTAAGGTTACAAAGATCATGAATACAGATCGGTAGATGCAAACAGGGAGAGCCGTCACGATGATCTTGCCAACCAGGTCACAGCAGCATCGCGCACTTGGCCTTTCCACACTGGCGTTCACGCTTTGCTTCGCAGTTTGGACGATTTTTTCCATTATCGGCATCCGCATTGCGGAAGATCTGGGCCTTTCAGACACCCAGCTTGGCCTGCTTATGGCCACACCCATCCTGACCGGTTCAATCAGCCGGCTGTTCCTTGGTATCTGGACGGATCGTTATGGTGGGCGCTGGGTGTTCGGCATACTCATGCTGACTACGGCAGCCTGTGTTTACCTGCTGACCTTTGCCACTACCTATCTGATGCTACTGGTCGGAGCTCTGGGGGTTGGCCTTGCCGGTGGCGCGTTTATCGTAGGCGTCGCCTATACCGCCGCCTGGTTTGAGCCCGCTCGCCAGGGCACGGCTCTGGGTATCTTTGGCGCAGGCAACGTCGGTTCCGCAGTAACCAACTTCGGCGCACCCTTTCTGCTGGTAGCTTTTGGTTGGGAGACCACCGCCCAGATCTATGCCTCGGTGCTGGCGGTTATGGGCGTTGTTTTTATCCTGCTGGCAAAAGAAGATCCGGTTTCTGCCAGTCGTAAAGAAGACGAGCAACAACGTTCGTTTATGGAGCAGATGGAGCCGCTGAGGGATCCACGGGTCTGGCGCTTTTCGCTTTACTACTTTTTCGTGTTCGGGGCTTTTGTGGCTATGGCACTATGGCTGCCACACTATCTGATTGGCGTTTACGGGCTCGACATCCGAACCGCCGGCATGATCGCCGCCCTCTATACGATTCCAGCCTCCCTGTTTCGCATTCTGGGCGGCTGGATGTCCGACCGCTTTGGCGCGAGGCGTGTGATGTACTGGACATTTATCGCATCCGTTATCTGCACCTTCCTCCTGAGCTACCCACCTACAGATTATGTGATACATGGCATAGACGGCGATGTGCGCTTCACGCTGGAAATGAGTCTGCCGGTGTTCGTGGTGCTGATTTTCACCCTGGGTTTTTTCATGTCCCTCGGTAAAGCCGCCGTATACAAGCACATCCCGGTTTACTACCCCATGCATGTTGGCGCTGTCGGTGGCGTGGTCGGAATGATTGGCGGGTTAGGCGGTTTTATCCTGCCACTGACCTTCGGGGTTCTGAACGACCTTACCGGTATCTGGCAGAGTTGCTTTATGCTGATGTTCATCATTGCCGCTGCCGCACTGGCCTGGATGCATTACGCCATTCGTTCAGCCGAACGGGTCGAGTGGGCGGCAAATCAGGAACAAACCGATTTGCCGGAACTGGCATCACCGCAATTGTTCTACCCGCTCAACCGCAAACACAAACAGGGAGGCGGCACGGGCTCACCAACTCCGTAGGGTGACTGATGAGCGTTTCTTGAAATCTCTGTAACAACACTGTTCCAGCGCTGGCCGGGCCATTAGAATTCACACACCCGATTTCACCTGGAGCAGAACAGACCATGCCACCGGAAATGTCCCCCGTTGCCGGCTTCAACCAGTTGCGCCGAATCGAGTCCAGCACGCTCTTTCAGGGCGTGGTCATCACGATTATCATTCTGTCGGCTCTGACCATAGGTGCCAAAACCTATGATCTCCCGCCGCTGGTAGAGCAATCCCTGAGCGTGATGGATACTGCGATCACGCTGTTTTTCCTGATCGAGATTCTGTTCCGTTTTGCCGCCAGCCCGGTCAAACGGCGCTTCCTGATGGACGGCTGGAACCTGTTTGACACACTTGTGGTGGTTGGCAGCCTTATCCCTCTCGATAACTCTGAAGCCGTCTTGCTGGGGCGGTTGCTGCGGGTTTTTCGGGTGTTGCGTCTGGTCTCGGTGGTGCCTGAGCTGCGCTTCCTGATCAATTCTCTGCTCAAGGCCATTCCGCGCATGGGCTACATCGCACTTCTGATGTTTATCATTTTCTATATCTACGCAGCCATGGGCTCCATGTTCTTTGCCAGTGTTGACGATGAGCTCTGGGGCGATGTCGCGATATCGATGCTCACGCTGTTCCGGGTGGCTACGTTCGAGGACTGGACCGATGTGATGTACGCGACCATGGAGCAGTACCCACTAAGCTGGATCTACTACCTGACCTTTATTTTTCTGACGGCGTTTGTTTTTCTGAACATGATGATCGGTGCGATTCTGGAGGTTATGAGCGAGGAGCAGAATGCCAGGCAGGCCCAGCAGGCTCACGATGAGCGCGATGAGATTACGCGCCAGCTACGAGAGGTGCAGGGCCAACTTGCCGAGCTAATCAGCTACACCAAATCAGAACAGAACGGGTTTGGTCATCGCAAGGTGGAAGATGAATGACACCTGGAGCAGGGCCAAAAGGGCCGCAACAACACGCACGGGGCGTGACACGGTGACTTTCAACGCGAACAGCCCGGCAGCGATGTAGCCCAGCAACAACACGATTTTGGCCAGAATCCAGCCTTGCTCCAGCGGATTCCAGCCGCCAACAAATAGCAGGCTGATGGCTGCTACCAACAACACAGTGTCGTTTGCATGGGGAATCCAGCGCAGCGGAGTCTGGCGCCAGCCGGGCCTTCCCACAGCGTCGAGCAGCAGCCGCAGCGTGAATAGCACTACAGTAAGGTAAGCTGTGGACATGTGAAGGGTTTTCAGGATCACGTATGTGCTCATAAATCATTCCATTGTGAATCAAAACGATAGCGGCATTGTACGCAAAGATACCACCAAGCGGGTATGTTATTTCTGGCCGCAGACGTTTAACATATAACTAACATATATGTATTAGCAGGAACCAACATGCAGGCTATTCCTACATCCGCTCAGGCCAATTCCGCCAGTGTCAGTCAGCTTTTCGGCTATCCATTCCGCATTTTCTTTTTGTCGATGACGTTACTGGCGCTGTTGGTCATCCCTCTCTGGGTTTTGCAGGTAACCGGTGTCATTAGCCTACCTCTGGCTATGCCGGGGCTGTTCTGGCACCAGCACGAGATGCTGTTCGGTTTTCTGTCTGCCGCTATTGCCGGTTTTTTGCTGACCGCTGTCTGCGTCTGGACTCAGACTGAGCGCACCCATGGCTTCCGGCTTGTGCTGCTATGGAGCGTATGGCTGGCAGGGCGATTGCTTCTGGCCCTCGGTGCGGACTTGCCTGACTGGCTGGTTCAGGGCTTTAACCTGGCCTTCCTGCCGCTGGTGATGCTGGACGCCGGATGGCGTGTCTGGCAGGCAAAGCAAAAACGTCAGCTTATGATCCTGGTGGTTCTGGGCTTGCTGTGGCTGATGCAAATCGGGTTTGTTACCCGCCTAGATATGGCTTACAGCCATGGTGCGTTGATTATCGCCATGGCGCTTATCAGTATTGTGGGTGGGCGCATCACTCCAGCGTTCACAACCGGCTGGCTGCGCCAGCGCGGGCTGGATGCCAGCGCCGTAAAAACCATTCCGGCGCTGGATATGGCGACGCTGTTTTCGATGGTTTTGCTTACCGCATCGTTGGTGACAGGCTGGCAAACGCTCACGGGTATTCTTGCAATCATAGCCGGCACCCTCACGCTGGTACGCCTGGTCAACTGGAAAGGCTGGCTTACTCGCAAGGAGCCCTTGCTGTGGGTTCTTCACCTCTCCATTCTCTGGGTGCCGGTTTCCCTGTACCTTCTCGCGGGCACGCTTTTCGCAGGCTGGCCGTCCAACGCGTGGAGCCACGCAGCGGGCACAGGTGCTATCAGCTGCCTTATTCTGGGGGTTATCGCCCGGGTGACCCTCGGCCACACTGGCCGGCCGTTAGTGCTGCCCAAAGGCATGGTTATCGCGTTTGTTGCCATTCAGTTGGCGGCTTTGATCCGTGTGCTTACCGCGTTTGATTTTATTCCATGGCATTCCGGGATCGGCAGCAGTAGCCTGCTCTGGATGTTCGCCTACGGCATGTTTCTGGTGCGCTACACAAAAATACTTGCAAGCCCCAGGCCTGACGGCCGCGCAGGCTAAAAGACCGCGCGGCACTTTACTGGCGCAACTAAAAAAGGGCAGGGTCGTGGGGAGCCTGCCCTTTTTTTATTTTATTTTCCGTCCCTTGAGGGCCATCTGGCACTTGCAACTGCACCGCTTAAACGTTAATCATCCACTAATGGTCAATAGCGACTCGCGAAATAACAGCTAAAGTAACAATAAATCATTCTGTAACAGAGACGATGGCACTATGAACCCGGACCATTTTGACAAAGAAGACCTGATTAAGTGTGGTCATGGCAAACTTTTCCCGGGCGCCACGCGGCTGCCCATAGATGAGATGCTGATGGTTGACCGTGTCACCCACGTGGGGACGGACGACGGCCTTTATGGCAAAGGTAGCCTGGTGGCAGAGCTGGACATCAATCCGGACCTCTGGTTTTTTAAAGTACATTTCGTCGACGACCCCGTCATGCCAGGCTGCCTCGGCCTTGATGCCATGTGGCAACTGGTAGGTTTTTATCTGGCGTGGGACGGCAGCGAAGGCAAAGGTCGCGCACTGGGCGCCGGAGAAGTGAAATTCACTGGCCAGGTTCTGCCCACCAACAAAAAAGTGCGCTACTACCTCGACATCAAGCGTGTAATCAAGCGTAAACTTACGCTAGCCATTGCCGACGGACGCATGGAAGTGGATGGCAGGGAAATCTACACGGCTAAAGACCTGCGGGTCGGCGTATTCACTTCCACCGATGATTTTTAGGAGCTAGCAAGATGCGGCGTGTTGTTATCACCGGTATGGGGATTGTCTCCAGCCTCGGCACTAACCAGAAAGAAGTAACTCGCTCCCTGAGAGAGTCCATACCCGGCATCGGCTTCAGCGAAGAAGCCCGTGACAATGGTCTGCGCAGCCAGGTTTGCGGCCAGATCAATCTGAATCTGCCGGAATTGATTGACCGCAAGCTTTTGCGCTTCATGTGCCCGGCTGCGGCGTACACGTACCTGGCAACTTGCGAGGCCATTGAGCAGGCCGGATTGAGTAAGGAGCATCTTACGGCCAACAGCACCGGAGCCGTTTTCGGTACCGGCGGCGCATCAACGGTCGAGCTGCTTGACGCTATCGATACCCACCGTGCCAAAGGCATACGCCGGGTTGGACCTTATCGCGTGCCCCGCACCATGGGCAGCGCAATCAACGCTTCTATCGCAACAGCGTTTGGCATTACCGGCATCAACTACGGTATTACGTCTGCCTGCGCCACCAGTGCCCACGCGATCGGCCATGCTGCGGATCAGATTGCGCTTGGTCGTCAGGATGTCATGCTTGCCGGCGGCGGCGAGGATATTCACTGGACCTTGAGCCTGTTGTTTGACGCCATGGGCGCACTTTCAACCAAGTACAACGATACGCCTGGTAAGGCATCTCGCACCTACGACAAAGACCGTGATGGTTTTGTTATCTCCGGAGGCGGTGGCACCGTGGTGCTCGAAGCCTTGGAGCATGCCGAGGCTCGCGGTGCGAATATCATTGCGGAACTGGTTGGTTTTGGCGCCACATCAGACGGTGCCGACATGGTTGCACCCAGCGGCGAAGGCGCAATTCGCTGCATGCAGCAGGCCATGAAAAACCTCGATGGCGAGATCAGCTACATTAACACCCACGGCACCAGCACACCGGCCGGTGATGTTACGGAACTGACAGCCCTGAAAAAGACCTTTGGCGACAAGATACCGCCGCTGAGCTCAACCAAGCCTCTCTGCGGCCACGCCCTTGGCGCAGCCGGCGTTCATGAAGCCATCTACAGCATGATCATGCAGCGGGACGGTTTTATAGCACCCTCAGCCAATATTGAGAACCTGGATGAAGGTGCAGAAGGTTATCCAATCGTGCGCGAGCGCATGGATAACCAGAATCTGGACCTCGTTATGAGCAACAGTTTTGGCTTCGGCGGCACCAACGCAACCTTGGTGTTCAAGAAGTACTGATCAGGAAAGCCTGACAGAGCGATATTCAGCCGGCGAAGTGCCCATCCAGCGCTTGAATGCCCGGCTGAATGCGCTCAATTCTGAAAACCCAAGCTGTTCGGCAATTTCCACCAGCGGCTTGGTTTTATCCTGCATGTATGTCAGCGCCTGCTTACGGCGCACATCTTCCAGCAAACGGGCAAAGGTTAATCCTTCCCGCTTCAGTTTCTTGTGAAGCGTGTACCGGCTCATGTGCAACTGCGATGCCACAACTTCAACACCCACCTTGCCCCGGGCAAGCTGAATACTGATCAGTGAACTCACTCTGTTACTCAGTGAAACCCGCACCACCTCTGGCCCCAGAGGCTCTAATCCCATTCTGTGATTCTCCTTGTTCATAAATACCGACCCATTCAGTTCGGCGTACAGCGTACACATGTTAGCTGAAAATAATCAATAAGACGTTTGAGCAGGGTCAAGGGAAAGCGCAATAGCTTGCGGCAAAATAGCCAGCCACCGATTTACCCGGAGCCCCCAATGAATATCCCGGAACTGCTGGCACCCGCCGGCACCCTTGAGCACCTTGAAACCGCGTTCGCCTATGGCGCGGATGCGGTCTATGCCGGCCAGCCGCGCTACTCCCTGCGGGTACGTAACAACAGTTTCAAAGACACTGCAGCGCTGGGCGCCGGCATCCAACGCGCCCACGCTCTGGGTAAACAGTTCTATCTGGTCTCGAACATAGCGCCCCATAATGACAAGGTGCGCTCCTATCTGAGAGATCTGGAGCCGGTGCTCGAATACAAGCCGGATGCTCTGATCATGTCAGACCCAGGGCTGATTATGCTGGTTCGGGAAAAATGGCCGGACCAGCCCATTCACCTGTCGGTGCAGGCCAACGCCGTAAACTGGGCAACCGTGGAATTCTGGCGCCGTCAGGGCATCAGCCGGGTCATTCTGTCCCGGGAGCTCGCCCTCGGTGAAATCCGGGACATCCGTGAGCGCGTTCCGCAAATGGAGTTGGAGGTGTTTGTTCACGGCGCACTGTGCATGGCCTATTCCGGGCGCTGCCTGCTCTCCGGCTATATGAATCACCGAGACGCCAACCAGGGTGCCTGCACCAATGCCTGTCGCTGGGACTACAAGGAAGTGCAGCATACCCACGACCACACCGGCGACCTGATCGCCACGTCAGCCACCAGCGATGTGCACAACTACGAGCCGAAAGAAATACTACTCGAAGAACCCAACCGCCCAGGCAACTTTATTCCCGCTTATGAGGATGAGCACGGCACCTACATCATGAACTCCCGGGATCTGCGGGCAGTGCAGCATGTGGCCGAACTCGCAGCAATGGGCGTGCACTCACTGAAAATAGAGGGGCGCACCAAAAGCACCTACTACGTGGCACGCACCACCCAGGTGTATCGCCGCGCCATTGATGAGGCAGCGACAGGCAAGCCCTTCGACATGGGCCTGATGAATGAGCTGGAGGCCTTATCCAACCGCGGCTACACCGAAGGCTTCCTGCGCCGCCACATGCCTCAGGAATACCAGACCTACGAGAGGGGCTCGTCCTACCTGGGCACACAACAGGTAGTGGGTACCATCACCAATGACGACGGCAACTGGCTGACCATCAATGTGAAGAACAAGTTCGCACCTGGCGACCAGCTTGAGCTGATTACGCCATCCGGCAATCTGCTGTTCGCGATACCCGTTATGGAAAACCTGAACGGCGTCGCTATGGTTTGCGCCCCCGGCAGCGGTCACATTGTTCGCATACTCCGCCCCCCGCACACTCCCGATTCGCTGCAGCACAGTTACCTTACCCGCATTCTGCCATCCGAAGTCTAAGGCTCCACCGAGCCTGGGACTCCGTATAAACCCATACCCAAGCGCTCTGCGCCCGTCAGGCTTAGCCTCTGACGGGTGTATTGCGATATAATTGGCTTTCCCATAATTTAATACCTGACTAAATTACTCTGGTATTGTACAATCCTGTGCCAGAAGCATTAGATTAGTCCCCCGCAACCCACCCTGGTTGCCGGCAAACCAAAGGGCCTCAGAGCCCGCGAGAGAGAATACGGAGCGACGATCATGGCGACCACCGACCAAGAGGTGAACGAACTGATCAAACGGGAGTACGAACACGGTTTCGTGACAGAAATCGAAGTTGATACGTTCGAGCCCGGTTTGAACGAAGACGTTATCGCCCGCCTTTCTGAAATCAAGAAAGAGCCGGAATTCATGCTGGAATGGCGCCTCAAAGCCTATCGTCGCTGGCTGGAGATGGAAGAGCCAGACTGGGCGCATGTGGGCTATGAGAAAATCGATTATAACTCGATTTCCTACTACTCGGCCCCGAAGCGCAAAGACGACATGCCCCAGAGCCTCGATGACGTAGACCCCGAGCTACTGAAAACTTATGAGAAGCTCGGCATTCCGCTGCACGAACACGCAAAGCTCGCTGGCGTGGCCGTGGACGCAGTATTCGATTCCGTATCGGTAGCCACCACCTTCAAAGAGCCACTGGCGAAAGCCGGCGTTATCTTCTGCTCTATTTCAGAAGCCGTGCGCGACTACCCCGAGCTGGTTCAGAAATACCTCGGCTCGGTTGTGCCTCACACTGACAACTACTTTGCCGCGCTGAACGCCGCTGTGTTCTCCGACGGCACCTTTGTGTACGTTCCCAAAGGCGTTCGCTGCCCCATGGAGCTGTCCACCTATTTCCGCATCAACGCGGCAAATACCGGCCAGTTCGAACGCACACTGATTATTGCTGACGAAGGCAGCTACGTTAGCTACCTGGAAGGCTGCACCGCCCCCATGCGCGATGAAAATCAGCTGCACGCAGCCGTGGTGGAGCTGGTTGCACTGGACGACGCCCAGATCAAATATTCCACGGTACAGAACTGGTATCCGGGCGATGAAAACGGCAAAGGCGGCATCTATAACTTCGTGACCAAGCGCGCGGCCTGTATCGGCAAGAATTCCAAAGTATCCTGGACCCAGGTTGAAACCGGCTCAGCCATCACCTGGAAATACCCCAGCTGTATCCTGCGCGGCGAAAACAGCGTTGGCGAGTTCTACTCTGTGGCGCTCACCCACAACTACCAGCAAGCCGACACCGGCACCAAGATGATTCACCTGGGCAAAAACACCTCCAGCACCATCATCTCCAAGGGTATTTCAGCCGGGAAAAGCTCCAACGCCTATCGTGGCCTGGTCAAGTTCGGCCCCCGTGCAGAGGGCGCGCGTAACTTCACCCAGTGTGACTCGCTACTGATCGGCGACCGCTGCGGCGCGCACACCTTCCCGTACATTGAGAGCCTGAACAAATCCGCGATCGTCGAGCACGAGGCCACCACATCCAAAGTCAGCGATGAGCAGATGTTCCTGTGCCGTCAGCGTGGTATCGATCCGGAGCGAGCCGTTTCCATGATTGTGAACGGTTTCTGTAAAGAAGTTTTCAAGGAGCTTCCCATGGAGTTTGCGGTTGAAGCCGGCAAGCTTCTTGAGGTGAGCCTTGAAGGGTCTGTCGGCTAAGGCGGCACGAACCCAAAGCATTGCATAAGCAAACAGAATTCAGACGGTAAAAATAGAGAGAAGCCTACAAATGCTGAGCATCAAAAACCTGCACGCATCCGTTGAGGGAAAAGAGATCCTTAAGGGTATCAACCTGGAGATCAAGGCCGGAGAAGTACATGCCATCATGGGCCCGAACGGCTCGGGCAAGAGTACGCTCGCCCAGGTTCTCGCAGGCAACGACGCATTTGAAGTCACCTCTGGTAGTGTCACCCTGAACGGTGAAAACCTGCTTGAAAAGGAAACCGAGGCGCGGGCGCGGGACGGTGTATTTCTGGCATTCCAGTACCCGGTAGAAATTCCTGGCGTCAGTAACCTGCAGTTCATGCGCACATCCATGAATGCCATGCGCAGCCATAACGGTGAGCCGGAAATGAATGCGGCTGAGTTCATGAAGTTGGCGCGGGAAGTGTCAAAACAGGTGGACCTGGACCCCGCATTCCTCAAGCGCGGCGTAAATGAAGGCTTCTCCGGTGGTGAGAAAAAACGTAACGAAATCATGCAAGCCTTATTGCTGAAGCCAAAACTGACCATTCTGGACGAAACCGACTCCGGGTTGGACATCGACGCTCTCAAAGTCGTTTCAGACGGCGTTAACGCCCTCCGCTCCAAAGACCGCGCCATCCTGATGGTGACTCATTATCAGCGCCTGCTCGATCACATTGTGCCGGATTACGTGCACGTTCTGGCCGATGGCAAAATCGTAAAATCCGGTGGTCGCGAACTGGCTCTGGAGCTGGAAGAGCGCGGCTATGGCTGGCTTGGCATCAAGGACGACGCAACAGCAGCCGACTCAGCCAATTAAGGAGACCGAGGAATGAAACCAGCACCAACTCTTCTTTCCACCGCGTTCCTGCATCCGGCTGGCCAGGCCCTACCGGAGCCGCTCCTCGCATTGCGCAAGCAGCGCGGTGCCGCCCTGGTGGATATGCCTCTGCCAACGCGCAAAACGGAAAACTGGAAGTATTCCAGCAAGTACCTGAAGCTGACCGACGAGATGGCTATATCACTGCCCGTAGACGGTAAAGCCGGCAGCGCGCTGGCAGTTCCGGGCTACAAGGTGGTGTTTATCAATGGCGTGATTATGCCAGAGGCCAGCGACTATCCGGACTTGAACAACATCCTCATTCAGCGTTTTGGCGACCTTTCAGACACAGAAGCCAGCGAACTGGCCGAACGCCTGGATAGCACTCTGAACCGCAAGACCGTGCAGTTGGCATGTCTGAACTCGGCACGTTTTGAAGACGGCCTGGTCATTCGCCTGAAACCGGATGCGGTTCTTGATCAGCCTTTGTTTATCATTCACGAGGTCACCGCAGGCGCCAGCGGATCTGCCTTTCCACGTATTTTTGTGGATGCAGGCCGCAACAGCCAGATGACTCTGGTAGAAGAGTACATCTCCAGCGGGCAGGAAGCGGTCATGGTTAATACCGTAACCGAGTTCACTCTTGCCGAAGGCGCTCAGGTTACCAATGTTCGCCTGAACATGGATGGCGAGAACGTACAGCACATTGGCGCCACCGGTGTTCGGCAGCAGCGTAGTTCACGATTTGAAAGTCACTGCGTGGGTTTTGGCGGCCCGCTTCGTCGTCACGATCTGCAGGTACGCCTGGAAGGCGAAGGCGCTGAGTGCAAACTCAACGGCGTAGTCGTCACCCAAGGCACCCAGCACTACGACAACCACACCACCATTGAGCACATAGCGGCACACTGCAACAGCGAAGAAACCTATCGCAACATCGCGGCGGATAAGTCTCACGCTGTGTTCAACGGTCGGATTCATATTCACCCGGATGCACAGAAATCCAACGCGAATATGAACAACAAGAACCTGCTGCTGACCACTGGCGCAGAAATCGACACCAAGCCAGAGCTTGAAATCTACGCTGATGACGTCAAGTGTGCCCACGGCGCGACCATCGGTCAGCTCGATGAAGAGTCTCTCTTTTATCTGGTATCACGGGGCATCAGCCGCCGGGACGCTAACGTGCTGCTGACCATGGCGTTCATTAACGAATTGGTGGCCCAGGTTCCGGTGGAGGCTGTAAAAGAGACGGTACAAGCCCGCCTCAATCAGTTCTTTGATCAAGCATTTCAGGAGGTCTGACCGTATGAACGACCTGTCCATGGTAAACACAGCGACCCACCACAAGGCGTTTGATGTACAAGCCATTCGCCGGGACTTCCCCATTCTGTCACAACAGGTGAACGGGAAACCGCTGGTGTACCTGGACAACGGAGCGTCGGCGCAAAAGCCACTCGCTGTTCTGGATGCCATGGATCGCTATTACCGGGAAATGCACTCCAACGTACACCGGGGCGCGCACACCCTGGGAGACCGCGCCACAGCTGCATTTGAAGGCGCCCGGGGAACCGTGCGCAGCTTCCTGAATGCACGCAGCACACAGGAGATTATCTGGACCAAGGGCACCACCGAGGCCATTAACCTGGTGGCGAATGGCTTGGCTCCGAGGCTCCAGGCCGGCGATGAAATTCTGGTGAGCCGCATGGAGCACCATGCCAACATCGTGCCCTGGCAGATGATCGCCGAGCGCACTGGCGCAAAAGTGGTGCCGATTCAGATCTCGCCAGAAGGCGAACTGGATATGGAATCGTTCAACAGCCTGCTGAGCGATCGCACCCGCATACTGGCCATCACCCACGTTTCCAACGTTCTGGGCACCATCAATCCCGTTGCAGAGATGGTGAGCCAGGCCAAGGCTCGCGGCGTCATTACCCTGCTTGATGGCGCGCAGGCGGTTCCCCACTTCCAGCCGGACGTACAGGCACTGGGTTGCGACTTTTACGTGTTCTCGTCCCACAAGCTGTTTGGCCCAACGGGGATTGGCGTGCTTTATGGCAAGGCCGCTCTGCTGGAAGAAATGCCCCCATACCAGGGCGGCGGCGAGATGATTGAGCGGGTATCGTTCGAGCGCACAACCTGGAATGTCCTGCCCTACAAGTTTGAGGCAGGCACGCCAGCTATCGCCGAAGCCGTAGGCCTGGGCGCTGCTATCGACTACCTGAACCGCCTCGACAGAGCGGCAATGGAAGCGGCCGAAAACGCGTTACTGAAACGCGCCAACCAACTGGTTGAAACTGTTCCGGGCATGAGCATTATCGGTACTGCAGCGCAAAAAGTGCCTGTAATGTCCTTTAAAATCGAAGGCTTGCACCCGAGTGACATAGGGACTTTACTGGATCAGCAAGGCATCGCTATTCGCACCGGCCATCACTGCGCCATGCCGCTAATGGCCTTCTACGGAGTTCCCGGTACAGCCAGGGCCTCTTTTGCGTTCTACAATACACCGGACGAGGTGGATCAATTATTTACCGCCTTGCAAAAAGTTCAGCGCTTATTTGCCTGATGGAGGAGACACCATGACAGCTGAAGTCTTCACACCGACCGTCGGCGTCACCATGACGCCAAGTGCCGTCAAGCACGTGCGCAAGCAACTCGACAAAGCATCGAATGCCAAAGGCATTCGGCTGGCAATCAAAAAAAGCGGATGCTCCGGTTTCAAATACGAAACCCAGTGGGTGGACGAAGCCGCAGCAGACGACAGAATATTCCACATTGATGGCGTTGACGTGTTTGTAAAAGAGGAACACCTGTCCATGGTGAATGGCATCGAGATCGACTTCGTTACCGAAGGCGTGAACTCCATGTTCCAGTTCCGCAATCCAAACGCCACCGCCGAGTGCGGGTGTGGTGAGAGCTTTACCGTAAGCTGATACTGCGCCCCCTCTCCCCAACCCCTCTCCCGCAGGGGGAGAGGGGCTAAAAGGCAACTCCCGGTTTGGCTCGGCGACTCCCTCTCCCGTGGCGGGAGAGGGCCGGGGAGAGGGGGACGCAAAAGCACAAAATGAGGTTTAACCTGGCATGCAAGAACGTGAAGTCGTCCTGACCAAACGCGAGGTGGAAGCCCGCCTTGTTCCAACCGGAACAGAAATCATGATTCCGGTAGACAGCTTTGTGACCATCACCCAGTCACTCGGCGGCACCTTTACGGTTGCGGTTAATGGCAACCTCGCCCGCATCGAAGGCCACAACGCTGATGCTCTGGGTAAGAAGCCGCTGGAAAGCAGTTTCGAGACGCCGGCAGACGGGTCCATCAATGAAAACCAGGTATGGGAAGCCATACGCAACTGCTACGATCCGGAGATTCCGGTTAACGTGGTGGATTTGGGCCTGATTTACGAATGCCGGATCGAAAACAATACGCCCGAAGGCAACCATGTTTTCATCCTGATGACTCTCACGGCTGCAGGTTGCGGCATGGGACCAGTCATTACTGAAGATGTGAAGGTCAAGGTAGAGCACGTACCCAACGTCGACAAGGTGACCGTAGAGCTTACCTTTGATCCGCCCTGGAACAACGACATGCTTACCGACGAAGCCAAACTCGAACTGGGAATGTTATAAATGCCAGCGACAGAGCAGGATTTTCTGGACAACCCGCTCGGGAAAAACCCGACGCTTGAAGATGTACTGGACGGCTTCGAGTTTCTGGACGATTGGGAAGAACGGTACGCATTTATTATCGATCTTGGCAAACAGTTGCCGGCTTTTCCGGACGATGCCCGGATCGAAGAGAACTACGTTCACGGCTGTCAGAGCCAGGTATGGCTGATTTCCCATTATGACGAAGCGAGCGGAAAACTCTACTTACTCATTGATTCCGATGCGCTGATCGTTCGCGGTCTTGCCGCACTGATCCTGGTTGCGCTGAATGGCCAGCCTCCCAGAGACCTGCTGGCAACGGATATTGACGAGCTGTTCGAACGGTTGGACCTGTTCAATCACATCTCCCCGACCCGAGGCAACGGCCTGCGCTCCATGGTGGGAAAGATCCGCGATATCGCAGCTGCTGAAGTGTCGGCCTGATCAGCTCACCGTGTCAGGGTGAGTTACCAGATAATGGCAATGTCGTCTCGCTGAATGTTTACCTGCCCGCCAACCTGGGGCATGCGACCGTTACTGAAGTCCGGATGAACGTTGTTAAGCCTAACCGTCATCTGGCTGTCACTCAGCTCCGGCGTCCCTCCCAGCGAATCAAAATAACGGGCGCTGCGATACAGATGTAATTCATCTCCCGGCCGCAAACCGGCTGTCGCACCTGATGCCAGCGTCACAAGCTGGCCATCTACCCGGGTAATCCGGGTCATAAAAGGCTGGCACGCAAGGGCATCGGTTGCTGCCCGCGTCATATCTCCGATAACGCCGGAAACGGCTTCTCCGTAGTGGGTCTTCTGGAATCCTGCAGAGCCGAATCCCGAAGAACTGCCCGGCCCAGCATTCCAGTCGGCTGCTGTTTCGAAATGCTGCTGGTACACCGGCGAACCACTGAAGCCATCCAGAACCACCATATCCACTGCGAAACGACGGCGCATATCCGATGCACCAATACCCCGCTGCATTTTGTCCAGCACCGACGAACCCCACGCCGCCGGATCTGCAACACCGATATCCCGGATAACGCCGGTCACCACAAACTGAACCCCCATTTCCCGAGCCACCTGAATGACATTGGTAAGGCGGTTGCCGCCCTCCTGCATGGTCGGTGCGTTCAATAGATCGGGAAACAGGCGGGTGCTGGTAGTCGAAAAGACCTGAAGACTGCCGGCGTCCCGCAAGCCTTGCTGAAGCAATTGCGGCAGGATTTCGCCAGCATCATCAATGCGCCCCACCCGGGCCTGATCCGGATACACAAGCGGGAATCCGGTAACCGCTACCCGCTTCTTCAACCGGCCGGCCTCTCCACCTTCACAACTTGCCGTCCCGGCGGAAATATCGCCACGCACAGTCACGCGAAGCAGGTTGCCGCTGCGATGTTCATCAATAACTTTCACGTTCCGTGCTCTGGCGCTTGAGGCCAGGCGCATTCTGGATTCTGTCAGAACACCGTTTTCCATAGTGTCGCTGGTGCTAACCTGCGCCTCATATTGCAGGGCAAGGTCACGCATGGCCGCATTGCGTGCTTCAGCGCGGGCAGAGGCAATATCATCACCGTGGATACTGGCGTGACCCACACCCTCCAGAACGACGGCGTGAGCGCTTACAGCCAGCATTAATGAACACCAAAGCGACAAGCGCACACACTGCTTTATAAACCCGCGCATCGTTTCCTACCCGTTTGTTCGTTCAATTTGCCAAGCCTCAATCCAAATAGTACAGAGAGTCGACGTTTCTGCTCTGAACATCACCAACACTGTCGTTGTATCCGGGCATGGGTATCGGGCAAAGGTCCTGAACCTGGTCAGGTTCCACCTTGGATACACAGGCGCGGAAGCGCGGTTCCAGCTTCAACTCCATGACCGTCTCAATGACACCGTCGCTGTGCTCGTTAACGGCGACCATTTTGGCCCCACGGATATAGCTGTCTACATAAGTGCGGAACATATCATTGCGAAGAACAAAGTCGTTCACCGTAGAGCTGCCATAAATGACTGTGCCGTATACCCGCTCTGCAAGGTTCCGGTAGGCGTCCATCTGGGAAGCTCTGCGCGCCATCAGTCGTTTGCGAGTGTTCAGGCGATCCGCACTGACATCCTCATAAGTACCAAAGCCGCTGACCCGCACCGTTACAGGCTCAAGCCTTGCTTCTGATTGTGCCCTGTTTCCGCCGCTGTCCCGGTGGCCACCAACGGGTGCGCAGGCCGCCAGTGTAAATGCCAGAACGGGGATTAGTATCCAGCGAATGACCATGCTTTTGTCTCCAGAGATCGTTTCAGCTAACCGTTTCCGATATCTATGAAAAATTCGCGCCAGTTTTGCTAACACGCTGATTGAAAGCGCTTTCTCTGCAAGAGTAACAAAGCAGGGTCTGAAACCGGCAATAACCTGCCTCTGTTTACACATCAAAGACAAACCGTTACCGCTTATGTCATGTCCGGGCACCCATATTGCTCTAACCTTTCAACAGTTTATAAGTTCACTAATTTATATCTCTTTTTTACGAAGGTACCCGAATGCACCAATATCGCTTGTCCAGACTGTTTGTTGCTGTGGGTCTATCCGTTGCAACCACCGCCACTCTTGCCAGCCCTCAGGCTTTTATGTCTTCACGATCATTTGCCATGGGTGGAACCGGCGTCGCCGTTGCTCATCCGTCTTCGGCCACGTCCACCAACCCGGCCATGATGGCCGCCGACCACCATTCATGGTCTGATGAATTCGGCCTGGCCCTGCCGTCCATCAATGTGCGGGTTGCGGATGAAGAAGAAACAATTGATCAGGTTGATGACATTCAAGAAACAATTGATGACCTTGAGACTGCAATCAACACCTTAAATACAACCGATGCACAGCAATTAGCCGGCCAGCTGCGCGAGCAATTCGAAGGTTTTGACAAGGACACGATGCGCGCCAACATAGGTCTCGGCTTTGCTCTCGCCGTTCCGGGAAAGAAACTATCCGTTGGCCTGTTCAGCAACGGGAACCTGACCGCGACAGCCAGAGGTGAATACGACCAAAGCGATGACGCAAAACTTCAGGCTATCGAAAATGGAATATTGATCCCGGGCGCTACCGACGATCTCCAATCGCGCGGCAGAGTTCTTGCGTCTGCAGTTATAGAAGCAGGGGTCAGCTTTGCCCATGCCCTGGAGCTGAATAACGGAGAAACTCTGCAACTGGGCATCTCACCAAAGTATGTCGAGCTGAGAACTTTCCAATACACGGAAACCGTTTCCGGCTTCGAAGATGACGAATTCGACGGTGATCAGTATCAGACCAGCAAGAGTGGCTTCAACCTCGACATAGGTGCGGCTTACGCTTTTGGTGATGAAAAACAATGGAACGCCGGTATCGCCGTTAAAAACCTGATCCCGATGGAGCTGGATTCCGCAGCAAGCCGCCCGTTGCTCGGCGAGCAAGCGAGAACGCTTAAGCTCAACCCGACGGCAACCGTAGGCATCGCTCACAAGAGCGCATACCACGTTGTTACAGCCGAAATTGACCTGACAGAAAAAGAAGCCTTCGGCTTTGAAGATGACACTCAGTGGCTTGCTCTGGGTGCTGAATTCGATGCCTGGCGCTACGCTCAGCTCCGCGCTGGTGTTCGTCACAACCTGGCCAGCAACGATAATAACGAAGGTATCGAGGAGAAAACCCAGTTTACCGCCGGCCTTGGGCTCAATCTGATGGGCGTACGTTTTGACCTCGGCGCCCTGTTCAGCAGTGCCGATGTAGGCGCGGCTCTGGAGTTAGGTACCTCTTTCTGACCTGGCTTTGATTATTATTTCTGGCGCCAGGCAAGCCCATCACAATAAGGGGGTTTGCCTGACCCGCCCGGGAAAAGGATAATTCCCGCACACTTCTTGGAAAGGAACCTGACCCTTCATGCAAACCTACCTGGTTGGCGGAGCCGTACGCGACGAATTACTGGGCCTTGCAGTCGAAGACCGGGACTGGGTAGTCGTAGGCGCGACCCCGGAGCAGATGCTTGCCCAGGGCTACACCCAGGTAGGGTCAGACTTCCCCGTATTCCTGCATCCCAAAACCCATGAGGAATACGCGCTCGCCCGCACCGAGCGCAAACAGGGGCGAGGCTATCACGGCTTCAGCGTATATAGCGCACCGGATGTCACTCTTGAAGAAGACCTGCTGCGCAGAGATCTGACCATCAATGCCATGGCACGCTCGGAACAAGGCGAACTGACCGACCCTTTTAATGGCAAAAAAGATCTCGAATCGCGAGAGTTACGCCACGTATCCGGGGCTTTCAAAGAAGACCCACTCCGAATTCTGAGAACCGCGCGTTTTGCGGCGCGTTTCCAGCCTCTTGGCTTTCGCGTTTGCACAGAAACCATGTCCCTGATGCACACTATGGTTGCCGACGGCGAAGTGGAGCATCTTGTACCCGAGCGGGTGTGGCAGGAGATCCAGCGGGCCCTGCATGAGAAGGCTCCCGGCACATTTTTTCAGGTACTGCGAGACTGTGGCGCACTCGACGTTCTGATACCCGAACTGGCGTCCGAAGTCGATTTCCATGCTGCGATTAATGCCCTTAACTGCGTTCACGCCAGCGACGGCTCTACGGCAGAACGTTATGCTGCATTGCTCAGCAGGCTTGATGAGCACGCCTGCGTGGCACGAGCGAAGGCGATGAAAGCGCCCAATGACTGCCAGCAACTTGCCCGGCTGGCGGCAGCCTTCACTCCAGTGATCAGGCAACTCGACCCGGTCCAGCCGAGCGCAGGCACACTCCTTGAGCTACTGGAAAAGGCAGACGTCTGGCGCCGGCCCGAACGCTTCTCACAACTGATACATGTGCTGGGATGCAGTCTTGACCCATTGGACCGACAACACCTTGAAGCACTTGAGAAAGCCAAAGTTGCCGCATCAGGCGTTGAACCTCAAACATTAATTAAGCAGGGGTTTTCGGGCAAAGAACTGGGCGAGGCAATCCGGACCGAGCGTCTGGCGCGTATAGCTCAGGCAGCTTGCGGTTCATCAACCTGAGGAAATACCATGCCCGCGAATACACCCGTTGCCCTGATTACCGGCTCGGCGCACCGGCTTGGCGCCCGCACTGCGCAATTACTCCACGAGCAGGGCTGGAACCTGGTGCTCCACTATCGGAGCCGTGACAAGCAGGCCAAAAACCTCGCGGAAGCTATGAACCACCAGCGCGAGAACTCCACAATCGCGCTGCAGGCCGACCTGAGCGAAATAGCGGATATCAAGCGCCTGGGCCAAGAGGCAACGGCACACTGGGGGCGACTGGACGCACTGGTTAACAACGCATCGGTGTTCTATCCAACCCCGACGGCGCAGGTGACTGAAGGCGACTGGAATAGCATCATGCACACCAACCTGAAGGCGCCTTTCTTTCTTCTGCAAGCGTGCCTGCCTGCGCTGCGTGAGAGCACCGGCAGTGTCGTGAACCTCATCGATATCTACAGTGAAAAGCCGCTGCCGGAGCATCCACTCTACTGCGCCAGTAAGGCCGGCCTCGCCGCCCTCACCCGCTCCTGGGCCAAAGACCTGGCGCCCGAAGTTCGAGTAAACGGGGTCTCTCCAGGGGCCATTCTCTGGCCGGAAGGCGATGCCGCAGTTGATACCGATTACCAGAGCAAAATTCTGGCTAAAACGCCTCTGAACCGCACCGGCACGCCGGATGACATCGCTCGCACCATTGTATTTCTGTTAACGGACGCGCCTTTTATCACCGGGCAGATTGTTGCTGTAGACGGCGGGCGAAGCCTGAACATTTAGGCACATTGCTCACACCGAGCTTTTGCCGATTCCGCCTTTCCGGCTATAATGTGTGCAGTTTTTACTCCGCAGGGCTCAGGATCGGTTTGCTGCCCTGCGGGAACACAACACCTTAAACGGAGAAAACCCATGCGTGATGTCGTCATTGTTGCCGCCCGGCGTACTGCCATCGGAGCGTTCGGTGGAGGCCTCGCCAGCCTGCGTGCGGATCAGCTTGGCACTGCCGTTATCAAGGCACTGCTGGAAGAGACCGGTGTCGCCAGCGAGCAGATCAACGAAGTGCTGCTCGGCCAGGTACTGACTGCAGGCTGTGGCCAGAACCCTGCCCGCCAGTCTGCCATTAACGCCGGCATCCCGGCGTCTGTGCCAGCAATGACCATCAACAAGGTGTGTGGGTCCGGGCTCAAAGCCGTGCATATGGCTGTGCAGGCTATCCGCTGCGGCGATGCAGACATGATTATTGCGGGTGGGCAGGAAAGCATGAGCCTGGCCCCTCACGTTCTGCCCAATAGCCGCAACGGCCAGCGCATGGGCAACTGGACCATGATCGACACTATGGTCACAGACGGCCTCTGGGATGCCTTCAATGACTACCACATGGGCGTCACGGCCGAGAACATTGTCGAGAAATACGGCATCAGCCGCGAAGAACAGGACGAGTTTGCCGCAGCGTCTCAGCAAAAAGCCGTTGCAGCCCGTGAAACCGGGCGCTTCGATGGCGAAATCGTGCCGGTCTCTATCCCCCAGCGTAAGGGCGACCCGATCATCGTCAGCAAGGACGAAGGGCCGCGCGACGGCGTGACCGGCGAAGGCCTCGGCAAGCTGCGCCCAGCCTTCAAGAAAGATGGCACAGTGACCGCTGGCAACGCCTCATCTCTCAACGATGGAGCGGCGGCCGTTATGGTGTGTAGCGCCGAGAAGGCCAAAGAGTTGGGCCTGACTCCACTTGCGACTATCAAGGCCTACGCCAATGCAGGTGTTGATCCTACCATCATGGGCACAGGCCCGATTCCCGCCAGCCAGCGCTGCCTGAAACTGGCAGGCTGGAGTGTTGACGATCTGGACCTGATTGAAGCCAACGAGGCATTTGCCGCCCAGGCCATCTCTGTAAATCGCGACATGGGCTGGGATACCAACAAGGTTAACGTAAACGGCGGCGCCGTTGCGCTAGGCCATCCCATCGGTGCTTCTGGTTGCCGTATTCTGGTTTCGCTGCTGCATGAAATGGTGCGCCGTGATGCGAACAAAGGGCTTGCAACCCTGTGCATCGGCGGCGGCATGGGTGTTGCCCTGGCTGTGGAACGCTAAAGCACAATATGCTGAATGTGGTGCTTTATGAACCGGAGATACCGCCGAATACAGGCAATATCATCCGACTGTGCGCCAACACCGGTTGCCGGCTGCATCTGATTGAACCTCTGGGCTTTACTCTGGAAGACAAACAGATGCGACGGGCCGGGCTGGACTACAGCGAATACGCCACGGTAAAAATCCATAAGAGCTATCAGGCATTTCTCGAAAGCGAGCAACCTCGGCGCCTTTTTGGCCTCACCACGAAAGGCCACCGCTCCTACCATCAGGTTGCCTACCATGACGATGACTACCTGATGTTCGGGCCGGAAACCCGCGGTCTGCCAGACGGCGTGCGCGAGGGTTTGCCAGCAGGTCACTGCCTGAAAGTACCCATGTGCCCCGAGAGCCGAAGCCTGAACCTGTCAAACACGGCCGCTCTGGTAGTCTACGAAGCCTGGCGACAGCTGGGGTTCAGGGGCTCGATAAACGGCAAATCATAAACAAAACAGCCCGGCAATTGTCGGGCTGTTTTGTCATCAGATCAGAGCGGAACTGTCAGTGCGTCTTCTGCACTTCTCCGGCTTCCCCAGCGGCCTCTTCCTGCTTGCGCTGGAGCGCTTGGGCGTAGATGGCATCGAAGTTAACCGGTGCCAGCATCAATGCCGGGAAGCTGCCCTTGTTTACGACACCGTCGATTGCTTCACGGGCATAAGGGAACAGAATAGTCGGGCAGTAAGCGCCCAGCATCTGGCCGAGTTGGGGCCCTTCGATGCCTGCCACGAGGAACACACCCGCCTGTTGAATCTCGACAATATAAGCGACCTTCTCGTCGATTTTTGTCGTAACTGTCAGCGACAGAACAACTTCATACTGATTGTCACTGACTTTGGTGTGAGCGGTGTTCAGGTCCAGATTCACATGCGGCTTCCATTGTTCCTGAAATACCACCGGTGAGTTCGGTGACTCAAAAGACAGATCCTTCACGTAAATACGCTGCAAGGCAAACTGGGCCTGGTTCTGGGTATCACTGCCTGCGGCGGCTTGCTGATTCTCAGCCATGTTAAGTCCTTTCCCTTTTGTAGAGAGTTGTAGAGTGGGCTCAAGACCCATTTTTATGGTTACATCTGCCGGAACAGTCTACTGCCTGGCTGCGTTCGGTTATGTGAAACAGTGCGGCAGATCGGTGCTCAGATCAACCTCTGAAGCTGCCTCTACTTCTTCACCAACGGCAAGTTGCTGGCTTTCCAGTCACTGACGCCGCCATTCAGCCGCACCACATTGGCGTAACCTTCAGCGTTGAGCTGCTTTACCGCCATGGCAGAATGCTGGCCCATTTTGTCCGCTACGATGATCTGCTTATCTTTATGCTTCTTCAATTCAGCGGCGCGACTTTTCAGGCTGTTCAGCGGAATATTCACAGAGCCGGTAATGCGGCCTTCGCCAAACTCTTTGCGATCACGGATATCAACCACTATGGCCTCATCCCGGTTGATCAGGCTAACGGCGCCCTGGGCAGAGATTTTAGCACCGCCCCGCCTGGACTCCAGCACCAGAATTGCAACCAGAAAAGCCACAAACAACGAGGCGAGAACGTAGTGGTTAACGACAAATTCAAACAACCGATCCATGAGGTTACCCTGAAAATAAGTTTGGGCGGATTATACACAGCCTGCTCGCCGGACAGAAGGTGACCATACAGGTGACGACTGTGGCCTCAAAGTGCAAAAATGGATAAGCTTCACTTCGACTTCTGTAAACTTACCGCTATTCTACTTCCGGACTGAATGATGACAGCATTGCGCAAGCCGACAGCACTGATAATTCTGGACGGCTGGGGCCATCGTGATCCCGCCGAAGACAACGCCATCAGCAACGCCAATACGCCCTTCTGGGACAAGCTCTGGGAATCCAGGCCACGAACCCTCATTAACACTTCCGGTATGTTTGTAGGGCTACCACAGGGCCAGATGGGGAATTCAGAAGTCGGACACATGAATCTGGGCGCAGGTCGCGTCGTTTATCAGAGCCTTACGCGCATTGACAAGGATCTGGAAGAAGGCACATTTAATCAAAACCCGACCCTGTGTTCCGCAATAGACAAAGCCGTGGGTAATGGCGGCGCCGTTCATCTCATGGGCCTGCTTTCGCCCGGTGGCGTTCACTGCCACGAAGATCATATGTTGGCAGCCGCTGAGCTTGCCGCCTCAAGGGGCGCAAAAGAAGTGTACATTCACGCGTTTCTTGACGGGCGTGACATGCCACCTCGCAGCGCTCGCCCTTCTCTGGAGAAGGCCACCGCGAAATTAAAAAGCCTGGGCGTAGGCCGAGTGGTATCCATTGTCGGCCGCTATTTCGCTATGGACAGGGACAACCGCTGGGACAGGGTTGAAGCCGCCTACAACCTGATGACCCTGGGTGAATCAGAATTCACGGCCGCCGATCCCGTTTCGGGCCTGGAGCGGGCTTACGAGCGTGGTGAAAACGATGAATTCGTAAAGCCGACCCGTATCCAGAGTGCAGGTGAGCCTGCAGGCAACATTAATGATGGCGATGCGGTTCTGTTCATGAACTTCCGGGCTGACCGTGCCCGGGAAATGACCCGCACGTTTGTAGGCGAAGGCTTTGACGGGTTCGAGCGCAAAAAACACCCCAAGCTTGCCGATTTTGTGACGCTTACCGAGTATGCAGCAGATATTAAAACGCCCTGTGCCTATCCACCTGAGACTCTCGTTAACAGCTTGGGCGAATACATATCCAACCTTGGCAAAACCCAGTTACGCATTTCTGAAACCGAGAAGTACGCCCACGTAACCTTCTTTTTTAACGGCGGGCAGGAAACACCCTTTGCTGGCGAAGACAGAATTCTGGTGCCCTCACCCAAAGTGGCCACCTACGACCTGAAACCGGAAATGAGCGCGCCGGAAGTAACCGACAAACTGGTAGAAGCCATAAAGAGCGGCAAGTACGATCTGGTGGTGTGCAACTACGCCAACGGGGACATGGTAGGCCATACTGGCAAACTGGATGCCGCCATCAAGGCTGCAGAATGTCTTGATCAGTGCGTGCAGCGCGTGGTCGAAGCGCTGGAAGAAGTCGATGGCCAGGCATTGATAACGGCCGATCATGGCAACTGCGAGCAGATGACGGATCCGAACTCTGGCCAGGTTCATACAGCGCACACCATCGGGCCGGTTCCACTGGTTTACACGGGCAGCCGCGAGGTAAGGCTGAGTGACGACGGCAGCCTGAGCGATGTGGCCCCCTCCCTGCTCACATTGATGGGACTGGAACAACCGAAAGAAATGACCGGGCATAGCCTGGTCAAAATCGGTTGACTCAGAAGCAGGCCGTACCATTGCGTCTGACTGCGTTACTGGCGTTCGCACTCACGTTTTTACTGGGTGCACTGCCGGCAGCCTCCGGGCAAGAGGTTACACCAGCCCAGATCGAAGACCTCAAGGAACGGATTGAGGATATCGATGGATGGCTGGCCGATGCCGAAAAGGATCGCTCCTCCCTGGAGCGACAACTCGCCGATGCCGAACGCACGATCAGCCGGCTGACCCGCGAGCGTCGGTCTCTGCGGGAGCAGGTAAAAAAACAGCAGCAGCACCTCGCCAGACTCCAGAGCGAGGAGCGGGAACTGACACAAACCCTGGAACGCCAGCGCGAAAACCTCAAACAGCAGATCCGCACCGCCTGGATGGAAGGTGACGCCCCAGCCGTCAAAGTGCTGCTTAACGAAATCAATCCGGACAACATTGCCCGGACCATGACCTACTACGAATACCTCAGCCGCGACACGGTCGGGCGTCTGGAAGCATTCCAGAAAAGCCTGCAAGAACTGAAAGTGACCCAAGCTGCCGTGCACAGTACCCGGGCCGAGCTTGCCAAAACCGAGGCAAGCGTCAGCAAACGCCAACAGGAACTGCAGGCCTCCCGCCAGGACCGTCAGAAAACCCTGACAGCTCTCAACCAGGACATCAGCAACCGTCGCAGCGAAAAAGATGAACTTGAATCTGATCGCAAGCGATTGCAGAAGCTGCTTTCGGAAGTTCAGCAAGCCATTGCCAGCATTCCATCTCCAAACGAGTCACAGCCCTTCCCGTCACTCAAAAACAAACTGCCTTGGCCGGCAAAGGGTAAGGTCATAAGCCGGTTTGGCGAGAAATACGCAGATGGCAAACTAAGCAGAAACGGCCTGCTCATTCAGACCGGCGAAGAGGCAGAAGTAAAAGCCATTCACTACGGCAGAGTTGTGTTTGCGAACTGGCTCCGGGGCTTTGGGCTGATAACAATTATTGATCACGGCGATGGCTACATGACACTCTATGGCCACAGTAGCAGCCTGTTTACCAGCCCCGGAGACTGGGTTGCTGCCGGGGAAGCCATTGCTTTGGCTGGTCGCACCGGGGGCACAGAAAGCCCGGCGCTTTATTTTGAGGTGCGCCATAATGGCAAGCCAGACAACCCGGGGCGCTGGCTGGGCAAATGAACCCCAGCTGCAGGGCTGACAAATGCGCCCGCTGGCGCCATACTGTCGGGAACAGAGATTTCTGCTCAACTACCGGAATAACCACGGGATATGTGAATGAAATGGGTCCAAAGTAAACTCCAAGCCTTACCTTTGCGCTCCGCCCTACTTGCCGCCTGTTTCGTCACCATCCCCGGATTGGCCTTCTCTCAGGATAATTCGTCAGAGGATAATCGGGTTCTGGAAGGCATCCAGAACGGCGAGCGTGTTGAAATCACCCTGCCCGACCCGGAAAAACAACTGCCACTGGACGATCTGCGCAAATTTACCGAGGTCTTCAGCCGCATCAAGGCAGCTTACGTTGAAGAAGTAGACGACAGACAGTTACTGGAAAGCGCCATCAAAGGCATGCTCTCCGATCTGGACCCGCACTCCACTTATCTGGCACCAAAAGACTATGAAGAGCTGGAAGAGAGCACCTCCGGCGAGTTTGGTGGTCTGGGTATTGAAGTGGGTATGGAGAACGGTTTTGTAAAAGTTATCGCTCCCATTGACGATACGCCTGCAGAACAGGCCGGTGTTCAGGCGGGCGACCTGATCATCAAACTTGATGAGAAACCGGTAAAAGGCATGAGCCTGGAAGAAGCCGTTCAGCTCATGCGCGGCAAGCCCGGCACCATACTCACCCTGACCATCATGCGCGAGGGTGAAAGCGCGCCCGTTGAGATTGACGTTGAGCGGGCTGTTATCAAGGTCACCAGTGTAAAGAGTCGCATGATTGAAAACGGCTACGGCTATGTGCGCCTGACCCAGTTCCAGGCGGAGACCGGCGGACAGTTCACGAAAGCACTGAACAAGCTCAAAGAGGATCATGGCGGCGTGCTTGACGGGCTGGTACTCGACCTGCGCAATAATCCGGGCGGGGTGCTGCAGGCAGCTGTAGCAACTGCAGACGCGCTGCTGGACGAGGGGTTGATCGTATATACCGAAGGCAGGATCCAGAGTTCGCGCCTTCGCTTTAGCGCTAAAGACGGCGATGTGATGGCAGGCACACCCATTGTTGTCCTGATCAACGGCGGCTCCGCATCTGCATCCGAAATTCTTGCAGGCGCGCTGCAAGATCATAAACGGGCCGTGATCATGGGCACCCAGTCCTTTGGCAAGGGTAGCGTCCAGACGGTTATCCCCCTGGATGAGACCCACGCGATCAAAATGACAACCGCGCGGTATTACACCCCGGACGGGCGTTCTATCCAGGCCACAGGCATCAAGCCGGATATTGAAGTAAAGCCGGCAGAGCTGAAGGAACTGGATAGCCGCCCATTCTTTACTGAAGCGGATCTAAGCGGCCACCTGATTGGCCAGGATGAGGAAGCGGAAGGTAAAGGTAATCAGCCGAAGCCTGAAAACCAGGTCGGCTCAATACCCGACCGCGACTACCAGCTGCGCTCAGCGCTGAATTTGCTGAAAGGGCTACACATTCTCAACCCCAAGGGAGCTGACGCAGCACAGTGAAGGCGCTCTCTAATCTGACCCTGCTAACTCTGGCCCTGGCGGCACTGACAAGCTTGGCCTCCGGCGGGGTGGCGGCAGATCCGGCAAAAGGTGATATCCCACCAACCATTGCCATCATCATTGACGACATGGGACATAACTTGCACGAGGGCAAGCGGCTTGCCAATCTGGACCAGCCACTGACCCTGGCATTCCTGCCCTATCGCCGGCACACCGATACCCTTGCCCGTCTGGCGCACAGCCGCGAAAAAGAAATTATGCTGCACGCGCCCATGGCCAACACCCATAACTTTGGCCTTGGCCCCGGCGGGTTAACTTCGGATATGGATGAGCAGAGCCTCACAACCACTCTGCGCCGCGCGCTGCAGTCCATTCCCTACGTACGGGGTGTGAACAACCACATGGGCAGCTTGCTGACCCAGCAGCTCAGGCCTATGGACTGGGTGATGAAAGAGCTCTACCGCTACCCGGTTTATTTTGTCGACAGCAGGACAATTGCCTCATCCGTTGCGGGCGACGTTGCTGAAGCCTATCAGGTCCCCACCCTGACACGGGACGTGTTTCTGGATCATGAGCAAACGGAAGCGTTTGTAGACAAGCAATTCAAAGAACTGATTCGGCGGGCAAAAGAGAACGGCAGTGCGGTCGGTATAGGCCACCCACATACAGTGACCGTCGATTACCTCGAAAAACATCTGCCGTTACTTGATGAACAGGGCATTGCCGTTGCCACGGTGAGCGGTCTCTGGGCAATACGTAACAACAACCGAAGGATGTTTGCAGAAGGGGACAAGCAGACCATCCGGCCTGCTTTCGCTAAAAAAGACTAATCCCGGACTTCGATTCCCTGGGCCTTCATGAAGGCCTTGGCTTCAGGAATCGTATGCTCACCAAAGTGGAAAATAGACGCTGCCAGCACGGCATCTGCAGCACCCTTGGTTACGCCATCCGCCAGATGTTGCAGCTCACCCACACCACCTGAGGCGATCACTGGAACAACTACCGCATCGCTGACTGCCTTGGTCAGATCAAGATCAAAACCGATCTTGGTACCATCTCTGTCCATGCTTGTGAGCAAGAGCTCGCCGGCACCCATTTCTACCATTTTGCGCGCCCACTCCACGGCATCCAGCCCTGTTGGCTTACGGCCACCGTGGGTAAAGATCTCCCAGCGCAGCTCCTCACCTTCGGTACTGACCTGTTTGGCATCAATAGCCACCACAATGCACTGGCTGCCAAACCGATCCGCTGCTTCCCGCACAAACTCCGGGTTGAATACCGCAGCCGTGTTAATGGCCACCTTGTCTGCACCGGCATTCAGCAGCTTACGGATATCGTCGACAGTGCGAACACCGCCGCCGACTGTCAGCGGAATGAACACTTCTGACGCCATGCGTTCCACGGTTTCATAGGTCGTGTCGCGGCTTTCATGGCTTGCCGTAATATCCAGAAAGGTAATCTCGTCGGCGCCCTGCTCGTTATAGCGACGGGCCACTTCCACAGGATCGCCAGCATCCCGGATATCCACAAAGTTCACGCCTTTCACAACGCGCCCCTTGTCCACATCCAGACAGGGAATAATACGCTTCGCCAGTGTCATAGGTTCTACCTTGTTCAGCCTTTCACGGAGTCACAGAACGCCTGGGCTTCTGCAACATCCAGTGTACCTTCGTAAATAGCGCGGCCGGTGATAGCGCCGATGATGCCCCTGTGAGCGACTGGCGCCAAACGCTTGAGATCATCCATATTGGTTACGCCACCGGAAGCGATAACCGGAATGCCACCTTCTTCTGCAAGAGCGGCAGTGGCTTCCACGTTTACACCCTGCATCATGCCGTCGCGGTTGATGTCGGTGTAAACAATCGCTTCAACGCCATCGTTCGCAAAGCGTTTTGCCAGATCGACCGCCATAACTTCGGACACCTCAGCCCAGCCATCTGTTGCGACACGGCCGTCTTTGGCATCGAGCCCCACAATAATGTGTCCGGGGAAGCGCTTGCACATTTCGGTAACAAACTCAGGTTCTTTGACTGCCTTGGTGCCGATAATAACCCACTGCACACCCGCTTTGAGATAGGCCTCAATGGTTTCTGCCGACCGAATACCGCCGCCAATCTGTATCGGCAAATCCGGATACTTGCGGGCAATAGCCTTAACAATTTCTCCGTTAACCGGCTCGCCTGCAAACGCGCCGTTCAGATCCACAAGGTGCAAGCGGCGGGCACCGGCTTCCACCCAGCGAGTGGCCATATCAACCGGGTCGCCACCGAAAACGGTGGAGTCTTCCATACGGCCCTGGCGCAACCGCACGCATCGGCCGTCTTTTAGATCAATGGCGGGAATAATCAGCATGTTCCGTTCCAGTCAGTAAAGTTCTTGAGAAGTTGCAGCCCTGCCCTGGCACTTTTCTCCGGGTGAAACTGCACAGCAAAAATATTGTCCCGGGCGACCGCAGCCGCAAGATCAACACCGTAATGGCTGCGCCCGGCTATGTCTGCGTTACCTTCCGCCTCAGCGTAGTAACTGTGCACAAAGTAGAAGCGATCACCATCAGGAATGCCCTGCCACAGCGGATGCTCCATGGCGTGATAAACCTCGTTCCACCCCATGTGAGGCACCTTTAGCCGCTCGCCGTTTTCTACCAGGTTCTCGCCAAAGAAACGCACTTGGGAAGGGAACAGATTGATGCAGTCAACGCCACCGTTCTCTTCGCTACGGGACATAAGCGCCTGCATGCCAACACAGATACCGAGGAACGGACGATCACGGGAAACTTCCCGTACCAGCGCGTCCACGCCCAGCCGGCGAATCTCTGCCATGCAGTCGCGTATGGCGCCGACGCCGGGAAGAATCACCCTGTCGGCTTCGCGGATTTTATCTGCATTATCGGTTACCAGAACCCTGGTATCCGGGGCTACATGCTCTACCGCTTTGCGGGCAGAGTGAAGGTTCCCCATGCCGTAGTCGATGATGGCAACGGTTTTCATGGTTAGTACGGTGTCCTTAGGTGGCTGAAAGCGGCTAAGAGCGGCGGTTTACAACAGGCCTTTGGTCGACGGTGTAATACCCGCCATGCGCTCATCCATTTCAATGGCCATGCGCAAGGCGCGGCCGAATGCTTTGAACACGGTTTCGATCTGGTGGTGGGTGTTCTTGCCCCTCAAAGTATCGATGTGCATCGTCACCAGGGCGTGGTTAATAAAACCGCGGAAGAACTCTTCAAACAGGTCCACATCAAATCCGCCCACGGTGCTGCGGGTAAAGGGCACTTCCATGATCAGACCAGGGCGACCGGAAAGGTCAATTACCACTCGGGAGAGCGCCTCATCAAGGGGCACATAGGCGTGACCGTAGCGACGAATACCTGTTTTATCGCCAACCGCCTGCTTAAAGGCTTGGCCCAGGGTTATGCCCACATCTTCTACCGTGTGATGGTCGTCAATGTGCAGATCGCCTTTGGACACGATGGTGAGATCGATCAAGCCATGACGGGAAATCTGTTCCATCATGTGCTCAAGAAACGGCACACCGGTGTCGAAACTGGATTTACCGGTGCCATCGAGATTGATTTCAACGCTGATCTGGGTTTCAAGGGTATTTCGTTCTACCCGAGCCTTACGTTCGGCCATGGGGACTCCGTAGCAGATTTAGGTGGCACAACGCCGGAAAACTTGATTCCGGGATTATACCTTTTATGCCCTCGGTAGTCCCATAGCCGGGTTAATCGGCACGATAGTTTGCCTTGTCACAGGAGAATCAGAACGCCTTCTTCAAGTTGTTCATATAAGTATCCACCAGACCGTTGAACTCGTGCTTGATAACGGGGCTGATGGCGAGCTTCAGCAAACCGAGCAGCGGCAGTGTCAGTTGGGCACTGGTCTGGAATTTCGCGGCCGTAGCCTTGTCGCCTTTTGCCGTCAATGTCCAGGACCCACGCACCAGCCCGTTACCTTCCCCTTTCACCGGCTCCCAGGTAATTTTTCCTGCATCCTTGTCCGAAAAGTACTTGCTGGCGTAAATGGACTGAATTGCGTGCTTGTCGATACCCACCTTTTCCATTTCCCAGCGGTAAATATTGTCGCCCAGATCAGTCAGTTTGTGGACTTTCGGAAAATGACTTGCAGAGCTGGGCACATCGGCCAGCAACGCAAATACCTCATCATAGCTACCCGGAATTTCAAGCTCCCGATTCAGTTCAATCGACACAGTAATAGCCACAGCGAACTCCTTATTATGTTTATACAAACCACTTTTTATCTTTAAGCGTAACAGTCGAGCCAGAAAACAATGGGTGTATTTTGGCCTAACACTACGGCATTGTCATACTCCCGCCCTGTTAATTTGTTAACCCTGCGTTATCCTTTAGCATATTCGCGCCCGGGTTCGCCTTGAATCCTGAAAGCTCCCGCAACAAGAAAGGAAGCCTGAATCATGAAAGCCATACGTTATGTGCTGATCGCCATCGTTGCACTTGTTGTTCTCGCCATCGCCGCGATTGCTATTGCCATGGCCGTTATCAACCCGAACGATTACAAACCGCAAATCGAAAAAGTGGTTGAAGAAAAAACCAACCTCGACCTCATTCTGGAAGGCGATATCGGCTGGTCTTTCATTCCTCTCGGGCTTGAACTCAACGATGTAGAAGCCACTCTGGACGGTGAGCGCCTGATTGCACTGAAGCAACTGGTCGCGCAAGTCGATTTCTGGTCGCTGATTGCCATGTCGCCACAGGTCAGCACCTTTGTTCTGGATGGCCTCGACGCGCGTTTGACGGTTGATGAACAGGGTGAAGGCAACTGGACTCGCATCATGCCGGAGCCAGCAGACGGTGTCGCGCAGAAGGACAAACAGGACGTTGCCAGCGAGCCAGAACAACCAGCCACCGCGGAAACCGGCGGCGAGCAAGGCAGCAGTGAGCCTCTGAATTTCAATGTCGAGAACGTCCAGATCAGCAATGCACAGGTACATTATAGCGACCTGCAAACTGGCCAGACGGTGACACTTGAAGATTTCACGGTAAACGCCAGCAACATTACTCTGGGCTCTGAATTCCCGCTTGAAGTTGGCTTTCGTGTAGAAACAACGCAACCACAGTTTTCTGTAGACGGGAGCATCCAGGCCCGCCTGGCGGCCAACGAAGCGTTGAACGATTTTGCCGTTTCCGGCCTGGACGCCGAATTCAAAATGAACGGCGAAGCTTTTGCCGGCAAATCCGTAACGGCCAAACTGGGCGGTTCCGCCAACGCCAACCTGGAGAACGAAACAGCGACCCTGAGTGACTTCACCGCCAGCCTCGCTAATCTGACTCTGACAACCAACCTTGATGTTAAGGGCTTTGGCGACAAGCCAGCCGTGCAAGGCAAAATAGCCATCGCCGAGTTTTCCCTGAAGGATCTGCTCGACAACCTGGGGCAACCCGTCGTTGAAACAACCGATGCAGAGGTACTCCAGGCCATCGCTTTTTCTACCAGTATCGGCGGCGCTGCAGGCAAGCCCGCATTATCAGATCTCGTGATCAAACTGGATGACACCACGTTCGAAGGCTCCGGCAGCTATAACCTCGACAACGGCGGCATTGTGTTCGACCTTCAGGGCGACAAGCTTGACGCTGATCGCTACCTGCCGCCAAAAGTCGAGGGCGACAGCGCAAAAGCCACCAGCGACGCCCCTGCGCAAACGGCCAGCACAAGCCCTGAAGGCGACCTCCTGCCACTGGAAACCCTGCGCAGCCTGCTTCTGGATATCGACCTGGGGCTGGGTGAGCTGGTTGTCAGCAACCTGACCATCAACGAAATCAAAGCCAGCACAACCGCCAGCAACGGCTTGCTGAAAATGGACGAGTTCAGCGGCAAGCTGTACGAGGGCAGCTTTGGCGCCAATGCCACCATTGACGCCCGCAGCGACACTCCGAAGTGGTCAATCAACTCCGATGTAAGTAATGTGCAGACTCTTCCAATGCTGGCGGATGTGGCGGAAGTCACCATGCTGTCCGGCGGTGCAAACCTCAAAATAAACGCCACCACCTCCGGTAACCGTATCTCGGTTCTGCGAGACAAAGCAGATGGTCAGATCAGCTTCAATCTTGCTGAAGGCGAGTTCCGTAATATGAACCTGACCCGCATGGCATGCCAGGGTATTGCATTGGTCAACCAGGACCAGCTGACGACCGATGACTGGGGCGATACAACCCCGTTTAACGACATGCGCGGCACTCTGGAGATCAACGGCAACACCTTCGATAACACAGACCTGGTCGCCTCGCTGGCTGGTATGAAGCTGGAAGGCAAGGGCACCGTCGATTTGAAGCAGTCTCTGGTTGATTACAAGCTGGGCCTGCGGATTGTCGGTGAGATTCATCGCGACAATGCTTGCCGGGTAACCGAATATGTCGAAGACGTTGTTATTCCGGTCGAGTGCCGTGGTGATTTCTCGGCGGGCGCAGCCAGCCTGTGCTCCTTTGACGGCTCTCGCTTCCGCGACGCGCTCAAAGACATTGCAGCAAACGCCGCGCGGAAAAAAGCCAACGAAGAAGTGGACAAAGCCAAAGACAAAGCTGAGCAGAAGGCTCGCGAAAAATTGGAAGAAAAGCTCGGCGAAGGTGCGGGCGACAAGGTAAAAGATGCCCTCAAAGGTCTGTTCAAGTGACAGCAGACCACTTCGCTGAAAACCTTCTGAAATGGTACGATCAAAATGGCAGGCACGACCTGCCGTGGCACCACAACCGCAACGCCTACCGGGTGTGGGTGTCCGAGATCATGCTTCAGCAAACCCAGGTTGCAACTGTGATCCCCTATTTCCTGGCGTTCATGGAACGCTTCCCGGATGTCCAATCCCTTGCAGAGGCGCCGGTCGATGACGTGCTCAGCCACTGGTCCGGGCTGGGCTATTACGCCCGTGCACGCAATCTGCAAAAAGCCGCCGTGTCTGTTGTGGAGGATTTTGGCGGTACTTTCCCCGACACACAGGATGAGCTGGAAAGCCTCACCGGCATCGGCCGCTCCACTGCAGCCGCAATTGTTGCCCAGGCATACGGCAAGCGCGCAGCCATTCTTGATGGCAATGTGAAACGGGTACTGGCCCGCTATCACGCCGTTCCCGGCTGGCCCGGGCAAGCTCCCGTGCTGAAGAAGCTCTGGGAACACGCCGAGGCACATACACCGAACGAACGTGTACGGGACTATACCCAAGGCATCATGGATCTGGGCGCGATGATATGCACGCGCAGCCGACCGGCCTGCAATGATTGCCCTCTGCAACAAGGCTGCACCGCATACGCCAGAGAAGAGACCAGCCTCTACCCCGGCTCCAGGCCAAAAAAAGCGAAACCTGAAAAAACCACCTGGATGGTCATACTGGAAGATCACGAAGGTCGGATCCTGCTGGAGCGTCGCCCGCCCAGCGGTATCTGGGGTGGCCTCTGGAGCTTACCGGAACTGGACCCGGCTTATGGTGCGGAGGAGCTCCAGGAAGCCTGTGAACGGAGCCTTGGATTTAACTGCGGAGAACCGGAGCTGATCGGCAGTTTCCGCCATACGTTTTCCCATTATCACCTCCACATCCAGCCAGCCCGGTTGGACGTGACCGGGGTAAATACCGTGAAGGATGATGCACAGCTGAGATGGCTGCACAGGCACGAAGCACTGGCCCTTGGCCTGCCGGCGCCAATCCGCACGCTGCTCACCAATCCGGAACAGACTACCCTGCTCTGATAACATAGCGCCCACTCGCTCAGCCGACACTATCTGTTATCATCCAGCCACTTACCCATGACAACAGGAGCGATCATGAGCCGCACCGTTTTCTGCCGCAAACACCAGAAAGAGCTGGAAGGCCTGAACTTCCCACCCATGCCCGGCGCAAAGGGCCAGGAGATCTACGAGAACATTTCCAAACAGGCCTGGGAAGAATGGCAGCACGAGCAAACCATGCTGATCAATGAAAAACACCTGAGCCTGATGGACCCGAACACCCGTAAATACCTGCAGGCGCAGATGGAGCATTACTTCAATAACGAGCCTTTCGACAAAGCCGAAGGCTACGTACCGCCGGAGAAATAACGCCGGTTTGATCAAAGCCCGATCAACCCTGAAAAGATTCGGAAATTTTTCCGGGCCGGCCTTGACTCACTACACCGAAACCGGTTTAATAGCGCCCCGTTGCACAGCAGTATGGCAACTTGCCCGGATAGCTCAGTTGGTAGAGCAGAGGATTGAAAATCCTCGTGTCGGTGGTTCGATTCCGCCTCCGGGCACCATTATGAATTCAGATGAAACCCGCCTCGTGCGGGTTTTTGTTGTTTCTGATCTCCGCAAAGTGTCCACCACCTACTATCCTTCCCTACCCGACGACAAAAACACGCTGTCAGCTGGCAGAGTTACCTTGTAGCCGTTAGCAAAGTTCTCAACTAGCACCTTATCTCCAATTCCGTGAAACATAATCGCGACATCTTCTAGGTAACAGAATCCTTCCCGATTACTAATTGCATCAAAGCCAGCGATTACCAATCCACAGTATTCCTGTTTGATAAACAGGTTTGCAGGGACTTGAACAAGGCCAGCTTTAGTCATTGTAATAAGCACAAACGTATCAAAGCTGCCCCAAGCAAAAACTGGGGCGATAAAAGCAATCGCTAAACCGACGAGAAAGACCTGTAAATTCAGAGGCAAATCACCCAACTCACCACCCCTGAGCACTTTTTTTTCCGACCTAATTTTATCAGGGGATTGAAAAGACGATGTGGTAAGAAGAATGAAAGCTACCGAACAAGCGGCGATGATCCAAGGGTTAGTCGCGAAGGTTCGAGCAGGAATAAATTCGAAAACGATTGCCCATATCAGGGCGAAACCAAAAACCGTTAATTGAAAAAAACCGGAGGAGTATATTCTAGAGAAGTACCAATCGATATCATCTACAAATTTGGGTGGCCCACTAATCACCCGGACAGACCACTTCAAAAGAAACAAAATGACTAGCGTCACTATCGACGCAACCCCTAAGCTGGCGAAAGCGGTAGCGAAGTGAACAGATGCAGCAACGACCGAGACAAGGGCTAATTTTGCAGCGTCGCCGAGTGTGAGCGACGGTGGGAAAAACTCAATAATCTCAGCCAAAAAATATAAAAGAAGAAGTATTCCAACGAACACGCATAGCTCTACGAAGACACGAACATAACGAGCTCCAGTCTCGAATAATGACAACATAAAATCCCTTTACGAACTATTAGACGGTGTTAAAGGCAGTAATTTGGACAACTGGGTTGAAAATTGCCGCTTCCTTTAATCCTAAAGGCAAATTGAGACAGGCGCTCGACTATCTCATTTTGGTAATCTAACCCGTTCAAATTAAGCTCGCCTTTGGTCGCCCAACTTATTTCCCAACTCTAACACGACCACCGGGTACATGCCGCGATTACAAGAAGCACGGGGCCTTCTCACCGAGAATAGCCATCGGGGGATTACCATACGACCGGAATAAGCACAGATAGCGGCCTGGCGGGATGCTCATCAACCGTTATACTGTGTGGCTTGAGAAAAAACGACAAGGAGATGTCATGACTGAACAACAGGTACGGATTTTTACGTCTAGCGACGGCCAGGCGCGTTTGGAAGTCGCGCTGGATGAGGAGACAGTTTGGCTCAATCAGGCTCAGTTGGCAGAGCTATTCGGCACTAAACGGCCAGCCATCACAAAACATCTAAGCAACATCTATAAAAGCGGCGAGCTGATCGAAGAGAACACGTGTTCCATTTTGGAACATATGGCCGACCACGGGCAAAGATATCGCACCAAGCATTACAACCTCGATGCCATCATTTCAGTGGGTTATCGGGTAAGCTCCATACGCGCAACCCAGTTCCGTCAATGGGCAACCCAAGTCATCAAAAACCACTTAGTTCAAGGCTACACCCTCAACCAGCGCCGCCTCACAGAGCGGGGCATTGAGTTCGAGCAAGCCGTTAATCTCCTAAGCCGCACCCTCACCAATCAAGGCCTGGTTTCTAACGAAGGCGAAGCCGTTGCCCAAGTAATCAGCGATTACGCCCGCTCATGGAGCCTGTTGCAAGGCTACGACGAACAGCATTTGGCAGAGATCGGCATCAAGCAGCCCAACATGTAGCCTCTCGAACTAGATGAAGCACTGCGGGCCATTGGCGAGCTAAAGCAGACATTGATCGCGAAAAGAGAAGCAACGGAGCTGTTCGGCCAATTACGTGGCGAAGGTCTTACCTCTGCTCTTGCCACGATAGAACAGGGCTTTGGTGACGAATTCTTCTATCCAAACATCGCCACCCGCGCCGCTCATTTGCTCTACTTCGTCATCAAGAACCACCCGCTAGCCGATGGCAACAAGCGCTGTGGTTCTTTTCTGTTTTTGTGGTATCTACGCCGCAATGCAGCTCTGCTGGCTCGACCGGTAGAGCAACTTATCAACGACAATACTTTGGTTGCGCTCGCCCTTCTGGTAGCTGAAAGCCTGCCGGATCAGAAAACGCTGATGATCCGGTTGATCGAGCATTTCATCCTGTTACGAGAGACCGCAAGAGAATAGAGCACGCTTACTGATGTTGATTCGGTCTGCAAATTACAGCCAATGCTTGCGACACAACAAAGCAAAAAAGTGTCGTATTAGCGCAAGCTTTTGCTTAACAGTCGATGTAACTTCAAACTGCTATTAAAAGTAATGAGGTCATTGATCGCTTATCACTGGGTAACTTTTTCCTTTCCGTTTTTTCTTCTGTTTATAGCCTCGAAATCACTTTTCTTCTGGCGAAAAACCGAACCTCTTTACGGCTCAACGATAGCCTCACCAACATGAGCTGCGGCATTGTTACGCTGATTTTTGAGCTCCTTACCGAAGGTGGTCTATTTCTGATTTTTGCCTTTCTACCCAACAGGTTTGGCCTGGTTGAATGGAATATGGGCTCTGCGTCTATCTGCTTAGTGGCAAGCGCCAGATACGCGAAGCCACATCAACCTGTAAGCCGAATAGAAACCCTAATCGGCTCACATGCTGATCTGATAAAGCAGATTATTAGAACGGAACAAAAGCAGAGGCAGAGGCACAAACAAAGGATTTTCGTAAAACAGCCTCTCAGGCAGCCTTGCGAAAATCCTCCATCCGTACGCTCTTGTCCCGGTTGCGGCGGTATTTGCTTTTGTCTTCAACCACCCGCATCTGATACTTAGGGGTTCTGAGTTCCCGCTGCACCGCGCTGTGCTTCGTCGGTTTCGCCTTCTTTTTCGTCATCGTCATGCCTCCGTTGGCAGTTGGTTTACACGCTTTGATTATAACACCATCCAACCCTGCCCGGAGCGTAAGGAATGACACTCACTCTCTGGCCTACCTTTTGCATCGCAGCAGTGTTGGCAGAGCATCGCCCGATGTAAGCCCCTGCCATGCGGATACTTCTTGATTCAGCTCTTTGATTTCCACACACTTGCAGTCCAGCCCCCAAAGCGAAAAACTGCTTTTATGCTCTACAAATTATTGCCTGGTCTGCTTTGGCTGCAAGGGTACACGGCCCATACGTTAAGACAGGATGTGGTGTCGGGCCTTGTCATTGGCGTCATGCTGATCCCGCAAAGCATGGGCTATGCGGTGCTCGCGGGGCTGCCACCTGAGTTCGGGCTTTACGCCTCGATTTTCCCGCCGCTTCTATACGCATTGCTGGGAACCTCCAACAAGATTTCGGTTGGGCCGGTAGCGCTGGATGCCATTCTCATTCTTTCTGGCCTCAGCGTGCTGGCCAAGCCTGGCTCGGATCAATACCTTCAACTTGCGATCGAGCTGACTCTGCTGGTGGGCTTGATACAGTTTCTGTTCGGGCTGTTACGGTTCGGGTTTATCGTCAATTTCCTCTCCTACCCGGTTGTTGTTGGCTACACCTCCGCCGCGGCCGTTATCATCATTGGCAGTCAGCTCCAGAGCCTGACAGGCGTTCATTTGGATAGCGCCAATGTACTGGATCTTTCCTGGCAGTTGCTGATGCATATAAGCGATTGGCACGTCGTCACGGTGGGAATTTCAGTGGTAAGCCTGCTGTTTATCTTTTTCTGCAAACGGCACCTGCCAAAGCTGCCTAACGCTCTGATCCTGCTGGTTGGCACCATGCTGCTATCGGGGCTGTTCCATGCCGGGCAAGCAGGCGTAGAGGTTATCGACTCGGTACCACGTGGTTTTCCGGCTCTGCAGATACCGTTTATCGACTTCGCGCGGCTTGGTGATTTGTTGCCGGTAGCGTTTACCGTGGCCCTTATGGGCTTCGTGGGCACCATGTCGATATGCAAGTCTCAGGAGTCGCCGAAGGACAAGCGCAGCGTTCAGCCAAACCAGGAGCTGATAGCGCTTGGCCTGGCCAACGCCCTGGGCGCCATGTTCCGAAGCTTTCCGGTTTCTGCCAGTTTTTCACGCAGCGCCGCGCTGCGCGAGGCCGGCGCGCTGACGCAGGTTTCAGGCGTTGTCTCTTCAGCCCTGATTGCCATTACAGTTGTCTTTCTTACACCTCTGTTTACCGATTACCCGCTACCCAAAGCGGTTTTGTCCGCAATCATCGTGATGTCGGTATTGGGACTGTTCAAGTACAGCGAGATGAAGATCCTGTTCCGGCAAGACAGAAAGGAATTTCTGATCTTGCTGGTTACCTTCGTGATCACATTGATGCTCGGTGTTCAGCAGGGATTATTGGTGGGTGTTGCGGTATCGCTGATACTGGTTATTTATAACAGCACTACACCGCACATGACTGAGCTCGGCAAAATCGACGGAGAAGACCTTTATCGAAATATTCACCGCTTCGAAAGCATAAGTGTGCGAAAGGACCTTCTGATCTTCCGCTTCGATGCACCGCTATATTTCGCGAACAAAGATTTTTTCAAATCGCGATTATACAGCATGATGAAACGACGCCCCGAGGGTGCCCTGAAAGCCGTCATTATGGACGCGCAAGCTGTGAGCAGTATCGACAGTACCTCACTGATCATGCTTGAAAGCGTGATCGAAAACCTGCGGGAACAGGGTATCCAGTTATACCTGGTCAGCCTCATCGGCCCCGTTCGCGATACCCTCACACACTCTGCGGCTCTGCGCGAGTATGTGCTGGATGAGCATATGTTCCCCCAGATAACAGACGCCGTGCTGTACATTGATCAAGGCATCAGCTCGCGCGCGGCGATCGCCAAACAGAGCAACGCTGCAAAAGCCCGGCGGCGCTAAGCTAAACCAGTCTCTCGCTCAACCGCACCCGGCCCACCTGCTGCCAGCATGGCTGCACCGTATATACAGATCGCCATAACCAGCACAATGGGCAATAGCGCCACACCAGCCAGAGTCGCCGAGAGCGCGCTTATCGCGCCTGCAATAGTGAACTGCGCAGCTCCGAGCATCGCCGCAGCAGTCCCGCCGAGATGAGGAAAAAACTCCAACGCATTGGCCATATTATTGGGAATAATAGCCCCCATGAATCCGACAACTGCAATAATGCAGGCGGCAATCACCCAGTAGGGCGCGCCAGCCCAGGCAAAAATGACCAGTACACTAACGGCAATGGCCTGCAGGAACACACAAACCCTGAGAATTTGCACCGATTGATACTTGTTGAGCAGGCGCCGGTTGAGCAGGTTCAGGCTGGCCATGGCCACTATATTTGCTGCGAATAACGCAGAGAACATGGCATTTGATAGCCCGAACCATTCCTGATAAATAAACGACGCATGCGTAATAAACACAAGCATGGCACTGAAACATAAAGCCTGCAGCCCGACGAACCGCATAGTTACGCGGTGACGAAGTACAAACGCATAGTTGGTAATCAACGTTGAAACCGGCGTAGGGTCTTTTTGCCGAGGCGGGAGGCGCCGGAACAACAGGAAGTGCAGAACAACTGCCAACAGCGCGCCGTATCCGGCCAACATCAGGAAGATCGAATGCCACTCACTGAAATAAAGCAACATTGAGCCAATTGAGGGTGCTGCTGCCGGTGCGATAAACATCACCAGCCCGATAAGCCCGAACAGACGCGCGGCGTCCTGTCCGCTGGTCTGGTCACGAACGATGGCAGGAACGGATACCGCACAGAAGGCTCCACCAATACCCTGCACAATCCGCCAGCCCAGCATCTCCGGGAGCGTTTGCGCCTGTGCGATCATGAATGCAGCACTGGCAAATACCGCCAGCCCTGTGAACAGAATCTGTTGGCGGCCGTAGCGGTCTGACAAAGGACCGCCCAGCAACTGAGCAAGCCCAAGCGCTCCGACATAGGCGCTAAGAGTCAGCCCCACACTTCCATGGCCAACGCCCAGCTTATCGGCAATTTCCGGAAACGCTGGCAAGTAGGCGTCAAGCGCCAACGGCCCCAGGGCAACGGTCATACCCAGAAGAATGGCAAGCTGAAAGTGCGATAAAGGTGTCGTTTTCAAACCGGTATCCAGATAAGAGTAACCAGACAGAAGATGAAAAACCTTGGATTGTTAGGGTGCTCATCACACGGCAGTCTACATCATCAGCGCAAAATACACTCACGGCTTAGCGATTGACTGAGTTTGCGCCGTTTGCGGCGCAGGTTATTCCCTTTGCTATTGCCATAGCCTGACCGGAGCTGAGACTGAACCTGCGCCAGTTTACGCCGGTAGCTGGTGCAGGTTTTCTCCTGCTTTGCAGCTGCTTTCGCTTTGGACTTACTTCTCGTTGAATCACGCTTGCGATCAGATCCGAGCATACCCTGCACCTGCCCGCGTATCTCTGAAACACGCCGATGCTGACGGAGGTTTTCCGCCATTGGCACAGTGACCGGGGCGGCAACATCAACGGGCCGATGATTTTTATCAGGTGGCGGGGTGTCGGTGAAATGAACCACGCCGCTGGCGTCTGTCCAGGTATAGATTCCGGCGGTAGCCGACGAGGCGAACATTAATAAAAACACTGCAACTGCCATAATCCCTGGCATAACTTTCCACTCCCTGTGGTGACGTTAATTGCCAAGGCAGTATAACGATTACCACAGGAAGTGTAAGGCAGGCTTGGCCTACTGTTTACTGATCAAGCAGTTCGATCCAGTGCTGAACTGGCACCTGGGCTTTCGTCTCAAGGTGCATCTGGCAACCGACGTTGGCCGTTACGATGCGATCAGGATTATCCACGGTCAACGCTTTGAGTTTATTACTCAGCAGTTTTTGACTGAGTTCTGGCTGCAACACCGAATAGGTGCCGGCTGAACCACAACACAGATGCTTTTCTTTGGTGACAGCCAAGTTGATGCCCGCTTTAATGAGCACCTGCTCCACAATGCCGTTTTGTTTCATGGCGTGCTGCAGTGTGCAGGGGCAATGAAACGCAACCTTGCCAGGATTGTTCTGCACTTTCAGGCTCTCGAGATCCTGCGCCAGCAAAAATCCACCAAGGTCGGTACTCAACTGACTGACTTTCTGTGCCTTCGCGGCATAAGCCGGGTCGTCCCTCAACAAATGACCGTAGTCCTGCACCATGGCTCCACAACCAGATGCCGTGGTCACCACGGCCTCTGCGCCGGACTCAATAGCCGGCCACCAGGCATCAATATTCTGGCGCATACGCTCGAGACCTTTTTCATGCTCGGAGAGATGGTAATTCACCGCGCCGCAGCACCCGGCTTCCGGAGCTTCAACCATGGTAATTCCGAGCTTGTCCAGAACACGAGCCGCCGCGGCGTTCGTGTTCGGTGTTGCGGACGGCTGCACACAGCCGGCCAAGGCCAGAACAATCCGGCTATGACTCGCGGCCGGCCAGGGGCTGGCCTGCTTTTTGGGCGGCACTTTGGCTCGCAGCTTGCCGGGCAAGATAGGGGCGAACGTCTGCCCAAGGCGCAGCAGGAATCCGAACAACACCCGGTTGGGCAGAACCCGCGCCAGCGCCCAGCGCATCCATTTGTCTTTTGGCGCACGGGGCAGTTCTTTGTCAATAAGGCCCCGGCTGATATCCACCAGGCGTCCGTACTGAACACCTGAGGGACAGGTGGTTTCGCAACTGCGGCAGGTCAGGCAGCGGTCGAGGTGTTCACGGGTTTTCTCGGTTACCTCGGCGCCTTCAAGGAACATCTTCATGAGGTAGATGCGGCCACGGGGGCCGTCTCGCTCATCGTTCAGTTCCTGATAGGTCGGGCAGGTTGCGGTACAGAAACCACAGTGGACGCAGGCCCGCAGGATGGCTTCCGCTTCCTGTCCTTCCGTTGTGTTGGCAAATTGCTGAACCAGGTTTGTTTGCATGTTTTACCTGCTTAGACTCTCATTCGGTGTTTTAGCGACCGAGCCGCTTGTCCGGCCTTGGTAGATCTACAACCAGCTATACAGTCGGCCCGGGTTGAAGATCCCATCTGGATCAAACGAGTTTTTCACCCGCCGCTGGATCGTTTTAAGCGCATTGGGTTGACTGTGCATCACCTCCCCGCTGCGATCGCCACCCCGGAACAGGCTTACCTGTCCGCCAGCGGTGCGTGCCAGAGGCTCCATATCACTAAGCTCTCCCGCACCCCGGAACCAGCGCTGGGAGCCGGCCCAGTCGATGAACCATTTGCCTTCTATCGCGGGATTAGCAGCCGTGGATCCCACGGAGAAGCGCCAAAGTGGTGAATCGTTGCCGGTAAAGAATTCGTGCTGCATGTCTTGCACAGAGCGCCAAAAAGCCTGGCCGTTTTCCATGACGTCACCGCTCCATTTTTCCGCGGTTGCTTCTACCGCCGATTTGGCACCGGAGAGGCGAAGGTAAACCTTGCCGTCGACCCAGCAGGCGGCGGTGATGGGTTTGGGCTCTGCGGCACGACTGTTCATGTAGTGCAGCACTTCGTCCATTGCCATGTCCTGCACCAGAGTCAGGCTGGCAGCCGGGCCGGGCATCACTTTCAGGCTGATTTCAGTGATAAGCCCCAGCGTGCCCAGGGCTCCCGCCTGAAGCCGGGAAACATCGTAACCGGCTACGTTTTTCATCACTTCACCGCCAAACCGAAGGTGCTCACCTTTACCGTTCAGCAGACGTATGCCCAGCACCTGATCGCGCACCGATCCGGCCCAGGGCCTGGCGGGGCCGGAAACGTTGCAAGCCAGCGTGCCGCCAATAGTCGATTCAGGGCCAAAGTGAGGAGGTTCAAAGTGCAGAGCCTGACCTTGTTCGGCAAGCGCGGCTTCAATGTCACTCAGAGGTGTTCCTGCGCGAACCGTCATTACCAGCTCAACGGGGTGATAATCCACAATCCCGGTGTGCCCGCCCACGTTGAGAATGCCGGCATCCGGGCTTGACTCCCGCCCCATAAAGGCTTTGGTGCCGCCACCGACAATGTTGAGCTTCTCCCCGCCCGAGCGGGCCTGGAGCACTTGCTCCTGCAGTTGTTGCGAGATATCACCCATGTTGTGCGGCTTCCGTGTGTTCATGCTTGTGTTGTTTGTATTCGAGCGAACGGTATTCCTGGCAGAATTTCAGGGCGGGTACGCCTTTACCAGGGTTGAGAATGCCCGCTGGATCGAAGGCCGCCTTCACATCGTGAAACTGCTGCAGCTCCTGATCGTTGAACTGAATCGCCATCTGGCGAATCTTCTCCACGCCCACACCGTGCTCACCGGTAATGCAACCTCCGACCTCAACGCACATTTTCAGGATGCTGGCCCCAAACGCTTCTGTACGCTCAAACTCCCCGGGTACGTTTGCATCAAACAGGATCAGCGGGTGCAGGTTGCCATCGCCGGCATGAAACACATTGGCCACGCGCAGGCCAAACTCTTCAGACAGTTTCTGCATTTCTGTCAGTACATGAGCGATATGACGGCGGGGAATCGTGCCGTCCATGCAGTAATAATCCGGAGAAATGCGGCCAACAGCCGGGAACGCGGATTTCCGGCCCAGCCAGAGCAGCGTCCTTTCCTGTTCACTTTGGGAGGTACGAACCGACGTGGCACCGAGCTTGCGGAAAACCGCCTCGGCCTCGGCGATGTGCTCGTGCACTTCCTCTTCGGTGCCGTCCACTTCGCAAAGAAGCAGCGCTTTGGCTTCACGGGGGTAACCGGCGCCGGCAAAGTCATCAGCAGCCACAATGGCGTGGCCGTCCATCATCTCCAGCCCGCCCGGAATGATGCCGTGGGAGATAATCCCGCCCACTGCGTCACCAGCTTTCTGAACGCTGTCAAAGCCAGCCATTACAACCTGTGCCACCTCTGGTGTGGGTAGAAGTTTAACCTTCACTTCGGTTACCACGCCAAGCAAGCCTTCAGACCCCGTCAGCAGGGCGAGCAGGTCCATACCACAGCTATCCAGCCCATCGTTTCCGACCGTCACCACATCACCCTCGGCGGTCACCATCTCCACACTGAGAATATTGTGTACCGTCAAACCGTATTTCAGACAGTGCACTCCACCCGAGTTTTCCGCCACGTTGCCGCCAATGGTGCAGGCAATCTGCGACGACGGATCTGGCCCGTAATAGAGACCGTATTGAGCCGCCTCCTCACTGATAGCGAGATTGCGCACACCCGGTTGAAGGCTGGCCGTTCGCGCCAGCGGATCAATGTGCAAAATGCGATTGAACTTGGCCAGCGAGAGCACCACGCCTTCTTTATTAGGCATGGCGCCGGCGCTGAGGCCCGTTCCCGCCCCCCGGGCAACGACCGGAACCCCGTGCTCATGGCAGATGCGCATAATCCGCTGCACCTGAGTTACGGTTTCAGGCAGCACCACCAGCAAAGGCATTTCGCAGTACATTGACATGCCGTCGCATTCGTAGGGCTTCATGGTCTCGTCATCGGTGATAACGAAGTCCGCATCAACAAACGTCCGGAGCTGTTCAGCCAGCTCCACTTTGCTGATTTTCGATTTGGTAGTCATAAGATCTGCCTCAACCCGCCTGTCTCAGCCACGCTGGGTTTCGAAGTAGTCGATCCCCGCCTGGGCGCAATCCATATCCTGTTGCGGCGTGCCGGAACTCAGCCCGATGCCGCCGACCACCTCACCGTCGATGATCACCGGCAAGCCACCGCCCACCGAGCTCAACCGCCCACCCACTTCGGTGTGAATACCAAAGGCCAGACTGCCCGGCACGTTGACGGCGTTGTAATCGTGGGTGGCTTTCTTTGCGGCAGCCGCCGTGAACGCTTTGTCCTGGGCAATCGTGACGCTTGTGATTTTTCCGCCATCCATACGCTCGAAGGCGATCAGGTTGCCGGACTCGTCCACAATGGCAATGCACATGGGCACGCCAATTTCCCGGGCCTTTTCAGCGGCTCCGGCAATCAGCAGTCGAGCCTCGGACAGATCCAGTCTTTTAATCGTTAACATAATACTCATCTCCAAAAAATCAGCCGTAAACCAACCCTGGCAACCACGTCACAACGCCCGGAATAGCGATGCAGACCATCAGACCGAGGGCCTGAATGGCGAGGAACACCAGAGAAGATTTGAAAATAGTGCCCATGGATATTTCCGGTGGGCACACGCCACGTATGTAAAACAGTGCATAGCCAAAGGGTGGGCTGAGGAACGACATCTGCATGTTGACCAGATACAGCACCCCGAACCAGAGCACTACATCATCCCCATCTACCGGCGGCAATCCGAAAAGACCCTCAAACGTCAGCGCCTTCACGATTGGGATAAAGATTGGAACAGCCAAAAGGAGAATACCAACCCAATCCAGGAACATGCCCAGCACTATCAACAGCCCCATCAGCAGAAACAGAATGCCGTAGGAGGACATGCCAGTACTCAGAATAGCGTCCGTTACGAACTGCTGGCCACCCTGGAGAATGTAGAAGCCTACAAACACGGAAGCCCCGAACATGATCCACAACACCATAGCGGAGGCTTTGGCCGTGGTTATCGAGGCCTCACGCAGGCCACCGATGCTGAACTTGCCGTGCATCATAGCGACCACAATGGCACCGAACGACCCGATACCCGCAGCCTCAACCGGTGTTGCGATACCGCCGAACAGTAAGCCAAGAACCAAGCCAACCAGAATCAGCGGCGCAATAAGGCCCTTGAGAAGCGCCAGTTTTTCACGCAGGGAGATACGCTCGTCTTCCGGTACCGGTGGCCCCAGGCTCGGATTTAACCAGCTACGAATCAGAACATACGCAATATACAGGCTCGAAAGCATCAACCCGGGTATCACAGAACCCAGATAAAGCTCGCCCACGGATTGCTGGGCCACCACCGCATACAAAATGGCAAGGATAGAGGGCGGAATCAGAATGCCCAGAGTACCGCCGGCCATAATCGAACCAATAGCGATTTTGTGATCGTAACCCCGCTTAAGCATCGCAGGCAGCGCAATGATGCCCATGGTGACAACCGCAGCACCGATCACTCCGACCATAGCGGCCAGAAGAGTGGAGGCCAATATGGTTGCCGTCGCCAAACCACCGCTAAGCCCGCCCATCCATTTGTAGACCACACTGAACATTTCCTCGATCAGCCCGGCACGCTCCAGCATGGACGCCATGAAAATAAACAGGGGAATAGCCGCCAGATCGGAGTTGGTCATCATCGGGAAGATCCGGCTGGGCACGATATTCAGCATCATCGCATCCCCCACCAGATAGACGAACAGCACCCCAAGGCCACCCGTCACGAAGGCCAGTGGCAGGCCCATCATCAGAGCCACGAAAAGCGAGCCAAACATCAGGTATGTCAGTGGGCCAATTTCGACACTGGCAAGGCTACCTGCAAACTTGAACAGGAATTTCTCATCGCTGAACGGATCGTAGAACAGGATATTGATCATCTCGACGCAGATGATCAAACCGAATCCTACGGTGGCGAGAATCATCAGCCAGGTGCCGAGCTTACCCGACAGATTGGGGCCTGAAGCAGTCATTGGGCTGGTGCTCATGCGACACGCTCCTGTCCAAGGCGGATAAACAGAACAATATCCTTGATGAGCTTGGATATGCCCGCGAGCAGCAGCAGGGTGGAGCCGAGCATCATCATGCCTTTAACCGGCCAGTACTGAATCCCCCAGGTCTCAACTGTGGTTTCACTCATGGAGTAGGAGTTCTCGAAAAAGGTCCAGGACGTAGTCATCAGTACCAGCGCAAATACGAAGAAAAACATTGAGGTGAAGATATCCATGCCGATCCTGCCTCGCACCGGCAAAAGGTTGTAAACCACATCTACACGTACGTGGGCACCATGCAGCATTGCAAACGCACCAGCCAGCAGGTATTGCATTCCCAGCAGCAGGAAACTGGCCTCATGCACCCAGACAGTTGGCTGGTTGAACAGATAACGCATGATCACTTCGAAAAAATAGAACACGACCGCATTGACGGTCCAGAAGGCCACAAACTCGCCCGACATCTCACTGGTCCAGTCAATTATGCGGGTAAACCAGTTACCTTCGAACTTCAGGTAAATCAAAGGGTCGTCTTCCTCCGCCTGCAGCTCGCCAGGCGTCATGCCAGGGTCTGCGGGCTCGTCACCCCGGGCGCAAGACCACCTGTGCCACGCCATCATGATCAGCGGCATCACCGCCAGCCAGCCCCAGTACAACCAGTGCGGCATTACAAATCCGAAGCCTTCTAGGTCAGACATCTTGTTACTACCTCAGCCAAAAAACAGGGAAGGTGGAACTCCTCTTTATCGGAGCAGTCCCTGCCCTTCCCACTATGCTTTTATTGTTGTCAGATAACGCAGGCTTACTTGCCTTCGACGCCTTCCAGATCAGACTCGTTCACATAACCAACGGTGTCGTTCATCATGTACTCAAGCTGAATGTCGAAGATTGCGCGTGCATCCTCGTCCTTGTTCGCCCACTTGTACCAGATGGGAATCGCGGCACGGCGGAACTCTGCAAGATCGTCCTGGCTGAGCCGGGTCACGGTGTCGCCATCGGCCCTGAACTTCTTCATGGCTTCAATGTTGCGCTTCTGAATAGTGAGATAGTGAATCTGGGAGTAATTACGGACTTCATCCTCCACCAGCTTCTGCAGTTTCGGATCCAGATTGTTCCAGTTCCGCAAGTTGACGGTAAGGTCCATCAAATCCACTGGCTGGTAGATGGACATGACACCCGGAGGGCCGAACATGATGTAGTCGGTAACCTGGGAGAAGCCCAGTTCGTAGTTCACCGCAGGACCAACATAGTCCGCCGCATCAATGGTGCCTTTCTCCAGAGCCGGGAAAATATCAGAGCCCGGCAAGCTGACAGTAGACACACCGAACTGCTGGAACACTTCTGCTACCATCCCACCCGGCACGCGAATCTTCATGCCCTTAAGGTCGCCCAGGCTGTTAACCGGCTTTTTGGAGTGAATGATGTTGGAATCGTGCTGGATCGGTCCAACGTAAAACAGGCCGAATTTTTTATAGATTTCGCGAGTCTTCTCCAACATTCCCAGAGAGTAGAACATGGTGTCCCACTGGTGCGGCTGATCCGGACCCGCAGGATAAGAAGACAAAAACACCGATGCCGGGATTTTTCCAGACCAGTAAAGAGTGAACGGATTCATGCCTTGCAATACGCCATTGCGCACAGCCTCAAACAGCGCGTTGTTATCCGCTGCAACGGCTTTGGCGGGGAAGGGTTTAAAAATAAGCTCTCCACCGCTTTTTTCCTCGATGCTCTCGCACCATTCTTCAAACAGATCATAACCGACGGTACCGGCATCCCAGACCGACTGAATCTTCCAGGTTGTTGCAGCATAAGCCTGGCCAGCACCCATCATCAACGCGCCAGCGAAGGCTGCACCAAGGGCTGCGGTTTTGAGAAAACGTCTACGCTGCGAAGCCGCACCGGCTCCGCAATTATTTGTAATGGTCTTGCTCGATTTCATTGAGACATCTCCGCTGAAATTGTTTTTATGCTTTTATAAAAGTCAGAGTGGCACCAGCATAATACCCGGCACCAAGAAGAATACTCGTAGGCGACACCTGTTTAGTCCAGCAAAGAGGGCACTGGTCAGACCAGTTTTTGAATTTGTAAAAATGGACGAACCCCTACGGACCAGCCATATTCAGAGGGCTTGCATGCATTTGGAAGCGTAGGCCTAATAACAATAATGACAACAGGCACTGGTCAGACCAGTGATCGCACAGGCAACAAAATGGCTATTTCACAGGAAATCTCCTACCGGCTGGAAAGGCTTATCCTCGACGGGGGGCTGGCGCCGGAACAAAAAATACCTTCAGAACGGCAACTTGCGGCGCGCCTGCGGGTATCGCGATCGGTTATCCGTGAAGCGCTCCACGAACTGCAGGGGCGTGGTGTAATCGAAACCCGCCACGGTAAAGGCTCCTTTGTTTCCACAATGGTACCCGGGTCTGGTGATCTCCGTGAGCAAGGTCCCCTGATGCACCTTTTCGAAGGTCATCCGCGAACGCTTTACGATTTGCTGGAAGTTCGAGAGCAGCTCGAGGGGCAGGCAGCCTGCTTGGCCGCGCAGCGAGCGACCAGCCTTGACCGCCACCGGATAACCAAAGCCTTCCGCGCGCTGGAAGAAACAGACCCTCTGAGCAATGCCCGCCCGGATCACGGTTTTCATCAGGCGATTGTGGAGGCCTCCCACAACCCGATTCTGGTTCATGTGCTGAACAGCCTCAAAAACATGATGCTTATGACCGTGCAGGCATCGGTCGCCAATCTCAATCCGCGCGCCGAAATGCGCAAGAAAATTGTGCTTCAGCATCGCCAGCTATACGACGCCATTATTTCCGGAAGGCCCGCCAGCGCACAAAAACTGGCCATGGCCCACGTGCGCTTCGTCAGCAAGTCCATGCGAGACCTGGAACTGGAAGGCAGCACGTTGATCCGTGTTCCGGTTGAGCAGGAGGCTGCGGGTAGCCATCAACACGCCCAGGATTGAAACCGGCAAAATGCTTGCATTGAACACTCATTGCGCCACAATAAGCTGCGGAAATTATCGCTGAAAAACCGTTAAACTGTGTGCACAAGGTATTGATTTCCAGCGTCACAGTCCGTAAAACAATCGCCTTTGAATGACAGCTTCAGGAGCCACGCATGGCGGACCAAGCGCCTTTGATCTGCAGGGACATATACAAAACCTTTGCCCAGCTTGAAGTACTCAAAGGTATCTCGCTGGAGACAAAAAAAGGCGATGTAATTTCACTGATTGGCAGTTCCGGCTCCGGAAAAAGTACCTTTCTGCGTTGCATCAACCTGCTGGAAACACCCACCTCGGGCGACATTATTGTGCACGGCGACCCCATACGGTTTACCAACAACCGCAAGGGTGACCGGATTCCCGCAGACAACAAGCAGGTGGAGCTCATTCGCGCCAAGCTTTCCATGGTGTTCCAGAGTTTTAACCTCTGGTCACACATGACGGTGCTGGAAAACATTACCGAAGCGCCCATCAACGTTCTCAAGGTTCCCAAAAAGGAAGCCATTGAGCGCGCCGAAGCTTATCTGAACAAAGTCGGCATCTATGAGCGTAAGGATTATTATCCGGCGCAGATGTCTGGCGGCCAGCAGCAGCGGGCGGCCATTGCACGGGCGCTGGCCATGGAACCGGAGGTAATGCTGTTTGATGAGCCGACCTCGGCACTGGACCCGGAACTGGTCGGAGAAGTACTGAAAGTTATGCAAAGCCTGGCTGAGGAAGGCCGCACCATGATCGTGGTAACCCACGAAATGGCGTTCGCAAAGGATGTGTCAACCCAGGTGCTGTTTTTGCATCAAGGCGTTATCGAGGAACAGGGAACACCCGAGAAGGTGTTTGACCATCCGGACTCGGAACGCATGAAACAGTTCCTGGCTCCCAAGTTTTGATGTGCAGTGCTATCGTAAATGTTGTTGGATATAGAACTTCCACAAAAAATAACGCCCTCGAGGCGATCCACTGGAGAAGTGACACATGAAAAACCTGTTTATTGCGGCAAGTTGTGCTCTCGCCTTTTTGGCGGGAGGTGTTCAAGCCCAGGACACGAGCATCGGAAGTTCCGACCCCAGAAGCCTGCGCATCGCATTCGACGTGCCTTACGAGCCTTTCGAATACAAAGATGAAAATGGCGAGCTCACCGGTTTCGAAGTGGAATTGGCCGAAGCAATGTGTGACCAGATGAACGCGACTTGCCAGTTCGTGATCCAGGCATGGGACGGCATGATCCCCGGGCTGCTTGCGCGCAAGTTCGATCTGATCATGTCGTCCATGTCGATCACTCCGGAGCGTGCGGAGCGGGTTCTGTTCTCTGAGCCTTACTACAACACTCCGGGCGGATGGTTTGGCCCTGAGGGCTTCAATGCCGACGTTACCGATATGGACGCCATGAAAGGCAAAACCGTTGGCGTTCAGCGTGGCACCACTATGGACACCTATGTGACCGAGGAAATGAGCGGCGTAGTTACCATCAAGCGTTACACCACCGCAGATGACATGGTTCTGGATCTGGAAGGCCAGCGTCTGGATGTGGTCTTTGTAGACTATCCGGTGGGCGAACAGACGGTACTCTCCAAGGAAGGCTTCAAAGAAGTTGGCGAGGCGGTCAAGCTGGGTGAAGGCGTGGGTGTTGCCATGCGCAAGCGCGACGCAGATATTGCCCGGGAAGTGAATTCTGCCCTTCGCACTCTGAAAGAAGATGGTACCTATGACACCATCATGCAGAAGTACTTCGCGTACGACGTAAAGATCTGAACACACAAGCCTCAGGGGTAGCCATTATGGCTGCCCCTGATCACCGGACACTCCCATGTTTGATCTGAAAGGCTATGGGCCGGAACTGCTGAGCGGAGCAGTTGTCACCATAGAACTTGCCTTCCTGTCTCTTGCCCTCGCATTAGCCCTCGGGCTGATCGGCGCGGCTGCAAAGCTGTCAAACAGCCGTGTAGCGGTTGGCATCGCTACGGCCTACACCACGCTGATTCGTGGTGTTCCCGATCTGGTGATGATGCTGCTGTTTTACTACGGCGGTCAGGTGGGCGTAAACATGCTCTCCGACTATATTTGGGAAACCTACGAAGTCGATTTCTTCTTCCAGTTTAATCCGTTCATTTCCGGCGTGGTAACGATCGGACTGATTTTTGGCGCCTACATGACGGAAACCTTCCGCGGTGCCTTTCTCGCGGTTGAAATAGGCCAGATCGAAGCGGCACGCGCCTACGGGTTCAGCAACTGGCATACCTTCCGCAGGGTGATGGTTCCGCAGATGCTGCGCCATGCTTTACCGGGTATCGGCAACAACTGGCAGGTACTGCTCAAAACTACCGCGCTGGTTTCCATTATTGGCCTCACAGATATGGTGCGTGTGGCGGAGGAAGCAGCCAAGGCGGAGCGCATGCCGTTCCACTTTTTTATTCCGGTGGCGTTTGTGTATCTCGCCCTCACGGCAGGCTCGGAACTGTTCATCAAGTGGCTCGATAAACGAGCTAACGCCGGCGTGATTCAGGAGAGTTGATAATGCCACCCGACTTTATCGCCGCCTGGCTTAACAAGAACGACATTTTTACCGCCATGACCATCATGGAATACTGGGATGGGATGGTTACAACGGTTCAACTGGTGTTTCTGTGCCTGGTTATCGGGCTTGTTTTTGCGGTTCCGCTGGCAATTCTGCGCACGGTTAAAAATCCGTTTGTGTCTGGCCCCGTGTGGCTTTACACCTACCTTTTCCGCGGCACGCCGCTGCTGATTCAGCTTTATATTATTTACTATGGCGTTGCCCAGATTCCCGGTATCCAGGAAACCTTCTGGTGGGAGATTTTCCGGGAGCCTTTCTACCCTGCTCTGCTGGCCTTCACTCTGAATACCTGCGCCTATACCACGGAGATTATTCGTGGTGCGATTATTTCCACGCCCCATGGTGAAATTGAGGCGGCGAAGGCTTACGGCATGAACTGGCTTATGCGGATGCGGCGCATTGTGCTTCCCAGTGCGGCACGGCGTGCTGTGCAGGCGTATTCCAATGAGGTGATTTTCATGCTGCATTCGAGTGCGATTGCGAGTGTGGTGACCATTGTGGATCTTACGGGGGCTGCGCGGAATATCTACTCGCGGTTTTATGCGCCGTTTGATGCATTTATCTTTGTAGCGCTTTGCTACATGGCACTGACATTCATTCTGGTGTTTGTATTCCGTAAAATTGAAAATCATTTGTTGCGGCATCAGCGGCCTGTGGGTTCCTGAGCGGTAAGCAGCCACTCGACTTAGGTGCCTGGTCTGGCAGGGTATTGCCTCCCGGGAGACGCTACAAGCACATCCATGTGCGCTTGTCTGAAGCCGTCCCTGGCTTCAGACACTCCCGGGAGGCAATACCCTGCCAGCCCCAGACTTGCTTCGGGGATTCTATGTCTGCTTATCCAGATCTTTTCGAATCCAGTTCTGACTGGTTATCACATACTCTCACCAACGCCACAGCTGACCTTCCAGAGTTTAAACCCACGCTTACCGATGGCACACGTATAAGCCGCAAAAGTGTCGGTGTTTTGCATCTCACACCCCCAGCCGGTCGCGCCAATCCGAATCAGGAGGCGTTGATTGTTTCCGCTGGCATTCATGGTAATGAAACCGCACCTGTTGAGGTGCTGAACGCGCTCGTCAGCGAATTGCTGAAGGGGGAGTGGCTACTGGCATGTCCGCTGTTACTGATTCTGGGGAACCCGCCAGCCATGGTGGCCGGAGAGCGGTTTCTGGATGCGAATCTTAACCGGTTGTTCAACGGTGCTCATGGCAAGCATGAGTATGCTGATTTGCCGGAAGCGGCACGGGCACAGTTTCTTGAAGAGGCTTGCCGTCAGTTTGCCATGGCGCATCCGCAAGCCTTGTCTCATTACGACTTGCATACGGCCATAAGGCCATCCAGACGGGAGAAGTTTGCGCTTTATCCGTTTGTTGAGGGCCGACAGGTCCCGGAGGGGCAGTGCGATTTTCTGCTGGAAGCGGAGGTGGAAACCTTGTTGCTGCAGCATAAGGCAGGAACCACCTTTTCGTCATTTTCTTCCTCCGCGCTGGGGGCTGAAAGCTTTACCGTGGAGCTGGGCAAGGTCAGGCCATTCGGAGAGAATGATCTGCAGCGTTTTGAGGGGATCAAGAAAGCTTTGCGGCGGCGTTTTTGTGGCAAGCCATGCTCGGCAAAGCAAGCACAGTTTGACCATCTCACGGTTTTTGAGGTGGTGCATGAAATTCTGAATACCGGGAAGAACTTCCGGTTTCACATTCCGGATGACGTGGCCAATTTTACCGAATACCCGCCAGGCACCGTCATCTGGGAGGATGACGATACCTATTATCAGGTCGAGCGCTCGCCTCAGGCGATTGTGTTTCCGAACCGCGATGTGCCGGTTGGTCAGCGGGTGGGCCTGATGATAAAGTCCAGGTAAGCCCGCCGGCACAGGGGGCGGCTATGCCGGGGCGTTTTCCGGCTCGGCAACCTTCACCTTGATCAACTGCGTGCATACCGCAGGGATCACCAGCAGGGTCAGTATGGTTGAGGCCAGCAAGCCTGAAATAATCGCCCAGGCCATGGGCGGCCAGAGTGTGGAGCTGGAGAACGCCAGCGGCAGCAAGCCGGCCACGGTGGTTGCCGTGGTCAGCAGAATGGGCCGGGTTCTTTGCACAACGGCTTTGCGCATGGCTTCGTGTATGTTCTCACCGTTCTCCAGTTCTCTGTCCATCACATCAAGCAGCACGATGGCGTTGTTCACCACAATGCCTACCAGTGCAATCACACCAAGCAATGACTGGAATCCGAAGGGTGATCCCGAGAGCACCAGGCCCGGGAAAATACCTACCGTTGCCAGGGGCACGGTTAACAGGATGATGCCAACACGCCGGAACGAATTGAACTGCAGCAGCAGGAAAAACAACAGCAAGAGTATGCCGATCGGAGCTGCTGTCAGCAAAGCACCGTTCGCGTCGCCGGAACCTTCGGCATCGCCGCCCATTTCCAGACGAGTACCTTCAGGCAGAGGGTTTTCTTCCAGCGTGAGCCCAAGGCCGCTCAGTGCCTGGCTGAAGCTGTAGCCGGTCAGCAGGTTGGCAGTAACGGTGTTAAGCCGGGTACCGTTGCGCAAATAACGTGCGGCTGGTTCCCATGCGGTTTCCACGCTGGCAACGGCAGACAGAGGAACCGCTTGTCCGCGATCGTTGTAGATATTCACCGAAAGCAGCCGCTCCAGGGGCAATGATGTGCCTTCCTGCGACCGCAAAACCAATGGAATCGGATCTTTTTCCTGGCGATAGCGCTCAGCGACAACACCAAAACTCTGGCCGTAGAGGCTCTGCGCCACGTCCGCCCGGGTAAGCCCGTATCTTGCAGCGGTGGCATCGTCTACGTTGATTGCAATGCTGGGTACGCCAATGTCCAGATCGTGCCGAACATCCACGGTGCCCTCCACCTGGCGTAACGCGCTGAACAACTGCTCTACCGCGTGCGTGCGAGCCTGATCATCGGCGTGGTAAACGCGCACCTCCACCGGAGCAATGCTTGGCGGCCCTTGCCCGAGAACGCCTACCGTTACGTCCAGCTCGGGCATCTTTTCATTCACATGAGTACGAATCCAGCGGATCATTTCGGTGGTGTCTTCCAGCGCCGGCGTCGTTACCACGAGCCTGCCTCTGTTCGGCGCCTGGGGTGCACGCTGGAGATTGTAATAGAACGCAGGGCCGGTAAAGCCGACAAACCGATGGATTTTCAGCGCATTCGGCCGTGTGCGTATGGCTTGCTCCAGATCGGCAGCGGCTTCTGCGGTGCGCGACTGGTCTGTGCCTTCGGGCATGAAGAGTTCAACAATCACTTGGGGCCGGTCGGCATTGGGAAAGAACTGTTGCGCCATAAACGGCGTCATGGCCAGACTCATGGCAACCAGCAAGATACCGGCCGCGATCAGTCGCCGGGGGTGACGATAAACCAGTCCACCGAGAAACCGGGCCAAACCAATCAACCGGTCAGCCTCGGCATTGCGGCGAGGCTTGAGGAAGCGGGCCGCCAGCAGAGGCACTACGGAAATCGCCAGCAGATAACTGACGGACAGAGTGAGCATGATCATCACTGGCACACCCCGGGTGAAGTCTGCCGCCCCACCCTTGGCAAGCAGGAGCGGAGCAAAGGCCGCAAGCGTGGTGCCAGTGGAGGCGCCAAGTGGCCCGGCGAGTTCGCTGACCGCTTTGCGCAGGGCATCCAGGCGGCGCATGCCCTCGTCCAGATGGCCCTGAATGTTCTCAACAATAACAATAGCGTTGTCGATCAGAATGCCCAGAGAGATCACCATGCCGATCACCGCAATCTGGTGCAGTACGCCGCCGCCAAGGTCGTAAAGCCCAACGCTTATCAAAGCCACCATCGGTAGAATGGAAGCAACCAGCAAGCCCATTCGAATGCCCATGCCGGTGAACACTACCGCCACAATGATCAGAACAGAGAGCACCAGACTCCAGGCGAGGTTATCCAGACGATCCGAGACTTTATCCGGCTGGAAGAACATTTCACGGATTTCGTAAGGCTCAAAGTCAGGACGAATTTGCGCAACCCGCTCCCGCACCCGCTCACCAAAACGGATCGCATCCGTCGTGCCCTCTTCCATGATCAGCGACAGCAGTACAACCCGCTCGCCATCAAACCAGGTGTCCGGCTGACGCGGCTCAGCGGGGCCACGCCATACATCAGCCGCCGCTGCCAGCGGCACCTGGGAGCCATCGGGAAGCTCAATGGGGGTAGCGCGAATGGCATCAATATCGGCAAATTCGGTGTTGGGAAGCACTGATAAACGACGACCGTCCACCACCACAAAACCGCCGGGCGTAGTCTGGTTACGCTGAGCCAGGGTTTGCAGAATCCGGGCCGGTGAGATACCCAACCGGTACAGCGCAGCATCGTCCAGCGCCAGAGTAATCTGTTCGTCAGCGTCCCCTTCCAGCTCAATGCGGGAAACACCGGCAATATCGGAGAGGCTCTGTTTAAGTCGTTCGGCCACATCAGACAATTCACTCACCGAAGGCGCGCCGCCAATCGCCAGCACAATAGCGGGGTTGTCGATCAGCCGATCGTCCAGAACCATCTGGCCCACATCGTCCGGGAAATCCTGTCTCGCACGCTCCATCGCCTGACGGATGCGATCCCAGGCCGGATCTGTATCATAGATGTCATCATTGAGGCGCAATCTGACAAGCGCAACGCCGGTGCGAGCCGTGCCCTGGGATACGTCTACCTCTTCCACTTGGCGCAGCTCGTCTGTCAGCGGCCTGAGCACCAACCGCTCTACAGCATCGGCGCTGGCACCGGGATAGCTCACCGAAATCAGCCCGGCCCGGTAGGGGAACGACGGGTCTTCCTGCCGTGGCATGGTGCTGTATGCAGCCAGGCCCAACAGGCAAAGCATGGTAACCACCATGCCCAACAAACGCTGGAAGTTGAGCAACCCGCGCGTCATTAACGCACCTCCACGGTATCACCGTCTGCGAGGCGGGTTATGCCCGCGTACACCACCTGATCGCCGGGCTCCAGCTCACCTGTACGCACGACAACGCGCTCGCCAACCACCCGCTCAACGTCTATAGGTACACGGCGTGCCACGCCATCGCGCACCCGGAATACCCTCATACCATCCGCGCTGCGGATCACCGATAGAAGGGGAACGGTAAGTGCAGATTCGCGAAGCGGTGTAATACCTACTTCCACCGGCTCACCCGTATCCAGGGTGTTGACCGGCAGGCTGACCAGAACCGGGTGCAGTTCACCACGGATTGCACCTGCCTGGGCAATTTCAACAACAGAGCCGGTCACCGGGGCCTCTATGCGATTCTGCACAGACCACACGGGAAGTTCCTGATCTACCGACACATGAGCCAACAGGTAAGCCGGCACCCGCACTTCCACTTCCTTGCCTTCCGGTGAAGACAAACGCATAACCGGCTGACCGGCGGCGACAAATTCGTCATTTTCGACCAGAAGTGCCTCAACGCGCCCGCCAAACGGCGCTCTCAGGGTGCTCTCTTGCAGCAGTTGAGTGGCCTCTGAAAGCGAGGCCCGGGCTGTCGCAACGCTGGCTTTCAGCGAATCGCGCCTGGCGGCGATCTGCTCCAGGTTCTGCTCGGACACCACACCACGTTCATGCAGACGGCTGGAGCGCTCCCATTCGCGCTTAGCCTGATCGTATCCGGTTTTCAGTTCGTCCAACCTGGCTCTGGCTGAATCCCGTGCCGGCTCCAGCGCCGGGTTATATACCCGGGCGAGTACATCGCCAGCGGCAACGGTCTGGCCCAGTTCTACCGCACGCTCTCTCAGTGTGCCGCTGACCTGGAACGTCAAGGTTGCCCTCTGGGTTGAACGCACGATCCCGGAAAACCGCAGGGTTATTTCCTGAGCCTCTCCCCCGGTTACGTCTGAAACGCGCACTGACACGACATGCTCGGCAGGTGCCTCCTGAACATCATCGGCGACGCAACCGGAAAGAAACAGGCCGCTGGCAGCGAGAAAAATAAGGGCAACAGGGATGCGGAATGGTGTCATAAGGTATCCTTTCGTCCTTGCTCAAGTTGATGTCGATACCGCTTCCTGCGGAAATCCGGTTGTTGGTTTCGACATAATGTCATTCTTTGACATTATGTCAATAATCGGTTTTCATTCTCCATTGGCAAATAGCCTGTGAAAGACTCTGATGAGAGGACCGGATGACTGAAGTTCTGAAAACACGCCGCGAACGAGAGAAACAGGCCCGTTATGATGCCATTCTGGATGCCGCAGAGCGGGCTTTCTCGGAGAAGGGTTACGAGCGCACATCCATGGACGACATTGCACGCACGTCCAGCCTGAGCCGGGCACTGCTGTATGTGTACTTCAAGGACAAAGCCGCTATTCAGCGAGGCATTATGCTGAGGGCCGGGCAAAGCCTGTCTGAACGCTTCCGAAAGGCGAAACACACCGCGGATACGGGGCTGGCGCAAATACGGGCTATGGGAGAATCCTACTACCGCTTCTACCTGGACGAGCCGGATTATTTCTCAGCACTCACCAAAGCTTCAACTGCCATGGCCGAGGCCGACGAGACCCAGACCATGGAGATGCTTTGCTCGAAATCAGAACTTATGGAACTGATGATAGAGGCCGTCGAACTGGGGCTTGAGGACGGCACTATGAGCCGCCAGCGTATCAAAAGCCCGGAACAGACCGCTCTTTATCTGCGCGGGGCCTTGCACGGTGTCATTTTGCTATGCCAGTCGGAAGCCGGTGAGAGCGGCGGCAGCTTTCCCGCCGAGAATTTGATCCGGCACACTATGGATATGCTGACATCGTCAATCGCCGCCTCCGATGAGGCGCTGAAAAGCGCCTAAATCTGGAAGTCGTAGATAGAGCCCAAACCCAGAATACCGGTCAGCTCATCCAGTGCTTTGCGCACTTCATCCAGCAGCATAGGGTCGGCAAGATCTTCGCGGGCAAGCTGATCACGGTAGTGCGCTGCAACCCAGGAAGTCAGGCGTTCGTATAGCTTATCGGTGAGAATCACGCCGCGATGCATGGCTTGCAACTCGTCGTCATTCAGAACCACACGCAAGCGCAGGCAGGCAGGGCCACCTCCGTTGCGCATGGACTGCTTCACATCAAACACTTCCACCGCCGTAATCGGCCCGCCAACGGCCAGCAGCTTATCCAGATATCTGCTGATAGAGGCCACTTCGCGGCACTCCCCCGGAACCGCCAGCAACATGCCATCAGGCGTATTCAGTAGCTGGCTGTTGAACAGATACGAGGCGACTGCGTCTTCCAGGGGCACCTCCGCGCTGCTTACGCGAATTGCCTCAAGTTCCGCTCCGGTAAGGCGTGCACGGATATCTGACAATACCTGCTCTTCGTTCAGAAACGCCATATCGTGGTAGAACAGGGTGTTGCCATTGCCCACGGCAATAACGTCGTTATGGAATACGCCAGCATCAATGGCTGCCGGATTCTGCTGGGCAAACACCCGGCTCCCCTCTTTCAGGCCGTGCAGGCGGACGATGGCCTGCGAGGCCTCGAGGGTCTGCCGGGCCGGGTATTTCTGCGGTGCCGGTGCCTGCTCATTAAAGGCCGCCTGGCCATACACGAACAGCTCCACCCCCGGCTCACCGTAACGCCCACAAAGCCGGGTATGATTGGCCGCGCCCTCATCGCCAAAATGGCTGACCGAAGGCAGCGCCGGGTGATGGGCAAAATATCCGTCGTCCGCGAAGATAGACTTCAGAGTACGGCCGGTCACGGCGTGCTCAATGGAGCGGTGGAACTTGGCGCTCAGATTGGCCGGCGTGAAATGTACCCGATGATCGGTGGTATCGGCACTGGGTGAAACGGTGGCGGCATTGGCTGTCCACATCGAGGAAGCCGAAGACACGGCCGCCAGAATGGACGGGCTGGATTTTGCGGCCCGTTCCAGAACCTGTGCATCCGTGCCGCTGAAGCCGAGCGCTCTCAGCGATGGAATATGAGGGCGCTCATGGGGAGGCAAAATGCCCTGAACATAGCCGCGATCAGTCAGCCGCTTCATTTTGGCCAGACCTTGAAGCGCCGCCTCCCGTGGATTGGATACCGCATTCACATTGGATTTCGATGCCACATTACCCCAGGACAAGCCCGCGTAATTGTGGGTGGGGCCAACCAGGCCATCAAAGTTCGCTTCTACTGCATGCTTAACCATGGCTTAGGGTTCCGTCCATCCGGATTCAGGGAATGAGGCTCAGTAACTGCAATTCAGGAATCGAAATTCAGGCCCGGTGCCAGGCTTTCTGGCAACTCGCTTTTGCCCGCTTCAAGAGACGCCATGGGCCAGGCGCAGTAATCTGCCGCATAGTAAGCACTCGCACGATGGTTACCGCTGGCTCCCACGCCACCAAAGGGCGCCGCACTGCTGGCCCCGGTTAGCGGGCGGTTCCAGTTAACAATGCCGGCTCTGGCCTCCTCAACCAACCGCTCGTAGAGCTTACGGTCGTCGGAGAGAATGCCTGCAGAGAGCCCGTAGCGGGTGTTATTGGCGAGTTTCAAAGCATCGTCGAAACTCTTGTAACGATAAACCGTTAAAAGGGGTCCGAAGAACTCTTCATCGGGCAATTCAAGCCCCGTCACATCCACAATGCCAGGCGAAAGGAGACCGGTTCGCGGCTTGACCTGCTTCATTTCCAGCAGGGATTTCCCGCCTTTCGCCATCATATCGGCCTGAGCGGCCAGAAGCTTTTCCGCCGCTTGCGCAGAAATCACCGACCCCATAAACGGCTGGGGCTTGGCATCAAATTCGCCCACCTGAATACGGGCAGACACGGCCACCAGCCGGTCCAGAAATTCATCACCCTTTTTGCCTTTGGGAACCAGTAAACGCCGGGCGCATGTGCAGCGCTGTCCAGCCGACAAAAACGCCGATTGCAGCGCATGATGCACCGCCCCGTCAACATCGGAAATGTCCTGAACAATAAGTGGGTTGTTGCCACCCATTTCCAGAGCAAGAATTTTTTCCGGCTGGCCACCAAGTTGCTGGTGCAGCATATGGCCGACCGTTGAGCTGCCAGTAAAGAACAGACCATCAATCATTGGGTGCCCGGCAAGTGACTTGCCGGTGTCGGACGCCCCCTGAACCAGATTGATCACGCCGTCCGGCAGGCCCGCTTTTTCCCAGAGTTTCACTGTCAGCTCCGCCACGCCTGGCGTCAGCTCACTGGGTTTGAACACGACGGTATTGCCGGCAAGCAGCGCAGGTACAATGTGGCCATTCGGGAGATGGCCGGGGAAATTATAAGGGCCAAATACTGCAACAACACCGTGGGGGCGATGGCGCAGTACCGCATGGCCACCCGCTACGTCGGCTTCTGAATGGCCAGTACGATCGTTATAGGCTTTCACAGAAATACCTATCTTGCCGGCCATGGCCGCCACTTCCGCGCGCGACTCCCACAGAGGTTTGCCGGTTTCCAGACCAATCTGGTAGGCGAGCTCTTCTTTACTGGATTCCAGCAATTCACCAAAGGCTTCAACAACCGCCAGACGCTCGGCAAAGCTCTTGCGACGCCATTTTAAAAAGGCACCCCGGGCGCCACGCACCGCTGCGTCCACATCCGCGAGGCTGGCACCGGAACCTTCCCAGACAGTGTCGCCGGTAACGGGCTGAACCGACTCAAACGCGGCTCCATGGCCTTGAAGCCAAAGCCCGCCGATAAACAGTTCGCCTGTCAGGTTTGCCATATCACTTCACCTCCGATACTGGATTTTAAAGGACTTCAACCTGCCGCCTTTACCGCTGTCTTTGCTCTGTCTTTCAGGGGCGCCAGCCGTACCGGGTCACCCGATTCAATCTGCAAGGCTTCCGCCACATCCGGCGGCAAGCTGACGGTATCTATGCCAACGCAACTGGCCGGCACCGTCGTTACCCGGAAATTACGGAACGAACGGTTGGACACCATCACCCGCTCTGCTGCCGGCACATCCAGGTTTATGGTTTTACGGGTTACCATGGCGTAGCGATTCCGGCTGTCCCGAACCGTTCGAATAGTGTTCACGAACGCCTCGACCACGGGGCCACCATCAAAAATATCGACCATACCGTTGAAGTTGAACCCTTCTGCTTGCAGCATCTTCAGCGCAGGAGCCGTGTTGCCATGAACACGGCCAATAACCGAGCGCGCCGAATCCGGCAGCATGGGCAGGTATATGGGATATTTGGGCATCAACTCCGCAATAAAAGACTTATTACCAAGCCCGGACAGCATATCCGCTTCGGTAAACTCCATATCAAAAAACTTGCTGCCCAGGGCATCCCACAACGGGCTCAGGCCCTGTTCATCTGATACGCCACGCATTTCGGCAAACACTTTTTCAGAGAAGTGCTTACGGAATTCATCCAGATACATGAACCGGCAGCGCGACAGAAGCAGCCCGTTGCCACCACCCTGGTAGTCATCAGAGAGCAGAAGCGAGCATATCTCGCTGGTATCGGTCATATCGTTTGAGAGGTGCAGTGTGGGCGTGCGCACATGAACGCCCAGCTCTTTGGATGCATTTACCGTAACGCTGAGCCGATAGTTGTAGAACACTTCGTCGAGGCCGACACGAGCCTGAATGCCACTGATACCGACCGCTTTTCCGGCTTCCGTATCCTCCAGGGCAAACAGGTAAAGGCCTGCTTCTGGAGCACAGCGCTGGTTGAAGGTTTCTCTGGCAAGGTTGATCTTGCGTTGCAACAGGACTTTATCGGCAGGTAGCGTGGTAAGCCCCTTGCCAGCTTTCTGCGCCATCGCATAAAGATCTTCAAGATCGCTTTCCTGAAGCGGGCGGATAACTAGCATGGCGCTACCCTCACCTCATCACCGGCTGTCTTGCCCAACAGCTCCCAGATGTTCACAGGTACCTTGAGAGTGCCTTCGAGCGTATCGGCAACCTGAGCCAGGGTGCAGCGGAATTCGGCACCCTCACCCGCAGCTATCATGCATTTATCACCACCACCTTCGCTGGCCCCGTGAAGGGTTTTTTCCCGGCTGGTGACCAGCGTGTGCAACGCGTCTGTTCGCGCTTCAAGCACCGGCCCGCCATCAAAGATATCCAGGTAACAACCGGCTTGAAATCCTTCCCGCTGCAGCAACTCAAGGTTCGGCACGGTCAGCTCGTGGGGCTGGCCAAGTGCCGCCTGAGCCGCCTTGGAAAGCAGTGTGACATACACAGGGTTTGGCGGCATGAGTTCGGCAATAAACGTTTTGCTGAGCACGCCAGAATGCTGGTCAGCGGTGTCAAAATCCATATTGAAAAAGTGACGCCCCAGGCTGTCCCAGAAAGGAACACTGCCATCCGCAAGCTGAACACCCTGAATCTCCACCGCAATGTTCTGGGTAAACCAGTCGCGGTGCCCGGCGATGAACAGCATCCGGGCTCTGGAAAGAAGCTCAAACGCGTCGGTGTAACGCAGTTCAGGCGTTATGGAAAATGAGCAAAGCAGGGTGTGATCGGTCAGGGCGTGGCTGGGATAAAGAACATCAACCCGGCTGGAGATGCCAAGCTCATGAGACGCATGAATAAGTGCGTCGCGACGATAATTATAAAACGGCTGGCCATTACCCGCGCGGGCATCGATCCCTGCCGTGCCGTGAACCTTGGCGGTGGCCGTGTCTTCAAGCACAAACAGAAACCGTTGCGGCTGCCCACCGACGATGGCTTTACCCGCCAGAGAGGCAAGCGAGTGTTCTATTTTTTTCACAAGCGCTTCATGCTGTTTGGGCAGAGTTGAAGAGAGGCGAGCCGTCTCTGAACCCGCCGTGCCCGCAATTTCCAGTATCTGGCTCACGTCATCCGGTAACGCCGCGCGTACCAGCCACATAAAAGCTCCTACGTCGTCAGTTTTTTCACCGCCGCTTCAAAACGCTCAAGCGCTTCGTCAATATCGGTATCCGGAATGATCAGTGAGGGCGCCAGCCGAATCACATTGGCGCCTGCGATCAGCACCATCACACCTTCATCCAGACCAGCGTTCAGGAAATCCTTGGCTTTACCCTGCCATTTCTCGGTCAGTACGCAGCCTAACAGAAGCCCTGATCCACGAACCTCACTGAATATCCCATAGCGCTCCCCGATGTCCATCATGCCTTTGCGCAGATGGTCGGAACGGGCTTTCACGCCCTTGAGGATATCTGGCTGGCTCACTGTATCGATCACCTTCTGAGCGACCGCACAGGCCAGCGCATTGCCGCCATAAGTGCTGCCATGGGTACCGACCCCGAGGCTGGCGGCAACTTTTGCCGTAGTCAGCATGGCGGCAACCGGGAAGCCACCTCCCAGGCCCTTGGCACTGGTGAGAATGTCCGGCACCACGCCGTACATCTGGTAGGCATAAAGATGACCAGTACGGCCCACGCCAGACTGCACCTCATCAAAAATCAGCAGCGCATCGTTGTCGTCACAGAGCTGGCGCAAGCCCTCGAGAAACTCGGCGTCGCCCGGCATCACGCCGCCTTCGCCCTGAATCGGTTCTACAACCACCGCGCAGGTTTTTTCCTTCGAAATCAGCTTCTTTACCGACTCCAGATCGTTGAAGTCTGCATGATGAATGCCACCCGGCGCCGGTTCAAAGCCTTCAAGGTACTTAGGCTGGCCGCCCACACTCACAGTGAACAGGGTGCGCCCGTGGAAGGCATTTTTAAAAGAGATGATTTCGTGTTTTTCCGGCCCCGTGTGCTCCCAGCTATAACGGCGCGCAAGCTTGAAAGCCGCCTCGTTGGCCTCGCCACCAGAGTTGGCAAAAAACACCCTCTCAGCAAACGTAAGGTCACAAAGGGTTTTTGCCAGTCGCAGAGCTGGCTCGTTGGTCATCACGTTGGAGAGGTGCCAGATTTTTTCTGACTGCTCCCGCAGCGCCCCGACCAGCCCGGGGTGGGAGTGCCCGAGGCAGCTCACGGCTATGCCGCCCTGAAGATCTATAAACTCGCGCCCGTCCTGATCCCATATACGGGAACCCTCACCTCGCACCGGAATAATCGAACCGGGAGCGTAGTTAGGTACCATGACTTCATCGAAAAGTTCGCGGCTGACAGGTTCTTTGTGCATAGATCTCTCTCAGGAAAGCAGTTAAGCCTATAAAAATAATAGAGTTGCCGGCGCGGGCAAGTACGTAGGTGTGCGGATCAATAACCATAATACGCCACTCAAGGCATAAGCACATCCGGCTCTCCAACGGTTGGCAGTTCGATCAGGGAATGAGCCTTATTATTCCGTCCCATCAGCGCCTTGACCAGCAACTTGTATGAGTCCAGATCAAAGGTAACCGACTGGCCGCGCAGAGACAGATCATGCAGCTCCTGCTCATCATGCACAGTGGCGACATGCATCCAGTTATAGACCACCAGTATGTCAGACTGTATCTGATCCTCCCTGCGTTCGACAATCGCCACTGGCCCTTTCCAGGGCCAGGTCCGCAGCCGTAACTCGTGGAAGGCAATCTGCACCCGGAGGTTATAGCGGGCAACATCTTCTACACCCTCACAGGCGCCTTTGCAGCGCCCCAGCGCACGTTGAAAACACGGGCCTTCGTGTTCAGGCTCAAGGCCGAGCAACCGGTTGCAAAGCTCGTTCTTTGCAACGATGCCGCTCAAGGCCCGCTCGGCATCCCGTTTGCTGCGAAACAGGCCAAAGTAATGGCCCAACCGGTGCGGCTCAATCTCCCGCACCAGTTTTGCCTGCAAATATCCGGGACAAATGGGCGTCAATTCGATGCTCACAAGGTTTTTCGCCGCACGGGATCGGCGGTTAAAAAGAGGGCTTAGCGTTTTGATCTGCCGAAGCTCCAGCAATAAGGCTCCGAGCTCGCCGGCGGTTTCGGTGCATTCCACGCGGCGCAGGCTTTCGGAAATCCGCACGCCACGGCCGGTGTTGTGATCCCCGGAAAAATGCGAGGCTACCCGCTGTGCAATGTTGGTGCTCTTTCCTACGTATAAAAGCACATCATTTTCGCCATAGAACCGGTACACGCCCGGGCCGCGAGGCAGATCCTTCAGGGTGTCGAGGGGCAAATGTGACGGAATGCTCGGTCGCTGCAACAGCGCCGCAACAGCTTCCTCTATTTCTGCATCGCCCTTTTCTGCCAAAGCATGGGTGAAGAACTCAAGCATTGCAGACACATCTCCCATGGCCCGGTGCCGCTGCACTTGTTCGAGCCCGTGCCGTTCGATCAACGCATCCATATTGTGCTTGCGGAACTCAGGGTAAAGCCGCCGGGAAAGCTTCACGGTACACAGCACCCGCGCAGAGAAGAGCCGCCCCAGCCGCCGATACTCCGATTTAATAAAACCGTAATCAAAACGCGCGTTATGGGCCACGAACACCGTATCCCGAAGCTTCTCTTCGAGAACATCGGCTATTGCTTCAAACGGCGGCGCATCGGCCACCATGCCATTGGAGATACCGGTCAAATGCTCGATGAAAGGAGAAATGCGGATGCCCGGGTTCAGCAAGATTTGCCACTCACTCACCACCTCTCCTGCGCGCCAGAAGCGGATTCCGATTTCGGTAATGCGGTCGTGAGACGAATTCCCACCGGTAGTCTCAATATCAAGGAACGCAAACGTGGACAGGCTGAGATGAGTACTTTTGGAGGTCATGAACCTATCTTAATACTGAAAGGAGCACGCAGACACCTGTATAGAAAAGAAAACATTCCATAGACCTTCGTCTAATTATTATGCGAATTTATTTGAATTGTCATGAAATGGTAACTATCTTGTCCGCGGGTCCTACAAAAATAATTGTCTAATGTGTGGAGACAACAACAATGCAAAGCAACAAATTGAGAATGGCCATTCGTGCGACAGCGGCCGTGGCGGTATTTGGTATGGCTGGTCAGGCAGGCGCTGTAAGCTTCGACGCCGGCGGCTGGAACACCAGCGTTTACGGGTATGCCCGTCTTAACGCCAGTTACGATATCGATGAAGATGTCTCATCTTCCACCCGTTCGTTCAACTACAACGCCATTAACGTTGGCCCCGCAGAAGACAACGAGGCAACTGGCTATTTTGGTGCTGACGCTTTCCAAAGCCGTATCGGCCTGAGAACAACCAGTCCCGAAGGCGTAACATTCAACGTTGAAGGCGACTTCCGGGGCGGCGGCGGCGGTACTCTTCGTCTGCGCCACGCATACGGTTCATACAATGGCGTTCTGGCAGGTCAGACCTGGTCTAACTTCACCAGCTTCGTAGGCAACACTGGCACACTCGATTTTGACTCACTACCAGGCGCTGCAGGCTACCAAAGCCGCACGGCTCAGCTGCGCTATACAACTGGCCCCCTGTCTATCTCTGCGGAGCAACCGCAGAGCAAGTTCACAAGCGCTGGCACTGCGGAAAAAGACAGCATGCCGGCCTTAACTGCTCGCGTTGAAGATTCAGCGGGTGGCCTGTCCTACTCTGCCGCCGTTCTGGCACAGCAGCTGGGCTACGACACAGGCACGAATGACGACAGCGCCTTTGGCTTTGGAACATTTGTTGCTGCCAAAATGGCGCTGTCAGACATGATCACCATTCAAGGCTCATTGAGCTATACTGATGGTGCCAGCAGCTATCTGTATCGCGCAGGAGCGGAAAGTGCCTACGTTGCCCCAAATGGTGATGTAGAAACCATTTCAGGCTATGGCGGAACCATTGGCGCAGGCTTCAGCCTTGGCGGTGGCAGGAGCATCAACATCGGTTATGGCATGACTGAAGTCGATTTGGACGATGGTGTTTCTGATGGCGTAATTTCAGCTACTGATGCTGAGAGCATATCTGCAGTTATGGCTAACTATAAGTGGACTCCAGTTAAGAACGTCATGATGGGCGTTGAGTACCAGTACGGTATGAAGGAATCTCAAAATGGCGATGACGGCGACGCAAGCCGCCTGCTGTTCGCAGCCCAGTACAACTTCTAAAACGTACTGCTAAGCAAACACAAATACGCCCCGGCCTTCCGGGGCGTATTTGTTTCTGGCCTCGTTATCTCTTCAAAACCCCATCACACCACTGCAGTACAGCCACTTCAGAAAACGGCAGTTCAACTGCTTCTCCACCACCGAACTCGCGCCACTGCTTCAGAAATTTACGCTTTACAACCGTCAGTACAGGTATACCCGCATCAAGCAACTGAAGAAATTCGGCACGACATCCTTTGCCGTCTATTTCCTGATGGCCAAAACGGTTCACAACCGCCAGTCGGGGCGGATGCGCTAGCAAAGCGCGCAACACAACGGTCGCCTCTGCCAGCCCATGGGGGTCCAGGCAGCAGGATTGCGACGCTTTCCCCAGATTCTGGGCAATGGAGTACTCCTGCCCCGTCTCCAGATCCTGCAGCGCCATAGGCTTGCGCCGTAAACCCTGCTCATTCAGCACCATGGCCAGCCCGGCCACTCTGTCGCCACGGCGGCTCAGGCTCGCTGCCAGTGCATGCAGCAACGCATCAACCGGCTGATCGTCGCTATCGTAGATAATAGCTGCAAGGTTCAGCTCTGTGCTCATACAAGTCCCCAACAGGAAAGTCCTGCCTACACTCCTGCCTATAATTACGGAAAAAGGGGGTGCAGATTGCTCTGCACCCCCTTATGCATTTTACATTTACGATCTTAGCTAGTTTCAGCCAGCGCCGATTGCGCTGGATCAGAAACCTGCAACAACGGCTTACAACAACAAGGTACGAATATCCCCAAGAACCTGACTAAGCAGCGACGTGAACCGCGCCGCATCGGCCCCGTTCACCGCGCGGTGATCGTAAGACAACGACAGCGGCAGCAACAACCTTGGCTGGAACCCACTGCCATCCCACACCGGTTTCATCGCCGCCTTGGAAACACCAAGAATCGCCACTTCCGGAGCATTAACGATGGGCGTAAATGCCGTGCCACCGATACCACCCAGACTTGTGATGGTAAAGCAGGCACCTTGCATCTCTGCCGGTTTCAGCTTCTTGTCCCTGGCTTTCTGGGCAAGCTCAGCACTTTCTGCTGCCAGCTCCCAAAGGCCCTTCTTGTCCACATCGCGAATCACCGGAACCATCAGCCCGTTCGGTGTATCCACCGCAATACCAATATGAATGTATTGCTTGCGAATCACCTCTTTGCGCTCCATGTCCAGAGACACATTGAACTGCGGCAATTCAGCAAGAGCTGTTGCACAGGCCTTGAGCAGGAACGGCAACGGCGTCATCTTCACGCCTTTTTTCTCACCGGCGGCTTTCTGCGATTTGCGGAATGCCTCCATATCAGTGATGTCGGCGTCCTCAAACTGGGTCACGTGGGGCACGTTAAGCCAGCTACGCTGCATGTTAGCCGCCGTAACCGCCATCATTCGTGACATCGCTTCTTTCTCGATGCCACCAAACTGGCTGAAGTCCGGCAGCTTAACGCCCGGAATACCGGAGCCTGTAGCCACAGCGCTGCCCTGCTGGGCCTGTTGCAGCTGGCTCTTCACGTAGTTCTGCACATCGTCTTTCAGTATCCGGCTTTTCGGGCCAGATCCTTTGATGCGGGCCATATCTGCGCCCAGCTCACGGGCGAGCTTGCGCACAGCAGGGCCGGCATGAACTCCAGCGCCCGGCGCCGGTGGCTCACTGACCGCACTCTGAGACCGCGCTGCCGGTTCTTTCGGCGTAGCCTTGTCATCTGCCTCGGCTTCAGGCTTTGCGTCCTGGCCGGAGGCGGCGGGTGCATCATCCTGATCGCTGCTCTCTTCAACATCATCGTCACCGCCGTCTTCGGCGACGGTCAGCTCAAGAAGCTTGTCGCCCTCGGACAACTTGTCACCTTCGGCCACAAGAACCTTGACCACTTTGCCACTGAAAGGCGACGGGATTTCCATAGACGCCTTGTCGGACTCCACGGTTACCAGAGCATCATCAGCCTCAACAGTATCGCCTTCCGATACGTTGATTTCGATAACCGGCACATCCTCCATGCCGTCCAGGGGCGGAACCAGCACGACTTCCTTGCGCGAACCCCCAGACTTTTTCTTTGGTGCCGGTTTGCTCGCGTCCGGCTCAGCCCCACCCTTGGAGCTGGATTCGGTCTCTGTTTTTTCTTCGGCCTTCGCTTCCGGCTCGCCCGCAGAATCATCAGAACCACCGGACTCACCGCTGGATTCAATCGTGCCAACTACATCGCCTTCTTTCACCTTATCACCCACCTTTACGGTGAGCTTGATGATCTTGCCTGCCCCGGGGGATGGCAATTCGACGGAGGCCTTGTCAGTTTCAACGGTCAAAATCGGATCTTCTGCTTCAACCGAATCGCCGGCGCTTACCAGAAGTTCAATAACCTCAACTTCGTCTGCCCCGCCGAGATCCGGGACCCTGATTTCCTGTTCGCTCATAGCGGTCTCCTTAAAGGTGCGCCGGGTTCGGTTTATTGCGATCGATTCCGTACTTGCGCATCGCTTCAAGAACCTGCTCTTGCTTGATCTCGCCGTCTTTAGCCAGAGCGGAAAGCGCCGCCAAAGCCACGTGGTAGCGATCAACCTCAAAGAAATCACGCAGTTTTTCACGGGTGTCGCTGCGACCAAAGCCATCCGTACCCAAGGTCAGGAAGGTTTTCGGGATGTACCCCCGCAGCTGCTCGGAATGCAGCTTGATGTAGTCAGTAGACGACACCACCGGGCCGGCCTGGTTTTCCAGACACTGGGTAACATAAGCCTTACGACCTTTATCGTCAGGATGCATGAAGTTCCAGCGCTCTACATGCTGGCCATCGCGGGCCAGTTCGTTAAAGCTGGTAATGCTCCAAACATCGGAGCTAACACCCCAATCGTCTTTCAGTAGTTCGGCAGCCGCATTCACTTCGTTCAGGATGGCGCCGGAACCCAACAGCTGAACCCGCAGCTTGGTTTTACCCTTGCCTTTGGCTTCCACAGAACTGAACTTATACATGCCCTTAATGATGCCTTCTTCACACCCTTTCGGCATCGCAGGCTGTACATAGTTTTCGTTTTCCATGGTCAGGTAGTAGAAGACGTTTTTGTTGTCTTCATACATTTCCTTCATGCCATGGTGAATCACCACCGCCATCTCATAGGCATAGGCCGGGTCATAAGATTTGCAGTTGGGAATGGTGTTGGCCAGGATATGACTGTGACCGTCCTGGTGCTGCAAGCCCTCACCATTCAGGGTGGTACGCCCTGCGGTGCCGCCAATCAGGAAGCCGCGAGCCTGAATGTCGCCAGAAGCCCAGGCCAGATCGCCTACCCGCTGAAAACCGAACATGGAGTAAAATGCATAGAACGGAATCAGCGGGAAGTTGTTGTTGCTGTAGGATGTAGCCGCCGCCATCCAGGCCGCCATTGAACCACCTTCGTTGATGCCTTCCTGCAGAATCTGGCCCTTTTTGTCTTCACGGTAATACATGATCTGTTCGCGATCCTGCGGCACATACTTCTGCCCTTCAGAAGTATAAATACCCAGTTGGCGGAACATGCCCTCCATACCGAAGGTGCGGGCTTCATCCGGAACGATCGGCACAACCCTTTTGCCCACGCGCTTGTCTTTTACCAGTGCACTCAGAATGCGCACAAATGCCATGGTTGTAGAGATTTCACGGCCGTTGGAACCTTCAAGCACCTGCTTGAAGATGTCCAGCTCAGGAATCTGCAGCGGCTGGCTGTCTTTACGACGCTTGGGGTAGAAGCCGCCCAGATCCTGCCGGCGTTTCTTCATATACACCAGTTCGGGGCTGTCCGGCGCAGGGCGATAGTAAGGCACGTCGTCCAGCTCTTCGTCTTTCAGCGGAATCGCAAAACGATCGCGGAACGATTTCAGGGTTTCGGTATCCAGCTTTTTCAGCGAGTGCGCCGTGTTGGTGGCTTCGCCAGCAGCACCAAAACCGTAGCCTTTAATAGTGTGAGCCAGAATAACCGTGGGCTTGCCATTGGCCTCGGTTGCCGCTTTCTTATAAGCCGCATACACCTTGTAGGGGTCGTGGCCGCCACGGTTCAGTTTGTTGATGTCATCGTCGGTCCAGTTTTCGACCATCTTCGCCAGCTTCGGGTACTTGCCGAAAAACTGCTTCCGCGTTGCAGCCGGGCCAGCATTGGTGAAACTTTGCAGTTCGCCGTCGACCACTTCGTCCATGGCACGTTGCATGGTGCCGTCTTCATCCTGATCAAACAGCGGGTCCCACATGCGACCCCAAACCACTTTGATGACGTTCCAGCCAGCGCCACGGAAAGAGCCTTCCAGCTCCTGGATAATTTTGCCGTTGCCGCGCACCGGACCGTCCAGGCGCTGCAGGTTACAGTTCACGACGAAAATCAGGTTATCCAGATTTTCACGGCCAGCTTTGGAAATACAGCCGAGGGTTTCAGGTTCGTCGGTTTCGCCATCACCAATAAAGCACCACACTTTGCGGTTTTCCATCTCGACCAGCTCACGGCTGTCGAGGTATTTCATGATGTGCGCCTGATAAATAGCCTGAATCGGGCCCAGACCCATAGAAACCGTGGGGAACTGCCAGTAGTCCGGCATCAACCATGGGTGCGGGTAAGAAGACAGACCACCGCCGCCGACTTCTTCGCGGTACTTATCCAGTTGCGACTCGTCAAACCGGCCTTCCAGATAAGAACGGGCGTAAATTCCCGGCGACGCGTGCCCCTGAAAATACACAAGATCGGACTCGCGCTTTTCATCACCGCCGTGGAAGAAGTAGTTAAAGCCTACATCGTACAGCGTAGCTGCAGACGAAAATGTGGAAATGTGACCACCCAGATCGCCCGGGCGCTTATTGGCCCGAACTACCATTGCCATGGCGTTCCAGCGAATCAAAGAACGAATACGGCGCTCCATGAACAGATCACCCGGCATGCGGGCTTCCTGCACTAGCGGAATGCTGTTGCGAAAGGGCGTGGTAATTGCGTAAGGCAACTCGGCGCCATCCCGGCTGGCACGCTCAGAGAGACGCTCAAGGATGTACTTTACTCGGTCTATACCTTCATTCTCGATCAGTGACTCGAGCGCATCAAGCCATTCACCGGTTTCAATCGGATCATCATCCTGGTACATCAAACCTCCCCCCTTCAAATCAAAAAAGTGCGGCAGGTGCCGGGACCGGCATCCGCGCTTGCGATATCGATGAGCTGCGGTAATACAGCTTCTTTTCTTTAAGCAACCTGCCGGGCGATGCACCGGCCAATGGCAAAATTTATGTTCATAAAGCATAGAACAGCTTTTGCTGCCCTGCCCCACAGATTGAACCAATTATGGCCAAACATCCCCAGGACCTACCCATCAAGACTCGATTTTCGTAGTATTTTTACTACGTATTGCCCGAAGATTTCGACTGAAACGTGAAACCTTCCGAGAAATCACAAAGATAATTACGATTAGTTACGCAATAATGCCTTTTTTTCGACCTCCAAACAACCAGACTCCGACCAACGTCTTAGTACCTGCAGAACCTCTCTTTTCATTACCGCCCTAAACGATATCGAGGTAAAATCTGACAACCATTCAAGGCAATTAATGTTGATTTTCAAATAGTTAAAAACTGCACCCTTAAAACCATCGATTTACTCTCCACATTTTTAATTAGACCTGAAACCAAACAGCAATTTATGTATACTCCTCTGCCCATTTTTTGACCACCGGAGCGGCGTTTATTTGCCCTCTGCAATTTCAGACTATTAACCACCGAGGGCGAACCATGAATTCAATCGTCACTTTTCCCAACCGGATTCCTGCAGCCGAATTCGAGGAACGACGCTTCAAGGTTTATACAGACCGCCAGCTAGACAAAATCGAGATCATTCAGAACCTCCCCGCAGAGACCTTGTTTGAGATGAAGGTCGTCGCCAGCGTGCTGCCCTTCCGGGTGAACGAGTATGTGATCAACGAGTTGATCAACTGGGACAAGGTGCCTAACGACCCCATCTACCAACTGGTCTTCCCACAAAAGGGCATGCTCAACGACGAGCACTTTCAACGCATGGCCCAGATGCACCGGGACGGCGCCGAGAAGAAAGAAATTCAGGCCGTAGCCAAAGAGATTCGCGATGAATTGAACCCTCATCCGGCCGGCCAGATGGAAATGAACATGCCGGAGCTGGAAGGCGAAGTGCTCGACGGCGTGCAACACAAGTACCGCGAGACTGTGCTGTTCTTCCCGGCCCAAGGCCAAACCTGCCACTCTTATTGCACTTTCTGTTTCCGCTGGGCGCAGTTTGTGGGCGACAAAGATCTGAAGATGTCGAGCGCCGAGGCAGACAAGTTGCACGGGTATCTGCAGGAGCACACCGAAGTAACCGACCTTCTGGTCACCGGTGGCGACCCCATGGTGATGAAAACCAAAAGCCTGGCTCAGTACCTTGAACCTTTGCTGCAGCCAGAGTTCGACCACATCCAGACCATCCGCATCGGCACCAAAGCTTTAACCTTCTGGCCTTACCGTTTCGTGACCGACAAGGATGCAGATGAGCTGATCGATCTGTTTGCCCAGCTTGTGGACGCCGGCAAGCACGTTGCGATCATGGCCCATTACAACCACTGGCAGGAAATCACCACCGACATCGCCGAGGAGGCCATTCGCCGTATCCGTGCCACCGGCGCCGAAATCCGCGCACAGGGCCCGCTGATCAAACACGTCAACGACGATGCAGATGCCTGGGCCAAGCTTTGGAAGAAAGAAGTACAGCTCGGCATCATTCCCTACTACATGTTTGTGGAGCGCGACACCGGCGCCAAGAACTACTTCGAAGTCCCGCTCGCAGGAGCCTTTAACATTTATCGCGAAGCCATGAAGAAAGTCAGCGGCCTGGCACGCACAGCCCGGGGACCCAGCATGAGCGCAGGCCCGGGCAAGGTAGAAGTTCAGGGAATAGCCGAAGTGAATGGCGAAAAGGTTTTTGTACTGCGCTTTTTGCAAGGCCGCAATCCGGATTGGGTACAACGCCCATTCTTTGCAAAGTACAGCGAGACAGCTACCTGGCTGCATGAGCTGGAACCCGCTTTTGGTGAAGAAAAGTTCTTTTTTGAAGATGAGTTTGAAGAGATGAAGAGAGGCAATGGTTAAGGCTCTCGGGCTTACACCATCAAAAACAGGGCTCCGAAAGGCGCCCCGTTTTTGGTGGTGGTTGACCTACGGTCAGTGCATCAGCGTATACAGCTTTCGCCGATAGGTGCGCACATCCGGGTTGCTATTTCCAAGCTTCTCAAACAGCTCAACCAGCGTGGTTTTGGCCACCTCGTCTTTATATTTGCTGTCCACCTGCATCAGGCGAATCAGCAGTTCCATGGCTTCGGCATTTTTTTCCGCCAGCACGCTGTGAAGTGCCAACTGGTGCAAAGCGTTAGGGTCTTTCGGGTCCTGCTCCAGGGCCATTTCCAGATCCTTTACAGGTGGCAGCTCCGCCGACTGCTTCAGGAACTTTATTCTGGCCGCCAGCTGCTTTGCCTGCTGTTGCAGCTTCTCCTCCGGCGGCAGACTTTCCAGAACCTGTTCAGCGGTTTCGAGGTCACCGGATTCAGCTTTCAACTGGGCAAGGTCAATCAGCACCTTGAGGTTCTCCGGATCTTCCCTGTTCATTTCCGAAAGAATTTCCATCGCGCCTTCGATATCGCCTTCTTCCCAGATGCGATGGGCTTTCTCGTACGGAGCCTCTTCCGGCAGCTCGATGTGCTTTTCCAACACCTTGCGGATTTCACTTTCAGGCAAGGCACTGTTAAAACCGTCAACCGCCTGGCCATCCTTCACCAGAATAATGGTTGGCAGGCTGCGCACACCCAGGCTGGATGTGAGCTGCTCCTGCTCATCCGCATTAACCTTGGCCAGCCGGAACGCGCCCTTGTACTCATTAACCAGCTTTTCCAACAGGGGCATAAGCTGTTTGCAGGGTGCACACCATTCGGCCCATACATCCACAAGTACGGGCGTGGAGGCAGAGGCATCCATAACTTCCTGTTGGAAGTTTTCCATGGTGGCTTCAAATATATGGGGAGAACTGCTCATGTCGGACACCTGAAACGTTCATTATGGTTTAAGGCGTAGATGGGGCGCCTGGCGTAAGAATTCAAGAGGTTCATTCCAGGGCATTTACAGCACCCAAGCTTGAAAATGTGGCTTTCGGCTCTAGTTAGTAGTGAACCACTCCTCCTACCAGGAAGCAGACACGGCATGAATCACGACAGCGACAGAGACCCACTGGAAGAGTTCGAGGAAGACGTTACTGAATACATCGGCAAAAATGAGCGCAGTAAAGAGCTGGCTTTGTCTCAACAATCGTTGCCAAAGCGGATGTATGTGCTACCCGTATCAAATCGGCCGTTTTTCCCGGCACAGGTACAGCCGGTTGTGGTCAAGCAGAACCCCTGGCAAGAGACGCTCAAACGCGTAAGCGAAACTGACCACAAAATGCTCGGGATTTGCTTTGTGGATGACCATGAGCCCGGCCAAAGCGTGCCGGCGAGCAGCGAACTGGCAACCGTTGGTTGCGCTGTGCGCGTTCATCATGCGCAGAACTCAGACGGCAATGTACAGTTTATTGCTCAAGGCCTGCAGCGCTTCCGGATTGTACAGTGGTTACGCCGCAAGCCGCCGTATCTGGTAGAAGTTGAGTACCCGGAGGAGCCTGAGGAAGATGCGGACGAAACCAAAGCCTACACTCTGGCAATCATCAGCGCGATCAAAGAGCTTCTTCGCACCAATCCGCTGTATGGCGAGGAAGTAAAACAGTACCTTTCGCGTTTTGGCCCGGAAGACAGCTCCCCGTTGACGGATTTTGGCGCCTCCATGACCAGCGCGCCCGGCCCGGAGTTGCAAGGCGTTCTGGACACTGTGCCCTTGCTTCGGCGCATGGAAAAAGTGCTTCTGCTGATGCGCAAAGAGCTGGAAGTGGCGCGCTTGCAGTCTGAAATCAGCGAAGAAGTGAATGAAAAGGTGCAAAAACACCAGCGTGATTTCTTCCTCAAAGAACAGCTGAAAGTGATTCAGCGTGAGCTTGGCATGTCGAAAGACGATAAAACGGCCGATGCCGAACGCTTTGAAAGCCGAATGGCCGAGCTGAGCCCTCCCGAGGCAGTGCGAGCGCGATTCGACGATGAACTGCAAAAGCTGCGCATTCTGGAGCAGGGCTCGCCGGAATATGGCGTTACCCGAAATTATCTGGATTGGCTGACGCATGTGCCCTGGGGCCAGCACTCCGAAGATCAGTTTGATCTGGCTGAAGCTCGCCGTATCCTCGACCGGGACCACGATGGCTTGTTCGACGTGAAAGACCGGATTATCGAATTCCTGGCAGAGGGATCATTCAAAGGCGAAGTCAGCGGCTCAATCCTGCTGCTAGTCGGCCCACCGGGCGTCGGTAAAACCTCTATTGGCCACTCAGTGGCGGATGCGCTGGGGCGCAAATTTTTCCGTTTCAGCGTTGGCGGCATGCGCGATGAGGCTGAGATCAAAGGCCATAGGCGCACCTATATCGGCGCCATGCCCGGCAAGTTTGTGCAGGCTCTGAAAGATACCAAAGTAGCCAATCCTGTCATCATGCTAGATGAGATCGACAAGATTGGCGCGTCCTATCAGGGTGACCCGGCCTCTGCGCTTCTGGAAACCCTGGATCCGGAGCAGAACAAGGAATTCCTGGATCACTACCTGGATGTCCGTATGGACCTGTCCAAAGTGCTTTTCATTTGCACGGCCAACCAGCTCGATACTATTCCCAGGCCACTTCTGGATCGCATGGACGTTATCCGCCTGTCTGGCTATATCGGTGAGGAAAAGCTGGCCATCGCCAAGCACCATCTGCTGCCGCGTTTGCTGAAGCGGGCGGGGCTTCTGAAGAAACAGTTCAACATTACAGACGCCGCTATCCGGCAGATTATTGAAGGCTATGCCCGCGAAGCCGGTGTCCGAAATCTGGAAAAACTGCTGCACAAAGTCATGCGCAAAGGCATCGTAAAGCTCCTGGAAGCCCCGAACGAGCCGGTAAAGATTGGCATATCCGACCTGCAGGAATACCTCGGGCAGCCAACATTCCGAAAAGAAAAATCACTCAAGGGTGTCGGAGTGGTTACCGGTCTCGCCTGGACCGCCATGGGCGGCGCAACACTGAGCATGGAGGCCACACGCGTGCATACCAGCCAACGTGGCTTCAAACTGACCGGCCAGCTTGGCGACGTCATGAAAGAATCTGCTGAAATCGCTTACAGCTACGTTTGCTCAAACCTGAAACGGTTCAAAGGCGACCCCGGGTTTTTCGACAAGTCCTTCGTGCATCTCCATGTTCCGGAGGGCGCAACGCCCAAAGACGGCCCCAGTGCCGGCGTTACCATGGCAACCGCGCTGCTTTCTATTGCCCGCCGGGAAGCGCCGCAGCAGAATACGGCGATGACCGGGGAGCTGACACTCACCGGCCAGGTGCTACCCGTGGGGGGCATACGCGAGAAAGTCATCGCGGCCCGCCGGCAGAAAATCAGCAATCTGATTCTGCCCGAAGCGAACCGCGGAGATTACGAAGAACTACCGGGTTACCTCACGGAGGGCCTGACCGTCAACTTCGCACGACATTACAACGATGTGTTTCAAGTGTGCTTCGGTAACAAGCCCAGAACGGGCTCCTCGGTACACTGAACCGGAGGAAGGAAAAGGCTCAGGCTTTTTCTTTCCAGCCGTCGTCCTTCAGCACAGGGCCGACATCCAGCACCGGAGAAGCATCTATATCATCAGCATCCATCATGTTCGCCACGCGCTGAAGAGAGGCCAGAATCATGTTCTGTTCCCACTCATGAAGGCTTTGGAATTTCTTGATGAAATCCTCCTGCAGAGGGTTCGGCGCGCGGGACAGTATGTCTGCACCACCCTCGGTCAGATGCGCATGAACCTTTCGTTTGTCCTGCGTACTGCGAACACGGTAGACCAACTGCCGGTGCTCAAGTCGATCGAGGATCGTCGTAACCGTGGCCTGGCTGAGGCTGACCTTGTCTGCGATCGTACCTATAGTCACCTCACCCAGGTCCCGAATTGTCCTCATGATTAGTAGTTGCGGGCCGGTGAGTCCGGCATTTTTGCTAAGGCGCTTGGAGTGGAGGTCCGTTGCCCGGATGACACGCCTGAGTGCCACCAGAACATGCTCATGATTGTTCACTGTATTACTGCTCCGCTGAAGCTTTCCGATCTTTATTTACACCACTAATTATTAGAGGTCTTTGTTCCCCGGAATGCAAGTAGCGGATTCTCCCCATCCTTTCACGCAAACCTCAGACGGCACTTCGGTCAATATCAACCTGGAAGAGTTGCGTGTCCACCAAAGCTTCCGCACACTGGCATTCCCGGATCATACTGACAACAAAGAAGTTTGAGCCGGAGAATGTTAAATAATCAAAGAAGGCTCAGGCTAGCTTGACAAGGCTGGATGTGTGGTGTTTGTTTAGCTTTCTGAGAACATAAGAATAACCCTGAACCTAACAGGACAGACACAATGACAACTTCACTGAAAAAACTCGTAACCGCCGTTAGTGCTTCCGTTGCCCTTATGGGCGCCGGCCACGCAGCTGCGGAGATTCAAATTGGCATCGCAGGCCCAATGACCGGCCCCGTTGCACAGTACGGCGACATGCAGTTCTCCGGCGCTCGCATGGCCATTGAGCAGATCAACGCCAAGGGCGGCGTGATGGGTGAGAAGCTCGTCGCGGTAGAATACGACGACGTATGCGACCCCAAGCAAGCTGTAACCGTCGCAAACCGACTGGTTAACGACGGCGTCCGTTACGTGATCGGCCACCTCTGCTCCAGCTCGACCCAGCCCGCCTCGGACATTTATGAGGACGAAGGCATCCTGATGATCACGCCTGCCTCAACCAGCCCCGAGATCACCGAGCGCGGCTATGAGCTGATCTTCCGCACCATCGGGCTCGACAGCATGCAGGGCCCGGTTGCCGGCAACTACCTCGCCAGCCAGAACCCCAAGCGCGTTGCTGTCATTCACGACAAGCAGCAGTACGGTGAGGGTATTGCAACGGCAGTACGTGACACCCTGAAAGACAAAGGCATCGAGATTGCCATGTTTGAAGGTGTTACTGCCGGCGACAAGGACTTCTCCTCCCTGGTCACCAAACTCAAGCAAGCCGATGTCGACTACGTTTACTTTGGCGGTTACCACCCTGAGCTGGGCCTTATTCTGCGCCAGGCGCGCCAGGCAAACCTGGATGCCAAGTTCATGGGTCCTGAGGGCGTTGGTAACAAAGACATCAACACCATTGCTGGCGAAGCCTCTGAAGGGCTTCTGGTAACCCTGCCACCAAGCTTCGACGAAAAAGCTGAAAACCAGAGCCTGGTACAAGCATTCGAAGCCAAGGGTGAAGACCCCTCAGGCCCGTTCGTGCTGACCTCCTACGCTGCTGTGCAACTGGTAGCTGACGGTATCGAAGCTGCGAAATCCAAGGACCCGTTCGACGTTGCTGCAGCCTTGCGCAGCGGCAGCTTTGAAACACCAATCGGCACCGTGCAGTACGACAAAGCCGGCGACATGAAGTCATTTGAATTTGTTGTGTACGAATGGCATTCAGATGGCAGCAAAACTCCGGTAAACTAAGCCAAATCGTTAATAAACGGTAATCATGAGGACACCTTCTCACCGCGATCCGGGAGAAGGTGTTTTTCTAGGCTCCTGTTGATCCTGTCCCATTGCTGACCCGGTTATCCCGTGTCTGGTGTGTTTCAGGGGAGGGAGCAGGCCTCCGGAGTCAAACAATAATGCAAGACCTCCTGTATTTCTCCCAACAGCTCATTAACGGGCTAACGATCGGGAGCGCCTATGCCCTGATCGCCATCGGTTACACGATGGTTTACGGCATCATCGGCATGATCAACTTTGCCCATGGTGAAATCTATATGATCGGCGCCTACACCGCGCTCATCGCCATTACCGGCCTTACAGCTCTTGGCCTTGCCTGGCTTCCACTTATTCTTGTCGTTGCGCTTTTGTGCGCCATGCTTGTTTCCAGTTCCATGGGCTGGGCTGTGGAACGCGTCGCCTACCGCCCCGTGCGTGGCCGTCATCGCCTGATCCCCCTGATCTCTGCAATCGGTATGTCCATCTTCCTGCAGAACTATGTTCATCTTGCCCAGGGCTCCCGCAACGTCGGCTTCCCCGCACTTATTGAGGGTGGGTTCAATTTTAGCGCTGATGGCGCGTTCGAGATGTCGCTGTCATACATGCAGATCACTATTTTTGTGACCACATTGATTTGCATGACGGTACTCTCGCTGTTCATTTCCCGCTCCCGCACAGGCCGCGCCTGCCGGGCAGTTTCCCAGGATCTCGGCATGGCCAGCCTGCTGGGCATCGACACCAACCGCATTATCTCAGCCACCTTCATAATTGGTGCCGCACTGGCGGCGGTTGCGGGCCTACTCCTGGGCATGTACTACGGCTCGATTGACCCATTGTTCGGTTTTATTGCGGGGCTCAAGGCCTTTACCGCAGCCGTGCTCGGCGGCATTGGCAGTATTCCCGGTGCCATGCTCGGTGGTCTGATTCTTGGAGTGGCTGAAAGTATGACCTCCGGCTACCTCAGCGGTGAATACAAAGACGTCGTCTCGTTCGGCTTGCTGATCCTTATTCTGCTCTTCAAACCCACGGGTCTGCTCGGCAAACCGGAGGTTGAAAAGATCTGATGGCTGCTAACAACTTCAGACACGCGCTGTTCTGCGCGGTTGTCACGCTAATAATCTCTATCCCTATCCTTGGGCTTAACCTGGAAGCCGAAGGCATCAACATCATCCTCACGGGAGCCAAGACCTCAACCTACGTTGCCATTGTTCTGGCGGCAATTGCGGTGTTTGTTTTCCAGGCCTACCGCGATTCAATCATGGGCTTGCTGGGCAAGTTGCCCAAATTCAACCCGTTGGCAGACAAAGAACCCATGGAGCAAGCCAAGCGGGCAAAGCTGGAATCCTGGATACTGACCGGTATCGTAGTGCTTGCACTGTTCTGGCCGTTCGTTGTGTCGCGAGGCTCTGTGGATCTTGCCACTCTGGTCCTGATTTATGTCATGCTGGCTCTGGGGCTAAACGTGGTCGTAGGCCTCGCTGGCCTGCTGGATCTTGGGTATGTTGCCTTCTACGCGGTGGGGGCTTACACCTTCGCCCTGTTGTCGCAATACACAGGCATTTCATTCTGGATGGCTTTGCCCATCGGTGCGTTACTCGCAGGACTGACCGGGATGACTCTGGGCTTTCCGGTTTTACGCCTCAGGGGGGACTATCTGGCGATTGTCACCCTGGGCTTTGGCGAGATCATCCGCATCCTGCTTAATAACTGGACCACCCTGACCGGCGGCCCCAATGGCATCGGGGGCATTCCCGAGCCCACGCTGTTTGGCATGGAGTTCGGTCGCCGCGTAAAGGAAGAAGGCAACACGTCATTCCACGAAACCTTCGGTATTGCCTACAGCGGCGAGCACAAGGTCATTTTCCTGTACCTGATCGCATTGGTACTGGCTGTTATTACGGCCCTGATCATCCGCCGCTTTATGCACATGCCGGTTGGCCGGGCCTGGGAAGCCTTGCGGGAAGATGAAATCGCGGCTCGCTCGCTGGGCCTCAGCCGTACCGCCGTCAAACTCTCCGCTTTCACCATTGGCGCGTTCTTTGCGGGCTTTGCAGGCACTGTGTTCGCCTCCAAGCAAGGCTTCATCAGCCCGGAATCTTTTGTGTTCCTCGAGTCCGCCATCATCCTTGCGATTGTGGTTCTGGGCGGCATGGGATCACAGCTCGGCGTTATATTGGCGGCTATTGCGGTAACCATCCTGCCGGAACTCGCTCGGGAATTTTCCGAATACCGCATGCTGATTTTCGGCGCTGCCATGGTGTTGATGATGGTCTGGCGACCACAGGGCCTGCTACCTATGCGCCGCATCCACATCACACTGAACAAGCAGGAGTGACAGACAATGCTTGAAGTACAGAATCTGTCCATGCGCTTTGGCGGACTGTTGGCAGTAGACGGCGTTTCACTGGACGTTCAGGAACGGGAAATCGTTTCCATCATCGGCCCCAACGGCGCCGGGAAAACCACCGTATTCAACTGCATGAGTGGCTTTTACAAGCCGTCCGGCGGAAAGATACTTTTCGAAGGCAAGGAAGTACAGGGCACGCCGGATTACAAGATTTCCCGGTTGGGCATGGTCAGAACCTTTCAGCACGTTCGCCTGTTCACTAAAATGTCCGTCGCAGAGAACCTGCTCGTAGCCCAACATCGTCATCTCAATACCAACATGCTTGCCGGGCTTCTGGGCACCCCCGACTACAAGAAACGGGAACAGAAAGCGCTGGATCGCGCCGCCTACTGGCTTGAACGTGTCGGCCTTCTGAGCCTCGCTAATCGCGATGCCGGCAACCTGGCATACGGCCAGCAGCGACGGCTTGAAATAGCGCGCTGCATGGTCACAGAGCCGAAACTGCTGATGCTCGACGAGCCGGCGGCAGGCCTTAACCCGGCGGAAACCAAAGAACTCAATCAGCTCATCGTGAGCCTGAAGGAGGACTACAACGTTTCCGTGGTGCTGATTGAGCACGACATGAGCCTGGTAATGGATATTTCCGACCGGATTAACGTCATCAACCAGGGGCGCCCCCTGGCCAGTGGCACTCCGGAAGAAATCCGCCAGAACGACGACGTGATCAAAGCTTACCTGGGCGAGGCCTGAATATGAGCATGCTTGTACTAGAAGATGTCCACACCCATTACGGCAAAATTGAGGCCCTGCACGGGGTTTCAGTCGAGGTTAACCAAGGCGAGATTGTCTCGCTGATCGGTGCCAATGGCGCCGGGAAAACCACTCTGCTAATGACCGTGTGCGGAATGCCGCAAGCCAGCTCGGGACGCGTCATCCTGGAAGGCCGGGACATCACCCATGAGCCCACCGCGCAGATTATGCGCTCCGGGCTGGCAATAGTGCCCGAAGGCCGTCGCATATTTTCGGGCCTGACGGTAGAAGAAAACCTGCACATGGGCGGCTTCTTCAATACCAAATCCGAGATTCGGAAAAGCCAGGCTCACGTATACGAGCTGTTCCCTCGCCTGAAAGAACGTGAACACCAGCGCGCGGGCACCATGTCCGGGGGCGAGCAGCAGATGTTGGCCATAGGGCGGGCACTCATGAGCCGGCCCAACATGATTATTCTGGATGAACCATCACTGGGTCTTGCACCACTGGTGATCAAACAGATCTTTGAGATCATTGGCCATCTTCGGGACGAAGGAATTACGGTATTCCTGGTGGAGCAAAACGCTCATCAGGCGCTGCACCTCGCTGATCGCGGTTACGTGCTAGAAACCGGAAAAATCCGCCTGCACGATACAGGCAAGAATCTGCTCGAGAACCCGGATGTGCAGAACGCGTATCTGGGTGGCTGAGCCAGCACTCGCGATACCACTGAACCGGAGCCTGCTCCGGTTTTTTATACCCGGAATTCACACCGCTGTCCGCTGAACAGGCCAAATAATCTCTTAAAATCAAATGGTCACCGAAGTATAGACTTGCCACTTCCAAATCTGCACTATACTCAAGGCAACGGTCTTTGTGCTTTTTTCACAAGAAATCTGTCAGAGCCGTTGCCGCACAGTCAGCAATGACAGCTGGCTATGTGGATTTTGCGACGACTGTAAAAATATTCAAAGGAGTGGACAATGAAAAAACTGATCGCAGGTGCAATTCTTCTGGGTGCTTCTTCCATGGCTTTTGCTCAACCGGGCTGCGGCGTTGGCGCCATGATCTGGAAAGGACAATCCGGTGTTGCTCCCCACGTACTGGCTGCAACAACCAACGCTACATTCGGCAACCAGACATTCGGCATGACCACGGGCACCCTGGGCTGCCAGACCAACGAATCTGTTCAGTCCATGGCCATGTATATGGACAGCAACATCGACAAGGTAGCTCGTGACATGTCTCGCGGTAGTGGCGAGAACCTGGAAACCCTGGCAGTTCTTCTGGGTGTAGAAGCAACGGACCGCGATGCTTTCCGCCAGATTCTGCAGGATAACTTCGCTGCTGTTTTCCCAAGTTCCGACACCACTTCCGGTGAAGCAGTAGACGCCATTGTCGCCCTGCTGGAAAAGCATGAGTCGCTGAGCAAATACGTAGCGGCCTGATAGCTGAACTGCAGGGATGCCCGAGCGCCAAGGATGGCGCACTGCCCCGTTTCATCATCTCCTACCGGAACTCGCACATACCCATGAGCAACTCGCTTCGCATTGGGCCAGCTGTGCTTTGGCTCATCACCAGCTTACCCCTGCAGGCCCAGGCACAAACTGCCGAAAGCTCACTGCATCTCGACCCGGCATGGCTCACACTTATTCACTACCAGCCCGACAGATTTGGCAGCGGCTATACCAGCCAGGCGGATGATCCCGCATTTTTCCTGAGCGAGGGCGGCAAGAACTCTCCAAAAGCAGAGCTGGAAGCAACCCTCAAGGCTATACAGCAACCGGGCGATGGCAATGACCACGCCCGGTGCCGCTTTCCGGCCCGGGATGCCTGGCTTCGTGAACAGCTTGATCTGCCAACCCAGGCAACAGACTGCCCGGATTACAAAGAGTGGATGAATACCCTTAACACCGAAAGCATCACTCTGGTTTTTGCAGCGTCGTACCTGAACAGCCCATCATCCATGTTTGGTCATACTTTTCTCAGGCTGGACCCACCGCAGGACGACGAGCAAACGAACTTACTGCTCGCCAATACGATTTCCTACGCAGCTGACGCGGCCGCCCACGACAGCGAACTGTTGTTTGCATACCGGGGGATCTTCGGAGGTTATCCGGGCATCACCAGTGTGCAACCCTACTACGAAAAAATCCGGCTCTACTCCGATATCGAGCACCGGGATCTGTGGGAATACAAACTGAACCTGAACCAGCAGGAAGTGGACTTCATGCTGGCTCACGCCTGGGAAATCCGGGATCGCAATTTTGACTACTATTTTTTCGATGAAAACTGCGCCTATCGCCTGCTTGCACTTATCGATGTTGCCCGTCCTGGCACCAACCTTCTGGGTGAGGTAAGCACCCATGCCATACCGTCGGACACGGTTCGTTGGGTAGTCGATAAGGATCTGGTCGAGAATGTGCACTACCGCGCATCGGCAGCCACCTCTGTGTCCCATAGCCTGTCTGCACTGCCCCAACCCCATCAGACACTTGCAGCCGCGATGGCGAATGGATATGTGGAGCCAGACAGCGGCGAGGTACTTGCTCTTCCGCCCCGCGAACGTGCCCACCTGCTGGACGCCACCTACGACTACGTTCGCTACCAGAGCGAAGCTGACAGCTGGCCAAGGGAATTCGCGGCACCGCTGTCTCACAGCCTGCTGCGTGAGCGCAGCAAAATAGATGGTGCTGCAGCACTTGAAGAACCCGAAGAGCCAAAGGTTCGTGACGACCAGGGTCATGATACGTTTCGCGTGAGCCTGGGCGCAGGACAACTGGCCCATCGCGAGTTTACCCAACTGACATTCCGGCCCGCATACCACGATATTCTCGACCCACCCGCCGGCTATCGCAGCGGAGCCCAACTGCAGTTTCTCCGCCTGGATGCCCGCTACTACACTGACAACGACGAACTGCAAGTGGAGCAACTCACCGGTGTGGAAATCCGCTCCCTGAGCCCCAGAAACGCGTTTTTCTCGCCCTTATCGTGGCAAGTAGGCTTTGGTGGGCGTCGCACCGACACCGGCAACAAAAGAGTTCTGGCACCCTACCTGGAAGGTGGCGCAGGCGGAAGCTGGAGGCTGGGCCAACAAACCCAGGCCTTCGCCATTGCGACGGCAGATCTGGAAATCGACGACGACCTGCGTCGTGGCTACGATGCAGCGCCCGGCGCCGACATTGGCCTGCTGCACCAGAACAACCGCTTCAGCCTGGCAGCCGGCGCCAAAACCAAAGCCTGGATCGTCAGCAGCCAGCACCGGCAAGATCAGGTATACGCCAAAGGCAACTGGCACATCGGCCGCGAATTCAGCCTGTTCGCCGAATTCACCCGGGAAGATCACTACGATAGGTACCAGAGCACATGGCAAGCCGGACTACACGCTTACTTCTGAAAACATCCAGCATAAAGGCACCCTTGCTGGTCCTGCTCGTCTCAGCCGCAGCGTTATTACAAAGCGGTTGCAGCAGCCTGTTCTTCTTCCCGGACAGAACCACCTACATAACGCCAGACCGGCTTAACCTGTCCCACGAAAACGTCTATCTCGACACCGCCGACGGCGAAACCCTCCACGGCTGGTGGCTGCCCGCCCAAGGCCAGCCAAAAGGCACTGTTTACTTCCTCCACGGCAACGCCCAGAACATCAGCAGCCATCTGCTCAACATTGCCTGGCTGCCCGCTGAAGGCTACAACGTCTTCACCATCGACTACCGCGGCTACGGCAAGTCCACCGGCGCACCCGACATAGAAGGCGCCCTTCACGACTCCGAAACCGGCCTGCGCTGGCTGGCGAGCCAACCTGACGTCGACAACACCCCGATCTTCCTCCTCGGCCAAAGTCTGGGCGGCGCCCTTGGGCTAACTCTCGCCAGCGAGTGGGTACAACGGAACGAAACCCCAGAACTCAACGGCGTCATCCTCGACGGCACCTTCTCTGGTTTTCGCGGCATAGCCAGAGAGAAGCTCTCAAGCTTCTGGCTCACCTGGCCACTCCAGGCCCCCCTGAGCTGGACCATCCCGGACCAGTACGAAGGCATCGACCGTATAGCCAACATAAGTCCGGTACCTGTCATGATCATTCACAGCATCCGCGACGGCATCATCCCCTTCCACCACGGTCAGGCGCTTTACGAGGCCGCCGGTGAGCCAAAGCAATTCCTGCAAACGGATACGCCCCATGCCGCGACGTTTATCATTCCCGCCTATAAGAATTCGGTACTGGAGTTTTTAAGGGATAACTGATTTCGCAGGCAGCAGGTATTGGGTGGGGCTTTTCAAAACTGTGCGGAGCCATGGATGGCGGAGCCAAGCGTACAAGGACGTATTTACAGCGTGTTTTGAAAAGCCCCACCCAATACCTGCCATCTCCGAGCTAGAGACCAGTAAACAAAAAAACCCGCCAATCCAGAAGAAAGGCGGGTTTTTAGTAGCTGCTAGCTATCAGTCAGAAAAGTCAGTCGGCTGCTCGCCTTCTTTCACTTCCTTCATGGACAGCTTCACACGACCACGGTTGTCCACATCCAGAACCTTGACCAGAACTTCCTGACCTTCGCTAAGCTCGTCAGTCACGTTCTCAATCCGGCGATCAGAGATCTGGGAAATGTGCACCAGACCATCCTTGCCAGGCAGGATGTTAACAAAGGCACCAAAGTCCACAATGCGCTCAACGCGGCCCTTGTAGATAGCGCCAACCTCAATCTCAGCAGTGATTTCCTTAACCCGGTTAACCGCCGCCTGGGCCGCTTCCATGTTATCTGCGTAGATCTTCACGTTGCCGTCGTCATCCAGATCAATGGAAGCACCGGTCTCGTCACAGATAGAACGGATCATGGAACCGCCCTTACCGATAACGTCACGGATCTTCTCCGGGTTGATCTTGATAGTGGTGATGCTCGGAGCGCGCGGAGAAAGCTCTGTACGCGACTCGGAGATAACCTTGTTCATCTCAACCAGAATGTGCTGACGCGCTGCATAGGCCTGCTCAAGAGCAAGTTCCATGATCTCGTCAGTAATACCCTGGATCTTGATGTCCATCTGCAGAGCAGTAATGCCGTCTTTGGTACCGGCAACCTTGAAGTCCATATCACCCAGGTGATCCTCATCACCCAGAATGTCGGTCAGGATGGCAAACTTGTCGCCTTCCTTGACCAGCCCCATGGCAATACCCGCTACTGCCGCCTTGAGCGGAACACCGGCATCCATCAGCGCCAGACTTGAACCACAAACAGACGCCATGGAGCTGGAGCCGTTGGATTCAGTAATCTCGGAGACCGCACGAATGGCATACGGGAACTCTTCCAATGTCGGCATAACCGCCATCACACCGCGCTTGGCCAGACGACCGTGACCAACTTCACGACGACCAGGAGTACCAACACGGCCAGCTTCGCCTACGGAGTACGGAGGGAAGTTGTAATGGAACAGGAACGGATCCTTGCGCTCACCTTCCAGTGCGTCGATTGTCTGCACATCGCGGGAAGTGCCCAGAGTCGTGGTAACGATTGCCTGGGTTTCACCACGGGTAAACAGTGCCGAACCGTGAACGCTTGGCAGAATGCCCACTTCGATTTCGATCGGACGAACCGTCTTGTTATCCCGGCCATCGATACGCGGCTTGCCATCAATTACCTGCTGGCGAACAACGGTCTTCTCGACTTTTCCGAAGTTCTTTTTGACTTCGTCTGCGGAAGGCTGGCCTTCCTCTTCGCCTGCAAGCTTCTCAACCGCTGCAGCTTTGATTTCGCCAAGACGCGCGTAGCGGGCCATCTTGTCGTGAATGCCATAGGCTTCTTCGATAGCGCCCGCAAACTCAGACCTGATCGCACCCAGTAGCTCGGTGTTTTCAGCAGCTGGCTGCCAATCCCAACGGGGCTTGCCATTTTCAGCAGCGAACTCTTTGATAGCGGCAACAGCCGTCTGCATTTCCTGGTGCGCGAACAGAACGCCACCCAGCATCTGATCTTCGCTCAGGCCTTTAGCTTCGGATTCAACCATCAGAACCGCGTCTTCAGTACCCGCAACCACCATGTCCAGCAGGGAGGTTTTCAGGTCTTCAAAGCTCGGGTTCAGGAAGTAACCCCTTTCGTTGGTGTAACCAACACGGCTAGCACCGATGGGGCCGGCGAAAGGAATACCGGAGATTGCCAAGGCTGCCGAAGCGGCCAACATGGCGGCGATATCCGGATCCTGCTGTTTGCTGGACGACATAACCGTACAGATAACCTGTGTCTCGTTCATGTAGCCGTTCGGGAACAGCGGACGAATCGGACGGTCGATCAAACGGGATGTCAGGGTCTCTTTCTCGGAAGGACGACCTTCACGCTTGAAGAAACCACCGGGGATTTTGCCCACGGCATAGGTTTTTTCGAAGTAGTTAACGGTCAGCGGGAAGAACGGCTGACCCGGCTTGGCTTCTTTGGCACCAACGACAGTACCCAGAACCGAAATATCACCCATGGTGACAAGAACGGAACCTGTAGCCTGACGGGCAATACGGCCCGTTTCCAGAGTGACGGTTTCGCCGCCCAGTTCAAATGTTTTCTTACGCGGTTGCAGATCCACAACGAACTCCTGCGTTATCTGTTCAGAATGATTGAAATGTGACTCTGAAAGCACTCTGCCTGAAAGCTAACAGGCTGTTGCAAAACCCCGGCCAGGCAACTGGTACGCTTTATTTGCGCACCGCCCGGGCTTTCAACAACCTGCTATCAATTTCAGCTTTCCAATGCGACAGGAAACCCCAGATTCACTAAAATACTCAATGCGGTGATGTAAAGCACAGCCGGCAGGCCCGTGAGGAGCCCGCCGGCTGGTGGCCGCACCGGAACAAACCGGGGCGGCCTTCAGGTCGTAAGACCGGATTTAGCGACGCAGTCCCAGGCGCTTGATCAGCTCCAGGTAACGGTCAGCATTCTTCCGACGGAGGTAGTCCAGCAGCTTACGACGCTGGTTTACCATCCGGATCAGACCACGGCGGGAATGGTGATCCTGCTTGTTGATCTTGAAGTGGTCCTGCAGCTTGTTGATGTTGGCGCTCAGCAGTGCAACCTGCACTTCCGGGGAACCTGTATCGCCATCAGCTTGCTGATAATCATTAACGATCTGTGCTTTCTCATTGGCAGAAAGTGCCATAACTCACCTCATGGTTGCGATGCTGTCAAATCCGGCCGAACCGCGCATCTCTACAGCCCGGCTAAAACAGCGGTCTAACTATCGTTTGCCGCTGCTACTTACCAGACGACGGGGTACCAGTTCGGTTTCCTCGCCATCCGGCAATGCTTCTGCCAGCCCTACAAAGCCTTCGTTGCCATAAATGCGCACGAAGCCGTCGTAAGCCCGGCCCGGTATTCTAACCGGTTGTCCATTCAATATCGACACCAAAGGCTGCCCTGACAGGCGGTGCTCCGGGAACATGGAAAGCGCCGCATCAGGAGCAACAAGCAGACCATCGAGGCTTTCACCACGCTCACGCATCGCCTCAAGATCAGGCACCGCATGGACATCAGCAAGAGTGAACCCGGCCGCCAGCGTGCGCCTCAGTGCAATCACGTGCGCTCCGCAACCCAGAACCTCGCCGATATCTTCAACGAGTGAGCGAATATACGTACCTTTGGTGCATTTCACCGCGATATCCATTTCGTTCTCGCGCACATCCAACAGGCGGAGCTCATAAATGGTTACCGGGCGCGCAGGACGCTCCACTTCGATGCCCTCACGGGCGTATTCGTAAAGCGGACGTCCATTGTGCTTGAGCGCGGAATACATGGAGGGAACTTGCTGGATATCGCCCCGAAACTGTTCGAGCACCGGCTCAAGCATTTCCGGTGACAAGTCTTTTGATACCGGCTTTGTTGCGACTACAGCGCCTTCGCTATCACCCGTTTCGGTGCGCTCGCCAAGCCGTGCGGTGGCGATATAGGCCTTGTCGCTGTCCAGCATCATCTGCGAAAACTTTGTCGCCTCACCAAAGCAAAGGGGCAGAACCCCTGTTGCCAGAGGGTCCAGAGCACCAGTGTGGCCAGCCTTGGCGGCACCATACAGGCGTTTCACCTCTTGCAGAATACCGTTTGAGGTAATACCCAGCGGCTTGTCAATTACCAGAATACCACTGACATCACGGCCCTTACGTCTGCGACTCAAGGGTTTGACTCCGGATTGCTCTGATTGTCGCTCTGGTTTTCACTCTGGTTTTCGCTCTGATTTTCACCCCGGCTGTCATCGTTCCGTTCAACGGGTGTTTTATCACCAACCGCTTCCCGGATCAGACTGTCCATTCGGCGGCTGTATCCCTGAAGCGCGTCAAAGTGAAATCGAAGTTGCGGTATCACCCGCAATTTCATGGCTCTTCCGACTTGGCCGCGAAGGAACCCCGCCGCCCTGTTCAGCACCGAAATCGAATCCTTGACCTCGGGAGACTCAGCGGTGAGCTCTTCGGTGGTCAACAGGGAGACATAGATATCGGCGTAGCCAAGGTCACGACTGACCTTGACTGCGTTGACCGTTACCATGCCTAACCGCGGATCCTTGACCTCACGCTGAATCAGCTGGGCAAGCTCACGCTGCATCTGATCGCCAATGCGATCAATACGACTGAACTCTCTAGGCATCAGGCCCCCGTAGATTCGAGTTTACGCTCGACTCTGATACGGTCGAAGACTTCGATCTGGTCACCGACCTTCACGTCGTAGCCTTTTACACCGATACCACATTCCATGCCATTGCGGACTTCAGGTACGTCATCCTTGAAGCGGCGCAGGGATTCCAGCTCGCCTTCAAAGATAACCACGTTGTCGCGCAGTACACGGATCGGCTTGTTCCGGTATACGTTGCCCTCCGTCACCATACAGCCAGCAACCTGGCCGAACTTCGGTGAACGGAACACGTCGCGAACGTCGGCAATGCCTATGATGTCCTCGCGGAATTCCGGTGCCAGCATGCCCGTCAACGCGGCTTTCACATCGTCCAGCAGGTTGTAGATGATGCTGTAGTAACGCAGATCCAGGCCTTCCTGCTCCACAAGGCGCTTGGAGGCCGTATCTGCACGCACATTGAAGCCGAAAATAACGGCGTTGGTGGCCATTGCAAGGCTTACGTCCGTTTCGGCAATACCGCCGACGCCAGACGATACGATTTTCACTTGAACTTCGTCGTTACCCAGGTCCTGCAGCGACTTGGTGATCGCCTCCAGAGAGCCACGAACATCCGTTTTGAGAACAACATTGAGGGTTTTAACATCATCTTTGCCCATGTTCTCGAACAGGTTCTCAAGCTTGGCCGCTTGCGCTCGCTGTAAACGCTGCTCACGCTCACGAATATGACGGAATTCTGCCAGCTCTTTGGCCTTGCGCTCATCCGCTACGGCAAAGAACTCGTCACCGGCGTTTGGCGTGCCGTTCAGGCCCAGAATCTCGACCGGAATCGACGGGCCGGCTTCTTTCACCTGTTTGCCAGCTTCATCCGTCATTGCACGAACCTTACCGAAGTAGGATCCCGCAACAACCATATCGCCCTGGCGCAGTGTACCGTTCTGAACCAATACGGTGGCAACAGAACCACGGCCACGCTCAAGGCTGGACTCAACCACAACGCCTTGTGCTGGCGCATCGGGAGAGGCCTGAAGCTCAAGGATTTCGGCCTGCAGCAATACGGCTTCCAGCAAGTTGTCGACGCCATCACCTGAGTGAGCGGAGATCGGCACAAACTGGACATCGCCACCCCAGTCTTCAGGGATAACGTCAATCGCTGCCAACTCGTTCTTCACGCGATCGGGATCTGCCTGCTCCTTGTCCATCTTGGTGATGGCGACAACGATAGGCACACCAGCCGAGCGTGCATGTTGAACCGCTTCTTTGGTTTGCGGCATAACGCCGTCGTCTGACGCTACTACCAGGATAACGATATCCGTGCACTGGGCACCACGGGCACGCATCGCGGTGAAAGCCGCGTGGCCCGGCGTATCGAGAAACGAGATCATGCCGTGATCCGTTTCAACATGGTAAGCGCCAATGTGCTGGGTAATGCCACCGGATTCACCGGAGGCAACCTTGGTGCGTCGAATGTAGTCCAGCAGTGATGTCTTACCGTGGTCAACATGGCCCATCACACTCACAACAGGAGCGCGCTTGGCCTTTTCCTTGCCTTCGACACTGAACTCGCTCAGCACACCCTCTTCAAAGGCATCGTCACTGATAGGCTTGGCCTTGTGGCCCAGCTCTTCAACAACCAGAGTCGACGTCGCCTGATCCAACGGCTGATTAATGGTTGCCATCACGCCCATGCCCATCAATGTTTTGATGACATCACCGGATTTGACGGCCATCCGCTGGGCAAGATCGCCAACGGTAATGATTTCGGGAACTTCTACTTCTCTGACCATTGGTTTGGTCGGCCTCTCGAAGCCATGACGCTTCTCTTTGGGTTTCTTTTTCGCACGCAATGGCTTGCGCAATGTGGTGTCATCATCGTCTTCAGAAATCACCACGGGTGCGTCCGCAGGGCGGTTACGTGGACCACGATGACCAGCCTGCTTCTTCTTGGGCTTGCCTTCTTCGGTTTCGTCGCCACGTTCACGAACTTTTTCTTTCTTTTTCTTCGGCTTCCGATCCTTGCCTTCGCCATCTGCTGGTGGCGGAATCGGCATATCTTCCGGAGCGGGAACCGGCTCGGGTTCGGCTGCTTTTTTCGGCTCAGCCTTCTCGGCCGTTGCCTTGTCTTCAGCAACCGGTGTTTCTTCTTTCGGAGCTTCGACCGGAGCGTCCGCTCCTGCCTGAGGCACCTGATCAGCCGCTACATTAACAACAGATTCTGCCTGCGGCTGTTCGATCTTTTGCTCTTCCTGCGGCACTTCCGGCGTCTCTGCTTCCGGCTCAGGCGTAAGCTCTGCGCGCTTTATGTAAGTGCGCCGCTTGCGCACTTCCACATTGACGGTCTTGGCCTTGCCGGCCTTGAGCGTAGTTGTAGTCTTGCGCTTCAGAGTAATCTTGTTCGGCTCAGCGCCTGCTTCACCGTGGGTCTTTCTCAGATAGGCCAGCAACTGCTGCTTCTCATCGCTGGACACAGCGTCGCTTTCCGAGCGGGCCTTGAGGCCGGCTTCCACGATCTGCTTCAGCAAACGATCCACGGGAGCGCCTACATCATCGGCCAGTTGTTTTACCGTTACTTCAGCCATACTGGTCTCCTCCCGAATTAAGCCTGGTCTTCAAACCAGGGGGCGCGTGCGGTCATAATCAGCTGTCCTGCACGCTCTTCATCCATACCTTCGATATCGAGCAAGTCGTCAACTGACTGCTCCGCCAGATCTTCCATGGTACGTACACCCATGCCGGCAAGCTTGAACGCCAGGCCTCGGTCCATTCCGTCCATACTCAGAAGATCTTCCGCCGGTTCTGCGCCGTCGAGGGCTTCTTCGCTGGCCAGGGCCTGATTCAACAGGACATCCTTGGCACGGCGGCGTAGTTCAGTGACGGTTTCTTCGTCAAAACCTTCAATCGCCAACATCTCTTCCATGGGCACGTAGGCGACTTCCTCAATAGAAGTAAAGCCTTCGTCGATCAGCACACCTGCAAACTCTTCGTCAATGTCGAGATGGGCAGTAAAGTGCTCAACCAGAGTGTTGTATTCCTGCTCCTGGCGCTCTCCGGCCTCTTCTTCGGTCATCACGTTCAGAGTCCAGCCCGTAAGCTCGGTAGCCAGGCGCACGTTCTGCCCATTGCGACCGATAGCCTGCGCCAGATTATCTGCTGCAACGGCTACTTCCATGGTGTGGCGATCTTCATCCATCACAATAGAGGCGACTTCTGCCGGCGACATGGCGTTAATAACCAGCTGTGCGGGGTTGTCGTCCCAGAGTACGATGTCGACGCGCTCGCCGCCCAGCTCGTTGGAAACAGCCTGAACGCGAGAACCACGCATGCCTACACAAGCACCAACGGGATCAATACGGCGGTCGTTGGTTTTCACCGCAATCTTTGCGCGTGAGCCGGGATCCCGGGCTGCGCCGCGGATTTCAATCAGCTCTTCTGCAATCTCAGGCACTTCAATGCGAAACAACTCAATCAGCATCTGTGGTGCAGATCGGCTCAGAATCAACTGAGGGCCGCGATGATCCGTGCGAATTTCGAGCAACAATGAGCGTACCCGGTCACCCATGCGGAATGTTTCGCGCGGGATCAGGTGCTCTCTGGGCAGCAAAGCTTCAGCGTTAGCGCCAAGATCGACGATGACGTTATCGCGGGTAACCTTCTTCACGGTACCCGAAACCAGCTCACCAACACGATCACGATAACTGTCTACAATTTTGCTGCGCTCAGCCTCACGAACTTTCTGGAAAATGATCTGCTTCGCAGCCTGGGCACCGATACGACCGAAAGCAACAGACTCTGCTTTCTCTTCATAAGTGTCACCCGGCTTCAGCGCAGGATCAATTTCTTCAGCTTCCTGAAGCGTCAGCTCCGTACCCAGCGCAGGAACAGCATCGTTATCAACGACCAGCCAACGGCGGAAGGTATCGTACTCACCCGTACGACGATCGATTGACACGCGCACATCCGACTCTTCGTCTTCGTAACGTTTTTTGGCAGCGGTGGCGAGTGCAAGCTCGATTGCCTCGAAAATCACATCCTTCTCGACGCCTTTTTCGTTCGAGACGGCCTCAACCACCAGCAAGATCTCTTTACTCATTGGATTGCCCTGCTCTGAAAATAAACTGTGCATCTACTGAGTTTTTCAAATAGCTCACTCGAATACCGGAATAATCTGGGCTTTTTCGATGCTGTCAAAAGGCAACAGATACTCGTGATCATCAACGACCACGACAATATCATCGCCCTCCACACCTTTAATAAGCCCTTGAAAATTGCGCCGGCCTTCAAACGCCATGCGCAAGCGAATTTGTACCTGGTGCCCCACAAATGCCTGATACTGCTCAGGCCGGAACAAGGGGCGATCCATCCCCGGGGACGAAACCTCCAGCGTGTACTCGGTCTGGATGGGATCTTCCACATCCATCACGCCACTGATCTGACGACTGACTTTCTCGCAGTCGTCGATGCCAATGCCTTTTTCGGCATCGTCTATAAAGACCCGAAGCATGGATTGATAGCCCTTGGAGCGATACTCGATGCCCCAGAACTCATAACCCAAGCCCTCCACCACAGGCCGAAGGATGTCTTCCAGTTGTTTAAGCTTGCCTGACAAGTTAGGCGGTCTCCGTTTTAAAATTTACCGGCCCCAAAAACAAAAAAAGGGCTGTTAATCAGCCCTTTTTACGCACCAGGGCCCGTTGCGCCAGGCCCCTTAATCAAAAAGCCCCGATAACTGGGGCCTTTTGTTGCAAGAACTCGCAGAAAGCAAACCGGTAAACCGCTTCCTGCTGACAGACACCTGGCCTGCCAGAAACCCGACAACAAAAGATGTCTGGCTCCAATCTCCGCCGGAGTATAGAGACGCCGAACGAAGTGGTCAAGGACTGCTCAAAAAAACGGCCTGGAAGACCCAAGCCGTTTTTCTTCTTAATTGGTGCCCAAGGCCGGACTCGAACCGGCACGGCTTTCGCCACTACCCCCTCAAGATAGCGTGTCTACCAGTTCCACCACTTGGGCAACACTCTTACTCGAGCTCGGGGAGATCAGTCTCCCCGCTCCCGGCTTCGCTCTTCGCAGCATCACCATTACCTGCAGCGCCCTCGGAAGGAGCCTGGCGGGATTCCTCTACAACCGGAATGCCTGCCTCACCTGCCACTTCTGCACGCTGTTTGGCGAATACTGCCAGCGAAAAACTCGTCACGAAAAATACGATTGCGAGCAAGGTAGTCATGCGGGTCAGAAAACTGCCGCTACCCTGACTACCGAATACAGTTTGGGAAGCACCACCACCGAAGGCCGCACCTGCATCCGCACCCTTGCCCTGCTGGATCAGCACCAGACCCACCAGCGCCACCGCGATCACCACGTGCACAACGACTACCAGTGTTTCCATCCAATCCATATCGAATCTCGCGAACCTTTAACTTTAGGCACCCGCCGGTAGAGACCGGCAAATACTCATAAATTCTTTTGCGACCAATGATGCGCCGCCAATTAAACCGCCATCTACATCCGGCTCTGAAAAAAGAGCCGCTGCATTATCTGCTTTTACACTGCCGCCGTAAAGCAGTGAAATCTCTTCGGCGGGGGCACCCATGCCTTTCAGCACATCCCGTATAGCTGCATGCATAGCCTGAGCGTCATCAGAGGTTGCCGTTTTACCGGTACCAATTGCCCAAACCGGCTCATAGGCAACTACGATATTGTGCCATTCACCCAACGCCACTGACGACAAACCCGTGCGCACCTGGCCAGCAACGACTGCCTCAGCCTGCCCGGCTTCCCGCTCTTCCAGCGTTTCGCCAACACAAACGATGGCGGTTAAACCACTGGACACAACAAGCGCCACTTTTTCAGCGACCTGCTCGTCGGTTTCACCAAAGAGCTGACGGCGCTCGGAGTGACCAACAAGTGCGTAGCGACAACCTGCATCTTTGGCCATTTCCGCGGAAACTTCCCCGGTATAAGCGCCCGACTGCCACTGCCCCACATTCTGAACACCAACTGATACAACGTTCCGGGCCTGCTCCAACACATCCTTGATATAAATTACGGGAGGAATAATAACAACCTCCACGTCGTTATCAAGAGATCCGGCTTCAGACCGGACATAGCCCACCAGTTTTTCCGAGAGGTCTTTCGACCCGTTCATCTTCCAGTTTCCGGCTACAATCTTGCGACGCATAACAGTTCCCGAATGTGAGGGAGGGCGCACTATACAGCAGTCCCCAAGAACAGACAACCGCCTGAAACCAACAAAATCAGGGCGTTGAGTTTTCCACGATTCGCGCGAGATTTTCAGCAACACGACGAATATCGTCAGCCTGCTGCCCCTCCGCCATGACGCGAATCAACGCCTCCGTTCCTGATGCACGCAACAGGATCCTGCCCGAGCTGCCAAGTTCTGACTCAGCCTTTTTGACCGCCGCAACAATGTCGGCGCGACTGAACGGGTCAAAGCGCTTGGCAACGCGCACATTGATCATGGTCTGGGGCAGTTTGCTCATGCCCTGACGTAACTCGGCAAGGGTTTTGCCAGACTTGCTGATAGACAGCAGCACCTGAAGTGCAGACACAATACCATCGCCGGTACTGGTGCAGTCGCGGATGACCATGTGCCCCGAACCCTCACCACCGAGCACCCAGTTATTCGCCAATAGCCGTTCCATCACATAGCGATCGCCCACATTGGCGCGCTCGAACGAGATACCCATTTCCGTGAGCGCCAGCTCAACACCAAGGTTGGTCATCAGCGTACCGACCACGCCGCCTTTGAGGCGATCTTCGGCAAACCGCTGGGATGCAATCACATACAGCAGCTCGTCACCGTCAACTTCAGAGCCGTCACGATCAACCATCAATACCCGGTCACCATCGCCGTCAAAGGCAACCCCCAGATCCGCACCCTTGTCGATAACAGCCCTCTTGAGCGCGCCCAGATGAGTGGAGCCAACATCCAGGTTGATGTTAAGTCCGTTCGGCTCCGCGCCAATGACGGAAACATTAGCGCCAAGCTCACGGAACACTTTCGGCGCAACGTGATATGTCGCACCATGGGCGCAATCGAGAACGATCTTCAAGTGATCCAGGGTGAACTCGTTCGGTACGGTGCTCTTGCAGAACTCTACGTAGCGCCCGGGAGCATCCTCCACCCGCGATGCCTTACCCAATTCCCCTGGGCCACAAACCTCGATCGGCTTATCCAGCCAACGCTCGATTTCTGCTTCCAGGGCATCGTCAAGCTTGGTGCCATCGGCAGAGAAAAACTTGATGCCGTTATCATGATGCGGGTTGTGAGACGCACTGATAACGATGCCTGCGGAGGCACGGAAGGTGCGCGTCAGGTAGGCGATGGCTGGAGTTGGCATGGGGCCCAACAGCTTCACATCCACCCCAGCCGCCGACAACCCGGCCTCAAGAGCGGATTCAAACATGTAACCCGACAGCCGGGTGTCCTTGCCAATCAGCACGCTGTTACGCTGACCAGCCCTTTTAAAAGCCTGACCGGCAGCCCACCCCAGGTGCAACATGAATTCCGGCGTAATCGGGGACTCACCCACCCTGCCGCGTATTCCATCCGTGCCAAAATACTTTCTTCCGGCCATCAAACTGTCTCCTTTACAGCCGTCGCAACCTTGACGGCATCTACGGTTTCCCTGACATCATGCACGCGAATAATGCTTGCACCCTTCATGGCCGATATTGTCGCGGCCGCAAGGCTCGCGGGCAACCTTTCATCAACTTCCCGACCCGTGATGTGGCCGAGCATGGATTTTCTGGACATACCGACCAACAGCGGATGTCCCAAAGCCTGCAACTGCTCCAGCGAAGCAAGCAAACGCAGATTATGCTCAAGATTTTTCCCGAATCCGAATCCCGGGTCCAGAATGATATCGTGCGCCTTTATTCCTGCCTTCTCCGCGGCGCGAATGCGCCCGGTCAGAAACTCGCTGACCTCGCGCAGCACATTCCGATATTCGGGTTGCTCCTGCATGGTTTCCGGCTCACCCTGAATGTGCATGATGCATACAGGTATTCCCGCACGCGCCACAGCGGCTAGAGCACCATCCCTCTGCAGCGCTCTCACATCGTTAATCAGCCCTACGCCGAGCTCAGTCGCCTGAGACATCACTTCCGGCGTGCTGGTATCTACGGAAACAATCACATCCAGCTCACGTGCAAGCGCCTCTACCACCGGGCAAACACGATCCAGCTCTTCCTGCACCGATACTTTGGCCGCACCCGGGCGGGTGGATTCTCCGCCAACATCAATAAACGCGGCGCCATCTACGACCATTTGGCGAGCCCTAAAAAGCGCTGCATCCAACTGGTTGTACCGACCACCATCAGAGAACGAATCCGGCGTTACATTAAGGACGCCCATCACATGGCAACGGAGCATATTCAGGGTTCGTCCGGCAAATTTGATTTCCATAGCTAACCTTTCCGGGCAGGCGTACCTGCTGAGCCAGAGAAACCGCGCTTGGCAAAAACAAACGCCGCCCGTAATCAGGGCGGCGCAGGTGTCAGCTCGGGTTATCCAAAGCCTGGAGCCTTAATGCTCTCCAGCGGGTCGGCCAACATCCGGCCTCTGACCATCATCAGCAGGCTTGCTTCCCGCAGCCGGCGCCGACTCGTCAGCCTTGACGCCGCCAGCAGACCCACTGTCATCCCAACCTTTCGGCGGACGCGGCGGACGGCCTTCCATGATGTCATCAATCTGATGGCGGTCGATGGTTTCATACTTCATTAACGCTTCGGCCATGAGGTCGAGCTTGTCCCGGTTATCGACCAGAATCTGCGTGGCTTTCTCATAACAGGTATCGATGATGTTGCGGACTTCCTCATCAATACGCTGCGCCGTTTCGGGCGAATAGACAGTTTGAGCCTGCCCGGCGGAGCGACCAAGGAACGGCTCTTCGCTGTCGGTATCGTACTGCAGCGGTCCAAGCTTCTCGGACAAGCCCCAACGGGTAACCATGTTACGAGCCAGACTGGTAGCGCGTTCGATATCATTCGAGGCACCGGTGGTAACGCCGTCAAAGCCCAATGTGAGTTCTTCCGCAATACGACCACCAAACAGACTGCAAATGGAGCTGATCAGGAAGCGCTTGCTGTGGCTGTACCTGTCTTCTTCCGGCAGGAACATCGTGACACCCAAGGCACGACCACGGGGGATAATGCTCACCTTGTAAACCGGATCATGCTCAGGCGTCAGCCGACCCACAATGGCGTGACCGGACTCGTGGTACGCCGTATTCAGCTTTTCCTTCTCGCTCATCACCATGGACTTACGCTCTGCGCCCATCATGATCTTGTCTTTCGCGAGCTCAAATTCTTCCATGGAAACCAAGCGCATATTTCTGCGCGCCGCAAAAAGCGCGGCTTCGTTAACCAGGTTTGCAAGATCTGCGCCCGAGAAGCCCGGCGTACCGCGCGCAATCAGCGCTGGTACAACGTTTTCATCCAGGGGCACCTTCTTCATGTGCACTTTGAGAATCTGCTCCCGACCAATAATATCGGGCAGACCAACAACGACCTGGCGGTCAAACCGGCCGGGGCGCAGCAACGCCGGATCAAGAACGTCCGGGCGGTTGGTCGCAGCAATAACGATGACGCCTTCATTACCTTCAAAGCCGTCCATTTCAACCAGCAGTGCGTTCAAGGTTTGCTCACGCTCATCGTGACCACCACCCATGCCGGCACCACGATGGCGACCGACCGCATCGATTTCATCGATAAAGATGATGCAAGGGCTCTGCTTCTTGGCTTGTTCGAACATGTCCCGCACACGAGACGCACCAACACCTACGAACATTTCCACGAAGTCGGAGCCGGAAATAGAGAAGAATGGAACCTTCGCTTCACCGGCAATGGCCTTGGCCAGCAGGGTTTTACCGGTACCCGGCTGCCCCACCATCAGGACGCCTTTGGGGATGCTGCCACCAAGACGCTGGAACTTGCTGGGGTCCCGAAGGAAATCCACCAGCTCCTTAACGTCTTCTTTAGCCTCGTCCACACCGGCTACGTCGGCGAACGTGGTCTTGATCTGATCTTCACTCATCAGCTTCGCTTTGCTTTTGCCAAACGACATGGGGCCTTTACCACCCCCGCCGCCCTGCATCTGGCGCATGAAGAACACGAACAGTGCGATTATGATCAGAATCGGGAATGCCGCGACCAGTAGCTGTGTCCAGAGACTCTGGCGCTCCGGCTCCTTGCCGATTACTTCTACTTGATTCGCCAGTAGATCGTCCATCAGCTTGTTATCCGCCACCTGCGGGCGAATTGTCTGAAATTGGGAACCATCGCCACGGGTGCCCTGAATTTCCAGACCATCAATAGTGACTTTGTTGACTTGGCCCTGCTGAACCATTTCAACGAATTGGGAATAATTGACTTGCTGACCGGTGGTGGTGGGAGAGAAATTCTGAAACACCATCAACAGTACCGCGGCTATTATCAGCCAGAGAACCAGATTTTTTGCCATATCGTTCAAGGATCATCACCTGTGAATTGAAGAGCAGACCATCGAAGGAACTACTCTTTACTGACACCTTACACCAATTGTACGTCTATCCACCAGAAACGGCCCATCCGTTACTGCCACAGAAAAACGCAGTTGCGGATCAACCTGAAGACGCTTCAGAACGCCGGATAAATCCCCATGTTACTTATATGTGGGCCTTATCTCGGAAATTACAACGCCTGCAAGGTGATCTGTATACAAGGTTGTCTGCTACAATCCGCCGATTATACGACGTTGCCAGCGAATATGCCGCTGACCTTTTGTTAATTGCACCGATAAAGAGATTACATCATGAGCCTTTCACCGGAACAGCGCCGGGAATACCGGGCTATTGCCCACCACCTGAAACCTGTCATTATTGTGGGCGACAAGGGCCTCACCGAAAACCTCCAGGAAGAACTGGAGCGCGCCCTGAACGACCACGAACTCATCAAGATCAAAGTGGCAAGCCAGGATCGGGAAGCCCGCCAGGAAACAATAAAGGCCCTGTGCGGAGCCAGTGGCGCTGAAGTGGTGCAGACCATTGGGAAAATCGCCGTTGTCATGCGCAGATCCAAACAGCCCAACCCAAAGCTTTCCAATCTGCTGCGCCATAAAAGCTGACGTCCGCAGAACTGTAATAAAAAGAACACACGCAATAAGAGCACCTGGTGCAAAAGCACCTGAAATAAAAAACCGGCTGCGCATAACACAGCCGGTTTTTTATTCTCTCGTTGCTGGCAACGCCAGCACCGCTGGAATCAAATGTATTCCACCTTTTCGATTTCGTATTCCACGGTGCCAGAGGGCACACGGATAGCGACAACATCGTCTTCGCTCTTGCCGACTAGCGCGCGAGCGATGGGCGAAGAAATCGACAACTTGCCCTCCTTGATATCCGCTTCATCCTCCCCGACGATTTTGTAGACCACCTGCTCGTCTGTATCCATGTTCAGCAGATGAACCGTGGTACCGAAGATAACCCTGCCGGTGTTCTCCATGGCAGTAACATCGATCACCTGAGCGGCAGAAAGCTTGCCTTCAATTTCCTGAATCCGGCCTTCAATAAAGCTCTGCTGCTCCCGGGCGGCATGATACTCGGCGTTTTCTTTAAGGTCACCATGCTCACGCGCATCCGAAATTGCAGCAATAACCCGGGGGCGGTCCTCGGATTTCAGCTTCCGGAGCTCCTCACGAAGGCGGGCTTCACCCGCTTTTGTCATAGGTACTCTTTCACTCATAATCTTACTTCCCTGCGTGGAGGTCTTGCAGGCGGCGCACGGTACGCTCCGGGCCAAACCTGATAGCCCGACAGAAGGCTTCGCCACCCGCCAGTGTTGTTGTGTAAGCAACTTTGGTCTGCAGAGCTGACTGGCGAATCTGTGCAGAATCAGACACTGCCTTGCGACCCTCAGTGGTATTAATAATGAGCTGAACCTGTCCGTTCTTGATAGCGTCCACAATGTGAGGACGCCCTTCACCCACTTTATTTACCCGCGTTACTTCGATACCTTCCGCGCGGAGAGCCTTCGCAGTGCCAGTCGTGGCAACAATCTGGAAGCCAATATCGACCAGGTCACGGGCAACCTGAATGGCACCCACCTTGTCCACGTCACGAACCGACATGAACACGGTACCGCTGGAAGGCAAGCGCTCTCCAATGGCCAGCGAAGCCTTGGCGAACGCCTCATCGAAGCTGTCGCCAAGACCCATAACTTCGCCCGTGGATTTCATCTCGGGCCCAAGAATCGGGTCAACCGAAGGGAACTTGTTAAACGGGAAAACCGACTCTTTTACAGCGTAATAGCCTGGAACAACTTCTTCTGTAAAGCCCTGCTCTGCAAGCGAGGTACCGGCCATAACTCTTGCCGCCACCTTGGCCAGCGACACACCGATAGCCTTGGATACAAAAGGCACCGTTCTTGAGGCACGCGGGTTAACCTCGATCACGTAGATCTCATCATCCTGCCAGGCCAACTGCACGTTCATCAGACCGACAACTTCAAGCTCGATGGCCATTTTCCGGACCGCCTCACGCATGGCGTCCTGAACCTCGGGCGGCAGCGTGTAGGGCGGCAAGGAGCACGCAGAGTCACCGGAGTGAATACCGGCCTGCTCAATGTGCTGCATAATGCCGCCGATAACCACATCCTTGCCGTCGCAGATGGCATCAATATCGACTTCAATGGCAGCATTGAGGAAGTGGTCCAGTAACACCGGGCTGTCGTTGGAGACCAGCACCGCACTGCGCATATAGCGCACCAACTCGTCCTCTCCGTATACGATTTCCATGGCCCGACCACCAAGAACATAAGAGGGACGCACCACCAGCGGGTAACCAATTTCACGGGCCGCAACGATGCCCTCTTCGAGGCTTCGCACAGTGGCATTTTCCGGCTGTTTGAGGTCCAGGCGCTGAATCATCTGCTGAAAACGCTCACGATCTTCCGCCCGGTCAATCGCATCCGGGCTGGTTCCGATAATCGGTACGCCGGCCGCTTCCAGGCCCCGAGCCAGTTTCAGCGGTGTCTGGCCACCGTACTGAACAATCACGCCTTTTGGCTTCTCGACGTGGATGATTTCAAGCACGTCTTCGAGCGTAATCGGCTCAAAGTACAACCGATCGGAGGTATCGTAATCCGTTGATACTGTCTCGGGGTTGCAGTTGATCATGATGGTTTCGTAGCCATCCTCACGCATGGCAAGCGCCGCGTGCACACAGCAGTAATCAAACTCGATACCCTGGCCAATGCGGTTGGGGCCGCCACCAATAACCACAATCTTCTCACGATCGGTAGGCTCCGCCTCGCACTCTTCCTCATAGGTGGAGTACATGTAGGCGGTATCAGAGGCGAACTCGGCAGCACAGGTATCCACACGCTTGTACACCGGGCGAATGTTCAGATCATGCCGCAACTTACGCATGCTTGCTTCGGTTATGCCCAGCAGCTTCGCCAGCCTCGCGTCAGAGAAACCTTTACGCTTGAGCCGGAACAGAGTGGCATGATCGATATCCGCCTTGCCGGCGGATTTCAGAGCCTGCTCTTCACGAATAAGATCTTCGATCTGCACCAGGTACCAGGGATCAACCTTGGTGTACTCGAACACGTCATCCACGCTCAACCCGGCCCGAAAAGCATCACCGATGTACCAGATACGCTCGGCACCCGGAACACTAAGCTCACGAGTAAGCGTTTCCCGGGAGCTTTCGGAGCTGAAATCTTCCAACTGCTCGTCAAAACCATCAGACCCGACTTCCAGACCCCGGAGGGCCTTCTGAAGCGATTCCTGGAAGGTCCGACCAATAGCCATAACCTCACCCACAGATTTCATCTGGGTGGTCAGGCGGGCATCGGCCTGCGGGAATTTTTCAAAGGTAAATCTGGGGATCTTGGTAACAACATAATCGATACTGGGCTCGAACGATGCAGGTGTCACGCCCCCGGTTATCTCGTTACGCAGTTCATCGAGTGTGTAGCCCACGGCCAGCTTCGCTGCCACTTTGGCAATCGGGAAGCCGGTCGCCTTGGACGCCAGTGCAGATGAACGCGAAACCCTCGGGTTCATCTCGATAACAACCATGCGGCCTGTGTCCGGGTTAATGCCGAACTGTACGTTGGAGCCGCCAGTTTCCACACCAATTTCACGCAGCACCGCCAGTGAGGCGTCGCGCATGATCTGGTACTCCCTGTCGGTCAGCGTCTGCGCTGGCGCAACTGTGATGGAATCCCCGGTGTGGACGCCCATGGCATCAAAGTTCTCGATGGCACAGACGATAATGCAGTTGTCTGCCCTGTCGCGGACCACTTCCATCTCATACTCTTTCCAGCCGATCAGCGACTCATCAATAAGCAGTTCGTTGGTAGGGGAAAGATCAAGCCCACGGGTACAGATCTCTTCAAACTCATCCCGGTTATAAGCGATACCGCCTCCGGATCCGCCCATGGTGAACGACGGGCGAATGATGCACGGAAAGCCAATGTCGTCAGCCACTCTCCAGGCTTCTTGCATAGTGTGAGCAATAGAGGCGCGGGGGCACTCAAGGCCAATGGCTTTCATCGCCTTGTCAAAACGGCTTCGGTCTTCCGCTTTATCAATGGTGTCGGCGTTGGCGCCGATCATTTCCACGCCGTGCTCAGCCAGAACCCCGTGCTTTTCCAGGTCCAGCGCACAGTTCAATGCGGTCTGGCCACCCATGGTAGGTAGCAAGGCATCAGGCTTTTCTTTTTCAATGATTTTGGCGACGGTCTGCCAGGTAATCGGCTCGATGTAGGTGGCATCCGCCATCACCGGGTCGGTCATGATGGTGGCCGGGTTCGAGTTAACCAGTATTACCCGGTAACCTTCCTCACGCAGGGCTTTACAGGCCTGAGCGCCGGAGTAGTCAAATTCGCACGCCTGCCCGATCACAATCGGGCCTGCGCCCAGAATCAGGATGCTTTTAATATCGGTCCGTTTTGGCATGTCTTGGTAAACCTGTCAGCAACGTTTAAATTCTTGCAGCGCAATAACACGGCGCGTGCCTGGGATGACGTATCTATCCGTGAGCCAGTACTAACCCTTGCGGGCTTCCATAAGACGGATAAACTCATCAAACAGGGGCGCCACATCGCCGGGGCCCGGGCTCGCCTCGGGGTGCCCCTGAAAGCTGAACGCCGCCTTATCCGTGCGGCGAACACCCTGCAAAGTGCCATCGAACAGCGATTTATGGGTCACTTCAAGCACGGCAGGCAGAGAAGCTTCATCCACTGCAAATCCGTGGTTCTGGCTTGTAATCATGACGGTGCCGTTTTCAACGTTCTGAACCGGGTGGTTGGCGCCATGATGGCCGTGATTCATTTTCATGCTTTTCGCGCCACTGGCCAGCGCCAGAAGCTGATGCCCCAGGCAGATTCCAAATACCGGAATTTCGGTTTCCAGCACGTCCTGAATCGCCTTAATTGCGTAGTCGCAGGGCTCAGGATCGCCCGGGCCGTTGGAGAGGAATATGCCATCCGGATTCATCGCCAGCACTTCTGACGCCGGAGTTTGCGCAGGCACAACGGTGATGTCGCAGCCCCGGGATGCGAGCATGCGCAGAATGTTGAACTTGACTCCGTAGTCCCAGGCCACAACCTTGAATTTCGATTCGCCACCTTCTGCGTAGCCCTCGCCGAGCGTCCACTCTCCCTGGACCCATCTATAGGATTTTTCGCAGCTGACCACTTTGGCCAGGTCCATGCCTTCGAGCCCCGGGAACGCATTTGCGAGTTCTAATGCACGCTCTGCAGTGGCATCAGCACCGGCCACAATTGCGCCGCTCTGCGAGCCTTTATCACGGAGAATGCGGGTCAGGCGTCGGGTATCTATATCGGCAATTCCGACAATGTTGCTGCTTCGCAGGTATTCGTCCAGTGACCCTGTGCTGCGCCAGTTACTGGCCACCAGAGGCAAGTCGCGAATAATGAGGCCGGCTGCCTGGATGCAGTCTGACTCAACATCTTCTTCATTCACACCGGTGTTACCGATATGAGGATAGGTCAGGGTAACGAGCTGACGCGCGTAGGATGGGTCGGTGAGTATTTCCTGGTAGCCGGTCATGGCGGTGTTGAACACCACTTCTCCGCTGGTTTCGCCGTCAGCGCCAATAGCGGTGCCGTAAAACAGGCTTCCGTCTGCGAGTGCAAGGATTGCGGGTGTGCTCAAGGCTTGTATCCTCATCGAGTGGCGTATCGGTTCGTCACGAACAGGAACGCAAGCGCAAATTCAGGTCACAAAAAAGCGAGAGGGAGTAAAAACTCCGTCCCGCTTTTTGTTATCCGGGGACTTTATTTGTCCCTTGGGCTTTTAAAAGCCTACGCTTGGTGCAGTTAAACCGCCTTATTGTATGAAATTTGCGGTTTTGTGTCCATGCAAAATCTCACTTAGCTCAGGCACCGGCGGCGCACTGGGATTATCTTCCGGGAAACGCTACAAGCACATCCCTGTGCGCTTGACTCCGGCCATCCATGGCCTCCGACATTCCCGGAAGATAACCCCAGCCCGCCACCTCAGGATTGCCTAAAACTCATTTCAACGAAAGGACGTCCTGCATATCGTATAAGCCGGCAGGCTTGTCTTTCAGCCACAGAGCCGCTCGCATTGCGCCTTTGGCGAAAGTCATGCGGCTACTCGCCTTGTGAGTAATCTCAATGCGCTCGCCCTCGGTGGCGAACAGTACGGTGTGGTCGCCCACTACGTCACCGGCGCGAATGGTTTCGAAACCGATTTCCTTGCGGGTGCGTTCGCCGGTGAAGCCTTCACGGCCATAGACGGCGCACTCTTTGAGATCACGCCCAAGTGCATCAGCAACCACTTCGCCCATGCGCAGGGCGGTACCAGAAGGCGCGTCTTTTTTATGACGGTGGTGGGCTTCGATGATCTCGACGTCGTAGTCATCACCCAATGTCGCTGCCGCGGTGTGCAGGAGAGTGAGAACCACGTTCACGCCAACGCTCATATTGGGGGCAAAAACCACTGGCGCAGACTCCGCTGCGAGGGCTAACTGCTCTTTTTCGGCATCGGACAGGCCGGTGGTGCCAACAACCAGCCTTTTGCCGTTGGCTTTGCAGAATTCGGCGTTTTCCAGGGTCAGGTCCGGGAACGTGAAGTCCACGAGCACGTCGAAATCGTCTTTCACATCGGCCAAGGTACCCGCCATCTTTACGCCGGTTTTCCCGATACTGCTCATTTCGCCGGCGTCGGCACCAATCAGGCTGCTGCCCGGCTCGACGACAGCGGCGCCCAGCTCCAGTCCTTCTGTGCCGTCAACCGCCTCAATCAGCACCTTTCCCATGCGCCCGGCGGCGCCGATGATTGCTACCCTCATGGCCTTTTCTCTCTATGAAGCTGATCAGAATTTCATTTCGTCGAAGAAGCTCTTAACACCCTCAAACCAGGACGTTTTCTTCGGCGCGTGGTTCTGGCCGCTGCTGCCGTCAAGGGCCGCCTGGAACTCGTTAAGCAGCTCCTTCTGGCGTTTGGTCAGATTGACCGGAGTCTCAACAGTTACACGACATAACAGGTCGCCTGAAGGACCTCCGCGAACCGGGCTGACACCTTTGTTCCGCAGCCGAAAGAGTTTTCCTGTCTGGGTTTCCGCAGGAATCCGGAGTTTCACGCGGCCATCCAGTGTCGGCACTTCCAGCTCCCCACCAAGCGCAGCATCAACAATACTGATCGGCACTTCGCAATACAGGTTACGGCCATCACGGGTGAAGATTGAGTGCTCCCGCACCGACATCTGCACATACAGATCACCGGAAGGGCCGCCATCCACACCCATCTCGCCTTCGCCGGAGAGCCGGATACGGTCACCGGTATCAACGCCCGGGGGTACTTTTACGGAGAGGGTCTTCTCTTCCTGCACCCGGCCCTGACCATGGCAGGACCTGCAAGGATTTTTGATAATCTGGCCGGCGCCCCGACATGTCGGACAAGCTTGCTGGACGGTAAAGAAACCCTGCTGCATGCGCACCTGCCCCATACCTTTACAGGTACTGCAGGCTTCCGGGCGTGAACCTTTTTCAGCGCCACTGCCGTCACAAACGTCGCACTCCCGATGCCCGGGTATCGTAATCTCGACGGTTTTTCCTTTTACCGCTTCCTCAAGATCCAGCTCCAGGGTGTAGCGCAGATCTGAGCCGCGAGTGTTGCGACCGCGACCGCCGCCTCCACCGAAAATATCGCCAAACACGTCACCAAAGATGTCGGAGAAGTTACCGCCTCCACCTCCGAAGCCGCCGCCAGCCTGGCCATCGACTCCGGCATGGCCGAACTGATCGTAGGCCGCCCGCTTGGACTGGTCCGCCAGAACTTCGTAGGCTTCGCTCGCCTCTTTAAACTTGTTCTCGGCGTCTTTATCTTCCGGGTTACGGTCAGGATGGTACTTCATCGCGAGCTTTCGGTACGCCCGTTTAACTTCCTTCTCATCCGCGTCCCGGGAGATCCCGAGAATGTCGTAATAATCGCGCTTGGCCATGCTTTAAAACCCTGTTTTTTAAACGCGGAAAACGCGGAGTTTCTCCGCGTTTTCCAACTACCTGATGTACGTCAGATTTACTTCTTTTCGTCGTCTTTGACTTCTTCGAACTCGGCATCCACCGCGTCGTCGGCAGTCTGGGACTGAGCATCATCCTGACCGCCAGCCTGCTGAGCCTGGCCATCCTGATCCGCGTACATCTTCTGAGCCAGCTCACCCGAAACTTCGGTCAGCTTCTGGGTTTTGGCCTCAATGTCGTCTTTGTCTGAACCGGTCAGCGCTTCCTCCAAATCTTTAATCGACGCTTCAATCGACTCTTTCTCACTGTCACTGACTTTGTCGCCGGCGTCTTTCAGAGTCTTGCGCACGGCGTGAACCATGGCATCACCCTGGTTGCGGGCTTGAACCAGTTCTTCGAACTTGCGATCTTCATCGGCATTTGCCTCGGCATCGCGCACCATCTTCTCAATTTCTTCGTCGTTCAGACCGGAAGAAGCCTTGATTACGATGGACTGCTCTTTACCGGTCGCCTTGTCTTTCGCAGACACGTTCAGAATACCGTTGGCGTCGATGTCGAAAGTCACTTCAATCTGTGGCACGCCACGCGGTGCGGGCGGAATGTCTGCCAGATCAAAACGGCCCAGTGACTTGTTCTGTGTCGCCTGCTTGCGCTCGCCCTGAACCACGTGGATGGTCACTGCGGTCTGGCTGTCCTCTGCCGTTGAGAAGGTCTGCGATTTTTTGGTCGGAATCGTGGTGTTCTTCTCGATCAGCGACGTTGCAACACCACCCATGGTTTCGATACCCAGAGACAGCGGGGTTACGTCCAGCAGCAGTACGTCTTTTACATCACCAGACAGTACGGCAGCCTGAATCGCAGCGCCCATGGCAACCGCTTCGTCAGGGTTAACATCCTTACGAGCTTCTTTGCCAAAGAACTCTTTCACTTTTTCCTGAACCAGTGGCATACGGGTCTGACCACCAACCAGGATAACCTCGTCGATTTCGCTAACTTTCAAGCCTGAGTCCTTCAGGGCAACCTTACAGGGCTCCATGCTGCGATCGACCAGATCTTCAACCAGCGACTCAAGTTTGGCGCGGGTCAGCTTCACGTTCATGTGCTTGGGACCACTGGCATCTGCCGTTACATACGGCAGATTTACGTCGGTCTGCTGACTGCTGGAAAGTTCGATCTTGGCTTTCTCACCAGCTTCTTTCAGACGCTGCATGGCCAGGGAGTCACCGCGCAGATCAATACCGCTGTCTTTCTTGAACTGATCGGCCAGGAATTCGATGATTTTCATATCGAAGTCTTCGCCACCAAGGAAGGTGTCGCCATTCGTTGCCAGCACTTCAAATTGGTGCTCACCGTCCACATCGGCGATTTCGATGATGGAAAGATCGAAAGTACCGCCACCCAGATCGTATACCGCTACAGTGCGATCACCGCTCTTTTTGTCCAGACCGTAAGCCAGAGCTGCAGCTGTCGGCTCGTTGATAATACGCTTTACTTCCAGACCGGCAATTCTGCCCGCGTCTTTGGTAGCCTGGCGCTGACTATCGTTGAAGTAAGCCGGTACGGTGATAACCGCTTCGGTCACTTTCTCGCCCAGGTAATCTTCTGCCGTCTTCTTCATCTTCTTCAGAATTTCTGCAGACACCTGGGGTGGCGCCATCTTTTTACCCTTCACTTCTACCCACGCATCGCCGTTATCCGCCTCGGCAATCTTGTAGGGCACCATTTTAATGTCTTTCTGAACCACGTCGTCTTTGAAGCGACGGCCAATCAGACGCTTGATGGCATAAATAGTGTTGTGGGGGTTGGTCACCGCCTGGCGCTTGGCCGACTGACCTACCAGAATCTCACTATCATCGGTATAAGCGATGATGGATGGGGTGGTGCGATCACCCTCTGCATTCTCAATAACGCGAACTTTGTCGCCATCCATGATGGCCACACATGAGTTGGTCGTACCAAGGTCAATACCGATAATCTTGCTCATTGAGTCACTCCAGTTCTTCTGTATGCTGTACTGAATAGTTGTCCGGAAATATCTACTCCGGCTGCTGCTGTTTAAAAGCTATATTGGCGCTTTGGCTGATTTTTCAAGCCTTCTCATCAATTTTTGGTGCATCCTGAGCCTTCGCTACCATCACCATTGCCGGGCGTACCACACGCCCGTTCAGCAGGTAGCCTTTTTGCACCACAGCCACCACGCTGTTCGGCTCTGCATCCGGCGCCGGAACCATAGACATGGCCTCGTGGTGCCGAGGATCGAACGGCTCGCCGATCGGGTTCAGAGGCTCAACATTGAATTTTTTAAAGCTCGATTCGAGTAAGCTCAGCGTCATCTCGACACCCTGGCGGATAGACGCCACAAGATCATCGGCATTCCCCTGACCTTCAGTGCTCTCGACCGCTTTTTCAAGGCTGTCTGCCACGGGCAACAGTTCTTTAACAAATTTCTCCAGCGCAAACTTGTGAGCCTTCTCCACATCCATTTCTGCCCGGCGACGCACGTTCTGCATTTCTGCCTGAGACCGTAGCATCTGCTCCTGAAACTCCTGAACCTGCGCTTTCAACGCGTCCAGCTCAGACGCCTCGCCTTGCTCGGTTTCCTGCTCGCCCGCTGCTTCTGCCGACGCATCAACGGCTTCATTCAATTCTTCTACCTGCTCATTGCGGTTTTCGTCAGTACTCATGACTACTCCTGCCAGATCTTCGGTGGCCGGCTAAAACGCGACCCATTGAACATAGGCTCCGGCCCCGCAGAGCCGGAAGTCTGTTATTGCGAACGAATATGGGGCTCACCGCTCAGGTTTCAACCACTAAACCCCCTAATTCTGAAAAAATCACGCCCAAGTGTTTGCAAAGCAGAAAACCCCTGTATATATTCACAGTCACTGTATGTACGAACAGTATTTTTCAAGAGCGGAGGTTATCTGCATGCTCACACAACTGACAGTTTCCAATTATGCGATTGCCGAAAGGGTAGAACTTCAATTCGGCAAAGGCATGACAGCCCTCACCGGCGAGACGGGAGCGGGCAAATCCATTGTGCTGGATGCTCTCGGGCTTGCCATGGGCGGCCGCGCCGACGCCGGAGCAGTGCGCCATGGCGCCAAGCGTGCAGATATCACCGCAACCTTTGATGTTTCTGCCATTTTGGAGGCACTGCAGTGGCTGGAAAACCACGAACTGGACGACGACAGCGACTGCATCCTGCGCCGTGTAATCAGTAAAGACGGGCGCTCACGGGCCTACATTAATGGCCAGCCCTGCCCGCTCGCACACTTGAAAGATCTGGGCGGGCTACTGATGGACATTCACAGCCAGCACCAGCACCAATCTCTCCTGCGTAAGGAAACCCACCGCAAACTGATTGACGAATTCGCGCGCGCAGAAGACCTTGCCAGCGAGACCCGCGAAGCATGGCAAGCGTGGAACCAGATCCGCACAAAATTGCTCGAACGCCAGCAGAATGCAGAAGAATCTGAAGCCAAGCTCCAACTGCTGCGCTATCAGGTTGAAGAGCTTGACCGTCTTGCGCTGGAAAGCGGCGAGCAGGAGCAACTGGAACAAGAGCAAGCGCAACTTAGCCAAGCCGATGCGATTCTTCACAACAGCCATCAGGCCGCTCTGTTGTGCACCGAAGACGAAACCAATGCCGCAGGGCTGGTGCGCCAGGCGCTGCAACAACTGGAGCAGCTGCCAGTCGAGATACCTGCGCTGGCCGACACCATCCAGATGCTCAACGAAGCACAAATCCAGATCAGCGAGGCCGGCGATAACCTTCGCCACTTTGTCGATGACTACGAGGCAGATCCTGCGCGCCTGACGGAAGTTGAAGAGAGGCTGAGCGCCATATACCAGATGGCACGTAAACACCGAATCAGCCCCGAGGAACTACCGGAGTTTCACAAACGGCAAAACGCAGAGCTGGCAGAGCTGGACGACGGTGAGGGCAGCCTGGAGAAGCTGGAAGAGGAACTGGAAAGCCGACGCAACGGCTTTAATGAACTGGCCGGCAAGCTGTCAGATATCCGGGCCAAAGCTGCTGGGGAACTGGACCAGCGCATTGCAGGTGAGCTGACCCAGCTGAGCATGCCCGCCGTTCAGTTTGTTACCCACCTGAGCCGCAACAACCAGGACGAGCCGGCACCACACGGGCTCGAAGAAATCGAGTTTCTGGTGAGCGCCAACCCCGGGCAGCCAGCAAGACCTCTTGCCAAAGTCGCGTCGGGTGGCGAACTGTCACGAATCAGCCTGGCGATTCAGGTTGTGGTTGCGCAAACATCGACAACCCCTACCCTGATATTTGACGAAGTCGACGTGGGTATTGGCGGCGGCACCGCAGAGGTGGTCGGCAAATTGCTTAGATCCCTGGGGGACAATGGCCAGGTTATCTGTGTGACTCACTTGCCGCAGGTTGCGGCCCAGTGTCACCAACATCTGTTTGTCAGCAAATTCACTCAACAGGACGCGACTTTCTCGAAAATCGAATCTCTGGACGACCAGGGAAGAATCAGTGAAGTTGCAAGAATGCTGGGCGGCGTGGACATGACCGAACATACCATTGCCCACGCGACAGAAATGTTTTCCAAAGGACAGGCAACCCATCACTGAGGTGAAGGCGACCACTTCCCCCTCTCGACCCTGAGAGCTATTGGGGCAGGCTTCACGGCCTGCCCCTTTTTTATTCAATCATCAACGCTGCGCGCTTACGACTTGATGGGCTTAACGTAAAGAATCAGGCTATGCTCTACAATTTCGTAGCCGTGCTCCTTGGCAATTTTCTGCTGACGCTCTTCTATTACGTCATCGACAAACTCGATCACCTGACCTGTCTGGGTGCAAACCATATGATCGTGATGATCTTCGCCCGCCATCTCGAATACCGCGTGGCCGCCTTCAAAATTATGACGCAGCACCAGACCCGCCGTCTCAAACTGGGTCAATACACGGTATACAGTGGCTAGCCCCACATCATCCCCCTGATCCAGAAGCCGCTTATACACATCCTCAGCACTGAGATGATGGTCCTTGGCGTTTTCCAGGATGTTGAAGATCTTCACTCTCGGCAGAGTTACTTTGAGACCGACTTTTCGTAGTTCGGCGTTTTCAGATGACATGTTACTATTCACTCTTTGGTGTGCCTCACGGCTTCCGGTATGATGAAGCCGCCATTTAACGGTTAACCCGTGCCACACCTGCCCTTGGCAGGCGATTTCAAGATAGAGGATTTCCTCCGGCGATGCAAAAGCTCACAGCTCTCATTCTCACTCTCGTTCTGTCTGGTTGCGCTTTCCCGGGCGTTTACAAGATCAACGTCCAGCAAGGCAACATTGTTACTGAAGAAGAGCTGGCCAAACTTAACGAAGGCATGCCGCGAAGCCAGGTTCAGGCGCTACTCGGCAGCCCTCTGATACTGAACCCGGTCGACCCTTCCCGGGAGTACTACGTGTACACGTTCCAGCGCCGCGGCGGTGATATCGAAGAACAACGTATCATTGTGCATTACGACGCCGACCGTTACTCACATCACGAAGCAGAGCTTCTGGAAGAAACGCCAGCCTATTAAACTGGACCGGTTTTCTTTTTGGCCCGGTTCAGGCGCGCCTGCTTCGGGTCAATCTGGAGCGGGCGATACAACTCCACCCGGTCTCCGTCGCGCAGCTCATGATCCGCCGGATTTTTAATAACCTTGCCGAATATCCCCATATCGATGGAATCTGCGTCGATTTCCGGAAAGATTGCGCAAATGCCTGACAATTTGACCGCATCAACGGCAGTTGCACCCTCTGGCACCTGCACGGGAACGATTTCCTGCTTATCGGGCCGGGCATACGCCACTTCAACTTGAGGCATGACGCGCCTCCTTGTATATGTCATCTGCGCGACGGCAGAAAGCATCCACCATAGTGGTCGCCGCCTGATTGAATATTGGCCCAAAGGTCATGCGCGACAGCGAACCTGAAAACTCGAACTCCAGCGTCAGCACCACTTTACAGGCGCTCTCACTGAGCGCCTTGAAGTGCCAGCGACCCGTAAGATTTCGAAACGGACCCTCTACAAGGTTCATTTCAATGGCCTCTGGCATCAGCAGTTGGTTGCGAGTGGTGAGCTTATGGCGCACGCCTCCCTTGGCTATCTCCAACGACGCCATGATCTGTTCCGGGCCATGGTGGTGAACCTCGGCCCCCGCACACCAAGGAAGAAACTCCGGATAACGGGCTATGTCATTAACCAGGTGAAACATGCGCTCGGCAGAGTGCATTACCAGGGCTGTTTTATCAATCTGATGGGGCATTGAACCGGTTGTCCTGCTTACAAATACGCTTTAATAATGACTGCAGACGCCTCAAGCTCGAACAAGGCTGCAATCAGACGCTATGATAAAGGATATCGTCGTCTTTAGGGGCATTTTCAGGGGACGATTGCTGTTCACCAGACCCACCTGCAGACGGCTGATCTGCCGGGAGCAGTCCTCCTGGCTTCTCAACCGTTCCACCTTCGATTGCGCCTCGCGCGTGCGATTCTGCATCCTCAGTGGGCACACCACCCTCACCCCGGAAAACCATACCCGGCGCTTGCTCACACCAAAATGCTTTGCTGCCGTTGTCGCAAAGGTTTGCCAATGAAGCCGTGGTGTAATGGATGCCGATATAAACAACAACCAGAGGTAACACCAGGCGCATAACCCAGAACCAGATTGTACCAAAAAGCTTCGGCGCCGCCCCAAGCATGGTTCTCGAAAGATTGCGCGTCAGACACCAACCGGTAAAAAGCGCAATGAGAATCGCCACCAATGGAATCATCAATCCCCCGGTTGCCAGTTCCAGCCAGCGAAAAACCGTCGCACCACCCAAGCGGTATTCCGCCCACACATTGAACGATAACAGGGAGGCCAATCCTGCGAGCCAAACTGCCAGACCCACCAGTACCACAGACAACCCCCGAGGCGCGCCTGTCCATTCACGAAACCAGCCAACAACCGGCTCCAGCAAAGCCAGCGCGGTCGCCCATACAATCATCACCACCATAAGAAAGACCGTCGCGATAACGAACTGACTCACAGGGAGCTGTGCAAGCGTAACCGGTAGCGAGACAAACAGAAGGCTGAACCCGCGCTCGCCATCAAACACGTTGCTTTCAGTTGCCATGGAAAAAATCATCAACCCGGCCAGAATCGCCACCAGCGTGTCCATCAACACGGCAGCCAGAATGGATCGCTTCAGGCGTGTATCCGGCGTGGTATAGGCACCCAGAACAGCCCACACCCCCATTCCAAGACCAAGCGTGAAGAACGCATGGAACAGCGCTGCCCTCAAGGAGGCCCAGGTGAGGTCTTCTGGGTGCATCTCAAGGATCTGACTGATGGCGCCATCAATCCTGCCATGCCAAGCGGCAAGCCCGAACAACGCGAGCATGAGTATGAGCGTGCCTGGGACTACAATTCTGAAGGCACGCTCAAGCCCCCCAACCACACCTTGCCCGGACACCCAAAGCACCATAACCAAAAAAAACGCATGCCAACCCATAAACTCGCGAAACGCTCTCGGGTCAGAAACAAGCCCGGCCAACACACTGGTAGCCTCCGCTTGGCTCGCGCCCGAAAACCGGCCTAAAGCACCAAAAAAAACATAGGCCAACGCGATGGCACCAAAAACCGCGGTAAACGACAGCACAACAAAGGCAGCCAGAACACTTAGCCGGCCCGCCGCCATCCACACTCTTGAGCTTTTAGCACTGCGTATCAACCCATCCATCGCCAGCACGATGCCATGGCGGGCGTAGCGGCCAATCGAGGCTTCGGTAACCATAAGGGGCAGAGTGACGAGCAACAGACACCCGAGATACAGCAGGATAAACAAGCCACCACCGTGCTGGCTCGCCAGATAGGGAAACTGCCAAAGATTCGCCAGACCCACAGTTGCACCTACTGCGGCCCAGAAAAAGGTTGATTTTCGGGTAAACGACCCGATATGTGTCTGATACGGCGTAGGCATTTGCGCCCCTGAAAGAGTCTGGTCAGATAGTGTAGCCGAAGGACTCGATTACATACGAACCGGCAACGCCTTCGGCGGCCATTTCGTGACCAATCTGGCACTCCTGGGCTACAATGCGCGTTTTGCCGACCTGAGTCCGGTCGGCCCGTTCACTCGTCCGAACCCGGATAACTGATTCATGAGCAAGAAAAAAGCCGGTACGCCAAGCGGTACCATCGCCCTTAACAAGAAGGCGAAGCACGAATACCATATAGAAGAACGCTTTGAAGCGGGGATGGTTTTACTCGGCTGGGAAGTAAAATCTCTACGAGCTGGCAAGGCCCAGATCACTGACGCCTATGTTTTGCTGAAAGACGGCGAGGCATTCCTGCTGGGCGGGCACTTTGAGCCACTTACCACGGCTTCCACCCACGTTATTGCTGACCCCACGCGCACCCGCAAGCTGCTGCTGCACGCCAAAGAGCTGGCCAAGCTGATCGGGGAAACGAGCCAGGCTGGCCAAACCTGCGTGCCGCTGGCGCTGTACTGGAAAAAGAACAAAGTGAAGTGCGAAATCGCCCTGGTGAAAGGCAAAAAGCTGTTCGACAAGCGCGCTACGGAGAAAGAACGCGACTGGGACCGTCAAAAGCAGCGCATCCTGCGTGAAGGAAACGCCTGACCGGCACCCATTACAAGCAGCAATTATTCTGATCCGCGTCATGAGCGAGCAACGTCTTGTGTCGCATACTCTTCCTCTATGCACCGTTTTTTACCCTGCTTATACTGCCGGGTTACGGCACACCGCAGGGGGAGGGCTTATGTCACCTATACGGATTCCGATGGCGGCTGTTGATCGCTCGTGGTTGCGGATGGACACGCCCAGCAATCCGATGATGATCTCGACGGTTCTGGTATTTGATAAGCCAATTGCCATCAACCGGCTGAGACACCTTCTGAATGAGCGTTTCCTGCGTTTTCAGCGGTTTCGCCAGAGGGTTGTTGATGAAGGTAGCAAGGTTTACTGGCAAGACGACCCTCTCTTCGATATCGACAACCACCTGCACCGGATAGCACTTCCCGGAAAAGCCGGGAAAGCAGAGCTTCAGGCGCTGACCAGCGATCTCAACAGCACATCTTTGGATCTGCGACGTCCCCTTTGGCAAATTCACTATATCGACAACTACGATGGCGGCTGCGCGCTTCTGATCCGTATCCATCATTGCATTGCGGATGGTATTTCACTGGTACGGGTGCTTCTCTCCCTGACCGACAAGACGCCGGAGCCCTGCAAGCAAACAACGTTTCCGTCCCGGCCTCGGCCGCAAAGCAAATCCTCGACCATCAGCAAGTTTCTGCACCGCGTCCTGGATACCACTGGGGCTGCAACGCACCAGGCCAGGTTGTTTATCCAATCCGTGCGCGAAGAGCCCAACTACCCTTTGAAGCTGGTGAGCACTGCCAGCGGCGTTGCTGCAGATCTGCTCAAACTGGGGCTCTCACCGTTCGAGCCGAAAACCTGCCTGAAAAGCCCGCTCTCAGGGCGCAAGGAAGTTGCCTGGGCGGAACCGCTAGACCTGGCTGAAGTAAAAGCCTGCGCGAAAGCGCTGGGCGGGACCATCAACGACGCACTGCTCTGTGCGGCTACTGGTGCTCTACACCGGCATTTCAAAGCAAGCAAGGAAGTTATTCCGGATTGCGGCATCCGTGTCGCGGTGCCCTTCAACCTTCGGCCGCTCAACCAGCCCATCGAAACCCTGGGAAACCAGTTTGGCCTGGTTCTGGCATGCCTGCCGGTCGAAATCGAAGACCCGGTAATGTGCTTCCGCCAGGTTCAGGAGAACATGACCCGCCTCAAGCAGTCCTATCAGGCTCAGGTTACCTACAGCCTGCTCGATCTGTTTGGGCGTGGCCCGGATATTCTGGAGCGGCGGGCGCTGGACTTACTGAGCAACAAAGCCTCAGCGGTGCTCACCAACGTACCCGGGCCCAAAGAGCCGGTATATCTAGCTGGTAGCAAGCTGATACAACCCATGTTCTGGGTTCCACAAAGTGGCAATATCGGTATTGGTATGAGCATTTTCAGCTACGCTGGCACCGTGCAATTCGGCATTACCGTAGACAAAGCCATTCACGCAGACCCGAATGCCGTGATGGGCTACTTCTGCGAAAGCTTCAAAGCCATGAGCCATGCGGCATTAGCGGGCCGGCATGAGAATATAAAGCGCCAGGCAAGCTGACATACTGAGCCTTGCAAACTTGCCTGTGCAAAACAGCAACAAAGAAGCCTTGAAGTTATGCGAGGCGCCCACATATACTGTGGGTAAGGGGACGACATGGCTTCGACGCTGGTGGCGAACCCTTGGGTGCATGTCGAGATGGCAGCGAATCTCGTTAATCCAAAGCTGCAATGCAATAGTCGCAAACGACGAAAACTACGCACTAGCAGCGTAAGCTGCTAGTCGTCCTGACTGGGTCGCCCGTAGCCCAGAGCTACATCTCAGGACGTCATCGCTTACGGGATGCTCCGTTATCCAGAGTTCACTGTCTAACGGCTAAGATTTAAAGAACTCGCCTTTTGCACCCTGGCCTTCGGGTCGCAAGAGGTTAAATCAATAGAAGGACACAAGCATGTAGATCTCAAGGCACAGTGCTGGCGGACGCGGGTTCAATTCCCGCCGTCTCCACCAACCAACCAAGAGAAAGCCCCTGATTTCAGGGGCTTTTTTTATGGATCAAAGACAGCGCAACTAGAAACTGTCCACGATCAGTCCACCTAGCCTTTATTTACCTCTAGACTTTGTTGGACCTTTTTTGACACTGGTTTTGTAAGTTGTCTTCGGATGCTTCTTCGCGTAGTCCTCGGACACAAACTCGCCATTGTCGGCACTTTTATATACTTCAGTTTTGCGGGCCATATGGCCTCCTTCTTTCACACAGTTAGTTGAACTGGTCCCTCAGAAGGCCATAGCAACTGATCTTTTTACTTGCGAAAAATAAACCAAGGGTTTACTTTCATAAAACAAGCGATATAATCAGCGTCCAATTTCGATACTACAGCCATTGCATTTTGAGGTTGCACCCTCCTAATGCTCCTTGTCGTGCCTACGACCACTGGATAATACCCGATCCTGTGGAGTTGGTCACGTTTTTGCGTGTCAAAAAAATAACTTTTTCAATATTCAAGCGGATTCAGAGCCTTAGCCGCCAATAAATGGTCGCCAGATAGGTGCGCATAGCGCATTGTCATAGTGATTGAAGCGTGCCCAAGGATCTTTTGAAGCGAGAGAATATCGCCGCCATTCATGACGAAGTGACTGGCAAACGAGTGGCGGAGGACGTGGGCAGACTGACCCGCCGGAAGCTGAATTCCCGACTTTTCCAAAGCGCGGCGGAAGGCCGACAGTGAAAAGCTAAAACCGCCGTGTTGTTTCAGGTGCTCTTGGATCTCCTTGAATAGCTCAGGCGCTACAGGCACAGACCTGGACTTCCCGCTTTTCGTGTTCACGAAAGTAAGCTTTCCCTCCTGGACGTGGCGTAACTGAAGATTCTCAGCTTCTCCCCACCTGGCACCAGTAGCCAAGCAAACTCTGGTTAGCAGGTGAACGTGTGGGTTCTGACTGAATTCTTCGATGGTTTTTAGCAGGTGTCGGATCTGCTCGATTGTGAGCCAGGATAACTCCCTTTCATCCAGGCGAATCATCTCAACATTCCTGATCGGGTTGTCGTAATCGATTTCATCGAGTCGGCGGAGCTGGTTATAAACGGCGTTGACGTATCCAAGATGATTATTCAGCGTTTTCTTGTTCGCCCCTTTTTGGAGTTTATGGGCTCGGTAGGCCAAGAAGGACCCCGGCTTTACGGTTCTGGCAATTGGATTCCCCATAAAGTCTGCGATCGCGTCCAGGCAACGCTTGCGGCGTTCTCCGTCCTTCAGGTGGACACCTTTGGCATCAAACCAGAGCTTAACCAGGTCCTTTAGTTTTCGGTTGTCGGCTTTGGACGGGTTCCACTCCTTGCCTTCTGCGCTCTTCGTCAGAACGTACGTTTCAAATCGCTTTGCTTCAGCTTTTGAATCGAAGCTTTTGCGGATACGCTTTGAACCCCGGCCATCCGTGCGCAGGTCTACCTGCCAACGTCCTGAAGGAAGTTTTCGGATCATGCGGCCACCTTAGTGAGCAGTCGTCGTCTTATGAGTCCGTCCTGGACGAGCTGGAAGAGTTCGTTTTCATAGATTTCTCTTCGCCGGTAATAGGCGCACAGATCTTCCCAGAGGCCAGATTTCTTGAGGCAGTCCCAGGCCTGTCTTGCGTTAAACCGGTTGCGGGCATAGATGGAAAGCAGGTTTCCGAAGGCCAGGGAGACGTTCTTTTCGTTGCCGCAACCGGGTTCCTTTTTTGCGCGTTTGTAGAGCAGATCCGGGGCTGAATAGCCGAAGCCGATGTCTTCCCTAAGCTTGGTCCA
>NZ_JBLWYX010000007.1:0-201859 GCF_048266785.1 Marinobacter sp.
CCAGTGCCGGATAATCCCGGACACAGGCCTCAGTGGCCTCATCCAGAGTGAGGGTGCTGTCCTCGTCCCCGGCAAGGCCGGCGCGCAGGGCGTGCAGCCAGCGCCAGCTTTCGTGAATGCGGCACTCCGGGCGTAAATAGCGCGGATCGAAAACCTGGAAGAAGCGCTGAGCGCGACCCTCCAGATTGACCAGGGTGCCATTCGCCTCGGCGAAGCTTGCTGCTGGCAGCCCCAGCAACGCCTGCTGCCAGGTACGAGTACGCTGATGATCCAGCACTACCAGAGTGGTCGCAGTATCCAGCGCTGCCTCGACGCGCGCCTCCGGCAACCGGGCGTACAAATCGTTTTCCAGCACCACGAGGGCGTCTGCGCGGCCTTCGACGATCTCATCCAGGGCCCACTCCAGCGAACGACCGCCCAGCATGGCAAGGCCGGTGCTGTTGGCTTCCTGGCGTACCAGCGTAAGGCCAGCGCGTTTGGTGCGCCGCGACAGCGCCCGGGCAATGCTGCCCGCCGCATCGAGCACCTGGGTGGATTGCAATGAGCCACCGCTGATCACCAGCGGCCTGTCTGCCGCCATCAGCTGTCTGGCCACCGTCTGCGCCGCGGCTATAAGGGTCGCATCAAGACCAGTGACCGCCGGTGAGTTCTCGTCGATGACATGGGCAATGGCGAAGCCAAGACGGGCGATATCGGCAGGCGCCAACCGCCAGCTGTCGGCACTGATTTCGTCGAGTTCGGTGGTGCTGGGATAGGCTATGTACAGTGGGTGGCGGCTGTCCTGGGCCAGGGTCTTGACAGCTTCGGCGTTCCACACTGGGATGCCGCGCTCCTGTGCCAAGGCATCACGCTGCGCCAGTACTGCCTGACGTACCGCAAGCGCCAGGCGCGCGGCGCTGTGCATCAGATCCTCGCCCAGCACCAATACCGCGTCGTGCGCTTCCACTTCGCGCAACGTGGGAATCGGCAGGCCGCAAGAGCCTTCCAGTTCCGCCATGCGCTCAAGACAGGCCAGCTCCCCGGCGACGATGCCGCTGGAGAAGTTGTCGCGTCCGACCAGTGCGATCAACTGATGATTGCTTTCCAGGCTGGCGCGTGGCGAACCAATGCAGATGACTCGTCGAGCACTGTGCAGCAGATCCACACCGCGGTTCAGCGCGGGGTCCACGTCCAAGACAACGGCCTCATCTGCACGCTCGCTGCGCCGGTCACTACGCCACTCTGGCTGACGCGGCCGGTCGGCACGATTGACGTAGCCGTAGCCGAAACGCCCCCGGTCGCACAGAAAGTAGCGATTGAGCTCACCGTGATAGCGGTTCTCGATGCGGCGAATCTCGCCGTAGCGCTCTCCCGGGCTGATGTTGCAGCCCTGAGCGCACTGATGGCAAACGCTGGGCGCGAACTGCATATCCCACTTGCGGACATAGTGATCAGAATGGGTCTGGTCAGTGAACACCCCGGTGGGACAGACCTCGGTCAGGTTGCCGGAAAACGGACTTTCCAGAACACCCTCCTGATGGCGCCCGAAATACAAGTTGTTGTTCATGCCGAAGACGCCAAGGTCAGTGCCTCCGGCGTAGTCATTGTAAAAGCGCACGCAGCGATAGCAGTTAATGCAACGGTTCATCTCGTGGGCGATGAAGGGCCCCAGATACTGATTGCGGTGGGTGCGTTTGCTAAAGCGATAGCGGCGCCGGTCGTGGCCGGTCATCACCGTCATGTCCTGCAGGTGGCAGTGCCCGCCCTCTTCGCAGACCGGGCAGTCGTGAGGATGATAGGTCATCAGCCACTCCACCACGCCCGCCCGAAACGCCTTGGCTTCCTCATCGTCGATGGAAATCCAGCTGTCGTCGGTGGACGGCGTCATACACGACATCACCAGCTTGCCCTCGGTATCGTCTTTGTCTTTGTACTGCTTCACTGCACATTGACGGCAAGCGCCGATGCTGCCCAGAGCGGGATGCCAGCAAAAGTAGGGAATATCGAGTCCCAGAGATAGACAGGCATGCAACAGGTTGTCCGCCCCGTCGACCTGATAGGCCTTGCCGTCCACGTGAATCGTTGCCATCAGCTCACCCCCTCGAGCGTTGAATACGCGATACCGGCCTCAAACTCCGTCCGGAAGTGCCGGATCGCCGACTCCAGCGGCATCGCCGCCCCAGGGGCGTGGGCACAGAAGGTCAGGCCTGGCCCCAGGTCTTGCGCGTGCTGCTCAAGGAGTTCGATATCGCCCGGCTTGCCCTCACCACGCTCCAGCGCCTGCAGCAGTTTCACCGTCCAGGGCAGGCCGTCGCGACAAGGGGTGCACCAGCCGCAGGACTCCCGCGCGAAGAACTGCTCCAGGTTACGCAGCAGCGACAGCAGGCTCTGACGCTGGCTTAGCACCGCTATCAGGCCAGTGCCCAGGCGACTGCCGTATTGATCAACAGTATCGAAGTCCAAGGCCAGCTCCAGATGCTCCGGCAGTAGAAAACCAGTGCTACCGCCGCCAGGCAGCCAGGCCTTGAGGCTGTGGCCCTGCCGCATGCCGCCAGCGCGCTCGAGAATCTCCCGGCCGCTGGTGCCGATAGGCAGTTCCCACAGCCCCGGGCGTTCGACCAGCCCGGAGACGCCATACAGCTTGGTGCCACCATCGTCGCTCAGCCCACCAGACAAGCCCTGATACCAGTCCGCACCATGCTGCATCACGCCTGGCACGTTGCACAGGGTCTCCACGTTGTTGACGACGGTGGGCTTGCCCCAAGCACCGGACTGGCCGGGAAACGGCGGCTTGGCCCGCGGATTAGCACGCTTGCCTTCCAGGGAGTTGATCAGCGCGGTTTCTTCCCCGCAGATATAGCGCCCGGCGCCAGTATGCAGGGCAATATCAAAATCGAAGCCACTGCCGGCGATGTCGCTCCCCAACAACCCCGCCTGCCGCGCCTCCTCGATGGCGAGAGCCACAGAGCGCGCCGCCTCGACGTATTCGCCGCGCAGGAAGATGTAGCCGCAACGGGAGCGGTTGGCATAGCCGGCGATAATCATGCCCTCAATCAACAGGTGCGGCTGTTGCTCCAGCAGCAGACGATCCTTGAAGGTACCCGGTTCCATTTCGTCAGCGTTGCAGATCAGGTAGCCGCGCGGTAAATGATCCCCCACCAGGGTCAGACTCCACTTGACCCCGGCGGAGAAGCCGCCGCCGCCCCGGCCACGCACATTGGCCTGCTTCATGGTATCAATCACGTTATCAGGCGTGCACTGCTTGAGGGTGTGCGTTGCGCCCTGATAGCCCTCCTTCGCACAATATTCCTCGAACCCGACCCGCGCGCCGTCCTCGCGCAGTCGCCAGGTGAGTGGGTGAGTGTCGGCGCGGCGTTCATCGGCACTCTGGTGCAGCTGGCAGTGATAGCGCAGTCGTGAATCCTGGGGTATCGCCTTCATGGATAGGCCTCCAGAAGTTCATCCAGATCGCCCGCCGTGACAGGGCCAAAAGTATCGTCGTCAATCATCAGAGCAGGGCCGCGATCGCAGGCCCCCAGACAGCACACCGGCAACAGAGTAAAACGTCCGTCCTCGGTGGTCTGGCCAAAGCGGATGCCGAGCCGTTCGCGCAAGGCCATGCTCAATTCCTCATAGCCAGTGAGAAAGCAGGAGCTGCTGTCGCACAGCAGGATCACATGACGCCCTACCGGCTGACGAAAGATCAGGCTGTAGAAGGTCGCCACGCCCTCCACCTCTCCTGCACCGATGCCCAGCGTCTTGGCGATGGCGGCAATCGCCCCGTCGGGAACCCAGCCGTGGCGCCGCTGCACGATTTTTAGCGCTTCGATGCAGGCCGCCTGGGGCTGCTCGTAATGATCACGCTGAGTGAGCATGGCGCGCCGGTCGTCCTCGTGAAGTACGAAGCCGTCGCTATCCGTAGCGATGGGCGTGGCGGTAGCGGAAGAGAAAAGAGTGTCAGACATAGTTAGCGGTCCACGTCGGCCATGACGAAATCGATACTGCCCAAGTGCGCGATCAGATCCGGCAAGAAGCCGCCACGCACCAGCTCGGGAATCTGCTGCAGATGCGGAAAGCTCGGTGTGCGAATACGCGTACGATAGCTCATAGCGCTGCCGTCACTGGTCAGGTAGTAGCTGTTGATACCTTTGGTGGCCTCGATCATCTGCAGCGATTCGTTGGCAGACAGCACCGGCCCCCAGGACACCTGCAAAAAATGGGTAATCAGGGTTTCAATATGCTCGAGCATACGCTCCCGGGGCGGCGGCGTGGTCAGCGGATGATCCGCCTTGTAGTCCCCTGCGGGCATGTGATTGATACACTGCTGGAGGATTCTCACGCTCTGACGCATCTCCTCGATGCGCAGCTGGCCGCGGTCGAAGGCGTCGCCGTTGTGGGCCAGCGGTATCTCGAAGTCAAAGTTCTCGTAGCCGGAGTAGGGGCGCTGCTTGCGCAGGTCGAAGTCACAGCCGGTGGCGCGCAGGTTGGGGCCGGTGACGCCCCAGGCCAGGGCGTTGGCGGTATCGAAGGCCGCAATGTGTTTGGTGCGATCACGAACCAGAGAATTTTCCATCATCGCCCGTTCGTATTCCTTAAGCCGGGCGGGCATCCAGTTGACGAAACCCTGCATGAGCTTGTCCCAGCCTTTCGGCAGATCCTGCATCACGCCACCGATGCGATACCAGGCCGGGTGCATACGAGAGCCGGTGATCGCCTCGATCACGTCGTAGCCTTTCTGTCGGTCGGTAAAAGCATAGAACACTGGCGACATGGCGCCGATATCCTGCAGATAGGTGCCCAGAAACAGCAAGTGGCTGGTAATGCGAAACAGCTCAGCCATCATCACTCGAATGGTCTGGGCGCGTTCTGTCACCTGTATGCCGGCGAGCTTCTCCACCGCCAGTACATAGGGCAGATTGTTCATTACGCCGCCCACGTAATCGATACGGTCGGTGTAGGGAATGAAGCTGTGCCAGGACTGGCGCTCGGCCATCTTTTCCGCACCGCGATGGTGATAGCCGATATCCGGCACACAGTCGATGACCTCTTCGCCGTCGAGCTGTAGCACGATGCGAAAGGCGCCGTGAGCGGAGGGGTGATTAGGCCCCAGATTGAGAAACATAAAGTCGGTGTTATCGCTTTGGCGTTGCATGCCCCAATCTTCAGGCTTGAACTGCAACGCTTCTTGCTCCCTCTCCTGGCTCTCCACGGTCATGCTGTAAGGGTCGACTTCCGTGGCTCTGGCATGGTGGTCCTTACGCAGCGGGTGGCCCTTCCACGTAGGTGGCATCAGAATACGAGACAGGTGGGGATGACCCTCAAAGCGAATGCCGAACATGTCCCAGACTTCGCGCTCGTACCAGTTGGCGTTGGGGTAGACAGGTATTACTGTGGGCAATGACAGATCGTGTTCAGAAAGCGCCACCTTAAGCATGATGTCGCGATTCCCCGAGACGGACAGCAGCTGATAGAACACAGTGAAGTCCGCCTCCGGCAGGCCGTGGCGTTGGCTGCGCAGGCGCTCATCAACGGCCGACAGATCAAACAGCATTTCGAACGGCTCGGGCAGCCGGCTCAGTGCAGTCAGCACCTCCACCAGTGCGTCCCGACTCACCCACAGCACGGGCATGCCGGTCAAAGTAGCCTGCTCACACAGTACCTGATCACCGAAGCGCTCACGTAGCAGCTCAATCAGTGAGCCGGCCCGTTGATCGAGAGCGGCTGTCGCATTGGTGTCGGGGTTAACAACGCTCATCTTGGCAGTGTCCCTTTCGCCCTGAAACGCTCTAAGAATGCCAGTCTGGAGCCTGCCTACAATCTTGCGAAGCCAAGGGCAGGCTCTAGGATTAAATGCTGTCCGGTGTGCGCAGCTCGGTCACCTGAATACGCCGATCGCGGTGCTTCTCGCGCTGGGACGGCATTTCGGCGCGGTACACGCCCTGATCGCCCACCACCCAGGACAGCGGTCGACGCTCTTCCTGAATCGAGTCCTGCAGCAGCTGCAACCCCTGTAGAAAGGCCTCGGGGCGAGGCGGACAGCCGGGCACATAGACATCCACCGGCAAAAACTTGTCAACCCCCTGCACCACCGAATAAATATCGTACATGCCACCCGAGTTGGCGCAGGAGCCCATGGAAATCACCCACTTGGGTTCGAGCATCTGGTCGTAGAGTTGCTGAATAATCGGCGCCATCTTCACGAAACAGGTGCCTGCAATAACCATGAAGTCTGCCTGCCGCGGAGACGCACGGATGACCTCGGCACCAAAACGCGCGATATCGTGGGGCGACGTAAACGCCGTGGTCATCTCCACATAACAGCAGGACAGCCCGAAGTTATACGGCCACAGGGAGTTTTTGCGCCCCCAATTGACTGCCGAGTGGAGTACCTCTTCAAGCTTGCCGGTGAACACACTGCGGTGCACCTGCTGCCTCATCGGATCGTCCACGCGCTGACGCTCACCTAAGGGATAGCGGGCGTTTTCTGCTGCCAGCGCATCTTCAACCCGAGTCAGGGTGTAGGTCATTACTTACCTCCTCGATGCAACCGGGCACTACCTTGCGGCGCCCAGTCCAGCGCACCGGCGCGGCGGTCATAAACCAGCCCGGCAAGTAGGATGAAGATGAACACCGCCGCACCCCAAAAGCCGTTCCAGCCCACCTCGCGCACCGACACGGCCCAGGCAAACAGGAACATGGCTTCGATATCGAAAATCACGAAAAGCATGGCGACGAGATAGAATTGGATGGAAAAACCTTGGCGTGCGCTACCGGTGCCAATGATGCCACTCTCGAAAGGCAGCGCCTTGCTCCGCCCCTGGCTGCGCCCGCCAAGCAGCGCGGACACGCCAAGCATGAAAGCACACAGGCCTATGACGGCTGCGATAAAAAGCCCAATGGCCCAGTACTCGGCTATTAACGCTACCCCATCCTGCTGCATAGTTGTCCTGATAATCACTTATGAGCATGTAGTCTTACTGAGCTCATTAATTTCGACTATTCCTAAACTTAGGAGACGGTTAGATTCCTGTCAAAGATCGGCTCGCTGCTGCGGGGCTAATGAACTTCACCTATGTCAACTCAGTAACCGGAACATTCTTCGGTACGGATGTTGTCTTCATTAACCTCAAGGTCCTCCAATGGCCTTGACCATCTCCGGCGGGCCAGACGGGACACTGATGGCACACAGGTAGTGCAACTGTTTGTTTGGCTGAACATGACCTAGACTTTCAAACAAGCGTGATCTCTTATGGGGTTGGAACCGCTTTATATGCTTTGCCGCTCTGGCCGAAGCGTATGTGCTGATAAATAAGGAGAACACAATGACAGGATTTGTTTCACTCAAGAAACCAATTGTCGCTGCGCTACTCTGCCTCTTGGTAGCGTCTTTTAATACCCATGCGCAGACAAGCGCCGCAGACATCATTGCCAAGGCCCGGGAGCGGGCCCGGAATATAGAAGAGTTTAAAGGCGTGTTGAACGATCCGGATCAGAACGTACGCCTGGCGGCCTTTGAGGTGATGGTAACCAATGGCGACCCTTTGATGCGGGAACTTGCCCTCGATACCGGATTCGCCAGCACGGACCAAGTGCTGCGGGCGCTCGCTTTCAAGTATGCCGTGCTGGGGCTGGAACAGATTATTCTGACGTTGGAGAAAGCGGATTCTGCCCCAAAAAACGTTCAGGAAAGAACGGACGCTTACCTGGAAAAATACGGCCAGAAGCTCGTGATAAATATTGATACAGGCGAGGTTGATCTAAATACCGGTTACTTTTCATATGGAAACAAGACTGGCAACATTAGCGGCACAGTCATGACATTCACTTACGGTAACTACATCGGCGACCTGCGACTTCAAGATGATAATTCGCTTGCCGGACATGTGAGTTTTGCAAACGGTAACTCACAATTCAAGGCGACCGCGCCTATTCGATGACCTGAAGCCGACCCAGCGCCACTGCATCCCCTGCGTCTTGGGAGCTGTAAATTTCAATCCGAAGCTTAAGTGCCCGGACCGGCAAAAAGTCGATCCGGGCCCTACCATCGTGATAGGTCAAGATTTCGGTAGCCACGGAGCGCCAAGCCGAACTGCCTGGCTTGATTGAAGTCAGAACCTGGACCTGTGCTGGTAAGAGCTTGGCATCCACCTCCGGGCTCGAGGTGAACTCAACCCCCCTAACTGCCCGGATACTCTGAGGTCCATCCAATTCAAGCACTGCGGGCCAGGCCGGGACATGGGCCGACCAGAAGCCATCGGTGCCTGGTTCGGTCAGCGTTGCTGTAGTATGTGATACGCCTGTTGAATCCACGTTCCACCCGCTTATTTTCCACATTCCAGAGCGTACTGCCGCTGGCTTCGTTTGAACAGTGCGAATCTCATGAAGACGAGCTTCCACTTTGTCGAGCAATGTATCCACTCGCATGACTTTGCCCACACCTGCGCGGGCATCAACCGAGAGCAGCATGCCTACCACCTGCCCGTTCACCATAAGAAGACTGCCACTATCGCCTCGCTGGATCCGTTCTGAATCCAGATTGGGGCGAATACGCAAGAATGTTTCCCCGTCATCATCCACAACGGTTACCGGCAGATGGCGAACGGTGCCATCACCATTGATTGTGCGCAGAGCCCCAAGGCCGCTGTTCCGCAGATGATGCTCCACTTGACGGCTGAGGCTGCCCAGAGTGCGGCCGCAGTCCTGAGCAAGATTGCCTTCCACCCGGACAATCGCGATGTCATCGCCAAGGTCAATAATCTCGGCTGTGTCGGCCCGCAGCCCGGCCCGGCCTTCACGAAGTAATGATAAGACCGTTCCCTGCTGAGCAACATGGTTTGGCATAATACCAAGACACCGACCGCCGCTATGCACCATCCACGCCTGACCGATTTCCTGTGCCAAAGCCTCATAAGAGCGAACTACAGACTGCTGTGCGGCCGCTGGGGACACCGCCAACAGCCCAGCAAAGAGCGCCGTAACAGTCCGGATTGCAACGCCGCCAAAATCGAACATCAGCCCCTCCAGAATTGCTGCCAGTGACGACGCAGCTCAACGCGCCTCCGTCGCCAGGAACTGGCCTCATGACAGATACCGGAGGTTTCTGAATAGATCGCCATCAAGGTCAATAATGAGAAAATCGCAACCGCCCAGGTCGTCACGGCGCTATGATGCATCAGTCGAGCGATCAGCCCCGGTGAGAAGGTGTACCCTGCATCGCCGAAGCGGATGATCCTGATCGCCTTGGCAGTCCCGAACGCGACCACGGTCATGGCTACGGGTTCGGTCAGTTCGGGCAAGAGATCGTAGTAAATGAACCCCTTTGTGACCTCAGAGCGATCGTTGGCTTCACGGTCCAGATCAATACGGTCGCCCGGCATTAATTCGGTGGAGGCGACCAAAGCCCGCCCGCCAACCGCTTCGTCCGAGTGCGTGTAAAGTTCGATGGAGCCTTTACGCAGCAGTGTGGATTCTCGCCAGGAGACGTCTTTCCCGATACTCCCCGACCCGGAGAAAGGCAGAACCATTCGGCCTGGCGGCGAATCCTCACCAGGCCGCGGAAATCTGAGTATAGCTTCAGTCCCGATCAGATCCGGATCACTCGATCCCGCAGTGATCAACGCAAGTTGGTCCAAATCTTTGCCTTGAGCGTTGATGTGGGCCAGCAACGCGCCGTCTTCCGCTGTATCCAGCCGTACGATGCTGCCTGACATGGGAAACCGCAGGGCCAGTTCGTGGGTTGTGTCGTTCAGATTGCCAAGGTTATAGCTTTCCCACCGTCGCCCCGGACAGGGACTGACTGCAGAATCAAGCGCTGGGTAGGGTGGCGGCTCAATACCTGCCCGTATACAAAGCTGCGCCCCGGCTATGCGCCAGAGTACTTGCTGATCCGGTGAGAGCATAAGCGTGACATGCTCAGTTTCCGCCTTGATCGAAAACGAAAAAGGCTTTGGCGAGAACAGCGCAAACAGGATCAAGCTGACCATCGCAATGACCAGAAACGGCCTTAGCCAGTGCAGGCCGGCAAGAGAGAGACTCCACGCGCCGCTGCAAAGCCCCCGAACCGCCCGTGATCGCTCCGACCAGCTCACGCTTCAGGGCCCAATTGCACCTCGACTTCGACGCTTCCTAATGGCCGGCCATACCGCTCGCGCTCGATGAGGATAACCTGGCGGCCCTGGTCGAGCTGACTGACAGGAACCGAGCACTGGTAGTCATAACTCGTTCGGCGGCCAGCCATGAATTCTGTGCAGCTTGCGCCGGACCCGTCCGGTGTCTGGTAAAAAACCGCTGTTGCGCCAAAACCGTTGATCAATAATTCCACAGAATCGAAGTTCTGGTCCCGCGCCGCAATGAGGTAAGTGTTCGAGCCCTGCTCGCAACTGCCTGGTGTGGTCTGAACTGCCAGATCACCTTGTTCATAACCAAGAATGAGATCTGGCTGTTTGGTTTCCTTATACGGGAGTTGTATGAGAGTGGCTGCATCAGTCTGAAGGGGAACGCTATAGCTATTGCGCGAGTAGTAGACCCCGTCCCGCGATTGCGTGGTCAGGCAGATCATTCTCGCAGTAGTCTGAAGAACCAGTCCGGCCAGGGTTGCTGGCCCTGACTGGGCGCCCGCCGCCGCTATGCCGACGATAACTGTGCCGCTGACGCTTACATCCTTCTGCACAGACTCGAAAAAATCATCACCTTCGCGGTTGGCCACCACGAGCGAGTCTGAATACGCCGGACTGATAGCGCTTGGACAGAGAGTTGCGCTCAGAAATAACCACATAAGCGCACGGCTTTTTTGTAAGTATTCTGGCTGCATCTGACTGCTGCTCCCCGTGAGTTCTATCGGAGCCCACTACCTCTGCTCAGCCCCATCAAAAATCCATTAGCGACTTCCCTGTGCACTTTATTGCATTTCGTTAATGCTATTTTAGACCAAGGCGAGGTGCCTGGAAATGGTAAAGCAGCAGATCGATTTTGATGGTGTGATTGCAGATGATGCCTCTGAACGGAGCTACAAAACCGGAGCACTGGAAGACGTTCAGGAGCTTCAAGTCAGACGATGCGTAAGATGCCTCCCAGGGGTAATCCTTTAATGCCATAACAACTCCGTACAATCAGGCAGTAGGGTGTAGGTAGTTCCCGCCCCCATATGCCACTTCGCCCCGGGCCTCCGCATGTGGTTTTCCCTGTTCGGTGGTCATCACCTGATCCCACTTTCCGCTGATGTAAGCGCTTTCACACAAGAATTTCGGATCTGCCAAACTAAATAGTCACCACGGTCCTCACGGGAGAAGATCAACGTTCCCAGAGCAAATAGCTTTCAACTACATCTCTGACGAATACAGCGTAGCCATCGACCGCAACGCCTTGATCACGATACTTACGGCGTTTCAGATACCAGTCTTGCAGTAAGGCCTTAATCATCGAGGAAACCAAACGGGCATTTTTGGCTCCGTACACCCCCATTTTGATACCATCTTCAATGACGCCCATGAAGATCTCTTCAATTTCAAGTTCAATCGCAATGGCATCTCGTTTTTCCTGAGCAGGCAGGCTCTTCGCTTCCATATAGGAAAAATAGAACCAGGCACGCATTTGCTCGCTCAAGTACAAATGCGCCTTGATCGCCGCAAATAGTCGGTCACGTGTACCCTCAACCTGGCTCGTGTAATGCAGGAGGGTACGGCGCGTGATAATGAACCCGTGGCTCTGTATCAAATGAATAAGATCGTCCTTGTTACGAATGTAAGCATATAGCCCACCCATACTCATCCCGGAGTCCGCACACAGATCCCGCAAGGTCATCGCGTGAAAACCCTTGGAATTAGCCAACCGGAGCGTTGACTCAATGATTCGTACCAGGCTCTTGACTGCAGTTGCCTCCTTTTTGATGCTGATACGGTCTTTGTTCTGACGGTAAACATCGCGGATCACACCCTCCTTTGACAGACTCAATTCGCCGCGGAATGCTTCATAGTTCTCAATCATGTGTGCTCCTACAGCCGCGGCCCCGTCCATATTAGGCGACCGACAAGAACCTTTCCTGAGTTGCATGATCAGTCTTCAGCTCATCACTACTGGCCTGATGAACAACCTGCCCCTTCTCCAGAATGTATGCTCGCCGGGCGTGTTTAAGTGCGAATCGAACGCTCTGATCGGTGAACAGTATGGTCGTGGTCTGACTAAGATCATCAATCAACTCCCCTATTTGCTGAACAATCACGGGGGCCAGGCCCTCATTGGGCTCATCCAGTAACAAAAGCCTTGGCTGAATCATCAGCGAACGAGCGACCGCCAGCATTTGCTGCTGACCACCGGACAAGGTCGCCCCGTCCTGGTCTTCTCGCTCTCCCAGCATTTCGTATTTCTTGAGAATATTGTCCACCGTCCAGTGAGCGACACTCCCTTTGCGCTGATACGCGGCTACTTCGAGGTTGTCCCGGACACTCAGGCTGGGGAAAATCCGGCGATCCTCCGGCACATAGCCAATTCCCGAACGGGCAATTCGGTGCGGCGGCAACCCCTGTATGTGCTTGCCGTCAAACTTCACCTCACCGGACCGCGGAGGCGTTAGGCCAATAATACTTTTCAGTGTTGTGCTCTTTCCTGCTCCGTTGCGGCCCAGTAGACAAACAGTCTCACCCTCTTCCAACTGAAGAGTAACGCCATGAAGCGCCTGGCTTTCGCCATAAAACGTCTGGATATTGCGAACATCAAGAATCATGCGCCGGTCTCCTCGGTCTCTTCGTCTTCTTCCTCACCCAGATACGCACGACGAACCTCCGGATGGCTCTTCACTTCCGATGGCGTGCCGGCAAACAACTTTTCGCCACGGTGCATCACCAGGATGCGATCGGCCACATCGAAAACCACATCCATGTCGTGCTCCGTGATCAGGAACGTGTAGTCGCCGCTGTCTGCCAGACTCTTGATCAGCCGTGTGGTTCGCCGGGTTTCATCCGGTGTCATACCTGCAGTAGGCTCGTCCAGCAGAACCAGTTTCGGGCGCGTTGCCAGAACCATAGCAATCTCCAAAAGACGCTTGTCACCGTAACTGATGACCTCCGCACGTTGATGCTTGAGGCTATCGATACCCAGGCGCTTGAGGAGCTCGACTGCCTCCTGCTGAATACCCGTGTTGCGCGACGCAATATTAAACAGCTTGCGACTATGGCCATGGTAAGCAGACAACACGACCTCCACGTTCTCCTGAACGGACATCTCAGGAAAAATATTGTTGATCTGGAACGAACGTGAAACTCCCAACCTGCTGATTTTATGGGGTGGTAAGCCAGTGATGTCTTTACCATCAAGCGTGATACTGCCCTCAGTGGGCTGCATTCGGCCAGAAACCATATTGTAGAACGTTGTCTTGCCAGCGCCATTAGGGCCAATAATGGCCATGGTTTCCTTCGATATCACTTCCAGATTGATGCCCGAGACCGCCGCATTTCCGCCAAAACGTTTGGTAAGATTCGATATGGTGAGAATTGGACTCGTCATTTCTTTATCTCCATCCACCAGTCAAGAACCGTACCCAGTAAACCCTTACGGAAGAAAATAACCATCAAGGCGAGAATGATACCCAGTACAAGCATCCAGGACTCTGTAAAGCTGGTTATCCAGGTTTCCAACAGTATGAACACTGCCGAACCAATGAACGGCCCCAAAAAGTAGCCTGTGCCACCCAGGATAGCCATCAGTATTGGCTCTGCTGACATCGACCAGTGCAGCAGCTCGGGGCTCGCCACGCGAAGGAACGGAGCAATCAGGCCGCCTGCCAGGCCAGCAAAAGACCCTGCAATCACAAAGGCCACCAACCGGTATGTACGCACATTCAGACCGGCAAATGACACCCGCTCGGGATTCTGGCGAATCGCTCTCAGGATCATCCCGAATGAACTGCGGCATATCAGATAGAGCGTTGCCGACGCAATGGCAACAATGGCCAGCACGACATGGTAATAGACAGCTGGGTTCCCCAGAGTCAGATCAAGCCCCAGCCCGAACGAACCCAGAGAGAAGCCCGCCAGTCCGTCACTGCCATTGGTGACTGAGCGCCACTGGTACGCAATAGCAAACACCATCATGCCAAAGGCCAGTGTCAACATGGCGAAATACACTTCATTTAGCCGAACGCAGAAAAAACCAATGACCAGGGCTAACAGCGCTGAGACACCCATGGATACCAGCAGGCTGATAACGAACGGCCACTCCAGATGTATTAGCACCAGTGCCATAGCATAGGAACCGATACCAAAGAAGGCGGCGTGCCCGAAACTCAGCATCCCGGTATAACCAAAAATCAGATTAAAACTGGCTGCGAACAAACCCAGAATAAGAATTTCCGTAAAAATGAAAATATAAAAATAAGAGGCAATCCAGGGCACCGAAATCAGCCCCGCAATCACCAAAGCCAGCAAGGCCCATAACACTCTGGTTTTCATGCCGTTGCTCCTTTGCCCATAATGCCATTAGGTTTGAACAACAGAACCAGTGCCATGCCCAGGAAAGGCAAAAGCATGTTCACTTCCGGGAAATAACGACCACCAAAGCCATGGATCAACCCGAGAACAATGGCGCCAAGCAAGGCTCCGGGAAAGCTCCCAAGCCCGCCGATGACCACCACAATGAAGGACTCGATAATGATCTTGTCGCCCATGCCGGGATCCAATGCACGCATCGGCGCGGCAATCACCCCACCGAAAGCCGCAAGCCAGGCGCCAAAGGCAAACACACCGGTCACAACCACCCGGGTATTAATGCACAAAACCTCAGCCATATCGCGGTCGAGCGCCGCCGCGCGCATGATTCGACCGACTCGGGTCCGATTAAACAGGAACCAGAGCCCCGCCAGTAACAGCAAGCCCATAACAATCACGAACAGACTGTATGTCGGTATGGAGCTGTCCAGAATATCCATCGACCCGGCCAGCAACTGCGGTGGTTGAACGACCTGAATGCCACTCCCCCAGATCATTCGGACACTTTCGTTAATAATTAACAGAAGCGCGAAAGTAAGCAGCAGGCTGTCTGCTACATCCCTGGAATAGATATACCGCAATAAAAACCGGTCGATGAATACCGCCAATATAGCCACGCCAAGCGGAGCCAGGAGCAACGCTGCCCAAAACGGCATACCGGCTATATTGATCAGGGTAAATGCCAGGTACGCTCCCAGCATGTAGAGCGCTCCGTGAGCAAAGTTAATGATATTCAGAACACCGAACACGATGTTCAGGCCCACTGCGATAATGAACAGCAGAAGCCCGATATCAAGACTATTCAGCAACGCCGATCCGATGCCAGTCATGAATTACCTCATTTCGTTAGGGCCGGTTTCATGGCGCCCTGCACGGACGCCACAACAAGCTTTTGGACAACCGTCAGTTCAGAGCTTGCAACCGGTCTCTTCGACAGAGCGAGCCACCTGTTCGCCGTCAAAGATCTGCAGATCAGTCAGTGTGCGGATACCGTACTCAGGGTGCATTGGGCCTGAAATCCCCCAGTTCGGACTTACCATTGCCTGATTATCTCCTTTGCGGAACGTAACCGTGCCGTTCGGCGCTTCCATACTCATACCACTAAGTGCCTTTGCAACCGCAGGGCCATCGGTCGTACCCGCTGCTTCTATTGCCTTTTTGTAGGCATGAATTGCCGCATAAGCGCCTTCAGCGTTGTAGCTGGGAGGAGTACCGTAAGCATCGACATAGGCCTTAACGAAACGGGCATTGATGTCGTTATCATAGGCTTCGTACCAGTACCGGGTAGAAAGGTGCACGCCTTCCGGCATCCCATCGCCAAGAGCAGACAGCACTTCGGTTGCTGCGCCAACGGTAAACAACACTTCGAAGTTCTTCTCAAAGAATCCGCGATTGTTGGCCTGACGAATAAAGTTGACCAGATCACCACCCCAGACAGAAATAAGAACACCGTCAGCATCCGAGTCCATCACCCGATCAATGAAGGGCGTAAAATCTTCCGCTCCAAAGCGCGGAAAATTGGTTTCCGACATCAGGTTGACATCAGGCTTGATGTCTTTGAGGTAATTCCCGAAATACTCCCAGGACTGGTGACCGAAAGCATAGTCCGGACCGATAGTCGTCCAGTTAGTGGCATCAAGTTTTCCCGCCACCAGAGCAGCGGCTTTCATATTCTGGGCAACGTTTACGCTGATACGGTAGGTAAACGCATTACACAGTTCTCCAGTCACATCGGGGGTGGCTGCGTGGGTAATAATGAGTGGTTTCTGCAGTTCCGGCATTGTCGGCACCATGCCCTGCGCAACACCGGAACTATCCAGCCCTACCAGAGCGTCGACACCTTCGGAGTAAACCAATTTCCGGGCTGCCTGAATGGCCACCGATGCTTTACCCTGGCTATCTTCATAGATCATCTCGACTTGACGACCCAGAATTCCTCCAGTGGCGTTGATTTCATCGACCGCAAGGTTGATGCCCTTCTGGGCAAACTCACCATAGGTCGCAGCACTGCCAGAGAGAATATAGATTCCCCCTATACGGATCGGGTCCTCCGCGTAACTGGTGCTTGCGGCACCAATCGAAGCAGCTGCCGTCATCGCAACCAGGATTTTTTTTGCGCATGTTTTTATCATTGTAATGCCCCTTCGTTGTTGTAGTTGTTGTCATTGGTTAAAATCTTCTGGACGCTATTGCAACCTCCTTCTGACCGCGGTCAGACCTATCATGGGACCAACGAATCCCGGAGTATATTTTTGCGGACCTTCCCCGTAGCGGTTTTCGGCAACTCACCAAACACCACTTTTCCGGGCGCCTTGAAATGTGGCATGCGCTCCCTGCAAAACGCGATAATGTCTGCGGGGGTCATCTCCCCACTGTCTTCAACCAGACTGACAAAGGCACAAGGCACCTCGCCCCATTTTTCATCGGCCATTGCTACGACAGCTGCCTCGGAAATCTGTGGGTGCTGGTAAAGGACTTCTTCCACTTCAAGGCTGGAGATGTTCTCTCCGCCGGATATGATCACATCCTTCGCCCGGTCCCGGATCTCAACGTAGTGATCGGGGTGCATAACCGCCAGATCGCCTGTGTGAAACCAGCCATTACTGAAAGCATTGGCCGTCGCGTCCGGATTTTTCAGGTAGCCCTTCATCACGGTGTTTCCCCGGATACAGATCTCACCCATGGTATTGCCATCCGCAGGCACGGATTCGCCACTCACAACATCGAGAACAACGATCTCATCCAGCCCGTGTGTAAAAACGCCTTGGCGGGACATTTTTAACGCTCTTTGCTCCAGAGGAAGGGCTTGCCATTCGGGCTGTGGCACGCACAATGCGGACGGACCAAATGTCTCGGTAAGCCCATAAAGGTGAGTAATCTGAAAACCAATCTCTTCCGCTTTGCGAATCACACTGCTGGGGGGCGCCGCTCCACCCAGGGCAAACTGTGTCGAACGGGAAAGTTTCAGCTCCTGTCGCCCAAGCTCCTGCAGTAACATATTCATAACCACCGGCGCGCCACACATATGCGTCACGCCCTGGGTCTCGATGTGGCGATAAATTTTCATCGGGTCCACTTCCCGAAGACAAACGTGGGTTCCGCCCACGGCCGTTATCGCCCATGTGTAGGCCCAACCGTTGCAATGGAACATAGGAAGAGTCCACAGGTAGACCGTCTCGGGCGTCATTTCAAACACCATGGCGTTCGTCATTGCTGCCAGGAAAGCGCCACGGTGGTGGTAGATCACGCCTTTCGGATTGCCGGTGGTGCCCGACGTATAATTCAGAGAAATGGCATCCCACTCGTCATTGGGGCGCTGCCAACTGGCCTCCGCGCTCCCCTCTGACAGAAAGCTTTCATAATTCTGCTGTGCAAGCCCATCACTCTCACCAGCCTTACTCTCGATAGAAATTAAAAGCGGCGGCACGTCCAGCTCCGAAACCGCAGCGCGCACTACATTCTCCCAGCCGGTATCATAGAACAGCACCCGCGCCTCACCATGACCCAAAATAAAGGACAGCGTCGCGGCATCGAGGCGAATGTTAATCGTGTTGATAACGGCTCCCGCCATCGGCACGGAGTAGTGGGACTCAAGCATCTCATGGCTATTGGGACTTAATATCGCAACCGTATCCCCGGGGTTAATACCTCTGCGCCGCAGAGCATCGCCCATCTGGCAGCAGCGCCGGTACAGCTCGCGATAGGAAAACCTCTGGTCGCCATCGATGACCGCTTGTTTATCCGGATACACGGTTGCAGAGCGCTGCAACAACGTCAGGGGCGTCAAAGCTGAATAATTGGCGCGTGTTCTGTCGAACTTTTTGTATTTATTCATGATTCACCGTTTCAGATAACCTGGGCTGTTTATTCCCAAGCGAGCCTCCGTTAACGTTCGAAGCAGGTTACGCAGGGCCTCATCGCCTCCATCCAGCCGACGTTCTCGAATCGCCTCGGCAAGAAATGCCTCACATTCAGCATGATGATGTGGCTCAGATCGCGCCTCCAAAAATGCGCTGACAGCCCGATCAGCCTTCTCCACCTTGGCCTGCTCATCCTGCCCAAGCTCGCGGATTGCCATACCCATAGCATTGGCAATCATCAGCGCTTCGTATTTGTGCTCTCCCTTGAGCTCTGGTGTCAGTGAGTTCATCAGCACCCGGCGCGCTTCGGTCAACAGATCGTGGATGTCCGGTTTATTGATCACTGATCGCCCTCCAATTCCTGAATCTGCGTCAATAGGTCATACTCCATCTGCGCGACCATTCGACCGGTCAGCGCCAGTTCCAACGAGCGTTGTTCGCCGGAGATGTGCCGGCGCGCTTGTTGAAGCGCGATCATCGCCCAACGTACGAGAGCCATCACTTCCCAATAACTGACAGCGGTCGAATCAATCTCAGTGCCACCGGCTTCGCGGTAACCGTCCAGAAAATCCTGCTTCTCACCGACCCCGCCCGCTTCCCGCTCATGCGCTCCAAACCGCCAACTGCGGCTACAAAACCAGCCGAGGTCCTCCGCCGGATCACTCCAGGCAGCGAACTCCCAATCCAGGACAGCGGTCAACTGTTCACCAGCCATCATGTAGTTTCCGGTTCGAAAGTCGCAGTGGCACAGCACCGTTGGACCCGGTTCAGGCGTGTTGTCTTCCAACCAGTTGAGCGCCCATTCCAGAACGGGATGGGGCTCTGCGATTTCCCGGAGGTGCCGCCGGTAAATCGCTACACGGCTCAACGCCGCGCCGTCCTGACCAGGTAATGTCAGAAAATCCAGCGACCGCACCGGTGGGCGCACTGTGTGTAATTTGGCAAGCTCTGCGCCTAGCCGTCGGACAATGTTGCGGCGTTGCTCTGCAGTTAAATCTGACTTGACCAATTTGCGGGGTGATGCGCTCCCGTCCGCCCGGGTCATGACATAAAACAACTGCCCGCTGACATCAAGATCTGCGCACAGCCAAAGCGGTTCCGGTACGGTGACCCCCGCTTTAAACGCCGCTTCCAGCACCCGGAACTCCTCGGGTCTGGAAAGGCTTTCCGCAACGCCTGAAGGGGCATCCTGCCGCACCACAAGCTCCTGAAGACCTGGCCGATCCCCACCTTCGATCTGCAAGCTCAATCCGAAGTTGTCCTGAATGGCGCCCCCGGAGAGCTTTTCAAACGTGATTACTTTGGCGCTTCGAGCGCCGGATTGGTGAACGACAAACCGGCTGAAGGCCTCCGCAAGCTCAGACATCAGGCTTATACCCCCCAACGCCAGAAATCAGCGCGCTCGGCCAACAATGTTTTTGAGAACACCATCTTGTGAATTTCCGATGCGCCATCAACCAGCCGCGCCTGGCGCGCATATCGATAGATCCATTCCAGAGGGGTGTCTTTGGAGTAGCCTCTCGCCCCACACAATTGAATAGCGGTATCTACGGCTTTGTGCAAGGTATCGGCAACCGCCACTTTCGCCATGGAGACTTCTTTCCGGGCAAAGTCACCCTGGTCCAGCTTCCAGGCCGCATGCATGGTCAGCAAACGACCGACCTGGATATCCATCGCAGCCTCACCCAAGAGCCACTGCACTCCCTCGCGCTGAGCCAAGGTCTGGCCAAAGGACTCTCGCGTATTGACATATTCAGTGGCGATTTCGAGGGATCGGCGCGCCAAGCCAAGCCAGCGCATGCAGTGAGTAAGCCGCGCAGTACCAAGGCGAATCTGGGTAAGTTTCAGGCCGTCTCCGACCTCCATCAGACGGTTCTCATCCGGAATTTCCAAGCCATCAAACCGGAGTTCACAGTGCCCGCCATGCTCTTCCGGTCCCATGATGGGAATGCGCCGAATAATCTCCCAACCCGGATCATCCTTGTGGAACATAAAGGCCGTTAAACCCTTTCTGGTGTCGTCGGACGTTCGGGCAATCAGAATGAAATGGGAGGCTGCGGCAGCGCCCGTAATATAGTGTTTATGCCCATGGATAACCCACTTGTCACCCACACGCTTTGCGCTTGTCTGCATCATGCCGGGGTCTGAGCCACAGCCGGGGGGTGGTTCCGTCATCACAAATGCGGATCGCACCGTCCCCTCCACAATGGGCTTTAGCCAACGCTCCTTCTGCGCCTCAGTAGCGACCTTCGCCAATACGATCATGTTGCCATCATCGGGCGCTGCGGAATTGAAAACCACTGGACCAAAAATCGAGCGGTTCATTTCCTCGTAACAGGCTGCCATACCCGAGATATCAAGCCCTTTCCCACCAAGGTGCTCCGGAATCTGCAGACACCATAGCCCCTCCTGCTTTGCTTTGGCACGCATTTTTTCCAGATGTTCTTGCGCAATATTCTCATGCTCATCGTAAGCTTCCGGATTACTCTCCAGCGGCAACAGATGCTGTTCCACAAAGTCTCTTATCCGCTCTCGATAAGACTCATTTTTGGCATTGAGATTAAAATCCACAGCGGGAACCTCTATAGCGAAGATTGAAGATGACCGCCACCCACCACAAGGGTGCTGCCGGTCATGTAACCAGAAAGCTCCGATGCCAGAAGCAGCAACGGGCCACACAGATCGTCTGGCTGCCCAAGGCGCCGCTGGGGAATGCGGCGAATCATCTTCTGGCCCGGCTCGGTAACGAAGAACTCTCGGTTCAGGTCGGTTTCTATATACCCGGGTGCCAGCGCGTTTACACGAATGCCGTAGCGAGCAAGCACCCGGTAAAACTTTTTCCCAACCCGCCCGCAGCGCCTGTGACAAGTGCGATCCTGCCATCGGTGCATAGAGGCCAGTTGGAACTCTCAGGATTCGTTTCATTGGAATTGTTCATTTTTCTCCCTACTTACAAAATAGATCGAGCGCTCGATTTATTCAAGAAAATAGAAGTAATAAGTTTCAAAAGATCTCGTCAATGAGCGCTAAATGGCACGTTGGGGCCTTTTCATAATAGAACCAATACTGGGAGGGGACACTGGAAACTGCAATTTGACTAAACGATGCCTTTAGTCCAGAACATAGGATAAGTCCGTCACTGCGGAGTATCCATTATGACTAGAAACCATAGTGTCCAGGCCAACTCAACCCCGGATGCGCCTGATTCAGAGCTCCATCGCGCCATCTCTGATTTGCTGGCAACCGCCGATATACACATCGGCGGCCAACGGCCCTGGGATATCCGGTTCAATGCCCCGGGCGTGATTGAGCGTGCCATTACCAAAGGCAATCTCGGATTCGGCGAAGCCTATATGGACGGAGACTGGGACGCTGATCGGCTGGATGAATTCTTCTGCCGGCTGCTGAGCTGCAGGCTGGATCAACACTTCAAGCCCCGCAAGCAACTGCTCTATTATCTCAGCGCTACCCTGCGCAACCTTCAGCAGGGCAAACGAGTGTGGAAGGTAGCCCAGGTCCATTACGATCTGGGCAATGAATTCTATAAAACCATGCTTGATCCACGCATGAACTACAGCTGTGGCTACTGGAAGAATGCCGACAACCTGGCCGCCGCCCAGGAAGCAAAACTCGACCTCGTTTGCCGCAAGCTCGGCTTGCAACCAGGCATGCGGGTGCTCGACATTGGCTGTGGCTGGGGCAGTTTTATGGGTTACGCGGCGGAGCACTACGGCGTGGAATGCGTCGGTTTCACCGTTTCCCAGGCCCAGGCCGACTGGGCCCGGACTCAATACGCCGACTTACCCATTGAAGTGAGACTGCAGGATTACCGGGAGGTAGAAGGCAAGTTTGACCGCATCGCCAGTATCGGCATGTTTGAACATGTTGGCCGCAAGAACCATCTGGAATTCATGCGCGTAGCTAACAACGCTCTCACCGAAGACGGGCTGCTTCTGCTCCACACCATCGGCAAAAACAAGTCCCGGACTGTGACAGACCCCTGGATCGAAAAATACATTTTCCCCAATGGAGATTTACCTTCCATTCGCCAGATCGCGGATGCTTCTGAAGGTCTGTTTATAGTTGAGGATCTGGAAAATTTTGGTGCCGATTACGACAAAACGCTGATGGCCTGGCACGCCAATTTCGAGGCGGCCTGGCCATCCTTTCGAGAGAGTCTGGGCGATCGTTTCTATCGAATGTGGCGGTACTATCTGTTGTCCTGCGCCGGCGCTTTCCGGGCCCGGGACCTGCAATTGTGGCAATGGGTACTGTCCAAAGGAGGTGTACAGGGCGGTTATTTGTTCAGATTATCCCAGACCTGCCGTTAACCAGAGCATCGAGCACCTAAAAAGAGATAGAACCGTGGCTGTAAACAGATTTGAATCAATTGAGCGTCGACTCGGCGTAAGCGGCAAACTCCTGATTGCTCCCGTTTTCATTCTGCTGCTTTTTGCGTTCGTCACTTTTTACAGTATCAGAGAGTTTCAAAGCCTGGACGAACGAATGAGCACCGTTGCGCGGGATTTGGCTCCGGAAACGGCCGTTGCGACGGGCGTTCTCATCAATCTATACAGGATGAGACTGTGGGTCTTTGATTATTACGTCACTGGCAATGACGAAATCCTGTCTCGCTTTGAACGGCTCGAATCCGAGTTTTTTAGCGGAATATCCGTTGGACAGAAAAACATGCTGAATTCAGACCGCAAACAGCTTGTGGATGAAATTGAGCAAGCAACATCGCGATACATTGATATTTTCAAAGCGGAATTGGTGCCTGCCAAGCAGCAAGTACAACGTATCATTACCAACGAGCTCGACAAATATGGCCCCACCGCATCGGAAGCACTGCGAAGAGCCATCGACGGGATTACCAACAGAGATCCGGATAGCCAATTACGAGTCGTTCTGGAACAGCTGACCAACGACACACTCCTGATGCGAATGACAGCACAGCGATACTTCGCAAACGGCGACGAATCCTCGGAAAAAGCCCTTGGGTATGCTATTGAGGATCTGGCCGATGGCCTCGCTTTTCTCGATATGGACACGGTCCCGCAGTACATCAGACAGTACATCGATACCGCAACAGAGGCGCTGGGAAAATACCAGGCATCGGTAGACGATCTGCTGGTCCATCAAAGAGCGATGATCAACACGAAAAACACCGAGCTTGACGTGTTGGGCCCAAAGATCACCGAGCTGGCCCGGGATCTTGAGCGGAAGGTCTTCACCGCCCTTGAAGCTGTAGCCGACGAAGCCGAAGCCGAAACCGGCACGGCACTCAGTTTTATACTCGCTGCATTCATCGCCTCTGTCATTCTGGGGCTGGTGGTTGCCTTTGTGATGAGCCGGATTATGGGCGCGAGTGTCAAACGCGCCCGAACAGAAATCCTCACGTACCTGAAAGACATTGGCAATAACAATGGCGATATCTCGACCCGGCTAACCAGCGGGCGCCCGGATGAGATCGGGGACTTTATTTCGGCGGTAAACTCGTTTCTGGAAACTCTGGAAAATACCATTTCCCGGATTGTTACGTCATCGCGCCGTCTCAGCACTGAATCGGAATCCTTGTCGGGCATAACCAACAGAACCTCAGGGAATGCCGAACAACAGCGAGATCAGATCACCCAGATGTCGGCCGCTATGCAGGAGATGGTTTCCACCTCGGATGAAATCGCGTCCAATACGAGCGACACAGATGAATCTGCGCGCCAGGCGGCCAACCTGGCAGATACGGGACAAGCGACGGTTGCGACGGCCATTAGATCCGTATCCAACCTGGCAGAACAGGTCGAAGAGGGTTCTCAGCGCATTCAACGTCTGGAACAGGAGTCGGGCGAAATTGGCGGTGTGCTGGAGGTTATCCAGGCGATTGCAGAACAAACCAACCTCCTGGCCCTGAATGCGGCTATCGAAGCGGCTCGCGCAGGTGATGCAGGCCGGGGTTTCTCGGTAGTTGCAGACGAAGTCCGTGGCCTGGCCAAGCGGGTTCAGGATTCAACCGTCGACATCGAACGGATCGTATCAAACCTGCAAAGCGGTGCGGCGGGCGCCGTGGTTGATATGAGCAAAGCCAAGCACATGGCCGGCGAGGCCAGAGAAGAAGCCTCCAAATCCGGCACCGCCTTATCAGAAATTCTGGCTGCGGTGAACCGCATCGTGGAAATGACAACACAGATCGCAAGCGCCACCGAGCAACAGCGTGCAACGGCGGCAGAGATGACTCAAAACTTCGAAGCCAGCAGTAGCGCTATCGATGAGCTTACGGACGACATTGCCCACGTTAACCAGTCCAGCAAATCGATGGCCGATATGGCCGAAGATCTGGACGGCTTGGTGCGCCGATTCAAGATCGTTTGATGCAGGTAAGACCAAATGCGGGTTAGGGTGAGTCTAAAGGCCTCGATAGCCAGGCCGCCCCGCGCACCCCGCTGGAATCCCCGTGGGCGGCCTTTATGACCGGCGTTCCACACTCTCCGCCAAACACGTACGTCGCCAACCTTGGCGGCAGCTCCCGATAGATTTGTTCGGTATTACTCATACCACCGCCCAGTACAATAACGTCCGGGTCCAATACATTGATAACGGCCGCAAGGCCGCGGGCGAGGTGCTCCAAGTACTGGTCGAGGGTTTCAACAGCCGCTTTTTTACCCTTAAGGGCATTTTCGGCGATGTCGCGTGCGGCCTGTGCCTCCCCTGTCAGCAGTTTGTGCGTCAGTGCCAGTCCGGTGCCAGAAAGAAAGGTTTCGTTACAGCCGTCGCGACCACAGAAGCAGGGGCGCAGTGCCAACTCGGCTTGCGGGGTCCAGGCCAACGGATTGTGGCCCCACTCGCCCGCAACGCCGTTAAGGCCCGTGAGAATTTGACCATTCACACTTATGCCGGCTCCGCAGCCAGTACCCAGTATGGCTGCGAATACCAGATTGTGGTTTTTGCCTGCGCCATCAGTGGCCTCGGAAAGCGCCAGGCAATTGGCGTCGTTGGTGAGAGTGACCCGCCTTTGCAACAGGGCGCGCAAGTCATCCTGCATGGGTTGTCCGTTGAGCCAGGTGGAGTTGCCGTTCTTCACCCTGCCAGTGATGCGGGAAACGCTACCGGGTATGCCAATGCCCACGGGCAAACCGCTGACCCCGGCCTGCAATTCAGCGTCCAGCACCAGTGTTTGTATGGTTTGAAGAGTGGCATGGTAATCTCCCACAGGTGTCGGCACGCGTTTTCTGAAATGTTCGCTGTTCTTGAAATACTGGTCGCCCTGACGGTCAATCAGGATGACTTCAGTTTTGGTGCCACCCAGATCAATACCAATATGCCAATTGCTGTGCATGGAGCATTTCTCCTCGAGGCTCAAGCTCGCTCAGCGCGCGTCCACTCATTCATTAGGCCACAAAATACGGTATTCTGCTCTCGGCTACATCCATTAAATGCCTGCAAAACATACCTGCAAAAAGAGGAATTCCCTTCCGATGCCCTACCCCATCGAAGACAAGCTCGTTATTGCGGTTGCCTCCAGCGCTCTGTTTGACCTCTCCAGGTCTGATCGTGTGTTCCGGGAACAGGGTGAAAAGGCCTATCGGAAATATCAGGAGGCCCACCTGGATGAGCCTTTGCGTAAGGGCGTTGCCTTCCCGTTTGTAAGGCGTTTTCTGAGCGTGAATCAGAAGTTTCCGGAGCAATGCCCGGTGGAAGTGGTGTTGCTGTCGCGAAACTCGGTTATTACCGGAAAGCGGGTATTCCACTCCATTCACCACCACCGCCTGGATATTTCCCGCGCAGCATTTCTGGAGGGCAAATCACCCTATGCCTACATTCCAGCGTTCAATGCATCGCTGTTTCTCTCAGCTAACGCGACCGATGTAGGCCAAGCAATAGACTATGGCTACGCAGCTGGCACGGTTCTGCCGAGTAAGGTTGTGGATGATGAGGCTGATACGGAGCTGCGCATTGCTTTCGACTTTGATGGCGTGATCGCCGATGACGCCTCTGAGCGGGTATACAAAGCCGGCTCATTGGAAGACTTTCAGGAGCACGAGACGTCTTGCTCCCAAATCCCACATAGCCCCGGCCCGCTTGCAGATTTGTTCCGGAAGCTTTCACACCTGCAAAAACTGGAAGACCAGGCTTTAACGGACAATCCCGACTATCGGCGGGTATTGCGAACCGCCATTGTGACGGCCCGCAATGCGCCGTCCCATGAGCGGGTGATTACAACGCTGGAGCACTGGGGCGTGGATGCCAATGAGGTTTTCTTCTTGGGGGGCATGAAGAAAGACCGGATTCTGAACGTGCTCAAACCCCACATGTTTTTTGATGACCAACGATCGCACCTGGAATCCGATGCCGGCGATATTCCGATGGTGCATATTCCGTTTGGAGTGGCGAATATGGAAGCTTGAAGATGTCGCCAGACCTCTGGGCCAGCCCGAGCATCGGTCACTACTTAGGCACAACCCAAACCTGCATTTAAACCGCCTGCGCTTTATCGAGACTTGGCACTACACTAATAGTTCGAGATTTCCGCTATCTCTGGTTTTAATATCACCCTCCCAAGACGAGAGCTATGAATAACTACAAATCTACATTTCTCTTTTTGAGTGGACTAATAACACTCCCATTCACAATGACGGCTCATGGGCAATCTGCCGCCGACATAGTCGTGACGGCTCCAGTGATGGAGCGTGCTTTATATGAAACACCGGCAGCCATGTCGATCGTTCAGCAGGACGCCATTCATAAAGGCCAGCCCAGGTTAAAAATGGGTGAGACTCTGGGTCAGGTTCCGGGCATTTTTCTGCAAAATCAGGAGAACTACGCCCAAGGTGAACGCATAGCCATACGTGGATTTGGAGCGCGAGCGCCTTTTGGCGTTCGGGGTATTACGGTTGTCGTTGATGGCATTCCCTACACCCTGCCGGATGGGCAGGCCCAGTTGGACGCTATCGACCTCGACAGCGCCGAGCGCATCGAAATTATTCGGGGCCCGGCCTCGGTTCTTTATGGGAACGCAGCGGGTGGCGTTATCAGCGTAACCACCGCAGACGGGCACCGTAAGCCCGATGAAACATCGGTTCGTGTCACCGGCGGAAGCGATAGCTTTGGCAAGATCTCAGTAAAAAACAGCCAAAACAACGGCCCCTGGTCACACAGCGTAAGCGCTTCTGCGCTGAACTATGAAGGCTATCGCGATAATGCCAAGGTGGAGAAATACCTTCTCAATACCAAATTGCGCCGCGAGCTGGGTAACGACCGTTCGCTGACCGCTATCCTGAATCTCCTGGACAACCCGCGCTCCGAAGACCCTGGCGCCCTGACCGCTGAGCAGGTTGAAACAGACCGGTCCCAGGCCGGGCGTTTTACGGAAGAGTACGGCACGGGGCAAACCGTCGATCAACAAGTGTTTGGCCTGCAATATCAGGATCTATCTATGGGACCAGGCGAGTTCCGGGCCAAAACATTCTATCTGCGCAGGAACTTTGAGCAGCAACTGCCCTACCCTGGTGACAGCCGCATCGATTACGATCGGGATTATTTTGGAGCAAGGGCTGATTATCGGCAGTCGCTTGAACTCTCAGGATTTCCTTTTCGCTATGTCACGGGTGTGGAAGCCCGTGAACAACGGGATGACCGTATCCGCCGTCAAATGAGCTTCGCCGGTGATCTGCAAGGGCGGACCGCAGATGAACTACAAACGGCAACCACTTTGGGCGCCTTTGCGCAAGGCGACCTGAACCTTACCAATCAATTGATCCTGTCGGTTGGCGGTCGTTTCGATCGAACTCGCCTTAAGGTTGAAGATGATTTTTCGGCGGATGGGGACCAAAGCGGGAGCCGAACGTTCAGGGAATGGAGCGGATCTGCAGGTTTGAGCTATCGTTACCGGCCATCCCACCAGGCATACGCCAATATCAGCACGGCCTTCGAAACGCCGACGTTCTCGGAGTTTGCCAACCCATCTGGAGTGGGTGGGCTCAACCCGGAGACCGAACCGCAAAAATCTCAAAATCATGAACTGGGGCTGCGCGGTGAACTGAGCAACGGCATTGATTATGACCTCACGCTGTTCTGGGTTGATGTTCGCGATGAACTGATCCCCTATGAGTTGCCGGGGCCCGATGACCGAACTTTCTACCGCAATGCCGGGGATACAACCCGCAAAGGCATCGAGGCGGCGGCCGGTTGGCTTTTTTCACCAAGCTGGCGTGCAGAAACCGCACTCACTCTGGCCAGCTACGAGTTTGATACCTACCGTTCTGGAAGCGACCGTTACGATGGCAACCGATTACCTGGCCTGCCCGAGCAGGTTTGGTCCAACCGACTGACATGGCAAGGCTTAGGCGGCACTTTTGCCACACTGGAGGCTCGTTATATCGGAGATATAGTCGCAGACGATGCCAATGAGGTAAAAGTCGACGATTACTGGCTGGTAAACCTGCGGGGCGGCAACACCCTATACGCCGGCAGAAATCTTCTTTTGAAAGGTTTTGCGGGCATTCGCAACCTGGGCGACAAGGATCACTTCGCTAACGTTCGCATTAACGCCAGCAATGACCGGTACTTTGAGCCCGCCGCAGGGCGCACCTGGTACGCCGGGCTCGAGTTTGTTTTCTGAATACCTAAGTGCTGAGGCCCGCAAACCAAGCTCATTATACCTTTGGGGCTTCAAGTGCTTTGTAACGTTCCGCTAACTCAGCACGAATCGCACGACGCTGCTGGCCGTTAGCGAAGCGTCTGATTTCATCAGGAGTGCGTGGCTCCAGTTTTGGCACTTTCACTGTTGCCCCGGTCTCATCAACCGCCACCACAGTAAAAAAGCAACTATTGGTATGTCTGACCAGCCTTTCATTGATGTTTTCCGTGATCACTTTTATACCCACCTCCATTGAGGTGTTTCCTGTGTAGTTTACGCTGGCCAGAAAAGTAACCAACTCTCCCACATGGACAGGCTGACGAAACGTCACCTGGTCGACCGACAGGGTAACGACATAATTGCCTGCATAACGGCTGGCGCACGCATAGGCCACTTCATCAAGATATTTAAGCAGCGTGCCGCCGTGAACATTGCCAGAAAAGTTGGCTTTATCAGGCGTCATTAAAACAGTCATTGTTAACGTTGCTGAACCAAGAGCCATAGTGTTCTCTTATTAAATGAACCGCAGAGTTGACCCTCAGAATCAGCGATAGTGCGACTACCGTCAACCGTAACATCAATAATGGAACCTAGCCCGCTTCCACCATTGGCTCTGCCGTAGCCCAGCGTGAGCTTTGCTGTGACGACACGGCCTGAATCACGCCCGAGACAATAATCAATACGCTGAGTCCTGATAACCGCTCGCCCATAAAAAAGTGTGCAACCGTGGACGCTGTAACAGGGGCCAGGTACAACAACATAACCGCGTTCGCCATACTGGTGTAATTCAAAGCCATTACATAAAAGACCACAAAGCATGCGAGGAACGCGCCTGTCACCAAAACTTTAATACCAGGCCAGGTAAATATTTTATCTTTCTGGCCTGTAAACAGAAGGAAGAAACCCATTAAAACGGCACCCAAAAACAGGCGATAAAACGTAACCGTTTCGGCACTGACATCGGCATAAACCGCAACCGCGCCAATTGTGCCCATGAAAACGGCCGAAAGAACGGCCGCTAAAATGTGTGGATTCATTCGTTCAAGGTTCCTTGTAAAGCCCGGGAAGGCATGGATTATCAGCGTTTTGTCTGGACTGGCCTGAAGAAGAAAAAGCAGCGATATAAAGGCGCAGATCGGTAAGGTTATCTTTAATAGATGTCAGGATGTGATAGGGGTTATCCATATTGAACACTGCCAAGTGCAGCAGGCTGATCAGGAGATCGGCTATTGCTGATAGTACAAAACATACACAATAAACCAAAGAATCCGATTTCCTGATAGAATCCCGGCTCAAACAATCCGTTCTGTCGAAGCTTTCAGGCCAAACGCCTGTCTTCGGGTTGTGACCCCGCATAACCGGTCCGATTTGAGCATTTAATGATCCAAGATACATCTTTCGAAAACAACGGGGTCAAGCCATCCCGCCGCTTCTGCGTAGCGCCGATGATGGATTGGACTACCCCGCAATATCGTTACCTCGCACGCCTGTTAAGCCGGCATACGCTGCTCTATACCGAGATGGTCACTACAGGAGCACTGATTCACGGAGATACTGAGCGGTTTTTGCATCACAATCCTGCCGAATGCCCGCTGGCACTCCAGCTTGGCGGCAGTGATGCAGGTGAGCTGGCCCATTGTGCTCGATTGGCGGAGCAGTTTGGTTTCAGTGAGGTAAATCTGAACGTTGGCTGCCCCAGCGACCGGGTTCAGAACAACATGATCGGGGCGTGCCTGATGGCACACCCGGATAAGGTAGCTGAAGGCGTCAAAGCGATGATTGAAGCCACGCAGCTTCCGGTTACCGTCAAGCACCGTATTGGCATTAATGGCCGGGAATCCTGGGACGATCTTTGCGAGTTTGTGGACAAGGTAAGCGCCGCCGGATGCCGGACATTTATCGTGCATGCCCGTATTGCCGTACTTGAAGGCCTGAGCCCCAAGGAAAACCGGGATATTCCGCCGTTAAAGTACGATTGGGTGTACCGCTTGAAGCAGAAATATCCGCACCTTGAGATCGTTATCAACGGCGGCATAAAAACCTTTGAAGAGTGCCATGAACATTTGCGGCACACCGATGGCGTGATGCTTGGCCGCGAGGCATACCACAACCCCTGGCTTCTGGCGGGCGTGGATCCGGAGTTCTTCGGTTGCGAGACCGCCACGGCCTCACGCCATGACGCCCTCAGGGCCATGTACCCGTTTATCCAGAGCGAACTCGAGCGCGGAGTTTTCCTCTGCCACATATCCCGGCATTTGCTGGGGCTTTTTCACGGTGTACCCGGCGGGCGCCAGTTTCGTCGTTATATCAGCGAAAACGCTCATAAGCCCGGCGCAGGGCTGGAGGTCATTGAGACCGCTCTGGAGAAGGTTCACGAACCCGCGCAGCCTATGTTAAATGAAGAGACAACCAGCGCCTGACCGCGACCTTAACGCTTTATTGCCAGAACCTTACTTTTTGCTGTCTTGTTCCTGTCTTTACAGCCCGCTATTGTAGACCTATAACCAGCACCCGGGATTCGGATGTGCTGATACAACATCAATCCGGACGACAGTACGAATGGCCAATAAACTCGAACAATTGAAGACGATGACAACGGTAGTCGCCGACACCGGCGATATCGATGCCATCGCCCAATGGCGCCCGCAGGATGCGACAACAAACCCTTCATTGTTGCTCAAGGCAGCCGCTTCCGATGCCTACCGCCCTATGCTGGCAAAGGCGGTCGCCATGGCCCGCAAACAGGGTGGTTCCGACGCCGAGCAGTTAACGGTGGCAACCGATATGCTGGCAGTTCTTGCGTGCCAGGAAATACTCAATCTGATTCCGGGTGTGGTTTCAACGGAAGTCGACGCTCGATTGTCATTCGATACCGAGGCCACGCTCAAGCGCGCACGCCGCCTTATAGAGCTCTATGACCAACAGGGAGTCGATACCCGCCGGGTTCTGATCAAGATTGCTGCCACCTGGGAAGGCATCCGTGCGGCGGAAATACTTGAACAGGAAGGCATACGCTGCAATCTCACTCTGTTGTTCTCATTTGTACAGGCTGCTGCTTGTGCTCAAGCCGGTGCGTTCCTGATTTCACCTTTTGTGGGTCGCATACTGGACTGGCACCTTGCCAGCAGCGGGCGGGACCACTTCCCTGCCGCCGAGGACCCCGGTGTACGTTCAGTCGCCCGCATCTATAATTACTACAAAGCCAATGGCTACAGTACGGTGGTTATGGGAGCGAGTTTCCGGAATACCGGGGAAATTGAAATGCTGGCGGGCTGTGACCGCCTGACCATCAGCCCTGCGTTGTTGCAGGAGCTGAAAAACGACAACGGGAGCCTGGAACAAAGACTCTCTGCAAATGGAGCAAGTTCACAAGACGGTTTCAGTATTCTGGATGAGAAACGGTTTCGCTGGGAGAGCAACGAGGATGCCATGGCCACTGAAAAACTGGCAGACGGCATTCGTCGCTTCACCGTCGACCAGATTGAACTGGAGGGCCAGGTTCGCCAACTGGCCAGTAAAGCGGCCTGATTACGACGCGCCTTCAAGGCGCTCTTGATGCAATCTCAACGCACCTCAATGATCGTGGCAGATTATGATTGAAAGCCTGAAAAAACTGTTTAGTACGCCGGAAACAGAGGACCATAAACCCGATGCTCGCGAGATGGCGATTGCAGCAACCGCTTTGATGGTGCAGCTTTCAAGGGTGGATAACGACGAAGACGAGCGCGAGCTGCAAGCTATCGTAGACTGTGCGATAAAAGCTCATCACTTGACCCGGGAAGAAGCTGAAGAAATTCTCAGCCATGCCCTGGAGCAGGCGGACCACGCCACCTCGCTGTATGAATTCACAGAGCAGATCAACGAGTCTCTGGGCCAGGAGGACAAGCAGTCATTGCTGGAAAATATCTGGCACGTTGCGCTCGCCGATGATCGCGTCGACAAGTACGAAGAACACCTTATTCGCCGTATGGCTGACCTGCTGCATCTTAACCATCGGGAATTCGTACAGGCGCGACACAAGGCCGAGAGCGCACGCTCCTGACCGGCACATAACAGAGGAAGCCCCATGCTAGCCATTCTTCATCCCAACACGCCTCTGGACAGCGACGCCTATCGCCAGACGATGCATTTTCTGGAGCACCTGCCGGGTGTGACTGTGCGGGTGCATGAGATTCAGGGCGTCAGTCAGCGGCTGACCGAAGTTTACCTTCTGGGCGACACCAAACCACTTGATATGGCAGAAATCGAAGCGCTACCGGCTGTCGAGCGCGCCATCCGCATATCCGAGGATTACCGGATACTGGGGCGTCACCGGGATGACAATCGGCAAACGGGCTTCAGCTACAACGGCGTGGACTTCAACCAGTCCAATCTAAACATTTTTGCCGGGCTGTGCGCTGTCGACATTCCCGAGCACGTTGAAATGATGCTGAAGGCACTAGAGGAACACGGCGAAGTTTGTACCCGCATGGGTGCCTACAAGCCCCGCACCAACCCCTATTCGTTTCAGGGGCATGGTAAGGGCTGTCTACCGTGGGTTTTCGAGAAAGCCGGCAAACACGGTATCAAAGTGATCGCCATGGAGATCACCCATGAGAGCCACATTGAGGAAATTGATACCTGCCTGGAAAAACTCGGCCAACCAACCGGGGTCATGCTTCAGGTCGGTACCCGGAACACCCAGAATTTTGAACTGCTCAAAGCCATTGGCCGGCAAACCACGTACCCCGTTCTGCTCAAGCGCGGGTTCGGCATCACGCTGAATGAATCCCTGAATGCAGCGGAATATCTGGCCAGTGAAGGCAACGCGAACGTTGTTTTCTGTTTGCGAGGCATGAAAACCGAAGCCGGCCAACCGCACCGTAACATGGTGGATTTCGCCCATGTACCGGCGGTTAAACGGCTGACGCGCATGCCCGTTTGTGTCGACCCCTCACACTCGGTAGGTACCCGCGAGAAGGCGCCGGATGGCATCCTGGACGTAATGCACGCAACCGCACAGGGCGTGATCGCAGGCGCCAACATGGTTCTGGTGGACTTTCACCCCAAGCCCGAGAAGGCTCTGGTAGATGGCCCGCAGGCCCTGCTGATGGATGAGCTGTCGGCCTACCTGGAAGACATACGCCTGTGTCACGATACCTGGAAAAAACGCCAGGCTATTTATCAACGCTTGAGAGGTAAAACACCGGAATGATTGTCTACGGACACCGGGGCGCCAAAGGTGAAGCCCCAGAAAATACCCTGCCCGGATTCAGGCACGCCTACCGACAGGGCATTCGGCATTTTGAGCTGGATCTGGTGCTGTCGAAGGATGGCAAGCCCGTACTTGTGCATGATCTCACCACCGACCGCACTACCGACCAGAAAGGTAATGTTGGCCAATACACGGCTGCGGAGCTGGCAGCCATGGACGCTCGCCGGAACACAAGCACATGGCCTGTAAGAGCGGGTATTCCGACACTGGAAGATTTGCTGGACCAGTTCAGTGATGTCGAGCACTTCCAGTTCGAGGTAAAAAAAGATTCTCGCGCCAGGCTTAATATTCTGTGCAACCGGTTAACGGAAATTATCCAGCATCGCAACCTTTACCAGACAGCAGCGATTACCTCGTCAGACACTTGGTTTCTGAAAGAAATACGCAGAAGAAATAAGCGCATACACACCGGGCTGGTAACAGAACGTCGATTCCCGAGGCCGCTTCGCATAGCAACCGGGCTGGGTTGTGACTACTTGTGCATTAACTGGAAGCTATGCTCGCCAGAGCTTGTGGAGAATGCTCACCGCAGGGAAATGCACGTCTCCTGCTGGACGGTTAACCGCATCCAGGACATGCTTCAGCTCGAAGCGATGGGAGTCGACAGCATTATCACGGATTACCCTACCAGCACGCGGATGTTCTTTGATAACCGCGCAAGCGCCTCGCTCACGCTGCCTGGTCGTCAGGAAAACAAAACGGCGGGTAATGAGGCATTACCCGCAAGCTGAAACAAGATCGTTCAGAAGATCCGGTTCAGGCCGTTCAACGCAGCTACCCGATAAGCTTCCGCCATGGTCGGGTAGTTGAAGGTTGTGTTTATAAAGTAATCGAGAGAGTTGGCCTCACCCTTCTGGTTCATGATCGCCTGGCCGATATGAACGATCTCGGCTGCCTGGTCTCCAAAGCAGTGTATGCCCAGAATCTGTCGGGTTTCGCGGTGGAACAGGAGTTTCAGCATACCAACGGCTTCGCCGGTAATCTGTGCCCGGGCAAGGTCCTTGAAAAAAGCCTGACCGACTTCGTAGGGCACCTTGGCCTCTGTAAGCTCACGCTCGGTCTTGCCTACAGAACTGATCTCGGGAATTGTATAGATGCCCGTGGGTACGTCGGACACAAACCGGAAGTACTCATCCTGAACAATCGCCGAGGTTGCAGATCGACCCTGGTCATAAGCGGCACTGGCGAGGCTTGGCCAGCCGATGACATCACCGACAGCGTAAATGTTTTCCACCTCAGTGCGATAGTGCTCATCCACCGACAATTGGCCGCGACCATTGGGAACCAGCCCGACCGCCTCAAGCCCGAGTTTATTGGTGTTCCCTGTTCTGCCATTACACCAGAGAAACGCATCCGCCCGGATCTTCTTGCCGGATTTCAGGGAGAGCACGATACCGTGATCATCACCATCCACAGACGCATACTCTTCGTTGTGGCGCACCAGCACACCATTATTGCGCAAGTGGTAGCTCAGAGCATCCGAGATTTCATCATCAAGGAATGACAATAGACGGCTGCCTGGGTTGATCAGATCAACTTTCACACCCAGACCAGCAAAGATAGACGCGTATTCCGAACCGATAACACCAGCACCATAAATGACCAGCGTGCGAGGCGTATGAGACAGGTTGAGAATCGTATCCGAGTTGTAGATCCGGTGATGGCGGAAATCCACATCAGGCGGCAGATAAGGGCGTGAGCCGGTCGCAATCACTACCTGTTTGAAGTTCAGTGTTTCGTCGGACGTGCTACCGCGGACTTCGAGCCGGTTGTTATCGAGAAACGACGCGCGTCCGTTGATCAGATCCACACGGTTACGGGAGTAAAACTGGGTTCTTAATTTTACCTGTTTGCCGATAACCTTCTGTGCGCTTTGCAGTACCCGGGGAAACGAGAACCAGCGGGGCTCTCCGATATCCCGGAACATCTGATTGGTGTTGAAGGTAATGATCTGCTTGACCGAATGGCGCAAAGCCTTGGAAGGAATCGTGCCCCAATGGGTGCAGTTGCCTCCCACTGTGGGCTTGTCTTCAACGATAGCAACACGCTTGCCATGCTTCGTCGCATTCATTGCCGCACCTTCACCTGAAGGTCCAGCACCGATAACGACGACGTCGTAATGATGTTCCGCCATGCGCGCAGTGACTCCTTATCTACGTCGTGAAAAAGTAATTATGATTATTGGGAATCCGCCAACCTTTACTACTTGCGACCCGCTTTGCTCGCATCGTAGGCCAGTTCTTCGGGCGCTACGGCCTCTGAAGCCACACGCTGGCTTTCCTCTTCGCACTTCTGGGTGTTGCCACCGCAAATATCACAGGACGAACTGATGCCTAGCGCACCGATACCGCCACAGGTGCCGCTGATCGGCTTGCGACCAAAAATGACGCCAACAGCCATGCCAGCTACCAGCAGAACCACAATCAATAAAACCAGAAGAAAGGTACCCATGTTGCGCTCCCCTTACTGAGTAACGTAGGACGAAAACGCCGGAGTCTGATGTCCCTCAAACCCGTTTTCCGTCCGGATAATAAAATAGGCGGGGATATTCTCCCTCGTTGCAAGCGCACTCGCGCGCTCATAACCCATCACCGTGAAACCGGTTGCCAGTGCATCGGCGGTCATGCTGTCATCTGCGATAACCGTTACAGAAGCCAGATGATGTGCTATCGGCTGTCCGGTTCCAGGGTCTATTGTATGGGAGAAACGGCGCCCTTCCGATTCGTAATAGTTACGATAGTCTCCGGAGGTGGCCATCGCCCGGGAAGGCAGTGAAACAACAAGGTTTACCCTATGCTCTGTGCTTTCCACCGGCTGTTCAATAGCAAGCCTCCACACGTCGCCGTCAGGCTTCTTCCCGCTGGTGCGGATTTCCCCGCCAATTTCGACAAGATACGCTTCTATGCCTTCGCTATCGAGATAACGGGCCACGACATCAACACCATAACCTTTTGCGATCGCAGAGAGATCGATGTATTGGGGCACGTCCGCCTTTACCGCGGGCGGCTCAGGCCGGAACGCAAGATGCTCGTAACCCGTTGTGGCCAGGGCTCGAGCCAGGCTCTCTTCAGAAGGAATCTGTTCAGGCCTTGCATCTGGCCCGAAGCCCCAGAGATTCACTAGTGGCCCAATGGTCACGTCAAACGCGCCGTCTGTCAGCCGCGAAATCTCATCCGCTCTGGCCAACACTTCAAAAAGTTCATCCGACACAGGAATCCAGTCCGATTGATCGTCCCGGCGATTCAGTTTTGACAGCTCCGAATCCTCTCGCCAGGTCGACATGGACACATCAACGTGTTCAAGAGTTTCGTCGATGCCTTTGGCCAGCGCCTTAAGTTTTTCGTGATCTTCCGGTAAGACAACGCTGATATGGTAGCTGGTACCAAATACAGGCCCCGAAATCTCCCAGACTTCTTCATCTGGCTGAAACGAGCAACCCGCCAGGGCCACCAGTGTCAGCATCATGAAAACGCTGGCAAAAGCCACCCGGGCGGGTTGTAACATACGGGATGTCATCTGAAAGGTTTAGCCTCCGAAGTCATCCAGCATGATGTTCTCGTCTTCGACACCCATATCTTTCAGCATCTTGATAACCGACGCATTCATGATAGGAGGCCCGCACATGTAGAACTCACAGTCTTCAGGCGCAGGGTGATCCTTCAGGTAGTTTTCATAGAGTACATTGTGGATAAAGCCCGTCGGGCCTTCCCAGTTGTCCTCAGGCTGCGCGTCAGACAGGGCAACATGCCATTCGAAGTTGTCGTTCTCTTCGGCAAGCCCGTCGAAATCTTCTACGTAGAACATCTCACGCTCGCTCCGGGCACCGTACCAGAAGCTGATCTTGCGTTTGGAGTTCAGGCGCTTTAACTGATCAAAGATATGAGACCGCATGGGCGCCATACCGGCACCACCACCGATAAACACCATTTCCGCTTCGGTTTTCTTGGCGAAAAACTCACCAAATGGTCCCATTACCGTAACCTTGTCACCCGGCTTCAGGTCAAACACGTAACTGGACATGATGCCCGGCAGGTGATCAGTACCCGGAGGCGGAGTGGCAATACGGATATTGAACTTGAGAACGCCCTTCTCCTCCGGATAGTTCGCCATGGAATAGGCGCGAATGGTCTCCTCCTTGTTGATGGCCTTATAGCGCCAGATATCCAGCTTGTCCCAATCGCCGTGGAACTCTTCTTCAATAACAAAATCCTTGAAGTTGATTTCGTAGGGAGGGCATTCCAGCTGAACATAACCGCCAGCGCGGAAATCGACTTCCTCGCCTTCCGGCAGCTTCAGGATAAGTTCTTTGATAAACGTGGCAACGTTATGGTTGGAGACAACCTCACATTCCCACTTCTTGACGCCGAAGAACTCCTCAGGCACCTCAATTTTCATGTCCTGCTTGACCGGAACCTGACACGACAGGCGCCAGCCTTCCTTCTCTTCACGGTTCGTGAAGTGGGTCTTTTCCGTAGCCAGCATCGCGCCGCCGCCTTCAAACACCTTGCACTTGCACTGGGCACAGGTACCGCCGCCGCCACAGGCTGACGACAGGAAAATACCGCTGCCCGCGAGGGTGCCCAATAGCTTGCCACCGGCTTCCGTTTTCACGGTGTGTTCCGGATCGTCATTGATTTCGATGGTCACATCACCGGTGCTTACCAGTTTGGATCTCGCCGCGAGGATGATCGCCACAAGCGCCAGAACGATAACGGTGAACATGACCACGCCGAGTATTATTTCTGTATACATGGTCTCGCCTTTTCGTTAAACCGAATCACCGGATGAATTACAGGGAAATCCCAGAGAAAGACATGAAGCCAAGGGACATCAAACCTACGGTAATGAAGGTGATACCCAGGCCACGCAGACCTTCAGGAACGTCGCTGTACTTCAGCTTTTCACGGATACCGGCCAGGGCAATAATGGCCAGAGCCCAGCCCACACCAGCACCAAAGCCATAAACCACACTTTCACTGAACGTATAGTCACGCTCCACCATGAACAGTGCAGCACCCATGATCGCGCAGTTCACCGTAATCAACGGCAGGAAAACGCCCAGTGCGGAGTATAGTGCCGGGATATATTTGTCCAGAATCATTTCCATGATCTGAACGATGGCCGCAATAACACCGATGTAGGTGATCAATCCAAGAAAGCTCAGATCCACATCAGGCAAACCTGCCCAGGACAGGGCGCCTTCGCGAAGGATGTTGTTGTAGATCAGGTTGTTAACCGGCACGGTCAGCGTCAGAACAACAACAACGGCAATACCAAGGCCCGTAGCCGCTTCAATTTTCTTGGAAATGGCAAGGAACGTACACATGCCCAGGAAAAACGCGAGCGCCATGTTCTCAATGAAAATCGCTTTCAGAAGCAGGCTGATATAGTGCTCCATCAGAAGGCCTCCTTATGGGTGTGGCGAGACATCTTGTAGTCCGGCTCTTCTACCTGCTCGGGCATCCAGGTGCGCAAGCCCCAGATCGCCAGGCCGATAATGAAGAACGCGCTCGGCGGCAACAACAGCAAGCCGTTAGTGATGTACCAACCACCTTCGTTTACCGGAGATAGCAGGGTTACACCAAAGAGTGAGCCCGCACCAAGCAGCTCGCGGAAAAACGCCACGAACAGCAGCATGATCGAGTAGCCCATACCGTTACCGATGCCGTCCAGGAAGCTCAGCCAGGGGCCGTTCTTCATAGCGAAACCTTCAGCACGCCCCATAACAATACAGTTGGTTATAATCAGACCAACAAATACGGACAGCTGCTTGCTGATTTCGTAAGCATAGGCTTTGAGTATCTGATCGACCACGATGACCAGGGAGGCGATAATGGTCATCTGTACGATGATCCGAATGCTGTTCGGAATCTGTGTACGAACCAGCGATACCGCAAGGTTGGAAAAAGCGGTAACCGCAATAACCGACAGACACATAACGATGGTGACGTTCATGCTGGTAGTTACCGCAAGCGCTGAACAGATACCAAGGATCTGCAGACCGATCGGGTTGTTACTGAATATCGGTTCGAAAAGAACCTGTTTGGCAGTTACTTCGGCCATGATCAGACCTCCCCTTCACGAAGTTTCTTGAGGAACGGTGCGTAACCCCGGTCACCCATCCAGTAGTTAACCAATTGCTGAACGCCACGGCTCGTCAGCGTCGCACCTGAGAGCGCATCAACCTTGTGTTCCTTATCAGGGGTGTTAGCGCCTACGCCACCCTTCATCAGGCGGATCTGGGGTTCGGTTTTATCTTCACCGTAAAGCTCTTTACCTGCCCACTGGGATTTCCAGCGCGGGTTATCCACTTCGCCGCCAAGACCAGGTGTCTCTGCGTGAGCATAGAAACCGAGACCTTCGATGGTATTCAGGTCCCCTTCAAGGGACATAAAGCCGTAAAGAGTGGACCAGAGTCCGTAACCATGAATTGGCAACACCACACGCTTCAGGTTCCCGTTTTCGCTCAGGGTGTAAACCTTGGCGATGTTGGGACGACGCTTGATACCCGCCTTGTCTTCCGAAGAAGGAATCTTGGTGGACATCTTGGGATCAGAAGCCGCTTTGTACATGTCGTACTTCATGGGATCTTTTACATCCACGGAAGACGGCTCTACATAGTCACCTGTATCCAGATCCACCAGGCGCACTTCAAATTGCGCGAAGACCTCTTCGATCTCTTCGGCACCCGCGCCTTGGGGAAGCATTCCCGCGGCAGACAGGATGTTGGTTTTAATATCCAGGTTCTGGTTCTTGATCTGCGCCGGGCGGAGCACGACAGCAGCGGTAGAGACCACGACAGAGAACACAATACTCAGTACCAGAGCAACAAACAGCGTTCTGGAGACCGTTTCTTTAGCTTTAGCCACGAGCGAGCCTCCTTTTGACGTTGGCCTGAACCACGTAATGATCCATAAGCGGAGCAAAAAGGTTAGCGAACAGAATCGCCAGCATAATGCCTTCCGGGAATGCCGGGTTAATAACCCGGATAAGGATGGTCATTACGCCCACCAGGATCCCGAAACACCAGCGACCGGTATTGGTCATTGCCGCAGAGACCGGATCCGTCGCCATGAACATCATACCGAAGGCAAAGCCACCCATAACCAGGTGCCAGTGCGCCGGAATCGCAAACATCGGGTTGGTTTCAGAACCGACAAGGTTCAGCAAAACGGCCATGCCGATCATGCCGATCAGAACACCACCTACAATCCTGTAGCTGGCAATTCGCATGCCGACCAGAATCAAACCACCGATAAGTACAGCCAGCGTGGAGGTTTCGCCCATCGAGCCCTGAATCGAGCCCATGAATGCATTCATCCAGCCAATATTACTTTCCAACGCGTCAAGGCCACCGCTCGCGGCCCAGCTCAGGGCTGTTGCGCCACTGAAGCCGTCGACCGCAGTCCATACCGTATCGCCGGAAATCTGCGCCGGGTAAGCGAAGTACAGGAACGCACGGCCAGTCAGCGCCGGGTTCAGGAAGTTCTTGCCTGTACCGCCGAAAACTTCCTTACCGATCACGATACCGAAGGTAATACCCAGAGCGACCTGCCAAAGCGGGATCGTCGGAGGGCAAATCAACGCGAACAGGATTGAGGTTACGAAGAAGCCTTCATTCACCTCGTGACGACGCACGGTGGCGAATAGCACTTCCCAGAAGCCACCAACCACGAAGGTAACGGCGTAAACAGGAATGAAGTAAGCCATTCCGTAAACAAAATTATCCCAGATACCAGCGCCGGCACCTGTAACCGCCAGGGCTTGTATGAAAGCTGCACGCAGTCCGCCGTCAGCTATCAACGCATCCGGGTTGGACGCCAGAAAGCTGTTGGCCTGGAAGCCAATGTTCCACATACCAAAGAACATCGCCGGGAAGGTACACATCCAAACCGTGATCATGATGCGTTTGAGATCAACGCCATCGCGCACGTGCGAAGTTGTGGACGTTACCGAACTGGGCGTGTAGAAAATGGTGTCAGCGGCTTCGTACAGAGCATACCAGCGCTCGTACTTGCCACCTTTTTCAAAATGATGCTCGATTCCATCGAGAAACTGTCTGATAGCCATCGTATTAGCCCTCGATCTCGATTCGGGTCAGGTTCTCACGGAGAATCGGACCGTATTCATATTTACCCGGGCACACGAAGGTGCACAGCGCCAGATCTTCTTCGTCCAGCTCCAGAGCGCCGAGCTTCTGAGCCATTTCGGTATCGCCCACAATCAACGCACGTAGCAACTGGGTAGGCAGGATATCGAGAGGCATAACCTTTTCGTAGGCACCTACAGGTACCATGGCGCGTTCACTGCCATTGGTGGTGGTCGTAAAATCGAACAGCTTCCCGCCAGTAAGTTTCGACAGGTAGATGTTCAGAACAGAGAACTTGTTCACGCCCGGTGACAGCCATCCCATGAAGTAGCGCTTGTTGCCCTCTTCCAGCAGAGATACCTGATTGGCAAAACGGCCAAGATACTCACAGGGACCTTCGCCACGACGACCGCCGAACACAGAGCCGGAAATCGCGCGCACATCGCAGTCTGTCGCCACTTCGCCATCGAGAAGCTCGGCAAGGCTGGCGCCCAGACGGGTTCGAACCAGCCGTGGCTTCAGGGCCTTGGGGCCACCCAAAGCAACAATACGGCCAACATTCAGCTCACCGGTTGTAAACAGTTGCCCTACATCAATCACGTCCTGGTAGTTAATCGTCCAGACGCACTTTGAGACTGACACCGGGTCAAGGTGATGAATGTGCGTTCCGACGTTTCCAGCGGGATGCAAACCATCAAACTGCTGAACGTCGATATTGTCGGCTTTTGGCACGGACACGTTGGATCCGGGCCGGCCGGTGACGAACACTTTGCCAGAGGTGAGCCGACCCAGAATGGTCAGGCCGTTCTCAAACGCTGCAGCATTTTCAGCGATCACAAGAGTGGGATCAGCAGCCAGCGGGTTGGTATCCATAACGGAAACAAAAATGGAGTGCGGGGCCGTGTCGATTTCAGGCACTTTGCTGTAGGGGCGGGTCTTGAATGCCGTCCACAAACCGGACTCAACCAGGTTATCAACCACCTGCTGACGTTCCAGACCAGCCAGATCCGAGTCACTGAAGCGGGCAAAGGTCTCGGCCTCGTCACCATCGATTTCGATGACAATTGACTGAAAAACCCGACGCTCACCGCGGTTGATTTCTTTCACCACGCCAGCGGCAGGTGATGTATAACGAACGCCTTCGGTCTTCTTGTCCGTGAACAGCAGCGTACCGCGCTTGACACGGTCTCCTTCTTTTACAGCCATCGTCGGCTTCATGCCGATATAGTCAAAACCGATTAGCGCAACATGGCGAACCGGCTTGCCGTCTGTGATGGTCTGTTCGGGAGCGCCGCTGATGGGAAGATCCAGGCCTTTTTTGATCTTGATCATTAGCCTCATCCAATCATCAGAAACTATTCTATGCATTTGTATCGCCCGCCCCCTGCGGCCCAGAAACAGTTGAGAAACGGGGGGACAGACATACCCAAAATCGCGCCAATTATAGTGTCTAAGGCAAGCTATTTCCACCTGAAACGAGAACAGGTTTGTACCGGAACGTAATCCCGTAGTGGCCAGTCGCCGTTAACAAAAAACCCGGCGACTTCCGGCGCCGGGTTTTTGGAACTGCCAGTGCCAATTCTGACGCACTGATTTCAGTCGCGTGCGCGCTTCGGAAAGATGGGATAGTTGATACCCGCCATCTGGCTTACAACCCGGATCACCTGCGCGCTGTACCCGAATTCGTTGTCGTACCATACGTAAAGAATCAAGCGCTTGCCCGCGGCGATCGTGGCTTGGGCATCAACAATACCGGCATGACGTGAGCCAACAAAATCTGTCGACACCACTTCCGGAGAGTTCACAAAATCGATCTGCTTCTGCAGCTCAGAGTGTAAAGCCATCTCACGCAGGTAATCATTGACACTTTCTACATCAACCTCTTTCTTCAGATTGAGGTTCAGAATCGCCATGGAAACGTTCGGCGTAGGCACCCGGATAGCATTCCCCGTGAGCTTTCCTTTCAGTTCAGGAAGCGCTTTAGAGACCGCCTTTGCCGCTCCTGTCTCGGTAATTACCATGTTCAGCGCGGCACTCCGGCCACGGCGACTGCCTTTATGGTAGTTATCGATCAGGTTCTGGTCGTTGGTGTAAGAGTGCACAGTCTCAACATGGCCGTCTTCAATGCCGTACTCATCGTAAATTGCTTTCAGAACCGGAGTAATGGCGTTGGTGGTGCATGAGGCGGCTGACAAAATCTTGTCTTCGTCGGTAATCCAGTCGTTATTAATGCCGTAAACGATGTTCTTGATATCGCCTTTGCCCGGCGCCGTCAGCATAACGCGGCTCACGCCCTTGGACTTGAGATGCAGGCCCAAGCCCTCTTCGTCACGCCAAATACCGGTGTTATCAATTACGATGGCATTGTTAATGCCATACTGGGTGTAATCCACCTTGTCCGGGCCGTCTGAATAGATCACCTTGATGAAGTTACCGTTGGCAATCAGCGCAGACTCTTTCTCATCGACGCGAATGGTGCCATCAAAAGGACCATGTACAGAGTCGCGACGCAGCAGGCTGGCGCGCTTTTGCAGATCGTTTTCGGCGCCACCCTGGCGAACCACAATCGCTCGCAAGCGGAGGTTATTGCCACCACCTGCCTTTTCAATCAGGATGCGCGCGAGCAGGCGCCCGATACGCCCGAAGCCATAAAGCACAACGTCTTTAGTGCCGTTGCTGGCATCTTCTTCTGACTGGGAAGAATACTGGCCAATCACCGGTCCGATTTCTTTTTTCAGAAACTCGGCCAGATCGCCACCCTCTTCCTTGAATTTTACCGCCAGCTTACCGATGTCGACGTGCGCGCGCCCGAGATCCATCTGATCCATGGCTTGCAGTAGAGGCAGCGTGTCGTGCACAGACAGCTCACTTTGTTCCACCTGACGCACGTATCTGTGAGCGCGAATAATATCGATAACCGACTGATTGATAATGGCGCGACCGTAGACGGAGGTGACTACATTATTTTTCCGATAGAGGCGGCCAATAAGCGGAATCATAGCCTCTGCGATAGATTCTCTGTCCATCCAGTTAGACAGGCACTGGTTCATCTGTTCGTGACTCACGGTAGGGACCCCTGTGTTTCGCACGTGGAATAATTAAGGTCGGGCATTATCCAACTTAAACCGACCAACGGCAAATACGAACTGGCACGGACATCGTACAACTGCCGCCATGACACCGCCATCTGTGAACGTTAGAATAGCCGCCACACCGGCTCCCTCAAGTCTCCCCAACACCTAAATGCAGGAGAAAACGACTGCCCATGAACCAAGGTGCCCAGACTCCCGCGTCACTGCAAACACTGATTGCGCCGCAATTTCCCGAGAAACCGGGCGATAACCGCACCTGGGGACAATTGCATGGCAGCAGTGATGCCCTCGCCATTTGTGAAAGCGCGCGGGCCCACAAAGGGCTGACACTGGTGATTACTCGCAGCACCGCCGATGCGATCCGGCTGGAGCAGTCCATGCGGTTTTTCCTGGGCTTGCCACCCGAGGAAGATGGAGCGACAGTTACAGAGGATGGCCTGGAACTTTTGTCGCTGCCTGACTGGGAAACCCTGCCTTACGATCTGTTTTCTCCACATCAGGATATTACCTCGCGGCGCATCCGCACCTTGCACCGACTGCCCGGGATCCAACATGGGGTTATCGTGGTACCCGCCAGAACCCTGATGCACCGGTTGCCCCCGGTAAACTATCTCCAGGGTAACACTCTGTTGCTTGAGACAGGCCAGTCTCTGGACATTGACAACTGGCGTATGCAACTGGCAACCGCAGGTTACCGGCACGCCGAAAACGTTTATGAGCATGGTGAGTACGCCGTTCGCGGATCCATACTCGATATATTCCCCATGGGCTCGAACCTGCCCTACCGAATTGATCTGTTTGATAATGAAGTCGAAACCCTTCGTACCTTCGACCCGGAAACGCAGCGTTCCATCGACCGCATTGAGCGCATCGAACTTCTCCCGGCCTATGAATTCCCCTGGCACAAGGAAGCCCGTTCCGGCTTCCGTGGGCGCTGGTTCGAGCAGTTTCCAAACGCGGATAAAAACGCGCCCATCTACCAGGACGTGACTCATGGCATTACGCCCCCGGGCATTGAATACTATTTACCGCTGTTTTTCGACCAGACCGCCACCCTGTTTGATTACCTGCCAGGCACCACCCACGTCGTTACGGCCGAAGGCCTGAACGAAGCGGTCAGTCATTTTGATGCCGAAACCCGCAATCGCTATGAAGACCGCCGCCACGACCGGCACCGGCCGATTCTTCCGCCCGCCAGCCTGTTTTTGCAGCAGGATGAACTGTTTGGTCAGCTCAAAGGCTTCCCGCGGGTAACCATGACGCCGGAGACGGCAGAAGGCGGTGGCGCCGTGAATTGCGCCAGCGAGGCTTTGCCGGATATCGCCATGAATGCACGGGCTGCCGACCCTGCCGGCCGATTGAAGCGCTTTATACAGGACTTTGCCGGGCGCGTGCTGATTTGCGCCGAGTCTTCAGGCCGACGCGAGGCCTTGATTGAAAACCTGGGAGAGCACCAGCTTCAGCTACAAGGTTTCGAAAACTGGCGGGACTTCCTGGCTGATGACAGCGGCACACTGGGCATCACCATTGCTCCCATGGAGCAGGGGCTGGTATTACCCGGCCACAATCTGGCCCTGATTACTGAAACTGCCCTGTTTGGCGAGCGTGTGCTGCAGCGCAGACGCCGTGAGAAGCCCACAGAGCTCAATGACGACGGCTATCGCGACCTGTCCGAGCTGAGAATCGGCTCACCCGTTGTGCATATCGATCACGGCGTTGGCCGCTACCTCGGTCTGGAAACAATCACCGTAGAAGGTGAATCGAGCGAATTTCTGATGCTCGAATACGCCGGCGGCTCAAAACTGTACGTGCCTGTTTCCGGCCTGCACCTGATATCCCGCTACGCCGGCGCAGACACAGAACACGCACCTCTGCATAAGCTGGGAACTGACCGCTGGAGCACTGCCAAACAAAAGGCCCTGGAAAAAATCCGCGATACCGCCGCCGAGCTCCTGGACGTCTACGCGCGTCGAGAAGCCCGCAAAGGATTCGCCTTCGAAGATCCAAAGGAAGCCTATCGCGCCTTTGCAGCAGGCTTCCCTTTTGAGGAGACGCCCGATCAGCAGGTTGCTATTCAGGCCGTCTTCGAAGACATGACCAATGAGAAGCCCATGGACAGGCTGATCTGCGGCGATGTCGGCTTTGGCAAAACCGAAGTCGCCATGCGCGCCGCCTTCCTGGCGACCTGGTCGGGAAAGCAGGTCGCTGTATTGGTGCCCACAACGCTGCTGGCCCAACAACACTACGAATCCTTCCGTGACCGCTTCTCGGATACTCCGGTCAGTATCGAACTGCTAAGCCGTTTTCGAAGTGCCAGCCAGACCAGCAAGGCGCTGGAAGCCACAGAAAGCGGCAAAGCCGATATCGTCATTGGCACGCACAAGCTGCTTCAGGGCGATATTCGGTTCAAAAACCTGGGGCTTGTGATTATTGATGAAGAACACCGATTTGGCGTCGGGCAGAAGGAAAAGCTCAAAGCTCTGCGCGCGGAAGTAGACATGCTGAACCTCACCGCGACACCTATTCCCAGAACGCTCAACATGGCCTTGGGCCACCTGAGAGATCTTTCCATCATCGCGACACCACCGGCCCGACGGCTCTCGGTGAAAACCTTTGTGCGTCAGCGCGATCAGCCGATGGTCAAAGAAGCCATCCTGCGTGAGGTTCTGCGTGGTGGTCAGGTGTATGTCCTGCACAACGATGTGGCGAGCATCGAGAAAACCGCAGAGGATTTGCGGCGCCTGGTTCCCGAGGCGCGCGTGGGTGTGGCCCATGGCCAGATGCGAGAGAGACAGCTTGAGCAGATCATGTCGGACTTCTACCACAAGCGCTTCAACGTGCTGGTGTGCACTACGATCATCGAAACAGGTATCGACATTCCAAGCGCCAACACCATTATTATTGAACGCGCTGACAAATTCGGCCTTGCCCAGTTGCACCAGCTGCGCGGCCGCGTTGGCCGGTCCCACCACCAGGCTTACGCCTATCTGCTGACACCTCCGCCAAAAGCGATTTCAGCGGATGCCAAAAAGCGACTGGAAGCCATTTCCGAGGCGCAGGATCTCGGCGCCGGGTTTATGCTGGCAACTCACGATCTGGAGATTCGAGGTGCCGGTGAATTACTGGGCGACGAACAGAGCGGACAGATAGAAAGCATCGGTTTTACCCTGTACATGCAGCTATTGGACGAAGCGGTGAAAGCCATTCGTGAAGGTCGCACACCCAATGCAGAGCTGCCCCTGAGCCACGGCACAGAAATGAACCTTCGGATACCAGCACTGATTCCGGAGGATTACCTGCCAGACGTTCACAACCGGTTGATGCTCTACAAGCGTATTGCCAGCGTCAGCAACCGCGATGGATTAAAAGAACTTCAGGTTGAAATGATTGACCGCTTCGGATTATTACCGGAACCGGCAAAAAACCTTGTCCGGCAAACAGAGCTCCGGCTCCAGGCAGAAGCCCTGGGCATCGTGAAAGTGGACGCTGGCAAGGAGTGGGCGCGTATTGAATTCGGCAGCTCCACCCCCGTGGATCCGCTGATTCTGGTTAAGAAGATGCAATCTGCGCCGGACACCTATCGCCTTGAGGGCGCCAACAGCTTTCGTTTTCGGCTGAAGGACGCCTCAACCAGTGGTAAACTCGACGGCATTTCCGGGATGCTGAGCGAACTGGTGCCTGCACCAAGCGCCGCTACCGCCTAAATATCGCCTGAAAAAAGGGCCTGAATAAAACTGGAGCAACCTCTTGCAGACTGATGGTAATCGCTTGTACCGGCTATTGGCCCACACACTATTGACGGGTTTTCTGCTTACAACTGCCATGGTGAGCTACGCGCAGCAAACGCCCGACGACTATTACCGGGCAGAGTTTGTGATTCTGGAGCGCATCGTCGACCCGGCTGCGGTGAATGAGCGCATGGTTAACCGTAAAGTGTCAGCACCGGTGGATACCAACGAGATCCTTTATCGGGTCACTGGCGACGGAACGACTCGTTCTTCCCTCAAACTCGTGTCACGCAACGAGCTTCACCTCGGGAACGCGGCCAACAGACTGGAACGAAGCGGCAAATACCGAGTACTCATGTCGGCAGGCTGGTACGAAGCCTTCCCACCAGACTACAAAGGCCAACCACTACGCGTTGAAATTGGAGACTGGCTGCAACAGGCCGGCCAGAGAGCCATCGAAGGAAATATCACGATTGACCGGCAACGCTATCTGCACGTTGCGGTTCACCTGAACCACTGGCAGGAAGGAAAGGTTGCTGCTGAGGGAATAACTCAAGACAGCTCAGCAGAGCCTCAGGAAGCCATCCCTGTCTCTACCTCGGCTCCTGCATCAGAGCTGACGCTGAGGCCTGAAGTACCACTGGAGCTACTCACCTGGATCCGCGAAACCCGCCGGATGCGGAGTGGGGAAATCCATTTTCTGGACTCCCCCACCATCGGCGTTCTTGTATTCTTCAAGAAGGTTGAGGCAAAGTAGTAAGGGTCCCGAGACCGGTCATCGAGACTTCAAGAATCTGTCTGACACCAGACATGCCTTGCTTGATGGCCGCTTCGATTTCTTCCATAGTAATGATGTGGTCGGACTTCCCCGCCGCCCAGTTCACCACCAGACCCAGGCACACATACCGCATCCCCAGCTCGGCTGCCAGAGCGGCTTCCGGCATGCCGGTCATTCCTACCAGATCACACCCATCGCGCTCCATACGCCGTATTTCGGCCGCTGTTTCAAGCCTCGGCCCCTGGGTTGCGCCATAAACACCAAACCCTGAGAACACGACATCGTGAGCGGCAGCTGCCTGAATCAATATGTCACGCGCGCTTTGGTCGTAAGGCCAAGTGAAATCGATATGGGTTACTTTATCCAGATTGCCCTCAAAGAACGTACTTGCCCTGCCCCAGGTGTAGTCAATGATCTGCTCTGGAATAACCACGCTTGCAGGGCCCATATCAGGGTGTATCCCACCCACCGCATTCACCCCAATGACGGTGCGTACGCCGGCGTCATAAAGGGCTTTAATGTTCGCCCGATAGTTCACTTCATGAGGCGGTATTCTGTGAGGATTGCCATGCCGGGACAGAAACACAACAGTCTGGCCATCAAGTCGCCCTTCGGTCAATTCGGATGATGGCGTGCCCCAGGGTGTTTCGACGGTTCTCGTCCCCGCAATCTCGAGGCCTGACAGGGTCGTCAGGCCGGTACCGCCAATAATGCCAATGGCACCGCTGATTTCAGACATCAATCACCACCCTCTTCTCCATATCCGGCCTCCAGAGACTGCTCGCCTTCGTCACCCGCCTGGGTGTCGTGGCGACGGCTACGCTCGCGCCTGGCACGGTCTCCTCTGCTTCGCGACGCCTGTTTTCGATCACGCCCCTCTTCATCGCCTTCCTGGCTGTCGCGATTGTTTTCGCGCTCTGAAAGGCAGCTATCATCGCTGATATGCAAGGTTTGCGTCGGGAAGGCTACCTCGCCGCCGTGGCCGACAATAATGTCGCTGATCTTCAGCAGCACATCCTGCTTCACCTCATGGTATCGAACCCATTGGGTCGTTTTGGTGAAAGCGTAAACCATGATGTCCAGCGACGAGTGGTTGAAAGCAAGAAAATTCACAATCAGCGTTTGCTTACTATCAATGTCTTCGTGTTCTTCAAGCATCGAGCGGATATCTGCAACAATCGTTGCCATCTCACTGACGTCCGCATAGCGAATGCCAATGATCTCGGAAATACGCCGGTTGGTCATGCGCGAAGGGTTTTCTACTGCGATGGTTGTAAACGTGGCATTGGGTACATAGAGAGGGCGCTTGTCGAATGTCCGGATAGTGGTAAGCCGCCATCCGATGTGTTCCACGGTACCCTCAATATTGCGATCCGGTGAGCGCACCCAGTCTCCGACCTTGAACGGTCGGTCGAGATGGATAATAAAACCGCCGAAAAAGTTAGCCAACAGATCCTTGGCCGCAAAACCCACAGCGATACCGCCCACACCACCAAAAGCAAGCACACCCGATATGCTGTAGCCCAGAGACTGCAAGCTGATCAGCACAGCGGTAATAATCACCACGGCTCGCAAAAGCTTGCTCACCGCGTTAACGGTGGTGTAATCCATAGGCTTCTTCATTTTTACCGGAGAGATAAGGATGCTCTCTATTGCCTTTACCGCCCTGAGCAAAGTCCAGACAAAGATATAAATGAAGCCGACCTTGAGCACCGTTTCGTTGGCTTTGAAGATCTCGGCTGACGAGTAGCGATGGGCGACCTCAGCAGCCCAGTACACACCCTGAAGCCAAACAAACGCTACCACCGGTGAGCGGGCAGCATGAAGCAGTGCGTCATCCCAGATATTTTGAGTTTTGGCGAATCGGCGCTCCAATGTGCCTATGACATGGCCGACAATGTAGGCGATAGTGGCCGTGCCAAATACTAGCGCGAATACCACAATACTCACGCGCCATGCTTCAGACAGCACACCAAAATTCTCGATCCAGCCATTCAGCGTGGACATCATTTCGCCTATCATCGAATTCCTCTAATCTTTGTTAACAATCTGGTTTCAACGGATCGTAACCGGCATACCCGGCCGAACATGGTCAAACAGTTCAATAACATCGGCATTGCGCATACGAACACAGCCATGGGAAAGCGCCAGTCCCATGGGCTCTGTGTCAGGGGTGCCATGTATGTATATAAAACGGCGGAAGGTGTCGACACCGGCACCGCGATTTTTCCCCGGTTCCAGACCGCATAACCAGAGGATGCGGCTCAGGATCCAGTCGCGGCCTGGATGGCTGGCGGCAAGTTCCGGGTTATAGATCTCGCCGGTTGGCCGACGAGCACGGAACACAGTATTGGCTGGGAGCCCGGAACCGATCATGGCGCGTATGTAGTGCTCACCTCTCGGGGTGCAACCACTGCCATCCTGCTCACCCTCACCATAAAGCGCAGTGGAAACAGGATAACGAACGATTACGCCCCCGCCTGCATCGAGCAGCGCAAGGCTTTGGCCTTCCAGGCTGATGTCAATTGAACTGGCACTGAGGTTGTGGTGGGTCACAACGGGTCGGGCTCCCTCCAGGATTCAGGAGGAAGCCTAACCGAGAGGATGCAAGTCAGGCAACCGGGATCTTGCCTGATGCAGGAGGAACAAGCAGAGCATCGGGCGCCTGCATGCCTGCTGCAAGGAAGGGAACAAGGCGTGCGGCAATTTCCTGAACCGTAGTCTCTACGCCCAGCTTGTTACGGAGAATGTCCTGAAGGGCATCGCTACTGGACATGGTAAACGCTGTAGCACCGAGCATGAACTGGATGCGCCAGTAACGATCCACGGCCGAGAGCTGAGGCGTGGCTTCCTTTAACAGTCGCATGAAACGGCTGAACGGCTCGCCGTATTCCAGTTCAAGAAACTTGCGCAAATGCCCTTGCGACTGGGTATAAGCCAACCCGAGCAACCGCATGAAAATCGATATACCCTTCTCATTGCGCTGAGGCATGCGAACAGCACTTTCAGTAAGCGCCCAAAGGGTCTGATTCAAAGTTGGTGGGTTACCGTCGCAACGCGCTTCGAGCTCATCAAATGCGTTTTCAAGCGTCGCTGAAAACGGAGTCAAAAAACGGGCAAAGACCGCATGAATCAGCGCATTCTTGGAGCCAAAGTGGTAATTCACAGCCGCCAGGTTTACTCTGGCCTTGCTGGTGATCATACGCAGTGAAGTTTCTGAAAAACCACGTTCAGCGAACAGCTCTTCTGCGGCATCAAGAATTCGGTCAACAGTATCTGACTGGGCCATTTTGTTTTCAGTGCCTCTAGCAAACGTCTGTTTGAAACATACGTTTGACGCACATCTATGTCAAGCCCGGCGCTCAGGCTCAGCAACCGCCTTTTGCCAACTGCGGTCGATGGCTTCCTGATTACCTTCGAAAAACGCCACCTGAACCCTCCCGTAAGCCTTTTCCGCTTCAAGAAGATAAATCAGATAGAGCCTTATATGTTCCCGGCGGGACAGAGCCCGGGGCAGAACTTTCTGTTCCGACAAGCGCAGAAGACGGCTGAACCGGCTATTTTTCAGGGCGGGATTAAACTCTGCCATACGGATACACTGCCAGATCAGCCCCTCTTTGCCTTCAAGATGTTCGGCGTGCTTCCGTGCATCCCGCATCATGCGTTGGCGCTTGATCAGCAAATCCAGGTAGGAAGGCTCCGCAGTGTAAATCCGGCGCACGGCTGGAATACCCAAAAGCAGAATGATAACAAATGCACCAAACCCGCCCCCGGCAATCCAGGCGGGCACAGCACCTGTCAACCCACTGAGAAATACGGTGGCCGCCACTAGCGCAGTGAACACCCAAAGATCACGGCTGCGGCGTGCTGACGCAACACTGAAGTTATCAGGCCAGTCGTTCATTGCCAACAGATCGAAGTCCATCAGCAAAACACGATCACACTGGCGCAAAATCAGTCTCAGCGTTCGCTGACGGGATTCTGCCTGCACCGGCCCTGCATCTTCAGTCGCGCCAACACCATCCACCGACTCAGTACCGGGCTGAGCACCACCAACCCCGGTGGTCGTAACGTCCTCGTTTTGAGACGAAGGTACAGGGACAGCCTTGATTGCAGAGCTTGCATCTGGCTGGGCAGGTACGGGGTCAGCCGACCGCCCAGGGCGTAGTACAGCACCCTGTGCGGCTCCTTTTATAGCTTCTGCGGTATCCTGATTCTGGGCCATGGCAGTCTGTCCAATGCGTTATGGAGCCTCTAGTAAAAGAATCTGTTAAAAATTGTATCGGCAGTCTTGCTCAAATCTTGAATCATGACTTTCACCATAGCATTTTCCGCCCCTCACGCTTGGCAATAGCAACCTTGCTCGTTATCCTTCCCTTCTGTTATTGCTCCCTATATAGGCCTGCTTATGTTCACCGGTATTGTTCAGGGTATTGCTGTTGTTGAAGGTGTCACCGCTGCCACGGGGCTGAGTACCTTTGCAATCCGTTTGCCGGACAGTAAAACAGAAGGCGTAAACATTGGCGCGTCGGTCGCTATCAATGGCACCTGCCTTACGGTTACGCGCCAGGCCGGTAACGCACTGTTTTTTGACGCCATGCAGGAAACCCTGAGACGGACAACACTCGGCGGCCTGGTACCCGGAGATGCGGTCAACTTTGAAAGGGCAGCGCGGATCGGAGACGAAATTGGCGGCCATTTGCTCTCAGGGCACATACACACAACCGCAAACGTGGTTGAGATACTGCGCCCGGAAAACAATGTGATTATCTGGTTTGAGGTTCCGGATCAATGGGCTCGGTACATTTTCCCGAAAGGCTATATTGCGATCAACGGCGCCAGCCTGACCATTGGTCAAGTGGACGGAAACCGGTTCAACATACACCTGATTCCGGAAACCTTACGAGCCACAACCTTCGGCGTAATAGAAGAAGGCACGACGGTGAACATCGAAATCGACAGCCAGACACAAACCATAGTCGACACACTGGCGCGACTGGGCTACGACCGCCCTGCTTCGTCTTTGTAAAAAGACTCGGTATTCAGCCGCGCCAGGCTTCGAAGACGACAAACTTGGGGCTGGCATCCAACTGACGGACGTGCGGGAAGAACCGCTGCAAGCTGCGGTGGTAACCGAGGTGCCGGTTTCCAACCATAATCAGGCGACCGGTTTCAGACAGGCGCTGTGACGCCTGGTCGAATAGCCTCAAGGCAATATGGCCACCCACTACACCGCCTTCATGAAAGGGTGGATTTAACAGGATAAGCTCAAACGGACCCTTGTCGCCGGGAAGGCCGTCCGCGTGCAGGAACCAGGCCTTGGCCTTGGGGAATGCCGCTTCCGTGTTACGCCGGGCACTCAGAATTGCCTGACTGGACACGTCACTGAAGGTGATCTCGATTTCCGACTGCACAGCCAACGCGTTCAGCCCGAGAACACCATTCCCACAGGCCAGATCCAGCACTTGAGCGCCTGAGGCACATGGTTTCAATGCAGACCTAACGTGGGGCAGCATCAACCGCGTGCCAACATCCAGTTTCTCCCGCGCAAATACGGCGGGCATGGCTTCGACACGCAGGTCTCTGCCTGCAAACCCGCAATCCAACTCATAACCCTTCCAGGCGCCAGGCCAGCCGTCGATCCTGGCCTCACCGCGGCCACAGGTCATCATGCGGGCCTTTTTTTCGGCACGGCCCACGCTCCGAACTTCCACCGCGGCAGCGAAAACGTCGACGCTGCGATCTGGCAGATGTTTGATCATTCCGGCTGCCAGTATGACCCCATCAGGCTTCAGAGCACCATTGGCCCAGCGTAGCAGCCAGGCCAGATAGTCGACTTCCCGCGGAATCTTCAGCAGTATCAGGTCATAAGCTTTATCAGGTGGCTGCAGCCAACTGTATATCTGCGCCGGCGCCACAGTGCCCGGGTTCTGCCTCGCATTCACCGCCAGTGCATCGTTGAGCTGAGCGCCGTCGGCAACCACATCCGGCGCAAACCGGGACAAACCCAGCGTCAATGCGCCGTACTGGTCATCCACCACCAACACCCGGGAGTCAGGCGCGGCTTCCATACGGATGCACGCCTCCTGCAAGAGCAATTCATCGGCAGCACTCCAGGCGCGCAGGTTCGGGTCGTCGGTGCCGGGGCGGCTCAGAATCAGGCTACCAGCAGGAAAATCCAGCACAGCGGTTGTCATATCAGGCATCCAGGGGGAATTCGTGTAAAACATGCCATTTTAGGCTGATTACTCTAGAAAATAACCCTATTGTTCGGTTTGTTCACTTTAAGGAGGTTCTGATTGGCAGGGCTGTCCTTATACACTTTCGCGGTTAGCTCCGTTTTTTCCGGAAGCGAACCTTTTGCCCCTCACCCCAGGGGCTTTTTTCGTTATTGCCCCCGAAAAGCACGGTAAACGGTAAAACGCCCGTCTTCCCGTAAGCGTTCGACGCGCCCAATGTGGCGTTTGATCAGGGCGTCATAAGGCAGAAAACTGTTCGCCACAAGGCGCAACTCGCCACCGGGCTGCAAGTGCCGTTTCACGTCCTGAAGAAACTGCTCGGTCATGGACGTATCGGTTTTCACACCGGTATGGAAGGGGGGATTGCTGATAATCGCAGGCCAGAGGCCGTCAATACCCGCGAGGCCGTCGGAGGCAAAAATGGTGCCGGCTACGTTATTGCGCCGATAGGTTTCTCGTGCGCAGATGACCGCCTGGGACTGGACATCGACACCATCGATACTGGCAACAGGCGTTTCCCGCGCTGCCTGCCAGGCTTCAATCCAGGCGCCTATAACGCCAGAACCACAAGCAAAATCCAGCAAACGGTCAGCGCGAATCGGCTGTTCAGAAAAGGTTTCCAGCAACATTCGAGTTCCATTATCCAAACCATCCTGGCTGAAGATCCCCGGCAGGCCGGCAACGTCAATGGATACTCCCGAACACTCGATTCTGCTCCAGCCCAGCCAGTCCTGAACCCGAAACCCGGGCGCCGACTCAATCGCTTCTGCACACCAGACCTGGCAGTGGCGAGCACTGTCGACCTTGGAAGCCTGCGGGGCAACCGCTTTAAGCTGTTTGATGGCGCCGGCAATACCTTCCTTTTTTTCGCCGACCAGTATCAGTCGAGCATTTTCTACTGCCAGCGAGCGCGCCAAAGCCAAGCGCATCTCCAGCTCCGCGCGAGCTTTGGGCAAAAACACCACAACACTGTCGTAGCGGTTATCAGCCAGCGCCAGGTCATCATAACCAAAGCAGGCCTGCCAGCTTTCATGGTGCTCGATCGCACGAAAAACACCCGCGTGCTCGCTCATGGCAAGGCCGCTAACCGAAAGTTCTGGAAGCAGGTGTGCTGATGCGACCCCCAACAAAGCCAGCCGACCGGATAACAGGTGCTGGTTTTTAAGCAGCGCCTGATGGGAATTAGGTAAGCCGGACCCAGATATACTCTGCATGGGATGGAGGATGCCGTTTTACGGTGAAGACTGGACTGTTTTCTGACGGCCTGAACGCACAGGGCGTAATACCAGCTCATCCAGACTGTTCTGCTTGATCTTCTCCCAGTCTTCAGCGCCGGAAACTGACAAGCCCATATCCCGGAGTATGCCGTCTGCCAAATCGTATACGAAACCGTGAATATTCAGCCGCTGGCCGCGCTTCCAGGCTTCCTGAACAATGCTGTTCTGACACACATGTCCCACCTGCTCAATAACATTCAGCTCACACAGCCGATCAGCCTGATCATTCTCATTGTTACAAGCACTCAGTATGGACTGATGGCGGTCCCGCACATCCTGTACATGCCTCAGCCAGTTACTGATCAGCCCAAAACCCTCATTGCGCAGAGCAGTTCTGATACCACCGCAGCCGTAATGACCAACCACAAGAACATGTTTGACCTTCAGCACCTCTACGGCGAACTGCAAAACGGACAGGCAGTTGAAATCTGTGTGAACTACTACGTTAGCGACGTTCCGGTGCACAAAAAGCTCGCCGGGAGGCATATCAACAATCTGGTTGGCCGGCACTCGGCTGTCGGCACAGCCAATCCACAGATATTCCGGCGCCTGCTGATTCGACAGGCGATGAAAAAACTGCGGATCATCGGCTTTAATGCCCTCAGCCCAAGCACGGTTTTTTTCAAGAAGGTGGTCAAGTTGCCCCATTAACAGACTCCATTTCGTTGTTCCCGATCACGATTGAACGGGAATCCCGGTTTCAAAGCAATACCCAGTTTGTCTGAATCATGTTATGACACCAGTTCAGGTTGGCTGTCACCGTGGGGCTGATGCAGTGTACTTTGCGCCAGATCCAGCAACTCGCGCAGAGCAACCGAGAACATGGCGTACTCGGGCTCTCTCACCCCCTTGAGTTCCAGCAGCATGGATTTCCAACGGACGATCATGTGCTCGTGCCGCAGTAGCCAGCCGTCCACGCAGGCCGGCACGTCTTCCGGTTTCTCAGCCAGATTCAGAACACCTGTGGTCAGTGCGCGCTGTTGCCAGTCCAGATCTTCGCGGAAACTCTCACGCGCCAGCGCCTGCCAGTGCGAGGCCGGCTTGAGCTTGGCAATTGCGGTGGCAAACCAGTTCAGATCCAGCCGATCGCCCAGCTCATAATAGAGGTTTGCCACCGATTTCAGCGGCATACCTGTGACTTCCTGAGCCTCGATAATGCCAAGCGATGAATAAAGATAGCCGGTTCCGGACACCACAGATGCCAGCTCAGCCGGCAGCCCGGCACCAACCAGTTCTTCATTGCGCTTTTCCCAAACGGTGCGAGCCTGGTCTCCCAGATACTCCGGCAGGCCTGAGGTGATCGCCCAGACACTGTCGGCAAAACGCTCCATATGGTTCTGGATGCTCAGCTCCGCCCGGCGGTTACGTAATAACCAGCGCACAGACCGGCGCATCAGGCGCATCAGATCCTGCATCAGTTCCATCTGCAGCTGCGCCGATATGTGAAAATCGAGATCTTCGATCTTGTCCCACCAGTTATCAATCCGGAAGACGTCCCGGGTGATCAACCAGGCCAGCGCTATGGATGCGGCATCTGCTCCAGTGGACTGTTTCAGTCGCTCCACAAAAGTAATGCCCATGTGGTTAACCATGTCGTTGGCGACCTGCGTGGCAATAATCTCCCGCCGCAGTTGGTGCTCGCCGAGCTCTTTTGAGAACTTCTGAGTCAGATCCCGGGGAAACACCTTGTACATTTCACGAGCAAGCAGCGGATCGTCCGGCAAGCTGCTGTCTATGAGAGTCTGCTTCAGATCGCCTTTGACGTAGGAAATCAGAATCGACAGCTCAGGCCTGGTCAGCCCCTTCTTGTTCAGTTTGCGCTCAGACAGGGTTTCATCATCCGGCAGGAACTCCAGAGCCCGGTTGAGCTTGCCTTCGCTTTCAAAGGTGTTCATCAGCCTGCGATATTCTTCAAGGCGCGTTGCTGCATCCTCATTGGCAATACTGATCGCCTGCGTCTGCCGGTAGTTGTTCTTGAGAACCAGCGCGGCTACGTCGTCCGTCATTTCTTCCAGCATGACATTGCGCTGTTTGGAGGTCAGGTCTCCCATGGCAACAGCACGGTTGAGCAGGATCTTCATATTGACTTCATGATCCGAGCAATCAACACCGCCGGAGTTGTCAATAAAGTCAGTATTCAACCGCCCGCCCTTCAGGGCATAGTCAATGCGCCCCAGCTGGGTCATACCCAGATTGCCGCCCTCACCTACGATCTTGCAGCGCAGCTCTCCGCCGTTGATTCGCAGACCGTCGTTAGCTTTATCGCCAACGTCGCTGTGGGATTCGCCGCTGCCTTTGATGTATGTGCCGATGCCGCCGATCCAGAGCAGATCAACCTGGGCCTTCAGAATGTGGGATATCAGCATGTTCGGCGGTACCCGGTCAGAATTGATACCCAACAGCTTCTTGATCTCCGGGCTCAGCGGTATGGATTTCGCGTTGCGGTTAAACACACCACCGCCTTTGGATATCAGCTTGGTGTCGTAATCGGTCCAGGCCGAACGGGGCTTCTCGAACAGCCGCTTGCGTTCCTTGTAGCTCTTGGCAGCGTCTGGTGACGGATCAACAAAAATGTGGATATGGTTAAATGCTGCCACCAGGCGGGTTTTCTCGGAACTCAGCAGGCCGTTCCCGAAAACGTCCCCCGCCATATCGCCAATCCCAATAGCGGTAAACTCGTCCTCTGCCGGGTTAACACCTCGCTCACGGAAGTGACGCTCAACAGAAACCCAGGCGCCTCGGGCGGTAATGGCCATTTTCTTGTGGTCGTAGCCATTGCTGCCGCCAGAGGCAAATGCGTCGCCCATCCAGAAATTGTATTCCGCTGCCAGACCATTAGCGATATCAGAAAATGTAGCGGTACCTTTGTCGGCTGCCACAACCAGATAGTGATCGTCCGAATCGTGGCGAACCACGCGCTCTGGCGGCTGGATACCCGCATCTACCAGGTTGTCGGTAATGTCGAGCAGGCCCCGGATAAACGTCTTGTAGGCTGCAATGCCTTCTGCCTGGAAGGCTTCGCGGTCAGAGGAGTCCGGAAGACGCTTGGCAACAAAGCCGCCTTTGGCACCCACGGGAACAATAACCGCATTCTTTACTTGCTGGGCCTTCACCAGACCCAGAACCTCGGTGCGATAGTCCTCAAAGCGATCTGACCAACGCAAGCCGCCTCGGGCGACCTTGCCACCACGCAAGTGAACACCCTCAACACGAGGCGAGTACACGAATATCTCGTACACAGGCAGCGGCAGCGGCATGTCCGGAATCCCGGAAGGATCAAACTTCACACTGATGTAGGACTTGGGGCCACCCGCTTCGTCAAACTGATAATAGTTGGTGCGCAGAGTCGCCTGTATCAATTCCAGATAGAGGCGAAGCACGCGGTCTTCACTGAGGTTTTCTACCTCCTCGAGCCCCGCATTGAATTCGATTTCCAGTTTCTGCTGGGCAGCCTGGCTCTTACCCTTGCTCTGATAACGATCGGGGTTGAAACGTACCTCAAAATACTCCAGCAAAATCCGGGTGAGCTCAACATGATTCACCAGCGTGTTGGAGATGAAAGTCTGACTGTTGGAAAAGCGGATCTGGCGCATGTAGCGGGCATAAGTACGTAGCAGCGCAATTTCCCGCCAACTCATGTAAGAGGTAATGAGCATGCGGTTGAAAGCGTCATTTTCCGCTTCGCCGTACCACACCCGGTGAAACAGCTCCTCGAAGATGGGCCGGATCCGGTGGATATCCACTATTTTGCCGCTGTGGGCGTAAAGAGTGAAATCGTGTATCCATACGGTTTTGTTGTTGCGGTCGGTTACTTCAAACGGGTGCTCACCCAGAACGCGGAAGCCCAGATTGTCGAAAATGGGCATCACATCCGACAGCGGCAACTGCCCATCGGGGTAGAACAACTTGAAATGCAAGGTGCTTTCGTCTTCTTCCAGCGCTCGATAGAAGCTCATCGTCAGATCTTGACGAGTCGAAGCCGCCGAAATATGTTCAAGATCGATAGCCGCCCGGCGCGGCGAGAACATCTCGGTGTAGCTCGCGGGGAAGCCTGCGGCCCAAAGCCGATAAAGCTCGTTACCTTCCTCTTCGCCATAGGTCTCGCTCAAGGCACCCGAGAGACCATCGCGCCACGACTGAGCCATCTCGATGACTTTTTCCCGTATTTCAGCAATCGGCAGCTTACGGTTTTCAACCTGGGGTACACGAATGGTGAACTGTACACGCGCCAGCACAGACTCCGAGAAGTGCGTAACAAACTCGATATCTTGAGCTTCCAGCCGGTCCAGAAGCACCTGCTCTACCTTCAGGCGAAGCTCGGTGTTGTATATATCCCTCGGGAAAAACGCGAGGCAGGTTACGAACTGGCCGTATACGTCTTCGCGCATGAACAGCTCAATGCGGCGCCGCTCCTGTATGTACAGGATGTTTTTGGCGACATTCAACAGTTCATCCTCGGCGATCTGAAATAGCTCGTCACGGGGATAGAGAGTAAGAATCTGCTCCAGTTCTTTACCCGCGTAATCCGCACGCAGGAAGCCCGAGCGTTTCATCACATTCTGGAACTTGCGCTTGAGCAGTGGAATCTCATCTGGCCGCTCGTTGTACGCGCGGGAAGTATACAGCCCGAGGAAACGGCGCTCACCAACCACTTCACCCTTTTTGTTGAACTTCTTGACGGCAATATAATCCGGGTAAGCGGGGCGGTGAACCCGCGAACGCTGGGCAGACTTGGCGAAAATGAAAATATCATCGGCTCGCGTCATCTCATGACGTGTACGTTGGGGCAACGCGTTGAGACGAACCCGGTCTGGTCGCTCGTTGTTCACACGGAGTATCCCTAGCTCGGAATTCTCCACGCGGCGAACCATCATGCCCGACTTGTCACTGGCAAAGTCGTACTCATCGTAGCCGAGGAAAGTAAAGTGATCGCGCGCCAGCCATTCCAGAAACGCACGAGCCTCCTCCTTTTGCTCGCTGCTGATGCCGGCGGTATCATCCAATTCTTTAATGATCTGGCTGACCTTTTCAGTCACAACCGGGAAGTCCGCGACTGCAATGCGTACCTCGTGCAATACGGTTTGCAACGTCTGCTCCAGATCTTTCAGGTCCTCTGGATTACTATGCCTGTCGATTTCCAGAACGATAAATGCTTCGTAAGCAGACGCGGAATCACTTTTTTTGATCGCCATTAGCTTCTTGAGCTTGCCGGCCTTGTCGCGTTCTACCTGGAGAATGGAGTGCTGGATCGAGTGCGTTCCGATTTCTCGCTGATTAACCGCTATGCGCAGGGAATCAATCAGAAACGGAATGTTAGGGTGCAGAATAAACACAACAGTGTGTGTGGATTGCCAGCCGTCGCTCTCGAGATCCGGATTGAACACTGCGACAGGCGTTTCCTCGGCGCTGCGTTTCTGCAGAAACTGCCAGGCTGCCAGTGCCGCACCGTAGGTATCGGAGAGGCGCCGGCTAATGAGCTCCTCCAGAGGAATATGGGCGTAATGCTGCTTTACAAATTCGCTGATTTTCTTGGCTTCGGCTTTGGCAATTTTTCTGGAAAACTCTTCAGCCAAAAGCTCAAAAAACTGATCTTTGCTGGCCACTGTCAGCGCATTCATGGGCGACCTCAGATAGTGTGAAGTAAACGTAATCGGGATATCGTGAGATAAGCATAGTCAAACCCTTGATTTTTGCCGGCCAGACACCAAAACTGCGGCAACTACTTACGCACGAGAGCAATCACTTCCAATGTCGTTACAGCATACGTTCGGAGAATTAAGGACACAGTTAGCCAAAAGGATTATCGGGCAGGAAAAACTGGTTGACCGCCTTCTCATTGCATTGCTTGCCGATGGACACCTCCTGGTTGAAGGCGCTCCGGGGCTAGCTAAAACCACCGCCATAAAGGCCTTGGCCGATCATCTTACCGGTGACTTCCATCGCATCCAGTTCACCCCGGATCTTTTGCCATCAGACGTCACCGGCAGCGAGATCTACCGTGCCGAAACCGGGTTGTTCGAGTTTCAACGTGGGCCGATTTTTCACAACCTGGTGTTGGCGGATGAAATCAACAGGGCACCGGCCAAAGTACAGTCCGCCCTGCTTGAGGCCATGGGCGAGCGCCAGGTCAGTGTGGGCATGCGCACATTCCCGCTTGATCGCCTGTTTATGGTGATGGCAACCCAGAACCCTATTGAGCAGGAAGGTACTTACCCACTTCCCGAAGCCCAGCTTGACCGCTTCCTGATGCATGTGGTGATTGGTTACCCGTCTGCACAGGCCGAACAAGCCATTCTCCACCTGGCCAGAAGTGACTACCGCCAGGGTCAGCCGACCACTGATGTTCGCCTGACTGCCGACCAGGTGTTTGAAGCCCGGACGGAAGTTGCGGATATCTTCATGGCCGAGCCGGTTGAGCAATATTTGCTGGCCCTGGTTCTGGCAACAAGAGACCCGGGCACCCTGGACCCGGAGTTGGCACGCTGGACGGCTTTCGGCGCCAGTCCGCGAGGCACTATTGCCCTGGACCGCTGCGCCCGCGCCATTGCGTGGCTCGACGGCAGGGATTATGTAACGCCAGACGATGTTCGCGCGGTAGCCTTCGATGTACTCCGGCACAGGATTCTGCTGACCTTTGAAGCCGAGGCGGAAGGCGTAACATCCGATACAGTAATACAACGCCTGATTGAACGTTTGCCAGTGAGCGCCTGAGGCTGGCCATGGACGTAACCGCCAGCGATGCAACAACCCGCATCAGCCTGCAGGCACTCATCCGCCTACAGGCTGATGCCAGGGCGCTCAAGCTGCCATCGGCACGCCCGGCCCGAGCACGCCAGGCCGGGCTCCAGCACTCCTCGCAGCGCGGGAGAGGGATGGCATTTGCCGAAGTGCGGCTTTACCAGCCGGGAGACGATATCCGCAGTATTGACTGGCGCGTAACGGCCCGGCGTCAAGCCCCCCACACCAAGCTTTATGAAGAGGAACGGGAACGCCCTGTACTGTTGATCTGCGACCTTGGCCCCACCCTGTTCTTTGCCAGCACTGGTGCCTTCAAGCAGGTACGCTGCGCCCAGCTTGCCGCCATTCTGGCCTGGCTCGCACTGTCGGCAGGGGACCAGGTAGGCGGCATTGTTTTTAACGGCAACACCTTGACCGTTCAGCGCCCGGCACGGCGCAAGAAATCCGTGCTGCGACTGCTGGATACGCTTGCCAGCCAGCAACGCTCACATATAGACAGCCCTGCATCCGAAACCACCCTTGATACCGCCCTTGCAGAAGCCCGCAGAGTCGCCCATACGGGCAGCAGAATCTTTGTCATCAGCGATTTTCTCGGCATCTCTGAGAACACCACCTCTTTACTCGGTGCGCTGGCTCGTCACAACAGTGTCAGCGCACTGCGGGTTGTCGACCCATTGGAGCAGGAGTTGCCGCAACGTGGGCGCTTTGCCATCGCGGGAGCAGACGGCCCGGTGTGGTTTGATGCGTCCAATAGCAGCTTTCAACAGGCCTGGAGTGAAAAAATCAGCCGTCATGAAACCGCTCTTGAGGAGTGCTTCCGTTTGGCTGGTGTCGGGGCAACAGACGTTTCTACCCGAGAGGCACCGGCTGTAAGCCTTAAGTCCATACTTGGGCCCGGAGGACGAATCGGATGATGCCAGACGACCCCCTGAGCCAACTCCGGGATATCCACCTGCCACAAACCGGAGGCTTCTGGCCGCCGGCGCCGGGCTGGTGGGTTCTGGTTGTTGTGCTGCTTTTTGCAGTCGCTGCTCTGGTATGGCTGGCCCGTCGTCGTCACCGCCGAAACCGCTGGTTGAGACTGGCGCGAGCCGAGTTGGCCATCCTCGAACATACTGCGTCAAAAGAACCACAGTGGTTTGCGCACCTGAATACGCTGCTGAAGCGAGTCGCACGGGAACGCTACCCGGATGAACATCCCGAGGCACAATCCGGAGAACAATGGACCGCCTGCCTGTTAAGCCATCTCCCCGAGGGCAAGATTGCACAGCGACCGGTTGTTGAAGCGCTGGTCAACAGCGCCTGGCAGCCGCAGCCAGCGGCCGAGCCCATACAGGCTCTGGATTTCGCCCGAACCTGGCTGGAGGCGCAGAAATGCTGAGCCTCGCTTACCCTTGGGCACTCCTGCTGATTCTGGCGCCCGTGCTATTGCAATGGAGAAAGCCGGCTGCGCAAACCGTAGATGCTCCAGTATTTCCAGTTGGTCACTGGCTCTCGGATCTGCCCGGTGTGACTCGCCAGGGCAATACCATACCGCGCTGGCAAACCCTGATCCTGTTGCTGGCCTGGGCGCTTCTGGTGCTGGCACTGGCTCGCCCACAGCATGTGGGCAAGCAGGTTCAGATGCCCGTAACCGGGCGCGATCTAATGCTCGTTGTGGACATCTCCCCTAGTATGGAAGAACAGGACATGGTCATTCAGGGCCGCAGCATTAACCGCCTGCAGGCTGTAAAAAAAGTACTGAATGAATTTATTGCCCGCCGCAAGGGCGACAGACTTGGCCTGATATTGTTCGGCACAGAGCCCTATGTCCAGGCGCCTCTTACGTTCGATCTTGCAACTCTTGAAACGCTTTTACAGGAATCAGGGATTGGTATGGCCGGTCGTGCAACTGCCATTGGGGATGCCGTTGGCCTGGCAACCAAGCGTTTGAGGAACAGGCCCCAGCAACAGAGGGTTGTAGTGCTGCTTACAGATGGCGCCAATACTGCCGGCGAAATTACGCCCGACACAGCCACAGAGATAGCCGCCGCCGCTGGCATTCGCCTTTACACCATCGGTATTGGTGCCGAATCCATGGTCCAGCGAGGATTGCTCGGCTCACGCCGGGTGAACCCTTCCAGAGATCTGGACGAAAACCTGCTTATTCGAATGGCCCAACAAACCGGTGGAGAGTATTTTCGGGCTCGCAGCCTGCCGGAACTGGAGCTCATCTACGAAACCATCAACCAGCTCGAACCCATTGAGCTGGATGGCAAATTCTACCGCCCGGTTACCGACCTGTTTTTCTGGCCAGCCGGCTTGGCGGTGGCGCTTTGGTCAGGTCTTTTCCTGTACCGGCGCAAGGCAGGCAAGCTGACCCTCACTCGACCGAGCACCAAGGGGGGCGCAAACCATGGCTGACGTCCATTTCCTGCGCCCGCTCTGGCTTCTGTTATTGCTGGTTGTGCCCGTGCTTTACCTCGCGTTGAAAGGAAAAGGCTCCGGAGACAGCGGCTGGTCTGGCCTGATCCCTGAGCAACTTTTGTCCCCGGTGATCCGGCGATATGGCGGTGCCGCGGAAACACGCGGCTCCAGTTTTGTGCCCGCAATCAGCGCTGTTGTCATCCTGGCTATTGCGCTGGCGGGACCCGCCTGGCGTGAGGCCCCCACTCCCCTGAAAAAACCGGGGGATAGCCTGGTGATTGTGCTCGATCTGTCCTTGTCCATGCTTGCAACGGATCTGGAGCCCGACCGCCTGACCCGTGCAAAACGCAAGATCCGCGATATTCTGGCTGTTCGTGAGGGCAGCCTGACAGCGCTGGTGGTGTATTCAGGGGACGCACACGTTGTGACCCCCCTGACAGACGACAGCAACACGCTAACGGGCATGCTCAACGTCCTCGACCCGATCATCATGCCGGTTCAGGGCAATCGCGCCGACCTGGCCGTTTCCAGGGCCCTGGCTCTTCTGCAGCGGGGCGCTCCGGGCCAAGGCCGCGTTCTGTTGATTACTGATGGTGTATCCGAGCGCTATCTCACGCCCATCAGCAACGAGCTCGCCGATACCGGATTCACTCTGAGTACCCTGGCGGCTGGCACCCGCGACGGCGGCCCTATTCCCCTTGCACGGCGTGGCTTTATCCGCGACAACGGCAACATTGTCATAACACGTACCGACCCGGACATGCTCGCGGAGCTCGCCCGTAATAGCGGCGGCGCAAGCCATGAGCTAACGCTGGATGACAGCGACATAGAGGCCCTGAACCTCAGCCCTGAAGAATCAGACGAGTGGCAGGACACGAACACCGGGCTCACTATCGACCGCTGGAAAGATGATGGCTATTGGTTGTTGTGGCTGGCCCTGCCGTTGCTGTTACTGGGCTGGCGCCGAGGTGCCTTCACCGCGATGGCGTTGATTCTGATGCCCGCGATACCGCAGCCTGCTGCGGCCATGGATTGGGGCAGCCTCTGGCAACGGGAAGATCAAAGAGCGGAAGAGCTGATTCATGAAGATCCCGGTGCGGCAGCAACGATACTGGACTCCCCGGAATGGCGGGGCTCTGCGCTTTATCGTGCCGAGCGCTATGACGAAGCTGCCAAAGTCTTTGAAGGGGCAGACACGGCCCTTGCAGATTACAATCGCGGCAATGCTCTGGCCCGCGCCGGAAAGCTGCAAGAGGCTCTTGAGGCCTACGATAGCGCGCTGGACCGTAATCCCGATATGGAAGATGCCCGCGCAAACCGGCAACTGGTAGAAGATCTGCTCAAGCAGCAAGAGAAATCCGACCAGGATCAGGGCAACGGCGATCCGAACGACTCAGATTCATCCGGTGAAAACAGCCAGCAGGAAAGCCCTTCCGATGCGTCCGGTGAAAACCAGGATTCCGACAGCGCCCAGAATTCTCAAAATTCCGACACTGAATCAGAGCCGTCCCAAGGCAGTCCTGACGAACAGGAGCAGAGCGGCGACCAGAAAGCGTCTGGCGAAGAGCAGCCCGAAGACAGTTCTGAAAATAACGCTCAAACCGATTCTGAAAGCAACGGTGCAAATGATCAAGCCGCAGAGCCTGGCGCTGAGGAAGTTCAGGCGCCTGCGCCGGTATCCGAAACGCCGCTTACGCAGAGCCAGGAGCAATCGCTGCGCCGGGTGCCCGATAACCCCGGCGGGCTTTTACAGCGAAAATTCCTGCAACAGTATCAGGAACGCCAGACACCATCTGACAAGGGCGACACACCATGGTAAAATGGTTGATTATTCCGACAATCTGGCTGGTTGTTTCTGCAATCCTGATGGCTATCTGGCTGCCAGCCCATGCCGGCGAGCTCACCGCTGAACCTGACAGAACCCGGCTGTACGAAGGTGAAGTCCTGACGCTCACCGTTAAAGGCAGCACAAAGATCGATATCAATTTGAGCAATCTTTTCGATTTCGATATCTCAAGCCTGCCTTCGCCGGATATTGAAAAGGTTACTCCGGATTTCGAAATACTGGCTCGCAATCAGCAGTACAGCATTCGCACCGTCAACGGCGACATGGTGGGAGAAATAACCTGGACATACCAGCTTGCGCCTACGTCCACCGGAGAGATCACCATCCCCGCCCTTACCTTCAAGGATTCCGTATCCAGACCGGTAACCATAGAGGTGGTAGACGGCAACCCTCCAGATCAGGCAGACACTAGCCGGGAAAGCTTCATTGAGCTGTCAGCAGACAAGGCAGAGGTATACGTTCAGGAGCAACTGATTCTGACAGTGAGGTTGTTTTTCCAGGGCAATCTTATCCGTGGCGAGCTATCCGACCCACAGCACCCCAACGCGATCATCGAATCCCTGGGGAAACAGCGCGAGTTTTCCCGAGACCGCGATGGCGTACGATACCGGGTGGTAGAGCGGCGCTATGCATTGTTTCCGCAAAAACCGGGCTCTCTGAACCTGCCTGCCATTCGTTTCGAGGGCCAGGCCAGAGATGCCGATGGCTCGCTCCGATTCCTGCGGGACAGTGCTGAGCTGTTTGAGGTGCAGGTCAAAGATGTTCCACAGGAGTTCAGTGGCTCGACCTGGCTCCCGGCTACCGACCTTACTCTGGCCGAAGCCGGCATGCCGCCAACGCTGAACCTGAAGACCGGCGATAACCTCACACGCACACTCAGCCTGCAAGCAACCGGACTACCTTCAGAGGCATTGCCGCCCCTGCCAGACTCTGTACCGGACGGGCTTCGCAGCTATCCAGAAGCAGCCCAACGGAACGCCAGCAGCGGCCCGGAAGGTATTACGTCCACGCTTACGCAAACCCGGGCACTGGTTCCTGTTGAAGCCGGTAAACTCGTGCTTCCGGCAATCCGCATCCCCTGGTGGGATACGCAATCCGACAGCGAAAAGGTCGCCGTGATCCCGGCACAGACCCTTAATGTAACTCCCGCAAATGGTACAACCATGCCCTCTTCAGGCGCCGCCGGTAGCTCGGCCACGGCCACCGAAACCAACAGCGAACAGAGTGCTTCGAGCGCGGGCGCTGCTACCGACGGTCACAGGTTCTGGCAATGGGTAAGCTTAGCGCTGGCCGGAATATGGGTTCTGACCATGTTGGCCTGGTGGCGCACTCGCAGAGTCACATCCCGGACATCTGCCAATACCGACTCTGAAGGCGCCGGAAATGAGGGAGCGTTATTTGAGCAACTGCTTAATGCCGCAAAGGAAGGCCGTACCTCAACACCCGGGCTATTTGTGAGCTGGGCAAATTTACGCTGGCCCGGCTACAATTTCCGATCTGCAAAGGACATTTTCAGCGTGTTACCGGCAGCCGATCTTGAGCAGGAGCTCGACCGGTTACAGGCACACCTTTTCAGCCGTGATCATTCAGGTGGCGAGAGAAGCAACAAAACGTGGGATGGCAGTGCTTTGGTCAACGCGCTCAAGCAAGTCCGAAAGAAGGTGGACGCCCCGTCTTCAGAGACCGGCTTGCCGCCACTCTACCCCAACAAACTCTCGGTGTAGAGGCAGGCCTGGCGGCAATTCAAAACTCCCAGGAGACTCTATGAGCCGGTATTCACCGGCTCAGTTAATCAGTTGTTGATCAATAACCAACTCGACCGGCGAGCCCGGAACCCCTGAAACAGCAACGGGCGAATCTGTACTGCCCTCCCAGTCACCCGGCTGCGCGTTGATATTGCCCGAGCGAGTGAGGCGAGCGGTCACAACCACTTCTTCTACGCCGGATATAACCGCTTGTGGCGCCATCGCATGACGGTCATCCAGGCGGATCTCAACGGGCAATGCGCCAGCGGTCAATCTGACAACGGCTAAGGGCGGCCCGCCCTGAGTGTTGGCAGCGCGGGCAAAAAGGAACAGCGTCGTATCGTCAGGAATATCCTTCTGAAATGCCTCATCCAGAGTCACCCGAACGGTAACGCCAGCGCCCTCTTGGACCACGCTGTCATCGGGAGCCGAGAGTGCGGATTTTTCGGCTGGCGGCTGTTCACCAAGACGCGTATATGCTTCTTTTATGCCACCCTGAATTGAAGCCAACTGCGGATGATCCGGCGCGACGGTCTGGATGCGTTCCCAGTAATTGATCGCGTCACGATAATTACCCTGACTGAATGAATGGATACCCAACAGACCAAGCGAGTTAACCTCATCGGGGTTCAGTGCCCTCGCCTCCTCAATCGCAGAGGTCACGGCCTGGGTCATGGCACCCTGGCTGTGGAAAAACTGCGCCTGAGCCGCCAGACCCAAGGCTATAGCCCTGGAGCCATCATCGGCACGGACGCTGTCAGCCAGTTGCCGGAATGCCCAGGCGGCATCTTCATGCCGCTCCAGGCGCATATAGGTCTGGCCCAGCATGGCCCAGCCGTCCGGGTTGTCGGGGCTGGCTTCAAGCCGCGCACGCAGTTGCTGAGTCAGTTCACTCATTTGCGCTGCCCGGGCATCATCCGAGCTACCCAATTCCTGCATGGCAACAAATGCTTCGACGCTGTCCATCGCGCCCCACTCTTCGTAGAGCAGAACCGTGGCAGCAGGAATCAGAAGTATTGAGAGCAAAGCGACGGCCATGGCGGCCTTGTGGCCCGGTACCGTTTTGGCGACAACCTCGTTCTCCGGAACATCGTCCAGCATGGCGCCGGCGAGTTCTTCCCGGAGTTGCCGGTAGTTTCCGGTATCAAGAATGCCCGCCTCGTGCTCTTTTTCCAGTTCGGCCATGCGGCCACGATAGGCCATCAGGTTCTGGTTCCTGAGGTCTGTCTGCTGTCGGGCGTCCCGACGATTAAACAGCACTGGGTAGAGTACAAATGCCAAGGCGAGGATGATCAGTACCGTTGCGGCAATCCAGAAAGTTTCAGTCATGGAGATATCGTCACAGGTTCAAAAATGAATAAACGGTGCATGTTGCTGCGAAGTCAGGCGTTGCTCTTCCAGGTAATCAGGCGCTGCCGCCCTCATTCCGTTCCGCGAGCATTTTATCAATGCGGGCTCGCTCCTCACTGCTCAGTGCCGGCGCTGCCGTACCGGCCCTCCGGGAGCGAACAACGACTCCGACGACCACAAGAAGGCCCCCCAGAACGGCAATCACGGGAGTTGCCCAGAGCACGAGCGTACGGCTGTCCAGATCCGGCTTGTATTTGACGAACTCACCAAAGCGACCCACCAGAGATTCGACAATTTCTTCGTTGCTGGCGCCATCCAGCATCATCTGATAGACCTCGTTTCTCATATCTTTGGAAATAGGCGAGTTTGAGTCCGCAATGTTCTGGTTCTGACACTTGGGGCACCGAAGCTCAGCAATCAGATTCTGATAACGCTGCTCTTCACCACGGCTTTCAAAACCATAAACGGCAGAAACGTCCGCAACGGAAAAACCGGATGCCGTAATCGCCAAAAGGAAACACGCCATACGGAGCATCAGCCGTTCTCCCGCGCTTCGTTAATCACCGGCAACAGAATCTTCTCCCATACCTCGCCGTTGACCACACCCACATGGCGATACCGCACAACACCGGAGGCATCAATAACAAAGGTTTCCGGTGCACCATACACACCCAGATCAAAACCCAACGTGCCTTTGGGATCATAGATAACCGTGCGGTAGGGATCCCCCAGCCTGTCCAGCCAGACCAAAGCATCGTCACGGTTGTCCTTATAGTTCAGCCCGATAATCGCAACCTTCTTTTCCCGGGAAACCCTCATGAGGTCGTCATGCTCGTCCCGGCAAGCAGGGCACCAGGTGCCCCAGACGTTCAGAAGGGTAACTTCGCCCCGGAACAGGCCCTCATCCAGAGAACTATCAGGACTTTTCAGGCTTTTGAGACTGAATACAGGAACCTGTTTTCCGATCAGAGCTGAATCAAGCTTGGTGGGATCTTTGCCGATACCGGCAAACAGAAAAACACCCACTACGACGGCCACCAATAAGGGCAGAAACAACAGAAACCGCTTCATGAAACCGCTCCCGCCGTGCCTTGGGCATCGGTCTGCGCTGGCGACAATTTTGCTGAGGATACTGAGCGCTCGGTAGCTCGCTCACGAATCCGGTAGCGGCGGTCCGACACAGCCAGAAAGCCACCGGCAGCCATAAACAGTGCCCCCAGCCACAGCCATCGGATCAGCGGCTTATACTGGAGCCTTATGGCCCAGGCGTTATCTGAAATACGCTCACCCACCGCAACGAAGATATCCCGAAACAGGCCTGCATCGATATCCGCTTCGGTCATGACGCTCATGCCAACGGCATACTGGCGCTTCTCAGGATGCAATTCGGCGATCTTTTTGCCGTCGAGCATGACCTCAAACGTGCCGTACTGGGCTGTGAAATTCTGGCCGCGCCGCTCACCGATGTCGACAAAGAGGAACTGATAGTCACCTACCTCGGCGACATCGCCAGGCACCATACGGACATCACGCTCGATACCGTAGTTCGACACAACGGTTGCGCCGGCCATGGTGATGGCGAGGCCGAGATGCCCAAGCACCATTCCGTAGTAACTGCGAGACTGGCGTTTGAGCCCGTGGACTCGCCCCTTTTTGGAAGAAGATTTGTCCCACAGGTCCCAGAAGGTCGCCGAGGTTACCCAGACGGCTGTAAATACGCCAAGAAAGGCCCAAGGCGTGAACCCACCATAACCGACCATAGTCGCCGTGGTGAGCAGCATACTCACCGCCAGTGGCCACAACAGCTTGCGCGCAAGCCAGCCGGCATCTGTTTTCTTCCAGCGGGAAAAGGTGCCGACGCCAAGCAGAAGGCCGGCCGCCACCGCAAGTGGACTGAAAGTGAGATTAAAGAATGGCTCGCCGATTGAGATTTTGCCCAAATCAAAGAAATCAAGAACCAGCGGGTACAGGGTACCTACAGCTACCAGCAGCGTCGCGGATACCAGCAGCACGTTGTTCAGCAACAGGAATATTTCCCGCGAAAGAGAGCCGTAGCGTGAACGTACATGAACAACAGGTGCTCTGAATGCATAGAGAATGAGGCTCGCAAGAACCGTGATCGCCAGCAAAATCAGAAGGAAGGTGCCTCGCTCAGGGTCTGATGCAAAAGCATGGACTGAAGTGAGTACGCCTGAACGAACAAGGAAGGTGCCCAGAAGGCTCAGCGCAAAAGTGACAATCGCCAGCAGCACCGTCCAGCTTTTGAACACACCGCGTTTTTCCGTCACTGCCAGTGAGTGCATCAGAGCCGTACCGGATAACCAGGGCAACAGGGAGGCGTTCTCAACCGGATCCCAGAACCACCAGCCGCCCCAGCCAAGTTCGTAGTAGGCCCACCAGCTTCCAAGGGCGATACCGACGGAAAGAAATGCCCAGGCAACGGTGGTCCAGGGCCGTGACCACCTGGCCCAAGCGGCATCCAGCCGGCCGTTAATCAATGCCGCAATGGCAAATGCAAAGGCCACCGCAAAGCCAACGTAGCCCATGTAAAGCATAGGCGGATGAACAATCAGCCCAAAGTCCTGCAGAAGCGGGTTCAGGTCTGCACCATCAGACGGCACATTGGGCAGCAAACGGTCGAAAGGGTTCGACGTAACAATAATAAAGAGCATGAACCCGACACTCACCATGCCCAGAACCGACAACACTTGTGAAATCATCACAGAAGGCAAACGACGGCTGAAAATGGCAACTGCCATCGTCCACCCCGTCAGCATCAGTATCCAAAGCAGCAGTGAACCCTCATGACCACCCCACACGGCGCTGAACTTGTAGTACCAGGGCAGCATGCTGTTGCTGTTGTTGGCCACGTAAGCTACGGAGAAATCATCCGTTAAAAACGCGTGGGTCAGCACTGCAAATGACAGCCCGACAAACACAAACATGCCGGTGGTCAGAGGGCGCGCAAATGCCTGGAGATTGTCCCGGCCGGTGAGTGAGCCAACCAGGGGTACAACCGAAAGAAGCACTGCCAGCAACAGCGCGAGTATCAGTGCAAGCTGTCCGAGTTCGGGATACATCAAAGCTCTCCAGGAATCAGGCTGTTGATTGAGGTGTGTTTAGTAGGTTGCCGGTTTGGCAGTGTCAGACATCGGCATACCCTCGGCTTTTGAAGCCTTTTCCAGTGCGCTGGCAACTTCCGGCGGCATGTAGTTTTCATCATGCTTGGCCAGAACCTGGTCCGCTACAAAGCGGCCTTTGTTGTTGAGCCGGCCCATGGCAACGATACCCTGCCCTTCCGCAAACAGGTCCGGCAGGATGCCGACGTACTCAACCGGCACTGAGGCATTAAAGTCGGTTACCAGGAACTCCACTTTCAGGCTTTCCGGGTCTCGTACAACCGAGCCTTCTTCGACCATACCGCCTGCGCGGATTCGCACATCAACCGGCGCTTCCCCGGCAGAAATCTGGCTTGGGTCGTAAAACAGATTGATGTTCTGGCGCAGCGCGTAAGTAGTCAGTGCCACCGCGACGGAGAGCCCTATCAGCAGAAACAGAACAATGGTCAGCCGCTTTTTACGGATCGGATGCATTTACATACCTGTTAGTCAGTCTTGGGAAACGTTTACGCGCGCGAAGGACGCAGAGGTCGCTGGAGCCGCCGCCACTGTACTCTTTTCAGCCTGAAACTCATAACCGCGACGGCAGGACTCAATGATCGCATTCCTGCTTCGTACCGACCCGATCATCATCAGTGCCATCAACACGAAAAACACTGCGTAGCAGGCCCAGACATAGGGGCCGTGGCCTTCCATCGCGATAAAGGCAGAAAAGGAATCAAATGCCATTGCTCAGACCCTTCCTTTCATTACGAATTCTTTTACCCACCGGGTGCGTTGCTCCCGGGACAAAATCTCTGTCTGCATGCGAACACAGGCCAGCCAGCCAAAAATCAGGTACAGGCCCAGTACTGATAACAGCAGCGGCACCCACATTTCCGCCGGCATGGACGGTTTTTCTGTGAGTTTGAACGTCGCGGGCTGGTGCAGTGTATTCCACCACTCCACGGAATATTTGATAATGGGGATATTCACTACCCCTACCAGCACCAGCACCGCAACCGCGCGGGCAGCGGACTTCTCGTCATTAATAGCACGGTCCAGTGCAATGACACCGCCGTACAGAAACAGCAGTATCAACATGGACGTTAGCCGTGCATCCCATATCCACCAGGTGCCCCAGGTTGGTTTGCCCCAGACAGCGCCGGTAAAAAGCGCCAGAAACGTAAGCACCAGACCGACCGGCGCAACCGCCTTGACGAACACATCGGCCAGCTTCATGCGCCAGACCAGTGTTACAAGGGCCGCAGACGCCATCATGATGTATACCGACTGCGCCATAAACGCCGTAGGAACATGAATAAAAATAATCCGATAGCTGTTGCCCTGAAGGTAATCCTTGGGCGCAAACGCCAGACCCCAGACAACGCCGGCCATAAGCAACAGTAGGCCGCCCGCCAGCAGCCAGGGCATGAACCGGGTGGATATCCCGAAAAACCACTTAGGGGAACCCAGTTTGTGAAAAAATTGCCACATCAGATGGTCACCGTCCTACCGTTTACCTTGTTTTACCCATTAGACAAGCTGATTCTCAACGCTGCTGCTGCTGCAAACGGCGCCAAAGTCAGCGCCAGCATAAGGAAAGCGCCCATAAGTGCCAGGTAGGCTCCCACAGCCGCGCCGTCCGCTGCTGCCGCAACTGTACCCGTGCCGAAAATCAGCACAGGAATGTACAGTGGAATGATCAGCAGGGACAAGAGCACGCCTGCGGATCGCAGCCCAAGCGTTAAAGCAGCGCCAATGGCGCCAATCAAGCTCAGTACTGGCGTACCAATCAACAGCGTTAGACACAAAACAGCGATAGAGTTCCCGTCGAGGTGCACCATTACTCCAAGAACGGGCGTCAACACGACCAGAGGCAACCCCGTTAACATCCAGTGCGCCACGGTTTTTGCCAGAATAAGAAGAAACAGCGGTTGCGGCTGGAGCACGAGCTGCTCCAGGGTGCCATCATCAAAATCGTGGCGGAACAAATGATCCAGTGACAATAATACAGAAAGCAGAGCCGCCACCCAGAGAATGCCCGCTCCCGCTTCACGCAGAAATGAAACCTCCGGGCTGACCCCAAGAGGAAACAGAGTAACAACCATCACAAAAAACAGCAGCGGGTTAAGCAGGTCCTGGCGCTGTCGGAATGCTACTTTCATATCCCGCGCAAAAACGCCTTTCATGGCAGCCAGCGCCCCAACACTGCTGCTGGCTAAACGAACCGCAGGGCGAACCTCAGCGTTCATGGAGCCCCCCGGCGCCAAGAGTCAGTCGGTGCATGCCCGGCAATGCCAGATCATGGTGAGTGGTAACCAGCACGGCGCCACCCTCGGCAGCGCGCTGCTGCAAAAGTGCCTCGAGGGCTTTTACGCCATCTGCGTCGATGGCAGTGAATACTTCATCGAGTAGCCACAGCGGCTCATCAGCAACCAGCAAGCGCGCCAACGCAACCCTGCGCTGCTGGCCGGCAGACAGGTTGCGACAGGGTACATTTTCATAGCCTGTCAGGCCGGTGCCCTGCAGCGCCTGACTCAATGCCGCATCAGCTACTGGCCTACGACCGGCCATCAAGGCCCGGAGGTTTTCCGTGGGGGTAAGGAGGGGTTTGATACCCGGGCGATGCCCGAGATAGAGCATGTTCCGGAGAAACGCCTCTCGCTGGTTGGCTACCGGGGTTCCGCACCACTTCAGTTCGCCTGTCCACGCATCGTTCAGGCCGGCCAGTATTTTCAGCAGCGTCGTCTTGCCGGAGCCGTTTGGCCCCTCGACACGGGTTACCGTACCGGGCAGTATGGAGAAGGATAACTCACGGAAAAGTATCCGCTTGTCCCGTTCACACTGCAGATTGACAGCCTGTAGTAACGGCTCGGACATCAGGGCCCCGTAATCAGGTCGATGCGCATATTGCATCGGGTGTGTTCACGGCAAAAGTTGCCGGCGCGGCGTATTATAACGAAAGCGCCTACAAAATACTCTTGTCTGGTATCAAGTCAGCAGCGATGAAACTACCCAGCGGTCAACAGCCCCCTGCACCCCCGGTACCGGTTACCCCCGGCCCCGCAAAAACCACTGACACCGGGCAATCAGGCCGGGAAACTGCCGTTTTGTCTGCCCGACAGCAACTGGACCAGCTTCAGCTTGCGAACCGGGAAACCATGCTGGCCCGTGTCGCGGAAATCATCCAACGTCAAGGCAGCGGTAGTGCCGAAGTGCTTCTGGACGTGCGAGGCAAACCGCTTCAGGTAAGCGCGGCCATTGGCGCCACGGAGCTGACGCCCGGGGACTGGGTGAAAGTGATGCGCGCCGGCAATGAACTGCAACTCATGGGCAAGCTGGCGCAAGCCCCGGAAGCCACCATTGCCCGGGCTCTTGCCCAACGTATGCCCTGGCAGCAGAGCCTGGACAGCGGTCTGGTCAAGCTGATGACCGCACTGAACCGCGGCGTTATTCCTGAACTGACGCCCGGCCAACTCCCTAAAACCCGCAGCCCGCAACCGCTGCCCGAGGCTGCACGACAGGCTCTCGAAACGCTGCTTGCAAGACTGCCTGTCAGTAATACCCTGGCACCGGGCGCTGGAACGCAGAACAACACCGTGCAACAAATACGGCAATGGATCGCGGAGAGCGGGCTGTTCGCAGAATCCCGCCTGACTCAGACGCCATCCCCGGCCCTACCCGACCTCAAGCTTGCCATTGGCCGTATGATCACCGCCCTGCTGGCTGAACAAGGCGGCGACAAGGCAGTTTTGTTCAACCGCCTTACACCACTGGCCAGCCCCGGGCTGGTTCAGGCACCTCTGCAGTTCCCGCAGGCTCTGACATCAACGCCGCCCGCCATGAGCTCCGAGCCCACATCAGTGGGGCAGACATTGCGAATGTTAGCCGGCATGCTGAACCGCATTACCGTAAACCAGTTACACAGCCAGATACTGACTGCCAGAGGCGGGGGTGACGCACCTGCGCCCGCCTCAACCTTGCTCATGGATTTACCTTGGGTAACACCTCAGAATGAGCCCAGAGTGGCGCAATTGCGCGTAGAACAGCACAAGGACGAGGCCTCTTCAAAAGGGCGCGACCACAAGCGGGCGGCCATCAGCGAATGGCGCCTAAATCTTGCCATTGATCTGGAACAGGCCGGCGCCCTGAATTTTGAAGTTTCCCTGCGCCAGCAGGAAATCAGCGCACGGGTGTGGGCAGAAAAACAGGACACGCTGAAACAGGTGAACGAAGAGCTGCCATTACTGAGGCGAAGCCTGTCGGAGCTGGGGCTGGAAGTTACTGACCTTGAGTGTCGCCGTGGCAGCCCGTCGTACCCGACAACGAAGCTGGAACACAGACTGGTGGATACCCGGGCATGAAAAAGCAAAATGAACGTCAATCCTCCAGCGCTGCCGTTGCACTTAAATACGACGGTGAGAAGGCTCCGACCATAACGGCTACGGGTACGTACGAACTGGCCGATGAGATTATCAGGATCGCCAGGGAGCACAATGTGCCTCTGTATGAAAACGCAGAGCTGGCTGGCATTCTTGCGCGCTTGTCCCTGAACGACGAAATCCCCGAAAACCTTTACCGGGTTATTGCTGAAATTCTTGCGTTTGCCTTTCATATCCGCGGCCGAACGCCCGAAGACGCCGGCGGCGATTCAACAGAAACTTTATAGCAGCTTTGCTATCTCAGGCCGCCTGGCGCTTTCTCAATGCTGATACAAGCTCGGCCTCAGGACGGGATATCCCGCAGGTATTCATAAGATCGTCTATATCCGCACCAAGATCCACGAGCCGTGAAGCTTCGTCGTAGGAGATGCGTAACGGGTCGTTCTGGCGCATCTCGTCAATGGTCGAGCGCAGCTCATGCAATTGTCGCTCGCAAACTACGAGACGCTGGCCCACCCCCATACTGCCGCTCGCTGTGGCATGCAGCTCACGGCCGAGCGTATCGCAGCGCTCCTTGAGTGTGGCTTTCAGTTGCCGGTTTTGACGCCCGAGCGTCACACCCTGGGCAAAAACCAGAAAAAGCGCTACCGAGGTCAGCACCCACGGAATATAAGAAGGAATTTCAGCAAACATGATGGACGTCTCCGGTTTATTTGCCACGGAAGGCGTCCATCATAAGGTCTGTCCGGTATAACTCCGGTTCACAGCCCTGAGATTTCAGCCCATTCGTGGTCTGACAGCATTTTGTCGAACTCGACCAATATGATCAGTTCACCACCTTTGTTACACACACCCTGGATAAACCGGGCACTTTCTTCGTTACCCACATTCGGTGCAGTCTCAATTTCACTGGCTTTCAAGTACACAACCTCGGCCACAGAATCCACCAGAATGCCCATTACCTGATCGGCAGATTCCATCACCACTATCCGGGTCGCGTCTGTTACATCCGCATCCGCCAACCCGAAACGGCGGCGAGTGTCGATAACCGTCACCACATTACCCCGCAGATTGATGATACCGAGCACGTAATCCGGAGCACCGGGTACTGGCGCGATTTCCGTGTATCTCAGCACTTCCTGAATCTGCATAACGTTTAGACCATAGGTCTCGTTATCCAGCCGGAAGGTCACATACTGCAGTACCTGATCGTCCTGGGCCTGACTTTGCTGTCCGCTCGGGGATGCCATAACCTGTATCTCCTGTTCGGCTGCCCGGCGGGCAACCTGATCGTCAAAAAAACATCATCAGTGCCCAATACTATAATCAAGGGCACAAACCGTGCCAGCATGGCACCGTTTCATTCCGTAACCGGCTTGCCGGTCAGCTCAGATCAAGATGCTGTTCCCGTTCGGCACCTACCAGCAAGTTCGCCATGGTGCGCACATCAACAAGGGCACACATCTGTTCAATTACCGTTCCCGCCAACCATGGCCGCTTGCTGCGCGCCGTGCGCCAGCGCACATTATCCGGGCTTAGAGTGAACGACTGAGCCACGTCATCACAGGCCAAGCCCCACTCGCTATTGTCTAACCGGATAACAAACCGGTAGTTGTCCCGGGCATTCACCGGCACCCTGCCGGCCATAATCCACTCGGCCGTATCCACAACTCTCAGATTCTCTTGAGTGCCCGGGCGGATCCCCATATACCACTTGGGGCTACCGGGAATTGGCCGGACTTCCTCTTCAATCCGGTGGATAGCACCCAGCAGCAGGAGCGGAACTGCAAGCTGCAGGCCCGCCACGGTAAAAATCAGGCACTCAAACGGGCGGTGCGACCACTCAGGGCGCGACACCGGCATTTCCGATGCCGGTTCCGGCGCGGAAGCAACGACAGCAACAACCTCTTGAACTTGCTCCGGTTTCGGCGACGCTTCCACTCGGGGCGCTGGCCTGGTCCGCAACACCGGCTTCTGCACCGGTGTCGGTTTCGGCTCAGGTTTCATTTCGGGAACTGGCTCCGGCTCGCGAACCTCTTCATGCAACGCGGTGTCGGTTGCCGTATGCAGCAATTCATCCAGATAGCTGGCAATGGCACTGGCCGGACCCGCCAGCCTTGTCAATTTTTCGTCAGTCATACTGACGCTCCTTCCCTGCGCCTGTTCTTGCCAGCAAATCGTCCAGCAAGTGCCGATACGCCCGCACGCCATGAGTCTGCGCGTCCAGTTTTGACGGCACTATGCCTGCCTGGCTGGCATCACGGAATTTGGTATCGACAGGCACCGCAAACCTCCACAGGGTGTCCTGATAGGTTTTTCGCAGCTGGTTCACGCTCTTGATCGAAGCCTGGGTACGTCGGTCGAACAAAGTTGGCACAATGGTATAAGGAAGTTCGTTCTTCTGGGAGCGCATGATCATCTGCAAAGTATGCAGCATGCGCTCAAGTCCTTTGATCGCGAGAAACTCGGTCTGCACCGGAATAACGAGGTGCTGTGCTGCCGCCAGGGCATTCACCATCAGCACGCCCAATGATGGCGTGTTATCCAGGATGACGTAGTCAAAATCGTCCCATAGCTGGGTGAGCGCGCGTGACACGATAAGCCCCATACCCTCAGCGCCGACCATCCGACGCTCCAGCGTCGCCAGTGCCGTGCTCGCGGGCAGCAGCGACAACCCGGGGCAACTGGTTTCGGTAATAAGCTGGGCAGGCAAACCCTCAGGCACTTTGCCTTGGTGCTGGAACAGGTCAAAAACACTGTGCGCGAGGGTATCAGGGTCGTACCCGAACCAACTGGTAAGCGAACCATGAGGGTCAAGATCAACCACGAGAACGCGCTTGCCGCGCTCTGCCAGCAAGCCGCCCAATGCGACCACCGAGGTGGTTTTACCCACACCACCTTTCTGATTGGCTACTGCCCAGATTCGCACGTTTTTTCTCCGAAAAGTACGGTATTACGACCCACTGAAAACCAGTTGTACTCCGGTTTATCGGCCAGAGGTTAAACAACTTGAACGGGAACGGAACCCTAGCGCATGATTCCCCGAACACTGGCCTCCCGGGAGACTAAAAGCACCACGCGGCGGTTTCGCCGGCGCCCCTCTTCAGTGTCGTTGCGAGCTAAAGGCTGATACTGTCCATACCCGACCGCTGCCAGTCGTTCGGGCTCAATGCCATCCATGCCCAGCATGCGAACAACCGCAGCCGCTCTTGCCGCTGAAAGCTCCCAATTCGAGGGAAAGCGGGTCGTACGGATGGGCTGATTGTCGGTGAAGCCTTCAACCTTTACTGCGTTATCCCGGTTCCTGAGAACCCTGGCGATTTTTTCGATCACTCCAAACGCGTCATAGTGCGGCTCGGCATCACCGCTGCCAAACAACAGACTGTCCGGCAGATTAAGTGCCAGCCAGCGCTCATTGGTTTCAAGCGTTACCACCCCACGATTGATCAGATCACCAAACTCCATTGCGAGCTGATCTGCCATGGTACGCAATGCTTCAGTGCGCTCCTGAATTTCTTGCTCCGGGTTTCGGGGAGCTTCTGTGACCGCCGGAGGGATAACATCCTCCGACACAGCCACTTCAGAAGGCGGGGGCTGATCGCCGATTTCTATAGGCTGAAAGGATCGCTGAGGTGCGTTGAAAACGCCCGTAAGCGTTTCTGAAAGCACCTTGTATTTGCCCTCATTTACCGAAGACACTGAGTACATCACCACAAAAAACGCAAACAGCAGGGTTATGAAATCCGCATAGGAAATCAACCAACGTTCTTTGTTGTGCAGATCATCCTGAGGTTGCCTGCGACGCCGCATAAATAGGAACCGGGTTTGCCTACTGCAGGAAGCCCCGCAGCCGCAATTCAATGGATTTAGGGTTCTCACCCTCCGCAATGGCGATAAGGCCATCAATCATCATGTCTTCGTATCTCGAGCGCTCCTTCACCAGCCCGCGAAGCTTGTTGGCAACCGGAAAAAACAGCAGGTTTGCCAGTGCTACGCCGTAAATAGTTGCTACGAAAGCCGTGGCAATCCCGTTGCCGAGCGATTCCGGGTCTTCAAGGTTGGTCATTACCTGGATCAGTCCCATAACGGCACCGATAATACCGATCGTCGGTGAATAGCCGCCCATGGCTTCAAACACCCGGGCAGACTCCAGATCCCGCTGCTCACGGCACTCCAGATCAATATCCATGATGCTTCGGATTGTTTCTGTTTCTGCCCCATCCACCAGCAGCTGCAAGCCTTTGCGGGCAAAGTTTTCCGGCTCTTTCTCAGTCAACCCCTCAAGCCCAAGCAGGCCTTGTTTACGAGCCTTTACGCTCCAGTCGATTACCTTGCCAATGCCGTCTTCGATACTGATGTAAGGAGGAACAAACACCCATTGGGCCTGTGCGAAGGCTCTTTTCAGGGTCGGCCAGGAGGTCTGGAGAATAGTGGCCGCCAAGGTGCCGCCAATAACGATAATCGCCGCAGGGCCATTAAAGAGGGAACTCAGCGCCCCACCCTCAAGCAGGTTGCCACCGAGAATGGCGGCAAATGCCAGAACAACTCCAAGCAGGCTGAGAAAATCCATCAGCTAACGCCCTCAATCAGCCTCGGGGCTACGTCATCAAGAGCCAGAACCTCATCGCTCAGGCCCGCTTTCGCAACGGCCATGGGCATACCGTAGATCACCGATGATTTTTCATCCTGAGACCAGATTTGCGAACCACTCTGTTTCATCATGCGGCAGCCTTCCCGGCCGTCTGACCCCATTCCCGTCAGGATCACACCCAGTGTTTTTCCCGGGTATGCGCGTGCCAGAGAACCAAAGGTAACGTCCACACAGGGCCGATAATTCAGCCGTTCGTCTCCGGGCAAAATACGCACCCGGGGCTGTCCACCGCGGTTTTCAACCATCATCTGTTTGCCGCCCGGTGCCAGCAATGCCAACCCTGGACGCAAAATATCGCCGTCCTCAGCCTGGCGAACTTCTATCTTGCACAGCTTGTTGAGACGCTCTGCAAACGCTGGAGTAAAACTCGCTGGCATATGTTGAACCAGCACAATGGGCGAAGGAAACGTTGCCGGCAGTGCCGCCAGAACTCGCTGGAGCGCGACAGGCCCACCGGTAGAGGTGCCGATACCGACAACAGCAAAGTGCCTGGCCGGACCTTTTCGTGAGGGGCGACTGGGTACGCCCTGCGCACTCTGATCGCCCGATGGCAGCGGTCGCGTGTCCGGGCGGCCCGGAGCTGAAGGCCTGGAAAAAACCGTGCCCGAGGCTGACTGATCGGGTCGTGAAGAGTGAGAAGAAGATTGAGACGGCGATTGATAAGTAGAGTGCGAAACCCGACTGGAAGGCCGGCTTCGCGCAACATCAAGCACGCGATCAATCAGAATTTTCTGCAACTGGCTGCCATCGCGGGCAATTTCTTCAAAGTTTTTAGGCAGAAAGTCTACGGCCCCGGCTTCGAGTGCATCCAGCGTAATTCTGGCACCTTCATAGGTAAGGGAAGAAAACATCAACACCGGCACAGGGTGCCTTTTCATAATCTCACGCACAGCCGAAATACCGTCCATGATCGGCATTTCGTAATCCATGGTAATAACATCCGGGCGCAGTGATTCAGCCAGCTCAACGCCTTCCCGGCCATTGGACGCAACACCCACCACCCGAATCTGTCCGGATGCAGTCAGTATCTCCGTCAGCCGTTTGCGGAAGAACCCTGAATCGTCGACGACCAGGACAGAAACTGTCATCCGTTTCTCCTACCAAAAATATGTTGTCCCACAGAGTCTTCAGCGATCATGAAGAGCCCTCAGCGATCATGAAGAGCCCTCAGCTACCATGAAGCGCCCTCAGCTTTTATGAAACGCCGTCAGCTGTAACGCTGCAACAGGCTGGGAACATCAATAATAAGCGCGATACGGCCGTCGCCGGTGATCGTGGCGCCAGCCATACCGGGTGTACCCTGAAGCCCGCGCCCAAGAGGCTTGATAACCACTTCTTCCTGGCCCACCAACTGATCAACTACAAAGCCAACCTGGCGGGTGCCCATGGACACGATCACCACATGGCCATTTTCAGATTCACCCTTGGCGACAGAGCGTTTAACCAACCACCGCTTTATATGAAACAACGGGAACACCTTGTCGCGCACAACAATGCATTCGCGGCCGTCCACAATATTGGTGCGGGTCAGATCCAGATGGAAAATTTCCACCACATTCACCAACGGCAGCGCAAAAGACTGGTTGCCCAGCATGATCATCAACGTTGGCATGATTGCCAGGGTCAAAGGCACCTTGATGATGATGCGTGAACCTTTGCCCAGCTTTGAAACAATGCTGAGCTGACCGTTGAGCTGGCCGATTTTGGTCTTGACCACATCCATACCCACACCGCGGCCAGAAACGTCAGAAATCTGCTCTTTGGTGGAAAAGCCAGCGGCGAAGATCAGGTTGAAACACTCCGTATCGGTCAGGCGATCGGCTGCATCCTGATCGTAAATTCCTTTCTCCACGGCTTTGCGTCGCAGTACTTCCGGATCCATACCGGCGCCATCGTCATCAATAGACAGGAGAATATGATCCCCTTCCTGCTCTGCCGAAAGCGTGACTGTACCCTGCCGCGGCTTGCCGGCTTTTTCGCGCACGTCCGGCGCTTCAATGCCGTGATCCACCGAGTTCCGCACCAGGTGGACAAGTGGATCCGACAGCGCTTCGACGAGGTTTTTATCGAGATCGGTGTCCTCGCCGTGCATGACAAGGTTCACTTCCTTGTTCATGCCACGGGCAAGATCGCGAACAACACGCGGAAAACGGCCGAATACTTTCTTGATCGGCTGCATCCGGGTTTGCATGACAGCGGCCTGCAGGTCTGTCGTCACGACATCAAGGCTGGATACCGCTTTGTGCATGTGCTCGTCTTCGCTCGCAGAACCCAGCCGCTGCAGCCGGTTGCGTACCAAAACCAGTTCACCCACCATATTCATAATGTCGTCAAGACGCTTGGTATCGACGCGTACAGTGGTTTCTGCAACCGGCGCTTGCTCTCGGGCGGGTGCCGCAGGCGCAGCTTTTTCAGGAGCCTGTTTGGCGGCCGGCTTTGAATCAGACTTGCTTTTCGCAGGTCCGGGGCCGGGTTCTGCTTTTATCTGTGAAGGTTCATCGGGTTTTTTTCCGCTACCGGTTGTTGGGCTGCCGCCCTTGCCGTGCAGCTCGTCCAGCAGTTTTTCGAATTCATCGTCGCTGATTAGCTCGCCACTGCTGCTTGTTGCCGGGCCACCTGAGCCTGTTGCGCCGGAATCCGCGGCCGGGGCTTCCGGCGCTGCAAATTTGCCTTTGCCATGAAGCTCATCCAGCAAGGCTTCAAATTCATCATCGGTAATCTCATTGCCGGCGCCATCACTGTTGTTGCCAACTGGCTGCTCATGCGCCTGGCTCGCACCTGCCCCGGCGGCGGGAGTTTCCCCGTGCAGAGCATCAAGCAGTTGTTCAAATTCCTCGTCGGTAATATCACCGCCATCTGCCCCGGCTTCCGGGGATTCTTCCCGGGATTCGCCTGACGCTTTCGCAACGGCATCCTGCGGCAAGGCCAGAGCGTCCAGTGCGGCGATCAATTGATCAGGCGCAGGCGTAAGTTCTTCCCGATTGCGCACCTGATCAAACATGGCGTTCACGTGGTCCAGAACTTCCAGGACAACGTCCATAAGCTCTGAATCCACCTGCCGCTTATGGTTGCGTAGAATGTCGAACACATTTTCTGCGGAGTGACAGCAGTTAACAAGTGCCTCAAGCTGCAGGAAACCTGCACCACCTTTGACGGTATGAAACCCACGAAATATTGCGTTGAGCAGGTTGCTGTCATCAGGATGTTGCTCAAGATCGACAAGTTGCTCAGACAGTTTTTCGAGAATCTCTCCGGCTTCTACGAGGAAGTCCTGCAGGATCTCATCATCGGCATCAAACGCCATGGGTTAACCTCTTAAATTCAGAAACCGAGACTGGACAACAGATCATCTACGTCGTTTTGCCCCGAAACTACATCTTCACGCTCTTCAGCCTTGATCTGAGGCCCCACGCCCTGCTCAGCAGATACGTCCGGGCCTTCAATCTGATGAACGGTGCCGGTGAGCCTGTCGACATGGCTGGCCATGACAACAAGGCTGAGCATCTGCTCTTCCACGTCTTTAACCAGCGTCGTGACACGCTGAATCACCTGTCCGGTCAGATCCTGAAAATCCTGCGCCAAAAGAATTTCGGAGAGGCTGCTGTAAATCGTATCGGCGTCCTGGGTCAGGCTTACAAAAAAGTTGTCAATCCGACCGTATAGTTCACGAAACTCCGCAGGTTGCATTTCACGGCGACGCAAACGCTGCCATTCCTCCCGCAAAGCGGTCGCTTCGTCACGCATTGCATTGGCTACGGGCATACTTTCTTCAACCAGATCCATGGTGCGATTGGCAGCCTGGCCGGTCATCTGGACAACGTAGGCAAGCCGATCTGAGGCGTCTGTCATCATCGACAGAACTTCCTTCTGTTCGGGACTGCGTGGGTCTATCTGGAAATTCCGGATTGATTCATGAAGCGATCGGGTCAGTCGTCCCACTTCCCGATACAGACTCTGATCCCGGACCTCGCCCAGCTCATTGATCAGGGTCATAGCGCCGGCATAATCTCCGCCTTCAACGCATCGGCTAAGCTCTGCCGTCTGCTGCCGGAGCTTTTCAGTTACTTCCGGCTCGAGACCCCGGTGGATCTTCTCGTTATCACTCATGCGATCCATCCAATCTCTGATTACTGGATTCGTTCAAAAATTTTCTCAATTTTTTCCTTGAGAACAGCGGCGGTGAAAGGCTTCACCACATACCCATTCACGCCGGCTTGAGCAGCCGCCACAATCTGGTCGCGTTTGGCTTCGGCCGTAACCATCAACACCGGGAGAGTTTTCAGATTGTCATCGGCCCGCACTGCCTTGAGCAGATCAAAGCCAGACATTCCAGGCATGTTCCAATCTGTCACCAGAAAATCGTATTTACCGCTTTTGAGCATAGGCAAAGCCGTGTTGCCATCATCAGCTTCATCCGTATTGGTGAAACCCAGATCACGGAGCAGGTTCTTGATAATCCGCCGCATTGTGGAGAAATCATCCACAATGAGAATTTTCATGTTCTTGTCCAAAGGGACCTCCAGTAAGTAAGACCCGGAATTCGTTTGACCTTTGCGCTCAAAATTTGGCAGGCCGCTGATTTAAGCACTTATTGTCTGATCTTTATCACGGTTGTAAAGCATCGGTTACCAAATACTACACTCCAGTACGATCGGGATACCTGAGCCGGGCCTATTGGCCATCCTCATGGCGCCATTCCGAGAGCCTGCCACGCAGTCGCAGCGCAGCTTGACTGTGAATCTGGCTGACCCTGCTTTCGCTGACGCCCAACACAGCGCCAATTTCCTTAAGGTTCAGCTCCTCTTGGTAATACAGGCTCAGAACCAGCTTTTCCCGCTCTGGCAGCTGCTCAATAGCCGCTGCCAGATTGCTGCGAAAGGAATCAGAAGCCAGTCCGTCCAGTGGATTATCACGGGTCTCTGTTTCTCCTATCGGCAGCTCTCCGGATTCATTTAGCTCATCAAGGCTAAAAAGTCGCCCACTGTTCGAATCAGACAAAGTGGCGTGGTATTCAGAAAGCCCCATACCGAGCTCTTCGGCAACCTCCGCGTCCTGGGCTTCACGTCCCAAACGATTTTCAACTGCCTTGATAGCCTGGGCAACGCGGCGCCCGTTCCTGTGAACAGAGCGCGGCACCCAGTCGCCTTTGCGGATATCATCCACCATGGCACCCCGGATGCGGATACCGGCATAAGTCTCGAAAGTTGCGCCTTTGGTGGAACTGTAGCGTTGGGCAGCCTCAAGCAAACCGATCATACCGGCCTGCATAAGATCATCGAGCTGCACGGATGCGGGCAGTCGCGCCAATAGATGGAGAGCAATTTTCTTGACCAGGGGCGCGTGCGTCTCGATCAGCTCTGAAGAGCTCTTTGCGCCTGCCTGGCTGTAGATTCCCAAATTTTTCGTCAATGTCATGTATCCGGTATTGTTTGACGGGATCGGTTTCAGACTTCGACGAGTCGCTCCACAAAAAACTCCAGATGTCCGCGAGGGGATGAAGGCAGCGGCCAGCTTTCCACTTTGTCGGCCAGAGCCTTGATCGCGAGCGATGCCTTGGCCCGGGGGTAGGCTTCCAGCACGGCTTTCTGACGTTGGACCGCTTTTTTCACGGCTTCGTCGTACGGCACCATACCCACGTACTGTAGTGCCACATCCAGAAAGCGTTCAGTAACCCTGGTCAGTTTTTCAAACAGGTGGCGGCCTTCCTGCTCATTTGCCACCTGATTGGCGAGAATGCGGAAGCGGTTGGTACCGTAGTCGCGATTCATCAGTTTAATCAGAGCGTAAGCGTCGGTAATCGATGTCGGCTCATCGCAAACCACCATCAGCAATTCCTGGGAGGCCCGAAGAAAACTCACGACCGACTCGGAAATGCCGGCTGCCGTGTCCACGATAAGCACATCAATCTGATCGCCCAGCTCGCTGAACGCATTGATAAGGCCAGCATGCTCCATTGGACTGAGCTGAGTCATGCGTTGCGTACCGGACGATGCGGGAACAATTTTGATACCACCTGGGCCATTAACCAGTATGTCTCTGAGATCGCACTCGCCCGCCAACACATCCTGTAACGTACGGTTAGCTGTAATACCAAGCAGCACATCAATGTTGCCAAGACCCAGATCGGCATCAAGCAAAACTACACGTCTGCCCTTCTGCGCCAAAGCAATACCAAGATTGACCGACACGTTACTCTTGCCGACACCGCCCTTGCCGCCGGAAACTGCGATCACCTGTACCGGATGTGGTTTGCTCATACTGTTTATTGTCTCTCGCAACGGTTAGCCGGTTATGACTCATAGCTGGGTACAACGCGGATCTTCACGGTCTCATGCCATTTCACGCGGCCGCTCTGCGCCCCGTAAGCGCTCTGCTGCCGCCTGTTGTTGAAGCGTTTTAAGACGCTCGACTGCCAGGCGAACAAGCGGAACCGCTTCGGCATGGTGCAAATCTTCCGGAATTTTCTGACCATCTGTGTAGTAGGCCACCGGTAATCCGGTCTCCATTACAAAGCCCAGAGATTCGCCCAGCGTCAGGGCCTCGTCGATCTTTGTCATCACGCAGCCTGTAAGACCTGCCATCTTATAGCAATGCCATACGGATTTCATAATACGCGGCTGACTGGTTGCCGAAACAACCAGGTGTGTGCGCACTTTGTGGTGGCTGCGGGCAAGCTCCGCCAGCTGCTCCTGATAGCCCTTGTCTGAGCTGGTCAGCCCCGCAGTATCAATCAGTACCAGATGACGATCCGACAAGTCATCAAGAATATCATCCAGTGTGTGGCTCTCGTCTACCACTCGAACCGGCACGTTCAGAATACGGCCAAATACAAAAAGCTGCTCATGCGCGGCAACCCGATAACGATCGGTGGTAACCAGCGCCAACGAATCGGCGCCGTGCTTCAACACATAGCGGGCAGCCAGTTTACCAATCGTGGTGGTCTTGCCGGAGCCCGTAGGGCCGACCAACGCATAAACGCCTCCCTCGTCGAGCCACTCTTTATGCGGAGTTCGCACACCGGTGACGAGCATTTTCAAGGACTGCTTCCAGCCGTCCTCCAGCTTCCCGCCTTTGTGTCGGCGGGAGAGAGAGCCTGCCAGGTCCGCGCTCAGGCCAAACTCCTGCAGCCGCTCCGCAAGCCGCTGCTGAACTGCATTGACGCCAGGCTTTTCTGGCTCTTTACGCTGGCCACTCATAAGATCCCGCAATGAGCTGATTTCTGCACGCATACGGGCAAGCTCATCGGAATAGTCGGTATTACTGCTGGCGCCCGTCGAGCGTGGTTCATCAAAACCATCACTCGCTGCTTTATGCAGCTCCGCAAATGAAGCGTCAGCATAGCCCTGACTGCGCATTGCGCGATTTTCGCGAACATCGCGAATACGGGAACGGGAGCGGCTTAACTCATCTTCCAGGCGGCGGTGTTGCTCTGCCTGCATTTCACCGAGCCGGGATCCGTTGGTGGCTTCTATCGCTTTATCGCCCAAGCTTTGGCGCGCCATATTTTCGTCGTAATCCAGCGCACAGACAATCTCGACGCCTCCGTCGACCCGCCGGTTAGAAAGGATGACAGCATCCGGCCCCATCTGCTCATTTACCTGTTTCAGCGCTTCGGCCATGCTTTTGGCAAAAAAACGTTTCACTTTCATGTTATTGCATCCTCCACCGGCAACGCTGTTTTGGCGCTGTCCGTTCTTTCATCCGCGTGCTTACTGGCCCACGGACGCCACGATCGTAATCTGTTTGTTATCCGGTATTTCCTGGTACGAGAGCACATGCAGCCGCTCCACACCGTAGCTGGCAAACTTGGCCAGCACCGGCCTCAGCGGTCCGGATACCAGCAGAATGGCGGGCTTACCCAGCATCTCCTGGCGCTGCACGCTGTCTTGTAAAGAGCGCTGCAGTTTTTCCACCATGTTTGGCTCCAGAACCATACCTATGTCTTCCTGGCCGCCAGATTGTTGACTCTGCTGAACAGACTTTAGCAATAACTGTTCCAGATCCGGATCCAGAGTAATTACCGGGATTTCCTGATCGTTGCCGCAGATGCTTTGAACGATCATCCGCCGCAGCGCCTGACGCGCCACCGTGGTCAACAATCTGGGGTCCTGGCTCTTCGGATGCACGTTCACCATGGCTTCTGCAATGGAGCGCATATCACGGATAGGAACTTCCTCTTTGAGCAGGTTCTGAAGCACTTTCAGCAAAAGGCTGATGGACACAGTGGTCGGCACTAACTCTTCCGTCAGCTTCGGCGAGACTTTTTCCAGCTGATCCAGCCATTTCTGGACTTCTTCGTGCCCCAGCAGTTCGTGAGCGTGTTTCTGCAGAACCTGGTTCAGGTGTGTCGCAACAACGGTGCTGGCATCCACCACGGTATAACCAAGGGTCTGGGCCTGATCTTTCTTTTCCGGCTCAATCCAGCTCGCCTCCAGGCCAAAAGCAGGATCCTTACCCTCTATACCTTCTATTTTTCCGAATACCTGGCCGGGATCGATTGCCAACTCCCGGTCGGGATGTATTTCCGCCTCCGCGATGGTCACGCCCATCAGCGTAATGCGATACACATTCGGCATGAGGTCCAGGTTGTCGCGAATGTGCACGGAGGGCATCAGAAAGCCCATGTCCTGGGACAGTTTTTTACGCACGCCTTTTATGCGGCTCAGCAACTGACCACCCTGGGATTTATCGACCAGCGGAATCAGGCGGTAGCCAACTTCTAACCCGACAATATCCACCGTTGCTACATCGTCCCAACCCAGCTCCCGGGTTTCCCCTGGCGCCGGCAACTGGCGACCCGGATCACCACCCGCATCACCGGCCAGCGGTATATCGCGCCCCCCGGATCCAGGCGCTACAACGGTGCCTCCCCGGCCGTGGAACATGCCACTCTCTTCCACCGTCTGCTGGTCTTTCTTCCAGATAAACCAGGCGCCCCCAGCAGCAAGGCTGCCTAACCCCAGAAACGCCACATGAGGCATCCCGGGAACCAGACCCAGCAGAATAAGAATACCGGCCGCGATCGCAAGGGCTTTGGGCGCATTGAACATCTGCTGAAGAATCTGTCCGCCCATATCCTGGCTGGAAGTTACCCGGGTAACCATGATGGCAGCAGAGGTAGAAAGCAGCAGTGACGGAATCTGAGCGACCAGCCCATCACCGATAGTGAGCAGCGCGTAGCGCTCCATAGCAAGCCCGAAATCAAGGCCATGCTGAATCATTCCGATGGCAACACCGCCAATAATATTGATCGCGAGGATCAGCAGGCCGGCAACAGCATCACCTTTTACAAACTTGGACGCACCGTCCATGGAACCGTAAAAATCCGCCTCCTGCGCTATCTCGGCACGCCGGTGCTTGGCTTCGTCCTGATTGACAAGGCCGGCGTTCAGATCGGCATCAATGGCCATCTGCTTACCCGGCATCGCATCCAGGGTAAACCGCGCGCTGACTTCCGAAACCCGGCCGGCACCCTTAGTGACAACCAGAAAGTTGATAATCATCAGTATGGCAAAAACCACAAGACCGACCGCGTAGTTACCGCCGATCAGCACCGCCCCGAACGATTCGATGACCTTACCGGCCGCATCGCCACCTTCATGCCCTTCCAACAATACAATTCGGGTGGAAGCCACATTTAGCGCCAGGCGCAGCAGGGTTGCTACCAGCAGTACCGTGGGAAAGGAGGCAAATTCCATCGGCCGCAGCGCGTATACGCAGACCAAAAGAATGACAATCGAGAGCGTGATATTGAACGTAAAAAACACGTCCAGAAGAAAAGCGGGCATGGGCAGTATCATCATGCCCAACAGGCCCATCAGCATGACAGGCACACCGAGGTTGCCCCGCGTCAGGGATTTGACGTTACTAAGGACTAAAGCTCTGTCCATGCCGGAAGCATCTCCGATTCACTGTTTCTGAGGGCGTTTTCAGGGTCGAAATTCTGACACCCAGGCGTCTTTTGCAGTGATACCGCAAGATCCATACCATCGTGTTGAATTTTTCATTCGCAAGCTGCCTTTCCCTGCCTGACTCACATTCCAAGATACGGTATCCTTGCGCCACTAAAACGCGACACTGAACCCCTAACGACACCCCCCAAAACACACAAACAGGTGAGCCCATGCCAGTCCACGAGGTAAGACACCCCCTGATCAGACACAAACTCGGCCTGATGCGTCGCGCGGAGATCAGTACCAAGAATTTTCGTGAGCTGGCACAAGAAGTCGGCGCTTTGCTGACGTATGAAGCCACCAAGGATTTCAGCCTGCAGAAAAAAACCATTGAAGGCTGGGCCGGGCCGGTGAACGTGGAGCAGATTCACGGTAAAAAAATCACGGTCGTACCTATCCTGCGTGCGGGGCTAGGCATGCTGGACGGTGTTCTGAGCCTGATTCCGGTCGCCCGGGTCAGTGTGGTTGGCCAGATCCGGAATGAAGAAACCCTGGAGGCCGACACTTATCTGGAGAAGCTGGTTGGCGAACTGGATCAGCGCATGGCGCTGATTGTTGACCCCATGCTGGCGACCGGGGGCTCTATGATTTCCACCATTGATCTGCTCAAGAAAGCTGGCAGCACTGAAATCCGCGCGCTGATTCTGGTGGCGGCTCCGGAAGGTGTGAAAAAGGTTCTGGAAAAACATCCGGATGTTTCCATTTATACTGCTTCTGTGGACGACTGCCTGAATGAAAAAGGCTACATCCTGCCTGGGCTCGGCGATGCGGGCGACAAGATTTTTGGTACCAAGCAGAAGGACGCCTGATCATGGAAGACCACACCAGGGACCCTGTCTGGAAGCAGGCGATTGCCGGCTCACAGATGCTGCTTGTAGCCTTCGGCGCGCTGGTTCTTATGCCACTGATCACAGGCCTCGACCCCAACGTTGCACTGTTCACCGCCGGTCTGGGCACACTGATATTCCATATCGTGACCGGCGGCCAGATTCCGATTTTCCTTGCTTCATCTTTTGCGTTTATCGCGCCGGTTATCGCCTCCAAGGGCAAGTTCGGCCTTGAGGAAACGCTCGGCGGCCTGATGGCCGCGGGTATTCTTTATATCCTGCTTAGTGGTGCAATACGACTGCGTGGTACCGGCTTTGTAACCCGCCTGTTGCCCCCTGTGGTTATCGGGCCGGTCATTATGGTGATTGGCCTTGGCCTGGCACCCGTTGCGGTACACATGGCTTCCGGTCGCACTGGCGATGGCGCAGCCCAGCTGATACCGCAAGCTACGGCGCTTTGGATTGCGATGATCTCACTCACCGTGACCATTGTTGCTTCGGTCTGGTCCAAGGGTATCTTCCGCCTGGTTCCGATCATGTTTGGTGTGATTGTTGGATATGTCCTGTCTGCTTTCGCTGGCATTGTTGATACCACACCTATTCAGCAGGCAGCTTGGCTTGCGATTCCCAACTTTGTGGCGCCAGCGTTCAGCTGGGGCGCTATCCTGTTCATGATTCCGGTTGCCATTGCGCCGGCCATTGAGCACATTGGCGATATTCTGGCGATTGGCAACGTCACCCGCAAAAACTATCTCGAAAAACCCGGCCTGCACCGCACTCTGCTGGGCGACGGCCTGGCTACCAGTGCTGCCGCTATGCTGGGCGGGCCACCGAACACGACCTACTCTGAAGTAACCGGCGCTGTGATGCTGACCCGTAACTTTAACCCGAAGGTTATGTGGTGGGCGGCGTGTACGGCGATCGTTCTGGCCTTTGTGGGAAAATTCGGTGCGGTTCTGCAGACAATTCCGGTACCGGTTATGGGCGGCATTTTGTGTCTGCTGTTCGGTTCCATTGCAGTTGTCGGCATGAGCACACTGATCCGCCACCAGGTGGATCTTTCTCTGGCGCGGAATCTGGTTATCGTGGGTGTGACCCTGGTGTTCGGCATCGGCGGCATGGTTCTGGGCCACCTTGAGGGTATCGCCCTGAGTGCGGTGGCAGCCATCATCCTGAACCTGATACTTCCGGGCGACCGCGAGGCCTGGGGTAAGGCTATTTACGAGCATAAAGAAGACTAACACCTGTGTACGCCTGCTAGCAGCCTTTAACTTAAGTGCCAGCAGGCCGTGCAAAGCCCCTTTCCACGTCTGCGGTTTGACTGTTGAGATATCGCAAAATTTGAAAAGAGTAGTGGTGGGTGGCCTTTTCAGGACTGTCGGTGGCCAAGGACGGCCACCGTCAAGCCCCCATGGATGGGCTCGTAGCGTGTCCTGGAAAGGCCACCCACCACCACTCTACCCCCCCAAATCAGCACGCTGGGAGCCCAAGCTAACAGGCCAGAAACCCAGCTCAGATATCCCGCCGCAAATCCGAAGGAATCGGAAGATCAGGCATCCCGGGCTTGGGCCCGCGCCCCTTGCGGAACTGCCGGAGCTGGAACACGTAGGCCAGTACCTGGGCGATGGCCATATACAGGCCATCCGGGATTTCGTCGCCTATGTCGCTGTTGTGGTAAACCGCACGAGCAAGCGGTGGTGTACGGAGAATTTCGACTTTGTACTCACGGGCAATTTCCATAATCTTGAAGGCAGTCTCGTCATTGCCTTTGGCCACGACCATAGGTGCGCCCATGGAGTCAGGATCGTACTTCAGAGCTACCGCGTAGTGGGTCGGGTTGGTGATGACCACGTCTGCAGTGGGTACGTCCTGCATCATGCGGCGCTGAGCCATTTCCCGTTGAAGCTGACGGATTTTGCCTTTGACCTCGGGCTTGCCTTCGCTGTCTTTGTACTCGTCTTTAACTTCCTGCTTGGTCATTCGCAGTTTTTTCTGGTGATCAAAAATCTGGAAAGGCACGTCTATAATCGCAATAACGATAGTGGCACAGGCGAGCACAAAGAAGCTCCAGCCCAAAGTCCAGAGTACGTGCTCCATCGCGGGTATGGCGGACTCTTCCGCTATGGCAAGCAAGTCTTCGGTGCGGATATTCAGGATAAAAATGGCTACAGCCATTACCAGGCCAACTTTGGCGATGGCCTTGACCAGCTCAATCAGCGAACGCATGGAGAACATCCGGCCCAGGCCTTTAATCGGGTCCATGCGATTGAGTTTGGGGGCTATGGCTTTGCCGCTGAACAGTAATCCTCCAATACCTATGGAGCCGGCAACGGCAGCGACCAGCAGGAGCAGGAAGATGGGCGCCAGAGCCCAGGCGGCCTCTTTGGCGGAAGCCATGAGCTGAATGCTCATGTGCCGGGTGTCGAATATGGCCGAGCGCTCCAGCGTGAAGGCATCGCGCATGATGGCCTCCATGGCGGCACCCAGCTGAGATCCGAACATCAATAAACCACCGGCGCCGGCAATCAGAACAGCCATGGTGGCCAACTCTTTTGATCGGGCTGTCTGGCCATCCTCCTTGGCTTTTTCAAGCCTTCGGGGGGTGGCCTCTTCGGTTTTCTCCTGACTGTTGTCGTTCTCTTCTGCCATGCTCTAACTCTTGAGGTGTCGCCAGGAAACTAGGGCTGCCCCTGAAGGTTTCGCATAAACTCAAAGGTTTGCCGTGTGTAATCTTCAAAGTGCGGCAGAAAATTGGCGTGCAGCACCCATATGGCAAACAATCCAAAAATCAGGCCAATCGGGAAGCCCAGGGCAAAGATGTTCATCTGGGGCGCCGCCCGGGTCATGACGCCGAAGGATATGCTGACGATGAGCACAGCCGTTACGGCCGGCAGTGCCAGCAACATGGCGGAGGTGAACATCCAGCTTATGCGGTGCGCCAACTCCCAGACACCCGCCTGCCCCAGGCCTTCCATGCCGATGGGTAGGGTTCGAAAGCTTTCGATGAAGACTTCAAACGCTACCAGGTGGCCGTTCATGGCCAGGAACAACAAGGTTACGGTTATGGTGTAGATCTGAGCCAGCACGGGCACGTTAACGCCGTTGGCAGGATCGACCATGGAGGCGAAGCCCAGGCCCATTTGCATGGCTATCATCTGGCCGGCGATAACAAACAGCTGCCAAAGGGCCGTCAGCGCAAACCCCATGCCTACGCCAATCAGAATCTGCTGCAAGGTAATGATGACAGCGTCGGCACTCAAGGCTTCAACCTTGGGCACTTCCGGGATCATGGGCACGATCAGTATGGTCATTAACAGGGCCAGCCCGAGGCGCACTCTTGCCGGCACCAGTTGGGTTCCGAAAATGGGAATGACCATCAGAAAGCTGGCCAGGCGGAACAGTGGCCAGAGGTGCTGCCCAACCCATTGGCCAAGAATATCTGCATTGAGTTCCATGGGGGTCATGGATCAGCCGATCAGGAAAGGGATGCTGGAGATCAGCCGGTGTGCGTGATCCAGAAGCTTGGTCAGTAACCAGGGACCCAAAACGATGATAACAATGAGCGTTACCAACAGGCGAGGCAGGAAACTGAGCGTTTGTTCGTTGATCTGGGTCGCGGCCTGAAAGGTACTCACTACCAGGCCAATAACCAGCCCCGGGCCGATAATCACGGAGGCGAAAAGCACGATCATCCACAGCGCTTCCCGCAGGATGTCGATAACAGTTTCCGGAGTCATGGCTTCCTCCTATATTCCATAACTGGCAGCCAGCGTGCCCATGATCAGGGCCCAGCCATCCACCAGAACAAACAGCATGATCTTGAACGGCAGCGAGATGATAATGGGTGACAGCATCATCATACCCATTGCCATCAGTACGCTGGCCACAACCATGTCGAGAATCAGAAACGGGATAAACAGTATAAACCCTATTTGAAACGCTGTTTTGAGCTCGCTGGTCACGAACGCAGGCATCAGGATCCAGAACGAAACATCCTGTGCTGTATCGTACTGAACGTCGGCAATACGCATGAACAGCGCCAAGTCGTCTTCCCGGGTCTGTTCCAGCATGAATTTCTTGAAGGGCTCGCTGGCCAGTTCAACCGCTTCCAGCGACGTAACTTCTTCCTGAAGGTACGGCTGTAACCCGACGCGATTGGCTTCTTCGAGAACCGGCTTCATGATAAAAATACTGAGAAACAGAGCCAGACCGAGCAGTATCTGGTTGGAGGGTGTTGCCTGCAGGCCCAGAGCTTGGCGCAGGATAGCAAACACCACGATGATGCGGGTGAAGGATGTCATCATCATCAGCATGGCCGGTAGAAACGTCAGCGCGGTCATCAGCGCCAGAATCTGCAGGGTTACCGAGTATTCCTGAATGCCCTCGCCTTCACCGGGTTGAACCGTAAAGGCGGGAATGCCGGGCAGGTCCGCAAATGACAGCGGTACCCAGAACAGGCCGCCGAGCAGAACAAACAGCGGAATGAATCGTTTAAGCGTTGCCACCATCATGGGCCTGTTCATTCCTTGTGCGGGGCTGTCCAGGATTTGCCGATCATGCTTTGCAAGCGTCGGGCAAAATCGCCGGTGTTCGGGTTATTGGCATCTACAATCGGCTCTTCAAAAACCTGCAGCGTGCGAATAGCCGACGGGGTGATCCCCAAAAGGATCTGTTGTCCACCCACTTCAATCAGGGCGATACGTTCACGGGCACCTATGGCCATTACGGACACGACCTTGATCGCATTGTTGTTCATGCCCGTCATCCCGTTCATCCGGCGGATGATCCAGGCGCAACCGTATATCACGGCAATTACCGCCACCAGCCCGGCACCAAGGCTGAGCAGGGTGCCGAGTGTGTCAGGCGTTCCGCCCGGACTGCCCTGTATCGTTTTGGCCGTTTCTTCGGCCATGACAGGCATGGCCGAAAGCAACAGTGATAAGCCCGCCGTTTTCATCCACATCCTATTTTTGCAGCCGTTTGATGCGTTCACCGGGGCTAATGACGTCGGTCAGGCGAATACCGAACTTTTCGTTGACCATGACCACCTCGCCGTGAGCGATAAGCGTGCCGTTCACCAGCACGTCCAGCGGCTCACCCGCCAGCCGATCCAGCTCGATAACCGAACCCTGGTTTAATTGCAGAAGGTTGCGAATAGGAATCTGGGTATTGCCCACTTCCATAGAGATACTGACGGGAATGTCCAGAATGACGTCGAGATCCGGTGGTGGCCCACTGCCCTGAGTAGCCATGGACACCTCATCGAATTCTTCCATAGGCGCTGCTCGTACACCGCTATTGGCACCTCCGCCCTTCTCGCCAGCTTCCTCCATAGCTTCCGCCCACTCATCATCCCGGGATTCTTCTGCGCCCTCGTCACCGGTCTCTTCCATGGCTGCCTCCCATTCGGCTGCCAGCTTTTCGTCTTCGCTCAGCTCCTGACCGTCTTTTTTGTCGTCAGCCATTGCGTCCTACCTTCAGTTGTTTTTTTAACTTGGGCCGTGTCGCCCGTTCATGAATTCTAAGCGCCAGTTTTCCGTCCCGGGTTCCCATGGTTGCCTTGTATATGGGTATGCCATTGGCCGTTACTGTCAGGTATTCCGGCACTTCTACGGGAATAATATCGCCGGCTTTCAGTTTGGCGATATCTCTCAGGGAAATCCTGCGTCGACAGACTGTGGTATTGACCGGAACATCTACCTCCTTGATATCCTCCTGCAACGCATTGACCCAGCGCTCATCGACATCGTCAATGTCACTTTGCACCCCGGCATCAAGCACATCCCGGATCGGTTCAATCATTGAATAGGGCAAAGCAAAGTGCAGCTCACCACCGCCACCATCCAACTCAATGTGGAAGGTACTGACCACCACCACTTCGCTGGGACTGACAATGTTGGCCATGGCCGGGTTTACCTCGGAGCTGAGGTACTCAAAATCCACCTTGGTGACCGCTTGCCAAGCTTCCTGCATATCGTTGAAAACCTGGTTAAGCACCATCTGCACAATGCGGTTTTCCGTAGGTGTGAACTCCCGGCCCTCGATCTTTGCGTGCCGCCCCTCACCCCCGAAAAAGTTGTCAACCAGCTTGAATACCAGTTTCGCATCCAGAACAAACAGGGATGTTCCCCGCAAAGGGCGAACCTTACACAGATTCAGACTGGTGGGTACATAAAGCGTGTGTATGTATTCACCAAACTTCATGATCTGGACGCCACCGGTGGAGACATCCGCATTACGACGCAGAAGATTGAACAGACTGATGCGGGTGTAGCGGGCAAAGCGCTCGTTGATCATCTCCAACGTGGGCATTCGACCGCGTACGATACGATCCTGGCTGGCGAGATCGTAGTTTTTTACGCCGGTCTCGTCAGACTCTTCATAGGTATCAATGTCACCGTCATCCACGCCGTGGAGGAGCGCATCAATTTCATCCTGTGACAGTAAATCCTGCATACTTTGTCCTGCCGCTGAAAGCCTTGCCCGGGTCCGGGCGCTAATACACTCTCTAATTCAATCTCTATTGCACTACAAAATTCCTGAACAGCACCTGATTGACGCTGGGCTCGCCTTCCTGTTCCAGCACCTGGTTAATCGTAACCAGCATGTTTTCCGCCAGGCCCTGCCTGCCCTCGGGTGTCTGCAGTTCCGCAAAACTACTGCTACCGAGCACCATCACAAGCTGACTGCGAATCAAGGGCATATGCAGTTTGGCTGCGGCCAGCGCCTGCGGATCTGTTGCGCTGAAAGCCACATAAGCCTGTGCGTAGCGCTGAGGGCCTTCACCTTGCACCGTTGTCACCAGGGCTTTTTCGATGTTCAGATAAGCGGTTGGCACGAAGGTTTCTACCACCACATCGTCCTCGGCTTGTGTATCGTCGCCCATTCCGGGCAATCCGCCACCAAGCAACCACAAAGTGCCAGCTACCGACAGTGCAATCGCCAGTATCACCGCCACCGTAATCAGGATGATCAGCTTCAGTTTACCTTTCTTGGCCGGTGTAGCCTCGGGGGCGCTATTTTCTGCCATAGTGTTTTTCGCCAGAAATCCGTCAATGAAAGTGCTTTTCCATGACTTTTACAGAATGACTGCAAAGGGCGGGCCACAAGGCCCAACCCTCCCGCTCAGAACCGCAGTTTAGCGTTGCGCGAAGGGATGGGCAAAGCGGATCGGCGAGGAGTACTCAATGAGATGGCGCAGGCGCTCACGCAAAAATATCGACCGCGCCGTTCCAGCTCAAGTCCAGACTGCCAGCCTGAGTGTCAGCTTCACCGTCTTGTGCCGCCGAAAGCTCTGTACCAGAGCCCGAAGACAGAGCTTCTCCATCACCTGCACCCTGCTCTCCGGGCTGGTTCTGTGAATTGTCTGAGACGTCAAACTGAGCCAGGGAAAGGCCTTGCTCGCCCAGCATGTCACGTAGCCGGTGCGAATGCAGTTCCAGCTGATCCCGCACAACCGGGTTAGCCGCATGAACGGTGATAGTGGCTTGATCATTTTGAACCCGAACCCGGACTTCCATTGGCCCCATATCAGGCGGGGTCAGATGAATCTCGGCCACTGACAGGTTTTTGGCGGTCAGCCAACTGAGCTTACCCATCAGTTTATCACCCCACTGTGCATGGTTTACGGGCACATCAACCGACGTCGCGTAACCCTTCAGGGGCACCAGGGCTTCTGCTGCGAGCTTGCCGGCGGAGCTGGCGCTTTGTTGAGAAACCAGCTCCATGGCAGATTCAAAACGGGTGCCACTGAGCAGGCTTGAAGGATCCGTAACACTGGCTTTTTCTCCGGCGGTCGGCACCAGGGCATCGGTTATTTGCAGGCCGGCCATCATCTCACCACTACTGCCAGATGAGGACTTACCCCCGGCAAGCCCTGGGAAAAGCGCGGAACCCTGTATGACAGCCGAGCTCGCTGCGGAACCTGCTGCATCTCCGGCGACTGCCGCATCTCCGGCCACTGCTGCCTGTCCGGTTGCTGGCAGCAATAACGCCTGCAACTGGGCAAAGGTCAGAGGAGTAGTGACGACCTCCATTTCAGGAGCTGCCTCCGCGATCTCTATCGCGGTTCCCTCTTCAGACACTTTGCCTTCACCTGTTTCGGCAGTGTTACCACCCTTGCCCGGCTCCCTGTTGTCTATGTCCGCTCCGGCCTGGTTCGCTGACGACGCGCTGTCTTCTTTTCGGGCATCTTTGGCGTCGGCTTGCCCGGCATTCCGGGGCCCATCGTTGCGCTCGGACTGCTGTCGATCAAGTCGTTTCTGCTCAGCACGGGAAACAGATTCATACCGACTTTCACCGGCGTCATTATCTCGACGAGCACCGGCTTTGGATGCGCCGACGTCGTTCTGCGCGCCGGGCGCGGGAGTCTGGGGAAGAACCATCTGTGTCATGGCAACCTCTTGCCGCTTTTGATCGGTAGACGCACTGTTCAGTCCCTTTCAGATCTGAGTTTCAGGCGATTTCCCAATCAAATGCAAAAGCAATGCCAGCAGCAATCAGTTAATGCTCCCTTTCCTACCCGGCGCCCCGCATCATCAGCGTATTGAGCGCATCTGTCACTTGTTGAAATTCTTCCTCAATAGCGTGCAAAACTGGTGGCACGTCACTCAGACGCTCGTTTTTCCCGGCTGTTTCCGCTTCCCTGCACAGCTCTCCAAGGCGTGGAGCCCCGATATTGATGCAACTGCCCTTAAAGCTATGGGCAGTCTTCGCGAAGGCGTCTGTATCCCCGACATTCATAGCTGCCTTCAGGCTCTCGATTCGCTCTTTTGAATCGTTCAGATAGGTCTGGATCAGTATCGAGAATTCATTTTCCATTACGTCCTGAAGCTCTGCCAGAGCTTCCTTATCAAGGTGTGGCTTATCAACCATGACCAACTCCCTTGCTTCTGTTAAAAGCGTCCATTTAATGCAATCACTAACTAAAAATACCAATCATAAGCAATTTCCACCCGGTTCCCCTGTTCATGGAACCTGATGAACTCTGCCAACCGCTTTAGCAGAATCAGCCCACGACCCGCATAGCGGGGGCCGCTCTGCGCCATCTCTGTGGTTTGCAGAACTGCATGGTTTTGGAAATCAAACCCTTGCCCGCTGTCTTCGCAAACAATTCCCAAGCGCCCACCCCACTGCGTAGGTTCGTGATGAAAACTGAACCGTATGTAGTGGCCACTCACCTTGCCAAGGCGCGTAGCACGCTCCGAATAGTACCGGCCAAAACCATCAGGTGTATATTTCCAATCAGATGGAAGCTCCAGAACACCATGCTCCAGTGCGTTACTGTACAGCTCTGAGAGCAGGGTATAAATTTCGCCACTTTTTCGCCTTAGCCCCGGCACTTCCATGCAGATGTGAAGCATCAACGGCAGTGGGCTGAATTCCCCTAGTGTACTCCCTTGGATTTCGTATACACACTTCCACTCTGTTGGCCCAGCCAGAGTGGAAGGCGCAGCCCCTTCTGTCAGAGTCGCAAGCCCTGCCTCATCAACCATTTCCAGACAGCAGAGCGTGAGGTCGTCACCGAACTTCTGGCGCCCGGTGAACCGTCGAATTCCCGTCATAAGAGTATCAAACGGATGCCGCGCAGAGCCCAGACCCTCGAGAGAGCGCCGCACGCCTTGCTCACCGAAAAGCTGGCCTTTTTCATTGCCGCACTCAAGCACACCGTCGGTCATCAGTAGCAGCCGGTCGCCGGGCAGGGTTCTGATGGTCTCCATTTCAGCGTTAAACTGATCCGCGCTCAGGATACCCAGCGGCAAATACCGGGACGGCAGGCGATAACGGGCTGTAGATGAGCGCACCAGCCAACCGTCAGGCAAGCCACCATTCCATATCCTCAACTGATTTTGCGCGAAGTCTGCCTCAACCATCGCACCACAGCAGAACATATCTTTTGGCAGTATGCGCCCGAGTTTCTGATTGATCTCCCGAAGAATATCAGACCCATCAAAACCTTTGCTGGCCATGCCGTAAAAGGTTTCCGCAACCGGCATGGCACCAATGGCTGCCGGCAATCCGTGGCCGGTAAAATCGCCTGTAAAAACAAGCATCCCGCCCGCAGGGCGGGGTGAGGCAAACAGCACATCCCCACTGAAAACCGATAAAGGAGAAGCGTGATAACGAATATTGGGCGCATCCAGGCACCCGGTGTGTGCAACGTTATCAAAGACCCGCCGCGCCACATGCTGTTCCTCCAGCAGTTGCCGGTTGCGCTCATGCATCAGATCTCTCTGGTCTGACAGCGCCTGATGCATCAATCGCATCCGGTTAAAGGCATTGACCTTGGCTTTGATCATCACCCGGTTATAGGGCTTGCTGAGAAATCCGTCACCGCCTGCTTCAAGGCACCGCGCCAGATCTTCCGCGTCCGACAAAGAGGTAATGAAAATCAGCGGCACCAGACGCTCACCCGCAAGCCGTTTGATCTCCCGTGCTGCCTCCATACCGTCCATTGCAGGCATCAATGCATCCAGAAGAACAATATCCGGCGCGCCCGATCGAAAAAGTGCCACAGCCTCCTGGCCATTTGCAGCATCCAGCACCTGATGGCCAAGGCGTTTCAGCAAGGTTTTCAGGATTAGCCGGTCGCTGTCACTGTCATCGGCAATGAGGATTTTCAGGGGATCACTGTATGCGGCGGACTCATCCATGGAATGTCCCGGCGGCCTGAGCACTCACCGAATGGTGAACAGCTGCTCGAAATTGGAAATAGTCAGAATCTTGCGGACATCGTTGTTGCAGTTCTCAATGACAATACTGGCATTGTCACCCCCGGCATGGTCCCTGAGCAAAAGCAGCATGCCCAGCGCTGAGCTGTCGAGATACGTTGCGTCGGACAAATCCACAACGTAGCGACAGATGTCCTTGCCGCCATGCTCGTAGGCATCGCGAAAGGCTTGATGGGTGCTGAAGTCAAAGCGCCCTTCTATTTTGATGATCTGAGTCTGACCGTCCTGACTGCGGCGGGTCTGGATTGGCATCCGCGAAACCTCCCGTGGTATTCACTGAAACACACTGCCCCCATGGTGAAGTGACCTGTGTTCCTACTAGAATAGCTCAGCGCGGTCAGTTTGCTCGGGATTGCGATTAATTCAAGGCAAGGATCAGCGACGACGACGCGCAAAAGCCCGGCCTGCGGCCTCATCAGACAGCTTTTGTTCCTGTACATCCTGTGCGCTTTGCTCTTGCTTGCGACAGGTCTCGATGTATTTCTCCATGCCCCGCCGGCGTTCCCAGGCTTGCTGCCACTCCCTTCGGCGAGTCTCAAAAACTGCCTCGGCCTGAGCCAGCTGTTTTTGTTGCTGCAAGATAACCTGATCAAGCTGCGCAATAAATGCCTGCCATGCCTGCAAACGACTAACCTGCACAACACCGTGTTGGCTGTTGCGAATCTGATCGCGGTATTCCTGCTGGTAGCGGTTGAGGTTGTCTACCTGGCCCTTGTGTTGTTCCATCACTTCCCGGGCTTTGCCCATCTGCTCCAGCGCTGCCTGTTCCTTGCGCTCTTCCAGAGCGAGCACGACGGTAAGGCGCTGAGAGCGCAACATCAACCAGCACCTCTACTTGCATTGACGGCAGCGGGATCAGGAACGGCAGATTTCCGACGTTCCGGTGAGCGTCGTTCGGGCACTACGGTAAGCAGCCCCTCGATACTCTCGGCCAGCGAGGCACGCTCGTTCAGACCCTGCTGCAGGAACTGCCGCATATTTGCGATATGGGTAATGGCAAAATCGGTTTCAGGGTCGGAGCCCTTCAGATAGGCGCCCACACTGATCAGATCCCGGGCCTGCTGATAGCGTGAATAAACCTGTTTGAAGCGCTGGGATCGAGAGAAATGCTCTGTGTTTGTCACTTGCGGCATTACCCGGCTGATGGAGGCTTCAACGTCGATGGCCGGATAATGCCCTTCTTCCGCAAGCCGACGCGAGAGCACAATATGCCCATCAAGAATCGCCCTGGCCGCGTCCGCGATGGGATCCTGTTGATCGTCGCCTTCGGTCAGCACGGTATAGAACGCTGTGATCGAACCGCCTCCGGGCAAACCGTTACCTGTACGCTCAACCAGTTGCGGAAGCTTGGCGAATACGGAGGGCGGGTAACCTTTCGTGGCCGGAGGCTCACCAACCGCCAGCGCAATTTCACGCTGGGCCTGAGCGTATCTTGTAAGCGAATCCATCAACAGAAGAACGCGTTTGCCTTTGTCTCTGTAATATTCGGCAATTCGGGTGGTTAGCATGGCTGCGCGCAAACGCATGAGCGGTGAGTCATCCGCTGGAGCGGCAACCACAACCGATCTGGCCAACCCCTCTTCTCCCAGAATGTCTTCTATAAATTCCTTGACCTCACGGCCCCGTTCGCCAATCAGCCCAACCACGATCACATCAGCATCGGTGAACCGGGTCATCATGCCCAGCAGCACACTTTTGCCGACGCCACTGCCGGCAAACAGGCCCAAACGCTGACCCTGCCCCACGGTCAGCAAAGCATTGATAGCCCGGATCCCCACATCCATGGACTGCCTCACCGGCGCCCGGTTTAGCGGGTTTATAATTTCGCCGGTAAGCGGAACCCGGGCTTCAGCCTGAAGGGGGCCTTTGCCATCCAGAGGTTCACCGCTGCCATCCACCACACGACCCAGCATAAGAGGGCCCACCGGGACTTTGCTGGCCGCAGATAGCGGAACCACCATGGCTCCCGGCTTAAGGCCTTCGATAGCGGTCAGCGGCATGAGGTAGACCTTGTCATCCTCAAACCCTACAACTTCAGCCTCAACGACGCCCGTGCCCTGGCCTTTAATCACACAACGATCACCCACCACCATGGGGCAGCCGACGCACTCAAGCGTCAGCCCTACCATCCTGGTCAGGCGTCCTGACAGCTCCGGTTCGGGATCTGCACGAAGATAAGACTGGTATCGGTCCAGGCGATCAGCCAGGGAGGATGTCATCACGCTTACCTTCGACTGGGTTATCCGAGCTGTCTTCGGAAGAGCTGTCTCTGAGCAGGAGGTCTTCGCCAAGGGCCTCTTCGTCCGAAGCTTTCTCCGGTGAACTCAATACATCACGCTGGAAATCCGTCAGGTCGTCCATCAACGCGTTCAGCTCTTCAGGCTCACTGCTTTCACTGTCATCTGTCTGCTGCTCGAGCATACTCTGAACCGCGCGTTGAAAACGCTTTTCTACGGTAAAATCGACGAGGCTGTTGCGGGTTTCAACCCGACAACCGCCAGGCAATATGTTGCTATCTTCCACAACGGAGGCCGCCGCATCAAATCGTTCAGCCACTTCACGAACGGCGTTGTAGTCGTCTGGATGCACATGAATCCGAACATTGTCCACCGTTGAAGGTAAAGCCTCCAGCGCACGGCGCACCACCTGCCGTATGTGTGAGGAATCGATCGTCAGCTCACGGTAAACAACGGCCCGGGCAAGAACCATGGTGAGATTGAGCAGCGAGGTTTCAAGCTCGTCCTGGTGCTTTCGGATGGGCAACAAAAGCTCGCCCAGCATCGGTTCAAGGCGATCCAGGCTGGCAGTTACTTCCGCCCGGCTTTCGTCATAGCCTTCAATCTGCCCACGCTCTCTTCCCTCAGCCAGGCCGGTTTCCAGACCTTCCTTGTGGCCCTTCTCAAAACCTTCAGCGAGGCCATCCTGCAAACCCTGTTCCCGACCTTCGGTAAGGCCGTCTTCTCGCGCCGCCTGGCGAATCTCGGCAAGGTCACCTGCCGTCAGGGGTTTGACATTCAGTTCCTCCTCTCGGGCGACCTCATTGCCACTGGCATCCAGCAACGGGAGCTCCCAGCGCTCATAGGCCGTTAACTGCTCCTTGGGAATGCGGCTGGTGTCTCTGGGGAGTTCTTTAGAGAGCGCCTTGGAGAAATCTTTCGAGGAGTCTTTCATCACATCATTTCTTCACCGGCACCGCCCAGCGTGATTTCTCCCGCTTCGGCCATGCGACGGGCAATGGTAATAATGCCTTTCTGGGCAGATTCCACATCACTGACCTTCACCGGGCCTTTGACCTCCAGGTCATCCTGCAGCAACTCGGCGGCGCGCTTGGACATGTTCTTGAAGATCTTTTCCTGAACCGCATCATCAGCGCCCTTCAGGGCGACTACCAGCACTTCAGAAGATACCTCACGCAGCAGCGCCTGAACGCCCCGATCATCAATATCCTTAAGGTTATCAAAGACAAACATAAGGTCTTCGATGTTCGTGGCAAGATCCGGATCCATATCCTTGATGGAATCCAGCAGATTGCCTTCAATACTACGATCCATAAAGTTCATGATGTCCGCAGCGCGCTTTATACCACCTATGCGGCTGGTCTTGGCCGATGAGCCGCCAGAGAACTGTTTTTCAAGAATGTCGTTCAACTCCTGCAAAGCCTGGGGCTGAATACTTTCCAGCGAGGCAACCCGCATCATGACATCGAGGCGCACTTTCTCATCCAGCGTGGCAAGAATCTCGGCGGCCTGATCAGGATCCAGATAAGAGATAACAATGGCTTGAATTTGCGGGTGCTCGTAACGGATGATGTCGCCGACGGCTCTCGGCTCCATCCACTTGAGCGTGTCCAGCCCGGTGGTATTGCCTCCAATGAGGATGCGGTCGATCAGGCTCGCGGCCTTGTCGTCACCAAGAGCCTGGGTAAGCATGGCGCGGATATAGTCATCGTTGCCCACGCCCAACCCGGTTTGGCCGCCCACCGCCTCCACAAACTGATTCAGCACGTAGGATACGTCGTCTTTGGAGACGTCCCGCATCTGGGCCATGGCAACACCAACCCGCTGCACCTCTTTCGGGCCCATATGCTTGAGCACTTCGGCAGCATCCGTCTCGCCCAGAGACATCAGCAGGATCGCAGCCTGCTCTACCCTTGGAATTTTACGCTGATGCTTCTGGGGCGCATCATCAACCAACGGTCTGGATTGGTCAGTCATCAACATTCACCCACTGGCGCATCACCTGAGAAACCCGTGCAGGGTCTTCGGCAATGAGGCCTTTAAGAGCATTCAGTTGCCTATCATAGCTGTCTGTAGCGCCCGGCAAAAGCAGGTCGTCCTGAGAAGACATGGCATGACGCAAGGCATCGTTACCGCCAGCATCATCGTAGCCGCCGTAACCCGAGCCAAAATCATCCCCGCGCTCACGTCGACCACCACCGGATAGGCTTTTAAGCGTCGGGCGCAACAGGCCAAGAACCAGCACCAGAACAACCAGTCCGGCCAATACCTGCTTCATAAGATCCCAAAACCAGGGTTGCTCCCAGAATCCGGGCGCTTCAAACTCGAAGGTCTCTTCCGGCGCAAACGCTGTATTCATAACGGTTACGCTGTCGCCGCGGGCGGCCGAGTAGCCTACCGCATCCCGCACCAGCATGCTCAGGCGCTGTAATTCCTGCTCCGGCCAGGGTTCATACGTTACCGCACCGGTGTCCGGGCTGACCACCTTCATGTCGTCAACGGCAAGTGCAACGGTTACCCGCCTTACGCGCCCCAGCTCCTGCCGAGTATAGCTGACCGTGCGATCCATTTCGTAATTGCGAGTGGATTCCTTGCGCACATTTACCGGCGGTGCAGCCGGCGCTGCACCATCCACCTCCGCCGCGTTTGCACCGGCCTGCTCCGGCACTGTGGCATTGCCGGGAGGCTGGTTAGATAAGGCCCCCGGAATACCCCCGTTAAAGCCGGCAACACGCTGTTCGGTCAGGTCACGCTCACTGCGAACCGCCTGCTGTTCAGGGTTGAACAGCTCCTCGGCCTGCTCGACCGACGAGAAATCGAGATCTGCAGAAACTTCGGCCCGGTACCGGCCTTCGCCAACAATCGGGGCGACGAGGGAAGAAACACGGCGTGTGAGCCGCTCTTCCAGCCGCGAGGTGTATTCATACTGGTCCTGCATGCGCTCGCCATCGCCCTGGCTTTCTTTTCCAGTCAGCAGGTTGCCGTTCTGATCAACAACGGTGACATGATCCTTGTTCATCATGGGAATGCTGCCGGCGACCAGATTCACAATCGCGGCGATCTGCTCCTGCTCGGGACGGCGTCCTGCAAAGACTTCGAGAAAAACCGAGGCGGTAGGATTACGGGCATCCCGCACAAACACGGAACGCTCGGGAATGGCCAGATGAACCCGTGCACCGCGCACACCACGCATGCTACTGATGGTGCGCGCCAACTCGCCCTCAAGGCCCCGGCGATAGCTCACGGTTTCCATGAACTGGGATGTACCTAAACCACGATCCTGATCCAGAAGCTCGTAGCCCATTGTTTTCTGATCCGTTACGCCTTCTGCAGCCAGCTTGAGCCGCGCATTGTAGACCTGATCGGAAGGCACCAGCAGAGCGCCGGTGCGCGTATCCATTTTGTAATCGATGCCGTTGCTGTCAAGAATCGTGGTCACGTCCTGAGGGTTGTAAGCTGACAAATCCCCCACCACGGGTTGGTAATTTGGCTCCTGGGCCCAGAGCACAACCGCAACACCCAACGCAACGCTGGCAGCGAGACCCACCATCAGGCCAACCTGGCGCAAAAGGTTCAGCCGGTTAAAGCCCAGAAACAGATCGCTGTTGCTGTCGGAGCCGTCGCCACCCTGGGCGGCAGGCATGTTCGAGGTAGTTTCTGCGGGAACGCTGGCCATGTCTGTGCTCCGTTATCAGATCGGCATGTTCATGATGTCTTCGTAAGCCCTGACCACGCGGTTACGCACTTGGGTCAAAGCCTCGAAAGACACAGAAGACTTCTGGGCAGCGATCATCACACGGGTGATGTCTACATTCGGATCGCCCATATCGTATGCCGTCCGCAGTTCACCGGCGTGTTGTTGAACTTCGTTGACACTGTTGACAGCCTTACCGAGCATATCGCCAAAATTCGATGTTTCCCGGGTCTGGTCAACCTGGCGCGGGCCGTCAATACGGCCACGCACCGATTGGTCCTGTTCAACGCGCTGATTCTGATTCATTTGCGAACGCAGTGAACGGATATCGGACAGAACGCTGTTGATGTCGGCACGCTGAACCATGACTTTCTCCTGACACCGCCCCTACAGGGCAGGCTTGCTGGGCTATCTGTATTGACTAAGCCTAAGCAATGGTCAGGCCACAATTATTTTTCTATTATTTAACAACAGATTAAGCGCTATTAGTGACCATTGGAAATCGTTGCTGACAGAGTTTTGACGAAGATGAATTGCTTTGTGCGGATATGGCGAACTGCGTGACTGTGCACACGCAGGAAACTGCCGATAAAAAAAGGCACCTGTGCGGGTGCCTTAATATTGGGGTGCTACAAAATTGAGTGCTACAAAAACAAGTGCAAAAAACTTAGGCCGAGGCCAACTCTGCATCCAGATCAATCCCGGCGTCACGCATCTGGGCCAGCTTGTATCTCAGAGTTCTCGGGCTTATACCCAAGTGTTCTGCGGCCCGGTTGCGTCGTCCACGCTCATTCCTGAGTGTCTGGATGATTATACGGAACTCCTGCTGGCGCAGATCATCACCAAGCGATCCGGCTTCGATCAATTCCGGGGCAACGTGATCAGCTTCAGAAAACCCGGGGCCTGGAGTTACTGCAACAGGCTGTTCCGGCTGCTGAGCATGCGCTTCCTCCAAAGGTGGAAGTGTGGAAACCGGTTGTGCCAGCGCAGGTGCCGAACCATGCCCATCAAACCGCCCGCTTGTGCCAATCTCAAGACACAAATCACCGGAGTGAATCACATTCCCCTGGTGCAAAACCAATGAACGCTGGATGGCGTTGTCCAGCTCTCGCACGTTGCCCGGCCAGCTGTGCTGCATCAGCGCATTGCGGGCATCTGCTGCAAAACTGATGCCCGTCAGCTTCATCTTGCGGCAGTGTTTCTTAAGCAAGGAAGTCGCCATCGGCAGTATATCGAGCGGGCGTTCCCGCAGCGGCTGCCAGTGCATCGGGAATACGCTAAGCCGATAATAAAGGTCTTCCCGAAACCGCCCTTCCTTTACATAGTCCGCCAGGTTTCGGTTGGTTGTGGCAACCACACGAACGTCCAGGGTGATGGTTTTACGACCACCTACCCGCTCCACTTCCCGTTCCTGCAAAACCCGGAGCAACTTGGACTGAAGCGCCGGATCCATTTCCGAAACCTCATCCAGCAAAATTGTCCCGCCATTCGCCTGCTCAAACTTGCCAGGGGCAGAAGCAACAGCGCCAGTAAAGGCTCCTTTCTCATGGCCAAACAGAATCGCTTCGAGCATATTCTCCGGGATAGCCGCGCAGTTAATGGCGACAAACGGCTGATCCGCCCGCGGCGACTGCTGGTGAATATACCGGGCCAGAACTTCTTTGCCGGTACCGCTTTCCCCCGAGATCATAACCGTCGAATCACTGCCAGCCACTTTGGTTGCCAGCTGGAATATCCGCTTGCTGGCCGGGTCTTCCGCCACCGGCTCATCACCGGATTTCTGACGGCTACCGCCCACAACCTTGCTAACGGCGTCAACAAGCACCTTTGACTCAAACGGTTTAACCAGATAATCCACCGCACCGGATTGCATGGCAGAAACCGCGTGGCTGATCTGCCCGTAGGCTGTAATCAGCATCATCGGTAAACCGGGGTAAAGGCGCTGTACTTCACCCAGCAATTCATGACCGGAGAGGCCGGGCATGTTGACGTCGCTGACCACCATATCAACCGGTGCTTCTGCCAGACGCGCCAGCGCTTCATGGGCATTCGATGCTTCACGTACCCGGAACTTCGCCAGTTCCAAAGTGGTCACCAGCGCTTCGCGCAGGTCACGGTCATCTTCAACAATCAGAATCTGGGCCTTGGCCATAGTTGCCTCCAATCAGCCTTTATTACGCAATAGCGGCAGGCGCAGAGTCGCAACAGCGCCACCTTGCTCCGGCGATTCAATCGAAAACTGCCCCTGATGAGCCTTGAGTACCGCTTGCACAACGGCCAGGCCAAGCCCGGTGCCGTGAGATTTTGTGGTGTAAAAAGCCTCAGCCAGCCGGCTTGCTTCCGCCTTGCCAAACCCCGGGCCATTATCCATAACCCGAATCAACAGCTCGCCAGCCTCCGATACAACCTGAACGGCAACAACAGTGGCCCCCGCTTCAAGACTGTTGTTCACAAGATTGGTGCAGGCCCCGACCAGCGCATCCCGGTTACACAACAACCGGCACTCCTCGGGCAAGTCGATTTTCAACATCACATCCGAACCGGCAGCGGGCTTGATCCCCTCCAGTGCAGATTCCAGAGCCGAAACCAGCGTTGCGGCAGACAGCTCCTCCGCCAGACGGGTCTCGCCCCGGGCAAAAATCAGCATATCCCGCACCTGTTGCTCCAGATGCGTAAGCCGCGACATCAGGCGAGAAGCACAGCGCTGGCGCATCTCCTCATCCAGATCGTCCTGAGTTAAATGGCCGCCATAAAGAATGGCCGCCGACAAAGGCGTGCGAATCTGGTGCGCAAGCGAAGCCACCATCTTGCCCATGGCAGAAAGCCGCTGGGCATGAGCGAGCTGCGACTGCAAATGACGGGTTTCAGTCAGATCGGTGAGCAGAATCAACTGCCCCGGCTGGTTATCCATCGTACGAATTTCAATACTCACCCGGCGCCCATCTTTCAGCGACACCTCATGACCATCGTCCCGACGCGGAGAGAAACAACGGCGAATCACATCCACCCAGTGTTCTCCGTCCAACGGCTCACCCAACAAAGCGATCGCCGCGGGATTGCTCTGAGACACCACACCCTGGCTATCCAGAACCACCACCCCGGCAGGCAAGGCTTTCAGCAGCGTAGAGAGGCGGTCAGCCAACTGCTCCTTCTCCTCCAGTTCCTGCTGACGCTGCAACGACTCCTGGCTCAGCTCACCAGATAACTGGTTAACACGAGACTCCAGAGTGCGATAGGAATCGGTAATCTGCCGCGACATCTGGTTGAACATCTCCAACGCAGAATCCACCGCCTCATCATCCTGCTGCGGAAACAGCGCCCTGACCTTATCGTTAGCATCCGCCGCAGCATTAGCCTGCGCCTCATGTTCCGCTGACGGAATGACAAACTGTGCCTGACTCATAACCTGACTCCCGATTAGCCCGTTACACCGGACCACACCCTTCGGATGATTCGTTTGCAAGTCACCAAGCCAGCTCCGTGCCAACTAGAGTTTTTCCCTATATATCAATAGGTAAGAAAAGCCAAAGAAAGGCAAACGACAGTTTTACGTCGCCCAAAACGAGAAAAACGCCAAAGGCCACAAACCTTTGACGTCTTATTGTCACAAAAAAAGAAGAGGCTATTGCTTCAGTTTCCAAGCGGGTGTGGGGTAGTCCTTTTCAAAAAGTGTCGCTTGTCTGAGCAAAGCGAGTTGTGCGACGCTTTTTGAAAAGGACTACCCCACGACCGCGCCGCCACCCGGCTTGGTCAATCAGGACTCCTCCGACTCCTCCTCCCGAAGCCCATACTTTCGAACCTTCTCCACAAGCGTAGTCCGCCGAATCCGAAGCTTCTCCGCAGCCCGTGCAACCACCCCACCGGCCTCATCCAAAGCCTGCTGGATCAGCTGCTTCTCCAGATTCGACAAATAATCCTTCAGATCAATCCCGTTCACCGGCAACAAAGCCGGAGCATCCAGCCCCACCAAACCGGGAATACCAGACGGCATACCCGAATCCTCAACTGGCCGGTTCTCATCAAAATCATCCACATACCGAAACTTCTTCGGCAGCTCCTGCACCCCGATTACCGAGTAAGGATGCATAATCGCCAGCCGCTCCACCAGATTCGCCAGCTCGCGAACATTACCTGGCCAGTCGTGCCGGCACAGGCTCATGATCGCCGCCGAATTCATCCGTAAAGAACCGCGCTTCTCCTTCTCCATGCGAGAAATCAGCTCATTGATCAACAGCGGGATATCCTCAACCCTGTCCCGCAGAGACGGCACCTCAATAGGAAAAACATTCAGCCGGTAATAGAGATCTTCCCGGAAATCACCCGTCTCGATCATATCCTCGAGATGCTTATGGGTCGCTGCGATCACACGAACATCGGCAGACATCGTGCGGTTACTGCCAACCCGTTCAAACGTGCGCTCCTGTAAAACACGGAGTATTTTTACCTGCATGTTGAGCGGCATATCGCCGATTTCATCCAGGAACAGCGTACCGCCCTCTGCTAGCTCGAAACGCCCAACGCGAGCGGTAATCGCACCTGTGAAAGCGCCTTTTTCATGACCAAAAAGTTCACTCTCCAGCAGCTCTGCAGGTATGGCACCACAGTTGACGGGCACAAACGGCTTGTCGCGGCGTGAAGAATGGTAGTGCAGATTGCGCGCAACAACTTCTTTGCCAGTCCCGGACGGCCCTGTAATCAGAACGCTCACGTCCTTGTCTGCCACCTGCTCCATCAACTGACGAACTTGCTGAACTTTGCGACTTGTCCCCACCAGACTGCGGAACAGCTGCAAGCCTCGTTGCTGTCCACGCTCTGTTGAACGACGGAATTGGTCCACAAAAATCTGGGCGCGATAGAGCGAGTCCACAAACTTGGTGTAATTCATAGGCCATTCCATGCGCGCAATAATGCGAGCGGCATCCGGCTCCGCAAGGCCTTTGAGTTCTGGATTACCCACAATCAGGAAAGGAACACCCTGAACCGCCTTGCACACCGATTCGATCGTCCTTGCGACACCCGAATCCCCGCCATTTACCACTGCAACGGAAATATCCGCCAGGCTCTCTTCATCTCCGGATTCGAGGAGTGCCAGGGCATCATCACCTGCAACAACCTGCTCCTCGCCAATGAACTCCAGAATCGTCATCATGTCCCGGCGCTTCGATTCGTCCTCACTCAGCACCAGAACCTTGTTATTTTTCGACATTCACCAGAATCTCTTTGGGGATTTGTGCGGTATTTAAGACGGTAAAGCCGAAAGAGTCAATTTTATGACGCTATTTAGACCAAGGAGTTGAAATATTTTGATACGCCTTGGCAGCGCTACGGTTACGATTCACGCCTTTCAGCGCCTGCTCCGCTTGTGCCTTGGCTCGAGTGGCACCTTCGCCAGCTGCGTCCAAAAACTGACGCAATTCTTCAAGTCGGGTCCGGACCGGCTCCGGCGCAACTTGCCCAGCCTCCAGTGCGACTATCAGAGATTCTGTGCAAGGCTTTACCCGGACATTGAGGTTAACCAGACCGTCCCAGTCCTGATCGGCCAGAGCGCGACCGAGATCGGCCATTAGCTGATCGAAATTTGCCAGACCGGGCTGAAGTTGAGAACGGGAAGTATCTTGAGAGTCGGCTATGACGTTTTCTCCTTGCACAATAGGGATGAACAACGAACGACCAGGATCGAGGTGCCGACGATTGCCAGCACCTCACACCAATGCTTGCCATCAGCGGCGCGCAGCCCTTCTCGCAGAGGAAGCTGTAAACTCACTGCCGCGAAATCCGGGGTTAAAATCGTAGGCTGGAAAACCGTTGTCCAGGCCGTCAATATAGTAGCGCTTCGCCTTCAGGTCGTAAGTCATCTCCATGGTAGTCCAGAACACCGGCTCATTGTAATAGCTGATGTTATGGGCCTCGGAAACCCGCCATAAATTCCCGGCGTCGTCATACTCCTCGGACATCAGGATCTGCCAACTGTCTTCATCCACATAGAACACACGACGATCGTAGATGTGCCCGATGCCAGTGCGGCGCTTCGCCTCTACCACCCACACCCGATGCAACTCATAACGGGTGAGTTCCTGGTTGATGTGGCCTGCACGAATAACATCATCAGGCCGAACCGACCGGTCGTGTAACTTGTATGCGTTATAGGGAACAAAAACTTCACGCTTGCCTTGCAGAACCCAGTCATACTGATTCGGAGCGCCGTTATACATATCTTTCTGGTCAACCGAGCGCAAGGACGAAGAGTTTGGCAGATCCGTCTCGTAGGTCAGATTCGGAGAACGCCTCAGGCGCCGGGAGCCCGAATCATAACGCCAGGCCAGGCGGGGCGAGCGAACCTGATCAAGTGTTTCGTGAACAAGCGTGATGGTGCCCGCCAGCGCAGTGGGCGAAATCGTATCGGTCTTGAGGTAAAAAATCTTGTTATCAATATCAGCAAGCTCAGTGTCTCGCTTGCTGTAAGCAAAATAATAATCGTAATGATTGACTACCGGGTTGAAAGAGCCGTCCATTTGCGGCGTCGCGGACGCGCTGCGGAACGCCACCTCTTCACCGCGATAACGCAGAATGTGGTTCCAGATCACTTCAAGCCCGCTTTCCGGTATCGGGAACGGGCTCGTCATAATGGTGTCGCGCACACCATTTCCGTTGTCCAGCACTTCTGCACTCAGGGCATTCTCATAGTACCTGTCGTACACATGCTGGGGAAACGCGGCAGTGCGACGGGTCGGGTAAACCGGCATGAAAAAGTCCGGACCATACTGGGTCAGCATTTTAGTCGCGCCGTCCGAAAGACGGTCTTTGTAAAGATGCATATTGTCTGCAGTGATCACGAACAGCGCCTCATCCTGAGGAAAGGGATCGACCTCAATCTCGCCCTTGCGCCAGCTGACGGGCGGCTCGGTCAACCCACCAGTCCACTCGGGAATGCTGCCGGAAGCATTGCCTTTACGTTCAGCACCGACCGGAGTCAAATCCTGTTTCAGCCGTTCCGCTTGAACTATCGAGACTCCTGACAACGCATGCCACAATATGGCCCCGCATTTCCAACACCTCCAGACAATCCAGAAAACCCAAAATCAGGGGGTGCTTTTTCCCAAATTAAAACGCCCGTTTCAAGTGAATGTTTGTTTTTTATTGTCACTCAGGAGTTGGACGGAAGAGGTAAAGAAATCTTTGGGCTGAAATGCTATGATGGCAGATTAATTTAATTGGCTGGTTTCAGACTGGAATCCTCGGTTAAATCTCCGCAGCAGGGAGTTTTCAGAGGCTTCCCCAATGCACGACAGGCACTGTTAATGGCATCACAATGGTACTCGCTGGTCTCACAAAAGCTGTTTCTGGCAAAAACGCTTCTTGAAACACCGGAGCCGCCAGTTGATAGCAGCAATCCGGTTCATGCGCCTGTGCGGAAACTGCAGAAGGAAGCCGTTACCCAGGGCTCCATAGAGCTCCTGCTGAGAGCAAGGCGGCTCTTGCTGGTGATGATTGCCCGGTTTTACCAGAAGCGCTCAGAGGAGCCTTCGTCTGTGGCAGAACTTGCAAGCCTGATTGGTGAGCAAGCCCCTGAAACTGGCCAGCTAAGAGCTCTTGAGCAAGCAGCGGGAAGCTGGTGGAACTACCTCGACCAGCTCGAAAGCGCACAAAGCAGGCCACCGGCGGCACGGAAGACAGTTAATGCAGAGAACATCATTGCCGTATCTGCAGAGGCCGGGCCAGACCGCTCTGCCCAAGTGCTTGCGAAAACTTTGAACGCCATGAAAATGTTTGCCGACAACCTGGAAGAACAACACGGCGAGTGGTGATCACCCTGCGCCGTCACTTCCGGTTTTCAATACTAAAAGGTTAATGAAATGTCACCATCGTTTTTCGAGATTGTACAATTAAGCAACGGCGACTACGCCCTGCGGCGCATCGACGATGACAGTGAGCCACTGGTCAGAATTTCGTTTTCAACCGAAGCCCGTGAGATGATGGAAGATCGGGATATGTCTGTCGCCAAGGCGATGATTGCTGCAGGAATAGAAGTGGCTGGAAGCGTTACTCACGATATTGACTGGGACGATGACGAGCTGGACGTTTCAGACGCTCAGCCCGCTTACACTTTGCACTAAAAGCAATACTCAACGCTGCCTGAGCACGACGCCGTGGCTATTGCCTTCAGCCGCTGCCTTCTGCAGGGAATCAAAGGCTGCCTTACCCAGTTTACGTGTCCACATAACCACCGCATGACAGGTACCTGCGCTCAAAGCTCTTTCCGCGAGCTGACGAGCCGGGTATTCTGCGGTGGAGCGCAAAACCAGAAGCTCTCCCGCAACAATACCGTGCATTTTTTGCCATTTGCTCACCAGCGCCTGGGGAGGATCAATCCATGCCAGCCAGCGCTTTTCCTGATTCAGCTGCGTCAGCATCGGTAGCAATAACTGAAAGTTTTCCACCTGGCCTTCTGGCAGAATGATTTCCGTAACGTTGCCAGCCGGGGCGGTATCCGCAACATCCGGTTTCGGCCGGGCTCGAATGACGGTGCGCTGTTTCCGGGTGGTGTACTCCGGCGCCGGGTTAGGTAGAGAAGGTGAGCAAGGCAACATACCTTGCTGCCACGCCATGTTCTGATTGAAGCTAAGTTGTTCCATAATTCACCCGTTTTGCAATGCGTCTGTGGTTATACCAGCCTGATCAATGCAGATCAGAGCGCCGGATGACACCTACACCCAACCCTTCAATGAACAGTTCCTGCTCTTTGAGGTCGACTTCTATTGGCGCAAACTCTTCATTTTCGGCCATCAGGTAAACCTTCGAACCTTCTTTCCGGAAGCGCTTGACCGTCACTTCGTCGCCCACTCGGGCAACGACAACCTGACCGTTACGAACATCCTGGGTGCTGTGAACTGCCAGAAGGTCGCCATCAAGAATGCCGATATCCTTCATGCTCATTCCCCTGACCCGAAGCAGGTAATCAGCTGAAGGCGAAAAGAACTCAGGTTTCAGCGTGCAATGATCCTCAATATGCTCTTGAGCCAGGATCGGACTGCCCGCCGCTACCTGACCAATGACCGGTAGCCCCGGATCTTCAGCAACTTCCGGAAGACGAATACCTCGGCTGGCGCCCGGCACCATCTCGATAGCGCCCTTCCGCGCCAGCGCACGCAGGTGCTCTTCAGCAGCGTTCGCCGAGCGAAACCCCAGCTCCGCTGCGATCTCCGCACGCGTCGGTGGGTAGCCGGTTTCATCCACGGATCGACGAATAATCTCCAGTACCTGAGTCTGTCTTGCTGTCAGCTTCATTATTGCGCTGCTCCGCTTGCTGCATGCAGTGCTTATACATGCTGGGCCCGATATCTGCCGGCGTTTACAGTGTGCCAGCCAGCCTGTTTGTTTATACAGTGTTTTGACTATATACAGTGTTTTATCCAGTGTAAAGTCAGGTGACCCATTTTCTTGCAACCCCTTAACAAAGGCGGTCACGCTAGTGTGATAAAGTAGAAACATCTAACACTTATCACCAGTGAGCCTTATGAACCAAGCCACCTCCTGCAAGATGCCAGACATACTCAATACCACTGCCGGGAAAGAGCGCCGTGTGGGCGTGGAAATAGAATTGTCAGGGCTGGGCTACGAGCAGCTTGTAAATCTGGCGGCAGAACTGCTTGGCGGAAAGGCAGTACTCGAGTCCCGCTACGTGAGCAGGTTGGAAACGCCCCTGGGAAGCTTCGTTATCGAACTGGATTCAGACCCCGTCAAGGAACTCGCGCTTGAGGATGAACGGCTGCCTCAGTCCATCCGGGAGCTCGGCGGGCAAGCGATGGAAGTTATAGATGCGGCAGCTGAACGCATTGTGCCGCTGGAAATTATCAGCCCACCGATGCGCTTCTCGCAGCTGGAGCATATAGAGGTTCTGGTCGACAGCTTGCGCAAAGCTGGCGCACTGGGTAGCAGAGACGCTATCTATTTCGCATTCGGTTTGCAGTTGAATCCAGAGCTGCCCGACCTCGAAACAGCAACCCTCATTCGCTACTACCAAGCGTTTGCAGCACTTTATGACTGGCTTAAAGCCCGACACCAGCTGGATATCAGCAGAAAATTCACAACGTATATTGAGCCCTGGAGCAGCCGTTACACAGACTTGCTCATGGCCGACGACTACGCACCGGATCAGCACCAGATGATGGTGGATTACCTGGATACCAACCCGACCCGGAATCGCGCTCTCGATCTGTTGCCGCTGTTTGCGCACCTGGACAAGCCACTTCTCGACCAGTATGTGGAAGATCCGCGCATCAAAAGCCGGCCCACACTGCATTATCGGCTGCCGGACTGTGATATCGACAACCCGGAATGGCACTTTTCGAGTGTATGGAATGATTGGGTCGTGGTAGAGCAGCTCGCAAACCACGCGGGCGATCTGGCTGAGCTTCGCGCCTTGTTCCGTGAAAGCCGAAAAATCAGCTTGCGAAACCTGACACACAGCTGGCAGGCAACTTCAGAAAAATGGCTGCGCAGCAAAGGCTATGTCTGAACAGCACCCTACTGATGACAACCTGCCTGGCCTGACAATTGGCATCAGCGGCCCGGCCCGTAAGCGCGTTGCGCAGCAACTGATCAGCTTTGGGCTCAGGCTCCAGGGCGCACGGCCCTATTACATCCGGCCCGGCAGCCGAGTGGATGTTTCGCTGTTGGACGGGTTGGTACTTTCGGGGGGCACCCATGTCCATCCCGAACGTTATGGCCAGGAACCTCAGGTCAGTGCCCGTTATGATCGGGCACGTGATACGACAGATCAGCTACTGCTTGAACAGGCGGAGACTATCGGAATTCCCGTGCTGGGCATCTGCAGGGGCGCACAGTTCATCAATGTGTTTCACGGTGGGTCCCTGTGCCAAAACGTCACCCCGCTCAGGGTGAATACCCGACACCGACCACTGTTGTTGCCAATGCAAACCGTTCGCCTAGTGAACACCAGCCTGCTGGGACAGCTTATGCGGGCTCCAGTCATTGGCGCCAACCGTATACATAGCCAGACCATAAAGCGCCTAGGAAAAAACCTTCAGGTGACTGCGGTAGATAATGACCTGTTCGTCCAGGCCATCGAAAGCACCCGGGGCCAGTGGCTTATGGGCCTGCAATGGCATCCCGAATACTTGCTCTATCACAGTGGCCACCGGCGAATTTTCCGCGAATTCGTTCAGGCAGCCCTGTCATTCAAATTGGCCCGGCTGGAGCCTGCATCCCGTCAAACCTGATGTTGAACCCGACTTCCGGGAGGAGATTTGTATGGTCAGAAAGAGCCGAAAAACCCACGCCCTGTGGGCATTACCACTGCTGGTACCTGGTTTGGCCATGGCCGGCGAAGTCACTCTCACCGGCGAGGGCAGCGTTCACTATGAGCCGGACAGTGCACGCCTGACGTTCACCGCCAGCGCGGAGCACGAGTTGCCCAGCAAAGCCACCGAGCAGGTGGCATCAATGATGGCGCAATGGCGCGAGGGGATCAGCGAATACATATCACAACTTAAGGATTACGCAGATGCGTCTGTGAATCTGTACAAACGCGCACTGCCTATGAAAACCCGGGAGGATGAGCCGGAAAAACGGGCGATCGCCTCACAGACCGTCAGCTTTACCATCACGGATCTGGCTCTGTTGAACCCGATCCTGCAGCAGGCCCAGGCACTCGGGCTAAACTACAATCTCGGGCCACATCAGTTTTTCCATTCACAGGAAACCCGTATGGAACGGGAAGCGCTGGCTTTGGCGCTCGCCGATGCAAAATCCCGTTGCGAGTTTGTTGCGCAGCAGATGAACCAGAGCTGCGGCGATGTGGTCACGCTCAACGTCAACGGCGGCCACCGGCCCATGCCGATGATGATGTCCGCTGAAGCACGAGGCGCCGACACCGTCTCAAGCGTTGGTGAGCGGGAAATCAACGCATCCGTGAACGCAACCTTTGAGCTGGACTGAACTCAGAAATCCCGGGTGTAAAAGATATCCAGAGAAGCTGCCAGTCCGCTGGCAGCTTCAAGGTAAAAGTACTTACCCAGATCGTAACGCAGCGCCACGGTGCTGATCGGCTCGAAGATACCCACTCCGTAGCGGATACTGAGATCCTCGCTCAGGTAACCGCTGGCTACAACCGATGTCTGGTCTCCGCTACCTTCAGCCTCCAGCGTTAACTCGCGGATACCAAAATCCTCGCCAATTTGACCCGTCACCTTATTAACCTGGGTCAGCCCCAGCGAAATGGCCGCACGGCCCATCTGCCCGTCATCAGCCTGCCCTCCTGGAGCACGACCAAGAATCACATAAGACAAAGCATCTGCCTGTGGCATATCCGGGCTGGAGAACACCTCAGTGGTGGGAGACTGAACCGGACCACTCAGGCGAATACCGGCGACAACCGTGTCCACCTGCCGGACAGCCTCAATATCCAGGTATGGCTGTACCAGACTGCCAACGAATAGCAGCCGGGCACGGCGCAATTCAAGTTCCTGCCCATAAGCCTCGTATTGACCCTTCACCAGCTGCAGGGTGCCCCGGGTATCCATGTCGTTACCGATCCTTAGGGTACCCTCCAGATCGCCCGTCACGCCGAACGCAACAAAACTCACCCGGTCCTCGCCTACAACAACCGTGACATCCATATCCAGAGACCGGATCAGAGGCTCCTCCTGCTCTACCCCAACGATCACTTCGTCTTCGGACACGGAAACAGCCTGCGCCGGCAGCCCTTTTATTTTAATATCACCACGAGGCACTTCGATTCGCCCCCCTACACTCAACTCACCTTCACGGAATGCGATGGTCAGATCTGGCGCTACCTCCAGTTGGGCGTATGGCTCGATGCTGAATGGCAGCCTGTCACCGGTAATGCGAATTTCTCCGCCTGGCGCATTCTGCCAGTCCAAGCGGCCACGAATCAGAGCCTCGCTACGAGCGTTGCTGCTGATCCGGCCACGAATATCCGCGGAATACCCGTCAAGCTCAACGCTGACGACCACTTCCTCCAGAGGCAAAGGTAAGCGAGGGTCCACTACCCGACCGTTGGTTAACGCGATCTCCCCACTCAGTGCTGGCTTCATCAAGGGTCCGGATATGCTACCTTCGCCGTTAACTTCCCCAGCCACCTCTTCAAGCCCGGTGAACAGGCCTGCCAAGGCAATATCAAGACCTTCCAGCTTGAACTTTCCCTCAACCGGGCGGCCTTCGGCCATCGGATCGAGCGTCATATCTACCGAGAGCTTGCCAAGCTCGGGGCCAGACAGCCGCACCGCGAGATCCGCCTGCTCAGGCTTGAGCTCCAGCTCTGTCGTCAAGGTCTCGTAACTCAGGGGTTCCCACTCGCCATCCAACAGGAGCTCAAACCGGCCCTCGCCGGCATCAAGGGCTATCCGGCCATCGGAGCCTTTACCGGTGGAAGTGAAATCAATTTCGCCACTGATGCTTGAGTTCCACCGTAACGTCTCTGGCAGAATCGGCGCCAAAGCAGCGGCAGGAAAATTGTCGATACGGTAGGCAATATTCGGCTCGGGCAGAAGGGTCTGGTCGTCGGCACAAACAGAGCTTTGTCGCCAGCGCCAACAGTGGGCCGCAAAACTGAGTTCGCCATTCTCTCTAAACGTTAGCTCGGCGGGAGATTCCAGCACCCAGTTTTGCTGCTGTCCGGGCACATCAATAAGGCCGCGCGTAACTTCACCTTGCCAGCTTGCCCAGGCTTCACCCGCAGATCCCTGGAAAACCAGCTGCACCCCCGCCTCTTCGTGCTGCGCATCAATAGCAATTTCGTGGTCGCCCTGGGTGCCCTGAGCATTGACGTTGAGCGAATCGAAATTTTGCCCTGCAACAGTAATACCTTTGCTCTGTAGTTCGCTACCAAGTCGGAATCCCGAATCCAGCCGGGCATCGAGGCTCAGCGACTCCACGACCAGAAGGTCCTGCCAACGCAACCTATCGGCATTCGCCGTCAATTCACCAAGGGGGTCATCGGGTGTTCCTCTCAGCGTGAGCTGCAGGTCAGCCTGTCCGCCCAGTCCCGGCAGAATCTCTTCCGGGTCGGGCAACTTGAGATCCAGGGTGGCCTGTAACGCCTTGCCCCATTTACCGCTGCCTTCGAGACGATTGTCTCCGATAACCAACTTCAGTTCAGGGACAACCCAATCACCGGTCAACGTATCAATCCGGCCCGCAATCACCGTAGGACTGGACCGCCACTGGCCCTCCAGGTCCCAGCTGGCCTGCATTGCCGGAACCGGCCCGTCAGTAAGTTCACCCTCTGAAGTCACTTGGCCACTGAGCTTGGCCTCAAGCACCGGCACCCAGTACCCAGGGTTGAAATCTTCGAGCTCAAGAGCCGCCTGCCAGCTCAGCGGACCGGAGAACCTCACGGCACCCTCACCCGAGAGAGAACCTGCGCCCGTTACCGCTGAAAGCTCTGTCATCCTGGCCTCTCCGGTATCGCCATCAATCACCGTAGACAACTCTGCGCTACCTTGGGGTCCGTCCACTTCGGCAGTCAGGTTGGCTTGATAGCGCCCTTCACGCCAGGATACATCGCCGTCCAGCTTGCGAATCGCAACGGGCGGCGCTTCCATTCCGGGCACCAGCGAATGCCATGGGAACTGTCGCAACTGCAACTCCGCCTCCGCACTCAGGCCATCCTGCCACTGCGTATTGCCGGTGACGACCAAGGTTTTGGGTGACGCGCCTGCCTTGCCTTTCTCTGCCTGATCCCTGGCGGAGAGCTTCAGCCGGATATCCCGGGCGCCGGTGGTTGTAATCAAGCCCGCAAGTGTCAGCTCAACCGGCCCTTCAGTGCCCGGCAGTGTGGCCTGCCCTTCGGTCCTGAATCCGTCTTGCAGGCTGCCCTTGGCCTCCACAAACCAGTTTTTCAGCACCAGGGTTTCCGGCACCGCTTCTGCAGCTTTGAACGTTTTAGAGGTAACTCGCAAGCGTGCTGGCAGGTTCGACGCCAGCGGTTCCACTTTACCGTCCAGCTCGGCGTCAAGATAACCACGGCTCTGGCCCGCAAGCGCCAGATCCCGAACGCTGCCTGAAAGCGCCAGATCCATTGTCCAGCTATCGCCATAGGGTGGCGGCAAAACAGCACTCACCTCAAGATTAACCGGCCAGTCCCGTCGCGTCTCCACGCGGCCAGACGCCACTACGGTATAATCGTCGAGCTGATAGTAGACCCGGTCAAGTTCCCAGTCGGTCCCGGAACCGCTCGCATCAAGCTCAAACCTGTCCCATACCTTGCTGCCATTGAAGGTGAATGTGCCCAACCTTACATCGGTGACTCTCAGCCCCAGTGGTAACTCAACCCCGGGCAGTCTGATATCCGCGGCCGGGCCTTGTTCTTCTGCAGACGGTTGTACGTTAACGTCCAATTGCTCCAGGTGCAGGGTCTCAAGGCAGAGCTGCAGATCAAAAAGACAGGACGGCGACCAGTCTATAAGCGGAGACTCAACCAACACGTCAACACCGTAACCTCGCCACTGCAGACGATCCGCCTGCCAGGTTCCAAACAGCGAGCCTTGATCGTTGGTTACTTCCAGCCCGGGTACCTGATCAATCACCCAGGCGGTTCCTGTTTCGGATCGCAGCGCCAGCAAGATCGCTGAGACCAGAACAACAGGCAAAAGTACGAGCAGCCCGAGAAGCAGCAGCAACCAGAACCGGATACGCTCCGTCATAACTCCGGCCCCATTGAAAAGTGGATCCGCCACTCGCCGCCAAGCTCGGTGTCCAGGCCTTTGGCGATGTCCAGGCGCAAAGGCCCAAGCGGGCTTATCCAACGAATACCGACGCCCACACCGGTGGCCAAGGGATCGAACAGATCGTTAACGGCGTTGCCGTGGTCTATAAACATTGCGGAACGCCATCTGTCAGCAAACTGGTACTGGTATTCCGCACTGCCCACCAAGGTGTATCGTCCGCCGACCGGAACACCATTGTCATTCTCCGGCGATAAAGACTGGTAGGCATAACCACGCACACTCTGGTCACCACCGGCAAAGAAACGCAGGGATGGCGGTACGTCTTCAAACCGGTTTGTCCCCACGCCGCCAATCTGAACGCGGGACAGGAAGCGGTGCCTGCCGCCAAGTGTGAACAGCCCCCTGGCAATGGCGTTCACATGCAGAATATCCACACTCGACAAAGCCGCCCTGTGAGAACCGCTTACATCAATCTGTAAACGGTAACCCTTGGAGGGATCCAACGGCGAATCAGCGTGTAGTTTGGAATAACCCACACCTGGAAGCAGCAGTGAACTTGTCCCTTTTTCATCATCACCAATATTGTAGCGCTCGCCATCCCAGCGTATTGACAACACCTGCAGCCAGCCACTGTCCAGCTGGTGCTGCCACTGCTGCCCAAACGTCAACTGCTCGGATTCAACGTTCTCGATATCTTCGCGCTGATAACCTGCCGTTAACCGGATCGCGTCTGTCATGGGTGGATCCAGCGGCAGTTCATACCAGGTACTGATGTTCTGCCTGGGCCCCGAAAGCTCTGTTTCAGCCCCGCGTTTGTGCCCCATCGGGTTGATCCAGTGCTCCCGCCAAGTACCCCGAAAACGCGGCCCGACATCCGTTGAAAAGCCGAGACCGGCGGCTAAAGACCGGGGATCTCTTCGGGTCAGGCCTATTCGCACCGGAATCACACCCTTTTCAGCGTTCCCCGGCACGGCGTCTATGTCCACCCCCGAGAAATAACCGCTGCCCAAGAGATCGCTGTTCAGCTTTGCAATTTCGTCCGCATGGTAGGGAATGCCCGGCTCAAAGGTCACGAACTCCTGAAGAAGGCTGTTTTCAAACCAGTGCCCTTCTTCAAACGTGACCTCTCCCAGCCGATAGCGATCACCGCTTTCAAACACCAGAACAATATTAGCGCTCAGCGCTTCCGGATCCACTTCGAGGGTGCGGGTAACAAGGCGACCGTCAAAGTATCCGCGGCGCCGTGCCCGGGTCTGAAGTGTGTTCCGAAGGTTGGTGTAGTCGCCATGGTTCAGAATATCGCCTTCTGCGGGGTGAACCGGCAGGTTATCTCTGAAGCGCGAGTCAGAGGCAGCAGGGCCGCGGATATCAACGGTTCGGGACTTGACCCGCACCGGATCACCCGGCGTAATTTCAAGAATCAGCTTGGCCGTTTTTTCTGTGTCAGCTTCTTCAACCTTCCAGTCCACGACCGGGCTGTAATAGCCCAGCGCCCGTAGTGCTTTGCTGGCCTGGCTGACAGCCGTCGAGGCATAACGACGAAGATTGTCAGCACTTCGGCCCTCCACCTCGCCAATGAATGCCTCGGCATTTTTTTGAAGCTCCGGGAAATCACCTTTTACACGGACCTCTACTTGCTCGGCCACGCTAAAGGATGACCACAAGAAAAGCAGCAGGCCCAGAAGCCGGATTCGGCCCGATTTCAAAATGTGATCAAATGGTTGCATCCGGTGGTTTCAGTGTTGGTCGTAATTGGAGGTGGTTGTCGCTCAAGCGTGAGAGTTTAATACCAGCCGGTCAAGTTAATCTGCGCCCCTGACAAGTCGTCGGCCTGGCCCAAATACGCTAACCTGTCGAAACATCTGCGACCGTTATTACACCACAGAGGACGGATACCAGCGAATGCTGAAAATTAACCGCGAGAACCTGAAGTCCAGCCACCAGCTCACCTGGTTCATTATCGACTTCCTGATGCTGGGGCTGCTCATCATCAACCTCGCCCTCATTATCTGGGACTCCATCTATAACTTCGTCGCTATCCAGAACGTGCTGAAAGAGCATCTTCCTGCATTTCAGACTGCCTATAACCCCATTCATGAAAACTTCATTCTGTACGACGCGATGTTCGTGGCGGTCTTCCTGTCAGAGTTTTTCGTGCGCTGGGGCTATGCAATCAGGGCCAAAGTGTACGACCGCTGGTACTTCTATCCCTTTATCCACTGGTATGATGTGATCGGGTGTATACCCGTTGGCAGCCTGCGGTTCTTGCGAATCTTGCGGGTTATTTCCATTGTGTACCGCCTGCATCAATACAAGATAATCGATGTTACCGGCACCGGGCTCTATCGTTTCGTAAACTTCTACTACGAAGCCTTTATGGAAGAACTGTCCGACCGTATCGTGGCCAAGGTCCTGAGCGGCGTGCAGCACGAAATAAAGCTGGGATCTCCTCTTTTTGAGAAAATCCAGAACGATATTCTGTACCCGCGACGAGAGATGTTGTCTGGATGGATCTCCCAGCGAGTCGCCCAGGCAGCAAAGGAAGGCTATGTCCCCAACCGTGGTGCACTGAGAAGTTATCTGGAAGACAGGGTTAATCACGCGCTGAAACAGAACGTGGAATTGTCGCGGCTGAATTACCTGCCCGTTGTGGGCTCAACCATTCAGGAGACTCTTGAAGATGCGGTGGGTGATATTGTTGCCAACGTTATTCAACAGATTCTGGAAGACCTGGCCTCTTCTTCAAACCATGCGTTTATCGAGGACATAGTAAACGCGTTTATACGCGGGCCAGGTGAACCAGATACCGATGAAAGGCGAAACGAGGCACTGATTGCCCTGATCATCGAAGTTATTGATGCCATTAAAGGCCAGGTGAAGGTAAAGCGTTGGCGTGAGCAGCTTCCATAGGCCTGCGGCCCGAGAGCACCGCTGGCCCGGAACTAATAAAAAAATCACAGAGACATCAAATGGACGAACTGCACTACCAGCCAGCCCATGAACTGCTGAAACAACTTGAAGCCGGCACCCTGACCAGCGAGCAGCTTGTTATCGCCCTGCTCGCGCGAATCCGAGAGCACAACCCGGCAGTTAATGCGATCGTTACCCTCGATGAAACGCGCGTACTTGAAGAGGCACTGGAGGCTGACCGAAAGCGTTCGTCCGGAACTGAAACAGGCCCCTTGCACGGCCTGCCCCTCACACTGAAAGATACCTGGGAAGTTGCCGGAATGACGTGCACCGCTGGTGCCAGCGCGCTGCGAGATTATAAGCCTGAGCGCCATGCGGACGTGGTGCAGCGCCTGGAAGATGCCGGTGCCATTATTCTGGGCAAAACCAACGTTCCGGTTTACGCCACCGACCTGCAAAGTTATAACAAACTGTTTGGCGTAACCAACAACCCCGCAATCCCGATCACACTCCAGGCGGCTCGTCCGGGGGCGCAGCAGCGGCGCTCGCGGCAGGCATGACACCGCTGGAGGTGGGCAGTGACCTGGCAGGCTCAATTCGTATTCCCGCGCACTTTTGCGGAGTTTTCGGGCATAAACCCTCACGAACGCTGGTGTCTTTTCGCGGCCACATTCCCGGGCCGCCGGGCACCCAATCACAACCGGATCTTGCAGAAGGTGGCCCTCTGGCCCGGAACGCCCGAGACCTGGAGCTCCTGTTAAAGGTCATTGCCGGACCAAAACCGGTTGATAGCCGATGCTGGCAACTGGAAATGGCGCCCTCACGCCTGGAAACCCTGAAACAGGCACGAGTCGGGCTATGGCTGGAAGACCCGTTGTGCCCGGTAGAAAGCGAGCTGACAGACGGTTACCGGGAACTGGGCAAGCAACTTGCGGATCAGGGCGCTCTTGTATCCCAAGCCAAGCATCCCCTTTTGGGCCCTGAACACACATTGCCTGCCTACTTTAACTTGCTGGGCAGCCTGCTGAGCACATTTCTCAAGCCGGCCCAGCGTCGTCAGTTGAAATGGATTGTCCGGCTGGAAAAATGGCTTGCGTTCTTCGGCCCCATGACACCATTCATCGGCGAGTATGGCCGCGGCGCAAACCAGCCAGCTTATCAGTGGATGGCCATGAGCGAGGCGCGGGAGAAGATGCGGGTCTGGCAGGGTTCAGGTTCCGAACGGATTCTGAAGTAACAAAAAACCTCAGCAATAGCTCTCATTCTCATTGCAATCCTTAAACATTCATCTATTATACTATTTAACAGTAGATGGGAGGTGTGCCATGAGATACCAAAGCGTTCTTGGAAACTGCAACGAAACCACCATTGGCAGCATGATCAAACAGTGCCCTGAAACATACACAGTGTTTCAGAGCTACAGCCTCAATGTGAGCACTGATCGCGACAAAACCGTGCAGGAGGCTGCAGCGCAAGCGGGAGTACCAGGAAAAACTCTGTGCAGGCAGCTCTTCGATGTATGTCTGGAGCACAAACCGCTGGAGGATATGGAAACAGACACGTTACTGGAACTCCTGCAGACGGAGTATGACGCCGCTCACCTTGAACAACTGCCGGCATTGCATCGGCTGGCCAGGAAAATCGAGGCCGTGCACCGGGCCAGCCCGGACGTACCCCAGGGAATTACTCGCGCGGTAAAGCAACTCGAGCAAACTCTGACCGATCACATCAAACGGGAAGAAGCCCATGTACTCTCCCGCATGAAGCACGATAAGCCCCCAATGCCGGAAACACCCATTGGCCAGATGAATGAAGAGCACGATGCTATCAAATTGCAACTTCGGGGGCTGAGAGAATTAACCAATCACTACAAAGCCCCGGAAGCCGCCTGTCGTTCCTGGCGCAGGCTGTATGATGAACTGAAAAGCCTGGACTTCAGTATATCGGAACAGATCTATCTCGAGCGCGATATCCTGTTCCCACGGTTTCAGTTCTGAGGTTCGACTCGCACAAAAACATTTTGTATCAATCAGATAGAATCGCTCCCGAATAGCGCTACCAACCTTGGTCGCGTTATTCGGAAGTTTCCGATGTCACCGTTTAACGGCTTATTCATTTCTTGAAATGTAAGACTTATAAACAATAAGCGAAGCGTTCAGGCTGTCTGCGTAAGCTGCGCCATACTGATTACCGCCAGATTCCGCCTCACGAAGCGCGGCGGTATACTGCCGAAAACCTTGCTGTGCAAATGCCAAGGCAGCGGGTACACCATCTCTACCTGCTACAAAGGCAAGACGTTCGCACTCTCTGGTTTCTGCGTCACTCATAATGCCCCTTGCGCGCGATCCGGTTCATTTCGATGGTTGATGCAACATAGCCAGCGTGCGCTTTTGTTCCACAATACCAACTCTGACCAAAAAATCATCAAAAACACCGCGGGTCTCACTTGCAGTGGTTTCCCGTATCCGGGTCGGTGATTGCGGGGGCTTGAACCTTCATCCTTGCATACCGGGAATGTATAGGTGCTTAATGAAGACTGGTTCCCGGAACAGCGAGCAATTAACCAATGGATTACCGCACCTACCGCGAAAAACTGCAGAGCCAGTTCCCCGAGCCCGTACTGGCATTCGAGCCGAATGAATACGAGGCACGACTCGCCTCGATTCGCCGGGGAATGGCTAAAGCCGGGCTTGACCTGTTACTGCTGACCGAAGCTGGAGAGTTGTGCTATCTCACTGGGTACACCACCTTCGAGGTTTCGGTTCAGTGCGTACTTCTTGTGGCGGCCGATCGAACCGTACTGTTCGTGCCGGCCATAGAAATCGGTCCTGCCGTGTATCTAAGCCGCGTGGACGAGGTTATCGGCTACCCATGGCAGGCTCCCGAGGCGGTAGGTAGCGAGCTGGCCGCGCAGGTGCGCCGCACGGCAGGCACCCCGGCGCCAAAGATCGGCTTCAGCCCTTGGGCGGGATCCTTCCGACCGGGGTTGCTTATGGCTCTCAAGAACGAGCTGGACGCAGCCAGGTTTGTCGATTTCGGCACGCTGATCGATCGTGTTCGTCTGGTGAAGTCCCCCGCCGAAATGATCTATTTGGCCGAAAGCGCAGCTATCACCGGTGCCGGCCTGGACGCGGCAGCAACAGTGATACGAGAGGGCGTGGTCGACCATGAAATCGCCCGTGCCGGTGCCAGTTCCATGCTGGAGGCAGGCAGCGAATTCATGAGTATGCAGCCGATTGTGACGACCGGCGCGCGCAGCGGCATCATTCATACCAATCATTCGGGTTACAAGCTTGCTCGCGGTGATGTGGTGTTCACCGAATTCGGTGCAGTTCGCCGCCGCTATACCGCGCCGATGATGCGCACCGCCGTAGTCGGTGAAGCTTCGGCTGAGATTCGTGAATTCCATGGGGTGTGTCTTGACGTCCTCAGCGCAGTGATGTCGGCGGCGCGAGCGGGTTCAAGCTTCGCCTCGGCAGCCCGCGCTGGCGAAGCAGCGCTGGCGCCGATCGTCGATCGTGCCTTTTTCTCCGGCGTGTTTGGCTATCCGGTTGGCGCAGCATTTCCGCCATCCTGGGTCGCCGGTTCGATGTTCATAGCCACCGATAACGAAGCGATGCTGGAGGAAAACATGGTGTTTCATTTGCCGATCTGCCTGCGCAAGCCAGGCGAGTTTGGTGTCGGTTTCAGTGAAACGGTGCGTATCACAGCGACAGGGGCCGAACGGATTACCGCCAACACACTGTCTCTTGAAGAGATTTTTTTATAATCGGGGGCACATTCAGCCCGCCATGCAGCTGGCTGAATGTAACTGAGGAAGAAAAGCGGCTCGTCAGTCCGCACCGTCCTTCGTGCGACCCAAGGCGTCGGCTGTATAAACGATAAGCCCCAATTCCGGCCGATAACCATGAATTTCCGTCACGTCCAGCGCCTGCAGGAAATGCAGGATCTCTTCGCTGATAACCTGCCCCGGCACCAACACGGGGAAGCCCGGCGGATAGGGAATTACGAAGCTGGCTGAAACGACATCTCGCCCCTCGGCCATCTGTTTCTGCAGTTCGCCATTATCGAAGCGCAGATACTCGGTGTTTTCTTCTTCGTAACTGAGGAAGTAGGCCCGGCGAATATCGCCTTCGGGACTGCCCGGGGTGGGCCGGAAAGCGTCGTGAAAGCGACTGAAATCCGGCAACGGCGGTAAATCCTCAGTCAGGGATTTAACCTTGTGTTCAATGATCTTGCGTTCCGGCCGGCTGCTTTCTTCCCAACGCCGGTCAAAACTCTTGGCCAGCTTGATCAGTACATCCAGCAGGTAGGCGATAGAGCCACGGTTGGTTCCGATGTTGGTCATGAACAGCACGGTGTTGCGGGATGTCTTGTTGATCTGGATCCCGAACTGGTTCATCAGGTATTCGTTCTTGAAGGTGTCACCATCAATGCCTGTTTTCCCGATGGCCATGGTAATCCTGCTGGGATCAATCACAAACTCGTCATGGGCCCAGGCCTCCTCCATCTTGTTCCAGCCGCTGACGGGGTCGTAGAAGGTATCGACACCGGACTGGCGATACTCCAGCGGAATCATGTCCTTATTTACCAACACCTGGAAGTATTTTTTCAACAACGGGGTGGTGTAAAGCTGTTCGCGCAGAGTCAGTGCCGCCTCAATCTGGGCGTGGACCAGTTCGAAGCCTTCCATTTCCGCCTGCATTCGGCCCACATCCAGGGATGCGACAATCTGGTAATTGGGCGAAGTCGAGGTGTGAGTCATGTAGGCTTCGTGGAAAGAGGCCTCCACTTTCTGGCGGTAATCCTGGTCATAGACATGGATCATCGACCCTTGACGCAGTGATGTCAGGGTTTTGTGAGTCGAGTGTGTCGCATACGCCCGGACACGCACGGAGTCGGGGGCCGGCATCAGGCGATTGTCCAGCCAGGTAGCGTCATCATCCGGGTCCAGCTTGTCGAACTCAGCTTTCCAGGCATCGTACTCCGCCTGATAGTCTTCGCTGCGGTAACGGTCCCGCAACGTCCGAGCGGCATGCATGGCGGTACGTGGTCGGTAGGTCGGGTTGAAGGTCGCAAAGGCAAACCAGGCTTCATCCCAAAGGAACACCAGGTCGGGCTTGATGGCCAGGCACTCCTCCATCACCCGGCGCACGTTGTAGACCACACCATCGAAGGTGCAATTGGTCAACAGGAGCATTTTGACCTTGCTGAGCTGCCCGTTGTGCTTGAGATTGAGCAGTGTTTTCTTCATTTCCCGCAGTGGCACGGCGCCATACATGGAGTAGTCATTAAGCGGGTAGGAGTCCAGATACGCAACGTGTGCGCCCGCCAAAACCATGCCGTAGTGGTGGGATTTATGACAGTCACGATCAACCAGCACAATATCCCGGGGCTTTACCAGCGCCTGGACAACGATCTTGTTGGCGGTTGAAGTACCGTTGGTTACGAAGAAGCTCTGGCGAGAGCCGAAAGCCCGAGCGGCGTACTCCTGGGCTTTTTTGATGGGGCCATAGGGCTGTAGCAGTGAATCAAGCCCCCCGGACGTGGCCGACGTTTCGGCCAGAAAAATATTTATACCGTAGAAGTCGATCATCTGCCCCGCCCAATGGGATCGGGTCACTGACTTACCACGGGAGATCGGCATGGCATGAAATACGCCGGTAGGCTTGCGGCTGTATTCGCGCAAGGCATCGAAGAACGGCGTACGGTAGCGATCATCGATCGCTCGCAAGATCGTGTGGTGTTGCTCGATGTAATCCGTTTCGCGGTAGAAAATGCGCTTGAAATGCCGGATATCCGCACTCGCAGTTACTTCCACATCACCGCTGGTCACCAGAAACTGATCAATCTCCGGGCGGATTTCGCCAATCATTGAACCCAGCAGGAGGCTGCGCTCGGCCTCGGTCTTACACTCGAGCTCCTTTTCTGAAAGGCCTTCGAGGTAATTGCGGAGGGTGCTGAGGTTGTACTTCGACTTATAAGGGAATTCGTAGCGGATCATGCAGGCCTGGATATTGGGATTGACAAGGATCGCAATCAGCGCGTCTTCAAAGCTTCGAACGGTAACGGTGTCATAGATGAACTTGTCTTCCGGACGGCGCAAGCTGTGGAAGGCCTCACGAACCACATCCTCCTCCTGCAGCGACATCGCATCGACAATCAGAACCTCGAAATAAGGCTGAGCCGAGCTATTGGAAGCGGGGTGACCTCGGCGCAACTGTGCCAAGGCGTCGAGCGCCTCGAGATCTTCAGAGTCCGAATCGTTCTCACTGAGGTCGACGTGGCGGCGGCGGTAGGACTCACTGATCAGTGTCCGCACCAGGCGCTTGACCACTTTCTCCAATTGAACGAAATCACCCCGGCCCAAAAGAGCCCAAAGATGCACGAAGTCCTCCTTGGACGGGAATGCGTGGTAGTCCTCTATGATTTCCAGGCGGGTGAGCTTGATATCGATGGCCTTGGCCAATGACTTCACTTCCGCCGCATCGTCAATCCTGATAATGCGACCGAGATCTCGCTTCAACGCATTCCAGGTATCGGCTCGCAGCTGGCTGATCTTGTGATAAAAGCCCAAGGCCGTGTAAGCGGTTTCTGTCTCTCTTATTATTTCGCTCATGGTTTCACCTTCTGTCCCTGAGTTTTCAGACGAGATTTATGACCAACCGCCAATGCTTGGCGGCAAAGCGCAAAAGTGCTCGCACGTCCCGAAAGGCTATCCAGGGACGCTGGCACGAACGTTGTAACGGATGTCCACGAATGTCTCTTCAAAATGCTCGAAAGACAACTCAATTGACCTTTCCGGCCAATGGTACTGGGCGACCCCCTCGTTGGGGTGATATACCGCAGTGTAGATGGTTCCGAGGCCGCGCCGATAATCGGTTCGAAACAGGGGCGGCGCTGCAAATGCCGAAATCAGTCGCTCTTTGGTCGTTGCGGGATCGTCTACCAGAATCGACAGCTGTCGTTCGCGGATCAGCGTCTCCGAAGCCAAGGCATGGGCGTACCACTCGATCCGCTTCTGGTGGTTGGTCGCCACCGGAATCCGCTTGATTGATGCCGGACGGTCAGGGCCTATCATGGCGGTAATATAGCGCTTACGCGCGTCGGTCACCGTGATGTTGTAAGCCATGTGTGTGGGCACGCGAGCCAGAACGTCTGCCGCTTCCGGCGTCGTGTCACAGAACTCGAGAATGTAGCGCAGAATAATCGGCGCGCCAAACCCGTCACCCACCGCCGTGCGCCCACCGAAGGCCAACGAAACGGACAGCCCACTTTCGTTAATGCCATCGAGCACACCCACCAGGCAGTCCGACATGGCGATAACCCGGCGACCGTTCCAGCAGGTTGACAGGATCGTGCCTTCACAGAGTTCGGGCGGATAATCGTAGTTACGCACCAGCACGTTAGCGTCAGCGTCGGCAAACGCCGCCTGGGAGCACCCGGTTATGTAGGCCGGTGGCCGATAGAGGCTAAGCAGTCTCGAAGACAGATCACCACCGCCGGAAAGCTCGCACAGCCGCCGATACGTGGGGATCAGTTCTGGCATATGCCGGGTCAAAGCGTTGTAACAGGCAAGATAACTGGGCCGCTCGCGCTCCGTCTCCGACAAATACCAGCGTTCGTAAGCCGGCCAGTGGAGGTCAAAAAGGCGCCGCCATTTTGGCCCTGCTTCCAGCTCATGCACTGTCTCGAAAATCAGCTGTTTCTGCATGACATCGGGACCATCCGGCCCAAGGGGGCGGATGGGGGTTTTGCCACCCCTCATCGTGTCGATGTTCACAGTATTTTGAAGTTGCTGCCACCGATGGCATGATCGACCGCCGCTGCCTCAATAGCCGGGTCCTGCAGGGCCTGGCCGGCAAACTGGCCGCGGATACCGTCGATCCAGGCTTTCGCCCGGGGCGTCAGGTCGAAGTTGTCGTCCATCAGTCGTCCGCGGGTAATCAGTATCCCGAGGTCAGCACCTTCGTAGCGGAAATCACCCACCCCGCTTATACGCATGAAAAATGCTTCCTGCTCGCTCTCAGCGGCGTGCGGATGATAGTTGTAGTGATCGTAGCCAATGCTGCCGTCTTCCGACATACGCCAGACGCCTGACTCGGGTGCCTGCGTCAGCAGGTCCACCGACTCATCGGTATGCTTGATAACAAGCTGGCTCCAACTATCGATGCTGTCCGGGTTCGACCAGCGCTCGTTGATGTCCTCGATATTGATATCGAAGTCCTGGTCAGAGAACTCCAACAGGTGGAACAAAAACAATGGAACATCAGAATGGGCGAACGCCGCTACGTTGGTCAGCGAGCTGGCGCCGGTGACCCGTGGATTAAGCTCACCCAGGTATACTTCATCCGTATCCATGTCGATCAGGAAGTCGAGCTCGAAATACCCGCGATAACCCTCGTCCCGCAGGGCCTCGCCAAACTTGAAGGTATACTCGCGGGCTTTGTCTCTGACCTCCTGGGTGAAGGCGCCGGCAAACATCTCATTACCACACCAGCCACCCTTGTAGGGCGTCAGTGCCTTGAAGCCCACCAATTCCGTCATGAGCGGCCCAACTACAGTGCCGCAGCGGGTGCTGCAGGCCTCAATCGCCGAGCCCCTGCAATTGATCCGTTTCATGATCTTCACTTCGGGTTCGGCTTCGATTTCTTCGGCGTGCTTATAGTACTCATCTTCGTTGGAGACAAAGAACGTGGTGTGGCCCGAGTCACCGAAAGCCGACTGGATAACCAGATCGGTGCCGAGCGCCTCGCTTACTTCCTGCAAATGGGCGTAACTGTTCACCTTGGCCAGGACATTCGGCACGCTTGGCACGCCAACTTTGTTGCCGATCCGCACTGTCTCGATCTTGTTATCCATACGCGAGCGCAATTCCGCCGGCGGGAAGGCGATACGCAGACCAAGCTGCTCGCAGATTTCTTCGGTATGCTCGTTGAACATCAAGAAGGTGGCTGTGCCCTTGCCGCCTCGGGACTGCAGGTAATCAATAACTTCCTTATGCTCAAGAAGGTAGTTATTAATATCCTCGATGCTTTCGAAATCCCGGGGGAATTTCATTTTGGGCACGAAGATATTCTTCTGCCGGCCGTCAAAGCAGTCAATATAAGTAATGTGCCGGAAGTTGCCGACCCAGTCACCGATGCCCAACAGGTTGAAGTTCGTTGCGGAGATAAAATAAACCGGGTCTTTATTGTTGTGGAAATAACGACGGATATCAGAAATGTTTGTTATCTTGTTCATTTCTTTCTCTCCTGTTGAGGGGCGTTCCTGAGTATTTTCAGAACTCGTTACGAAGTGGCTTGGCCAATGGCCCCAATGCATCGAGGAACGGGCTGGATCCGTTTTCACTGCTGTAGAGGGAAAAGTTCACGCTGCGATCCCGGAAGCTTTTCAGCGGTTGGCCGAGGCCATGAAGGCCGCGCTCACGCTCGCGACGGACGCGATTGAAATCCACCTCGACCGGCACGATCTCCTCGCCGACACCGCACTGATGAAGCACATCGCCAGAAGGCCCCACTACGATCGACCGACCGTTACCCATAGCGCCAGTGCCATTAAAGTCAAAGAAATAGCATTGGTTGATGGCTGCGTTGGTGCGGGCAATGGATAGTTCAATATCGCGATCAACGGTATCGGTCATGGTCGGGTGCAGGATCACTTCTGCGCCCATCGATACAAGAGTTCTGGTTGTCTCGGGGAACCACATGTCGTAGCAGATCGAGACCCCGAACCGGCCAACTGCCGGTACGTCAAACACTCCAAACTCGCTGCCGCCTTCAACCCCTTGTTCGTAGGGCCTGAACGGGAACATCTTGCGATAACGACACACCACCTCGCCCTGAGGGTTTATAACCGACAATGTGTTGTAGATCCTGTCGCCGTCACGCTCGAACATGGATCCCGGTATCAGCCAGATGCGGTGCAACAATGCCAGTTCGCAAAACATGCTTTCCATCGGGCTGGGGAACGGTTGGGCGTGTTCGGTGGAGGCGCCGTTGGCTACCAATTCACTGAACATCACCATCTGAACCTGGGGAAAGCGCGTCATCAGAATATTGATGCGCTGGCGCATGGCTTCAGTATTGTCGCCATGATGCAGGGCGTGCATCTGCACCCCGGCTATTGTGAAATAAGACATCACATTCCTCTATTTAGTGATCCCACGACCCCAAGCTTCGGGCTTGGAGCCACATGCGGTTGGATTAATTCAATGGACTGGATGAATATTTCGTAACGGTTTAGTTATCGAATCTGTGACTATTGCAAGCTTATGTCAAATCCACGAGCCTGTCGAAAGTCAATTTGAGTCATTACAACAACACGTTTGCCAAGGATACGCCGTCAGATTGAGGCGGAGCCACAACTGATCGCTATCTGATGATAAATTGAGGTTGCCATGAAACCCAGATTCAGTCTGGTCGGCCGTTACACTTTTCTCTCCCTGACACTGATGGTTGGTTCGGTTGCAGTGCTCAGCGCGCTTTACGCCGCAGTCTCGGACTTGCTGACTGAACGTCTTGCCGGAGAGCGCCTTGAGGCCCAAGTCGCCGGCAACGTCAATCGTCTGACCAATTTTATCGAGAATCGGATCTACCAGCTTGAAACCTTGTCCACACACCCCTCTACTCCCCTATACCTTTCCTACACCGATGCGGTGCCCGAGGGTGTCAAAGAGCTGGTAAGGGTGGAGGCGGATTCACCGGATCTCTACGGCGTTCTGTTTTTCGACGGCAATGAGGAGTTGGCCAATGTCATTCCGGGTCAGGCCGCTTCCGGCAGCCCCTATTGGAACCGTGAGAGCTGGTCACTGAAGGGTCTGCCCACCGTCACTTTTGGCAGCAGTGAAATCATCGGCCCTCACCTGCCCGACGGTAATGGCCCCGCCTGGTTGTTAATCCGTCAACCGTTGCGAAACAGTGCGGATCTTGCCATTGAGGGCTCCATTGGCCTGCATGTGCGGTTAGCATCTCTCACCGAACTGATGCGCACAGAAAACCCGGCAGGCCTTCTGAAATCCTTTTTGCGCACCCCCTCAGGCGACCTGTTCAATGCCACAGGCAACTTGCAAACACCTGCACCGGAGGCCCTGCGTACCGGGCCCGAAGTGATGCCCGGCTGGCGTATTGATTACGTGGTGTCCACGAGTGACATCCTGAGTCCGTTGCGAGACGCCCAGCTCGGACTCTATGCTTTAGCCAGCGTAATGGCACTCGGCACGGTCGCCTTATTCTGGGCACTGGCGAGGAGTCTGCGCCGACGGGTTGCCCGGCTGACCCAAGGCGCAGAGGCCTTTGCCTCCGGTGATCTGAAATTTCGTCTGCAGGCACCCAAGAATGACAAGGATGAGATCGATGTGCTGGCGCACGCCTTCAACGCCATGGCAGACCGCCTGCAAGAGATGATCCAGCGTACGGTTCAGGCGGAAAAACTGGCAGTGCTGGGGGAGTTTGCCACTGGGGTCGCCCATGAAGTGCGCAACCCCCTGGCCACCATCAAGCTGACGGTTCAGGCACTGGAGAAAGGCGAAGCCGATGACCAGCGGCGGGATCTGCTGATCTCCATGGAGGATGAAATCGATCGGCTCAATCGCGTGGTCGGTAACTTGCTCGATTACGCCCGCCCGGTCGCCGGGGCACCTCAGCACGTCGATATCAGACGAATATTTCGCCATGCATCTATACTCACTTCCGGGCTGGCAGACACCCACCAAGTGACGGTAAGCACCAGCGGCGATCCACGACAGTCCGTTTACGCCAGCCCCGACCAGGTCATTCAGTGCCTGGTAAATCTGGTAGCCAATGCTATTCAGGCCTGCGAACCCGGGGGCGTCGTTCAACTACGGGCATTCCGCAACGGGAATCGGGTCACCGTAGATATCACTGACAATGGTTGCGGCATGCACGCAAGCGTCCTGCAACGGGTCACAGAACCCTTCTTCACCACCCGCCAGGAAGGCACCGGCCTCGGGCTGAGCATCACGCACCAGTTGATCGAACTAAATGAGGGTCACATACTCATCCAGAGCACCGAGGGAAAGGGCACCACGGTTTCAGTCACCCTGCCTGCGGCAAATAGTGATAACCTTTCAATCCAGAAGAAAACACAAAAACAACGACCTACTGACAACCAACATGTGCTCACAGATCCTGATCGTTGATGACGAAAAAAGCTTTGTCCGCTCACTCACCTTCGCCCTGAACCAGGCTGGGCTTCACAGCCAGTGCGCCTATACGGGTGAAGCTGGCCTGGCAGCTCTGGAAGACAATCTGCCAGACTTGATGCTGCTTGATTTGCGGCTGCCCAAAATGAGTGGCATGGATGTGCTGTTCGAAGCCGCCCGACGGTATCCCGAACTGCCGATCGTCATGATATCCGCCCATGGGGATACCCGAGCAGCAGTACAGGCGGTAAAGGCTGGCGCGACCGACTACCTCACCAAACCCTTTGCCCTTGATGAACTACTGCACCTGATCCACAACATCACCGAACGCACCCGCATGCAGGAAGAGCTCAGCTATCATAGCTCCCGGGGAGCCACCTCGTCCGGCCTGGTAGGCTCCAGCGAGACCATGGCGCATCTTTGGCAGACCGTCCAGCGCGTCGCTGGCAGCAGTGCAGGCAGAATTCTTTTGCTGGGCGAGTCAGGCACCGGCAAGGCCGTCGTGGCCCGAGCCATTCATGAGCAAAGCGCACGATCCTCCGAGGCTTTTGTCGAGATCAACTGCGCCGCCTTGCCGGAACAGCTCATCGAAGTGGAACTGTTTGGCGCCGAAAAAGGGGCCTACACCGGCGCTCACCAAAAACGCTCTGGTCTGGTGGCTATGGCCCACCGCGGCACCCTGTTTCTGGACGAAATCGGCGAACTGCCCCTCGCCCTACAGGCCAAGTTTCTGCATTTTCTGGAAAACGGTGACTACCGGCCAGTTGGCGGCAGCAGCAACCATACGGCAGATGTGCGGGTAATTGGAGCCACTAATCGCTCCCTGGAAGAGGAAGTTCGCCTGGGCCATTTCCGGGAGGATCTCTATTTCCGGCTCAATGTCATTGAAATGACGATTCCGCCCCTGCGCGAGCGAGGCGATGATCTTCGCGAGCTTTTGGGGGCATTTATTGATTCACAAGCCCGGGAAGAAAGTTGCCGTCCCATCACCATCCCACGGGAAACCCTGGAGTTACTGCTGGCCTACAGCTGGCCTGGCAATGTTCGAGAGTTACGCAACCTGATCGAACGCCTAACCATTCTTTATCCCGGCCAGTTGATCAGAAAGCAGCACCTACCCGCCGAATTCCACACCAACAGCATGCCTCAGGAGGATAGTGACCAGCCGACGGCATCCTCCCTTGACCAGCACCTACCCGCCGAATTCCACACCAACGGCATGCCTCAGGGGGATAATGACCAGCCGATGGTATCCTCCCTTGACCAGCACCTGCAGCGGGCTGAGCGTCAACTGGTGCTGGAAACACTGGAAAAAACCGGCGGCCGCAAGGGTAGAGCCGCCGAACAGCTAGGGCTTTCCCGGCACGCTTTCAAACGCCGCCGGCAACGTTTGGGTATCACCTGAGAAATTGAGCGCTATGCGCTCATCAATCACGCGCTGTGAGCGATATACGATCATCAACCGCGCTCCGTGAGCGCTGTGCGCTCACAATGCCGTCTGATGTAGAAACAGAAAAGCGCCACTTGACTTGCGTCCCGCCTAAAAGCGCCCTTCACGTACATTGGCACCGGTTTTGCCTTATGTTCTGCCAGTTGGTTCACAATAAAAATACATAACCACACGCCGGATACACCCGGCCGGGGAGGCTGCCGTGTCGGAACTGCTGGCCCGCATGCGCCAAGTGCTGATCATCCTTTGCACAATCACCTGCCTGGGCGGCCTACCGATGTATACCCGTGTCGCTACGGTTATGCTGCTCGGCATGAGTTCGAGTCACGCCAAGGTCCCAGTACAGGCCATACCACTGGTGGGACGGGTCGAACTCGGCGCGCCTGAAGAGACCGCCGACGCTACTGTTGCCTGCATGTACCCGATGACCGGTCGCTCCGCCAGTTATGGCAGGGACAGCATCGTCGGCATCAAACTCGCCCTTGACGAACTCGCCGCTGATCCTGCCTCGCCCAAATTACGGGTGATCGTAGACGATTCCCGATCCAAGTCCTCCTTTGCTGTTCGCATGGCGGAAGACTTTATCCGCCAGGATCACGCCAACATCCTTTGCGGCATGGTCAGCTCTGGCGTGGGTATGGCAGTCAGCCGTCTGGCAAAAGAGCGCAAAATCATTCTGATCGGCACCGATCACGCGTCCTCAAGGGCCACCCTTGAGGAGGGCCATAAATACTACTTCAGGGTCTCCAGCGATACCTGGTACTCCCATGCCGCTGGCGCCCGCTACCTGAGAGAACTGCAACAAAAAAACAACTGGAACAAGCTGGCCTTCCTCGGACCCGACTATGAGTATGGCCGGGTCGCCTGGCGCGACCTACAGCAAGCACTGGGGCTGCTCGAGGTGGACTATAAGGTGACGGGCACATACTGGCCCAAGCTCTACGAACCGGACTACTCACTTTACATCCAGGCGCTGCTTGAGTCGCCACCAGACGTACTGGTGGTGTCTCTGTGGGGCGGTGACTTTACGGCCTTCATCGACCAGGCCCGCACCACTCGGTTATTCCAGCGGATGCGCGTGGCTAACCTGGATGCCGGCGGTGACTACGAAACCCTGGTCAGTCTGGGTCCGAAGCCCCCGGAAGGGCTTATTCTGTCCGCCCGACACCATGTGAACTGGCCCGACACCAAACTCAACCGGCATTTCGTCAACCGGTTTCACGCCCTGTCAGGACGCTACCCCAGCTACTCCGCGCAAGGCGCCTACGCAGGCATGTTGACCATAGCTCTTGCGATTCGCCAGGCCGGCAAGGTCACCGACACTGAGTCCATGATTTCGGCACTTGAAGGGCTGCGCGTCCGCCTGCCTAAGGATCCCGAGGGTTATGTTTCTTATATTGACCCTGACACTCATCAGATCGTTCAGGCGCAGGCCGTCGGCACGCCGGTACCCAACACACTCTATCCGCCAGCTCAGGTCATGCTTGGTAACTGGCACGTTTACGATGCTGAATCCCTGAAACCGTCCCCCGCTCTCGTCAAGAAGCGACGCGGTGAATCCGGCAACTGACCTCTCGTCAGCTGTTTTTTAAAACAACAATGAAGGAGAAGACAATGGGACACTCCCTGCAACCCAAATCCTGGCAGCGGACGCTACTGGGCACCGCCACCTCTCTGGCCATAGCCTCCACTGGCATCGTTGGCTTCGCGGGCTCTGCCAGCGCCCAGGAAGCCACGTTCAAGGTCGGACTGGTGACCTTCCTGTCCGGCGGTGCATCCGGACCGTTCGGGGTTCCGGCGGCGCAGGCCGCCGAGACCGTGATCAAAGCCATCAACGAGGGCACCCTGCCGGCGCCATACAACACCAAGGGTATTAATGGCCTGCAACTGGAGTCGGTGGTCATCGACGAAGCCGGTGGCCCCACCAAACAGGTGGAGGAATACCGAAACCTGGTCCAGCGACAGAACGTCGATGCAGTGATCGGTTATATCTCAAGCGGTGATTGCCTGGCAGTCAGTCCGGTCGCCGAAGAGTTGAAGACGTTCACCATCGCCTTCGACTGCGGTACGCCGCGTCTTTTCCCGGAACTGGAAAGCCCGAAGTACTTTTTCCGGACCGGCCTCGATGCCACGGCTGATAACGTTGGTGCCGCCCACTATTTGAAAGAAACCCACCCGGACATCACACGGGTGGCTGGTATCCAGCAAAACTATGCCTGGGGTCAGGATTCCTGGAACGACTTCCGGCTCTCGATGGAGCAGTTGATGCCAGACGCTGAGTTTGTGGACAACCAGACGCCACAGATTTTCCAGGGCAGTTACGGCACCGAGATTTCAGCACTCCAGACCAGCCGTCCCCAAATCGTCCATTCCAGTATGTGGGGTGGTGATATGGAGGCGTTCGTGGCTCAGGCCAATGTTCGCGGACTTCTCGATCAGGCAACCGCAGTGCTGACCACCGGCGAATCCGGCTTTAACCGGTTTAAAGACCAGGCCCCTGACGGCACCATTATCGGTGGTCGCGGGCCCTTCGGTGCTTTCATGCCGGACAACGACCTGAGCGAATGGTTCTCGAAAGCCTATGAAGCGCAGCATGGCGTACCGCCCAGCTACCCCTCATCGAAGATGGCCCAGGCTCTGCTGGCACTGAAGTATGCGGCTGACAACTCCGGAGCCAAGGGTAAGCCGTCGAATGAGCAGTTGGCCTCTACGCTTAAAAGTGCAACTTTCGAATCCGTGAGTGGCACAGTTCGCATGGCCCTGGCCGGTGGTCATCAGGCTCTGCAACCGATGTTCTACGGCGAGTACCACTATTCACCGGAAACCGGCCCGGAGCTGCGCAACATTCGCTCCTACACCGGTGCCTGTGTGTCTCCACCCGATGGTCATGATGCCCAGGAGTGGATCAAGAATGGCTTCCCGGAAGCCGATTGCAACTGATCCATCACCCTGGTTCCGGTGTTCCTGAGAGGAGCACCGGAACTCTTCCCAACAGGAGTAGACACAGATGTTAACCATCTGGGCGATTCTTATAGACGGTCTTATCTACGCGTCCTGGCTGTTTCTTGTCGCAGCCGGTCTGACCGTCATTTATGGTGTCATGCGAATTCTCAACATGGCTCACGGCAGCCTTTACGCTCTCGGCGCTTACGCCTCAGCCTCATCCATCGGCTGGTATTACGCCAGTGGCGGGGACCAACTGTGGATTGCCTTCGCCCTGCTTGCCGGCTGCGCCATCGTTATCGGAGCCATTGCCGGCTTCATTATGGAGCGGGGAATCTTACGCCTGATGTATGGGCGTGACGAAGTGCTGATGCTGATTGTCACTTTTGCCCTGTTGTTAATCCTCGAAGACCTTATGAAGCTCGTCTGGGGAACCACCCCTTATTTTGCCTATCAGCCCTACGCCGCTCTGGGCCGCTTCAATTTCGGCGTGCTGAGCGTATCCGGCTATCAGATCATGGTGGTTGGAGTATCCGTGGTGGTGGGTGCCATCCTGTGGTTCTGGCTGGAGCGGACCCGCACCGGGAAGATACTGCGTTCCATTATCCACGACCGCGAAGTGTCCGAAGCCATGGGGGTGAATGTACGCCGCATGTTTACCATGACTTTCGTAATCGGAGCGGGTCTCGGTGCGATTGCCGGTGGCTTTACCGCACCCATTATTTCTGTCGTTCCCGGAATCGGAGTTGAGGTTATTGTGGTCGCCTTCGCGGTCGTCGTGACCGGTGGGCTGGGCAGCATTACCGGTGCCGCCATCGGCGCACTGATCGTCGGCCTTGCGCGAGCGGCCTCGATACACACCATGCCGCAATTGGAGCTGTTCATCATTTATGCCGTGATGGCCGCGGTCCTGATTTTCCGCCCCAACGGACTATTCGGTCAGGCCACTGCGAGGAAAATATGATGCGTCTGCAAAAAACAGAAATGTTGCTGGTTGTGACAGCCCTGGTGCTCGGGTTGTCATCGTTCATCAGTCCAGACTGGCTGGTCTTTACGTCAACACTGGCCATTGCTGCCGCCCTCGTGGTCATGGGTGTGGTCATGTTGATGCGCGCCGGCCTGGTTTCCTTCGGTCAGGGGCTGTTCTATTGTATCGGCGGGTATGCGGTCGGTCTCGGCGGGCGCTTCCTTGGCGTCACCGATGCACTGGCCCTCGTTGGCATGGGCATCGTAGCAACCGTTGCACTGGCCATGGTGCTTGGGCTTTTGTTGACGCGCTACCGGGAAATCTTTTTCGCGATGCTCACGCTGGCCTTTTCCATGATCCTCTACGGGGTCCTGGTGAAAAGTCACGGGCTGGGCAGTACCGATGGTTTTGGCGTGGTGAACTGGTCGATCCTGGGTTATCAGCCAGACCCGGGTCACGAGAGCGCCACCGGCCTCTGGTTGGCCATTGTTCTGGCCCTGGCCGCGGCACTGTTCCTGAACCGCTACTTCCAGTCCAGTATCGGGCTGGCTTGCGAGGCGATCCGCGAGAACGAGGTTCGCGTCGAATATATGGGTATCTCGCGGCGCCAGGTTCTGTATATCAATTACGTCATTGCTGCCGCCCTGGGATCCATTGGCGGGTCACTGACCGCCCTGACCGCCGGACATGTCGACCCCACCATGGCTTACTGGACGATTTCCGGTGAGTTTGTATTCATTGCACTGCTTGGTGGGACGGGCCACGTTGCAGCACCGTTTATTGCGGCGTTCATCTTTATTCTGGTGAGAACCTACGCAGTTGAGCTGTTCCCTAACTCCTGGCAGCTCATTCTGGGCATTGTTCTGCTGTTGATCATCCTGTTCCTGCCCAAAGGCATCTGGAGCCTGTTTACCCGTAAGCGGAGGGCTGAAGCATGACTGACATACTGAAAACGGAAGGCCTGTCACGCTATTTTGGCGCCGTGGTTGCCGCAGAGGACATCAACGTCACCATCACCGACGGGGAAATCGTCGGGGTCATCGGCTCGAATGGCGCCGGTAAGACTACGTTTATCAACATGGTCACCGGTTACTTGCCCCCCTCCTCGGGTGTCATCAACTTCGATGGCCAGCCCATCGGGAGTCTAGGCCCCCGGAAACTTATGCGTCGCGGCCTTGCTCGCTCGTTCCAGATTCCACAGTTGTTTCTGGAATTGTCCGTGGTGGACAATCTCGCAATTGCTCTGTCTGCCGCTGAAGGCAGGCAGCTCAACATGATCCGCGCGGTGCGGACGCCGGAACGTATTTCGGCGGCAGACGAGATTCTCGAACAGATGAACATCACCCAATACCGGGATGAAATGGTCACCGCCATGCCCCAGGGCGCCCGCAAACTGCTGGATATTGCCATTGCCATGCTGGGTGAGCCGAAGATGCTGCTGCTGGATGAGCCCACCAGCGGTGTCAGCACAGACGAGAAGTATAACTTGATGGATACCGTGATGGAGGTAGTTCGCCGCCGGGGCCTGACTGTGCTTTTCGTCGAGCACGACATGGAGATCGTCCGGCGCTATGTTACCCGGGTTTTGGCCTTCGCCAGCGGCGTTGTCATCAAGGATGGCGCTGTAGACGAGGTTCTGGCGGATGATCAGGTCCAGGAATTGGTAACCGGTAAACGTCACCAGCCACAAACCGAGCAGGGAGACGCCTGATATGAGCCTTAACATCACCCACCTTGACGTCTCGATCGAAAAAATCGGTATTCTGCGGGACATAAACCTGACCATTCCCGACGGGGAGATGGCCGGTCTGATCGGCCATAACGGGGCCGGCAAGACGACTCTGATCAAGGCCATCATGGGCCTGCTACCGGCGGTCGCTGGCAAAATCGAGTTCAAGGGAAAAGACCTCACCCGCTATGCGTCTTATAACCGCGCCAGCATGGGGATCAGCTATATGCCGGAGGACCGCCGTCTGATCCCGGAACTGACCGTCACCGAAAACATACTGATGCCGGCTTGGGCGAATAAAATCAAGGACGGTGAAGAACGACTGAAGTGGATTTACTCCCTGATGCCGGAGATCGCCGATTTCGGAGAGCGCAAAGCCCTGCAACTTTCCGGCGGTCAGCAAAAACTGGTCGCCCTGGGCCGCGCCCTGATACCGGGCCGGGAGCTGATCCTGCTGGACGAGCCGTTCGAAGGGGTCGCGCCCGTACTGGCCAAGCGGCTGTCTTCCGTCATTTCAGACCTGCGCGGGGAAGGCCTGACAGTATTGATCGCAGAGTCAGACGACATTCACTCTGCGGATCTGGTAGACACCACTTGGCGAATCGAACGCGGTTCCGTTTCGGTGGGTCGTGAACATACACCGGTGTCGGTGGACTAATAGCCAAACAACGATTGATCGAGGAGAAATTCAATGAAAATTCGTGCAGCTGTTCTACAGACCATTGGTGCGGAACGCCCTTATCAGGACACCAGACCGCTCATCATTGAGGAACTGGAACTGGACCCGCCCGGGGATAATGAAGTGTTGGTTCAGATCAAGGCCGCCGGCCTTTGCCACTCTGACCTGTCGGTGATCGACGGTAACCGTCCGCGCCCGGTGCCCATGGCCCTGGGCCACGAAGCGGCCGGTATTGTGAAATCGGTCGGCAACGGGGTTCGCGACCTGGAAGAAGGTGATCATGTCGTCGTCGTATTCGTACCCAGCTGTGGCCACTGCGCCCCCTGCGCGGAAGGCCGGCCCGCCCTGTGCGAGCCTGCAGCGCAAACCAATAACGCCGGCACCCTGGTCTGCGGCGAACATCGCCTGCACCGAGCAGATGGCACCACCGTCAATCATCATATGGGGGTTTCTGCCTTTGCCGATCATGCGGTGGTGTCGCGGAACTCCCTGGTCAAGGTCGATCCAGCACTGCCCCTGCATCACGCGGCCCTGTTCGGCTGTGCGGTACTGACCGGCGTCGGTGCCGCCATCAACTCCGCCAACATCAAAGCCGGTCAGACCGTGGCCGTCATTGGCCTTGGGGGTGTAGGCCTGAACAGCGTACTGGGTGCCCTGGTGGCCGGAGCTGGGGAGGTGATTGCGATCGACCTGGACGACAGCAAGCTCGCACTGGCGAAGGAGCTGGGCGCCACCCACATTTTCAACTCCGGCGAAGAAGGGTGCATGGACAAAATCAAAACCCTGACCAGTGGCGGCGTGGACTGCGCCATCGAAATGGCCGGCTCCGAAAAGGCCCTGGAGTTCGCATACCAGATCACCCGCCGTGGTGGCACCACCGTCACCGGCGGCCTGGCCCATCCGGAAAAGAAAGTCGCCATTCAGCAGGTCAGTCTGGTTGCCGAGGAACGGACCCTGAAAGGCAGCTACGTGGGCAGTTGTGTACCCGTGCGTGATGTTGCCCGCTATGTCACCCTGTTCCGTCAGGGTAAACTGCCGGTGGACAAACTGCTTAGTGGTACCCTGACGCTGGATCAGATTAACGAAGGATTTGATAACCTGGCCTCGGGCAAGGCCGTCCGCCAGGTTGTTCTGTTTGATTAAACGAAGGAGCCCGACATTGGAACGAGAAGACTTCACCGTTTTTTATCCCGTCACCACGCGATGGATGGACAACGATGTGTATGGACACATCAATAATGTCACCTACTATTCCTACTTCGACACCGCCATAAACCAGTATCTGATCGATGAGGGAGGCCTGGATATCCACAACGCCCCCGTCGTCGGATATATCGTCAGCTCAAACTGTCAGTTCCGAAAACCGGTAGCCTATCCTGAGGCTATCGAGTCAGGGCTCCGTGTGGTGAAAATCGGAGGAAGTTCGGTGACTTACGAGGTTGGCATTTTCAGAGAAGGCGATCCCGAAGCGGCGGCATTCGGGCAGGTTGTGCACGTATTTGTGGACCGCAAGAAAAATGCATCGACCCCCATACCCGGCGAAATCCGTGCGGCACTTGAGCGGATACTGGTGAACTGAATATCACGCTAAACACACAAAAGGCAGACCAGTAAGTTACTGATCTGCCTTTGTTTTATATGGTAGCGGGGGCAGGATTCGAACCTACGACCTTCGGGTTATGAGCCCGACGAGCTACCAGACTGCTCCACCCCGCATCAAACTGGTTGGCAACCTCTCGATCACCGAGGTGCGCATACTACGGAGCCCAAACCAATCTGTCAAAGACTATTCCGACTTTCCAGTAACTTATCGCTCCAGAATAGCCGTTACGCCCTGGCCACCGGCTGCGCAGATGGAAATCAGGCCGCGCCCGCTGCCCTTCTCTTCCAGCAGCTTGGCAAGCGTGGCCACAATACGCCCGCCGGTCGCAGCGAACGGGTGGCCGGTGGCAAGGCTGCTGCCTTTCACGTTCAGCTTGTTGCGATCGATGCTGCCTAGCGGCTTGTTCAAGCCCAACTTGTCTTTACAGAAAGCAGGATCTTCCCAGGCTTTGAGCGTTGAAAGAACCTGCGATGCAAATGCTTCGTGGATTTCATAAAAATCAAAATCCTGCAGCGTAAGGCCGGCTTTCTCCAGGAGACGCGGTACCGCATAAGCCGGAGCCATGAGCAGCCCTTCTTTTTTATCCACAAAATCAACTGCAGCCACTTCCGAGAAAGTCAGCCAGGCTTTTACCTCGAAGTTATTGGCCTTTGCCCATTCTTCACTGGCCAGCAGCACGCAAGCGGCACCATCGGTCAATGCGGTACTGTTAGCAGCCGTCATGGTGCCATTCTCGCGATCGAAAACCGGCTTCAGTGTTGCCAGCTTTTCCAGTGTGGTGTCCGGGCGCAGAATATTGTCTTTCTCAAGTCCTGCCAGCGATGTTATCAAGTCATCAAAGAAGCCTTCTTCATACGCTTTAGCCAACTTCTTGTGGCTTTCCCATGCCAGCAGATCCTGTTCATCTCGCGGGATAGACCATTCATGTGCAGTTACCTGCGCGTGCTCACCCATGGACATGCCAGTACGGGGTTCTCCGTTTTGCAGTACGTCTGGCTTAAGGTGGTTGGGGCGCAAACGGCTGAGAATCTTCAACCGGTCGCCGGTCGTCCTGGCCCGGTTCAGATCAAGCAGAATTTCCCGCAGGCCTTCGCTGACACCAATTGGCGCATCCGAGGTGCTATCTGTGCCACCCGCAATGCCACACTCAATCTGCCCAAGGGCGATCTTGTTGGCTACCAGAATCGCCGCCTCCAACCCGGTGCCGCACGCCTGTTGAATGTCGTATGCCGGTGTTTCTGGCGCCAGCCCGCAACTCATTGCAGCTTCCCGGGTGAGGTTAAAGTCTCTGGAGTGTTTGATTACGGCGCCGGCAACCACTTCACCAAGGCGCTGCCCCTGAAGGCCGAAACGATCCACAAGCCCGCGCAACGCGGAGGTCAGCAACTCCTGATTACTGATCTTGCTGTAGGCCGTATTAGAGCGGGCAAAAGGAACCCGGTTGCCGCCAATAACGGCAACGCGGCGAACGCCACTGGCGCCCTTCTCCGCCGCTTTCATAGTCGAGGGTTTCTTCTGGTTGGACTTTTGAGCCTGTGACATGATGATATCCTTTCTTCAAGTTTTCTGGAGTTGAGGGCAGTCTAGCGTCAACCACCAAGGTCTCATTGGCATGCCTGACAAAGCCTCATAGGCATTGAGTCAATCAAATAGCTGGCGGATTCTTTACTCTGTTAACCAACATGCTCCACACACCATAGCAACGCAAGGACGAAGCCATGTCTGACATCTACTTTAAACTTGTTAACACATCGGTTGGTAAAACCGCCGCGCAGTCCCTCGGCCTGCCCTCACCGGTGCCACTGAAACGACTCAAGCGCGCCGATCAGCCTTTTATTGAAGGCAACGTGCTGGTTGGCGCAGGCAATGGCGGCAAAGCTATTGCAACGATTGGTGGCGTTCTCAGCGCCAGTGCCGCGACTCTTTATCATGCCAGCGGCAAAGCAACTCTGGAAGACTCATCAAAAGCCGGTAATAAAGCGCAGGCGCTTGAGTTGGCTTCAGACACGGAAACAAAATATTCCGCTCTGGTTTTCGACGCCACCGGCCTGAAGAGCCCCGGAGACCTTCGCGCTCTGTACGACTTTTTCCACCCCACCATCAAAAAACTCGGTGCTAACGCCCGTGTTGTGATCGTAGGCCAGGATCCGGCCACTTGCCGCAAAGCGCCCCAGGCAGCAGCACAACAGGCTCTCGAAGGCTTTACTCGCAGTGTCGGCAAGGAAATTGGTAAAAAAGGCGCAATTGCGAATCTGCTCTGGATGGCGCCCAATGCCGAAAAACAGCTGGAGTCCAGCCTTCGCTTCTTCCTCTCTGCCCGGTCGGCTTACGTTTCTGGCCAGGTTGTGCGCATTGGCAAGACCACTAGCGCGCCAACAACCAACCCGGTTGCTCCGCTTTCGGGAAAAGTAGCGCTGGTCACAGGCGCATCGAGGGGAATCGGCGCTTCCATAGCAGAAATTCTGGCCCGGGATGGCGCCACGGTAGTCGGGCTGGACATTGAACCTGCCATGGCAGATCTGGAAAACGTGATGCGCGCCATCAAAGGCAAAGCCCTTTCCTGCGACATCACCGCCAACGACGCGCCGGCAAAAATCGCAGACTTTGTTGAAAAGCATTTTGGCGGAGTTGATCTGGTCATTCACAACGCCGGCATTACCCGCGACAAAACCCTGGGTAACATGCCCGAGCATTTCTGGGATATGACCATCGCAGTTAACCTGACCGCAGAAGAGCACATCAACGATGAACTCATGAATCGGGAGCTACTTCGCGAAGGTGGCCGCATTGTCTGCATCTCGTCCATCAGCGGCATCGCCGGCAACTTCGGACAGACCAACTATTCTGCGGCCAAATCCGGTGTCATCGGCTACGTGGAAGCCATGGCAAAACAGGTCAAGAACGGTATTACCATCAACGCCGTAGCCCCGGGCTTTATTGAAACCCAGATGACAGCGGCCATGCCTCTGACCTTGCGCGAAGCTGGAAGGCGAATGAACAGCCTGTCTCAAGGCGGACAGCCTGTGGATGTTGCAGAAACCATCGCCTGGTATTGCAGCCCTGCTTCTGGCGGCGTTAACGGGAACGTTGTGCGTGTGTGTGGTCAGTCACTGATCGGCAAGTAATAAAAAAGGGCAAGTCCAATGGACTTGCCCTTTTTCGGAATCTGGTGGGTGGTACTGGGATCGAACCAGTGACCCTCGCCTTGTAAGGGCGATGCTCTCCCAGCTGAGCTAACCACCCGGGAATAAATCAATAAATAGTGGCGGAGCGGACGGGACTCGAACCCGCGACCCCCGGCGTGACAGGCCGGTATTCTAACCAACTGAACTACCGCTCCACATCGATCCGGCATTAAGCCTGAATCGCGCATCGAACTCAAACGCCCGATGCCTGCCCTGAAAGAAAATGGTGGGTGGTACTGGGATCGAACCAGTGACCCTCGCCTTGTAAGGGCGATGCTCTCCCAGCTGAGCTAACCACCCACTCTGGCACCTTTCAAAGGCACTCACTTGATAGCGCTGGTGATGCCTGCTGACAGACGTCGTTGCTCGACCAAGTGAGAGGCGCATTTTAAGCATTTGCCCGGCGGTGTCAAATCTTTTTCCGGAAATCAGTTACCGGCTCGATAGCTGACTACGAAGCTGATTCACCTCCTCCGACAAGCGTACAAGGCGTGACGTAAGCTGGGCACGGGAAGAGTCAATCGCCTGAACGTTCTTCTTCACCGCTGCCAGCTCATTTTTGAGCGCCTGATCACCAGCATTGCCGGACAGGCCTGCCAGCTTCTTCTCCAGTACAGATAGCCGCCCTTCCATGCCACTGATCCCAAGCTTTTGCTCCTGTTCAAAACGGCGCACCCGCCGCTCAACAACCTGATCCACATCCGCCAACTGCTTGCTCAGAGCCGTCAACTGCTCCGTCGCCTGCCGGTTTGCGTCTTCCAAAGCCGCAACCGACGTCTCTGTCTGCTTCGTTAACGAGGCCAGATCCGCACCCAGGGACGTCCGGACTTTCTCAACCGCAGAGCCCACATCCGCCAATGCCTTTTTGCTTTCCGCGATCCCTGCCTCGGCAGCTGCAACCCGCTCCTGGTGATCATCCAGCCGCTTCTTGTTACGCTCGTTTGCAATGACCCACAGCTTGCGGATCTCACTGTTTGCCTCATTCAGCTGCTTCTTCTGGGATTCAATCTGATCCGTCAGGGACGCACCGCGCTCCTGCAGACTCTCCCCTGTTTCTGACAGATCACCTTCAAACCTCGCCAGCGCCAGCTTGCTCTGACGCGCCCAGTAATCCGCCTCCTCAAGCTGACTTTCCAGCACCTGAATCCGCTGATTCTGAGAATACCACCCCGCCACTGACGCAATAGCCACCGCAATAACCAGCAACCACAAAACCGCCAACCCCGACCGACCGCCTCCGTTACTGTTATCGCTGCCCTTTACCGGCTTCGGTGGCTTGGACTTCCCACCTACAGCCTCGGCTGACGATTTCGGTTTCTTCTGGGCTGGCGCCTTCTGCTCAGCGGCACCAAAAGGCCGTTCGGCTCTCAGTTCATCGTCATCTGGACGGATGGGTTCCATTACAGCTCCTGAATATGGACGGTTTAATTAATTGCCACCGATAATACATGCAGTTGTTGATAGGTTGAAATGACAAAGCCCCAACCGCGCCATGCACAGAAAGACCTTCCTTGCATGGTAGATAGCCAAAACATACAATGGCCGGCTTTCCAATTATCACAGGACAGTTGCGTATGCAGCCGCTTGTAGGACTTATCATGGGCTCCAAATCCGACTGGCCCACCATGGAACACGCCGCCAACATGCTCGAAAAACTCGGCGTCGCCTATGAAACCAAAGTCGTCTCGGCCCACCGCACCCCGGACCTGCTTTTCGACTACGCAAAAACAGCCTCCGGCCGCGGGCTGAAAGTCATCATCGCAGGTGCCGGCGGCGCAGCTCACCTGCCCGGCATGGTCGCATCACAGACATCCTTACCGGTACTGGGCGTACCCGTTCAATCCAAAGCGCTCAGCGGACTCGACTCACTGCTCTCTATCGTTCAAATGCCCGGTGGCATTGCCGTAGGCACCCTGGCTATCGGCAACGCCGGTGCCACCAACGCAGGCCTGTTGGCAGCGCAGATAATCGGAACCTCTGATACAGGCGTTCGTAAAGCCGTTGATGAGTTCCGTGCAACACAGACCCAAACGATTCTGGATAATCCCGATCCAAAAGAGCAGTGAATCCACTGACCAGTTCCGACCGCGCGGCTGGGGCGAGGCTTTCCAAAACTGTGCGGAGCCAGGGATGGCGGAGCCAAGCGTACACGGACGTATTCACAGCGTGTTTTGGAAAGCCTCGCCCCGGCCGTGCTGACCACCCAAAGTAAAATGCCCAACAGCGGCAGGAGAACACAAATGAGAATTGGTGTACTAGGCGCCGGTCAACTGGGAAGAATGCTTGCCCTCGCCGGATATCCGCTGGCCAAAACCTTTGTTTTCTATGACATGTCAGGCAGCCCCAGTGCCGGGTTGGGTGAAGTCATCATTGATCGCGAAGGCAAATACCTGGACGACTTCCTGTCGCGGGTCGATCGGGTCACCTACGAATTTGAACACCTGCCTGTCGAAGTTGCAGAAAAACTGGCGAAAGATAAGCCGGTTCACCCCTGCCCCCGCGCCCTGCAGGTGTGCCAGAACCGCGAAGCCGAGAAGACACTGTTCGGTGACCTTGGAATCCCCACACCCCAATGGAAGATTGCCGACAGCGCCGAATCCCTCAAAGCCGCTGCCGAAAGCCTGGGCTGCCCGGTCGTTGCCAAATCCAACACCGACGGCTACGACGGCAAAGGCCAAGCCGTCCTGAAAACCCCGGAAGACGCCGAAGCAGCCTGGGAGTCCATTGGTCACCCGCGACTGATGGTGGAGAAGTTTGTTGAGTTCAGCCGCGAAGTTTCCATCATTGCCGTGCGGGCAGAAGACGGCCAGTTGGCTTTCTACCCCATCGCCGAAAACGTTCATCACGACGGCATTTTGCGGTACTCGATTGCTCCTGCACCGAAACTGGAAAAACACGTTCAGGAAGATGCGGAGCGCTATATCAAAGCTCTGCTCAACGAACTCGGGTACGTAGGTGTACTTACGCTCGAGCTATTTGAAACTTCCGAAGGGCTGGTGGCAAACGAGATGGCGCCGCGGGTTCATAACTCGGGGCACTGGACCATCGAAGGCGCGATGACCAGCCAGTTCGAGAACCACATCCGAGCCGTGAGCGGGCACCCGCTGGGCAGCGTTGAACCCCGTGGCCTGAGCTGCATGATTAACATCATCGGTGAACATGGCGAAGTTGATCGCCTGCTGGAACTGCCTTACGCTCATGTTCATCTGTACAGCAAAGGTGAACGGCCGGGCCGAAAGCTTGGCCACGTTAACGTTTTGGCGGATAGCTACGCAGAACTGGTGTGGCGGGTAAGAAACTGCGTGCAGTTCCTGCCCGGCAGCCCGGAATTCACCAGTTCATTGAACCGGAAAGGCTGAATCAGCTTGTGGGGTTGATATCGCTCAAATCGCCCCTATATTAGAGCAGTAACACTCACCATAAGAGAGACCAGGGAGAACGATCTCATGGCATTTGAACTTCCAGCATTACCTTACGAAAAGAACGCACTGGAACCACACATCTCTGCTGAAACCCTCGAATACCATTATGGCAAGCACCACAACACCTATGTAACCAAGCTCAACGGCCTGTTTGAAGGTACTGACAACGCCAACAAGTCGCTTGAAGACATTATCAAAAGCGCCAGTGGCCCGCTGTTCAACAACGCAGCACAAGTATGGAACCACACCTTCTACTGGCACTGCCTGAGCCCGAACGGCGGCGGCGAACCTAAAGGTGCGGCTAAAGAAGCGATCGAAAAAGCCTTCGGTTCATTCGATAACTTCAAGAAAGAATTCAACGACAAGGCCGCCAACAACTTCGGTTCCGGCTGGACCTGGCTCGTCAAGAAAGCCGATGGCAGCGTTGCCATTGCCAACACAAGCAATGCCGAAACACCGCTGACCGGCGCTGACAAACCTGTGCTGACCGTGGATGTATGGGAGCATGCGTACTACATTGATTATCGCAACTCTCGCCCGAACTATCTGGAAGCATTCTGGAATCTGGTCAACTGGGATTTCGTAAACGAAAACCTGGCCTGATCATCCTGACTCGTTGCTCAGACGAAACCGGCAACGGCTGAATGCAAAACGCCCGCTTCAAGCGGGCGTTTTTTGTCTGACGGTTCTCTATATTTACAAATTGAAACGTCAGTATTCTCAAGTAATTGAAATAATCACTGATACAGTATGAAGTGCTGCTTAACCTGAATCCTAATCCGTACTGTCGGCAATGTGTTATGTTGAGCCGCCGGCACTTTTGGGCTACAAGAATACGGGCGCCTGGTAAACAGGCTACAGGTCTGAATGCAAACATCTTTTAAGGTCGAAAATCGCCTTGGCTACCGCATCCTTCGGTGGATACTCGCGGTTGCGCTGATCAGTGGCGTGGTCCTCAGTGCCATTCAGGTGGTGCTGGATGCCCATCGCGTATCAGAAGATCTGGACAGCCAGGCCAACCAGACCATTGCCATGGTTAAAGATGCGGCCACCCAAGCCGTGTTCAGCATAGACGCAGACCTGGCAAAACAGGTGGTCGACGGCCTGTTTGAGCGGGAAGCGGTGTACCTCGCTCAGATTCTTCACACCAATGACGAGCCCCTGAGCAGTCGTGCACGCCCCTTGACTGAAAGCGCTTTCCGACCGCTGATTAACTGGATTTTCGGTGCCGATCGCGAATTCCGTACAGAATTGGCACGCAAAGGCAATTCCGACACGGTATACGGTTATTTCGTCGTTCACTACGATACCTTACCGGCAGCGCATATGTGGCTGAGTCGGGCCATGGTCACCTTTACCTCGGTCATTGCCACGGCGGTGATTCTCGGCATGGTGCTGTTCTTCGTCTTTCACATGTTGCTGACCCGCCCGCTGTTGCGCATTGTGCATTCTGTAAAGCAGGTCGACCCGGCACGTCCGGATGACCGTCTGATCGACAAACCTGCAGGCCATGAGAAAGACGAACTCGGGCTTTGGGTGAGTGCGACCAACACCCTGCTTACTGCCATTGGTGACAGCCAGAAGCGCTATCGTGAAGCCGAAGACAAAGTAAACCGGCTTGCGCGCTACGACCAATTGACCGGACTGCTTAGCCGGGACAGCTTTATGGAGCTGTTAAAGACTGACCTCGAAGAATCGAAACGAAACCATACCCTGCTATCCGTGATCGTTTGCGGCATCGATGATTTCAAATCCATAAACGATCAATGCGGTTTTCGAACCGGAGATCAGACCCTGCAAACCGTTGCAGACCGGCTCACAAACAGCCTGAACGGCTCCCGCTTTGCAGTAGCCAGGCTTGGGGGTGATCAGTTTGTTATTGTCGAGAAAGGGCTCAAAGACGGTTTTCAGGCGGCTGACACTGCAGAAGCCATTCTGGCTGGAATCAGCGAGAGCATAGGGGTGGAAGGTCAGAACATTTCCATCACGGCTACTCTTGGCATCGCCCTTTACCCATCCGACGCCATCCAGCCAGACCGACTGTTACAAAGCGCCGAACAAACCATGATGCTGGCCAAGCAAAAGGGCCGCGACCACTTCCAGTTTTACGTGGCAAGCATCGATCAGGAAATCCGGGATCGCAAACAACTTGAGAAAGATCTTTCTCAGGCCTTGGCCCTTCACCAGTTCCATCTGGTTTACCAGCCACAGATAAACCTTTTAACGAAACGGGTCATTGGTGCAGAAGCACTGCTGCGTTGGGAGCACCCCGTGCGCGGCCTGGTTCCGCCGGACTACTTTATTCCCTTCGCGGAAAACAACGGCTCCATTGTAGAAATTGGCCAATGGGTGCTGGAACAGGCGTGCCTGCAGGCCAAGTTGTGGGCAGATAAGGGGCTGCCTCTGCGTATCGCCGTCAACCTTTCTGCGGTGCAATTACGCCAGGATCGGATTGTGGATGACATACTGGGTACGCTGAAACGCCACAACATTCCTGCAGGCCGGCTGGAGCTGGAAGTCACAGAGACCAGTTTCATGACCAACCTGGCGGACGCCGTCGCCAAGCTGTACGCCCTGAACCGGGCCGGCATCAGCATCGCCGTAGATGACTTCGGCACCGGCTACTCGTCCCTTACTTACCTGAAAAAAATGCCGGTTCAGCACCTGAAAATCGACAAACAGTTTATACGGGATCTGTTGGTTAACGAGGAAGACACTCAAATTGCCAACACCATTATCGACCTCGGCAAAAGTCTCAACATGACAGTGGTTGCGGAAGGCGTGGAAACCGCGGAACAGGAATATTATCTCAGCCAGCGTGGTTGCAAACTGGCACAAGGGTATTTCTTCAGCAAACCTCTGCGCCCTGCGGATTTTGAGACCTTTGTTCAGGGATTCCACCAGAAGATTCTGGAAAATAATACCTGAACCATTACCTGTGAGGAGTTGCCATGGGCACTACCGTTATCGGTCTGATCGTTATTGCCATCGCGGCAATCTATCTGGTTGTTATCTACAACCGCTTGGTGTCTCTGCGTAACCAGTTCAAAAATGGTTTTGCCCAGATTGACGTTCAGCTCCAACGCAGGCACGACCTGATTCCCAACCTGGTCGAAGCGGCCAAAGCCTACCTTACGCACGAGAAGTCAACGCTGACTCAGGTTACGGAAGCCAGAAACAGCGCCGTCAGCGCCCAGAAAGATGCCGCCAAAGATCCCGGAGACGGCACCAAAATCCAGCGCCTTGGTGGTGCCGAAAACCTGCTCACCAAAGCCCTCGCCAACTTTTATGCTGTGGCAGAGAATTATCCGGACCTGAAAGCCAATGAGACCATCCAGCAATTGATGGAAGAGCTTTCAAGCACCGAAAACCGGGTTTCCTTTGCCCGGCAGGCCTATAATGACGGCGTAATGAGCTACAACATTTTCCGCGAACAGTTTCCCAACAACCTTATTGCCGGCCTGTTTGCGTTCAAGGAAACCTCCCAACTGGAGCTTGAGTCTCCGGAGGCCCGCCAGGTGCCGAAAGTGGCCTTCTGAGGCTCTGAAACATGGCTCATCCCGGTTTTTTTCAACGCCAGGCCAGTGCCCGGCGCAACACCAGCCTGCTGGTATTTCTGTTTCTCACCGCGGTAGTGCTGATCACTCTCGCAGTGAGCCTGGTGGGTTATTTTGTCACCCGCAGTGAAACCACCGGACAACCCTTCCATTACTGGCTGCTCTCCAGCCACGGACTGATCACGGCCTCGGCTGTGATAACCCTCATATTTATAGGTTCGCTCATACGTTGGGTAGATCTTTCGGGAGGCGGGAGCCGCGTGGCAAAAATGGTCGGCGCACGGCCCATTGACCCCGACACCCGTGACGGCGATGAGCGCAAACTGCGCAATATTGTAGAGGAAATGGCCATTGCCAGCGGCGTAGCTGTACCCGAACTCTACATCATGGATAACGAAACCGGCATCAACGCCTTTGTAGCGGGGTACACGCCCGGTACTGCCGTTATGGTGGTTACTCACGGTTCCATCACGCAGTTAACCCGGGATGAACTTCAAGGCGTTGTGGGTCACGAATTCAGCCACATATTCAACGGTGACATGCGCCTGAACGTACGCCTCATCGCCCTGCTTTCGGGCATACTGATGATCGGCCAGATCGGCGGTTTCCTTCTCCGGGCGTCGTTTTACAGCGGCGGGCGATCATCTGCACGCAATCGTGATGGTCGCGCACAGGCGGTCATGGGGGTTCTTGGCGTGGCTCTGTTTGTAATCGGCTACGTGGGTGTGTTTTTCGGACGCCTGATTCAGGCTGCCGTCTCGCGCCAGCGAGAAACTCTCGCTGATGCCTCTTCGGTACAGTTTACCCGCAACCCCGATGGGATTGGCGGCGCCCTGTTCAAAATCGGGCTGCGAGGCAGCTATCTGGATACCACCGGCCACGCCAGTGACATGAACCACATGTGCTTCGGAGAAAGCGCACGCATGAAGTTCACATCGCTGCTTGCTTCCCACCCTCCGATTGAACAACGTATCAACGCGATCCAGCCGGGGCTGATGGCGCGCCTGAAAAGCCGCCTTCGGGATACAGAGCCTGGCGACGACCTGCGCGCGGCAACCTCCGGGCAAAGCTCCGCAGAGGCTTCCGGCTTCGCAGGTGCAGGCACAAACAGGCACGGTTCCGTCTCCGGCCGGCGCACATCACATTCAGGCTCGGCCATCGCAACGTCGGTGGCAGCCCCGGAGATTGCACAAAGGCTTTCAGAAAGAGTCGGCACAATCAGCCCGGAAGGCGAAGACTTTGCCGTTCATCTCCTGCAACGTTTGCCATCAACCTTCCGCGGCTTGCTGTATACCCGGGCCGGTGCCATCCAGCTCTGTTATGCCATGCTCATCAGCGATCTGAACGACCAACAACAAGCTGAACGCCTCAAATTGCTTCCCGACCATTCGTTGCTTGGAGCACAATCAGACCTGCTGGCAAAACTGATCCCGACACTTCAGAACCTTGGGGAGGCTGTGCGTTTCCCGGCTCTGGAACTCGCTATGCCAGCGCTACGTAAGCTGGATCCTCTCGAACGTGCCGAACTGATTGGAAACGTCAGAAAACTGGTGGATGCAGACAATCGGGTCACGCTCTTCGAGCTGTCGCTTACCAGCTTCCTCTCCCGCCATCTGGGCGCGGATGCAGAACGTGCAATACCTGTGCACCACCGTAGCTACAAAACGGTGATGCCGGCACTACAAAGGGTTCTGAGCTTGCTGGCAAGAGCAGGGGCAGGCGACGATCAGAAAACAGACATCTTGTACCACGAGGCCATCGCAGGCTTCGCCAGCAATGGCAAAAACGACTACCCGGTAATGGTTAAGGTTACGATGCGACAGTTACAGGAAGCACTGAAAGCGCTGAATGGTCTTTCACCCCTGCTCAAGCCCGCCGTTATCGATGCCTGCGGGCACTGCATCACTTACGATAGCGTTATTGATGTGCGGGAATACGAGCTGATGCGGTTAGTGGCGGACCAGATGGATTGTCCGATGCCGCCGATGACCATTTAAACAACGCCGGTATCATTCCAGCAGCTTATTCTCGCCGGTGTTAAACAGGATATCGATATCCGGATTGGCCCGCATCTCCGGCAAGCCCAACTTGTTGCGGATATCCAGATTCACCTCCCACAGTTTGTTGAACTTCTCGGAGGTAGCCGCAACGGCCTCAGTCTTCCCAAGCAGGATCTTCGGCCGCAGGAACACCAGCAGGTTGCGCTTTATCCGGCGTTCAGACTCCGATGAGAACAAACGGCCGATAAAAGGAATATCGCCCAGCAGGGGAACCTTGCTCTTGTTTACCTGGTAGTCTTCGCGGGTCAGGCCTCCAAGCACAATGGTTTCGCCATCATCCGCCAGTACGGTTGTTTTTATTTCACGCTTGTTGGTCACAATGTCCGACGCATCTTCAATACTGTCGGCAACACTCTCTGTGGTCTGCTCAACCACCAGCCTCACCAGGCCATCAGCGCTTATGGTCGGGGTCACTTTCAGGGTAAGGCCAATATCCCGACGCTCAATCGTGGTAAAAGGATTAGTCGTGCCATCCCCTGTGACTGTCGATTGCCCGGTACGGAAAGGTACGTTCTGACCCACGATAATTTCTGACTCCTGGTTATCCAGGGTGATGATGCTCGGTGTCGAAAGCAGGTTGGCCGCTGCAGAGGTTGAGAGCGCTTGTAAAAGGATGCCCCAGCTCACACCGCTTTCATTTCTCTGGCCGGCACCGACGGTAATACCCCCTACTGCCGGCGAAATAACGGATTCACTCAGTATTGCGCCCAGCACATCGCCCAGGCTGCGGCCAACGTTGCCAAAGTTTGTTCCCATAACCGGAGTCGAAGACCCAGACTCATCACCAACGGCCACCTGAACCCCAAGATCCTGGCCCAGCTCATCACTGATCTCAACAATCGCCGCCTCAATCATCACCTGAGCACGACGCACATCCAGGGCCGCCACAATCTCTTCGGCTTCCTGCATCAGCGAAGGCTCGCCGCGAACCACCAGAGCGTTCAGCCCTTCATCGGCAAACACTGCGAAATTGCCCTGAGGCCTGTTCATAGCGCCGCCACCGGCCGTACCTGTGGCACCTTCCTTGACGAGTTCACCCATGACGCCCTTGAGGATCTCAGTCAGATTCTTGGCATCGGCGTGTCTGAGACGGATAACCTTGGTTGCGCCGCCGCTGGCAGAGGGCTGGTCCAACTGAAAGATCAACCCACGCATCTTGTTTCTGAAAGATTCATCCCCACGGAGAATCAGGCGATTGCTGCGCTCATCTGCAGTGACACTGTACTTTCTTGAGGCGCTTTCGTTGCCGGCACGGCCTAGCTCATCCGGCGCAAGCTCCTGCAAAAGAACCACCATATCCCCTACCCAAGCTTCCTTGAGCTTGATCACTTCCACTTCGTATTTGGAGGGGCTGTCGAGCTCCCGGACAATCTGCTCAATCCGCTGAATATTGGATGAATGATCACTGATAATCAGCGCATTGGCGGCGGCCACTCCAGCCAGGTGGCCATACTTTGCCACCAGCGGCCGCAGGATGGGCACCAGCTCCAGCGCGTTCGCGTTATCGATCTGGATAACCCGGGTAATAAGCTGTTCGGAGGGTATACTCGGGAAACGGCCAAGGGCTTCGGCGGACTGTTTCGCATCCACCTGCTGCACCACCTTTATAACCTCTTCTCCGGGAATGGCAGTGAAACCGTGAACGTTCAGCACCGCGAGAAACAGATCATAAATCTCATTCTTGTTCATCGGCGCACTGGAAAGGACGGTAACCTTACCTTTCACTCTGGGATCCACTACAAAACTGTAACCGGTAATATCCGCCACCTGGGTAACAAAGGCGCGGATATCCGCATCTTTCAGGTTCAGCCTCCAGGTTTCCTCCTGGCCGTACGCCATCGACATCAAGGGAAGAAGAACTAGCAGAGCCAAGGCCCGCAGAAAGTTGGTCTTATAATTATACATCTGGCGATTTCGTCCTGTATCGATGAACCCGGTCAGCGCCACTGCTCAGGTATGGCATAACTTATCGTGAGGATGGACCCGTCACGTTCAATTTCTATATCCAGACTGGCCTGGCCGCGCCAGCTTTCCAGCAGCGACCGATCCTGTTGCACATCCCCCAGGCGCTGCCCGTTGATGGCGGTAATTACATCTCCGGGTTTCAGATTCACCGCGTTCAGCATGGCGTTGGAACCGTCATATACGTAGCCTGAACTCCCGCTGTCATCAGCGGGACTAAGACCATAAGGCATCAAGGCCTCAGCACCGGCGCTGTCCAATTGCTGCCTGGCGTTTTCAAGAAATGCTTCCGGTGAGGATTCTGCCGGCTCCGGGGCTGCCTCTGCAACCATGGTGGAGCTGTCGTCTTCTTCAAACGTCAGTGATTCGTAGCGACCGCCTCGGCGAATCAGTATGCGCCCAGGCTCCACCTCTGCCAACTCGGCATTGCCTGGCAGCAAATCGCCTACCCGATACCATGCAGTTTCACCGTTACTGCCGGCCACTATAGCACCTGAATCTTCCGGGCGCTGTCCTACCAGAACGCCTTGAAGCCTGAGCTTTAACCCGGTTTCTGGCGCCGAACGCTTGGCAGCCTCAGCCACCTCCCCCGATACTTCCGGTCGGCCAAATAATTCGTAGCTGGCCATCGGATAGCCGCCGGAGCTCCCCGAAAGCGAGGCTCGCGATGCGCTAACGGAAGGTGCGACTGCAACCGACTTGTCGCTCCAGGCAAAAAACCAGGTAGCCTTCGCCATAACCACACCCAGATAGATCACCAACCCCACTAGCAACAGGTTGGCGACCACTTTCGCAATCCGGTGCTGGGTGTCGGGGGTCAGCTTGGCAAACATCATTGCGCTCCCGGAAGCAATGGCTGCCTTACACGGAACACAACATCGTCCGGGCTGGCTGAATCCGGCCAGGGCTGACCGGCAAGGTCAATCATGCGCTTATAGACCCGCAACTCCATCATTCCGTTCCAGAGAATACTGGCGTCCGCTGCCGGGCCGCTGCCCGTCTGCTCCGCAATTACCAGAGCCACACCGCCATCGGTGGTGTCGATGCTCGCCCGCATGGGCGGAAACTGCGCCTGCCCTGTCTGGTTGCCCATAGGCCAGCTCACCCTGCCGCCAGCCCACCGACCAACGCCATCTGCAAGAACAATACGGTCGTCTGCCCATTCCAGTTGCAGGCGATCAATACTCACGTCGCCTTCAATCATGGCGCCACCGCTGCGCCGAATCAGTTCTTCAAACTCCGCCACAGCAATGTTGCCGCGTGCGTTCAGGCGCGCATTACCCGGCCACCCCACAGCAATATCACCAGAAATCGCAGATTGAAGAGTTTCCACCGAAATCCGGACGGGCTGCTCCAGAGCAGTCAAAGAAGGCCAGCCCAACTGCCACTTAACACGCATCGGAAAACCAGCAACAACAACGCCCGCCGCACCATCCCAGACCTTGCCCGCCACCTGTCGAACCTGAACCTGAGGGGGGAGAGAAATGTGCGGCGAAGCCTGGTGCCAAATCCAGCCAGCGGGAATAAAAACGATCAGTGCCCCGAGATAGACAAGCACCCCGAGCGACACAAGAAGCAATAACTTGCCGGGGCGTAGAAAAGGTTTGGGTTCAGCGTCACTCATTCAGTTACACACAGACAGTAGACCGGTAGCCGAGTCTAGCAAACGCCTTGGCCAAGTTCATGAGAAAAAAACAAAAACCCCGCGTCAGTGTGAACCAACGCGGGGTTTTTAAAGGCAGATCAAGCCACGACCCGGAATTTGAGACGTGGCCGGAATCAGCTCGGTATGAACGGCATCACATCATGCCGCCCATGCCTCCCATTCCGCCCATTCCACCCATATCTGGCATACCACCACCGGCTTTCTCGTCATCCGGCTCATCTGCAACCATCGCCTCAGTGGTGATGATCAACGAGGCTACAGATGCTGCAGCCTGCAGCGCAGAACGGGTAACCTTGGCTGGATCCAGAATACCCATCTCCAGCATGTCGCCGTACTCTTCAATCGCTGCGTTGTAGCCAAAAGAGCCTTCGCCTTCGCGAACCTTGGCAACAACAACAGAAGACTCACCGCCAGCGTTGGAAACGATCTGGCGCAGAGGAGCTTCCATGGCACGGCGCAGGATGTTTACACCGGCTTTCTGCTCTTCGTTGATGGCATCAACCTTGTCCAGCGCAGCGATAGCGCGGATCAGAGTTACACCACCACCCGGTACAATGCCTTCTTCAACGGCAGCACGGGTAGAGTGAAGGGCGTCTTCAACGCGGGCCTTCTTCTCTTTCATTTCCACTTCAGAACCCGCACCTACCTTGATGACGGCAACGCCGCCAGCCAGCTTGGCCACACGCTCCTGAAGCTTCTCTTTGTCGTAGTCTGAGGAGCTGTCTTCAATCTGCTTGCGCACCTGCTCAACACGGGCTTGGATATCAGCCTGCGCACCGGCACCGTCGATGATGGTGGTGTTTTCCTTGGTCAGGTTTACACGCTTGGCTGTGCCGAGATCATCCAGAGTGGTGTTCTCAAGGCTCAGACCAACTTCTTCGGAAATCACAGTACCGCCGGTCAGAATGGCGATATCCTGCAGCATTTCCTTGCGGCGATCGCCAAAGCCCGGCGCCTTGACAGCGGCGACTTTCACAATGCCACGCATGTTGTTCACAACCAGTGTCGCCAGAGCTTCGCCTTCAATGTCTTCGGCGATGATCATCAGCGGCTTGCCAGCTTTGGCAACAGCTTCCAGCACCGGGAGCAGTTCACGGATGTTGGAAATCTTCTTGTCGACCAGCAGCATGTACGGGTCATCAAGTTCAACAGACATGTTGTCCTGGTTGTTGATGAAGTACGGAGACAGGAAGCCGCGATCAAACTGCATACCTTCCACTACATCCAGCTCATCTTCCAGGCCACGGCCTTCTTCAACCGTTATAACACCTTCTTTGCCCACTTTTTCCATCGCATCGGCGATAAGCTGACCAATTGTCTCGTCGCCGTTGGCGGAGATGGTACCTACCTGAGCAATAGCGCGACTGTCGTCGCAAGGCTTGGCCATTTCACGAATGGCTTTTACGGCTTCTGCAGTGGCCTTGTCGATGCCACGCTTGAGATCCATCGGGTTCATGCCGGCAGTCACTGCCTTCACGCCCTCGTTAACAATGGACTGGGCCAGAACGGTCGCAGTGGTGGTGCCGTCACCGGCAGTTTCGTTGGCCTGGGAAGCAACTTCCTTCACCATTTGCGCGCCCATGTTCTCGAACTTGTCCTTCAGTTCGATTTCTTTGGCGACCGATACACCGTCTTTGGTGATGACCGGAGCACCGAAAGACTTTTCCAGAACCACGTTACGGCCTTTGGGACCGAGTGTTACCCTAACTGCGTCCGCTAGAATATTGACGCCTGCGACCATGCGCTTGCGGGCGCTATCACCGAATTTGACTTCTTTTGCTGACATGTTTCTATTCCTGTTCGTTAAACCGAATTCGTTCAATCAATCGGATAAATGACTGTTCGTGCGAATTGCTTCAGCGATCACTCAAGCACGCCGTAAATATCGCTCTCACTCATGATGAGCAGCTCTTCGCCGTCAATTTTCACGGTGTTGCCGGCGTACTGGCCAAATACCACGGTGTCACCCGCTTTGACTGCCAGCGCGCGAACGTCGCCATTTTCCAGAACGCGACCATTGCCAACGGCAACAACCTCACCCTGGGAGGGCTTCTCTTTGGCGTTACCCGGCAGCACGATGCCACCGGCAGTTTTCTCTTCTTCTTCCTTACGGCGTACAACGACACGATCGTGTAGCGGACGAATCTTCATTGCTCGGCTTCTCCAATAGTCAGATTAATGTGGCAATGACATTTGCTGTTGATGGCCGGATTGTTGTTTCAATCCGACAAAATTGCCCGGCTTCTAACCTGCTGTTCTCAGCTGGTATCAGCCTGCGGCGAACTTGTGGGATCTATGTGGGGCCCGCACCGGGGTTTTCAACACCCCGCCTCATAAATTTTTTCATTTTTTATCAAGGCGCTCGTGCCTGGTTTTGGTCTCATCCCGATACTCACCTTCAATGATGTCGCCGTTGCTATCCCGGTCAAACGGATTCTGGCCTCCACCGGCACGGAAATAGAACCCACCGCTCTTGCTTGACGTCACCATGCGCTTCAACGCCTGAGCAGCCAGCCAGTGACGGGTAAACGGAATAAGGCAGAGAAATCCAATCGTATCGGTGATAAATCCGGGCGTGAGCAGCAGCACACCACCAACAGCAAGAATCAGCCCTTCGGCAACTTCTTTCGCGGGCAACTCACCGCTGTTCAGGCGTTGGTTGGCTTTGAGCAGCGTTGCCAGGCCTTGCTGGCGCAGCAACCAGGCACCAACAACCGCCGTCAGCAGTACGAAGCCGATGGTATTGAACACACCAATCATGCCTCCTACCTGAATGAGCACCGCCATTTCGGCGATCGGCATAACAATGAAAACAAATAATAATATAGACATCAGGCTCTCGCGGTCTGGCTAAGGTCATTTCAAGGTCTGGTATACTCGCAGCCTTTCCAGTATCACCTTCTCTTTAATTTAGGGCAAAACATGAAACTTCAAGATTCCGTAATTGCAATCACCGGTGGTGGCCAGGGTCTGGGTCGCGCCATGGCAGAGTACCTGGCAGCGAAAGGCGTAAGGCTGGCCCTGATTGACCTGGTACCAGAGAAACTTGACGAAACTGCCGCAGCCTGCAAAGAAGCCGGCAGCGAAGCGAAAACCTACGTGTGCAACGTTACGAAGGAAGACGAAGTAGAGAAAGCCTTTGCAGCCATCGTAGAGGATTTCGGGCAGCTAAACGGTCTGGTTAACAACGCCGGGATACTGCGCGATGGCCTGCTGGTCAAGGTGAAAGACGGCCAGATTGTGAAGCGCATGGAGTTATCCCAGTGGCAAGCCGTTATCGACGTTAACCTTACCGGTGTTTTCCTGTGTGGCCGCGAAGCCGCCACCCAAATGATCAACTGCGACAGCAAAGGCGTCATCATCAACATTGCCTCCATTTCCCGTGCCGGCAACATGGGCCAGAGCAACTACTCCGCCGCCAAAGCCGGTATCTCTGCACTGGTGCCGGTGTGGGCAAAAGAGCTTGCGCGCTATGGCATCCGCTGCATGGGCATTGCACCGGGATTTGTAGGAACAGAAATGACCGAATCAATGAGGCCGGAAGTACTCGATAAATTGATTGCAGGTATCCCCCTCAAACGAATGGGTAAACCAGAAGAAATTGCGTCGGCTGTCGCCTTTATCCTGGAAAACGATTACTTATCCGGTCGGATGATCGAGGTAGACGGCGCGATGCGGATTTAACTGATTAAAATACTTTACAAAATCAGAACGATTACTATTATGTAAAGTAAATTAGCCAAAGCATCTGCCCAAATGGATTACCAAACGTTAGGCAAGACAATCTCAACCCTGCGCCAGCAGCATGGGGTGTCTCAACAAAAAATGGCTGAGCACCTTGGCATCTCCCGCGCCACGATCAATGCACTTGAAAACGGTCGATCGGGCGACATTGGCATACGCAAGGTTATGAAAATACTGGATTACTTAGGCAAGGAACTGGCCCTTCGGGATAAATCTCCCTTCCCTACTCTTGAGGAGCTAAGGGATGCGCAATGAATTGAACGTTTGCGTTGAAGGGCGTCCCACAGGGAATCTGTTCCAGGAAACAGACGAACTCATATTCCGATATAACGAGGCAGCTCTACCCGACCAGTTTGTTTCGCTCACCATGCCCGTGCGCCGGAAGGATTACAGCCATCCTCACTTGCACCCGGTATTCGAGATGCACCTGCCTGAGGGCTACCTGCTCTCAATCATCAAAAAACAATTCGCCAAAATTACAGAGACCGACGACTTCGGACTTCTCAGATTGCTTGCCCCCAATGTTCGGGGGCGCGTTGAGTACGCACGTAATGACCAATCTGAAAAGTCGCCCCTGCACCTGGATACCCTTCTGCATTCCGGTAATCCGGGATTATTTGAAGAACTGGTTTCGCGTTTTGCACTGCGCTCCGCACTGAGTGGCGTTCAACCCAAGGTGCTGGCGCAACTTGAGAACAAAGCCACTCTGCGCCTGGATGACTTCATTGTTAAAGCCTGGGGAGCAGACTACCCCGCCCTGGCCCTGAATGAATACTGTTGCATGCTTGCCTGCCAATACGCGGGAATTCCGGCACCGGAGTTCTATCTCTCCGACGACGAATCCCTGTTTATCATGAAGCGGTTCGATCTCAGAGACGACGGAAGCGCGCTGGGTTTTGAGGATATGTGTGTCCTTCAGGCAAAGCAGCGAGAAGACAAGTACACAGGTAGCTATGAACAAATCGCAAAAACAATAAAGACCTTTGTAAGCCCTGAAAACAAACGGGCTTCGCTGGAGCAGTTCTTCAAAATGCTTGTAATCAGCAACGCACTGCAAAACGGGGATGCACACCTGAAAAACTTTGGTCTGGTTTACGAGAGCATCTCTTCAGTAAGGCTTGCACCTGCTTACGACATCGTCTGCACCACAGCCTATATTAACCAGGATATTCCAGCACTAACGCTCGCGGGCAGCAAAAAATGGCACTCCCGCATGACACTTGAACGCTTCGGAATGCAGGCTTGCGATCTGACGGCATCGAGAGTCAGTGCAGTTTACGAAGAGTGCCGACAAGCCCTGAAAAAGCTATCGCCTTACATCGCAACCCGGCTTACTCAGAACCCGAACGGTGAGCAGTTAACGGTGCTTGAACACCTGCAGACTCTTATTGCCAACGAAACCGGCGCATAGCCACCCGGCCATTGACCACTTCCACGCCCTCGGCTTCCAGTAAGCCGACCTGCTTGCAGTATGTCTCGGAGCCTTCCGGGAAGGCTATCTGGCCATTGCTGCGAATAACCCGATACCAAGGCACTGAGTGGCCTTGCGGGAGCTTGCCGAGCGCCCTGCCGATGTAGCGTGCCTGGCGACCGAGACCAGCCATCTCGGCGACCTGGCCGTAGCTTGCGACCTTACCCGGTGGGATTGCGAGTACGACCTGCCAGATTTTCTGATCTTTGCCCGGTTCCATACACTTTACCCGCTTGCTGTCTGCCCAGCGTCTGCACTGTCGTTACCAGAATGGTCGGGCGCCAGCGCATCCAGCCTGTCGCCCTGGCGAATCAGGAACAGAGCCAGCAAAATCGCGGGGATGCCCATCAGACCCGCCACAAGAAAGAACTCCGCATAACCAAAACCCGCAACAACCATCCCCGAGAACCCGCCCAGAAACTTCCCGGGCAGCGTCATCAGAGAACTGAACAGCGCATACTGTGTAGCTGTAAAAGACGCGCTGGTCATGCTCGAAAGCCAGGCAATCAAGGCCACATTGGCGATGCCGCCGCTGAGGTTATCGGCACTCACCACCGCCGCCAGGGTGATCAGGTTGGGCGGATACTGAGCCAGAAATACAAACAGAAGATTCGTGGCCGCGGTCATGATCGCACCGACCAACAATATCTTCCTCGTGCCATAGCGCACAACCAGAACTCCGCCGGCCAAAGAACCGGCGATGGTCATGAAGAACCCGAAGATTTTGGTGACATCCGCAACCTCGGTTTTGCTGAAACCCATAAAATCGAGATAGAACGGATTGGCCATCACACCCATGGCAATATCAGAAATGCGGTAAACCGCCACCATCACCAGAATCGCAATGGAAAGCTCTTTATAGCGCCGGAAAAAATCCAGAAAAGGCCCGGCAATTGCGGCATAAAACCAACCTGCAAAGCGAGCCAACCCTGGGCTTAAATGGGTACGCTTTGCCGCTTCCATTTCGATTTTTTGAGCGATGTCCCGGGCGGCAGCAAAATGGTTCACCGTCGGCTCGCGCACAATCAGCACGGTCAAAACACCGACACCCACCAACGCGGCCATCACTTCATAAGACACCTGCCAGGACCAGAACTCTGCCAGATACAGCGCACCTGCACCGGCTACCAGCAAGGCCAGCCGATAGCCAAAGATATACGTTGCTGCCAGAGCGGCCTGAAGCCGCTCTTCGGCAATTTCAATGCGGTAGGCATCAATAGCCACATCCTGAGTGGCGGATGAAAACGCCACCAGCAAACCGCAAAGCGCCATCATTTCGGGTGCTGCAGTAGCGTCGACCTGAGCCATCAAATACAGGCCGGTCGCAATCCCCGTCTGTGCCAGCAGTATCCAGCTTCTGCGCTTCCCCAGCAGCCTGTCCAATATCGGCAGCTTCAAACGGTCGACCACTGGAGCCCAGAACACCTTGATGGAATAGGTTATCCCCAGCCAGCTGAAGAATCCGATGGTCGCGGTTTCCACACCAACGTCCGCAAGGCGAGCGTTTAGCGTGGAGAACACCAGCAAAAACGGCAACCCGGCAGAAAAACCGAGAAACAATAACGCAATCACCTGCCAGCGAGTGTAGGTGTGGAATGTATCCCGGGTCAGTGCCAGGCGATTGCCGGTTGAAATGGTGAGCCTCCGGATCAGTCTCGGAAATTATTGAACTGCAGTGGTACATCGAGCTCGGTCTCACGCAGCAGGGCAATCGCCGTTTGCAGATCATCCCGCTTTTTGCCGGTTACACGAACTTTGTCACCCTGGATGCTGGACTGCACTTTCAGCTTGGCGTCCTTGATCAGCTTCACGATCTTTTTCGCCATGTCGGTTTCAAGGCCCTGCTTCAGCACGAAATGCTGCTTCACCAGCTTGCCGGATTTGCTTTCTCCGCTTTCAGAAAGCGCGCGGCCATCAATATCGCGGCTGGCAAACGCCATGCGCAATATGTCAATCAACTGCTCCAGCTGAAACTCCTGCTCGGCACTGACCGTCACGCCCTTATCATCCTGCTCAATGTCTGCATCTACGTTTTTGAAATCCCAGCGGTTGCCAAGATCTTTCCTGGCTTTATCCACCGCGTTGGTGACTTCGTGCATGTCAATTTCGGAAACAATATCAAAAGAAGGCATGGTCGTTATTCTCCTGTCGTTGTAGCGAGTATACTGTCGACGTTATAAGTAGAGGCAAGCATACCAAGCCCCGCTAACCGCCGCATCTGACAACGGACTGTAAAAAGTAGACAATCATGCCAAATCTGGACCTTCCAATACTTGTAGTAGACGACGCGAAATTCAGCAGTATGGTGGTTGGCCGCACCCTGCGAAATGCCGGTTATCGCGACGTACGTATCGCCAATGACGCACTGGCCGCTCTCGCACTGATGAAACAGCGCCCGGTAAGTGTACTGATCGCAGACTGGCTGATGCCGGAAATGGACGGGCTGGCGTTAACCGATCAGGTCCGCCAACAGGATGAGCGGAACAACCACTACACCTACGTGATGCTGCTGACCGCCCGGGAAAGTGTCGCCGCTTTAGCGGAAGCGTTTGACCGGGGCGTGGATGATTTCATCTACAAATCTGACATGACCAAGCAACTGATCCCCAGGATTTTCGCCGCTGACCGCATGGCAGAGCGCCAGAACACGCTACTGCGCGCCAATGCCCTGCTGATCGAGAATAACCGGGAGCTGGAATCCAGCAACATCATCGACCTTGAAACCGGGCTTTGCAACAACCGATATGGTCGGGACCGGCTAACCAAGATACTGCGCCATGCTGAATCCCGGGGCGGCGCGTCGGCATACCTGCTCTGCGGCATTCGCAACTGGCAAGAACTCAAACGCAAGCACCCACACACCGTCATGAATGAATTGTCGGTGGGCATTGCGCGCAGGCTCAGCACCTTGATTCGCCCCATCGATGTTCTGTGCCGGGTCGGTGATAATCAATTTGCGATCATTGCCTACTTCCCGAACAGCGATCACTGCACAACAACCGCCTTTCGCCGGGTGTTTGATGGCATTAACCACAAGGCGCTGAAAACCACAGCCGGGTATATTTCTATAGAAGCAGGCATGGTGCTTTGCAAAGCCGACGCCCAGAACGGAACGCCATCCGTTCAGGATATGGAACGGGCCTCGGTGCATGGCCTGGTTGATGCCTATGAGACTCGCCGGTTTACCGAGACCGCACCAAAGATCGGCGTAAGCGCCTGAGCGAGCAAACAGTCCGTAACACTGAGACACACATCTCGCACAGACACAGCACAGCGAACGGCCTACTCTGGCATTGTGGATTTAAGCAGTATCCCCCATGGCGGAGGAGCCGTGTTGTACCTCCGCCACCAAATGGGAAATCCATCGAACTAACGAACTTTCAGGCACTTTCGTTGTTCTTTTTCAGGCCAGCTCTTTCGCTGGCCTTTTTGTTTTTTGTGCCCACGCAAAACCTAAACCTGACCTTAAAGCTTGCGACCTTTGCCAGCGGCAATCCGCAGACGCAGAGCGTTCAGCTTGATAAAGCCTTCCGCATCTTTCTGGTCATAAGCACCGTGATCTTCTTCAAAGGTCGCGATGGTCTCATCGAACAGTGAGTCGTCAGACTTACGGCCAACCACATCCACGTTGCCCCTGTAGAGCTTCAGGCGAACCGTACCGTTCACGTATTCCTGGGTCTGATCGATCAGTGCCTGCAAAGCTTCACGCTCCGGCGACCACCAGTAGCCGTTATAAATAACCTCGGCATAACGCGGCATCAGGCTGTCTTTCAGGTGCGCCACCTCGCGATCCAGGGTGATGGATTCGATGGCACGGTGGGCACGCAGCATAATGGTGCCACCCGGGGTTTCGTAACAGCCACGGGACTTCATGCCCACATAACGGTTCTCAACGATATCCAGACGGCCAATACCGTTGGCGCCGGCAACCTTGTTCAGGTGCTCCAGAACTTCGTGCGCCTTCATTTCCAAGCCGTCAACGGCAACAATGTCACCCTTACGGTAGGTAAGCTCAATGTATGTTGGCTTGTCTGGCGCCGCTTCAGGAGACACACTCCAACGCCACATTTCTTCCTCGGCTTCCGCCCAAGGGTCTTCCAGATTCATGCCTTCGTAGGAAATATGCAGCAGGTTGGCATCCATGGAGTAAGGCGACTTGCCCTTCTTCATCTCAACCGGAATATCGCGTTCTGCACAGTAAGCCAGCAGCTTCTCACGGGAATTCAAATCCCACTCACGCCAAGGCGCAATAACCTTAACACCCGGCTTCAGTGCATAAGCACCCAGCTCAAAACGAACCTGATCGTTACCCTTGCCGGTCGCACCGTGGGAAATGGCGTCTGCGCCAGTCTGGTTGGCAATATCGATCAAACGCTTGGCAATCAGAGGACGAGCAATCGACGTACCCAGAAGGTACTCGCCTTCGTAGACGGTGTTCGCGCGGAACATCGGGAACACGTAATCGCGCACAAACTCCTCGCGCAGATCCTCGATGTAAATTTCCTTAACCCCCAACGCCTCGGCCTTCGCCCGTGCCGGCTCAACTTCCTCGCCCTGACCGATGTCGGCGGTAAAAGTGACCACCTCACAGTTATAGGTATCCTGCAACCACCGAACAATAACGGAAGTATCCAGGCCACCAGAGTAGGCCAGCACCACCTTTTTAATATCAGACATGCTTTTTGCTCCAGACTGAACAGAATGGATGTATCGAAAAGAAGGGGCATATTGTACGGGATGGTGGGTGAGTTGGCTATTGCCCCCTCTCCCCAACCCCTCTCCCGCAGGGGGCGAGGGGCTTTAACAGCACTGCTCTCAGGCTTTGGGGGCTTGCTCCCCTCTCCCCTTGCGGGAGAGGGGCTGGGGGAGAGGGGGAAGGCTCAAATCAACCAACCTGAGCCGATTGCGCTACTGCCTCTTCGCGAATCCCATCCCAGCCGCCTTTGATAGAGCGCAGCAGGTCAGCTACCTCATCCAGCTTGGCTATATCGTTCCTGGCACTGGCTTCCAGAAGCGTACGTTCCATGTAGTCATAGAGGCCTTCAAGCCGTGCAGCCAACTCACCACCTTTTTCAAAATCCAGAAAGCTTTTCAGCCCACCGATAATTTCAATCGCCTTACCAATCAGCTTGCCTTTACCGGCATAGTCCTTGGCCTGCATCCGGGCCTTGGCCATATTGATCCGCTCCAGAGCGCCGTTATAAAGCAACTGAATCAGCTTGTGGGGATCGGCATCGGTGATACTGGTCTGGGTATTTACCTGTTGGTACGCCTTTAAACCTTTCATCGTAAACCTCGTTTCTCACCGGCCACGCCGGATTATCAAAGCGTTAGCCGGAATTACTACTTGTTGAAGTTCTGAGGAGACAGCGCTTCAAGCTGCTGGGTTACATAATCCCGGGTGTTATTAAGCTGGGAAATCAGCGAATCGGCGGCACTGAACTGCTTAACCAATCGCTCGCGATAGGACTCAATACGTATATCCAGCTTAACCTGGCTTTCCTGAATCTTTTCCAGTTCGCGGTTAAGGCTACTGGTGCGGGATTCAAGCTTGCCTTCAGCACCCACAAAGCTGTTGACGAGGTCAACCGTACTTTTGCCAATACCCTGCACAAAATTGAGGGAGCCACGGTCGCCGATCTGGTCCCCCAAAACACGCACCTGCAAACCAGAAGCCGGGCCGTTATCGCTACCCAGATACAAAACTTGGCCATCGCCCTTGGCTACTTGGCCACCAATGGTGCCAGCAATATCTTGCCCATCAGTACCACCCGCTACAAAAAGGCCAAGTGCAGTACCGTTCTCCACAGACGTAACGCTAACGCTGGACTCCGCACCGTATTTACCAGAGGTAAACGTAAGCTTGTTATCGCTATCCAGCCCCACCCGCACTGCTTCACCAGAATCATTCAGGCCTGCGTTAATGCCACTATCCAGTTGCGCCTGAATATCGGCCACCAATGCCTCTCTAGAAACGCTGGCCCCTTGGGCAAGTTTCAGATTCACCGAAATGTTGCGATTAATCTCCAGTGTAAATTCGTCATTACTGTCATCTATCGTGACTGTTCCCGCTACTCCAGAATCGCCAACCAGCTTGCCCTGTGTGGCCGCTTGAGTAACGTTGATATCGTATTTACCGGCTTGGGTGTTCGTGCCACTGCGCACAAACTCCACCTGGCTGTCAGTCGCCCTTCCCTGCTCAGCAAACAACGCCGTGACATCATCCGGGTTGTTCTTTAACTGAGTTTCAAATTCTTCGCGGTCAAATTCCAAAGCACCCGTGTTGGGATCGGTGGAAATGCCCACATCGGCCAAGCTACGCACCTTGGCATTCTCCAAGCCTGGCACTACGCCGGTAAGCACTTGGCGCAACTGACCTTGAAGTGCGCGCACAGTACTATCACCAGTAAGCAAGCTGCCTACACCGGCTTCGCTGTTGAACCCTGCCAAGCTATCAATAGTAGATTGCAGCGCGTTGAACTTATCAACAAAGCCCTGAACCCGATCCGTTACGGCACCCACGTCTTGGCTGACTTTTACTGTAGAAGCACCTATGTCCTTGATGCTGAACGAAAGGCCATCAATCACATTTTCAAAACTGTTGGAGGAGCGGGTAACTTCAATGCCGTTGATTTCCATCACTGCATTGGTAGCAGCAATGGTCTCACTGAACCCTGCGCCTGTTTCCATATCGGCATTAAAAGCAAAACGAGACAGGCCAACGCCATCAAGGTTGTTGCCGTCACTATCGTTCGCCGTGATGCTCACCGCATTGGCGGTACCGGTTTCATCAGCAGAGAGAACCAACTGAAACCCACTACCCGTATCTATGACCCCCGCAGACACACCCACGCCGGCATCGTTAATAGCGTTTGCCAAGCCCTGCAGTGAATTATTACTGCTATCGATGGTGATTTCTTTGGTTCTATCCCCCACCGACAGCGTGAGTGTACCCTCGCCAACGGGAGCCGTATCGCGATCTGCAAACACATCCTTCGACGCCAGTGCCTGGGCAGTGGCCAAACTGGTTACCTCCAGACTGTAGCTGCCGCGATTGGCTTTTGTACTGTCTACGGAAACACCGATATCTTCATTAGATGAAGTGGCCGAGAACGCCTTCAAGTTGTCGGCAGAACTCAACTGGCGCATGGGCAGCCGCAGCTCAGTAATGGCACTACGCAGCTTGCCATAGGCAGACAACATAGCCTCTGACTGCTGGGTTTTCTGAGCCAGCCGGTTGTCAGTCGGTGCGCGCTCTGACGCGACCAACTGATCCACCAGATCAGACGTCAACACGCCCGACCCAATCCCCAATGATGAAATAGCTGCCATACCGATGCCTCCTTGAAGGGGCTGATCACTTTATAGTCTGTTTTAACGTATAACCCGTTTAACGGCCGCAAGCGGCAAACCTTTGCCTCATTCTATCGCCAATTTGTAACACCACGTAACAAGGCGACCCAGCTCTCGTGCTGTTTCCTCTCTCCCCTCGCGGGAGAGGGGCCAAGGGAGAGGGGGAACCCCAATTCCCAAAGCCCAAAGCCCAAAACACCGCCAGCCCCCTCACGGGAACAGCGGTGCTGAACAACCATTGCCAACATCAAACTAAAAGCGGCAATTATTTACATTTTCTAAACCTTGATGTTGAACAACGTCAGCGGTTCATCCTGCTGCAATTTCTCTGCCAACCTTAACGCCACTTCATCAGGCATCTGCCGGACAACCTCTTGGGTTTGCTGATCAACCACCCTCACGATGGTTTGCCCCGAATCGTTATCCACTTCAAATTGCAAATCCCTCTGGACATTCTGAACATAGTCGTTCAGCTGCGACACCGCTTCATTCAGCTCCTCTCGCTGCGCCTCATTTCGCTTCTGAAGCTGCTCAGCTTTCGAAACGCCCTGAGTTTGAGAAGCGGGCTGATGCGATAAAGCACGCCCAATTGATGAAGCCGCAAGCTCGGAAGCATTTCTGCCTTCGGCCTGAGATGACGACATTGCCTTGGCCGGAGCCTGAGGAGCGCCAGAGCGCACAAGCTTTAATTCCGGGTTATTCAGGTTAACGTCATTCATAGCTCACCTCACTATCCTGAGACGGCGTAAAACCGGAACCCGAAGGTTCCGGCTGATACCGCCAGGCCTATTACTGCAGGAGAGACAGAACCTGCTGCGGACGGGCGTTAGCCTGTGCGAGTACCGAGATACCGGCTTGCTGCAGTACCTGGGACTTGGCAAGTGCTGCAGTTTCCGAGGCGAAGTCAGCATCCAGAATCCGGCTGTTGGCCGCACTCAGGTTCTCAACAGAGGTGCCAAGGTTCGCAATCGTGGACTCGAAGCGGTTTTGGATGGCACCGAGTTCGCCTCGCAGGCTGTTCACAGAGTTAAGTGCCGAATCAACCGCCTTAATGGCAGAGTTTGCGTTTTCTACAGTATCGACTTTTACATCTGAAATGGTCTTATTAAGATCCAGTGCGATAACTCCTGGAGCACCAAGTTGAGCCGCATCTGTTGTACCCCCGACTTCGATAGACTCTTGAGCCTCGAGCGATATCTGACCATATGCAGTTACTGCAACGCCACCAGCTGCGACTGCGGTAGAGGTAGCGCCATTCACCATCGCAGTAATACCACCTGCAGCCGCCGCTGGCGTTGTACCAGCGTTATCAGTAAGCGTTTGCGTTACCTCTATATCCCTACCATCTGCAGCGGTGAAAACGACATCGCCATCTTTGTTTTTGCTAGCCACAACACCAGTAGCGCCTGATTCCTGGTTAACATCTGCAATCAGAGCGTCAGCGTCGATGCCTGATGTCAGGTCAGTAACGGAAACAACCGTTTCTCCATTTATTTCAAGCACAAAGGAGTCGGCGTCATCACCTGAAACAGCACCAAACGTCAAAGTCTGTTCATTTGTGGCAGTTGCGGTCAGTCCTGACACGTTAGCTTTGTTTATTGCCTCAACAACTGACTTGGCAGAACCATCCGTCGAAGCACCAACTGTAACTGTCTCACCCTGACCTACTGTAAGTTCCAAGTCACCGGTGAGGGCAGTACCAGTCACCTGCAGTTCACGAGAGGCAATAGAACCAATTTGATCGGACTTTGTTCCCTGAGTTAAATTAATGCCAATAGTCTCTCCCGCATTGGCACCTACCTGGAAAGCTTGCTGTCCAAATGTGCCATCCAAGACTTTAAGGCCGTTAAAAGCGGTTTGGGAAGAGATTCGATCGATCTCAGCAATACGCTGCTGAACTTCATCGTTCAGGGCTTGACGATCTGAGTCGCTGTTAGTCGCGTTGGCCGACTGAACCGAGAGCTCACGAATGCGCTGCAAGTTATTGGTAATCTCATCAAGGGCACCCTCAGCGGTTTGCGCCAAAGAGATGCCATCGTTGGCATTACGTTGCGCTACGTTCAGGCCAGAAATCTGGGACTGGAAGCGAGTAGAAATCGCCATGCCCGCGGCATCGTCTTTGGCCGAGTTAATGCGCAGACCAGATGACAGGCGCTGAAGAGCCTGGTCATTCATGCTCTGAGATTTGCCAAGCTGATTTTGGGCGTTCAATGAAGCGACGTTAGTGTTAATTCCAAGAGCCATAATACTTCCCCTTCGACAGAAGTCGTTCTTTCATGGATAAGGTCTGGCGTTCTCTTTTTTGGTTTGGAGCGCCGCCCTGTTACTTCACTTAACGGCATCTGATCTGGTTGCTTTAGGAAAAAAGCCAGGGATTTTGTAAAGGAATGTAAAACCACGGGAAAAGAATTTATCCAGCTGTCTTAAAACGCCTTTTACCCTTCTTCCATTAGTGAAAACAATACTTGGAGCCAACCACTCTCCTGAAAAAGCGGCAATTCGATTCCCGCCCTACCCGCCGGGAATCTGGCACCTCATGTCAAACCCCACTAAAAATCACAAAGTATTTCTTTATTTATTAGATGGTTAAGACTTAATCAGAAGAACTGGCACACACTTCGCTTAGTCTCCCTACAAACGGCCATTTAACGAATTTTTGCCGGTATGCTGCCTCAATCACCATGAGCAGCGTGACCCGGCACCTCTGAGTAGGGAGATTAGATATGCCTCAGGTCATTAATACCAACATCGCCTCGCTGAATGCCCAGCGTAACTTGAACGCCTCACAGACTCAGGCCAACACGGCACTGGAACGCCTGTCGTCTGGCCTGCGCATCAACTCGGCCAAAGACGATGCTGCTGGCCTCGCCATTTCAGAGCGGTTCCAATCCCAGATTTCCGGCCTGAACCAGGCACAGCGGAATGCCAACGATGGCATCTCGTTGGCACAAACTGCCGAAGGGGCCATGGATGAGATCACCAACAACTTGCAGCGCATTCGTGAACTGGCCGTCCAGTCGGCCAACGCCACCAACAGCATTTCTGATCGCCAGGCACTGAACCAGGAAGTTCAGCAACGCGTTGAAGAAATCAACCGTATCGCAAGCCAAACCTCGTTTAACGGGCTCAAGGTGCTGGATGGAACGTTCGGAACGCAAACTTTCCAAGTGGGAGCCAACGCTGGTGAAACAATAGGCATCAGCGGGCTCGATTCAAGAGGCAGCCAACTTGGTGCAACAATAGAAGCCACTACTGGCTTTGCATCGAAAATAATGCCTTTCCAGAATGAAACCACCGCAACGGGTCTTGATTATTCGACCGCCATTTCAGGATCGTTGAACATTAACGGCACCGATTACAGCGTTAGCACCACTGCAGGAGATGATATTACAGTCCTCGCAGGTAATATAGTGACCGCTATCGCCGGGGACTTCCCGGACATCACTGTTTCAGGGGATACTGGCACCGACACTCTGACATTCACCAACAGCTCCGGCGAAACCGTACCTGTGTCCTTTGATTTGACAGATGGCGCGGGGCCTCCAGCAGCCACGTTTACTCAAACGCTCAAATCAGAGGGCGGCTCCCTTGCTGACTATTTCAAGTCGAACCAAGAAGCTGCTGTTGATTTCACGATAAACGGAGTCTCCTTTTCTTCTGCAGACGTCAGCTCACTCAACGACCTGGTTGGTGCGATCAACGCACAAACAAACGAAACAGGCGTAAAGGCGAACCTCAATAGAACCAATAGCGAAATTGTCTTTTCATCACAGTTTGGAGGCGACATTGCTGTTCAGATCACGTCCGATCTGGACGGAGATACCAACAACGACATAGATTTCACCGGAACGTATACGGCTGCGAACAACACCGTCTCGCTCAATAGCACGGATATATCGACGCCAGACGGGGCCGACCGCGCAATGGTCACACTTGACTACGCCATCGACAAAATCAACGGCTTCCGAGCAGAACTCGGCGCCGTCCAGAACCGCTTCGAGTCCACCATCGCGAACCTGGCAACCACTGCAGAAAACCTCTCAGCCTCCAACAGCCGAATCCGCGACGCCGACTTCGCCGCCGAATCCGCCGAACTGGCCCGCACTCAGGTGCTTCAACAGGCTGGCCTCTCGGTACTGGCCCAGGCCAATGCTCGACCGCAGCAGGTCTTGCAGTTGCTACAGGGCTAAAACCAAGCATCAAAACCAAAACGGCCGGGCAATCGAACCCGGCCGTATTTATTTGTACTCCCTTGCAGCGTCATCGTCAGACCTCTCCGATATCAACTCCTAACAAACATCCCCTCAAACAACGCCGTCCGTTGCATCATTTGCAGATCATCCTCCTGAAATCCAGCATATTCCGGGCTCAGCTCTATCAGACCAAGCAGCCGGCAAAGCCGTATCATTCGGGATTCCAGCGCCCACCTCGCCTGCTGCTCCTCGCTTGCAAAGCTAACCGGGTATGCTGCGAGGGGCAACCGTGGGAAGGCTTTTAACATATCACTGAGGTAATCCTGCACGGGCAGCCACTGGCCGCCTTTTTCCGAGAGCAGCCAGAAGATAAACGGGCCTATGTATTGCACATCGTCCATGCCTTCACGGTGATCCATCCAGGCCCAATTGAATTGTGAAAGAGCCGCAGAAAGGATATCCATGTAAAAGGTCAGCCAGCCTTTTTTCTCAATGCGCTTGGCGGCGGATTTCTTGAGCAGCAGGCGGCCCTTTTCCTTTTTTGTGAAACCGGCAACTTCCATTAGCACGCGGGTGAGGTTTACGCCCAAAACATGCTCTTCCGAACGCGCTGCGCTGAAGGCCGCCATGGGGAACACAATGTCTTCTCCCCCGGCTTCTATCATTGCCTTTACATGCTTGAGTGGGAGGTTGCCTTTACCCGTCAGGCGAATGCCCTTATCGCCTATTTCCCCAATCAGCACTTTGGCCATGCGCATCACCGGGGCGGAATCCAGTTCGCGGCTTACGGCTTCGGCATCCAGCAGGGGTTTGAAGACTGAGGGGCAATTCAGTGGGCTATGCAGTAACTCATGCACCTGGTTAGGGCTAAGGCCCAGAAAGTCGCTGGCTTGCGGAGCGAAATCCGGCTCGGCTTCACTGAACAAGGCATCCCGTTCCAGAAGGTCTTCGTTGATCTGGCCCAGATCCACATACTCGGGCTCAAACCATTCGCCACCCATCCAGTCTCGCACCGCAACATGTTCCGGGTGGGCAGCATCGTCCATGGCCTCGAGAAAATCATAGAACCCCGGCAAGCCCCCGACATCTTCCGGTGGGCACTGACGTACCGCTTTTATGCACTTGGGCAGCGGGCCCGCCTGATCACCGGGCAGGATCTTTTCAAGTTTTACCTCATGCTCCCAGCTATCCCCGAAATCGTATTCATACTTCAGTTGCTGCCCTTCTTTATGCAGCACGCCGGACACAGGCACGGTGGTTTCGTCCAGAAAGTCCAGCATGCCATCAAAGTCCTCGGCCGGGTCCCCAATCAAACGGCCGTCGCCTGCCTGGAACAAATGCAGGTGCGAAGCCCGCCAGCCTATCGCCACCTGAATAATCCGGTGCAGGTCGTGAAAGGTGGTGTCTGGCTTAATCAGTAATCGCCGCCAGATAGGTGGTTGCGCTCCGGTGAGTGTCACTTTGATTTGGTATACGCTGTTGTTTGGTTTGGTCATTCAGGCTCCAAAGCAATTCAAGCACCCTCAAGAATAGCAGTAACCTGCTCAATCAGGTTTTCAAGGCTGCTCTCGATCACGCCCCATACGATCAGTGGTTCAATGGTCGCATAGCCGTGAATCAAAACATTTCGAAAGGCGATCATCTTCCGATAATCAGCAATACTCTCCGCCATATCAGAATCAGTCTTGTGCAACTTGCTCATTGCTTCGCCGATTATTTCAAACTGTCGCTCTACTGCCGACTGCAACAGCTCATCAGCCATATAGTCAGCTTCTGTTTTGGCTGCAACAAACCGTTGAACCTTTTCTGCAGCAGATTTTATATCAAACACATATTTCAAAGCCTTACGCGGCATACAAAGGCTGCCTCTCTTCCATCACAGCGCTGCGAAAATACGGGTTGGTCAGGGAGGACGCAGTAATCAAATCAACTGATCGAGAGAACATGGTCTCCAGATCCTCTTTAAGCCCAAAAAATGCCGTGGCCATGTCCTTCGCTGACAGCGTTTCGTCAAAATCCACAAGAAAGTCCAAATCGCTGGATGCATGGAATTTTCCTGTGGCAGCTGAACCAAACACAGCCAGCTGAGTTACTTTGTGTTTTTCACACAGCAGGCGGATCTCATCGTGTCGATTCCGCAACGACTGAAGCATGTCCAGATTAGGCATGTCATCCTCCCTCTTCGGGTCAAGTGATTTTGAGTCTACCCCAAGCTATTGGCAATGGAAATTGAGTCCCACCCTCCCATGAAACTGGCACACCTTTCGCAACGTTCCATGTAAAGCACAGCAAACCACCAAAAAACTGCAGGCCTTTGCCGCAACTCGCTACGTCAGCGGCAGGTAAACGAGGTATCCCATGCAAGCCAAACATCACATCCAGGAATCCCGTTCCCAACAGGCCCAGGCTGCTCGTCTGCTTCTGCAGGCCAACCTTGCCTATGGCGAGTCCAATAGCAACGGCTATAGTCACATCCAGCGCCTGAAGGCCCGACAGGAATGCCGTGGATACCTGGATCAGGTGATTGCACTTGAGCCTGGCAATGCGGTTGCCTTAGGGTTGCTCGGGCGTGTTGAGATGGACGACGGGCAACTTGAGAAAGCTCATACCCTCTTCACTGCCAGTCTCGATGCGCAACCGGGCCAGCCACAGCAATATGCGAACCTGGGATACTGGGCTCTGAAAACCGAGCGGCCCGCCTTGGCAGAGCAGCATTTCCTGCAAGCTCTGAACTGCGACCGGCAATCCGCCGCCGCTTTTTGCGGTGTCGCCCACGCCAAGCGGTTGCAGGGGCAGTTTGATGTGGCTTATCTGCATTATCGCAAGCTGCTGGAAGCCGGCGCTGAATGGGATTCTGTTTACAGCGGCATGCTCACTTGCGCTCAGCATCTGGCAATTAATAAGGTGGATAGCGACCTCGCACTGGATGCGATTGCGCTTCTGAAACATGAAGGCTTGCCTCACCAGGAAATCGGTCGTTTCCTGGGCTCTATCATCCGCCAGCAATACGATCTGGATAATCCGCAGGCGGAGATTCTTCTGGAGGCTGCCAGCGAAGATGAGCTGCTGATTTTGGCACTGCAAAAAACCCTGATGCCGGATCCAGCCGTGGAAGAGCTCGTTGTGATGCTGCGCCGCGCCATTCTGGCGGAAGTCGCCCAAACCGTTGATCTGCGCGACGAACTTCAACAACTCGCACTCGCTATCGCGCAATATACCGATCGCACGGGCTATGCGTTTGCAGCGGAGGACGATGAAGAACGGCTCGTAGCGGCCGTCAACGACAGCCTTAAAGCACAGTTTGTGATGGGTGAGGCTCAGGAAGCCTTGATCGGCTCACTGATGATCAGCGCCATGTACGGTGCCTTGTTTCATCAGGATTTTGCGGTACAGCTCGGACAATGGAACCTGGTGGACTGGCCATTGGCACTTCAGCCGGTTTTTGCCGCCAGCTATTATCACCGCGCCGAAGAAGAAGGCATCAAACAGTGCTTTGATGAGAAAGCGGAAGAGCTGTGTTTGGATAAGACGGATGTGCCGCAAGCCTGGCCTGCCTGGTCGAAGCTGGCTTATCGCGCTGAAAGCAGCCTGAAAATCCTGATGGCAACAGAGCTTGGGCTGACCACAGACAAGCTGCCAGACACCTTGCGCATCATGGTGTGTGGTGCCCAGTCCGGTCAGCGCGCCATGGAACTGGCGAGCTACCTGGCGGACGTGGAAGTTATTGCGGTGGATGAGTCCCTGGCCAACATCGCCAAAGCCACTCGAATGGCAGCCGAATCTGAAACCAGCAATATTGTGTTCTGGCCCTGGTCCATCGCCCAGCAATTTGTGGCGGATGGCCATCAAGTACATTGGGTAGAAGTCGGTCGCCTGCCCTCCCCGGCCATGACCGAACTCTCGCTGGCAGCCCTGGTGAACAGCGCTTCCGGTTCTGGTGCCATCGTGCATCTGCATACAGCCATTGCCGAGCAAACTGCCGGCGACCAGCAGATGCGCAAACTGGTTGCGGAGCATAGCCTGCAACCAACCCGCTCTACCTTGCGTCAACTTCGCCAAATGGTGTTAACAAATCGGCAGGATGCAACTTGGCAGGAACTTGCCCATGAGGATGACTTCTACAGCTTGGGCGGCTGCCGGGATCGCTGGTTCAGGCCACAGGATGAGACACAGCTGAAAGACCTGATGGCAATGGTGAGTAATGAAGTGGAATGGAAGCTGATAAAGGCCCGTGATGAGGATGGCCACAGCCTGGCTACCCGGCCCGTGCAAACGCAAATCCAGGCCGAGGCGCTCGGTAGTGAAGTGCAGAGTTTGATGGGGCAGAATTTGAGTGTCTATTTTCAAAGGCGGCGGTGATTGTGGTTTTAGCGGTGGCGCGCCCCCTCTCCCCCAGCCCTTCTCCCGCAAGGGGTGAGGGGAGCTAAACTCCAGGGCGTAAAAGCAGTGCCGTTAGCCCCTCGCCCCCGGCGGGAGAGGGGAGCTAAACTCCCCGGCGTAAAAGCAGTGCCGTTAGCCCCTCGCCCCCGGCGGGAGAGGGGTTGGGGAGAGGGGGGGGGGCAATTTAACTCCCAACACCCCGTTCCACGCCCATCCCTGCAATATCTTCCGGCACCTCCAAAGCGTCATAAATCACCGAAAGCACAACATCCGTCTGCCGCAAAATCTCATGATTCCAAAACCTGAGCACCCGGAACCCCTGCGATCTAAGCCAGGCATCTCGTTCCTTGTCACTCAGTGAATCATTATGCTGACCGCCGTCGGCTTCTACGACCACTCTTGAGCCGAAGTGCACAAAATCGACAATGTAAGGCCCAAGTGGCTGCTGACGGCGGAAACGCTTGCCGTTCAGACGGTAGGCTCGCAGGTGATACCAGAGTAACTTTTCCGCATCGGTCATATTTTGGCGGAGGTGTTTGGCGAACTGGGTTTGGTTCATTGGGCCATCCTTGGCTAGTTTTGGGCTTGATGCCTTGCGGCATGCCCCCTCTCCCCAACCCCTCTCCCGCCAGGGGAGAGGGGCCAAAACGACCCTCGAGCCTTGAGCGGTGTAGCTCCCCTCTCCCTTTACGGGAGAGGGGCCGGGGGAGAGGGTGCAGTAAAGCGGCGGCCCCGCAGAGGCCAACATCCTTATTACATATAAGGAATCAAAGATTCCCCATACAAATGCAAATCCTCCAAAATCTGCTGCTTCTGCGGCGACAACTCCGGATCACTGGCCAGCCTTTGTAACTCAAGCCCAAACGCCTCCAGAGAGAGCCAGCCTTTTTTCGGGGCCATCAGGCGCTGGCTGCGGAACTCTTCCCAGCGTTCGGCTTCCTCACTGGTCAGCGAATCCGGGTAGTTGCGGGCGCGATATCGGAACAGCAACTCCTGCAAACGTTCGTCTTTAAAATTGAACGTTTCCTCCACCAACGCTTCCGGCGGTGTCTGCAGCACGCGGTTTAGCTCACTGCGGTCCGCAGGCGAAATAAAGCCGCCGGCGTAGAGTTGTTCGTCAGGATCCGTCAGGTTGCCTTCGTGGGGTTGGTTGAACGCTTCGGCGATTCTCTCCGGCAAACCCGGGGCTTTTCTCAACAACGCGAGATTGGCGCGGAGCGTTTCGCCATTCAGTTCCAGTTCTGCCAATCGCTCAGCAGAGAGCGTGGTCAGCATATTCGCGGGGGCCAGCACTGGGCATTTGTTTAACTGCACACTTTTTAGCGGGAATCGTTTCGTATCTCCCAACTGCGCCTGAGAAGTAAATACCCGCTCACGAATCTGTTCAGGTGTGGCGTTGATCAGCTCACTCGGGTCTTCCCGCAGGTCGTAAACAATCACCAGGTTCTTGTTCGTAGGGTGGTCAGCGAGCGGTGCGACCATAGCGCAGCAGCCACGAGTGGCCGGGTATTTGGCGGAGATGTGGAATACCGGCTTCATGGCTGCCGTATCCAGCATGCTGCGGGCGGAGTGCTTGTCTTTGTTGTTCAGAACAAAATCAAACAACTTCGGCTGTTTTTCCTTGATCAGCTTCGCAACGGCAAGGGTGGCTTCCACATCCGACATGGCATCGTGGGCGGCTTCGTGGGCAATGCCATTGGCGGCGGTCAGTGCTTCCAGCTTGAAGCTGGGGCTACCATCTTCCTTGCGCGGCCAGTTGATGCCCTCGGGCCGAAGAGCGTAGGTCAGCCGCACCATATCGATAATATCCCAGCGGGAGTTACCGTTCTGCCATTCCCGGGCATAAGGGTCGCGCAGGTTGCGGTAGAGAGTGTGGCGAGTTACTTCATCATCAAAACGCAGGCTGTTGTAGCCCACCACGCAGGTGCCCGGCTGGCTGAACGCCTCGTTAATCTGAGCGATAAACTCCGTTTCCGCGAAGCCCTCTTCCATGGCTTTCTGAGGTGTGATTCCAGTAATCAGGCAAGCTTCCGGTGATGGCAGGTAGTCATCCGTGGGTTTGCAGTAAATAACCAGCGGCTCTTCAATAATATTCAGATCCGCATCGGTTCGCACACCGGCAAACTGAGAGGGGCGGTCGTGAACAGGGTCTACGCCAAAGGTTTCGTAATCGTGCCAGTAAAACGAGCGAATCAAGGGAAGACTCCTGCCTTGTGAATCATTAGATTCAGGAGTCTAACAAAATCAAAACAGCTTGGTACCCATATCCGTCCGGTGAGTCTGCAAGCGTGGTACCCCCTGGTTAACCAGCGTATTCATATCGACCGTCATGTTGGTGGGTAAATTAATGAATACGCCCTTACCGGCATTAATCACATTTGCGCCATTCGGGCTGTTCCATTCAACGCCTTCGCGCAGGCAGCCTATGCTTGTAATCCTCATTGTTTTTAGTTTGCAACGTACTCACTATAGCGGAGACAACACAAACTATAGAGTGAGCCCAGTCACAAACGCGGATAACAAACCGTTACAATCCACCAACATTGATGCAGCTCAACTAACGTGTCGTTTTCGTATACATATTTGAGCACGCTGTTATACTCAACGAAACGCCACTCAATCCTTCCTGGCCACAGTCATGACCACCCGCATACTCATCTGCGACGATTCCGCGCTTGCCAGAAAACAGATGGCCAGAGCCCTGCCCGCAGGTCTTGCAGACACCATTCTGTTTGCCAATAACGGCGTGGAAGCTCTCGAAGAACTGCGCGCGCGCGAAGCAGATCTGATGTTCCTCGACCTCAACATGCCAGAGATGGACGGCTACGAGGTTCTGGAGCATGTACTGGCCGAAGATCTACCCATAATGACCATCGTGGTGTCCGGCGACATACAGCCAGAAGCCCGGGAACGGGTGCGTAAACTCGGCGCAATCGATTTTATAAAAAAGCCCACAGACCTGGCCGTAGTGCTCAGCCTGCTTGCCGAATACGGCTTTTACCGCCCCGGCGATCTTGAAAGCGCAGCTCTGAGCGATAATGAACTCAACCCTGGCAACGAATCCCAGGTACAGGAAATCTCGGTTTCACTGAACGATTACCTGCAGGAAATCTCCAACATCGCCATGGGGCGTTCATCCGATCTGCTTGCCCGGTTGTTGCGGGTATTTGTGAAACAGCCCATCCCGAAAGTCGCCTTTATTGCCAATTCCGAACTCCATATGGCCATCTCGGCCGCGCACGACAGTGATACCTACTCTGCCGTGTGCCAGGGATTCACCGGTGCGGGTATTGCCGGCGAGGCCTTGTTGCTGTTTGCGGACGCCAGCTTCCGGGAGATGGCCGAGCTTCTCCACTACGAGACGCTCGAGGGTGAATCCGTAAACGTGGAAGTGCTGATGGATATGTCCAGCATACTATTCGGAGCCTTCCTTAAAGGCATTGGCGATCAGCTAGACCTGAAGCTCGGCCTTGGCCATCCCAGCGTATTGGGCCAGCATCGGCAGATCACAGAGCTTCTCGAGCATCACAATTCCCGCGAAGAACAACTTCTGTGCATTGAAATCAGCTACACGCTGGAGGATAGGAATATACAGTGCGACATGCTGGTGCTGCTCACTGAAGATTCGGTGCCCTTTCTTGAACAACGTCTTCAATACCTGGCGGACTGAATCATGGTCATAAACGAACTTGAAGTTCAATCCTTCCACTGGCTGGTGGATATGCTGGAATCCGTAGAGGTTGGCCTGGTGGTGCTGGATCTGGAGTTCCGGGTACAGGCGTGGAATGGGTTCATGGAGAACCACAGTGGTATCACTGCCAGCAAAATCCGCAACCGCGTACTGTTCGAGTTATTCCCTGATATTCCCGAAGCCTGGCTTACCCGCAAAGTGGATGCCGTAGCATTACTGAACACCCGGGCTTTCACCTCCTGGGAGCAACGGCCCTACCTGTTCCGATTCCGTAACACCCGTCCCATTACCGGAACAGAAAACCATATGTTCCAGAATCTCACCATCAGCCCGCTGTCGGGTAGTACCGGGCAGGTGGAGAAGGTGTGTCTCATGGTGTATGACGTCACCGATGTCGCCACTGGCAAACGCGCACTGGAGCGAGCCAACCAGCAACTCGCAGAACTCAGCATGACCGATCAGCTAACGGGCCTGTTGAACAGAGGCACCTGGGAGAATCTGGTGGACGCGGAGTTCGAACGGTATCGCCGTTATAGCCAGGCCACCAGCCTGGTAATGCTTGACATCGACTTCTTCAAAAAAGTGAACGATAGCTACGGCCATCTGGCGGGTGATGAAGTAATCAAACATACCGCTACAACAGCTAAAAGCATTTTACGGCAGTCAGACAGCATTGGCCGTTATGGCGGCGAAGAATTCGGGGTAGTATTACCGGAAACCGATGCCGAAGGAGCTCGCGTAATATGTGAGCGCATACGGGAAAGCATAGAGCATAGCATGGTCCCGACTAGCGTTGCGCCCATTCGTTATACGGTGAGTCTGGGCATTGCACAACTAAGTGACACCGGTAAAAGTTATATGAAATGGATGCAACAGGCAGACGAAGCTTTGTATGCCGCAAAGAAAGGCGGGAGGAATCGCGTCATCATTTTTGAACAGCCTTGATTCAAACAAAAAAGAGGCCGAATGATGTATTCATCCGGCCTCTTTTTAAATATTCAGCTGATCAGTCTTGCTGCCAGCTCTGTACCGCTTCCTTGCCGTGCTTTTCACGCCACTCGTTCAGAACCTTATGGTTACCGCCGCGGGTTTTAACCACTTCACCGGTATTCGGGTTCTTATAGGTTTTCATCGGGCGCTTGGCGCGGGTGCCAGCGGTGCTGCCTTCCGCTTTGGCTCCGGCAATGGAGGGGTCAATAGCGGCCAGAATCTGAAGTACATGCTTCGGAGACTTGTCGTACTCCTTCATCAGCTCGCGAATGCTGTTCTCAAACGCCAGTTCGCGCTTCAGAGACTGATCCTGTTCCAGTTGATTAATCTCGTCTGCAAGCTTTTCCATAAGCTGCTTCTTCTGGTAATAATCATTAATCTTTGCCATCGAATTAAAACCTTATCTTTTCTGTGGGTTCTAAAACCTAAACCGCGCTTATGAACTCATCGGCTCAAGGACTTTCTTAAATCCTTGAAGATAATAAGCCATCAGATTATATATGGCAAAGATTATTAATTTAACAGTCTTTAACTAAGCGAAAGAACGGATTAAATACCTTATTGATTGGGTATGAGCACACTCGGATAATGCATCTCAACAAGTCGCTGTTTAAACGCCAGCTTTGCAGATTCATCCCCATGCACAATACGAATCTCAGAGGGCTTTTTTGGAATACCTTCGATAAAACGGAGCAAGTCTGACTGCCCTGCATGGGCAGAGTAACCACCCGCCTGATGCACTTTGGCACGTATATCAAACCGTTCACCATCCAGCTCTACCCAGCCTCCCCGCGGACCATACGTGAGAATATCCCGCCCCGGTGTACCAGCCGCCTGATAGCCTACAAACAAAACATCGTTTCTGGCTTCACCAAGCATCGCTTTAAGGTAATTAACCACCCTGCCCCCGGCACACATACCAGACCCTGCCAGCACCACACAGGGCCGGTGAGAGTGGGCCAGATACTCCACCGCGTTCAGGTGATCCGCATGAGCATCAATTACTGTTAACTGCTCAAACGAGAGCGGGTGGCGACCCTGCCGAACCAGCTCGGTCGCCTCTGCATTCCAGAACGGCTTCAGCTTGCGGTAGATGCCTGTGAACTCCGCCGCCAGGGGCGAATCCACCACAATCTCCAGATCATCCCAAACCAGGCCCTCCGCGACAGAATCGTTTCGGAACTCGTATATCAAGCCTTCAATCTCGTACAACAGCTCCTGAGTGCGCCCGATACTGAACGCCGGAATCAACAACGTGCCGCCATCCGCCAAGGCCCGCTCCAGAATGGCTTTCAAGCGATAGCGCCGCGTTTCCCGGCTTTCATGGTCCTTGTCGCCATAGGTGCTTTCAATAACCAGGCGATCCGCCCGTTCCGGAGACGACGGCTCCTGCAACAAAGGCGCATGAGGCGCACCCAGATCACCACTGAACACAACGCGCTCGCGCTCATCTCCGGAAACTGCATCACACTCCACGTAAGCCGAGCCCAGAATATGCCCCGCGCGCTGAAAGCGAACGGAGAGAGAGGCGCCCGGCTCCGCAAACACCTCATGCCACTGCCCGTAAGGCACAGGTACAAGCCGGGAACGGATCAGCCCGAGCACCCGCTCAATTAACGCCCGGTCCCGGGTAAAACCGATCTTCAGGACATCTTCCAGAATTTCGGGCAACATAATGGCGGAGGGTTCCGAGCAGATAATCGGCCCCTCAAACCCCGCCGCCAACAAATAGGGAATACGGCCAACGTGATCAATGTGCACGTGAGTGACGACCAGGGCACGGATATGCTCAATAGGAAAATCAACGGAGAGATCGGAAGCGCTGGCGCCATCGCCTTTTTCCTGCCCCTGGAACAGGCCGCAGTCAATAAGGATGCCGGCTGAGGAAGATTCGAAGGTGGGAGCCGACCCAAGATCAAGAGTCAGCTCGTGGCAGGAGCCAGTGACACCGGAAGTGGCGCCGTGGTGGGATAGTTTTATCATGCTCAACAGTCCTTGTTGTCAGCTTAAATCAAACAGGAAGGCGGTGTATTTTCCCCGTGCTCTCGTTCGCGACCGTCAGATCATGGCCGCCATTGCACCACACAAGATCGGCCACACTGCCATTCGGCGTGAAGCCTGTGGGCGCGCTTTTCAGGGTTTCAACAATCTGGCTACAATCGAATTCCTGGCTAGCCCGCAAAAGCTTGCTTAACACCAACTCCAGATCATCCCAAGCCATAGACACTTCCCGCGCCATCATAATACGAGGATGAGACGTGCCCTGAGGGTCATCACCAATCAACAACTCCTCAAACAGCTTTTCACCTGGTCGCAACCCCGTGAAGACCACCTCAATGTCACCTTCCGGTTGATCCGGTGTTTTTTCCACAAGCCCCATCAGATGAATCATCTTGCGAGCCAGGTCGGCAATCTTCACCGGCTCACCCATATCCAACACAAATACCTCGCCACCGCAGCCCATACTCCCGGCCTGCAGCACCAACTGACTGGCTTCCGGAATGGTCATGAAATACCGAATGATATCCTGATGGGTAACGGTAATCGGCCCACCATCGCGAATCTGATCACGAAACAGAGGCACTACCGAGCCGGAGGAGCCCAGTACGTTGCCAAACCGGACCATCGAGAAAATCGTTTTGCTCTGCCGCTGTGCCAAACCCTGCAGAACCAGCTCCGCCATTCGCTTGCTGGCACCCATAACGTTGGTGGGGCGAACGGCTTTATCGGTAGAAATCAGAACAAACCGCTCAACCCCGGCTGTAATAGCCGCCTCTGCCGCGTGCAGCGTGCCAAACACGTTGTTCTGAACGCCTTCAATCACATTGTGCTCAACCAGCGGTACATGTTTGTAAGCAGCGGCATGGTAAACGGTTTCAATACCAAAACTGCGCATCACCATCTCACACCGGCGACGATGAACCACGCTCCCAAGAAGGGGATGGATTTCCACACCCAGCCCGTCAACCCGATTAATGGCCTGCAGCTCCCGTTCAATGGCGTACAGGGAATACTCGGATTGCTCAAACAGCACCAGAACCCGGGGGCGGTGATGAATGATCTGCCGGCAAAGCTCCGAACCAATGGACCCACCGGCACCCGTTACCATCACCACCTTGTTATACAGGCTGGTCGCAACCTGAGCGTTATCCGGCCGCACCGGGTCCCGGCCTAACAGGTCTTCGATTTCCAGATCACGGATATCGTTAATCCGCGCCTGCCCGGCTACCAGTTCCGACATGGAAGGAACCGTCTGAACCGGCAAAGTCAAAGCCTCCAGGCGGTTCAGCAGCTGCCGACGATCAATCTGGTTCTCGGCATCCAACGCCAACAGCAAGCGCTTTACCCCATGATTGCGGACGGCCTCCTCAAGATTGCTCAGAGCAACCACGGGCACTCCGGCAATAAGGGCTTTGTGGTTGGCGTCCAGCAAACCAATGAACACCACAGGGTGGTATTCCGTACCCTGCTGCAACGCCTTGGCCAACTGGGCGCCGGTCTCACCCGCACCCACAATTGCTACCCACTCTTTGCCGCGGTTAGAGGTGTGATGCACCAGCATGCGCACGCTCATTCGGCTGCCGCCGACGAAAATGAACGCAAGGGCCGCGTAGATGACTGGGACAGAGCGAGGGACCTGAACCTGGAGGCTGTAGCCAAGAACGATCAGTAACAGAGCGGAAGCGCCGACGCCCATGATGATGGTCAGGAAGGCTCGGTCGCTCATGTAGCGAACCACTGCACGGTAGAGGCCGAGGCGAACAAAAACGCCGAGAGTAAAAACAACGGTAAGCGCTGTAACTAAAAGCTGGCCCTGATTGGGCAACCAAAGGCTCTGCTCCAGACGCAACGCAAACGAAGCCCAAAGGGCAAAAGAAAGGGCTATCGTGTCTACCAGAACAGAAACGAGACGTTTATGAAAACGCGATAGCTTCAAAAAGGATTTAAACATCCACAGGCACCGCTTGTTTCATAATGCTCGCCAATACATCACAAGTTTTATCAATTTCTTTTTCTGTCAACGTCGGGTGAACTAAAAACATCAAACTGGTCTCTCCCAGTTCGTGAGCAACAGGCAACGGTGTTTCCGGTCGCCAATCTGTCCCATCAAATGCTTTCTCAAGATACACTTCTGAGCAGGAACCCGAGAAGCAGGGAACACCTGCCTCTACAACTGCATTTTGAATGCGATCACGGCTCCAACCCTCTGCCAATCTATTCGGCTCAACAAATACATAGCACTTGTAGGCGGCATGTTCGATATCTGCAGGCATCTCCGGTACTCGCAAGCCCGGCAAGTTACGGGCACAATCCCAGATGGCAGTGGCGTTTCTTTGTCGCGCTTTCCTCCACTCAGGCATGCGGGCAAGCTGAATACGCCCTATGACACCCTGCATTTCAGTCATGCGCCAGTTGGTTCCAAAGCTTTCGTGCAACCAGCGGAACCCTGGTGGGTGTTGGCGCTCATAAACAGCGCTCCAGCTCTTACCATGATCTTTATACGACCACATACGTGACCACAAGTTACGATCCTTACAGGTAACGGCACCACCCTCGCCTCCGGTGGTCATAATCTTGTCCTGGCAGAACGACCAACATCCCACATGGCCGATAGAGCCCACAGCGCGCCCCTTGTACGTGGCACCGTGGGCCTGGGCACAGTCTTCAATCACAAAAAGGTCATGCTCCTTGGCCAAATCCATGATCGGATCCATGTCACAGGGCCAGCCGGCCAGGTGCACACAAATCACTGCGCGGGTGCGTTCAGTGAGCACCGCAGCAACGGTTTCCGCCGTAATGTTCTGTGAATCCGCATCCACCTCCGCAAATACCGGCACTGCACCCGCCGTTACAATGCTGGAGACAGAGGCCAGGAAGGTGCGGGGCGTAACCACCACCTCATCACCGGGGCCAAGGTTCAGTCCTTTCAGGGCCAGGTCCAGCGCCAGAGTGCCGTTTGCCAGAGCGATGGCGTATTCAGAGTCCGCAAACTCAGCAAATTCACGTTCAAACTCACGGCACTCCTGCCCAGTCCAGTAATTGACCTTGTTGGAAAGCAGAACATCGGAAACAGCGCGAGCCTCTTCTTCGGTGAAGGAAGGCCAGGGGGAGAAAGGTCCGTTTAGCATGGTTACTCTGTTTTGTTTAGGTTTTGGAAAGGGTGCTCGACTCAAAAGCTTAAAACTTCCACACCTGAGGTATCAAACTAATGGCTACGCACCCCACGAGCAGCGACAGCGGCGCGCCTATACTCACGTAGTCCGTAAACCGGTACCGGCCGGGGCCATAGACCATAAGGTTCGTTTGATACCCTATCGGCGTGATAAAAGAGGCAGAGGCGGAGAACATTACAGTTACGGCCGAAAGGCAAAAAGCTCACACCCAGTTGCTCGGAAACGGCCAAGGCTATCGGAAACATCAACACAGCCGCGGCATTGTTGGTGATGACCTCGGTAAACATGGCGGTCAGCACATACACCATCGCCAGGGCAACCCAGGGGGTTAGCGGGCCAAAGCCGAGCAAGCCACCCGCCACCCACTGAGCGGCGCCGGTCTCAATCATAACGTTGCCTAGCGCAAAGGAAGATGCGATCACCACCAGCACCGGCAAGTCCACGCTCCGTCGAGCGCGACTGGCGGTGAGGCAACCAGATACAATCATAGCACCAGCCGCCAAAAATGCGGCTTCAAGAATCGAAAGCAGCCCGGATGCACTCAGCAGCACCATCACTGCCAGAATACCCAGCGCCCTCGGCCCCTTGCGAAAATCCGGTGGGGTAGAATCGTTCAAGGCACTGACCAGTAGAAAGTCCCGGCGAAAGCGGTATTGCTCTGCGAACTGGTGACTGCCTTCCAACAACAGGGTATCGCCCATGCGGAAGGTGATATCCCCCAGCTTCCCCGGCGCCCGCTTGCCCTCTCGCGATACAGAAAAAATTACCGCATTAAAACGAGTACGAAAGCGGCTGTCACGAATGGTTTTATTCAATGCGGGGAATTCCGGCCCCAGCACCACCTCCACCAAGCAGCGCTGGTGATTTTGAATTTCCAGCTTGTACACACTGCCATTGGCCGATTTCAGGCCCTGAATACGGCGTAGCTCGCTGGCACATTCCGGTGCACCCACAAAATACAGCTTGTCTCCGGCCTGCAGGGTTCGGTCCGGTTCTACGGCTGTAATCAGCTGGCCATCACGGTCAATTTCGGTCAGGTAACCGTAGGTCAATGCCCGCAAGCCGGCTTCGGCAATAGTCTTGCCCACCAACGGGCCGGGGCTCATTACCTCCACCTCGACCCCGTATTCCCGAACCTGGTTCAATTCTTCGGTTAAACTTCCCCGGTCGGGCAACAACCGGTGGCCGACCAGCACCAGGAAGGCACCGCCAATCACCAGCAGTGGAATACCCACCCAGGCGAGCTCAAACAACCCCAGATGAATCCCCAAACGACTCTGCAGCATGCCGTCCACCACCAGGTTGGTGGAGGTTCCAATCAAAGTGCAGGTGCCTCCCAAAATGGCGGCATAACTCAGCGGTAGCAGCAGTTTGGATGCGGGAATGCCGAGTCGCTGGGCCCAGTCCTGAATGGCAGGAATGAACATAGCCACCACCGCCGTGTTGTTCATAAACCCGCTCAGCACACCGGTAGGCACAATCATCCGCAACTGGGCCCCGCGCTGGGTTTTCGGATGGCCCAGCAGAAACCGCGCAATCCACTGCACAGCGCCCGTTTCCTTCAAGCCGGCAGCCACCACGTACAAAGTAGCAATGGTGATCACTCCCGGATTAGCAAAACCCGAAAGCGCATCGGTCGGCCCCAGCACCCCGCTCACCAACAACAACGCCAACGCAGCCATCAGCAACAAATCCGCCGAAACCCGCGTAAGCGCCAGCGTTGCCAGCACTCCGACCAATGTGGTCAGCGTTAAAACAGCCTGCCATTCCATGCAATCAAGCCCAGATTGGGGGCAGACCCCATTATTTGATCAAGTCGTTGTTAACCAGAAAATCTATGAGGGCGCTGTACGCGCTCCACGAACTACACCGGGATAGTGTCGCCCTGATTCCAGGGCAGCAATCGGTCGAGTTCATCGTCGGTCTTCGACGATGGCAGTTTGGTGAGCACTTCCACCAGATAACTGTAGGGTTCAATGCCATTGGCTCGGGCGGTTTCGATCAGGCTGTAGAGTTTGGCACTGGCGTGGGCCCCTTTCGGCGTCTGGCTAAAGAGCCAGTTTTTGCGACCAATGACGAACGGACGTATGGCATTTTCCGCCGGGTTGTTATCCAACGGGATCCGGCCATCCGTCAGGAAGACGGTCAACTTGGGCCACTGCCGATTCAGATAGATCAGCGCTTTGCCAATGGCCGTTTTCGGCGGCACCTGATTCAGGGATTTCGTTAACCAGGCTTCCAGTTTCTTGATGATTGGACGGCTTTGAGTTTCCCGCAAGGTCAGCCTTTCCTCAGCCGTCACCTGCTTGGCCTTTTTCTCAACGGCATACAGGTTGCGGATCAGACTCAAGGCCTGGTCGGCACGGCCGACCTTGCCTTTGGGCTGCACTTTCTGGGCTTCCACGAATTTGCGGCGGGCGTGCGCCCAGCAACCTACATGGGTTAGCTGATTGGTGCGAACCACTTGCTGCTCTGGTGGCCCACCTCGTTGTACCCACATGTAAGAAGGACTGCCGGCCTTGCGATTCGGCTCCGTATTCACTTGCAGTGTGGTTCCATCCATGTGGAGGACGGCACTGGATTGCAGGTGGTGTCGGCATCGCTCAATGAGTGGCTCGATCAATTCACTGGTCTGGATCATCCAGAGGGCCAGAGTGTTTCTGGGTAGATCGATGCCCAGCCGCTTGAACGCTCGTTCTTGTCGGTAAAGCGGCAGTGCGTCCACGTATTTGGCAATGACAGAGTAAGCCAAGAGATTGGGGCTTGCGTTGCTCTTGGGCAAGGGTTGCGGCGGCATGAGTGCGGTGACGACACCGTCTTCGCAGGTCTTGCAGGCATACTTGCGCCGGATGTAACGGATCACTTGGATCTTGGCTGGGATGATGTCCAGCTGTTCGCTGACCTCTTCACCGATACAGACCAATTCGGTACCGTCGTTATGGCAGTGCTTTTGATCGTCAGCTACGTCGTGGATGATATCCACTCGTGGTAGCTCTGCCGGCAACGCCAGACGGCCACCGCGGGTGCGAGGCTTGGCCGATGCTGGCTTGGCTGGTGTTTCCGTTTTGTCTTCCGGAGCGTCGTCACTATCTGACGCCGGCTCGCTCTCTACCAGTGCTTCGGCCTCGTCGAAGAACAGGTCTTCCTGGGGTATTTTGTACTTCTCCGTGGAAGGCCCAAAACGATTTTCGATCAGCAGGCGAAGTTGTTCGAACAGTTCCCGCTTGGCCGCTTCCAGAGAGTTGTTCTTCCGCTCCAAGCGAGCGATGTCCGTTGCCTGGGCGCGTAGCTTTTGCTCCTGTTCGGCAATGATTTTTTGTGGGTCAGAAACGGCGTTTTGCATGGAGGCATTATACCAAAAGGTCTACAAATCAACACTTTAAAATCACCCAGCGGAATCAAAAAACAAGGATTTATGAGGTTGCATTCGGGCAATGTCGTAGCCGTCCAGCAGCCAATTCAACTGCTGGCCCGACAGGATCATAACCTCCTCACCCACCATGTCTGGCCACTTGAATCGCTCCCGCTCCAGGCGCTTGTACCAGAGTACAAAGCCGTTCCGTTCCCAGGCCAGGATCTTGACCTTGTCGCGCTGACGATTGCAGAACACGAAGACCGCTTCGTCGAACGGGTTCAGTTCCATCGCTTCCTGAACCAGCAGTGTAAGCGTTCATTCCACGACGTAGTGGACTTACTTCACATCACGAAGTGGGCGTAGTAGTCCCGGCGAGATCTTGTACTGTTTCTTGCCATCGTCACCCAGCACGATCACACTTTTGCGGTTGATCTTGGTA
>NZ_JBLWYX010000008.1:0-171692 GCF_048266785.1 Marinobacter sp.
AGCCTTACGAAACGCTTTTCAGACTCAACCCAAAAGCGCTTGCTTTGCAGGTTAGGCAGAAAGCGACGACGGGTGTGGTTCATCGCGTGAGAAACATTGTTACCGGAAACCGGACGCTTACCGGTTACCTGACAAACTCTGGACATACTTGCCTCCGACCTGAGCAATGGTCTTAATAAATACGAATTCGATTTTAATGCGTCTCTGGTTGCCGAGGAACGGTTACGTTCCTGTTTGCGCCCCTGAACTGAACGCTGCTCGCCAGACGCCGCCAGAAAGGGACGCTTTTATACCAGAACCAGCCCCCCAACGCAAAAAATTGTTGGGAATTTGGCCGGTTTTCCTGCATTCGCCTGCGACGGCTCACATCAACCCACGTTCTGCGAGAGATATTACCTCACCGTGGCCAACTACCATATGGTCAAGAACCCTGATATCCACCAGTCCGAGCGCTTCTTTCAGGCGTTTGGTCAGGGAGATGTCTGCTTGGCTGGGTTCGGCGACTCCGGAGGGGTGATTGTGGGCAAAAATAACGGCCGCCGCGTTATCTTCCAGTGCCTGCCGCACAACCTCCCGTGGATACACGGCGGCGCCGTCAATTGTCCCCCTAAACAGCTCCCGGTACTGAATAACCCGGTGTCGGTTGTCCAGAAACAGGCCGGCAAAGACTTCATGAGGGTAGGTGCCCAGCCGGCTGGTGAGAAAACGCCGGGTATCCTCCGGTGATCGCAGTGGATCACCCTGGCGCAGGGGTTCATCCATTACACGCCGTGCCATTTCCATGGCAGCCTGAACTTGTGAGTACTTTGCGGTACCCAGCCCTTTTATGCCACAGAACTGTCTGCGTGAGGCTGTAAGGAGCCCACGCAAGCCGGAAAACTCCTGCAGAAGAAAGCGTGAGAGTTCCATAACCGGCATGCCGGTGGTGCCAGTGCGTAAAAAAATAGCCAGTAGCTCGGCGTCAGACAGGCTTTCGGGGCCATGGGCGAGCAGCCGCTCACGAGGGCGTTCATCCACGGGCCAGGCTGTATCGGTCATTTCGGCTTCCTTGCATATCGTTTGGGGGGGCTTAGCGCTTCCTATGCGCTTTTGAGTTACAAAGGTTACTTCAAAAAGTAACAAATGGTAAACGTACCGAGAGTCTTGCAGGCTGTCGGTATTGTCAGGGCATGCTATCTTATAAGCCTTTCATTTTAAGCGGATACGGAGCCTTCATGGCCGTCAGAAAAATTCTGCTGGGTATAACCGGCGGCATTGCAGCCTATAAAAGTGCTGAGCTTGTGCGCTTGCTGAAAAAGGCCGGCTACGAGGTAAGGGTTGTCATGACTCGTGGCGCAGAAGCCTTTGTGACGCCCCTTACCTTTCAGGCCCTCAGCGGCGAGCCAGTGCGCACCTCTTTGCTTGATCCGGAAGCCGAAGCTGGCATGGGGCATATAGAGCTGGCCAAGTGGGCCGATCAGGTCGTCATTGCACCGGCTTCTGCGGATTTTGTCGCACGGCTTGCCCAGGGCATGGCCGATGACCTGCTGACCACCGTCTGTTGCGCAACCGAGGCTCCCATTGCCGTGGCGCCTGCGATGAATCAGGCAATGTGGAGTAACGGTCGCACCCAGCGCAATATCCACCTGCTGGAGGGCGATCCGCAAATTACGCTCTGGGGTCCGGCCCAGGGTGAGCAGGCCTGTGGCGACAATGGACCCGGGCGTATGCTTGAGGCCGCAGTGATCGCCGGGCTGATCATGAACAAACAGGCCGGCGCTGGCGAGCTTGCGGGCAAGCGTGTCGTAATCACCGCCGGCCCAACCCGTGAGCCGCTAGACCCGGTGCGGTATATCAGCAACCACAGTTCGGGCAAGATGGGCTACGCGTTGGCCACCGCCGCACGGGATGCAGGTGCCAATGTTGTTCTGGTCAGTGGGCCAGTCAATTTGCCGGCACCGGCGGGCATTGAAGTCCGTGACGTTGTGACCGCTGAGGATATGCTGCGGACCTCCACGGGTGCAGTCGATGAAGGCTGCGACCTGTTTATTGCAACGGCCGCGGTTGCGGATTACCGGCCCGAGAACTTTGCCAGCGACAAGATAAAGAAATCCAGTGAGTCCATGACGCTGCCATTGATACGCAACCCGGACACGCTGGCAACGATTGCCGGGCGCCCGGATGCGCCGTTCACCGTTGGCTTTGCCGCTGAAACCTCAGATGTTGCCCGCTATGCCAAAGGCAAAATGCAACGCAAAAAATTACGCATGGTTGTTGCCAATGATGTATCTGCCCCGGGGCTGGGGTTTAACAGTGACAATAATGCCGTGACAGTGTTCTGGCCGAACGGGCAGGAGACGATAGGGCCCGATACTAAAAAAGCTATTGCATCACGTCTTTTGGCGCTGATTGGCGAACACCTGAAGCAGGGATAATATGAGTAAAAAAAATTTACAGGTACGCATTCTTGACGGCCGGATAGGCAACCAGATCGCTTTTCCGGAATACGCCACCGAGGGTTCTGCCGGCCTGGACTTGCGGGCGTGTCTTGATGAGCCACTAACGTTGGCACCGGGCGATACAGCGTTAATCCGGACAGGGCTTTCCATCCACATTGCCGATCCGTCGCTGGCAGCCATGATTTTGCCCAGAAGCGGGCTTGGTCATAAACACGGTATCGTGCTGGGTAATTTGGTGGGGCTGATCGATTCCGACTATCAGGGCGAGTTGATGGTTTCCTGCTGGAACCGGGGCAATGCGGCCTTTACGGTTGATGTCGGTGAGCGGATAGCTCAGCTGGTTCTGGTCCCTGTGGTTCAGGCTGATTTTGAGGTGGTTTCCGAGTTTGATGCCAGTAGTCGGGGCGAGGGCGGGTTTGGCTCTACCGGTACCCGATAACCATTAAACCTTAGCGCAGAAACCTGTTGCCGTGTCTATACTTTGCCGTTAAGTGCTTGTCCAGGGCAAAAAAAATAATTGCAGGATGAACTATGAAACTGGGTAGGAAAAAAGCTCCCGAAGCGTCTGTTGATGAACATCCGGCTGACCAAACAGAACCAAAAACAAAAACAAAGACCCAGGCACACGCAGGGTCAAAGCTGAAACATCTTGGATCGACTGCCATTAGCCAGGCATTGGTGGTTTTACTGGCTGGTGTGGCGGTGATTGCTCTGATGCATTTTCTGGTGCTGCAGCCTGCCACGGAAAAACGCTTCAATGCCTGGAAAACCGCTGAAGCCGATGCAGCTTCCCAGCGTATAAACCAGTACCTTGAGCTGATGCAGCAGAGCGTGAACGGTCTGGCGACCCAGCCTCACGTGGTGGATACGTTGATGAAACGTGCCGATGCCGGGGCGGTTGAGCAGAGGTTGATGACGGCATTGCCAGGCGTCAAGGCGGCTTTTCTTTTTCCTTATCGCCAGATTCCGAGGACCGGAGGCGCAAACGTTTTGCTGGGCTTTGCCGGGCTTGAATTGGCTCGCCGGGCAGAAAATGGTCAGCCCCTCTATCCGGACGCCTTTCCCCGGGAAAACCAGTGGTACATGCAGATGGCTGCTCCTGTGCGGAACCCGGTCAGCAAAGCCGTTGTAGGCAGTCTTCTGGTGGTCTTCGATGCCTCTATGCTCCAGCCGCTGCTTTCCGTTGTAAATACCCGGCTCGGCGGGGAGCTTGCGCTGGTTCAGACGGTTTCCGGAGTCTCTCGCACCTTCGTTAGCAAGGGAGGTGGCGCGAGTGCCGGCACGAGCACCACGGAAGTCCGGGCGCTCGCCAACCCGGACTGGACTGTGAGCTATAAGCCAGGCGTCTTGCCGGAGGCTCCCGTTAATATACTGATGGTAGCTGTATTGGTGGGAGTGCCGGCGTTGCTGGCAGCGATACTGGTCTGGTGGTTGCTGATACGTGCTCAGAAAGGACTGCGTCACGAAGTGACCAACCTGATTCAATGGGCGCATAAAGTATTTGGTGGTGAACGTCAGAAGCTGCCGAGCTTCCAGTGGGATATGGTTTCCTCCGCTGGCGAGGTTCTGTATCGATTATCGCAAGTGGTGGACAAGCGCATGACCAAGGCGGCAGAGAATGCCCGGCCAAAGTCTGTGAAGGTCACAAAGACGGCTGAAGCGATGGACGCCGAGCCCCTGTTTCAGGACAAGGAGTTGCCGGATATAGATATGCTCGATGGTGATGAAGATGTTCTGGGCTTTGGCAGCGGCAATAATGACAGCTCGTTCTTTTCCGGCGGAGAGATGCCGGAAGTTGAAGAGACGGATGAGCCGGCAGTAGAGATGTCACCGGTTATTTTCCGGGCCTACGATATCCGCGGCATTGTCGGTGAGACCCTGTCGTCGTCCATTGTTGAACGGATTGGCATGGCTATAGGCTCGGAAGCGATCAGTCGCGGGCTGGCATCGCTTTGCATCGGTTACGATGGTCGTCATTCAAGCCCCGGGTTGGCGGATGCTCTGGCCCGTGGCGTTATGGCTGCGGGTTGTAACGTCATCCACGTGGGCGCTGTGCCCACGCCGGTACTCTATTTTGCCACCCATCACCTTGAAAATGGGTCGGGTGTTATGGTGACTGGCAGCCACAATCCGGCCAACTACAATGGCCTAAAAATCATGCTGGGCGGCGAAACGCTCTCTGGTGAGGCCATTCAGGCGCTCTACCGTCGGGTTCAGAGCGGTGATCTTGCTGCCGGACGCGGCACTCAGTCTACAGAAGATGTTCGCAGAGCTTATCTTGAGCGTATTCTGGGCGATATCGCCGTCGCAGCGCCGCTCAAGGTAGTGGTGGATGCTGGCAACGGTATTGCAGGCGAGCTTGGCCCCATGCTGATCGAAGAGCTTGGTTGCGAAGTGATCCCACTGTACTGCGAGGTTGATGGCGACTTCCCGAACCACCATCCGGATCCCGGTAAGCCTGCCAACCTTGCAGACCTGATCGATAGAGTTAAAGCTGAAGGTGCAGATCTTGGCATTGCATTCGACGGTGACGGCGACCGGATGGGCCTGGTGACCAATTCAGGCAAGATTATCTGGCCGGATCGTCTGTTGATGCTATTCGCTCGGGATGTGGTCTCACGGAACCCCGGCGCCGATGTGCTTTACGATGTGAAATGCACCCGACGGCTGGCGGGAGTGATTTCCGAAGCCGGCGGGCGCCCTATCATGTGGAAAACCGGTCACTCCCTGATGAAGGCAAAAATGAAGGAAACCGGCGCTTTGCTGGCAGGCGAGATGAGTGGCCATATTTTCTTCGCAGAACGCTGGTACGGTTTTGATGACGGGCTTTATGCCGCTGCCAGACTTCTTGAAATACTGGGCATCGAAGACCGCCACAGCGACGACGTGTTCGAAGACTTCCCTGAAGATATCAGCACGCCGGAGCTTAACGTCGAAGTAACCGAAAGCAGCAAGTTCAGGATTATCGAACAGTTGGGCAACGTGGGTGACTTTGGTGACGGTAATATCAGCACGATCGACGGCATCCGTGTGGATTACGCTGATGGCTGGGGTTTGTGCCGCGCGTCCAATACCACACCGGTTCTGGTGTTGCGCTTTGAAGCGGAAACCAAAGAGGCTCTGGAGCGTATAAAAGATATTTTCCGGGCCCAGCTTCGGAAAGCAGCGCCGGATCTGGTGGCGGACTTCTGAAGCCCGTCATGCAGGCGGCTCAGGCTCCCGATTTACATTTCTGATTTATTAAGGCAACAAGATGACGCTGGATCGTGAAACAGCAATGCAGGTGGCAACAGTTCTGAGCCGGGGTTTACCGTACATTCAGAGGTTTACCGGGAAAACGGTCGTTATCAAATATGGCGGTAACGCCATGGAAAACGAGGACCTCAAGAGCAGTTTCGCCCGTGACGTAGTGCTTATGAAGCTGGTTGGCATCAACCCGATTGTTGTCCATGGTGGCGGCCCCCAGATTGGTGAGTTGCTGCAGCGTCTCAATATCCAGTCCCGCTTTGTGAACGGCATGCGTGTTACCGATGCCGCCACCATGGATGTGGTGGAAATGGTGTTGGGTGGCCAGGTAAACAAGGAAATTGTGTCCCTGATCAACGCCCAGGGAGGCACCGCTATCGGCCTCACCGGGAAGGATGCCAACCTTATTCGTGCCCGGAAACTCGAAGTGGTGGACCGTTCGCCGGAGCTGGAACGCCCTGAGATTATTGATATCGGGCGCGTTGGCGAGGTGGCCAGTATCAATGTGGATGTGATCGACATGCTTACCCGCAGTAACGTGATCCCGGTGATTGCGCCAATTGGGGTAGGGCCTGATGGCGTATCCTACAATATCAACGCAGACCTGGTTGCCGGCAAGGTTGCAGAGGCCATGAAGGCTGAAAAACTGATGCTGTTGACCAACGTATCCGGGCTCAAGAGCAAGGAAGACAAGGTGCTCACCGGGCTGACCGCGCAGCAAGTAAATGATCTGATAGAAGACGGCACCATTCATGGCGGCATGCTGCCGAAGATCCGCTGCGCACTGAGCGCGGTAGAGAATGGTGTGCGAACGTCCCATATCATTGATGGCCGGGTAGCTCACGCGTGCCTGCTGGAAATCTTTACGGATGAGGGTGTCGGCACACTTATTTCCCGTAACTGACGGCATTTCTTGAGGATTTTCCGGATGAAACGTCTGTTCACAACTCTGATTCTGGCTGCATTGCTCGGCTTTGCCGCGTTTAAGGCAGGCGTTTGGTGGCTGGCGGATCAACGCATGTCAGAAGCGCGTCAGGCGCTTGGCGAAAGCGGGGTTCTGGAGCGTGGCAGGATCGGTTCCGGAGTCGAGGGCCGCTTGGTGCTGTCTGGCGCATCCTGGCAGGATTTTGAACTGACTCAGCCGCTGATTATCGGTCGGGCAGAGTTTGATGCTGGTTCGCCCCTTGCCTTGTTAGCGGCGCTAGCTAGTCCTTCAGATATGCCGTCCAGCTGGACTTTGCGGGCAGAAGCGCTGACATTGGTTCTTGAGGCAACCATGTTCCGGAACTGGGTAACTGCAGACGGAGCCAGCGGGCGCCAGAAGGCATCATTATTCGCGCTTCCCTGCGCACCCGATCCGCGTCAGCAGCTTGGCAGCGGTGATCTGTTACGCATGGGAATAACCCGTTTGTCCGGCGAGCTTATCCTGAATCAGACGCCTGATCGCGTTTACCTTGAGTTGAACTCTGCAAGCACCGCCAGCCTGGAGCTTAACTGGCCGGGTGCGCGCATTGATCTCGCATCGCGAGAAGCGACACTGACAAGCTCGTCCGAGCCCCTTGAAGTTACGTTGCGAGACGGCGGGCTTATGCGCCGGGTAGCAGCCTATTGCGCACGCGAAGCCGGCCTGGATCCGGTGCAGTGGGCCGGGCGCGCGCTGGGTGCTTTCGAGACCGGGTTGGAGGCGCGTGGCTGGCGAGCCAGCGATCAGTTGCTGGCGCTTTACCGGCAGTGGCTGCTTGAAGGTGGGGAAATAACGGCGTCGGTGCGGCCGGGTTCGGAAACACTGGGTATACCGGTGCGCCCGGAGGGTGAAAACGGCACCGTGGCTTGGGCACCGAAATACAATGGCGCCATGGTGCCAGATGTATTCCTTCGCAAAGCCGAGTCGGTTGCTCCCGAGGTACCGAAAGCCGCCTTTGAGCCGATAGTGCCCCGGGAGAATCCGGATATTACCCGCTGGTATACCGAAGATCTTGAACAGGCGGCCACGTGGGTCAATCGCAAAGTCCGGGTGTCACTCTCGAACGGTAATATAGTGGATGGCCGTCTTGCGAGTGTTACCGAGCGGCAGTTGGAAGTTGCCCGCGAGGTTGCAGGAGGTGAAGTAGCCTATCCTATAGCTGTCCGAGCTATTACAGCGTTTGAGGTCTGGCGGCGAGGCCAGGCGCAATAGCGCTCAAGCCGGACAAGGAGACACAATGCAGCAGTTCAGCGACGATACTGACAGCCGTAAAAATACCAGCAGGGCAGAAACCGTGCCGGGCGTGCGTGAGATGCTGACGCAGCTGATTTCGCTGCCGTCTATCAGCAGCGCCTCTGCAGAATGGGATCACAGCAACGAGCCTGTGGTGCGAACGCTTGGGGAGTGGCTGGAGGCCCTGGGTTTCTCTGTTGAGGTGCTGGCCGTGCCCGGGATGCCCGGCAAGTACAACCTGATTGGCACTCTGGGCAGCGGTTCTGGCGGCCTTGTGTTATCCGGCCACACGGACACGGTGCCTTTTGATGACAAGCGCTGGCAAAGCGACCCTTTTACCCTGACTGAACGTGACAACCGCTGGTACGGACTGGGCACCTGCGACATGAAAGGCTTTTTCCCTCTGGCAATCGAAGCTGCCAAAGCGTTTACAGCTGCCGAGCTGAAGCAGCCTCTGATCATTCTCGCGACTGCGGATGAGGAAACCTCCATGAACGGGGCCAGAGCGCTTGCAGAAGCAGGCAAGCCGAAAGCCCGTTATGCAGTCATTGGTGAGCCCACCAGCCTCCGGCCCGTGCGTATGCACAAAGGCATCATGATGGAGCGGTTAACGTTTGAGGGGCAGTCTGGTCACTCCTCTGATCCGGGGCTGGGACGCAATGCCCTGGAGGGTATGCACGAGGCCCTTGGTGAACTTCTGGCGCTGCGCGCAGACTGGCAGGCTCAGCATAGCAACCCGAATTTTGATGTGCAGGTGCCAACGCTCAACCTTGGTTGTATCCATGGCGGCGATAACCCGAACCGCATTTGCGCCCGGTGCGAACTGCACTTTGACCTGCGCCCGTTACCCGGGATGAGTATGGAAAATCTGCGTCAGGATATTCTGCACAAAATTCAGCCGGTGGCCGAGCGGCGCGAATTGATTATGGAATTCGAGCCGTTGTTTGATGGTGTGCCACCGTTTGAAACGCCGGCAGACGCCGCGCTGGTTAAAGCTTGCGAACAGCTTACCGGCCATACGGCGCAAGCAGTCGCCTTTGCGACCGAAGCCCCCTGGCTGCAGAAGCTTGGCATGGAGACCCTGATTCTGGGGCCAGGTTCTATCGATCAGGCCCACCAGCCAGACGAGTTCATAGAACTGTCGCAGCTTGAGCCTACGGTGAAGATTCTCAGGGGTCTTATCCGGCAGTTTTGTCTTTAAGTATCCTTGCGTGCCAGATTCCGGGCTGAGCGCTGCCGGGCGCCCACTCCAAAACACGCCCGTGAATACGTCCCTGTAGGGCTCGGTCGCGCCATCCCTGGCGCTCCACGGTTTTGGAGTGGGCGCCCGGCAGCGCTCTTGGAGTAAACTGGTATGCGCATCAAAAAATACGGACTGGGGAACAAAACTTGAAATCGAACGGCTGGCTGCATTCATTCCGTCATTCATCGCCTTATATCAATGCGCACCGTGGCCGTACGGTTGTGTTGACCATTCCGGGCGATGCGGTCGAGCATGAAAATTTCATCAACATCATTCACGACATCGCGCTACTGAGCAGTCTGGGCGTGCGCCTGGTTGTCGCCTTCGGGGCGCGGCCGCAAATTCAGCGCCGCCTGGATGGGGCCGGTTTGGAATCGACGTTTTCCCGCAGTCTGCGGATAACCCCCGAAGACCATTTGCCGCTGGTCATGGAAGCAACCGGTGGCTTGCGCGCATACCTCGAAAGCCAGTTGTCCATGGGGCTGGTGAATTCGCCCATGCACAATGCGCGCATTCGGGTGAGCAGCGGCAACTATGTGACTGCGAAACCTGTTGGCGTACTGGACGGCATCGATTTCGGTTATACCGGCAAGGTGCGGCGGGTTGACGTGGCCGGTATCGAGAAACTGCTGGAACAGGGGCATATCGTTTTACTTCCACCTATGGGTTATTCGCCCACCGGAGACACCTTCAATCTGTCGTACGAAGACGTAGGCAGCCAGGTAGCAGCGGCTCTTCAGGCGGAAAAGTTCATCGTATTTATTGATGATCAGGGCTTGCTCGAACAGGACGGTTCTCTGATTCGTGAGCTTTCAGCTCGGCAGGCGCCCGAGCGGCTGGCGGATGGAACGGTAACGGGGCATGACGCAGACCTGCTGCGGGCCGCCTGCGACGCCTGTGTGAAGGGTGTCAGGCGCGCACACTTTATCAGTTATGTGGACGACGGCGCCTTGCTGGAAGAGCTGTTCACCCGGGACGGAACAGGCACGCTGGTCAGTGGTGATCACTACGAACAGATCCGGCAAGCCCGGGCCGAGGATATCGGTGGAATTTTGGGGCTGATTGAGCCGCTGGAAGAGCAGGGCATTCTGGTGCGGCGGTCGCGGGAAATGCTGGAAACTGATATTGAACACTTTGTTGTCGCAGAGCGTGACGGCACCATTGTTGGCTGCGCCGCTTTGCATAACTACCCCGATGAGGGCGCCGGTGAACTATCCTGTTTTGCTGTGGATACGGCCTATCGCCGTGCCGGGCGGGGCGATGAGATTCTGCTAATGATCGAAAAGCACGCCCGCAGCCTGGGTATCCAGAAGCTGTTCGTGCTCACCACGCAAACAGAGCACTGGTTTCGTGAGCGGGGTTTCCAGCCCAGCACGGTTCAGGCTTTGCCCGGACCGAAGCTTGCCGCATACAACACTCAACGCAATTCAAAAGTCTTCTTCAAACCGCTGTGACAGATCTTGCAACACCTTCCAGCGCCGCTCATCAGGTTGCCGGGAAAGAGACTCCACAGCATGGTAAAACGCAAGGAAATCGTAGTCGGACTGTTTGTGTAGCTGTCGAAAGGCCGGCACATACTGATTGTATTGCGTAAACAGAGCGATACGAGCGTTGTTGAAGGCGACAGGAGGGGTTCCGAAGGGCCCTTTTATTTTTTCCCTGTGGCCTCCTGTTTCTGTTCTTTGGCTCTCGTCGGCAAGTAGCTCATCGTAAGCTGCATTGAGTTCCTCAAAAACGAGCCGTTTACGCTCGCGAAGACTGCTTTCGGAAAGCACGCCTTGTTGCCGATACAGATTTTTCAGATCAGCGCTGGCGGACTCTACCAGTGCATAGGTTTTGTTGCGTAACTCAAAACGCACAAGTGCCTGTTCGAATACTGATGGCTCCCCTTGGTGTGCCAACCAGAGCTTCAGCCCTTCCAGCTCCACAGCGGTGGCAAAGCTCTCGTTGAAGGCAGTGTCTTCTTTGATGTAGACAACCCGGTGGGCCAGCTCATGGAACATCAATGCCACCATGCGGTCATCAGACAGGCTGGTAAAGCCGGAATGCAGCGGGTCGTCAAACCACCCCAGTGTCGAGTACGCCGTTACACCGCCGATGAAGGTGTCGTAGCCTTTGGCCTTGAAGCGTTGCTCCTCACGTCGGGCATCTACAAGGTGAAAATACCCCCGGTATGCCTGGCAGCCAAGAGCCGGATAGCACCATTGGTGTGGTTGCAAGGAGAATTCAGGCACGGCCACCAGATTAACCACCACCCAGGAGTGTTCAAGAGCCACATAGTCTTTGAATGCATCGCCAGTTGGTAGTCCGAGACGCTCAGTTGCAAAACGGCGGGCCTGGCGGGACAGTATCAGCTTGTTACGGAGCTCGTCGGGGGTTTCTTTGTTGGCGATATAGCGGTCTACCGGTTCGCCCGCCATCGTCAGCGCCAGGTGGCCACGAATGGCCTGGGTGTAGTAACTGATGGTGGTGCAACCACTCAGGCATGTTATCAGTAGCAAAACCGTATAGATCTGACTAAGCTGCTTCATAGGTTACGACGTTAAGGCGGTGCGGTTTGAGTGCCCCCGGATAGCCGCTATAGTACACTCATATTAACGTTTAGAAGCACGGTCACGTTTTTCATAACAGAAAGTGGCAGCGACCACTATTTTTCAGGGACGTTAGTCGTTAGTGGGCAGAGTACCCGCCCCTTTCCGGCTTTGTGCAATATCAGGTAGTTCATGGATCCGAGAGAACGGCGCAACAGCCCCCGCAAACCTATCAAACTTGCTGCACAGATTGATCTGGGTACGGGTGAGTCGTGGCCATGCCAGATTGCGGATTTCTGCCCCGAGGGTCTGTTTGTACGCTATTCTGGCGAAACATCACGCAAGCTTGACCGGGTCTTTGCTTCCGCCACCCCATCTGAGCCGATAGTGCGCTTTCGCGGTCCGGATGGGAAAAAGCGCCATGAACTCCATGTCAGCATTGTCAGGCGTATCGACGGTGCCATGGGTGTTAATTTTACCCGTACGAATCCGGAAGCAGTTGCGGCTATGCTGCAGCAGTGCGGCGGCTCCCACGGCCAGGATCGCGCTTCATTGCGCGCCCCGAGCGAACGTGTCCAGTTTGTTCTGCACCAGTCTGCCCGAGCGGTTGTTCAGCACATAGAGCCACTCATGGATGTCTGCTTTGTGGAAATGGCCGTGGCCCTGAAAGAGGCGGCACAGAAAGCCACGAATGACCAGCAGGCTAACGAGTTGATGGATTTTTCGGGTCAGGTTCAGACCCGGCAGAGAGTTATATGGCACCAGATAGCTCGCAACCTTGAATCTCCGCTTAAACCGGCCCCCAAAGGCTTTCCCGGTTCCGAACTTTCGGTGGTGGACAAGGGCGAGTTTGAAGACTGGCTGACAATCCGGGTTATGGTTACCAAGGCCGACACCCAGTACCGCAAGGACCTGCTTCAACTCAAGCTACGCCTGGACAAACTGGGCATTGCCAATGCAACCGGGCACCATAACCCGCTTGGCCCGTCACTTGTGTGCGAGTCGTTTCACGCGGGGCTGAGCCAGCTCAAGGCCTCCAGAGAGGTTGAGAAAATCTGCCTTAAAGTGTTTGAACAGTCCGTTCTTTCCCACTTGGGGCCTCTCTATATAGAACTGAACAATATTTTGATTCGCCATGGCGTGTTGCCGGAGTTGGACCTCAGTAAGTATCTGAGTGAGCAGGCCGCTACTAATCCCCAGAGCACGCCGGTAGCAGAGCAGAATCCACCCGTTCAAAGCCATAGTGAACCAGCTCGGACCACCTCACAGCCAGTGGCCACGGGGCCAGATCAAAGCGATCGAACGGGCTCCGATGCCGGGGTGGCCACGCCAAAGAATCGCGATACCGAGCAGGGGAAGGGACGCTCAGGCAGCGAGTTCCGGAGTTATGCTCAGGCTGCACAAACAGCTTTTGCGACTGTACGTAATTTGCTTGGAACGCTCGCGGCCAGTCGCGCAACGAGGGGTGAAACTGAGCCCGCTCCCTTCCCGGTTAACGCCAAACCCATGTCTTCGGGCGAGTTGCAGCGCGAGCTTCAACAACTTCAGGCACAACCGGTTGAGGGTGCCAGCAACGTTACCCCGCTGCGGGAACGGGTGGTCGAAAAAGTCCGCGAGAGTGGCGCAAAAAAGCTGGATGACGAGCAGCAAAGTACACTGGATGTCGTAGATCGTTTCTTCCAGTCTGTTACTGAGAGCCTGAAACTTAGCGAATACGCCCAGGAGCGGATACGTCAGCTTGAAGTGCCGGTTCTGAAAGTTGTGATGCGCGACCCCGAATTTTTTGATGACAAGAACAGCCCCGTCAGAGGGGTGATGAACCGGTTGGCACAGCTTGGCGTTAAGGGTGGCCGACTCAATCCGGTGGTTCAACGCCGGGTTGATGAGCTTGTCCAGCGTATTACCACAGATTTTGAGCAGGATACCGGGGTTTTTGAGCAGACGGTTCAGGAGCTTGACGGGCTGATTGATCGCCAGAATCTGGTATACCGCCGTAACGTGGAACGGGTAACAGCTGCGGCGGAGGGCGCCCAGAAAGTTGCCGAGTCCAAGTCTGCAGTAGCCGATGTGCTGAACCGGAAACTGGCGGGACGCAAAGTACCAAAGGCCATACTCAGCCTGCTTGACGGTGGCTGGCGGGACTTGTTGTCGCTGACCTGGATACGCCAGGGACAGGATAGCCAGATCTGGCAGGATTATCTCTCGGTGGTTGATTCGTTACTGGCGTTCGGCGAAGACCGTGACAGCACAGTGAATCTGCCTGAACTGCTCAGGGTTATTCAGGATGGCTTGGCATCTATTTCCAGTAACCACATGCCGTCATCCCAGATACGTGGTGAGCTGAAGCAGTTTTTGGTGCGCAGTCCTGACAAGCCACTTGAAGTGGTGGAGGTGCCTGCGATACCGACTGAAAAAGACCTCAAACAGTCACTGTCGGAGCGTGAGCAGCGCAGCCTTCAGCGTTGGATAAACCGGGCTCAGAAGCTTCGGACGGGTGACTGGCTGCGAGATCAGGAAAAACCTGACGAACCGCAGTATATCCGGTTGGTTTGGGTAGCCCGAGGGTTCAGCCGGTTTGTTTTCGTGAATCACCAGGGCATGCGGGTTGTGGAGCTTGAGCTGGAGGCTCTTGCGCGCCAGATGCGCAAGGGCGTCATCGTGCCCGATGGCCAGTACGAGCGGCCGCTGGTGGATGAAAGTATCGACCGAATGGTTCGTAAGGTTTATGACCAGTTGTCCTGGGCCTCTACTCATGACGAACTGACAGGCCTTCTTGGGCGCCGAGAGTTTGAGCGCATGCTCGATCAACAACTGGCCCGGCGTGAAGACGAGCGCTCACTGTTGCGGCTGGATTTGCGCAAGTTCCGACTGTTGAACGACACCGCCGGTTATCAGGCCGGTGACGACACCCTGAAAAGTGTCGCGGACCTGCTGCGCGGTCATGTTGGTGACGGAATGCCTTTGGCACGGCTTGCAGGGAATGAATTTGGCATGCTGGTGCCGTCGGAGAACGCAGACGATGCGGCCCTTAATTTGATTACTGCCGTAGAGAATGCCGAGTTTGTGTACGGTGGCCGCCGCTACCAGTTGTCTGCCAGTGTTGGGGTTGTGCCTGAGTTGCCAGGGCTGGTCAGCGCTGAGCGCTGGCTGAGAGCGTCTGAGCAGGCCCTGGAGGCCTCCAGACAGAACGGGGTCGGCAAGATTGCTGTTTATTCCCTGGATGCGGATGATCAGGCCCGCCAGGAGCAGATCGCGGCCAAGGTTGCCAGCCTTGGTGATCTGGACGAAGAGCGGATGTTGTTGCGCTGCCAGAAGATAATTCCTTTACACGGCCGCACCAACATGGCAGCTCAGTATGAAGTGCTGATTAGCATGTACGACGATTTCGGGGTGCTGATTACCGGCAGGGATTTTGTGCGCATGGCAGAGCGGTATGACCGCATGCAGGCTGTCGATCGCTGGGTGGTGGGCCATATGCTGGACTGGTTGCGGGTAAAGGCGCCGGACCCCCGTCATCTTGGCGGCGTGTGCATCAATTTGTCCGGCTACTCACTAAACGACCAGTCGCTGCTTGAATACATTTATGAAAAGCTGAGTGAAAAGGACGCGCCTATCGAACGCCTCTGGTTCGAAATAACCGAAGCGTCCGCGATCACAGATGTGCAAGCGGTGGCCGATTTTATTATTGAGATGAAGGAACTGGGGTGCAGATTTTGCCTCGGAAACTTTGGCAGCGGCCCCAGCTCATTCGAGTTTATGCGCTCGCTACCGGTGGATCTGATCAAGATTGACAGCGCGTTCACTGGCCAGTTGAACACCAGTGAAACAGATCGCGCCATGGTGAAATCCATGGTGGATATGGCGCACTATATGAATCGGGAGGTGATTGCAGCCCAGGTTGAATCCCGCGATGTGCTGGATACACTGAGGCAAATGGGTGTGGATTACGCTCAGGGCTTTGTGATCGAGAAACCCTGTTCGCTCGATAGTCTTGCCTGACGTTTACCCGGCTCTCCTCGAACCCTTATCAACTTTCATTCAAACCACAGCGCGCCTCAGCCATGTCGAAACGTCACCCCATTATCGCGGTTACTGGCTCATCCGGTGCCGGCACAAGCACCACTGGTCAGATTTTCCGGCGCATGTTTGCCAGTGAGGAGTTGACCGCAGCAATGGTCAGCGGTGACAGTTTTCACCGTTATAACCGGGAGCAGATGGCTCGACTGGCCGCCAAGGGTCAGTTCGGTGAGCGTAACCATTTTGCCCTTGCTGCCAACCATATCGATAAGTTGGAGGCGCTGTTTTACGACTACGGCCAATCAGGCACCGGTCGATATCGACAGTATGTTCACGATGAAGATCGTGGTTTGCAAGCTGAAGGGAACAAACCGGGTACGTTCACGGCCTGGGGCTCGCTGGAACCCGACACCGACCTGCTATTCTACGAAGGTCTGCACGGGGCTGTTGTGAGCGAGGCGTTTAATATCGCGCAGTACGTGGATCTGCTCATTGGTGTGGTGCCCATTGTAAATCTGGAGTGGATTCAGAAAATCCACCGGGATACCTATCAGCGGGGTTACAGTCAGGAAGCGGTGGTTGCCACGATCATCAATCGAATGGACGATTATGTTCACGATATCGTGCCGCAGTTTTCACATACCCATATCAACTTTCAGCGTGTTCCCCTGGTGGACACGTCCAACCCGTTTGTGGTCCGGGATGTGCCGACGGAAGATGAAAGCATGCTGGTGATACGCTTTCGGGATGCCTCCGAGGTGGATTTTTCCTACCTGCTGCAAGCAATACCGAACAGTACCTTGTCACGCCACGACACTCTGGTCATTCCGGGGCCGAAAATGGCGCTGGCCATGGATTTGATCGTAAGGCCCATGGTGCAGCGCCTGATTGCCCGGAAATCGTTTGCCTGATTCCGCCGGAAGCTTTTATTCCACGTTGCGTGAGTAGAATATCTCCAGCTTCTCGCGCCGCAGGCGGTCTTCGATGGACTGTGCTATTTCCGGGTCCAGTTCGTCGGCATTTACTCCGAACACATGGTTATCCAGGTTGAACTCTTTCAGCATCATTTTGGTGTGAAAGAGATTTTCCTGATAAACGTTCACATCGATCATCTGATAGGCGTTCTGGGTATCTTCGGTCAGATAGTTCTGGATCGAATTGATGTCATGGTCAATGTAATGCTTGGTGCCGTCTATATCGCGAGTAAAACCACGTACACGGTAGTCGACGGTAACCACATCGGAATCGAAGCTGTGGATCAGGTAGTTCAGTACCTTCAACGGCGAGATCAGGCCGCAGGTAGATACGTCAATGTCTGCCCGGAAGGTGCTGATGCCCTCATGAGGATGGCTCTCCGGATAGGTGTGTACTGTGACGTGGCTCTTGTCCAGGTGGGCTACTATGGTGTCGGGAAGCGGGCCGGGTGATTCTTCGTTGTCGGGTTCTTCGCCGCTGGTCAGTTCATGCTCGGCAATGAGCATGGTAACCGATGCGCCGTGAGGCTCGTAATCCTGACGGGCGATGTTGAGAACATTGGCGCCGATAATCTTGACCACGTCGGTCAGGATCTGAGTCAGGCGCTCCGCGTTATACATCTCGTCAATGTAATCAATATAGGCTTCGCGTTGTTCTTCGGTCTGCGCGTAACAGATGTCGTAGATATTGAAGCTCAGGGATTTGGTCAGGTTGTTGAAACCGTGCAACTGAAGTTTTGATTCCATGCTCAGCCCCTCCGGATTATGGAGATGAATGACGGTAAAGCGGCAATTGCACGCTCTGCGTAGGCCGCCACCGATTACTGACCAGGTTGTTCACCTTTTGCGTAGACCGGCGGAGAAAGGGCGGTATTATGCACGCCCTGCCGGGTATTGAATAGTGTTGTGAGTATGGCTTATTCCGCGGCGTGAATTTCATGGCTGTGAGTGATTTCCACGCCTGCTTTTTCCAGCATGATTGAGGCGGAGCAGTACTTCTCGGCGGACAGGCTTACGGCGCGTTTTACCTGGCTTTCCTTGAGATTGTGGCCGGCCACCACAAAATGAAGATGGATTTTTGTGAACACCGACGGTATGGCCTCTGCTCGCTCGGCTTCCAGTTCGGCGTGGCAGGCGGTGACGTCCTGACGGCTTTTTTTCAGAATGCTCATCACATCAAATGATGAACAGCCCCCAAGACCCATGAGCAGCATTTCCATGGGGCGGGGGCCCAGGTTTTCGCCGCCGTGATCGGGTGGGCCATCCAGTTGCACGGAGTGCCCGGTGCCACTCGTTACCCGGAAGCTGGCGTTGCCTGTCCAGTCGACGGTTGCTTTCATGAAGGGTGCTCTCCTGTTGCGCAGGGGCGGGCATTGGCCCGCCCGGAAATAAACGGATGGGGCAGGATGCTAGCACAACCGGGGTTGCGTGACAGTTGGGGCATATATCCGAGATACATCCTGTATACTGTTTCCAGTTGCTCGAAGCAGGCCTTCTTGCTATAAATTGCTCTGTTTTGTAGCAAAAATAAACGAACCCGCAGGGAAAGCCGGGTGAACAACAAACATCGGAACCCGCCAGTATTTGAGGAGGCACGACTCGCACCATGGCCACTATCGTCAAGCCGGTTGAGCAAAAAACCAAGCATCTCGACTATTTTCTTTCGCAATGCCATCGTCGCCGGTACCCGGCCAAGAGCACCATTATTTACGCGGGTGACAAAAGCGACTCCCTCTTTTACATCGTCAAGGGTTCCGTCACGGTTATCATCGAAGACGATGATGGCCGTGAAATGATCATGGCCTATCTCAATGCCGGAGACTTTTTTGGCGAGATGGGACTGTTCGACAACATGGATTCCCGCAGTGCCTGGGTGAAAGCCAAAACCGAATGTGAGGTAGCTGAGATCAGCTACCCCAAGTTCCGGGAAATTGCCCAGCAGGATCTCGGGGTTCTCTATTTCATTGGCGAGCAGATGGCGTCGCGGCTGCGCCAGACTACCCGTAAAGTTGGCGATCTGGCATTTCTGGACGTAACCGGTCGGGTTGCCCGCACCCTGCTGGATTTGTGCAAGGAGCCGGATGCCATGACGCATCCCGACGGCATGCAGATCAAAATCACCCGTCAGGAAATCGGCCGTATTGTTGGGTGCTCGCGCGAGATGGTAGGTCGAGTTCTGAAAACTCTTGAAGATCAGGGGCTTGTGAGAGTTAAAGGCAAAACCATGGTGGTTTTCGGTACCCGCTGAGGTATAACGAGGGTTCCTGGGCCAGAAGCTCGGTCAGTCAACAATTGCAACGGATTTCACCTGCATCCAGACCTGCTGACCGGCTTCAATATCAAGAGTGTGCACGGCTCGACTGGTCAGGCGTGAGAGAAACGGAGTTTGCCCCGCGAGTAGGCGTACCATGGAGGTTCCCGGGCTTACGTCCGAGGCCACTTCGTCAACGGTCGCGGGGAGAATGTTCTGGATGCTCTGATCGGTCTGTTCGCTCCGGGCCAGGCTGATATCCCGGGCAAGCACCTGCAGACGTATCCGCTGCCCGATTGCCAGGCCTCCATCCGCCCTCACCCAAAGATGTCCTCCCACAAAATCCGCGCGGCACAGGTGCCATCGGTCGTCGCGCTCCGATATGACAGCCTCGAGAATAACCCCCGCATCTTCCTCAAGCCCAAAAGGCTGATCCGTACGCGCCATGATCTGCTGCAGCGGGCCTTCTGCAACCACCCGTCCCTTGTCCATCATCACAATGTGATCTGCCAAGCGTGCGACTTCGGCCGTGGAGTGGGAGACATAGAGCATGGGGATGGCGAGGTTGTCCCGAAGCGCCTCCAGGTAAGGCATGATTTCCTGCTTGCTGCTCTGGTCCAGAGCAGACAGGGGTTCGTCCATCAGCAAAAGCCTTGGGCTGGTAAGTAGCGCCCTTGCTATAGCGACGCGTTGGCGCTCGCCCCCCGACAGTTTTTCTGGCATTCGTCCAAGCATCCGAGAGAGCCCCAACCATTCAACAGCCTGATCGAAGGATATCTGGCGCTCGTTCTGCGGAATGCGCTTGTATCCGTACATCAGGTTGCGCTGTACCGACAGGTGAGGGAACAGGCTGGTTTCCTGAAACACATAAGCCAGCGGCCGCTGGTGAACGGGGCGGCTGCCACGTTCACCCTGCCATTCGTCACCATTAACACGCATGGTGCCTTCGGCAGCCTGCAGGCCTGCCATGCAGCGCAACAGCGTTGTTTTACCGCAGCCCGAGTGCCCGAACAGTGCGGTGAGCCCGCTCCCCGGCAGTTCCAGATCGACATTCAGTGCAAATACCCCAACGTGGCAGGCGAAGCGTGCCTGTATCCCTGTTGCCGCCATTATTTCACCAGCCCGGATTGCAGCCGGCCATTGAGGGAATAGAGCGTTACCAGCACCACGAAGGAGAAAACAACCATACCTGCGGCCAGCCAGTGGGCCTGAGTGTACTCCAGGGATTCTACATGGTCGTAGATAGCCACCGAGAGCACCTTGGTTTCACCGGGTATGTTGCCGCCGATCATCAGCACAACACCAAACTCGCCTATGGTGTGCGCAAAAGTGAGCACGCCGGCGGTAAGGAATCCCGGCCGGGCCAGGGGGAGCACAATGGAGAAAAAGCGATCCCGGGGTGACGCCCGAAGCGTAGATGCGACCTCAAGAAACTGTTGGTTAATGGATGCAAAAGCATTCTGCAAAGGCTGAACGGTAAACGGCAGTGAATAGATAACCGATGCAATCACCAGGCCTTCGAAAGTGAAGGGCAACAAACCCAGCCCCAACTGCTCGGTGATCTGGCCCACCATACCTTTCGGACCCATCAACACGAGAAGGTAAAACCCGAGAACCGTAGGCGGCAATACCAGGGGCAGCGCAACAATAGCTGCAATAGGCTGCCTTACCCAGTGGTTGCTACGGGCCAGCCACCAGGCGATGGGCGTTCCCACCATCAGGAGTATGGCGGTGGTAAAACCTGCAAGTTTCAGGGTGAGCCACACTGGCTCCCAGTATATATCCATGGTGTTGGCCGGATTACTTCTCAGTTTTCGGTTTCATACCCAAAGGATTCAATAATCCTTGTGGCTTTGTCGCTGCGCAGAAACTCAAGCCATTGGCGAGCTGCCTCGTTATTCGCGCTGTGGGTCAGGAGGATAGCCTGTTGGTTGATGGGGGAATAGTAGGTTTGCGGAACGATCCAGAGTGAACCGCCTTTTTCATCCCAGGTGCGCACCTGCGAGAGAGCGACAAAGCCGGACTGGGCGTTGCTGGTAGCCACAAACTGGAAGGTTTGGGCAATGGAGTCGCCGCGCACCAGGCGACCCTGCAAGGATTCCCAAAGCCCCAGTTCCGTGAGCACTTGCTGCGCCGCGAAGCCGTAAGGCGCTGTTTTCGGATTTGCAATCGCCAAGCGCGCAAATTCGCCGGATTCAAGCCAGGCCTTCGGGGCTTCAAATCTGCCGGGTACCGGGCTCCAGAGCACCAGCTTGCCCCGGGCATAGGTGAATCGGGTACCGGCTATGCCTTGGCCGCTTTGCTCGAAAAGCTCGGGCCGGCGGCTGTCGGCGGCGAGAAATACGTCAAACGGCGCGCCATTGTCTATCTGGGCGTACAGTTTTCCGGTTGAACCATAGCTTGCAACAGCTTCCAGCCCGGTTGCCTCACCATACGCCGCAATCAGATCACGAGTCGTGTCGGTAAAGTTGGCGGCTACAGCAAGACGAACATCGGCCCCGCGCGCAATACCGCTGAATGCCAGCAGCAGGCACAGACCCGCCAACTGGTGAGAGTGCTTTTTGAGCATGGATGTGAGCCCCTTCAGGCCTTTGTGATGTCAGATTCAAGATAAGCATACCCTGAATGAAATCGTGCCACAGCCCTGTGATGCATCCGAACCCACAGAGTGAGATCAACCTGGGCGGTATTCCGGCTCAGTCAGTCGCAAGATCCACGTATTCGTGAGTCCAGAGTACAAACAGGTTGTTGGACGGTTAGCGGTAATCGCTGTAAACCCTGCTGAGCACTTGCAGTTGTGGCTGCCACTGATTGAGCCAGGTCTGCATCTCCTTTGGTATTCGTGCCGGTTTTGGCCAGGGTACCGGGTAGGCTGGAGGCTGAAGCAGTGGGGCGAATAACGCAGCGGCTGTCAGGTCCGCGCGGGAGAAAGACTCACCGGCCAGAAATGGCTGCTGGCTGTAAGTTTCCGCCAGTTCGGTAAGTAGGTCTTCGATGACTCCCCGGGATTTTTCGGCAGTTCTTTCGTTGATTTTCATCCATTTTCGCATCGTTTCGCTTACCCGGCTGAACGCCAGGCTGAGCAGAATGCGATTATAAAAGGGCGTGCCCGCAGCCAGTAAGGGCACCACAATTTTCGGGCGTTGCAGGAAGTGGTGATAGGAGTAACAACGAACGGCGGGGCCAGCTTCATCGTCCAGGCGCTTTTCCCACGCCAGAGCCTGTGTTCTTGCGGGTTCGTCCACTGGGGTGAGCGGCTTGTCAGGAAAGACTCTGTCAAGGTAGTCGAGTATGTCGGATGAACCCTGAATCACCTCGCCATCATGCTCCAGCACAGGTACAGAGGCGCCTGCGCCTTTGGTGAGCTTCTGCACAGTTTTTATGTGCTGCCCTGGCAAGAGGTTTGTGGTTTCATAACTGAGCTTCTTGTAATCCAGCGCCCAACGGATTTTCTCGCAGTAGTGGGATATGGCGAACTGATAGAGCCTGAGAGCCATGCTGTGCCTCCTGAGTAATGGGCTTCAGCATAACCTTCAGCAAGAGCGATAAAAAGCAGCAGGGCTGTATGCGTTGCGCGATTTTCATGCTTGCAAGGCCTCTGCAATTGGTTTTCCTCAAGGCTTGCCTTTAAGATGCCGACATTCATTAACGTTACAATCCAGGGGTGTGTCCATGTACTTGAAACGGATCTTGGTGACGTCTGTCTTCGCAGCCAGCGGGCTTTTTCTCTCTGCCTGTGCCACCGGGCCGGATACGCCGATGAGTTCAGGCAGCTATCAGTGTGGCCAACTGAACGTCACTACGACCGGTGTTGGAGACGGCGACCAGCTTACCGTTGAGTTCCAGGGCCAGCGTCTTCTGCTGACGCAGGCTGTGAGCGCTTCAGGTGCGCGTTATGTAGCGCCGGAAGACGATAAGACCTACTTCTGGGGCAAAGGCGAGCGGGCGCTATTCAGCGTAAAAGGACAGAGATACCCGGAGTGCTTGCAGGACGGTGCGCTGGAGATGCCGTTTGAAGCCACTGGCAACGAGCCTTTCTGGCATGTCCGTGTAGCGCATCAGGAGTTGGTGTTGAACCGTCCTTATGATACCGGAGGGCCTGAGAAGGTTGCTCTGGAAACAACCGTCGTTAACCGCCATGGTCGCGAATTCCGTGGTGAGCTGGACGGGCAGGAACTGACGCTCAAGGTGGCCCGTCAACTGTGTGAGGACACTATGTCTGGCGCCCAGTTCCCGGCGCAGGTTCGCCTGCAACTGAACGGTGACGTTTTCCAGGGCTGTGGTGGTGATCCCGAACGCCTGTTCCGCGGTGCCGAATGGGTTATTGAAGATCTGGCTGGCGCCGGCATTATCGATAGTTCCCGGATGACCATAGAGTTTTTTGATGGGAATCGTCTTGCCGGTCACGCTTCCTGTAATCGCTATGGGGGCCAGTACGAGCTTACCGCTGAAGGGGTGAGCTTCGACTATATGTTCGCAACCAAAATGGCTTGCGCGCCAGCCCTGATGAATCAGGAAGACCGCTTTCTGGCGCTCATGTCGAAGGTAAAGCGGGCATCGATTGGCCGCAACGGGCAGCTGATTCTGACAACCTCGACAGGTGAGGAGATCACCGCGTTTCAGTCGGCGGAGAACAAGAGCAGCCTGTAACGGGCCAGGACCTCACTGAGTCGTCCTGATCGCCGTAGCTCGCGGGTGCCATCCGACAGCACTTTGGCGAACTCTGCGGCAATAATAACTGTAAATGCATTAGTAAAACCGGAGTACTGCGAAGGCGAGTGTGCACTGAGACAATAGCTCACGCTCGGTTCTTTGTATTGGCTGCTGCCAATTAATCCTTAAGGGCGTTGCTCGAGGTTGACGCGTCTGTTGGAACAAGGGCGCGAGTCAGATCCCTCATGCTGAGGCTGCCTACCGCCTCACCGTTGCGAACCACCCTGAATATCAGTTCCGTGTCGCCACCTGAGCGGGAAAGAACCGTCTCGAGATTGTCTTTCTCGGAAAGGTCACCTGCATATTCTATATCGTTATCGACATCACGACTCATGATGGAGCGCACCCTGAGTACTCGTGCGCGATTGATATCGTTTATAAAGGCGACAATGTAAGGGTCGTTGGGGTTGAGCAGGATGTCCTGGGGGTCACCTTGCTGAACCACTTCGCCATCTTTGAGAATGACCAGATGATCCGAGAGCTTCAGTGCTTCGTCCAGATCGTGGGTGATGAACACAATCGTTTTCTGCAGCTCGCCCTGAAGTTCCAGCAACAGATCCTGCATATCTGACCGGATCAGCGGGTCCAGTGCGGAGAAGGCTTCGTCCATCAGCATGACCGGAGAATTGGAAACCAGCGCACGGGCTATGCCCACCCGTTGCTGCATGCCACCGGACAACTGATGAGGGTATTGGTTTTCGTTACCCTCAAGACCCACCCGGGCCAGCCACTTTACGGCTTCGTTTTCGAAGTCTGCAACGTTAGAACCACGAATGTTGAGGGCCATGCCGGCGTTCTCAAGCACGGTCTTATGGGGTAATAACGCAAACTTCTGGAACACCATGGACATTTGTTCCCGCCGGAGCTGGCGGAGCTGTTCTTCGTTCAGATCCAGAACATCTGCGCCATCAAGCCGGATTTCTCCGGCGGTGGGTTCAATCAGGCGGTTGAGATGGCGGATCAGCGTTGACTTGCCAGAGCCCGAAAGCCCCATGATCACGGTGATCTTGCCATCGAGGATATCCACGTTGATATCTCTCAGCCCCAGAACGTGGTTTTGCTGATCCAGCAGATCGGCCTTGTTCATGCCCCGCTTTACGTACTCGAGAGCCACATCCGGCGTTGGCCCGAAAATCTTGTAGAGGTTTTTAATGGAAATCTTTATTTCATTTGCCACGTGCTGTCCTCACTGATTTTGGCTGGCATTGATGCGCGCCAGGGAAGCTTTGGTCACACGGTCTAGAATGACGGCCAGGATCACAATGCCAAGTCCGGCAACCAGGCCAACGCCGAGCTCCAGATTCCGGATGCCGCGAAGTACCAGAACACCGAGGCCAGGGGCCGAAACAAGCGATGCGATAACAACCATGGCGAGACTCATCATGATGGTCTGATTTACGCCGGCCATGATGTTGGGGAGAGCCAGGGGTATCTGAACCTTGAACAGTTTCTGGCTGGGCGTCATGCCGAACGCATCCGCCGCCTCGATCACATCCTTGTCTACCAGCCGGATACCAAGGTTCGTCAGCCGCACCACGGGCACGATGGCGTACAGAATGATGGCGATACCGTAAAGCTTGGATTCGGTCACACTGAACAGGAAAATCAGCGGAATCAGATAAACGAATGGCGGCAACGTCTGGAGCATGTCGAGCACCGGAATCGTCAGCCGCTGCATGGTATTACTTCGGGACATGGCGATGCCTATGGGTACACCAAGCAGAACACAGAGGAAGGCGCAGACAAAAATAATGGCAAGCGTCTGCATGGCGTATTCGTAGTAGTCGATGAACGCCAACAGGCAAATGCTGGCAGCCACAAACAGCACCAGTTTCCAGGATTTAGTGACCAGAAAAACGACGGCTAACATAATCGGGATTATGATCCACCAGGGTGTGGTGAGCATGCCGTACAGGGCGCCATCAAGGGCCCAGCTCAGCGGCTGAGTCAGTGGATCGAGTACCAGGCTGAGATTGTCTTTTACGGCAAGAAAGCCCTGTTCCAGGCCTTTAGTGAGTTCTCTGGATTGCGGAAATGCAGCGCAGGAGTCGTTGAGAGCATCCATTGATGGGAATGGAAAGTCCCACAAGGATTCCGGCTCTGCATTATCGCCTTTGGCTTTGGCGAGCAGATCGGCCATCGACATGGGGCCGTCTTCTTTGCCTTCCGCACACCACTCTTTTAACCCAAGTGCCGAAAACAGTGAGTCGTAGGTTGCCATTTGCGTTTAGCCTCTTCTGCGCATGGGGAGCCATACGCCACAGAATTCGGTTGCTGTCACTATCAGATGTGCCCGGGACATATCCTTGCAGATGCTGCTCCCGGGCCAGGGCGGGTCAATCAGTTTTCAAGAATGGCAGCAAGTTTATTCTTGGCGTCATCGTTCAGCCAGCCAGACCATTCATCACGGTTGTTGCTCAGAAAATAAACCGCTGCTTCTTCGCCGGATGCGTTACTGGAATCCATCCAGGCCAGAAGCGCGCTCATGGTGTCTGTTTTAAATGTCATTTTGCTGAGCATCTCTGTCACTTCCGGTTCGCGGTCCTTGAAGCTGGTGGTAACAGAGGTAAGAACGGTTGCTGCCGGGAACTCGGATACACCGGGGTTGTCCGCGTTGGCAGTCTGATTTTTCTGGTGAACCTCCGGCTTGTATTCGCCAAGCTCTACCCGGGTCATGTCATACTTACCCAGTGGCACAGTCGGGCCCCAGTAGTAGCCGAACCATGGCTCTTCTTTCTGAACAGCAGACGCCATTGAAGAGGCAAGGGTCTCACCGGAACCGTGGTTGAACACCTTGATACCGGCGTCTTCCAGATCCAGAGCGCGAATCAGGTTGTCACTGACAATCCTGCAGCCCCAGCCGTCCGGACAGTTGTTGAAGCGTGAGCCCACCAGTTCGGGGTTGGCCATCACACCTTCGATCGTTTTCAGCTCGGGGTGTTTCTCCACCAGGTAAGTGGGAATCCACCATCCTTCCACGCCGCCGGGATCAAGTACTTTTGCGAGCCTTTCGATTTTGCCTTCTTTTTCAAGGCGCAGGTAAGCCTCACCCGCTGAGTTCAGCCACAGTTCGGTGACGATATCCGGCTCACCGTTTTCAGCAACAGACGTTACCGCCGGTACGGTGTCGGAGGGTATAACCGACACGTCGCAGCCATAGCCCTGCTCCATGATGAATTTGGCGACGTTGGTGACCACTGTATTGGAAGCCCAGTTCATTTCTGTGATGGATACTTCACCACAGTTGGCCTGTGCCATGGCGGGCACTGATAGTGCACATAGCAGTGCAGCAGACATAAGCTTTCGCATAGTCACTTCTCCGTTTTTGGGTTGGTGAATTCTGGTATCAGTTGTTTTGCTAATTGTTTTATGACTGATGTGAGGTAACCGGGAAAGGCTCTCTGGTTTGCGGTTTTCTGGCAATACTGGGAGTAGGGCAAAACGACTCGTCTCGGTTACCACGTAGCCATAAGCATAAGGATCCTGAGCTCAGTTACAAGGTTTTAACGAAAATGGGCCATTTTTGAAGACGTATCGAATAAGCTTGCGAGGCTTCTCGTCAGTTGCTTGACGCAACCCTTTTTTCGAGCCAATCTCTCGGTTGTCTGTCACCTTGACTCATTCTGCTTTTTCCGGAACGGAGCTGATAACAATGAAGATTTTCGAAACGAAAACTGCACCGAATCCTCGCCGCGTACGCATGTTTATGGCGGAGAAGGGTTTGCTTGATAAGGCTGAGTTCATTGAGATTGATCTGCAGAAAGGTGAAAACCTGACGCCGGAATACGTGGCGCGTAACCCGATGAAGAAAGTGCCGGTAATGGAGCTGGATGACGGAACCTGCATATCCGAGACCATGGCCATTTGCCGTTACTTTGAGGAAAGCTATCCGGAGGCGCCGACCCTCTTGGGCGACACTCCGCTTGAGAAAGCAACAATTGAGCAATGGGTCAGATGGATCGAGTTCTACTTCTTTACGCCGACAGGCATGTGTTTCCAGCACACCAGCGGCTATTTCAAAGACAGGATGAATCCCATCAAGGAATGGGGCGAGGATTGCGGGAAGAGCGTCAGCAAGTTTATGGCATTTCTCAACGATCATCTTGCTGATCAGGAATACATCTGCTGCGATCGGTTTACCGCTGCTGACATTAATGCCTTTACGACGGTGGCGTTCGCCCGTGTGGTGAGTATCCGCATCCAACCCGAACACACCAACCTTCAGGCATGGTATGACCGCATCAAGTCGCGCCCGTCTGCGCAGGCCTGATGTTTGGCAAAACCTGCTCAGAGCTGTCTCAGTCTCTGGGCGACAAGCGCGAGAGTTGTTAAAGGAGACAGTATGGAGCGAGCATCCCTCAAGCGTGCTCTGAATGCGATTGACAGTGCAAACCGCGCAGATCCCAATAAGGAGACTGTGGCAGACGAGCTCTTGCCCAGAGAGTATGTGTATAGCCTGCATATGACTCGTTGGCTGCACGAATTGGAGCCTGCGCCCTCAGAGCGAATGCAGATTGCCTGTCGCGCCCAGCATATCGAACGCTGGAAAATGCCCCGCAGCGATTATCCCGAAGGTCGGAAACCCTATTACGAATGGCGCCAGGCGTGCGGGCGTATGCACGGCAGAAGGGCCGCTGAGATTATGGCAGGCTGCGGTTATCCCGACGGTGAGTGTGAGCGGGTTGAGGTGATTCTGACCAAGCGGGAGCTGCGCAAAGACGCAGACACCCAGTTGCTGGAAGACGTCGCGTGTATGGTCTTTCTGGAAAAATACTTCGCGCAGTTTTATGCGGATAACGCAGAATATGAGCGGGAGAAGTGGCTGAGGATTGTGCGCCGCACCTGGGGCAAAATGTCGCCGCGCGCCCATGAGCGGGCTTTAGCGTTATCGACGAAGCTGCCCGAACATTTGCAACTGCTGATGCAGGAAGCCCTGGCGGATCCTGAATGATCCGGCCAGGCTCAGGTTTCTCACCTGTTCTTGCTTGCGACTATCATTAGTTGGGAAAGAACAGCTCTTGCAGCTTCGCGCCGGGGTTGGCAGCGCGCATGAAGGATTCGCCCACCAGAAACCCGTAAATGCCGCGGCCAGTCATGGCTTCGACGTCGGCTCGGGTCATGATGCCGCTTTCGGTGATCGCCAGCCGGTTTTTGCCTATGCGCTGGTGCAGGTTGAAGGTGGTTTCCAGTGACACTTCGAAGCTGTGCAGGTCGCGGTTGTTGATACCGATCAGCGGTGTGGTCAGCGTCAGTGCGTCGTCCATTTCTTCGCTGTTGTGCACTTCTACCAGCACGTCCATGCCAATTTCGTGGGCTATGCCTTCCAGCTCCTGCATCTGGTCTTTGGTAAGGCAGGCGGCGATCAGGAGTATGCAGTCAGCACCGATAGTGCGGGCTTCGTAGACCTGATAGGGCGCGACCATGAAGTCTTTGCGGATAACCGGCAGGCTACAGGCGTTGCGGGCGGCAATCAGGTAGTCTTCGTGGCCTTGGAAGAAGTCGTGGTCAGTAAGTACTGACAAGCAGGCGGCGCCGCCTTGTTCGTAGCTTTCGGCGATTTCGGCTGGCTCAAATGGATCCCGGAGTATGCCTTTGCTGGGTGAGGCTTTTTTAATTTCGGCGATGACGGCGGGTCTGCTGCCTTCTATGCGCTGGCGCAGGGCGTTGGTAAAGCCGCGGGTGCCGGGCTGGTCGCCGGATTTAGCCTTGAGATCTTCCAGGCTTGTTGTGCGTTTGCGAGAGTCTATTTCTTCCCACTTCCTTTCTACGATTTTTCGCAGGATGGTGGGGATTTTGTCGTTTTGCTCGGTCATTTCTTTGAGGTTCCGTGCTTGAGCCTGTCGGTCGCCGCCTCTCAAAACACGCCCGTGAATACGTCCATGTAGGGCTTGGCTGCAGCCATCCTTGGCTACAGACAGTTTTGAGAGGCGGCGACCGACAGGCTCTCAGAATTTGGGTGCTGGCTTCTCCAGCAGTTTCACTGTTTGCTCGTCCTGTCTTGCTACTAACTCAGAAACAGTGGGAGAAATCTGCCAGTTCTGCCAGTTTGCCGGCGGCCAGGCCGGAGCCCATGGCGTCCAGAGCCATTTCGACGCCTGTTTTAGCGGTTGGCGCCAGGCCGGCAATGTAGATGGCGGCGCCGGCGTTGAGGGCGATCAGGTCCCGGGCTTTTTCGGCCATTTCGTCGTGGCCGCGGCCGAAGGCGGCTTTGATCAGGTTCAGGGAGTCTTCGGCAGTATCAACAGTCAGGCCTACCAGACTCTGGCTTTTGATGCCCAGATCTTCCGGCGTGATGTCGTATTCTGTGATTTCGCCGTTTTTCAGTTCAGCCACGTGGGTGGCACTGGCCAGGCTGATCTCGTCGAGGCCGTCTTTGGAGGCCACTACCATTATGTGTTCGGAGCCCAGCTTTTGCAGCACTTCGGCCATGGGGCGGCACAGAGCTTTGCTGAATACGCCGACTAGCTGGCGCTTTACGCCTGCCGGGTTGGTCATGGGGCCGAGGATGTTGAACAGGGTGCGGCAGCCCATTTCCCTGCGCGGGCCAACGGCGTGTTTCATGGCGCCATGATGGGACGGCGCGAACATGAAGCCTACGCCGATCTGCTCTACGCAGCGGGCGACTTGTTCCGGTGTGAGGTTGAGGTTGATACCGGCTTGTTCGATCAGGTCGGCGCTGCCGCTTTTGGAGGAAACAGCACGGTTGCCATGTTTGGCGACAAAGCCGCCGGCGGCGGCAACCACGAACGCTGAGGCAGAGGATACGTTGAACAGGTTGGCGCCGTCGCCGCCTGTGCCTACGATGTCGACCAGGGGCTCGGCTTTGATGGTTACGCCCGAGACCAGCTCACGCATGACTTCCACCGCGCCGGTAATCTCGTCGACGGTTTCGCTTTTGATGCGCAGGCCCATCAGCAGGGCGCCGATCTGGGCGTCGGTGGCCTCGCCGTTCATCACGATGCTCATTACCTGCTTCATTTCTTCCCGGGACATATCGAGGTTTTCGGCCACCCGGTTCAGTGCGTCTTTCATGTTCATTGGCTTTGCCTTTTTATTGGGTTCGCAGGAAGTTGCGCAGCAGCTCGTGGCCCTGTTCACTCATTATTGATTCCGGGTGAAACTGTACCCCTTCGATGGCCAGGGTCTTGTGGCGCACGCCCATGATTTCTTCCACGCTGCCGTCGCTGTTGCGCGTCCAGGCGGTCATTTCCAGGCATTCCGGCAGGCTGGCCTGCTCAATCACCAGGCTGTGGTAACGGGTGGCTTGCAACGGGTTGTTGAGGCCGCGGAACACACCGGCGCCCTGGTGATATACCGGTGACACTTTGCCGTGCATCACTCGTCCCGCTCGGATGATGTTGCCGCCGAATACCTGGCCGATGGCCTGGTGGCCCAGGCAGATGCCGAGAATGGGGATCTTGCCGGCAAAATGCCGGATAACGTCCATGGACACTCCGGCTTCATTCGGTGTGCAGGGGCCGGGCGAGATCACCAACCGTTCGGGGTTCAGCGCCTTAATCTGTTCCACAGTGATTTCGTCGTTGCGGTGCACCTGTACATCGGCACCCAGCTCGGCGAGATACTGCACCACGTTGTAGGTGAAGGAATCGTAGTTGTCGATCATCAATAGCATGATATTTCCCTCGCCTCAGTGGTCAAAATCGTTGTAGGTCATGGCCACCGCGCGGAAGATGGCGCGGCCCTTGTTCATGGTTTCTTTCCACTCAAGGCGAGGTACCGAGTCGGCGACAATGCCGGCGCCGGCCTGTATGTGCAGTGTCTTGTCCTTGATAACGGCGGTGCGGATGGCAATGGCCGTATCCATGTTGCCGTTGAACGAGAGATAGCCAACGGCACCACCGTAGACCCCACGCTTTACCGGTTCCAGTTCGTCAATGATCTCCATGGCCCGGGTTTTCGGGGCGCCGCTCAGAGTGCCGGCGGGCAGGGTGGCCTTGAGCACGTCGAGGCAACTGGTGCCGTCTTTTACCTGACCGGTTACGTTGGACACTATGTGCATCACGTGGGAGTAACGTTCTACCGCCATTTTCTCGGTCAGCCGAACGGTGCCGGTTTCCGACACGCGGCCCGCATCGTTGCGACCCAGATCAATCAGCATCAGGTGTTCGGCGATTTCTTTCGGGTCGGCCAGCAGTTCGGCTTCCAGAGCCCGATCTTCTGCATCAGTGGCGCCACGTTTGCGGGTGCCTGCGATGGGGCGAACCGTTACTTCCCGGTCTTCCATGCGTGCCAGGATCTCGGGCGACGAACCGACAATGTGGAAGTCGTCCAGATCCAGGAAGTACATGTACGGGGAGGGGTTAAGTACCCGCAATGCGCGATACAGGTTCAGCGGCGGGGCTTCGAACGGAATCGACATGCGCTGGGAAATGACGGTTTGCATCACATCGCCATCCAGCACGTAGTCTTTGATTTTATCGACCGCCGCTTCGAATTTTTCCTGGCTGAAGCCGGAAACAAACTCGCTTTCATCCACGGTTTTTCCACGCAGGTGTGCGGGTGTTTTCGGGGTGTTGGCGGTTTGCCGGTGCAGTTGTTGTTCGAGTTCGTCGAGTCTCAGTTGGGCCTGCTCGTAACCGCCTTCATCGGCCGGGTCTACGTGCACAATCAGGTGCAGTTTGCCGCGCAGGTTGTCGAACACCACCAGTTCGTTGGACACCATTAACAGTATGTCGGGCGTACCAATGCGGTCCGGAGGACAGCTGGTTGCAAGGCGCTTCTCGATGTAGCGTACTGTGTCATAGCCGAAATAGCCGACCAGGCCGCCGTTGAAACGAGGTAATTCTTCCAGGTCAGGCGCATTAAAGCGTCCCTGATAGCTGGCAACAAACGCTAGTGGGTCGTCTACTTCAGCAGTTTCTAACAGCTCGCCGTGCAGGCGAATCTCTATGCGGTGGTCATATATTTTGAGCACTTCCTGGCTTGGCAGGCCGATGATGGAATAGCGGCCCCATTTTTCGCCGCCCTGTACCGATTCAAACAGGTAAGAATAAGGCCCGCTGGCCAGCTTGAGGTACGTGCTTAACGGGGTGTCCATGTCCGCAAGCACTTCGCGGTACACGGGGATACGATTGAAGCCGGCTTGTGCCAGCTTGCGGAATTGTTCGGAGTTCATGGTCGGGCTTCCTGGAATCTGATCTGCGTTCGAGCAGGCGCTCGCTTGATGCCTGGCTGAGTGTTTTCAGCCGGTACGCCATCGCCACCATCGTGTTGCGCGGGTTGTCAGGATGCCTCGCGCTGCAGTCAGATTCAGTCCCTGCACGGCAGGAATCTCCCGAATTGAAAAGAATTAAAGTTCAAGACCACAGAGGTTACAAAAGCTCGCTCAGGGAATCAACCACAGCGTCTGCCCCCAGTGCCTGTACTGAACGGCCAAAGTTGTAGCCGTAGGTGACCGCTATACAGGGAACGCCCGCTGCCTGGGCAGCGCTTACGTCTGCCGCCGAGTCGCCCACCATCACCGTGGTGCCACGACTACCCTGAAGTGCCTCCATGGCATGGAGGAGGGGTGCGGGATCGGGTTTTTTCGCGCTCAGCGTATCGCCACCAACCACCAGTTCGAAATGATGTTCCAAGCCCATCTGTTCAAGCAGAGGGCTCACAAACTGTTCAGGTTTGTTTGTCACAACGGCCATGCGGCAGCCACGTTCACTCAATGTTTCAAGGCAGGCCTCAACGCCGGCGTAGACCGTTGAATGCTGGCCGTTGAGTTGTTGGTAATTTTGGTAAAAGAGCTCTAATGCGTCATTAAACAGAGCTTCATCGCTGCCACTGGCAGGCTCCCAATCGGCCTTGCCGGCCAGGGCCCGTCGCATCAGGATAGGGGAGCCGTGACCCACCCATTGGCGTACCTGTTCAATCCCGGCTGGCTTGCGCCCCAACTGCTCAAGGGTCAGATCAACGGCAGCTGCGAGATCCGGCGCGCTGTCTACCAGGGTGCCGTCGAGATCAAACAGGGCGACACCTGGCCAGCGGGCGTTAAACAGGCCTGCCAGGCTCATTGGCCCGAAACCGTTTGGACCAATGCCATACGGGCATGCTCAAGCTCCACGCGCATGGTATCGATGGTGGCTTTGTAGTCATCGGTATTGAAAATAGCCGAACCCGCGACAAAGGTATCTGCTCCGGCTTCAGCAATTTCACGGATGTTGTCGGTTTTTACACCGCCATCGATTTCCAGCCGGATGTTGTAGTTGCTGGCATCAATGCGTTTGCGGGCTTCCCGCAGCTTGTCCAGGGTGCCGGGAATAAACTTCTGGCCACCGAAGCCGGGGTTCACCGACATCATCAACACCATGTCGAGTTTATCCATCACATGGTCCATGTGATGCAGCGGTGTGGCCGGGTTGAACACCAGGCCGGCTTTGCAGCCACCCTCGCGAATCAGCTGCAGGGAGCGATCAATGTGTTTGGACGCCTCCGGGTGGAAGGTGATGTAGCTGGCACCGGCGTCAATGAACATACGAATCAGGTCGTCGACCGGCGACACCATCAGGTGCACGTCGATGGGAGCGGTAACGCCGTGCTTGCGCAGCGCTTCACACACCATCGGCCCGATGGTCAGGTTGGGCACATAATGGTTGTCCATCACGTCGAAATGCACCACGTCTGCGCCGGCGGACAGAACGTTATCCACTTCTTCGCCCAGGCGGGCAAAATCGGCAGACAGAATGGATGGGGCAATCAGATAAGGATTCATCACGGTTCTCGCAAACAATTGGCAGCCATTGATAATAATGACAGTCTAACAGCACAAGAGCGTGTTTTCGTAGCCAGAGGAGCAGGAACTGTGCGCCGATTCAGAACAATATGCAGAAGCAGCTACCGCAAGCGTCTGGCTGGCTGGTTGCTGGCTTTGGCTTTGGCTTTGGCTTTGGCTGGCACCGTTGCGGCAGCGTCTGCCGAGAAAGAGACGGCGCCGGGGGTGCCCGCTCAGTCGCCTGCGACTTACTTGCGCGGCGTCGTGTCGTCCGGGCTGGGTGAGTGGGGGCTGAGCCAGAGATTTCCCGATGCCGCACTCTGGCTTGATCTTGAAGACGGCGCGCGCACATTGGCGCTGCTCTGGCCCGAGACGAAAACCCCCGCGAGAGGTGCGCTGATCATTCTGGCCGACGAAGGTGAGAATGCAGAGTCGGGGCTGGCAGGAGCTCTGGCCAGGGAGCTGACGCATCGGAAGTTTGCCGTGCTTACCCTTGGTCTGGAGCCACCATCGGCCGCGGTCGAGCGCATTCTGGAGCGTCCCGGCCCGGTGTCTGAAGCAGGGCCTGAAGAGCAAAGCCAGGAGGCCGCCATCCCAGCCACGATCGATGTAATGGCATCAGAAACTGTGGATGAGCCGGGAACCGCTTACAGGACGCGTATCCGCGAGGAACTCGTGGCTGGCGCCGCCGAACTTGAAAAACGTGAATATGAGCTTATCGGGGTGATCGGTATAGGGCGAGGCAGCAACCATGTTGTTACCTATGCGGTGGAGCTGGGAACATTGCCAGCCCTGATCTGGGTAGACCCGAAATTCTATCCTTATGATTCCAGCCGGTTGGCCGCAACACTACAGAAGGCTTCTGTGCCACGCATTCTGGAACTTTCGTCATCCGATGAAGAAGAACAACGCAAGGCCGGGCTGAGGCGAGCCAAGGTGGTGGGCTTCAGTGTTCAATCTGTGGGGTCTGGTACGTCGTTTGCGTCGCGAAACGGGAAGGCTCTTGCGGGCAGAATTTCCGCATGGCTCAATTCAGAGTAGCGGTTGTCGGGAGCTATTATTGGCGTCGCCTGATCAGCTCCCATGCCTGCTGATAACGCAGTAGGCGCTCTTTGGCTAACGCGTGTTCCGCAGCGTTCAGTTGCCGTTGTGCCAGCTTGTCCGGGTGGCACTCGGAGACTTTCTTTCGGTAGGCGCGTTTGATCGTTGTCAGAGGGTCTCGTCGCGTGACCCCAAGCAGGGTGCATGCCTGCTCGAGCGTTTCGGGCTTTGAAGGCGCATCGCTGAGGTCGCCCCACACGCGGCTGGCGTAGCTTTCAAAAATGTCTTCGCTGATGGTGACCGGCAGGCCAATCTGGTCAATGGTATCTTCACAACGGTAACGACGGGGTTTGATCGGCCGACCTTTGAGCTGCGCAGCGTGACACAGGCAGATGGCCACTTTCAGGGCTGGCGCAGGCCAGATGCGTTGGCTGAGCTTTAATGTAAGTCCAGTGAACGATGGAAGTTCTTCTGATGCTTTGCCTTTTTGAAAACTGCTGATGGCTTTGCGTCTTTGCCGTTTGGATAGCGCCAGCGCCGTGATAAGGCTTTCAGCGAAACCGATGTCCTGCTCTGACACGCGGCCATCCGCTTTCGCGATATAGCCCAGAAAGAAAAACAGGGGACGCCGGCACCAGCGGGGCAGGCGGACCTGGCCGATCAGTTTTTGTGCCTGGTGGTCAGCGGCCGAGAGCCTTTTCAACAGACCGGAGAATGCGGCTTCCATTCGCGGCGACAGGGCTGGGTGCGCAGAATGGGTTGGCATTGGGTTACAGGTCCTGAACGGCCAGTTGCTGATCCAGCGCCCGCAACCGCTCTGGCGTCCCTACATCAACCCAGAGGCCGGGATGGTGTAGCCCGGCTACCCGGCCTTCGGCCATTGCTGCCTGCAGAACAGGCGCGAGCTTGCCGGCCTGGTTACTCAGGCCGTCAAACAGCTTGCGATTGAGAAGGCTGATGCCTGTAAAGGTCAGTTTTTCACCTTCCTTCCCGGCACACTCTTCATACAATGTACCATTGTCGTTCAGGCAGAAATCACCCTGGCGGTGGTGCACGGGGTTGTCGGTCATCACCAGAATGGCATCGATGGCAGACGGCTCGCCGGGTGGCGGTGGCTGGAGTCGGACCAGGTCAAAGTCGGTCCAGATATCTCCGTTTATAACCATAAACCAGTCGGTATCAGCGGAGCTCAGCAGTGGCAGGGCGTGGACTATGCCGCCAGCGGTCTCCAGCGGTTCGCCTTCACGTGAATAATGAAGGGAAAGTCCGAACCGCTCTCCGTTGCCCAGAGTGTATTCAATCTGCTCTCCCAGCCACGCGTGGTTGATGACTACATCCCGGAAGCCTGCGCGATGGAGGCGTTCCAGATGATATTCAATGAGCGGTTTACCGCCGGCGCTAAGCAGAGGTTTGGGGGTAGTAAGGGTAAGTGGGCGCATACGCTCGCCCTTGCCGGCCGCAAGAATCATCGCCTTCACGGTGCCAAGTGCTCCTGGCCCGGAACAGGGCCAATCAGGTTTTCGATCCGTGGTACGGCGACCATTGTCAGCCAGTCGTGAAAATGCCTCAAGGCTGGCTGCCGTTTGCTGGCGGAAAGCAGATAGCTCACGGTGCGGGGGATGTCCGCCAGGTAGCGCGGCTTGTCGTCACGCATGGCCAGTCTGGCAAAGATGCCGGCGGCCTTGAGGTGGCGCTGCATGCCCATAAGCTCAAACCACTGACGGAAGGTGTCACTGTCGGCTCGGTGCAGGCCGGCCCCCAGGGTTTTTTCACGGAATGTTTCCAACCATTGGCAAACCTGCTCTTCGGGCCATTGAATGTAGCAGTCCTTGAGCAATGAAACCACGTCGTAGGTGACCGGCCCGGTTACCGCATCCTGAAAATCGATAACGCCCGGGCGGTTGCTTTGCTCCCGCACCAACAGGTTCCGGGAATGGTAATCCCGGTGCACGGTAACTTGAGGCTGGGCCAGCGCGCTCTCCCGGAGCAGTGCAAAGGTGGTATCAAGCATGGATTGCTCAGTGTTACTCAGTACCAGGCCAAGATAGCCTTCCAATAGCCAGTCCCGGAACAGCGCCATTTCACGATTCAGTAGGGCTGTGTTGTAGGTTGGCATTGGATAGTCAGTTGGTGCGGACAGCCGCTGAATAAGAACGAGTTCGTCCAGTGCGCTTCGGTAGAGCGTGTTTGCGGTTTTGGGGTTGAGTTGGTCCAGCATCAGTTGGTCACCGAAATCTTCCAGTAACAGAAAACCGCGCTCAGAATCGGCTTCGAATATCTTCGGAACAGCGATTCCTGCCTCGCACCAATGCCTGTCAAGCTGGATAAAGGGTTCGCAATTCTCCTGCTCCGGGGGCGAATCCATAACAATGAACGGAACACTGCTTCCATCGGTGGCGGTTTTCCAGACACGGAAATAGCGCCGGAAACTGGCGTCACCGGAAACGGGTCGGACATCGGTATTCCCGAATCCGGGAAACTGTCTGATCCAGGTGGTCAGCATCTGCAGGCGGTTGTCCATAGCTCTGGCGTTTATCCTGAAAAAGTGAGTGAGCTTAGAGCAAAAGTTAGCAGACGAGTATAAAGAGGGTAAAACGGTTTTGCAGCGGAGTTTCGTTTATCAGTCGTCGTTTCCGTTAACAAGCTTCAGAGGCATGTGTAAACTAGGTCGCTGTTGTTTGCGTATTCGTGCCTCGTTGCGCTATCCACAGTCCTTCATGCACCCGGAACAGGAATCTTGCTACCGTGCCAATGTCCGATAGCTGTCTGCAGCCGCAGAAAGGCACATTGCAGTGCCGGTTTGCGAGTCTGCTTGCCGGCTTTGCCCTGATGTCGGGTGCCGGTTTTTCTGCCGGTGAGGAAGCGCCGTCGGCTGCCGATCTGGACTGGCGCCCGAGAAGCCAGCTTCCGGATGCGGTCAGAAATTCATTGCCGGCGTTTTGCGAGGGAGGCTATTTGCCATCTGGCGCCGGAGATAACGGTTCCGGTGTTTTTGGCGAGGGCGCTGACGGCGCAGTTCCGGTGCAGGCCAGCGGCCTGAATGCCCGTTACGAAATTGATCACGAATTATACCTTGAGGGCGATGTCCGTCTGCGCCAGGGTAGCTTTCAGGTGACCGGGTCCGAAGCCCGTTACGATCAAAACATCGGTCAGGTATCGATCCAGGGCCCTCTGGTCAGCCGTGGTGACGGATTTCTGTTAACCGGGGAGCACGCCGAATACAGCGTGGATACAGGGCGCTTTGATATAAATACCGCCACCTTCCTGCTGCATGGCCCGGAAATGCGGGGCATAGCCGGAAGCCTCTCCCGAGTGGACGATGCCAGGGTAGAAATCCGTGACGGCATGCTTACCACTTGCGGCCCGCAACAGAACGACTGGGCTATTGTCGCGTCCGAGATTGAGCTGAATCAGGCCGAAGGCGTTGGTACCGCAAAGCATGTTCGCCTGGAGGTTCTGGATGTTCCGGTGTTTTACTGGCCTTATGCCAGCTTCCCCATTGATGACCGCCGCAAGTCTGGCTTCCTGTATCCGCAGTTTGGTTCGTCCAACGCCGGAAGCGGAGGGTTTCTGGCCGTACCCTATTACCTGAACCTGGCTCCTCATTACGACGCCACGCTCACCCCCCAGTATATTCATGGCCGTGGCTTGTTTAACGAGGCTGAAGGCCGGTATCTCAGTCCTTTCGGTCAGACGACGCTGCAGCTAGGCTATATCAACAACGATTCCGCTTTCGCAGACGAGAACCCCGGTGAATCCGGTCAGCGCTGGGCCCTGAATGCCTCCACCCGCGCAGCGCTCGGCAAAGGCTGGAATGCCTACGGTGATTTCTCGGTAGTCAGTGACGATGACTACCTTAGTGATCTGAACCGTAGCCTGGAAATCAATCAGGCTACACACCTGCAGCGCCGTGGCGGAATACGTTACCAAACAGCTAACCAGTATTTCGATGCCTACCTCAATGATTATCAAACGATTAGCGACAGTATTGCTGAGGTAGACAAGCCTTACGCACAATTACCGGAAGTCGTTTATGCAGGAACGGCTGAGGCGGGCTGGCTGGAGGCAGGGTTGGAAAGCGAGTACTCCTGGTTCTACCGTGAAAACGACTCGTTGACCGGTCTTGATAAAGCCAATGGCCAGCGTTTCCGTGCACGCCCCGAGCTGGCATTGCCGATGCGCGCGCTTTGGGGTTTCAGCCGTCCGTCGTTCAGCCTGGATTACACGCGCTACGATCTGGAGGACTATAGCGCCGGGGACGGTGAGTTTGATCGGACGGTTCCTATCGTAGAATGGGACAATGGTTTGTATTTTGATCGCCAGTCGAGTCTGTTTGATGTTCCCTACAACCAGACACTGGAACCCCGGCTTTATTACGCCTGGGTAGATGCAGAGGCAGACCAGAATGATATTCCGGCATTTGACACAGCCTTTGAGAGCTTCAGTTTTGACCAGCTGTTCCAGCCCGACCGCTTTGTTGGGGGCGACCGGATCGGTAATACCAACCAGTTGACGGTGGCCCTGACCAGTCGATTCAATGATCTGGTTACCGGTGCCGAGAGAGCCCGTTTCAGTATTGGCCAGGTTCAGTATTTCGAGGATCGCGAGGTAACGCTGTTCGGTGAAGGCGCGAGCAATCGCAGTCGATCACCACTGGCTGGTGACGTAGTGCTTAATCCGTTACAGAATCTGCAAATCCGGTCTTCCGGACTCTGGGATCCGGACACCGGCGACACCGAAGAGGGCAGGAGTCAATTGATTTTCCACTCACAGGACTACCGGTATCTGGCAAGTATTGGTCATACTTACAGCAAGGACGAGCTGGAACAGTCGGATATTGCGGCGGTTATTCCTGCAACAGACCGTGTTAGTCTGATCGGCCGCTGGGTATACGATTCGGACCTGGACCGTACTGTAGGCTCCCTTGCCGGAATCGAGTACAACAACTGCTGCTGGAGCGTTCAGGTGGTTCACCAGAATTATCTGACCGACGATGAGGAGCTGGACAGCCGTATACTGTTCCAGATTCAACTAAAAGGCCTGGGCGGCAGCGGAGGCTCTTCAACGTCGATCTCCGAAGCCATTTACGGTTTCGATGAGCGCGAGCGGCGCCGTTTTGGAAGCCCCTGATGGGTTCTCTTGATCAGTGCGCTTTGTTGACACTCTTTATTTGCACCCACTGACGGCAACCGTGCCATTCCGGTACTCTATCCGCAGGCTTTTTTCTTCATTAAGAGGTGATTATGAAGGCGACGATTCGCCAAGGTTTACAGACACTGCTGATGCTATTGGCAGTGGCGCTTTCTTTTACGGCTCAGGCCGAGCGCAAACTGCTCGATCAGGTCGTGGCGATTGTTGATGATGACGTGGTCCTCCAGACCGAACTGGAAGCAAGGATCAACACCATCACCGGACGTCTCAGTGCTCAGGGTACCGGCCTGCCGCCGCGCCGCCTTCTTGAAGAGCGTGTTCTGGAGCAACTGATCACTGAATCGGTTCAGCTACAGATGGCGGAAAAAATGGGCATGCGCATCAGCGATAACGAGCTGAACGAAACCCTGGCTAACATTGCCGAGCGCAACGGCATGAGCCTGTCCGAGTTTGAAGACCAACTTGTTTCTGAAGGCGTAAGCTATCGCCAGGCCAGGGAGCAAATCCGCCAGGAAATGCTCACCAGCCGGGTGCAGCAGCGCTTGGTCGGCAACCGTGTTCGTGTGACGGAGCGCGAGGTAGAAAACTACCTGCAGGCGCTGGAGTCTGGCGGTGGCTCCGATGCGGAATACCGGCTTGCCTACATTTTTATCGAGCTGGATGACCCTGCTGACGATGCCGCTGTAGAGGCAACCCGCGAGAAGGCGGAAAAACTCCGTACTGCTATTGTGAACGGCCGCGATTTCCGGGAAGTGGCAGTTGCTGAGTCCGATGCCAGTAACGCGCTCGAAGGCGGGGATATGGGTTGGCGCAGTGAGCGCCAGTTACCGTCATTGGTTGCGCCGGTTGTGCCGGCGCTGGCGGTTGGCCAACCTTCGGAGGTTCTGGAGAACAACAGCGGTTTCCACATGGTTATGGTGATGGACAAGCGTGGAGGCTCGCAGAAGCAGGTCATCCAGCAGAACCGCGTGCGCCATATTCTGATCCGGCCTTCTGAAGCCGTGACGGACACAGAAGCAGAGGCCGCCATCCGGGAGCTCTCTCAGCAGCTTCAGGACGGCGCTGATTTTGCCGTGCTGGCTCGCGAGTTTTCGGACGACCCTGTGTCTGGCTCTGACGGCGGCAATCTTGGCTGGGTAAGCCCCGGGCAAATGGTGCCGGCGTTTGAACAGGCCATGCAGGAGGCAGAAGTGGGCGAGAGGAAAGGGCCATTTCGCTCACAGTTTGGTTGGCACATTCTTCAGGTTGAAGAGCGCCGCCAGAAAGACATAAGCAGCGACGTGAAGGAGGCGGAGGCCCGCCAGGCAATCTATCGTCGCAAGTTTGAAACCGAACTGCAGAACTGGCTCCGGGAAATCCGTGATGAAGCCTTTATCGAGTTCAAGGGCGAGTATGAACAGAACGCCGATGAAGACGAACCCGGCGACGCGCAGGAAGCTGCAGAATAATGAGTGACGGGATTGTTCTGGCTCTGACTGCTGGTGAACCCGCAGGCATAGGCCCCGAGCTTTGCCTGCAGTTGGCTACCGGCCAGCGTGATGCTGGCGTGGTGGTCGTTGCCAGCCAGCCACTGCTGGAGGAACGGGCCCGGGTGCTGGGTCTCGACGTAAGCCTGCACTCCTGGAAACCGGGCATGAAGCCTGAAAAGCGCGCAGGCGAGCTTTCTGTCTTGCACGTTGAGGGCTGTGTGTCTCTTCAGGCGGGCAAACTGGATACTGCGAACAGTCGCTATGTGCTGGAAACCCTCACCGTTGCCGCCAAAGGCTGCCTTGAGGGCGACTTTGACGGCATGGTCACGGCACCGGTTCATAAAGGCGTTATCAACGATGCGGGCATAGGGTTCAGCGGTCACACAGAGTTCCTTCAGGAACTTTGTTCCGTGGAGCGGGTGGTCATGATGTTGGCCACAGAAGAGCTGCGGGTGGCGTTGGTAACAACTCACTTACCCCTCAAGGACGTCTCCGCGGCAATTACGCCAGAACGGCTGACCCAGGTTGCCACCATTCTGAACGCCGACCTGAAGACGTTTTTTGGCATTGCGCGGCCAAGAATTCTGGTCGCTGGCCTGAACCCCCATGCAGGTGAGGGAGGCCATCTTGGCCGGGAAGAAATTGACGTGATTGAGCCGACGCTTGAGGAGCTTCGCGGGCAGGGTATAGAGCTGATAGGCCCCTTGCCGGCAGATACGCTGTTTACGCCGCACTGGCTGGACAACGCCGATGCCGCCTTGGCCATGTACCACGATCAGGGCCTGCCGGTTCTCAAGTTTCAGGGCTTTGGTCGAGCGGTAAACATCACTCTGGGTTTGCCCATTGTGCGTACATCGGTGGACCACGGCACCGCCCTGGATCTTGCCGGTACAGGCAAGGCAGACGCAGGCAGCCTGCACACTGCTATCCGGGTGGGCGAGCAGATGGCACGTTCTCTCAAATCTGCTAATCGCCTTGCCATTGATAATTGCAAAGCCATGAATAGAGAGAAATCTGAGTGAGTAAAAAAGCCGGCCACCAGGCCAGGAAGCGGTTTGGCCAGAACTTCCTTCACGATCCGGGCATAATCGAGCGCATTATTCGCGCCATTCACCCGAAGCCGGATGATGCCATTGTGGAAATCGGCCCCGGCCTCGGGGCAATAACCGAGGAGATTCTGGCGGTTAATACGAAGCTTCAGGTGGTGGAGCTGGATCGCGACCTCATCCCCGTGCTGCGCACCAAGTTTTTCAACTATCCCGACTTCCGTATCCACGAAGCCGATGCGTTGAAGTTTGATTTCAGCCAGCTTGTCGACGAGAAGCCTCTGCGTATTATTGGCAACCTGCCCTATAACATCTCCACACCGCTGATTTTTCATTTGGTGGCCCAGTCGGGCGTGGTGCAGGACATGCACTTCATGCTGCAAAAAGAGGTAGTGCAACGGATGGCAGCTGTACCCGGCGATAACAACTATGGCCGGTTGGGTATCATGACCCAGTATTTCTGCAAAGTTCAGCCCCTGTTTGAAGTGGGCCCCGGCGCATTCCGGCCGGCTCCAAAAGTGGATTCCGCCATTGTGCGCCTGGTTCCCCATACAGAGCTTCCCTATCCGGCAAAGGATCTCGGCACGCTGCAGGCCGTGGTCAGAACCGCGTTTAACGCTCGCAGAAAAACCCTGCGCAAGGCTCTGGGAGGGCTGGTAACGGTTGAGCAGTTACAAGCTTTGGGCATCAATGACGGCTTGCGACCTGAAAATCTCAGCTTGGCGGATTACGTAAGCATCGCGGACTTGCTGACAACCGAAAAAAGTAGTGAGCAATGCGGTGTTCAGGGCGCCGAAGGTATTGCAGGAGACGTAAGCGGAGACAGTCATGACTGATTACGCCATAGGCGATATTCAGGGCTGTTACGATCGCTTGAAAGATGTGCTTGCCAAAGTGGATTTTTCGCCTTCCCGTGATCGCCTCTGGGTGGCGGGTGATCTGATAAACCGGGGGCCGTCATCTCTGAAAACCCTGCGCTACATTGAAAGCCTGGGTGATTCGGCCGTGGTGGTTCTTGGGAATCACGACCTGCACCTGCTGGCTTTGGCGCTTGGTGGCCATGCGCCAAAGCGCAAGGATACTCTCACAGGAATACTGAACGCTCCCGATCGCGACAAACTGGTGAACTGGCTGCGACAGCAGAACCTGTGTGTGTACGACTCTGAACGCAATTACATGATGGCCCATGCCGGGGTGCCCCATATCTGGAGCATTCAGCAGGCTCTCGCCAGGGCCCGGGAAGTGGAAGACGTGATTCGTGGGGAGCACGCCCAGGAATACTTCGCGCTGATGTACGGTAACAAGCCGGAAGGCTGGAATGAAAAGCTCACTGGCATGGATCGCTGGCGGGTGATCACCAATTATTTCACCCGAATGCGCTTTATTGCCCGGGATGGCAGGCTGGAACTCACTACGAAAGAGCACGCTGGCAGTGCGCCCAAGGGCTTTGCACCCTGGTTTGAATTCCCCCGCCCTGACGACCTGCGCGTGATCTTCGGGCACTGGGCGGCTATCGAAGGTGAGACCGGGAAAGAGCGGTTTATTGGCCTGGATACTGGCTGCGTCTGGGGTGGTGCGCTCACGATGATGAATCTGGATACCGGAGAAAAGATCCACTGTGACTGCTGAATCCGAAAAACTTCGGGGCCAAGACCTCATGCGCCTGCCCATCGTTACCGGTGCTTTTTTTGCCCTTACGGCGGTTATGGCTGGAGCCTTTGGTGCTCATAGCCTGCGTAACCTGGTGAGCGACCGCAGTCTGGAAGTTTTCCAGACCGCGGTTACCTATCAGATGTATCACGCCATCACACTGTTGCTGGTTGCCCTGTTGACTGGTTTTGGCCTTTCACGACGTTTGCTGGGGCTGGCCGCCGGCTTCTTTCTTGCGGGCATCCTGCTGTTCAGTGGCAGCTTGTATACACTGGTGCTGACCGACATACGCTGGGTCGGCCCGATTACGCCCATAGGCGGCGTATGTTTTATGATTGGCTGGGCATTGTTGCTGGCAGCTGGTACTCGCCACCAAGTGAATCAAGACAGAGGTTAAGAACGCTATGCAGGTTCAGGTAAATGGTGAAGCCATGGATCTCCCCGCAGGAGCCACGGTTGGCTTACTGGTGGAAAAAATGGCCCTTGCGGGCAAACGGCTGGCGGTGGAGGTTAACGAAGACATAGTGCCCCGCAGCCAACACGCAGAATTCGCTCTCAATAACGGTGATCGCGTTGAAGTGGTACACGCGATCGGGGGTGGTTAACCCCGGCCCGGCGGTCGAAAGTCTGGCCGCGATGCGCGTCTTCAATAATTTACTTCATTACGTTTTACCAACCCGGAAACACTATGACCGACACGCCAGAGATCCAGTTGCCCGAAGACAAACCTCTTGAAATTGCTGGCCGTATTTACCAGTCACGGTTGCTGGTTGGCACCGGCAAATACCGCGACCTGACGGAAACCGGCCACGCTATCGAAACAAGCGGCGCTGAAATCGTGACCGTAGCCGTTCGCCGAACCAACCTCGGGCAGAACCCGGATGAGCCCAACCTTCTGGACGTAATCTCTCCGGATCGCTACACCATACTGCCCAATACAGCCGGCTGCTATACCGCCAAAGACGCTGTGCGCACCTGCAAACTGGCCCGCGAGCTGCTCGACGGTCGTGACCTGGTCAAACTGGAAGTGCTGGGTGAGCACAAAACCCTGTACCCGAACATGCCGGAAACCCTGGTGGCCGCAGAGGAGCTGATCAAAGACGGCTTCAAGGTCATGGTCTATTGTTCCGACGACCCCTTATTGGCCATGCGCCTTGAGGAAATGGGTTGCATCGCGATCATGCCACTGGGCGCACCCATTGGCTCCGGCCTGGGCATCCAGAACCGCTACAATATCCGGTTGATCGTCGAAAACGCCAAAGTGCCGGTACTGGTGGACGCCGGTGTTGGCACCGCTTCCGATGCTACCATCGCTATGGAACTGGGCTGTGATGGCGTGCTGATGAACACCGCCATCGCCCAGGCCAAAGACCCGATCAAAATGGCCAACGCCATGCGCCTGGCCATTGAAGCCGGGCGTGAAGCCTATCTCGCCGGACGGATGCCCAAAAAGCTTTACGCGAGTGCATCGTCGCCCCTCGATGGCACCTTCTTCTGATTCCGATTCTGATTAAGAGCGCTGCAGTATGGCCATAACCGATCAGAAACCCAGTCGCCGGGAGGCCATTCTCCATGCACTTCTGGAACTCCTGGAAAACGATCCGGGAGCCAGAATCACCACCTCGGTTCTCGCCAAATCCGTTGGCGTGACAGAGGCGGCGCTGTACCGCCACTTTCCCAGCAAGCGGAAAATGTTTGAAGCACTTCTGGAGTTTGCGGAAGAGGCTGTGTTCTCCCGCTGTCAGGTGATCCTTCAGGAACAAGGTGATGTGCGCGTTCGTTTGCAGCAACTGATGCACCTGGTTCTGGTCTTCGCCGAGCGCAATCCGGGTTTGTGTTGCGTTCTCACCGGCGATGCTCTGGTCGGAGAAAACGAGGCGCTACGCAAGCGTGCTTCCCAGTTCTTCGAGCGCCTGGAAACCCAGCTGCGGCAAACACTGAAAGAAGGCGAAATCCGCCAGGGTTTGCGGCCACGCACCAGTGCTACCCGGGGTGCTGACTTTGTTCTGGTGCTCATGGAAGGCCGGATTCAGCGGTTTATCCGCTCATCGTTTATCAGGCTGCCTTCGGCTGACTTCGACGAGAGTTGGGCGTTGGTTTCTGAGGCTGTTTGGGGCTGACTCGGAGCTTTCCTTCTTGGTAGCCTTTTGGTTTTGGTGCTGGAGGTTGGTGGGATTGGTCTGCACAGAACCGCTACGAGCACGTCCGTGTGCGCTTGTTTCCGGCCGTCCTTGGCCTCCAACATTCTGTGCAGACCAATCCCACCAACCTCTTTCAGACAGCTGAGATATATCCGACTTCTTTTCGTCTTTCCCTACCTTGCCTTTTGTTACCGTAATCAGAAGAGGGTCAAGCTGTTCTCTTGATGAGATTCCACTTTAGTTAGATGGCGCGTTCAGGAAGGCCCTGTCCCGGAATGTCGGAGGCCATGGATGGCCGGAGTCAAGCGCACACGGACGTGCTTGTACCGGTTCCGGGACAGGGCCTTCCTGAACGTGCCCACCCCGAAACCATCAGGCTAAAAAGAAGAAAACTCCCTAAGCCAAAGCCTCACTCATACCCAGAGGCAGAACGAAGAATCTGACGAACAGGCTCCCAGATCGCAGGTGCCGATATCAGAATGTCGCGACCCCAGAGGTCGGCAGGGTAATCCTCGGGAACTTCGCTGAAGTGACCGGCTGTGGCGCCGGCTTCCAGGGCGATCAGGCGGGCGGCGGCGAAATCCCAGGGGCTGACGTTTTCGTAGTAGATGTCCAACCGACCGCAGGCTACCCAGCAGATATCCAATGCCGCAGAGCCGATGCGTCGCAGGTCACGGCATTGGTGAATCATGGCGTCCAGGCGGCTGACCAGCGGGGCGAGGTTGTCTTTGGTGTAGGGGAAGCCGGTTGCGAAGAGCGAATCCCTTGGAACGGTCGCATCGCTGTGATGGATTGGAGCGCCGTTGAGTGTGGCACCATCGCCACGGGTGGCGCGGAAGGTTTCGCCAGGGAAGGGCGCATGTACCACGCCAGCCTGCACGCGGCCGTTTTCTGCGTAGGCAATGGACACCGCGACCTGCGGGTGGCCATAGGCATAGTTTACCGTGCCATCAATGGGGTCAACGATCCAAAGAGGTGTTTCGAGGTTCTCGGCCTGGCTGAGATCCGGTGTGTTTTCTTCAGACAGGATGCGATGATCCGGGAAACGCTTCTGGATGGCGCTGGTGATGAATTCATCAGCCATGATGTCAGCGTGAGTGACCAGCTCGGCCTGGTATTTGTAGTCAGTACGGAGGGTGCTGTGATCACGCTCCCGGCGAATCAGTTTTCCGGCCTCCCGGGCCAGATCTTCTGCGAAATCGGTAATGTCCCGAAGGAAAACAGAATCAGACATGGTGCCCCCCGTTCGAATCTTTCCAAGAGTGAGGGCACCAGTCTAGCATGGCAATATCAAAGGTTGTTCAACCAGGCCTCCATCTTGTCCATTGCTTCCACCAGGCGCGGGCATGCCTTGCCGACAAAATCGTCAGACAGTTCCTGATCGGCATAGTCTCCGCCGGCCAGTTGCAGGGACTCAGCGCCGTTGAAGTCTACGAACGCCAGGCGCGCGCCCAGGTGGTCAGGCACGAAGCCGAAGTCGCTGGCGGGCAGGATGGCTACGCCGGTGTTTTCCAGCAACGACTGACAAAAAGCCTGGCTGGTTTTGATGTCTTTTTTTGCAAGCTGGTCGCGGAAACTGTCGAAGTTCGGGAACAGGTAGAACGCGCCTTCGGGCTTCTGCACAACCGCGCCCATCTCGCTCAGGCGCCGGTGCATATACTCACCAACCACCTTCAAAACACGGCGAGACTGTTTTAAGTACTCATCTATGTCATCGCCGCCGTTAAAGGCAGTGATAGCCGCGTGCTGTATTGGCGCGCTGGTGGCCGTGTAGGTTTCGCTGGCGATGATCGCCATAGCGTCCTGCAGGGGGCGCAGTTCCTTCGGGAAGATGAAGGTACCCAAGCGCCAGCCACCGGCACCTGCCCATTTGCTAAGCCCGGTGCTGATGATGGTGCCTTCCGGGTAGTAGCGTGCGATCGATTTATGCTTCCCTTCAAAGTGTACTTCCCCATAGATCTCGTCGGAAAGCAGGATGATCCGGTATTTGCGGGCAACGTTGGCAATGGCCAGCAGTTGGTCGTCCGTATAGGTGCAACCGGTCGGGTTGGATGGATAGTTGAGAATCAGGATGCGAGGGCGTGAAACATCATCCCGGCAAATGATGTCCAGTTCTTCTGCGGTGAGCTGCCAGTTGTTCTCTGCGTGCGTGGGTAGCCAGTGCACCGAGCGCCCGATTATGCGGGCCTGGGGGGCGTAGGAAACCCAGCTTGGGCGCGGAATCAGCAAGTCGCCGTAGTAAGCCAGCTGCAGAATAAACAGCAGCTCCTTGGAGCCGGGGCCAATCAGTACGTCTTCCCAGGTACACCGCATGCGCTCGCTGCGGTTGATGTAACCGGCAATGGATTCACGCAGGCTTTTGAGGCCTTTGACGGGCAGGTAGTCTTTTTCGTGGGCGTGCTGCCTGAGCGCATCCACTACGCGCTCAGGAACGGGGAAGGGTGACTGCCCCAGCCCGAGCTTGATGATGTCCTTGCCTTCGGATTTAAGCTGATTGCTCAGCTCGTTGATGCGCAGGGTGGCGGAGGGCTGAATGCCTCGAACGTTCAGGTTTATCGCAAAGCGTTGGTCGTTGTGGATATCCATTGTCCCGGTCTGTTTGTTGAGAGTGGCCCGGACAGTATAGGAAACCGAAACATATCTGTGTGGGCTATGCGGATAGGTGATTGCCGAAGCGTGCAGTTAGTGCGGGGCACAGAGCGCGTCAGGAATTCAGGGGATGCGGTGTGGGTCCAGCTCCATATGCAGTATCCGGGAGCCGAGCATGATGACCCGGCCGCTGTATCGCTCCTCGCCGGTGGAGGTAAAATCAAACATGAAACGACGCCACACGCGGATCTGGCCCTGATCATCCCGTCTGAACCAGATGCCTCGCAGATAGATGGCATCATCAAGCAGCATGACGTCCATGGTTTTACAGTAGCGGTGAGTGGCCTGGAGCACCGAGTCCTTGATGGCCTTGGCGCGCCACCAGTACCAGATGAAAAAGGCTGCAACAAAGAGCCAGAACAGCGTTCCCAGAGTCATGATAACAACACGATAGCGGCGATATTCCGGAATGAATAACAGGACAGAGCACCAGACTACCTTATTGTGAGAGTTCGGGGAATCGCTATGCTTTTCCTGTGCTCAGGCCCGATTTGGCAATGGTAGCCGGGTAGAAAGCATTTTCAGGAAGGGGCTGGTGAGCCGTTGGGCCGGATCCACGCTGTCACCGAGATCTTCTGATTCCTGGCGGTATAACCGGAAACCTCCGGGAATGCTTCATTCGCGGCGGTAATTTTGCCCTGTAAATCTGTCGGTTTTTGTACGCACATCAATGAAGCTGATGCTGGTCAGTTTGCGATGGAAGAGCGTTGAATGATATCCATATAATGCAAAAGGTGAACTGGAGTTCATTTTTATTTATTATTCCGTTTCGGAAGCCAAGTTTTGCGCGATATGGATAGATGAGTGCTGGCTTCCTTGTATGCTGGTAGAGCGTAGACCATGGGCGCGGGCTGAGACAACGGGAGCAGGCCATTCATGCAGTTTGAGCAACAGCAAGATTTCAGAGCTTTGGTGGATCAGTACCCACGCGCCATCATGATCGCTACCAAAGAGCCCAGAATTACCTATGTAAACCGCATGTTCTGCTCTGCTACCGGTTACCAGCCCGATAATGTGGTGGGTGCGCCGCCTTCGATTCTGAGCGCGGGGCTGCATGCACCGGAATACTATCAGGCCATGTGGCAATCTCTGGCCAGCGAAGGGCGTTGGGAAGGGTTGGTCTGGAACCGGAAAAAAAGCGGTGAAATCTACCCACAGTGGCTCAGCATCTATCCCATGGAGTATGAAGGGCGGCAGGCCTACGTCGGCATTTTTATGGACATGGGTGAGCGAGGCGGTGCGGATGAGCGCCTGGCCTCACTTGCCTACTATGACCCCCTTACCGACCTGCCCAACCGGTCGTTGTTTCAGGAGTTTCTGAAGGCTCGTGTAAGCCAGTATTCAAGGGGTAATAATCGCTTCGGGATTTTGTTTATTAATCTGGATTTTTTCAAGACGATCAATGATCTGCACGGGCACGACTGCGGTGACGGGGTATTAAAACAAGCAGCGATGTGTATTGAAAGTGTGGTACGCGAGGGTGATATCGTGGCCAGGTTGTCCGGTGACGAGTTTGCCGTCATTGTCGAGCTTTCCGGGCGTGATGAGCTGAATGAGGTCTGTCGGCGCACGGTCCAGGCCTTTCAGGCCCCGGTTATTGTCGGTCAACGTGAGTATTTTCTTTCTGCGTCCATAGGAGCGGTGGTTTACCCCGTACATGGGAAAAGCGGTGTGGAGCTCTTACAGAAGGCAGATCGTGCCATGTATGCGGCAAAGCTGGCAGGCCGGGCCTGCTATCGCATATATAGCGAGGCAGATGACGAACAGGGGCGTCGCGAGCAGCAGCTATCAGAGGCCTTGACCGCATCTCTTAAAACCTCGCCGGGTGAATTTCATGTCGTGTATCAGCCCCAGTATGGCCTCGGCTCAGGGCGGGCAGTGGGCATGGAGGCTTTGTTGCGCTGGGACCATCCGGAGTTCGGATCGGTATCGCCTGCTGACTTTGTGCCGCTTGCAGAGCGCCGTGGCGAGATTCATGAACTGACGCAGCAACTGGTACGCGGGATACTGGCGGACTTGCAAAACGGTCCGCCGAGCATGCCCGGCAAGTTCCGGTTAGCGATTAACATATCTGCCCGTCAGATCACGGATGCCCGCCTGGGCCTCGCCATCGGCCCGCTGTTTGACCGTATTCGCGAGATAGGCTGGTTGCCAGAAATCGAAATCACCGAAACTCACATTATGCATCTGTCCAGCCAGTGCCTGGAAACCCTCAGGGAATTCCGCGATCAGGGCGTGGCAATAGCCATTGATGACTTTGGAACCGGCTACTCATCCCTGGCTTATGTGCAGAACCTGCCGGTACAGGTACTCAAAATAGATCGACAGTTTATCGGCGGCCTGGGTACGAAGAATCGTGACTCACGGATTGTGTCAGCCATTCTGGGGATTGCGGAGGCGCTGGAGCTGGAGGTCGTGGCTGAGGGTATTGAAACCCAAGCCCAGTATCGGGAGCTTTGCCAATTGGGGTGCCAGCGTGGCCAGGGATTCCTGATGGCCAAGCCTCAGCCTTGGCAACGGGTAAAGGCGGTCTTGGTTGATCCATATCAATACGTGATGAAGTGAGGGCTTGCCGTTCGAGTGATTTGCAAAATCTGGCCATGAGCTCGCGACCGATTGCACTAGATTGACATGAACAATGTGCATCAGGAAACGTGCGCCAAGTCATTAATGTGCTGAATTTATGCGAGATACACAATTAAAATCCGAGATGCACAATTAAAATCCGAGATGGAAGCTTATCTTCGTCTCGACCGGGCGCGCTGTAATCCTTGGCTCCGGGCTATTGGGTTGGTATCCGGCCTTTCAATTACCCAGTGCAGACCACACCAGAATCTCGGGCCAGTGGGGGGAGTGGCCGAGCTGACCACAAACGCAGGAGGAGTTATCTGCCTGCATGCCATCCAAGGGGTGGACATAAGCCATTGCAGTGCATCTGCCCTCCTGCTGCTATTTGCTTCAGGCGGAGACGTGTCAATGTCATCGGCTGGCATCGGGTGGCAGTTACTGGATGTGCCGACCTGGGTTCGCCCGAATGACGCCTTTGATCTCAGGCTCGCAGAAAATAGCCAGCTGGTAATCATGAAGCCGGCCCACGAGCCGTTCGCTGTGAGCCCGTCGCCCGGGGTTCATCAGTTGCCGGCCATGGCGCCCTTGATCAAACGTTACCTCGAAAACATCAGATTCTACGTCGACGACACCCATGCCAAGGCACTTACACGCGAGCTTTTTGGTCAGTTGGCAAAGTTGGAGTCTGGCGGTCAGATACCCGTTATCCGGGATGTGGCGCCTCCGGATCGGCGCCTGCTGCGGGCTATAGACAAAATTGAAGAGAACCCGTCATGGGAGTTTAATCTGCAGGAGCTTGCCAGTTACTCCGGTGTCAGCGAACGAAATCTTTATTATCTGCTGAAAGAGGGGATAGGGATGACACCCTATCGGTTTTACCAGCGTCAGCGTCTTATACGAGTGCGGCAACGGCTGGTGGATTACCAGGCCGGTGAGCCTCATATCTCCCGGTATGCAGCGGACGAAGGATTTTCCCACCTGGGACGGTTCGCTGCGCTGTATCGGGAGCATTTCGGCGAGCTGCCCAGCAAGACGATCCGATGTCGTCAGCTTTTGTGCGGGGCTGAGGCTAATGCTGATGAGGCGTCTTGTGAATAGTCGGTACAGGACTGAAGCATAAAAAAGGGCCCGACTAGCCAAAAAGCTAGCCGGGCCCTTACGTCTGACGGTGACAAGTTATGAGTTGGTCGGCACCGTTTCGGGGAGGGCGTCCTGTTCCTGTTGTTCCTGGTTGTGATCGCGAGCCAGCAAAATATAGAACGCTGGCAATACGAACACGGTGAACAGGGTGCCAATGCCCAGACCGGCACTGATGGTCAGGCCGATGGCAAAGCGGCTTTCTGCGCCGGGGCCGGAGGCGATCAGCAGTGGCACCATAGCGAAGATCAAGGCCAGGGAGGTCATGAGAATTGGTCGTAGACGAATCGCCGCTGCCTCAATAACGGCATCCACTTTATTCAGCCCCCGGTCTTTCTGCAGCTGGTTGGCAAACTCCACGATCAGTATGCCGTTCTTGGATACAACCCCGATCAGTGTGATCAGGCCTACCTGCGTGTAGATGTTCATGGTGGCGAAGCCGAGCACAATAAACGCCATCGCGCCGGCCACCGACATGGGGACTGAGATCAGAATGATAAACGGGTCGCGCCAGCTTTCGAACTGCGCCGCGAGCACCAGATAGATAACCAACAGCGACAGGAAGAAGGTTACCACCAGAGCGCTGCCCTGGTTGGCCAGCTGCCGGCTCTGGCCGGTGTAATCGTAGGTGAAACCTTGGGGGAACACCTCGTCTGCGGTCTGCTCCACAAAGTCCATGGCGGTCCCCGCCGCTACACCCGGCATTATGACCCCTTGCAGGGTAAGAGAGTTTTGCTGGTTGAACTGTGTACGGCTTGAAGGCTCTACATCGTGGCTGAAGCTCACTACGCTGCCCAGCGGTACCAGTGTGCCGTTGCCTGCGCGGATGTAGTAATCGTTCAGCGCTTGTTCATCCAGCCGAAACTTCTGGTCTACCTGCGGGATTACCTGATAAGACCGGCCTTCCATGCTGAAGCGGTTAATGTATCCACCGCCAAGCATGCTGGAGAGCGCCTGCCCTACGTCCTGCATGGAAAGCCCCAGATCGGCGACCCTGTCGCGATCCACGTTGATGCGTGTCACCGGGCGGTCGAAGTTAATGGATTTTTGCAAAAACATGAAGTTGCCGCTGGCCATAGCTTTACCCAGCAATTCATCCGCTACCTGATCAAGTTGTTCATAGCTGCTACCTGTAGTGATCACAAACTGGAACGGCAGACCGCCTCCTGACCCGGGTAAGGATGGCCGTGGGAAAACGGCTGTCTGCAGGCCCGTTACTTTCTTGAGCTCGGCGTCGAACTGGGGTTGGACGTCAAACTGGGTCACCTCCCGCTCGCTCCACGGCTCCATCTTGAAACCACCGAATACGGCGTTGGGTGCGGTGATGCCAACAATCATGAAATCTTCGGCGTAGCCGGGTACAGAAGCCATACGCTGCTGAACTTCGTCGCCATGCTCAAGCAGATAATCCAGGGTGGATGTTTGCGGCCCGAGGCCTTGGTAGAACAGGATACCCTGGTCCTCTGTGGGTGCCAGTTCGTTCTGGCTCATCATTGCCATGAAGTAGATGGAGCTCAGTACAACCAGCGCAAAAAATACCACCACGGACTTGGTTTGCATCAGTGAGCCGAGCGCGGCCTTGTAGCCCGAAGCAAGGCCGGCGAACGCGCGCTCTACCAGGGCCTCGAATTTGCCCGGGTTACCGTGGGGCTTGAGAACCTTGGCGGCCAACATGGGAGAAAGCGTAAGTGCAACGATGCCTGAGATTACCACCGTGCCGGCAAGCGTAAATGCAAACTCGGTAAACAGAGAGCCAACAAGGCCACCCATAAAACCGATAGGTGCATAGACCGCCACCAGCGTTGTGGTCATGGCAATAATGGGCACGGCCATTTCCCGTGCGCCGTGCAAGGCAGCGTCAAACCGCGATTTGCCTTGTTCGATATGTCGGTGCACGTTCTCCACCATGATGATGGCATCGTCTACCACCAGCCCGATGGCCAGCACCATGGATAGCAGCGTAAGCAGGTTCAGGGAGAACCCGAACATCAGCATGAAAAAGGCACCGCCAATCAGCGACAGCGGAACCGCAACGGAGGGTACGATGGAAGCACGGATCGAGCCGAGACTGAGGAATACCACCACGAGTACGATGCCCATGGCTTCGAGGAGAGTGCGAATAACCTCGTTTATAGAATCGTCAATAAAGTCAGATGCGTCGTAGGCCAGGCGCACGTTCAGATCGCCCGGCAGCTGGCTTTCGATATCCGGAAGATCACCTTTTACCAGGGCTGCCACCGTCAGTGGGTTAGCGCCGGGTGCCAGTTCGATTGCAACGTAAGTCGCCGGCTGGCCCTTGTAGAGGGCCAGCGCGCTGTAAGTTTCCGATCCCAGTTCTACCCGGGCAATGTCCTGGAGCCGGATCTGGGTTTCGTTCGCCTGCTTGACCACCAGATTGCGGAACTCATCCGGGTCCGCCACATCGGTATCGCTGGTCATGCTGATTTCTGTGTAGGCACCTTTGGTATTGCCAACGGCGGCCTGATAGTTGTTGGCGCGCAGCTTGGCAACCACTTCCTGAGGCGTCATGTCCACGGCTGCCAGGCGTTCCGGGTCGAGCCAGACCCGCAAGGCAAATTTGCGGCCAAGCAGTTCTGCCTTACCAACGCCGGAGAGGGCCTGCAGTCTGGGCTGCACCACGCGGGTCAGGTAGTCGGTGATTTGTGGAACAGCCATCTCCGAACTGTAAAATGCGATGTACATCAGCGCCGTTGAATCACCGGTAGTAGAGGTTATAACCGGATCCTGCGCCTCCGTTGGGAGAACGTTGCGCTGGCTCGCTACCTTTGCCTGGATTTCGGCTAACGCAGCGTTAGCGTCGTAGTTCAGGACCATCTTGGCTTCAATGGTCGACGTGCCCTGAGAGCTGGTGGATGTCAGGTAGTCGATGCCGCTGGCTTCAGCAATAGCCTGTTGCAGGGGCGTGGTGATAAAGCCTTTTATCAAGTCTGAACTGGCTCCAGGGTAGGCCGTTGTGACCGTAACCGTGGTGCTCTCAAGCTCCGGGTATTGCCGGATTTCCATTTCCATGGCGGCCCGGGCACCGAGCAACAGGATAAGAAGGCTGACCACCGTCGCCAGTACGGGACGATGGATGAAAATGTCGGTGAATCGCATTACTCAGATGCCTCCTGCGGCTGCTTTTCTTCGCCCTTGTCCCCATCCTGAATGGTGACCTTCTGTCCGGCACGAAGTCTCAGCAATCCTTTGGAAACGACTTTCTCGCCTGCTTCAAGACCGGAGAGAATAGCAACCCGCTTATCCCGCGTTTGGCCTGCGGTAATGGTGCGGCGATTGACAATCAGATCGCCTTCTTCATTTTCCTCGATGGCAAACACGAAATCCCCGTAGGTGTTGTAGGAAATGGCGGTGCGGGGAATGGTAACAACTTCGTTATCGTCTGGCTGTTTGGTCAGTATGGTTGCAAACATACCCGGTCGCAGCAGGTTCTCCGGGTTGTCCAGCGTAGCGCGAATGCGCACGGTGCGCGTTTCCGGGTTCACCGAGGTGTTGATGGCGCTGACCTTGCCCTTGAACTCCTGCTCGGGAACAGCGGCAACGGTCGTGACGACAGAATAGCCACGGTCAACGTCTTGCAGGTTCTTCTCGGACAGGGTGTAGTCCACATAAATCGGGTTGAGCATGTTGATTTCAACAATCGGCGTGCCTGTGGCAATGTATTCCCCCTGATCCACCATGCGAATCCCGAGGGTGCCATCGAACGGTGCGCGGATCACTTTCTTGCTAAGCTGAGCGTCTGCTTCATTAACGCGGGCACGTGCGGCGTCGAAATTCGCCTTGGATTCGTCGTATTGGGACTGGGAAACAGCTCGCCGTGGCAGCAGGTCAGAGATACGTTTGAACTCTTGTTCAGCCAGGTGGGCCTCTGCTCGGCGCGTGCGTACAGCGGCTTCATCAATGTCGGTATTAAGGCGAATGAGGATGTCACCCTGCTTGACGAGGTCACCGGATTCGAAGTTAATGTTTTCAATAACGCCAGGAACCTCGTTGGCGACCTCAATGCCGTTGATGGCCTTGATGCTACCCACAGCTTTTATGGAAGGTGTCCAGCTCTCAGTGCGAGCTTCGGTTGCGGATATTTGTGCAGGCGGCTGGGGTTGGGACATTTGTTCTTCCATTTGTCCGAACTGGTAAAACTTGTAGCCAAAGATGCCACCAAGCACCACGCCAAGGAAGATGATTGCGATCAGGAAGCGGGAAGCAGTGCGCATAGTTCAGGTCCTGGAAATCTCTGTCTGGTCCGGGGTTTGCATCGAGTAGTGAAGAAACAGGCTTGCTGTGTTTCCTCGCCGGGGCGGTGCATAACAACAGACTGTATGGATGCGGAAATTATTGATCAACGACAAAGCATAGCATCCTACAAAATTCAGGGTGCAGTTGTCACCGGTTTGTAGGTACTTGTCGCTGGCATTATCGCCAGTTCAGATGCCAGAATTACGATCTTACCTTACTAAAGGATCAACCATGCACTGGATATTGGGAATCGCGTTGACGGTCGCCGTCTTTGTGGTTCTGAAGCAATGGGGCGGATTGTCAGCAAAAAGAAAGAAGGCCGCAACCTGGAAAGTCGTTCTTGTTGTTGGTGGTGCCTTGCTGGTGTTTATGGTCCTGACCGGCCGCGTGCACGTGCTGACAGCGGCTGTGGCGGCACTGATTCCGCTGTTGCGCAGGCTGCCAGAGATTGCCCGGTTTGTGCCTGGGCTGAAGGGCTTTTTTTCTGGTACGGAGGGTGCCAGCCCGGATGGATCAGGCCAGCAGCAACACGGTCAGGTGCACAGCAATGATATGTCTGAGCGCGAGGCCTGCGAGATTCTGGGCGTGACGACAGCGTGTTCCCGGGAAGACATTGTTATGGCTCACCGCCGCCTGATGCAAAAAATGCATCCAGATAGAGGCGGGAGCGATTATCTTGCTGCAAAGATTAACGAGGCCAAAAGCGTATTGCTGCGCAACAGAGCGTGAGCTTCAGTGAATAACGTCGACCTTCACTTCGAAACTCCGGTTGTCTGACCGGCTACTGTTAACGCTGTAGGCGATACCAGACTGCCTGCTGGTGGACTGGGTTGATGTGCTGCCCAGAGACACCCATTGGCCGGGCTCTACCCGGCGAATGGTCACCACCGCTTGGGTTTCATAGCCTTCCAGTTCTGCAGGGTCTGCATCAAAAGACACAATGTTCAACTCCACAGCCCGGTCTGAAATCACCTGCGGGGTGACCACAAACCCACTGCGTGTTTCCACGTGCTCAAAGATGGCTGCAGGGTTTCTGCCTCCGCGCACCGCGAAAGGCAATGTCCGCACCTGGCCGGATGTAATATGAGCGGACTGACCATCCATAACCAACAGGCTTCGCTCCTGTGAGCCACCGGTGCTCGTGACCCTGCGCTCCACGGTTACGCCGAGTTCGTTTCGTGTTGTTGTAATGCCGCCGCCGGAACGTTTGCCGCCGATATCCTTCTGAGACCTGACAGTTATCCGTAGCTGAGCCGGTGCTACGTCCAGAGTTTCAACCAGGGTGCCGATTTCATCCAGCAATTGTTGGTTGCCGCGAACGACGAGCTGTTGCCCGCGGGCGGTGACAGATACTGGCTCGCCCTGATAAAGCTCGCGCACCTGAACGGCCACATCGGCACCGGGTCGATTGTTGAGCTGGTAAGCCCGGGACTCAGCGTGTGCAGAACCCGTGGCGGCGGTGAGTGCCAACACGAGGATGAACAGGAGCAGGGAACGGTAAGGCTGTCGATTCAGTGTCATTTCTGGATCCCATTGTCCCGAAAAGTCCGGTTAGTTTGCTAAAAGTCCGGTTTACGGGTTGCCAAGTTGAAAACCCGGGGGGTATATTGATAAGCATGAAGACGACACAAGCGATCTGTCAATTGAATGTTCTGCAAGCTTTCGGCCAAAAGCCGGTGGCGGCAGTCGCTGCTGTGTTTTTTTGGTGGCTTGGTTATGGCTTTTATTTTAGCCAGTCCCAGGGCCGCCCATAACATCTTCACCAAACGAATAACGAGGATGGCAGCCCGGGGAAAACCAGGCTGCCGTCGGACTCAGAAAGCCCCGACTGGTAGCCCAGCCGGGGCTTTTTAGATTCTGACGCAGGGAAACGGGAACACAGATATGAACATGCCTTTGAAAACAGCCGGAGAGAGCCAGATTCGGAGTGCCGCTGCAACGCACAGGCAGGAAACGGCACTGCCAACGCCGTCTGAATTGCGACAGTGCTTGCCAGTCGACGAACCGCTTGCCCGGCAGGTGGACAGGCACCGGCAAGCGATCCGGAACCTTCTGCACGGCTCGGATGATCGCACTTTGATTGTGGTCGGGCCCTGCTCAATTCATGACGAGGTAGCCGCGCTGGAGTATGGCGAAAAACTCAAGGCACTGGCAGAGGAAGTCAGTGACCGTTTTCTGATTGTCATGCGCGCTTACCTAGAAAAGCCGAGAACCACGATAGGCTGGAAGGGTTTGCTATACGATCCAGAGCGCACAGGAACCGGCGATCTTAACGAAGGCTTGCTGCGCTCACGTCGTTTGCTCCTGAATCTCGCCGAGATGGGGCTACCTCTGGCCACAGAAGCTTTGAGCCCTTTCGCTATGGATTATCTCGGTGACCTGGTGAGCTGGACTGCGATTGGAGCCCGCACAACCGAGTCCCAGATCCACCGTGAAATGGTCAGCGGCTTGCCCATGCCGGCCGGGTTCAAAAATGGCACCGACGGCGGGATCAGCGTTGCGATTAATGCCATGAAGTCGGGAGCGCACCCGCATCATCATCTGGGCGTTTCCAGCAATGGCGCACCGGTTATGGTCAGCACCCGCGGCAATCCGGACACTCATCTTGTGCTACGTGGTGGCCGGGACCTTACCAATTACGACGAGCTGAGCATTCAGCACGCTACGCATAGCCTGTCTGGTTCAGGGTTGTGCGCTGCAATCATGGTAGATTGCAGTCACGATAACGCCTGCAAGCAGGCGGAACGGCAGATCGATGTGGCGCGTGAAGTCATGCGGCAGAAGCGGGCGGGTAGCGCTGGTATTCGTGGTTTGATGCTGGAAAGCTTCCTGGAAGCTGGCCGACAGGACGACGGCGATGACCTGCGGTACGGCTGCTCTATTACCGACCCGTGCCTGGGCTGGGATCAGACAGAGGCTCTGCTCCGCTCACTGTAGAGAGCAGGAGATGGCCTGCTAACAGTAGCAACGCCCCGCCCATCAGTCGATCGAGCCAGTGGCCGAAGCGGTTAAAACCTCTGCGCACGGCGGGCAGGGTGAAAAACACGGCAACCAAAGTGAACCAGAGCCCTGTCGCCAGCGCCATATAAGCGCCGTAGCCGGCCTGGATGGCCACGGGTGTACCCGGGCTGATCACTACCGAAAACAGCGAAACAAAGAACAGTGTAGCCTTCGGGTTAAGAGCATTGGTCAAAAAGCCCAGCCGCAGGGCGGCGAAGCCCGACTGCAGGGTGCCTGTTTTGGTATCCACATAAACGCCAGCTGCCCGGGCTCTCAGGCACTGCACAGCGATCCACGTAAGGTACAGGGCGCCGGTAATCTTGAGTATGGTGAACAGCAGAATGGACTGCTGGATAATCAGACCAATGCCCAGCAGTGAATAGCTCACGTGCACCAGAATGCCTGCGCCAATACCGAATGCTGTGAGCAGTGCGTTTTTCCGACTCTGACACAGTGCCTGCCGGAGCATCACCGCAAAGTCTGGCCCCGGGCTGGCAACCGCCAGAAGGTGTATCAATGCCACAGTGAGAAATTCCGGCCAGTAACTGTTCATATGCACGTTTCTCTTTATTCTTTGTATTTGGGCTTGGTTGTATCGTGTTTAGGTGTAAAGGCCTATGGATAAGAACTCAGAGATTGTCAGAATCTTTGTAAGCCTGTCAGCATAAATCCAACCGCCGGTTTTTTCGCGTACCACATTAAACAATTCCGGCCTCTATACTGGCATATACAGGATTTATCGATTCACCAAGGTTCCCGGCTCTCGGGAATATCGCTCTGGAGACTGTTTTATGGATAAGCGAGAAGTTGATGTAGCCATTATCGGTGCAGGGACGGCAGGAATGGTAGCCTATAATCGTGTGCGAAAAGTCACAGATAAGGTCGTGCTGATTGAAGGCGACCATTACGGTACTACGTGTGCGAGAGTGGGCTGTATGCCAAGCAAACTTCTGCTTGCAGCAGCAGACAGCGCCTGGCAGGTGGCACAGGCAGACCTGTTCGGAGTGTCTGCGGGCAAGATTTCAGTGGACGGTAAGCGAGTCATGGCACGAGTGCGCTCGGAGCGTGACCGGTTTGTCGCTTCGGTTGTTCGCTCGGTGGAAGAGTTTCCCGAAGAGCACCGGATCAAAGGCCATGCCCGCTTCGCCGGCCCCAGTCACCTCATTATCGACAACGAAACTGAGATCCGCGCCCAGCGGATTATTATCGCAACCGGTTCCCGCCCTAATATTCCCGGCTTTCTGAAAGAAGCGAAAGACCGCTTGGTGGTGAATGACGATATATTTGAATGGCAGGATCTGCCGGCGTCGGTAGTGGTTTTCGGACCGGGTGTGATCGGGCTGGAGCTGGGGCAGGCACTCAGCCGTCTTGGTGTTCGCGTAAGAATGTTCGGAGTGGGAGGCGCCGTTGGGCCGATCCAGGACGACAGTATTCGCGAATATGCACTCAAGCGCTTTAACGAAGAGTTTCCGTTGGACCCGGATGGCGACGTAAAGCGGGTTGAGCGAGTGGATGGTGGGGTGGCTGTTACCTTTATCGACGGCAGCGCCGGAGAAAAAACCGAAACATTCGAGTACCTGCTCGCGGCCACCGGGCGCCGGCCCAACGTGGACAACCTGGATATCCAGAATGCCGATATTGAGCTGGATGAAAAAGGCCTGCCTTTGTTCGACCCACACACGTTGCGCTGCGGCCAGACCCATATTTTTATTGCCGGTGATGCCAACAACAATTTGCCGCTGTTGCACGAAGCCGCAGACGAAGGACGGATTGCCGGGAATAATGCGGCGTCTTACCCGGACGTTCGCGTGGGCCTGAGGAGCACGCCCCTTGCAGTTGTGTTTACTGACCCCCAAATAGCCAGTGTGGGTTTGACTATTGATGAGGTGGATAAGCGCTGTGGCGGCCGCTTCGCAGTAGGCGAGGTATCGTTTGAGGATCAGGGCCGTAGCCGGGTGATTGGCAAAAACAGCGGCTTGCTTCGGGTATACGGCGAGCATGGTAGCGGGCTGTTCATGGGTGCCGAGATGTTTGGCCCGGCAGCCGAGCACATAGCCCACCTGTTGGCCTGGTCAGCGCAACGTCGGTTGACGGTCAGTGAAATGCTGGAAATGCCGTTTTATCATCCGGTAATTGAAGAGGGCGTGAGAACGGCACTGAGAGACCTGAACCGAAACCTCAACATAGGGCCGGTTCCCGAGGGTGACTGCACCGACTGTGGCCCTGGCGTATAGGCTTTTCGCCGGAGATTGATCCGCGCTATGACAGGCATGGGAAAACCCAACTTCACGGATACCCGGGGCCTTCGTTATATTGGCTCCAGTTTGGAACTTACAGCCACGAAGGAGGCATACAATGAGTAAGAATTTTATTGGTCTGGATAAGGAAAAAACCGTAGAACTGGCCGATTCTCTTAACGATTTGCTGTCTAACTATCAGATTTTTTACATGAACGTGCGCGGTTATCACTGGAACATCAAGGGCGATAATTTCTTTGAGCTTCATGTGAAATTTGAGGAGTTGTACGACGACCTGCTGCTCAAGATTGATGAAATTGCAGAGCGTGTTCTTACCTTGGGGCACCGCCCTTCGCATGCTTACAGCACTTACATTGAGCGCTCGGAAATCCCTGAGCAGAAAGACGTTGCTGATGGCAAAACAGCCATGAACAACATAGTCGACAGTTTTGCCAAGTTGATTGGCAAGCAGCGGGACTTGCTGCGCCTTGCCGGCGATGCGAGTGATGAGGGTACCGTTGCGCTGATGAGCGATTACATATCCCAGCAGGAAAAAACGGTCTGGATGTATCGCAGTTACCTGGGCCACTAAGCCCTGAAATGTTTATCGGGCGGCCAATTGGCCGCCCTTATTATATCTGAACAAAATGCTGTGCATTAGGTACCTGCTGCCAGAACCGGTACCTCCTGATGCAGAAACCACTTTTCAGTCACCACTTTGCGCGTGAACCAGTGGGACCGCATCAAGGTGCTCGCCAGTGGCATTCTGATCCAGTCCGGTATCTGAAAATTTTCCTCTGTTACGGATCCGCGATGGCCAAATCGCTCCGCTATGGCGTCACCGTATACTTGCAGGGAGGTGGCAGAAAAATCCGCTGCCTGCCGGATCACATCAGCAGCCAGCAAAGCCGATTCAATAGCCGGGCGAATACCTTCTCCGCTTTTGGTATAGGCAAGCCCCGCAGCATCACCAATCAGCAACAGGCCATCGTCTACCAGCGGTCGCCCTGCGTGATCGTAGAGCAAATAGGCATGACCTTTAAAGCGATCGGGCAGATCCTCAGGAATGCGACCGGTGGACTTCATAGTTGCCACAAAGTCCTGTAAATGCGTGCTCAGCTTTTGGTTGTCTTCCCGCCCAAGGCCAACGTTCAGGTAGTTGCCCTTGCGAAAGACCCAGGCATAGCCTTTGAGATCCCGACAAAACCAAAGCTCCGGCGTGTCTCCGCGGGCTTTGCAGGCTCTTGCCTGCTCGTGAGTCATTTCGAACTCTACCTCTTTGGCAGCCACAATGGTTTCATGACCTCCCGGGCCATCGCCAATCTGCCTGGCTACCGGGCAGAAATGGCCACCGGCGCCGACCAGAAAGGGCGCTGACCAGGTATCGTTAACCAGCCAGTTACCGTCTTTCCGTGTGATGTTTTTGACCGGAATGCCGAGTTGCCTGGGGGTGTTTGTGCGGCCCAGCAGGAAGTCATCAAACTCACAGCGCCGGATGCCATAGCTGACCACGCTACCGTGATTATTTTCAACCGCTGCTTGCCCCATCATTCCAATCCGGAAGCGCCTTATGGGTTGAAGGGTGCGGCCATTTCCGTAGTCTGTGAGATCAATCTTCAAGGTTTCCATAACGCTGGGCGTAACCCAGCCTGCACAGGTCTTATCTCGGGGAAAAGTCTGTTTATCGATCAGTAGCGCGCGTTTTCCGCTGCCTTCAAGGGCCTTTGCCAGGGTGGATCCTGCCGGGCCGGCCCCAACGATAATCAGATCGTAAGCTTCCATGTGCAGTAACCTCAGGTGTCGTCGGGCGCGGCGGGAAAGTTGTAGAGATCCTGCCGGGTCGCAGGCAACTGGTTGTTATCGCCGTGGGTAAACACAACCTGGAAAAGCTGCAGTGACCCCGCCCGGAAGGCGGCAATGGAACCAGCAAGATACATGCGCCAAGCTCGGGTAAAGTGCTCGTCGTACATGGTAGAGACTGCCGCTTCCGCTGCATTAAAGCGCTCCATCCAGGCGCTCAGGGTGCGGGCGTAATGGAGCCGGAGATTTTCCACGTCGATAACGGAAAAATCGCCGTGCTCACACAGCGCCATGATTTCTCCAATGCTGGGTGGATAAGCCCCGGGGAATATGCGCTTCTCAATCCAGGCGTTCATCAGCATGGGTCGGTTGCGGCCAATACTGTGAATGAGCGCAATGCCATGCGGATTCAGTGAGCGCTTGATCAGCTGTGACAGCGCGAGGTAATTCTCCTTCCCTACATGCTCCAGCATACCAACCGAGACGAACGCATCGTATTGGCCCTGAATGTTGCGGTAATCGTCCTCAATATAGTCAACCAGGGTATCCAGACCCTGGTTACGGGCTTGCTCGCGGGCGTAAGTGACCTGTTCACGGGAAATATTATAGGCGTGGACCTTTACTCCGTAATTTCGTGCCATGTAACGCGCCAGCCCGCCCCAGCCGCATCCCGCTTCAACCACCGTCATGCCGGGTTCAAGCCGGAGCTTTCTGCACACGTGCTCCAGCTTTGCCAGTTGAGCCTGCTCCAGGCTCAAATCCGGCCGTTCGTAATAGGCGCAGGTGTACTGCATTTCGGCTTGGTCGAGCCAGAGCCGATAGAAATCGTTGCCCAGATCATAATGGTGATGAATGTTTTCCTGTGCTTCCGACGGACCTGTGGAGCGGGGAGCGTGGTTTCGCCAAAGGGCTTCAAGCCATCGTGGCCATTTCTGACGGGCGTGATGAATGGCCCGGTAGAGCGCTTCCATCAGATCGGGCAGATCGCCCTCGATACCCAGGCGACCGGCGCTGTAAAGGTCGCCAAAGGCCAGGTTGGGGTTGGTGACCAGCGTGTAAAGAGCTTTTGGATCAGTGAGGTGCAGGGTAAACCGGGCCGGCTGCTCATGGGGCTCAATCACGTCGTTGTTCCATAGCCGGAAACGAATTGGGGGAGACCCTGCCATGCGCACCAGCTTGGCAACCAGCCAGCGTTCATAGGTATGAGGCGCCCGGCCTACATGAGTGTCCTGCAAGGGCAGGTTCAGGATATGAGATTTGTTGGACTGCACATCAAGCCCGGTGCGCTTGATACTTTTCCGGGCGCTTTTTTGATTCACGGATTCTGCTCCCTTTTTTTACCCTGACATTGCTGTCGAGGCTGGCGTCTGCACGCCAAGGCTGGTCCCGAATACCCGTCTGAGAACTGCCGGTTATCTGTTCAGTATAGAAACTGTTCTGTTTTTGTCAGGTATGTCGGATATCGACGTGAATCAGGTATCGAAAAAGTGCGAAGAAAAGCGGGGTAGAGGAGGGGGAGGAAGACTGCAGCCGGGTCAGGCGACCCGGCTGCAGAACAGCTTAGTAAGAGGAACTCATACCAAACCACTCAGGGAATATCACAATCAGCGCCAGTACGAGTACCTGCAGGAGGATGAAAGGCAATACCCCCTTGTAAATGTCCACCGTTCGCACCTCCGGTGGCGCGACCCCTTTGAGGTAGAACAAAGAGAACCCGAAAGGCGGTGTGAGGAAGCTGGTTTGCAGGTTCATGGCGATAAGAATGGCAAACCAGAGCATGTTGATGCCCAGAGCTTCGGCCACCGGTGCCAGAATAGGCACGATGATGAAAGAGATTTCCACAAAGTCGATGAAGAAGCCCAGTATCATAATCACCAGCATGGCGAGGATAATAAAGCCCCATTTTTCGCCAGGTAACGCCAGCATCCACTCTTCCAGCAGGTAGTCGCCACCGGTGTAGCTGAAGACCATTGAAAAGGCGGTTGCACCGATCAGGATGGCAAACACCATAGCGGTTACTTTGACGGTATCTTTCGACGCTTCCCAAACCATCTGGAATGAGAATTGACGGTAGATGATGGCCAGAACAATAGCGCCGATGCCACCCAGTGCTGAGGATTCTGTGGGTGTCGCAATGCCAGTAAAGATCGAGCCAAGCACAATCACGATCAACGCCAGCGGTGGAATGATCGCCCACAGCGCATTCATGATTTCCTTTTTGCGGGAAATGCTGCTGTCTTCCGGCATGGCCGGAGCGGTCTCGGGCTTGAAGCGGGTCATGATCAGGATATAGGCAATATAGAGCCCGATAAGAACCACGCCCGGCCCGACGGCAGCCTTGAACAGATCACCTACCGGAAGGCCCAGAACGTCGCCCAGAATAATCAGAATGATCGAGGGAGGAACGATCTGCCCCAGCGTGCCTGCAGCGCAGATGGTGCCCGTTGCCAGGCGCTTGTCATACTTGTGGGCAAGCATGACAGGCAGAGAGATCAGGCCCATGGCAACCACACTTGCGCCCACTACACCGGTGGAGGCCGCAAGCAGGGCGCCTACGAGAATGGTAGAGATAGCCAGGCCGCCGGGCAGGCCACCAAAAAGACGGCCCATGGAGGTCAGAAGCTGCTCGGCGAGACGAGTACGTTGCAGAATGACGCCCATGAAAATAAACAGTGGTACCGCCATCAGAACGGTATTCTGCATAACACTCATGATGCGATACGGCATGAAGGCGAACAGATCCATGCCTTCTGCAAATACGCCAAAGAACAATGCAACGCCGCCAAAAGTAAAGGCGACAGGAAAGCCCAGCATCAGCATGAAAAGGGCGGCGAGGAACATAATCATGCCGATCATGCGAGGCCTCCCCCGCTGTTCTCTCCTTCATACTGTTTTTCACCAGACATGACGCGCAGGGCGAAAGTGGCCATATTGAGGCCCGCGATGGCGATAAAAAAGGCAGTGACCGGAATGACGGCTTTAATAAGCCAGCGATGGGGCAGGCCGCCCGGGTCACCACTGCCTTCACCCATGCTGTAGGAGTCGAGCGCGAAATCGTAACCGTAAATGCCAATCAGATAGGCAAACGGCACCACAAACAGCAGGGCGCCTGCCAGGTTTATCCACGCCTTGGCCTTGTTGCTCCAGCGCGTGTAAAACACGTCAACCCGAACATGGCCGTCCGTACGCAGTGCGTAGGGGATACCAAGCAGGAAGACTATCGAATACAGATGCCATTCCATCTCCTGCATACCGATGGAGACTTCGTTGAACGCGTAACGGGCAACAACGTCGTAAAAAACGTTACCGGCCATCAGCAGCATTGCGACACAGGCAACCCAGCCGCAGAGATAGGACAGACGGGCGAGGCCATCATCCAGCTTTATAATCCACTGCATTCACATTCCTCCACCAGATGGTTTGGCGATTCTGCTATTGCTATAAACAACAAAACCGGGATCGCTCTCAGAGCGATCCCGGCTCCATTAAAGCCTGTATCTTACTCGACTGTGCCCATAGTGTTCAGGTATGCGCGTTCAGAAATTTCAGTATAGGCGCGACTCTGTGCGAGGTAGTCTTCTTGTGACTTCACAATCCGGGCCGCCTGTTCGTTGCTTTCAGAGGCTTCTTTCAGAAGCTTTTTGTTGGCATCGTACATGGCCTGGAAGATATCCTGGGGGAACTGCTTGATCTGCACGTTCGGATATTCTTTCTTGATGTTGGCCCAGGCTTCCGCATTGGCGTGCTGTGACATTACCAGCATATCGTAGGACGCGGTGCGCATGGCAACGCGCATGATTTCCTGCAGATCAGCCGGCAGCTTTTCCCAAACCTTCTTGTTCACCAGAAACTGAAGCTCTGTAGCAGGCTCGTGCCATCCGGTGTAGTAATAGTCTGCGATCTGCTGGAAGCCAAGACGAAGATCCAGAGCCGGACCTACCCACTCAACAGCATCAATGGTGTTGCGCTCAAGCGCCGTGTAAAGCTCGCCTGGAGCGATGTTGGTAGGACTCACGCCCACTTCGGCAAAGACTTCGCCGGCGAAGCCCGGAATGCGCATTTTCAGGCCCTGGAGGTCGTCCAGCGATTTGATTTCCTCGCGGAACCAGCCGCCCATCTGAACGCCGGTGTTGCCGCCGGGGAACGACAGCATATTGTGTGGAGCATACACTTCCTGCATCAGCTCCATGCCGCCGCCATGATAAAACCAGGCGTACTGTTCGATGGCGTTCATGCCAAACGGCATGCTGGTGAAGAACAGGGTTTCGGGAACCTTGCCTTTCCAGTAGTAGGACGCGGAGTGGCCCATGTCGTACTGGCCGGCCTTGACCATATCAAACACGCCCAAAGGAGCCTTGTGCTTGTTGGAAGAATCTATGCGGATTTTCAGGCGTCCATTAGACATTTTTTCGACGGATTTGGCGAAGTTCTTGGTGGTATCACCAAAAATCGGAAAGTTCGGCCCCCAGGTCTCTGCCAGCTTTAGGGTAAAAGTGTCCTGAGCCAGTGCCTGCGTAGAGGCGAAGGATGCTGCTACGGCGAGTACCGCTGCAGAAAGAACGGAACGGATCTTCATTGCTCTTGTATCCTTTTGTCATTTTTATGGGTCGAGCGTACGTTCCATGAGGAACGCCATGCAACTGGTTCACATTATCAATTATTTTTAGTCAGCGAAACGAAAAAACGTACCAGATACGACATAGGTCGTAGGCCGTGTCAGAGTTTGTTCATGCCGCTCGAGCGTTAGCAGCGTTATACAGGTCAAGTCTGGTCGATAGATTTCGTTGTTGCCAAGGGTGTCTGAGCGGTCTCAGTCCGGCTGCGCCAGCTTCGGAACCCTCGCAGCGCCGGTTTTTCAATGCTGTAATGAATCAGCGAGGACAGCAAAAACGCAGTGCCGACCGCGAAGCTGACGCCCAGCCACCCCGGCAGGCCTGCGTTATAGCTCCAGGTAATCACGCCATAGCCAATGTTCTGATGCACCAGGTACAGGCTGTATGAAAGGCTGCCCAGCCACAGCATGGGTCGGTTTGCTAGCCAGTTCAGTTGCCCGGCAACAGCCAGAGAAAATACCGTAAAGCAGCCTAGAACGAACAGGCTGTAAGGAAGTTTGTATGCAAAAAGACCGTGACAGACAGCGAGCGTCAGCAGAACTGTGTCACCTACCGACGGACGACCATATCGGTAGATCCTGAAAATCAGCATGCCGCCGATAAACAGAGGGGCGTATTTCACAAACATCAGGTCCTTGACCAAAAATTCCAGGCCGTCTGGAATCTGCTGCCACCAGATTACTCCGGCATAGCTCATCAGCACCCAGGCCCAGAGGGCTATTCGTAACCGTGACCAGTCGCGCAGGCTGTAGAACAACAGCGCCATCCAGCTGTAAAAGGTAACCTCTATCACCAGGCTCCAGTAAGCGCCGTCTACATGTTCAGCGCCAAGGTATTCATGCAGCAGTGTGGCGTTTAATAAGGCGGTTTCAAGGCTGACTGCACGGCTTTCAGGGCCGAGAAGGTGTACAGAAATGAAGGTAAACAAAATGCCGGCCCAGAGCGCCGGGAGCAGTCGCACACCTCGCGCCAGCCCAAACCAGGCGGCATTGCGGGTACGTTCAAGGGTCATGAAAATGACAAAGCCGCTGAGAATGAAAAACAGGTGCACCCCATAGCGACCGAACAACAGCGTGTCTGTCAGCAGTTGCGGTATTTCGAATGAATGGCCGAAGAGTTTGTCGTAATAGGGGAGGTAATGAAAAAGCACGACCCCGAGAGCTGCGAGGCCTCGCAATGCATCAAGACTGCCTAGCCGGGCCAGGGAAGGGTTCATAGCAGTTTCCGTCGATATTTTGCATATAGTAGCCTGCTTTGACAGTCGGCAATACGGATGGGATATACCATTTGCTTGCCGCAGGTATACCATGTGGTAATACACCGGGCTGCCACAGGGAGGGCGCTATGAGCACAACGCTGGGGATTATCGAGGGCTTTTACGGACCAGTATGGAACTGGCAGGAGCGGCAGCAATTGGTGCGTACACTGGCGCCCCATGGCTACGGCTTCTATCTTTACGCGCCCAAAGCCGATGTCTTTCTGCGCCGGCGTTGGCAGGAGCCCTACCCGCCGGAAATGGCATCAGAACTGGCGGAGTTCGGTCGGTTTTGCCGTTTGCAGGGCCTGCGTTTTGGCATCGGGCTGAGCCCTTTCGAGATTTTTAACCGCTTTGATGATGCCGCCCGTTCTGCGCTTGCCACGAAGATTGAGCTGCTTGATCGCATCGGGATTGATGAGCTGGCCATTCTGTTTGACGACATGCGTGCCGATACCCCTGCGCTAGCGGAAACCCAGGCGGAGATCATGCACTGGATCCGCGAGCGCACCCAGGCCCGTTATCTTTCAATCTGCCCAAGTTACTATTCTGACGATCCGGTGCTGGATCGGGTATTTGGCGAGCGTCCCGTGGCTTACCTGGAAACACTTGGCCGCCTGCTCGATCATGATATTCAGGTATTCTGGACGGGCGAGGAAGTCTGTTCCAGAGAGGTCTCTCCAGGCCACCTCAAGCGCGTGGGCGAGCGGCTCGGGCGCAAGCCTGTGCTTTGGGATAACTACCCGGTGAACGACGGTGATCGCATGTCCCGGCATTTGCACTTGCGTGGGTTTACCGGTCGCCCGGCGGCTAACGCAGCCTATCTGTCTGGCCATGGCATCAACCCGGCGCTGCAGCCAACATTGACCTCAATTCCTGCAATAACGCTGGCTGAGTCTTATCGCCAAGGCCCGGAATACCAGTATGGGCAGGCGTTCCACCACGCCGCGAAAGAAGTTCTCGGGAGGGAGTTGGCAGACCAGCTCCACGCAGATCTGCTGGTGTTGCAGGATGCAGGCCTGGGGCGTATCAGCGAGGAAAAACGGCAAAGCCTGATGCGTACCTACGATGCTTATGATCACCCGGCAGCCAGCGAAATCCTGCGCTGGCTGGTGGGGGAGTATCAGGTAACCGACGAGATGGTGCAGACCCAGTAGGCGGGTGCTCTCTATAGGTTGTTACCTTAAGGGCTATTACCTTAAATAATACTCAACGGTTGAAACCACCCGCACGGTCTTCACCGGGTGTTGTTGCTGGGACACTCCCGGTGCCTGGTCCCGGGCAAGTATCTGGAACACACCCTGATTGGCCCGGCGCAGATCGCCCAGCCCGGTTTTCGCATCCTTGGCAAACTGGCTTGCGGCTTCGCGTGCGGAGGCCGTGGCTTCGGCAATCATGCCGGGCTTGATGTCATTCAGACCGTTAAACAGGTAGGTAGGGCCGCCCGGACCATAATCGGAGGAGAGCACTACGCCGGAATCAACCAGCTCGCTTACACCCTGCGCCGCCTGGCGGATTCTTTCAATATCTTCGCTGCGTACCATCAAGGTCTGGCTGATGATGAATTTCTGCTCGCTATTGTTGTCCTGGTAGGGGTTGGCGCGGGTGTCGGTAACGTCCAGTCGCTGAAGCTCGACCGCACTGTCGCTGATAGCCTGCAGCTTCAGGAACGCCATGATGGCATTGCGGCTGTTGCGGGCTTTTTCCTGAGCCTCGCCGAGGCTGGCTCCGGTGGCTACAAAGCGAATCGGCCAGATGGCCAGGTCGGCACCCACTTCCCGTTCCGCCACGCCTTTCACAGTTACGTAGCGATCACCGGTGCGCAGATCGGTCAGGCCGTCACTGATTAGTGAGGCTGAAATAATGGCGCTGAAACCCAGAATAAGGGCAACAATGACTTTCATGGAGAATCTCCCTGGCAGGTATCTTCAGTGGGGCGTCGGAATCTTGCGGACATCGCCTTGTGTTCGCGTTCTTCATCAAGGAACTCTTCCGGCAGGGGCTGAATGAAGTAGAGAAAGTCGCCTTTGTTGCGGTTTTCAGATAATGGCGCGCGCTCTTCATCCGATGGCCACACTACCGGTGAAATAACCGCAACTGAAACCTCCGGCGCCCGTTGCCTGAGCATGGCAACCGTGCCGAGGTGCTCTTCACTGTGGAACGTACCCGTGGTGTGGATAATCTGGTGGCCGCGATGCGCGTCACGGGCAGCGAGTATTCGACTTGCCATGGTGTTATCCCGTAGCAGTTGAGCTTTATAGGTGTTGTTCATGCGCTCGCGCATGGCGTCATCCGCCGCGCCGTGGCTGCTGGAAATAGCGACCGTGAACTTTTCACGGTAGGCCGGAGTGCCCATAAACGCATTGTCCGGCAACTGCGCCTGGTCAGCGGCAGGCAGCCTTTCCAGATAATCCGGCCCCTTCTGACCGACGCATCGCACGATGGCTGCGGGCGCGTTGGCTGCTATTACCGGAAGACCATGCTGGCGGGCAAATTCCACTAGCGGGCGATAGGAAGCGCGGTAGTTGTCCCAGGCGCTGCTGTCTTCAATCATTTCGGTTTCGCCGGTTTTACCGCTCAGGTAGGCATCAATGGCGGGTTGATTGTCGAAAGTGAACTGCTCCATGGACAGAACTTGCAGCGGTTGCTGGCGGTAGAGCGCGGCCTGGATCCGCGATTGCAGCAGATGGGCAGCCTGGTGGCCGTGATATTCACCAATCACGACCACATCGGTCGAAGCGATGCGTTGAACAAGCGATTCCACGCTCAGCTCGGTGCTGTTTTCGGCATCAATCAGGCGCGCTTCATAGAGGGTTTGTGGTCTGGCCGCGGTGCTGCTGTCGCTGGAATGAATCATGGTTGCACACCCGGAAAGGTTGCTAATTAATAAAGCAAGCACGGCAATGAACAACTTTTTCATGGCAAAATTATATATGATGTACGGCCTCGCTACTTGTAAGTATTCCTAGACACGAGGCCATTATGTCCCATCGCGCCCACCTTTTCTCGTTGCGGATTGCCCACGCTTTCCGTGAAGCCTGCATTGATCAGCCCTACAACAGCCGCCGCTTCCTGCGGGATCTCATGGCGGGCGTTACGGTTGGTATTATTGCAATACCGCTGGCTATGGCCTTGGCGATTGCAAGCGGTGTGGCGCCCCAGTACGGCCTGTACACGGCATTTATCGCTGGCTTTATTATCGCTCTGACCGGCGGGAGCCGCTTCAGTGTTTCCGGACCCACTGCGGCTTTTGTTGTAATTCTATATCCCATAGCCCAGAGCTATGGCCTCGGAGGCCTTTTGCTGGCCACTCTGATGTCCGGCGTTCTGCTGATTATCATGGCGCTCATGCGGCTGGGCCGCTTTATCGAATACATTCCGGAATCGGTCACCCTCGGGTTTACCGGCGGTATTGCGGTGGTTATCGCTACTCTGCAGGTAAAAGATTTTTTTGGCTTGTCTGTTGAGACCATGCCAGAGCATTACTGGGACAAGTTGGCCGTGCTGGCACAGAGTTTTCCCGCGCTGGATACAATGAGCGCGCTGGTTGCTGTGGTTACGCTTGCGGTCATGCTGACCTGGCCGCGCCTGAAAACGCCGGTGCCGCCACATCTTCCGGCAGTCGTGATTGGTAGCCTGCTGGCTATCTGGCTCAACGCCAATGGCGCTGGGGTGGAGACCATAGGATCAAGGTTCAGCTATCTGCTGCCGGGTGGTGGCACAGGTGCGGGTATTCCGCCGTTTCTTCCCGAGTTTGCCTGGCCCTGGCAGCAGGCGGATGCCAGTGGTGAGGCCATCGGGATTTCCTGGAGTATGGTGCGCGAACTCTTACCGGCTGCTTTCGCCATCGCCATGCTTGGCGCTATCGAATCTCTGCTCTGTGCCGTGGTGCTTGATGGCATGACTGGAAAACGCCACAGCGCCAACAGCGAACTGATGGGGCAGGGGATCGGTAACATTGTGGTGCCCTTTTTCGGGGGCATTACGGCCACAGCCGCCATAGCCCGGTCTGCTGCAAACTACCGTGCCGGTGCGGAATCGCCAGTTGCAGCCATGATTCATGCCGTAGTGGTTCTGCTTGCGCTGGTATCACTGGCCGGCGTTTTGGCCTACCTGCCCATGCCAGCGATGGCGGCTTTGCTGATCATGGTGGCCTGGAACATGAGCGAAGCGCCTAAAGCGGTCCACCTGCTCAAGACCGCGCCGCGCAGTGATGTGCTGGTTTTTCTGACCTGCTTTTCCCTGACCGTGGCTCTGGACATGGTGATTGCCATTACCACCGGCGTTCTGTTGGCCGCCGTGTTGTTCATGCGTGAAATGGCCGAGATGACCAAAGTCACCGATATCACCGCCGGCAAACGGGTCAGCGAAGAAAATCTGCCGGCGGGCTGGCGAGTGTTCAAAATCAACGGTCCGATGTTTTTTGCGGCCGCCGACCGGATTTTTGGTGAACTTGCGACGCTGTCCCGAAACGTTGACGGGTTCATTCTGTATATGGACGGCGTTACCGTGCTCGATGCTGGCGGCCTGTCGTCGCTTAATAAACTGATTGCTACTTGCCAGAGCGACGGCACCCGTATTGTTATTGCAGATCTGCAGTCCCAGCCTCAGCGTACGCTGGCGCGTGGCGGCCTGGGGCCGATTGAAGGGGTGCTGCAGTTTACGCCGTCACTGCGGGAAGCTCTGGCGTTGCCTTTGTCATCCCTGGCTCCGCAGAGCTCAATACTTTCAGCGCCCACCGGATCAAACTGATGAAAAAACCCGCCATTCTGCCTTTTCGCGTAGTTGATCGTGTGAAGTTTATTGTTGAGCGCCAGCTGGTAAAAGGCGCCGGGTTCCAGCTGCTGGTGGTAGGTGTTTTTATCGGCCTGATTTCACTCATCGGTGGCCTGCTGGTGGTGCCTCAGGGTGGTGAATTTGATGATCCCGGGTCTGCTGTCTGGTGGGCGTTTCTGCGTCTGACGGATCCCGGCTATCTGGGTGATGATGTGGGCACCTGGCAGCGCTTTGTCTCAACGCTCCTGACCATCAGCGGTTATGTGGTGTTTATGGGCACACTGGTGGCCATTCTTACCCGCTGGTTGATTGCCAAAATGGCGGAACTTGAGCGGGGGCTGACGCCCGTCACCCTGAAAAAACATGTGGTTGTGCTGGGTTGGACCAGTCAGACGCTGCCACTGCTTTCCGAACTGCTGGGCTCACCCGGCCGTATGCGCCGATTTCTGGAAAAACACGACACCCAGAGATTAAACCTGGTGGTGTTGTCGGAAGAGGCATCGGCGAAACAGGTCCATGAGCTCCGCAATGAACCTGGCATTGGGCGCCGCGCCCGGCAGATTATCTTGCGCTCCGGTTCCGCCATTCAACCGGATGCCTTGCACCGGGTCGCCTGTCTTGATGCAGCGGCGGTGATTGTGCCCAGTGCGTTATACGAAGCGGGAAGCTTGATAACCTCGGATGTGGAAACCGTTAAAGCCCTGCTGTCGATCGTGGCTCAGGCCAGGCAATACCAGGCGTCTTTGCCCTTTGTGGTCGCCGAGATCCAGGATATCCGTAAGCTTCCAGTGGTTGAACGGGCCTACCCAGGGCCTGTTGAAGTGATTGCCGGCAACGCGACTATCAGTCGTTTGATGGTGCAGAACGTGCTGCATCCGGGATTGTCTGAGGTCTATAACGAATTGCTGGCCGCTGATGAGGGCAGCGAGATCTTCGTGCGCGGTGGAGAAACTGCTGAGGGTCTGACCTTGGGAGAACTCGCGACCCAAAGACCTCATGCGATCGTTCTCGGCTTACTTCACCCTGTCGCCGGCAGTGGCTGGAAAGTAAATTTGCTGGCCCCGACAGACACCATCGTTCGCCACGAAGATCGGGTGGTTTTGCTTGCCAGCGATTACCTCCACACTGGGGCAGATCCGAAAGCGGAGCCGCTGAAAGGGGTTGATCGAGGGAGCGTGCAGGCGTCAGAGCGCAAGGCGCAAGGCACTAATCGAGTACTGGTGCTGGGCTGGAATCGCCGGATACCCAGTTTGTCGGCTGAATTTTGTAGTTACGGCGGTCGCAATTTTGAGCTGGACATGGTGTCTGCCCTGCCGTTGGAAGAGCGGCAGCGGGAGATTGCCCGGTACGGCGTTGATCTGGAAAAGATTAACGGCCGCTTACTGGACGCCGATTACATGGTGGAAGACGACCTCAGAAAACTGGACCCTGCCAGCTATGATAGCGTCATTCTGTTGAGCAGCGATCGTATCGGTTCCGGTGAAGAAGCCGATGCCCGCGCCATGGTGGGTTACCTGCAACTGGAAGAAATTCTGTCTGAGTCACTGCACAGGCCGCAGGTGATCATGGAGCTGAGCGATCCCGCTAACCGGCACCTGCTTTATGGCCACAAGAGCGAAATGCTGATTAGCCCGATGATTCTGAGCCACGTTTTGGCGCAGGTCGCCCTGCGCCGGGAGCTGCGGGTGGTGCTGGACGAGCTGTTCACTGTGGACGGAGCCGAAATCCAGTTCCGCGATCCTCAAGATTACCCGCTGCCGGCCAGTGCCGATTTCCAGTTGCTGGAGAAGATCGTCGCCGAGAGGGGAGAGATTGCGTTGGGTGTGTTCCGGGCGGCTGCCAATGAGCGGGGCAGGCATCTGCAGATGAATCCGGAAAGAAAGCAATTTCTGGGGCTGCAAACCGAAGACCGGATTGTGGTTTTATCGCCAAGTTGAGGGGCGTCAGTTGCCGGTGTAACGTGAAGCCTAGTCAACGTGCTCCAGCGGCACCGTGACATCTGATGTGGTGACCCCGCCGGAATCGTAAGCCAGGCCGACAATTTCCTCCGGGGCAAACCAGGTCACCACAACCACCGTGATGTAGCCAATAATCATGAACCAGTGTCGTGGGTAGCCAAAGATGGTACGGAAAACCCCCATGGCAAAGCCGAATGAGAGCAGGATGGGTACCGACCCTCGTTTGGCAAACTGGTGGACAGGCTTTTGCCCATAGGAAAAATGGATAACTCAATACCCTGCAGGAACAGGGCAACACCCACGGCGACAATCAACAGGCCAATGGCCATGCTCAGGGTGTTATCCGGCGTTTGGTGCAGGACAACAAACTGGAAGAACACAACAACGACGACAATCGGGAACAGGTTTTTCAGTGTGTGTAGTAGTGAGTGGCCGAAAGCGCGGAAATAGTACACTGACTACCCCTGTAATCCGTGGATTTTGGGCCCATAAGCTTGGTCAAGTGGCTGAATCATAGCATGTTGCAGGGTACATGAAATGACCGGGCTCAATGGTGGGGCAGGGCGCAAGTCCGGGAGTTTTTGGTATTCATAAGAAAAATGCCGAAAATACATAATATAAATTTCAATTATAAATCGGAAGCTACTAGAGTATTCGACATCGCAGGCAAACCATGTCGCGCTTTGCCCGGAATTCAGTCACCAGAACACGCCGTTAACATACAAAGGATCGAGACCATGCCTTACGCTAAAGACGTCGATACCATTGCTTCCATCCTGAAGCAAAACCCGACCTGGAACGCTATCAACCCCAAGCATGCTGCACGCATGCGCGCCCAGAACAAATTCAAGACCGGTCTGGATGTCGCCAAGTACACGGCGAAAATCATGCGTGAAGACATGGCGAACTACGATAAAGACACGTCGCAGTACACCCAGTCCCTGGGTTGCTGGCACGGCTTTATTGGCCAGCAGAAGATGATTGCGATCAAGAAGCACTTCGGTTCCACCAAACGCCGTTACCTGTACCTGTCTGGCTGGATGGTTGCTGCCCTGCGTTCCGAGTTCGGTCCGCTGCCTGACCAGTCCATGCACGAGAAGACAGCTGTTTCCGGGCTGATCGAAGAGCTGTACACCTTCCTGCGCCAAGCTGATGCATGGGAACTGAACCACCTGTTCCGCGATCTGGATGCCGCTGAAAAAGCTGGCGACGATGCCAAAGCAGCGGAACTGATCAAGCAGATCGACAACCACGAAACTCACGTTGTGCCGATCATTGCCGACATTGATGCCGGTTTTGGTAACGACGAAGCGACCTACCTGCTGGCCAAGCAGATGATCGAAGCCGGTGCTTGCTGCATCCAGATCGAGAACCAGGTTTCTGACGAAAAGCAGTGTGGCCACCAGGACGGTAAAGTAACCGTTCCTCACGCCGACTTTCTGTCCAAGATCAACGCTGTACGTCTGGCGTTCCTTGAGCTGGGTGTTGACGACGGCGTTATTGTTGCCCGTACTGACTCACTGGGTGCTGGCCTGACCAAGCAAATCGCGGTAACCAACGAGCCGGGCGACCTGGGTGACCAGTACAACAGCTTTATCGATGGTGACGTCATCGAAAACGCTGCAGACATCAACAACGGCGACGTTGTGATCAAGCAGGGCGGCAAACTGGTTAAGCCCAAGCGTCTGGCATCTGGCCTGTTCCAGTTCAAGGAAGGCTCTGGTGAAGACCGTGTTGTTCTGGACTGTATCACCAGCCTGCAGAACGGCGCTGACATGCTGTGGATTGAAACCGAGAAGCCGCATGTTGGCCAGATCGCTGCGATGGTAAACCGCATCAAGGAAGTTGTTCCCGATGCCAAGCTGGTTTACAACAACAGCCCATCTTTCAACTGGACCCTGAACTTCCGTCAGCAGGTATTCGACGCAATGAAGGAAGAAGGCAAGGACGTTTCTGCCTACGACCGCGCCAAGCTGATGAGTCAAGAGTACGACAGCACTGAGCTGGGCAAGCTGGCCGACGAGTGGACAGCTAATTTCCAGCGTGACGCTGCCCGTGAAGCAGGTGTATTCCACCACCTGATCACTCTGCCGACTTATCATACTGCGGCACTGTCTACTGACAACCTGGCCAAAGGCTACTTCGGCGAAGAAGGCATGCTGGCTTACGTTAAAGGCGTACAGCGTGAAGAGATCCGTCAGGGTATCGCCACCGTTAAGCACCAGGATATGGCCGGCTCTAACATCGGTGACGACCATAAGGAATTCTTCGCAGGTGATGCTGCGCTGAAAGCCGGTGGTGGAGACAACACGATGAACCAGTTCTAAGCGAACGGCTTACTGTGTTCCTACTCTCGGGCCTGTTCCGAGGGTAAAAACCCCGCAGCTGGAAATAGCTGGCGGGGTTTTTGTTTTTTTACCAGACTGTCTCGTTCCTGAAACAGTCCCTGCCTCCGCGTAAAAGATAGATAAGAAGAACTTATATAATCATAACGCCAAGCCCTAAGATGGAAAGGCGGCGCTTTTGAGGCTGTTTTCCTACAAATATTTCCAATAATTAATACCACCAACTAGTATTAGTTGAGGCTGACATGCTCTCTGGCAGGTTGTTTTTTGTATGGACTGCGGTTCCTGCGCTAGGTCAACATTAAATGGAGTTTTAACAATGCCCTGTATACCCAAAGCCAAGCTTTATAGTTCCATACTCATCGCCGCCTGGGCAGCTGGCCCGGTTGCCGCTAATACCATCGATGATAAAATAAAACGCCTGGAACAAAGCCTGAATAACCAGCAGGCACACATTGTTGAACAGGAGAGGAAACTTAACTCCCAGGCCACTATTATTTCCGAGCAAAAGAAAGCGCTGGATAAGCAGCGCCAGGATCTGGACCAGCTACAACATGAAATATTACTGGACAGTCGCGGCCGCGGCCGCGCCGATAGCGACCGGGCCCCGCAACCAGCACCGGCAAGCCTGGCCCCTGCCAAGACCCAGCAACCAACACCAGCAGGCCAGACTCCTGCCCAGGCCCAGCAACCAGCACCCGTAGGCAAGGCTCCGGTCAATACCCAGCAAAGCAAACCTCAGGTCGAATCACTGGCAGATATCGGCGGTGTATTAACACCCAAGGGCAAATTGGTTCTCGAACCCTCAGTGCAATACACCCACTCCGACGTCAATCGGTTAACCTTTCGCGGTATTGAAATTCTCAGCTCCTTGGGGATTGGTCTTCTCGAGGCGGTGGATGCCGACCGGGACACGGTGATCGCATCCCTCACAGGACGCCTGGGATTAACCAATCGCCTGGAACTGGAACTCAAGGTACCTTATGTGTACCGCAATGATGAGGAGACAGTTGCGATTCCTCAGGTGGAAGAGACGAATATTTCAGACAGTCTGTACGGTGACGGTATGGGAGATATTGAAATTGCCCTGCATTACCAGCTCAACAACGGTCTGGACGGCTGGCCGTTTTTTATCGCCAACGCCCGAGTAAAACTAAACAATGGCGAAGGTCCGTTTGATATTCCCAGAACCTCCGAAGGTATTGGTACGGAACTGGCAACCGGCAGTGGCTTTTATTCCTTCGAACCCAGTATTACCGCGCTGTTTCCTTCGGCACCGGCAGTATTTTTCTCAAACCTCGGTTATCTGATAAATTTTGAAGAAGATATTGATAAGACTTTTGGCGAGCAAACCATTGGCAAGGTCAAGCCAGGTGATGCCGTGCGCTTCAGCTTTGGCATGGCCTATTCAGTCAATGAGCGGGCAGCATTTACGCTCGGTTTCAAGACCGACTTTATTCAGGAATCAGATACCGAAGTTAACGGCGTCACGCTGAACAGCTCTAATCTGACGATCGGCTCCATGTTGATGGGCTACTCCTACCAGTTGACCAATGACGTCGGCATTAACCTCAACCTGGAATTAGGCGTTACTGACGATGCGCCCGATATGTTAGTGACCTTTCGGGTACCCTTCACGGTCGGCTCCCTGTGGCGCTAAATAAAATACAAACAGCCCGCTCTTGGGGCGGGCTGTTTGTAAGCAGACGAATCAAGGTTCTATAGACGCCCTGATGGGCATCTACCGTTTACTAAACATCCCTCCGGCTAATTTACTCAATGCGGCCGCTTTGGCTGCATTACCAGCGCTCTTGGCATGTTCAACTTCGATCTTGACATTGAGCTTGTGACTGGCCTTCACACTTGAAGCGTTGCTGATTATCGCGCTGATAGCAGCATCCTGCGTCAGCTTATGAAGCGCCGCAGTAAATCCCTTACTATTGTTGATCACCACACCACTATAACCGTTGGAATTATTGATACCGTCCAGCGAGATATCCATAGGTGCAAGGTCAGACACCGAAACGCCGGTGTCAGGGCCAACCAGCACCGCAGTGGTGGCATCTGTCGTTGACACAGCTGAAGTTGTTCTCTCCGAATTGCCTGTTGAAGTGGTGGCACCTGCAACATTGGAATTGCTGGCTTCCATGATGCCGGTATCATTCAGCACCGCCAGATTACTCAGCATCTGTGAGACGACTTCGGCCCCCCCAGAGGTAATGTTGAAGACCGTATCCAGCTGAATGCTGTCAATCACCGTGCTGAGTGTGGCGCCGAACTTCATGTCCAGACCCGCAAAGGTAAAGCCACCGCGCATCTCGCCCATTTCATCAAGGTTAATAACATTCACGCCCGCATAGGCGTCGCGCAGCACAACCGCCGCCGGAAGAGGTGATTGACTCAATATGTGCCCCCCCTGTATTTCGGCAGCTAATGGTTGCGTGACCAAAATCAGCGAGCTACACATCAGACACGCTGGAAGGCTTTTGTTTGCGTACCTTAAAGTTTTCATGGTCATTTACCTAGCTCGTTGCGGCCAGGCAGACTCAGCAGCATTGGCCCAATACCCGCTCGGCTTATTCCCTGCTCAAGAGGGGATTGGGGGCGAATACGCCAATCTCTGTCACTGTTGAAATTCTCTCTGGCAATATTGACATGCGATCTGGCACCCAGAATGGAGCCATTCCAGATTGATTCAAAATGTGCGCGCGGAACAACAACCGATCCTACCGCCGGGTCGGCAACCAGCACATGATTTTCATCTACCCCTTTGACTACCACAAAATGCAGGTAGCCCTGGGTATTAATTAATGTAATCCCCGGCATCCCGATTTTTATCAGCCTGTCCAGGCTCATTTTAAACCCGTCTGAACGAAACCCCCGGTTATCCAGGTAGCGTTTCATATCCAGCATGGAGAAGCCGTCTGCTTGAATTTTTGCGCGATTACCTACTTTGATCATCGCTTGAAAAACGTCTTCTTCATCAGTAGGCATGTTGTAATGATAAGTCAGCAAGGTAGCAACGGCGGCCGAACCGCAACTGAAATCGTATTTCTGCTGTATTACTGAATCCCAGCGCATTTCCTGCAGACTTTTTGTGTGTAAGTTAAAAGCACCAAAAGGACTGGAAATATTGACCGCCCCCGCCGTCGCCATCACGGGCGCTAGTGCTGCAACCATGGTAGCGACTGTAAACATGAGTGTGCTAAACACAAGTTTCATTTAACGTCCCCGTTGTTTACTTGCCACTGCCATCATCCTTGACGCCTTAGGCTATGATCAGGCCTCATAAAGATCACCTGTTCTTTATGAATCTCTTATTCAGCCACGTAGATACTGATACCTACCGCCGAATTAACCGCGTTATTGTGTCCAGTAAAAATATTAAACAGACCTACACCTTCGAAATTGTCCAGTGCATGTTGCTCAATGGTTATTGCGCCTGTGGTCATGGTATTGGCATTAAAGGAACTGTTACTGACTGACGCATCCAGCTCCTGAATACTTTGCACATTGGTCAAGCTATCCCGACCGCTCAAGCTGGCAAGTTCGTTTGCGCCCATCGCTTCCAGGGACGATTCCTCCCAGGATTCGATCTGCGTCTCGGCCGTCACAGGCCCGGTAATGAGGCTGGAAAAAGCCAGCACAAAAAACACGCTGACCAATCTGGTAATTAATTTGTCCATGACCCTTTACTCCTTCTGTTTCAGCAGTGAGGGACCAATCAGGCTGGCGGGTCAAAGACCCGCCAGCCTGATTTCCTGGTTACTGAGTACCACCACCACCAGTAGTACCGATGTTAACGTTGCTATGAGCAGCTACGTTGGTTGCGGACAGCTGGGAGTTATACATGCCGGTTGACAGGTTCATATTGGCAATACCGCCAAATACGCCTGAACCCACAGTCATAGTGGCCGAGCCTGTTGCTATGCTACCGCCAGTTCCGGCACCGCCAGCAGCGCCAGCTCCGCCATTACCACCGGCGCCACCTGCACCGCCAGTAGCATTTACAGCCCCACCGGAACCGGCTAAGGCATCAGCTGTGCCGCCAGCGCCGCCAGTGCCGCCGTTACCATCGGCTGTGCCGCCATTACCGTCAGCTGTGCCGCCATTACCATCGGCGTTACCACCTGTGGCAGTACCCGCTAGACCATCGGCTGTACCGGATGTAGCGCTACCCCCGTTACCATCGGCTGTGCCGCCAGTGCCTCCGTTACCGTCGGCTGTACCACCAGAGCCAGCAACTCCGTCAGCTGTGCCGCCAGTGCCGCCAGTGCCATCCGCCATACCGCCAGTGCCTGTGCCAGCTGTACCACCATCACCACCACTACCGTCCTGGGTAGTCGCGTGATTGTTGGTTTGGGTAGCAGTTCCTGCAGGAGGAATGTCGTTGGCATTACTTTGTGGGTTGTTGTTGCTGTTGCCACCAGAGGCGTAGCCGCCATTGGCATCACCGCCGTAGCCATCGGCATTTCCACCGGAACCATCGGCATCACCAGCACTACCACCCGCACCATTGGAATTACCACCGGCACCGCCGTTGCCATTGGCATTGCCACCGTTACCGCCGTTGCCATTGGCGTCGGCATAACCGCTAGCGCCACCGTTGCCATTGGCGTTGGCATTACCACCGGCACCGCCGTTGCCGTTGGCATTACCGCCATTGCCATCAGCATTACCGCCATTGCCATCAGCATCGCCACCATGACCGCCGCTACCACCGTTGGCATCGCCACCATAGGATGTGCCGTTAGCGTTTCCGCCGTTAGCGCCGGTGGAAGCATCACCGCCGTATCCACCATAACCGCCAGTACCACCGTAAACACTGATGCTGTTACCGGTTACATTGGATTCCAAAGTCTGGTAAGCAATGACTTCGGTCACCTCGTTGAAGGACTCACTCCAGGCGCTGGCGCTACCACCCGCCCCTGCTGTGCCTCCAAAGCCTTCTGCACCATAGGCACTGCCTGAAGCAGTTGCATTGCCGCTACCGTTACCGCCATCGGCCATGCCACCGTCGGAGGAACCAGCACCGCCACCACCGCCAGCACCGCCAGCGCCATTGGCGTCGCCACCCGCACCGCCAGCACCGCCAGCACCGCCAGCACCGCCACCACCAAGACCGCTGGTAGTGTTACCGCTGCTACCGCCAGAACTTGAACCAGCAATCCCGCCATCGCCGTTGGCGTCGCCACCATAACCGCCATCGCCACTGCCACCATTAGCGTTACTGGTGTTAGCGCTGCTGCCATTGGCGTTTACATTGGCATCGTTAGTGCCACCGTAGCCATCGGCATCACCGCCAGTGCCACCGTTAGCAGTAGCGGTAGAATTCACCGTGTTTTCTTGACTTTCTCCGAAGTTGAATTTGTTGATCGGGTTGGCATTGACGTTGGAGACAGCCAGTACCAGACCCACTAGCGTGGACCCTGCAAATACTAAAGATTTATTCATTGTCCTTCTCCCTAAGATATCCTGCCAGACCAAAATCATCTGATTTTTTCATCTAGCTAGCTAGCGTGAACAATGTGATCCCTTTTGTTCTACTGCGCACATTGCCCGATGTTGCATCTATTGATACGTTAAATGACGCAACAAACGAAGCAACACTAAGTATTACGCATATTGCGTGCCCAAATAATTAAACTACCTATTATTAGGGGCTTGTAAGATTTCCAGAGATGCTCACCTACAGGCAATGTAAAAAATGATGACGGACATATTGACGTATATCTCCATAAAATAGTTGCACGCGACTGATTTACAGGCGCTTTACCTTTCAGCGACACTTGCAGGCTTCATCTGGAAAAAAAATCGACATGTAGTATTAAGTGAAAGTACCTTTATCTTCGGCGCTACTTTTTAACGCCAAGCATATCAGCCCGAATGTTTCATAAACCGTCCGGATAAGCACTCAATTCCGCAGTCGAAGCGCCCGCCTGGGCCGGACATGAGAACGGCTCTTATCAAGAGGTTCATCGTCACCTCCGGGGCCGCCAAACCAGCCCCTTGAATCGCTTACTATTTGAGCAATGCCGACGCCCATGCGTGCGCAAGCCTTTCGAGGCCAGGATTGAGATGAGCGCCGGCGGCGGCTCAGCCGGTGTTTGGCGAGGCGGGCGTTGTGGCAGCGGGTATCGTGCAACTGGGGGGGCGAAGTCGGATGACAAGGCTCTGCCCTCAAAATCAGCCCGTACGGTAAAGCCGGCAGGGCTTTGGCTGATCCGGGCCAAACCGCTTTTGAAGCTATTCCGGTTATTTTGATGATAAGTTTGTGATCTTGCCACTGACAACCAAACAAGCGGTCTCCTTCCCATCATGGCAAACCTCCACTGGGTGGTGCCTCGGAAATAGGACTGCCAGTCGTTAAGAATTGCGTTGATTAACCGGTTACGGCAAATGCGCTGGCACACTGCCCTGCGTGACCCGCTATGACATGCTAAATTCAGCCATGAATATTGTTTATATTCTTCTTATGCAGGCATATTTTGTGACATGAAGAATATAGGTAAGACTATACGGGCAGTTGCGAAATACGGATTTTGTGTATGAAGTAAAACTATAAAGCTGGCTGACATTTCCATGGAATCTGTCATTGCCCCGGAGTGCCTGACCACGAGGCTTTGTTATATTCTGTTATCCACCCAGTAACAGGAGATCGCCCTTGAGTATGGAGCAAGGCATTGTATTTGCGGTGCTCGGAATCACCCTCGCCATGTTTGTATGGAACCGCCTGCGTTTTGATGTGGTGGCCATGCTTGCCCTGCTGGCCGTCGCCATTACAGGGCTGGTGCCAACCGAAGAGTTGTTTGCCGGCTTTGGTCATCCAGCCGTGATCACCGTGGCTGCCGTTCTGGTAATCAGCCAGGGGCTGGTGAATGGCGGCGTGGTGGACAACATCGCGCGCCTGTTGGGGAAAATTGGCCACCGGCCTACGCTTCAGGTGCTCACGTTGACCAGCGTGGTAGCTCTTTGCTCCGGCTTTATCAACAACGTGGGTGCGCTGGCGTTACTGATGCCGGTAGCAATCTGGATGTCCCGGGAAGCGGGGCGCTCGCCTTCAACGCTGTTGATGCCCCTGGCCTTTGGGTCTCTGCTTGGTGGCACTATGACTCTAATAGGCACGCCACCCAATATCATTATTGCCTCCTATCGAGAAGGCGGCACCTTTGGGCTGTTCGATTTTGCTCCGGTCGGCGTAGCAATTACGCTTGCTGGCATAGCCTTCATTACGCTGGTCGGCTGGCGTTTAACGCCTCGCCGGGAACAGAATTCGGCTGATGCGAAGCTGTTCAGTGTTGGCGAATATCTGACGGAACTTCGCCTGCCAAAAGACTCAGTCCATGCAGGCGCCACGTTGCACAGCCTTCTGGCAGCAGCGGGAGACGAAGCGGACATTGTTGTCCTTGCCCTAATTCGCGACGAGAAGTTACAGGCTGTTCCTTCTACCTATAAAATTCTGCGTGAGGGGGATGTGCTGCTGGTTGAAGCCGATACCTCCAGCTTGCAGGTGTTTCTCGACAAAACGAAGCTTGAGCTGGCCCATCAGGCTGTCGAAGATGAAGAAACAGACAAAAATGAAAACAGCGAAGAACAAAGCGTTAGTGACACCCGCGACGGAGATGGCAAGAGCAACGACAAGTACGACGAAGATGCCTCCGTCCGGATAGCAAAAGGCGAGCTGCATCTGGTGGAAGCCGTTATTGCTCCAGAATCTTCTCTGGTAGGGCAGACGGCTAACCGGCTGAAGTTACGGGAACGCAACCAGCTGAACATTGTTGCCGTGGCACGGCTGGGTTACCGGCTAAAGCAGCGGCTTGGCGATATAAGGTTCAATGCTGGCGATATATTGCTGGTTCAGGGCTTTGAAGATTCTCTGAGCGGAACCCTGGCAGAGCTTGGCTGTCTGCCGCTGGCGGAGCGAGGGTTGAGGCTGGGCTCTAGCCGAAATACTGCAATGGCATCCGGCATCTTTCTGGCCAGTATTGCGGTCATTGTTACAGGCCTGCTCTCGGCCCCCGTTGCTCTGGTGGCCGGGGCTGTTGCCATGGTACTCGTAAACCTTATGTCTGCGGCGGAGGCCTACAAAGCAATTGACTGGTCGGTGATCGTTTTGCTGGCGGCCATGATACCGGTTGGCCAGGCCATGGAAACCACCGGTGGCGCTGCTCTGATAGCCTCACAGATGCTGGTGTTGGGTGAGAACCTGTCAGTTGCTTCGGTGCTGGTAATGGTGCTGGTGGGCACAGCGCTGTTGTCCAACGTAGTAAATAATGCAGCCGCTGCCATTGTGGTCGCGCCTATTGCCCTGAGCCTGGCCAGCGAACTGCAGGTCCCCTCCGATGCGGTGTTGATGGCGGTTGCGGTTGGCGCCTCCTGCGCTTTCATGACACCCATTGGTCATCAATCGAACGCCCTGGTTATGGAGCCCGGAGGCTACGAATTTGGCGATTACTGGCGTCTGGGCTTACCCCTGACGGCAATCGTCACGCTCGTCGCCGTGCCTGTGATTATGCTGGTCTGGACCTGATAGTATTAAAACGAGCCAAACTTGAGGAATCGTGATGGAGATGGAGTTCATGCAGAAAGCTGAGTTACTGGCAGAGCTTGCTCTAACGCGGCAGCGCACGCGTGAGCTCATTACATCGCTGGATAATCAGCAACTGGAAGTTCCCTATCACCCGGGCGTCAATCCGCCGCTCTGGGAAATGGGGCATGCGGCTTTTTTCTATGAAGTGTTCGTTTTCAACCTTCTTGATGGTGATGTCAGTTTCGATCCAGCCATGGACGAGCTCTGGGATTCGTTTCACATCGACCATAAGGATCGCTGGCGCCGTGATCTGTTTCCCGGACTTGAAAGCACTCTGGCCTATTTCGATCACGTTTACGACAAGATGGCGGAGCGCATTGAGCGAAGGCCACTGAGCGATCGCGAACTGTACCTTTGTCGCTACGCCATATTTCATCAGAACATGCACATAGAATCGCTGGTGTGGTGCCGTCAGACTGTTGGTTATGCGCCACCCCCCGGGGCAAACTTTTCACGCCCCGCCGCCAATTCTTCAAACGAGCCCCTGAAACAGGATGCGGTTGTGCCCGCGGGTAGCTGGCTGATAGGCATGCCAGGCGACTCGCCGCAGTACGCGACTGCCGACTTTGCATTCGACAGTGAAAAACCCCGGCACGAAGTAAGCCTGGATGAGTTTGTGATTGCCCGCTGCCTGGTCAGCAATCAGGAGTTTATGGCCTTCGTAGAGGATGGCGGTTACCGAAAACCTGAGCTGTGGTCTTTTGGTGGCCAGAAGTGGTTGGGAACAGAAACAGACATAGCGCTGGTGCACGGGGAAGTAGAGCCCATACTGATGGCGCCAAGGCAGCCGCTATATTGGCGCAAGCATGATGGCCAGTGGCAAGAACGATTATTCGATCAATGGCTGCCATTGAATCCCGATGCACCGGTGACCCATGTCAGCTATTGGGAAGCAGAAGCCTACTGCCGTTGGGCGGGGCGGCGTTTACCTACAGAGCAAGAGTGGGAAGTGGCGGCGCTCGGTAACCGACCAGGTGAGCCGTTCCAGAGGTATCCCTGGGGTAACGAGCAGCCAGGACCTGTTCACGCAGATATGAACGCCAGCGGCATGGCGCAGAACCCGGTAGCCGATTACCCGGCGGGTGATAGCCCTTTTGGCTGTCGGCAGATGGTTGGCACAGTATGGGAGTGGACCAGCAGTCAGTTTTTTCCTTATGACGGCTTTCGCATAGATATGTATCCGTTCATGTCCACGCTTCAGTTTGGTGATCACAAGGTCAGTCGTGGGGGCAGCTGCGCCACGTCGTCCAGCCTGATTCGTGGCACTTATCGCCAGGCCTATCTGCCCCAAAGAAATGACGTTTACACCGGGTTCCGAACCTGTGCTTTGCCCGGTGGCTGAGTTCAGCTGGCTTTTTCTGAAGCCAGTGCCGGTATTGCCGGAATCCTGTCGAGAAGGTGGCTAGCCAGCGCTACGCCGGTTTCGCTCATGGTCAGGTAAGCATCGTCGGCACCCGCTTCACGAATGCGCTCGGCTTCATCGGCGTACATGGTGTGGGCGACGATGTAGCCGGTAAAGCCCAGTTTTCGCAGCATTCTTGCTGCGATCAGTTTCCCCTCTATATCGCTCATGGCAAGAATAACCGCTTCCACGGATGGCATGTGGAGCGCTTCCCAGAAGGTGTTGTCTTCGGCATCAGCATAGACAACGTTGCGTCCTTGGGCCTGGTGTCGTGCCACCTTGGGGAGGTCAGAATCCAGTGCCATCAGCCTTGCTTCTGAGGTTTGCAGCCAATCATATGCCGCCGTGCCGGTTCGCCCCATTCCCATCACCAGAACGCGGGTATCGCCAAGGGAAACGGGTAGCTCATCGGGGTGCCGCCGGTGACTTTCGAAGCGCACAAGACGATTGCTCAAACGCTCATACAGTGGGTGTGCGATCCGGTTTAACGGCGCGGAAATCAGAAAAGACAGCGCGACAGTGATTGCCAGAGGCACCAGCCACTCGGGCAGCGCAATGCTGGCAACAATCAGCCCGAACTCACTATAATTGGTGAGCGCCAGCGAGGTCAGAAAACCGCTGCGGGCGCGCAGGCGGAACAGCAGCATCAGGAAGAAGAACAGAATCCCCTTGAGGGGCAGCACCAGCGCAGCCACCACGGCAAAGGCGATGGCATTGGTATCGGGCAGGCCACCTATGCCAATCTGCAAAAAAAAACCAACCAGAAAGATTTCCTTCACGCTCCACAGAGATTTTGCCAGCTCCTGGCTGCGGGGGTGGTTAGCAAGAATGGCGCCGAAGATCAGGGCACCCAGTTCCGAACTGAGCCCGACCGCTTCAAAACCCATGCCGCCAATAACCAGCGCCAGCAACATGCCCAGCAGAACCAGCAATTCGTCATGGCCACTGGCATCCAGCAGCTTGTACAGCAGTGGCCGTAGCAGTGGCAGGCCGAACACAATCAGTGCCCACTGCGAAGGCGTCTGGCCGGCTGCCAGGCTCATAACAAGCAGTGCAATCAGGTCCTGAATGATCAGGATGCCAATGGATACCCGCCCGTGGAAGGCCCTGAGCTCGCGCTTGTTTTCCAGCACCTTTGCGGCCAGCACAGTAGACGAGAATGACAGGGCAACGGCCAGCATAAAGGCCACGTACCAGGTGATATCCAATAGCAGGTAAAAACCGGGCGTAAACACCAGGCAGGTGATGCCAAAGTGCAACAGGCTGCCGCCGATCACTTCGGGGCTGATAATCGATCTCAGCTTGAGCTTCAGGCCCACGGTAAAAAGCATGAGCAGAACGCCCAAGTGCGCGATGTGGGCGAGTGCCGCTGTAGGTTCTGGATAGATAGGGATGGATGGGGTGGACGCAATAGCGCTGAGAACGAAACCTGCGCCCAGGTAACCGATTAACGGCGGCAAGCCAATGGCTTTGATCAGTAGGCCGAGAGCAAACGCCAAAGAAATCCAGATAGCTTCAGGCATGAGAGATTCTTTCAGGGGTAGCGGATCGGATTCCTGTCAAGGCTACCTTGTTTTATCTGACCGTTGAAGTCGATAACAACAGAACTTCGTTTAAGTGCATCTTACCCGGCTTTTGACGTGAGGGTTTTGGCAAACTCAAAAAACAGACGGGCTGATTCTTCCGGTGCCTCAATCATCGGTGCGTGGCCAATCCCTTCCAGTATCTCCAGCCGTGCGCCGGGAATCGCCTCCAGAAAGGCTTCTCCGTTACGATAGTCCAGAATGCGGTCTTCTTTACCCAAGATGATGAGTACCGGGTCTTCAATGCGTTTAATGGTGTCGCCATTGTTGGTTTCGGAGTTCCGCAGGTACGCAATGTCCAGCTCGCCCAGGGTAATGTTGTCCGCTTCAAGGCCCGCGGCGAATGCGCTTACATTACCCAATAAAAAAGCCCGGTCATTGGCCGGGCTTTAGTTTGAAGTGCGTCGTTACGATTTTTCCCGGGCAATGGCGCGGTATGCAATGTCGTTGCGATAAAATGCGCCATCCCAGCTTATTTTTTCTGCGAGTTTATAAGCCCGCTGCTGGGCTTCAGTCACGGTGTTGCCCAATGCGGTTGCACAGAGTACCCGGCCGCCACTGGTGACCACTTGGCTATCGCTGAGGGCGGTTCCTGCGTGGAATGCCTTCTCGCCCTCGGTCTCGGTTTCCGGCAGACCGAAAATAGCATCGCCTTTGTTATAGCTGCCGGGATAGCCTCCCGCTGCCAGAACAATACCTACGGCGGCGCGTTCGTCCCAGTCGGAACTGCACTGGTCCAGCTTGGCGTCGATGGCGGCTTGGCAGAGTTCAACAATGTCGGACTTCATACGCAGCAGGATGGGCTGGGTTTCCGGATCGCCAAAGCGGCAGTTGAACTCGATAACCTTGGGTGCTCCGGCAGTATCAATCATCAGGCCCGCATACAGGAATCCCTTGTAGGGATGGCCTTCGGCTGCCATGCCGCGCACCGTTGGGTAAATAACCTCATCCATGATGCGCTTGTGCACTTCAGCGGTTACCACAGGGGCAGGAGAGTATGCTCCCATGCCACCGGTGTTCGGGCCGGTATCGTCGTCGCCTACGCGCTTGTGATCTTGAGAGGTGGCCATTGGCAACACATGCTCACCATCCACCATCACAATAAAGCTGGCTTCTTCGCCTTCCAGAAACTCCTCAACAACGACACGGCTGCCGGCGTCGCCAAAAGCGTTGCCTGCCAGCATGTCGCGGACGGCATTCTCGGCCTCTTCAAGGGTCATGGCCACGATGACGCCTTTGCCGGCGGCAAGGCCGTCTGCCTTGACGACAATGGGTGCACCCTGTTCACGGACATAAGACAGAGCTTTATCTACATCTGTGAAGTTGCCGTAGGCAGCAGAGGGGATCTTCTGGCGAGCAAGGAAATCCTTGGTGAACGCCTTGGAGCCTTCCAGTTGCGCCGCACCGGCGCTGGGGCCGAATACGCGCAGGCCGCGTTCTTCAAAGAGATCCACAATGCCCGCCACCAAAGGTGCTTCGGGGCCAACGATGGTAAGGCCGACGTTGTTCTCAGCGGCAAATTTCGCCAAGCCTTCAAGATCCAGCACGTCAATGTTGACGTTTTCGACACCCGGCTCGCGGGCAGTGCCGGCGTTGCCAGGTGCCACGAAAACCGTATCCGCATCCGGAGACTGGGCCGCCTTCCAGGCCAGTGCGTGTTCACGCCCGCCACTGCCGATTACCAGAATGTTCATATCTCACTACCCTATACGTTTACAAAGTGTCGTATCAGTGCCGGAAATGGCGCATGCCGGTGAATACCATGGCAATGCCGTGTTCGTTGGCGGCGTCGATCACTTCCTGATCCCGCATGGAGCCACCAGGTTGAATCACGGCAGTAATGCCGGCTTCGGCGGCTGCATCAATGCCATCCCGGAACGGGAAGAAGGCATCAGAGGCCATAACCGAGCCTTTCACTTCCAGGTTTTCATCGGCGGCTTTGATGCCGGCAATGCGGGCGCTGTAAACGCGGCTCATCTGGCCCGCGCCGACACCAATCGTGCGGCCTGCCCGTGCATAAACGATGGCGTTGGATTTTACGTATTTCGCCACTTCCCAGGCAAACAGCATGTCGTTAAGTTCCTGCTCGCTTGGCTGGCGGCTAGTCACGACTTTTACATCTGCCATGGCGACCATGCCCAGGTCACGATCCTGAACCAGAAGACCGCCGGTTACGCGCTTGTAGTCCATGGTCTGGACGCGATCACTGCCGAGTTCGCCGCAAGCCAGCAAACGTACATTCTTCTTGGCAGCGACCAACTCTACCGCCTCAGGTGCAATGCTGGGGGCAATAATAACTTCAACAAACTGGCGCTCAATGATGGCCTTGGCGGTTGCAGCATCCAGCTCCCGGTTGAAGGCAATGATGCCGCCAAAGGCCGAGGTGGGGTCGGTGGCAAAGGCCAGGTCATAGGCCTGGAGAATATCGACACCAATCGCCACGCCGCAGGGGTTAGCGTGTTTGACGATAACGCAGGCGGGATCCGCGAAGGGCTTCACGCATTCCAGAGCAGCGTCTGTGTCTGCCACGTTGTTGTAAGACAGCGCCTTACCCTGCAGTTGTTTTGCTGTAGCAACACAGGCTTCTTTCGGGTTGCGCTCAGCGTAAAAAGCCGCGCGCTGGTGCGGGTTTTCACCGTAACGCATGTCCTGCACCTTGATGAACTGGCTGTTAAAGGTGCGTGGGAAATCGGCGTTGTCGTTATCGGCTGTGCGGCCACCCAGGTAGTTGGCGATGGCGCCGTCATAACCTGCGGTGTGCTCGAATGCTTTTACCGCCAGATCGAAACGGGTGCTATGGCTCAACTGGCCATCGTTATCATCCAGTTCTTTCAGAACCCGAGCGTAATCCGATGCGCTGACCACAATGGCCACATCGTTGTGATTCTTGGCCGCGGCGCGAACCATGGTTGGGCCGCCGATATCAATGTTTTCAATAGCGGTAGCCAGGTCGCAGTCGGGGTTGGCAACGGTGGACTCGAACGGATACAGGTTCACCACAACCATATCAATCGGGCTGATGCCGTGCTCGCCCATAATGGTGTCGTCGGTGCCACGGCGGCCCAGAATGCCGCCGTGGATTTTCGGATGCAGGGTTTTTACCCGGCCGTCCATCATCTCAGGGAATCCGGTGTAGTCAGAAACTTCGGTAACCGGAACGCTGTTTTCTTGCAGGAGGCGAAAGGTGCCCCCGGTGGAGAGCAGTTCGATACCGCGGCCGGTTAGGGCGCGCCCGAACTCAACGATGCCGGATTTATCACTGACACTGATCAGTGCGCGACGGACGGGGGTATTAGCCTGGTTTGCCATGGGGTCACATTCTTCACTTGGGGTGAACGAACGAGGGCCTCGCGAAGGGTATCCGGGAGGCCCTCATCAAGTCAGGGTGTCTCGATTATAGCAGGCCGTACTGCTTCAGTTTCTTGCGCAGGGTTCCGCGGTTCAGACCGAGCATCGTGGATGCCTTGGTCTGGTTGTTGCGGGTGTACTTCATTACCTGCTCCAGCAGCGGTGCTTCTACCTCGGAAAGTACCAGTTGGTACACTTCGGTAACGGGGGCTCCGTCAAGCTGCGTGAAGTAGTTTTTCAGGGCCACTTCAACGTTATCGCGCAGGGTAACGGTGTTGCCGCTGCTGTTCACCGTTTGCAGTTGGTGAATATCATCGTTGGCCGGGGCGTTCAGGGTGTTGTTTGCCAAAGTCTCAGCGTTCATGCTGCGAATACCTCTCCATTTCGTAAGCCTGAAAAATACTGTCGGATACTGTCTTTCTGCTCCAACGCTTCGTTGAATGTATTGAAGCGGTTGCGGAACTGTTTGCCGGGGTCGTGGGACTGCAGATACCAGCCCACGTGTTTTCTGGCAATGCGCACACCCATGAGCTCTCCGTAGAAGCTGTGCAGGGCGTCCAGATGTTCACTTAAAATGTGTTCCACTTCGTTCAGTGGGGGCGCTGGCAGGTGCTGGCCAGTTTCAAGGAAATGCAGTATTTCCCGGAAAATCCATGGGCTGCCCTGCGCAGCCCGGCCGATGAGCAGGCCATCGGCGCCGGTATGCTTCAGAACCCAGCGGGCTTTCTCGGGTGATGTAATGTCACCGTTGGCGAAAACCGGAATGCTGACGCTGGATTTCACCTCAGCGATGGTGTCGTACTCTGCATCGCCGTTGTACTTGTCGGCGCGGGTGCGGCCGTGAATCGCCAGCGCCTGAATGCCGCTATCTTCTGCCATACGCGCAATGGCCAGTGCATTGCGATTGTCCTGATCCCAGCCGGTTCGCATTTTCAGCGTAACGGGGATATCAACTGCGCTGACGACTGCTTCCAGTATGTCCCTGACCAGCCTTTCATCTTTCATCAGCGCTGAGCCGGCTGCCTTGTTGCACACCTTTTTGGCCGGGCACCCCATATTGATGTCGATAATCTGGGCGCCAGACTCTGCGTTCAGCCGAGCCGCATTGGCCAGCATTTCCGGATCACCGCCGGCAATCTGTACGGATCTCGGTTCTGGCTCCCCGGTATGATCCATACGCGTTCTGGACTTGCGCGTGTGCCAGAGTTTGCTGTCTGCGATCACCATTTCAGACACCGCCAAGCCGGCGCCCATTCTGCGGCAAAGCTGCCGGAAGGGGCGGTCTGTTACACCCGCCATGGGCGCAACAATCAGCGGATTGGGCAGGGTGTACGGCCCGATTTTTGCCATTGGCAACATGGTCTGAATCCGAGTCACAGCAGATTGAGCATAAGTCGGAATGGGACGGTTGTTTAATAAATAACCGATGCCAGTTCCGAAGGGCGCTAATGATACCGCCGGGGGGGCTGTGATTGAAGGGGCAGGGGGGCGAAAAAACTGATTATTTTTCGCTCTTTCTGGTTGACTTTTGTTCGACTAGGTGGCGACTGGCGTGCCCGCCAGGTCATCATCGGCAAGCAATCTCACGGCGCGTAGGGTCGGAAGCTGATATTGTAGTTCACGGCATCACGGCCAGGGTCACGAATGCTTATCGCAATGCGAACCGGTGTTTGCACTGGCATGATATCGAGCTCTTCACCTTCGCCCGCAAGGTATTCCGAGGGTGTGAAAACGCTCTGGGCAACCACGTCGCCATTCAGGTTGGAAAAGGTCAGGGCAATGGCGGGGAAAGGTTGCTGAAAGTCCGCCCGATTGACAATGACCGCATCTACAATCAGTTGGCTGCGGTTTTCCGGGTCGGTGCGAACCACTAACTTGCGGCTCTGGATGGCATCAACGTTGATCAGTGGCTTCAGTTCACAGCCAATCAGCTCGCAGCCTTTTTCATAAAACGGGCGAAGTTCCGGGATTGCAGAAAGCCGGTCAAACTGGAACCAGGTTACTTGTGCAATCAGAACGCCCACAAGGCCAAGCACAACCAGTGACCAGACCAAAGTGCGCAGCCAGCTTTTATTGCTGCCACCTACCGATACAGGGTCATGCCTGAGGTTGCCAAACTGAGCACCTGCTGTGAAGGGTTCATCCTGTTGCGGGTTTTCATGTTCTGACGCAACGCCATGATCGCTGGCAAAGGACTCAAATGCAGGATCGGGTGGTTCATTAACGTAAAAGTCTGATGCTTCTTCCCGGAGGTGCTCTTTGGGGAGTTCTCCGCCGCTGGCAGCTGCTGAGTCCGCAGATTCAGGAGAAGGCTTTTGTCGCAGCTGTGGTTCTGGCTCTGGCTTTTTCTGTGGCTTTTCCGTCTCAGCTTCCGGAGTGGTTTTCGCAGGTGCAGTGTCTTCCTGAAGAATCGCTTCGGCCCAGCTCTCATCGACGTTTTCGGCGAGATCTTCGTCACCTGCATGATCCCGTGTGGACGAATCCCGGTCGTCAAAGCCGCGAAAGCTGTCACTCAGTTCATCATCAGAAAAGGTCAGCCGGGTGCCGGCATAACGGCCTTCTTCGGCGTCTTCCTCCGGATTGTCAGCGAAGATGAAGTTTTCGTCTGTTATGTCGCTTGTAAAACCAGTGGCAGAGCGCTCGGGCGAGGGATGGCCTGATGGCGCTGGTGGGGAAGCCTCTGCTGGCGCTTGACTACTCGCCTCAGAGCCTGCTCCTGAGGCCTTGCCTGCAGCGATTGCCACCTGGTGCTCGACCGCATTGAAGACATCCATGCAGTGTCCACAGCGCACTTTGCCTTTGGCAATACCAAGTTGTTCGTCGGTAACCCGGAACCGGGTAAAACATTTTGGGCACTGGGTCTGCAGACTACTCTGGGTCATGCTTCGTTCCTGAAAGCGACTGAACTACGAGTATGGGAGTTTAGTTGGTAAAACACCCTTCGTCATCTGTAGTTACGCTGTCCTGTGAGGCGTATCCACTCTTCACGCTGTTCCGGCTCATCCATAATAAACCAGGGTTCATAGGCGGCCATCACCTCGCGGGCCTGGTTCGACAGGATGCCTGAAAGCACCAGGTCGCCCCCGGGCTTTGTCAGTGCTGCCAGGTGTGCTGCCAAGCCGATCAGAGGCTGCGCCAGAATGTTCGCCAGCATCACATCGGAGCTGGTATCGGGCTCATTTTCCGGAAGATAAAGATCCAACCTGGCTTCGTCAACGCCGTTACGGCGAGCGTTTTCCCGGCTGGCTTCCAGTGCTTGATGGTCGGTGTCGACACCAACAACATGGTTTGCACCCAGAAGCAGTGCCGCCAAACCCAATATTCCCGAGCCACAGCCGTAATCGGTAACTTGTTTGCCTGTTACATCCTGCCCGTCCAGCCACTCAAGGCAAAGGGCAGTGGTCGGGTGCGTTCCCGTCCCGAAGGCGAGGCCGGGGTCGAGCATAAGGTTGGCGGCATCAGGGTCCGGTGCCTCACGCCAGCTGGGCACAATCCACAAGCGCTTGCCGAACTGCAGTGGGTGAAAGTCGTCCATGCAGGCTCGTTCCCAGTCCTTGTCTTCAACCAGAGTAACGTCAATCTCTGCGAGGGATTGCTGAGTTTGCTGATGCCAGGCGTTGCGCACATCCGTGCACAGTTGTTCAATATCCTGGCCTGATTGAAAGAGCCCGGTCACAGTGGTCTGGCTCCACAAGGGGGTGGTGCCGTGATCGGGTTCGTAGAGTGGCTGATCTGCAGCATCTTCCATGGAGACGGCGTCAGCGCCCATCTCCATGAGCAGATCCTCAAGCTGATCCGCCGTATCGGGATCAGCCGGGATCTGAAGTTGTATCCAGGGCATAGGTCTTCCTGCAATGTGATGCAGGAGGTTAGTCCCGCATCAGCTTCTCAAGGTAGTGGATCGTGAAGTCTACCGTTTTAAAGCCACCATCGCGCACCAGTTTCCGATGCAGAGGCTGATTGGTTTTAATACCATCGACCAATAGCTCGTCCAGGGCGTTCTTCATACGCCTGCGGGCTATCTGGCGATCGTCGCCCCAGGTGATCAGCTTGGCGATCAGTGAGTCATAAAACGGTGGAACTGTATAGCCGCTGTAGAGGTGCGAATCCACCCGCACGCCATAACCACCGGGAGCATGAAAGTGCTTCACTTTGCCGGGGCTGGGTACAAAGGTGTTGGGGTCTTCCGCGTTGATGCGGCACTCCATCGCGTGGCCTGTGATCTTTATATCGTCCTGCTTGTACTGAAGTGGCAGACCGCTGGCGATGCGCAACTGTTCACGAACAATATCAACACCGGTAACCATTTCAGAGACCGGGTGTTCTACCTGCACGCGAGTGTTCATCTCGATGAAAAAGAACTCGCCATCCTGATACAGGAACTCAAAGGTGCCGGCGCCAACATAGCCGATTTCCTTACAGGCATCCACGCAGGCTTTGAGTGTGCGCTCGCGGGATTCCGCGTTGATGTTCGGCGCTGGTGCTTCTTCGATCACTTTCTGGTTGCGGCGCTGCATGGAACAGTCGCGGTCACCCAGATGGATGCAGTTGCCGTGCATGTCGGCCAGAATCTGAACTTCCACGTGGCGCGGGGTTTCCAGAAACTTTTCCAGATAAACCGTGGGGTCGCCAAAGGCATTCCGGGCCTCGGTCTGAGTGATCTGAACTGCCTTGAGCAGCGCAGCTTCGGAGTGAACCACTTGCATGCCACGGCCGCCACCGCCGGAGGCTGCCTTGATCATAACCGGGTAGCCGATTCGGCGAGCAACTTGCAGGGTACGCTCGTCATCGTCTGTCAGCGGGCCGTCTGAACCCGGAACAGTGGGAACTCCGGCGCGAATCATCGCGTTAATAGCCGAAACCTTGTTGCCCATCAGGCGAATGGTTTCTGCTCGGGGCCCGATGAAGCGGAAGCCGCTTTTTTCGACCTGTTCAGCGAAGTCGGCATTCTCGGCAAGAAAGCCGTAGCCCGGGTGGATGCCCACAGAGTCCGTCACTTCAGCCGCGCTGATAATGGCCGGAATATTGAGGTAGCTTTCCAACGGGCTGTTGGGGCCGATACAGACGGATTCATCGGCCAGACGCACGTGCATCAGATCGCGGTCAACCTTTGAATGAACCGCTACGGTTTTGATGCCGAGCTCTTTGCAGGCACGCAAGATCCGGAGGGCTATTTCACCCCGGTTTGCGATCAGAACTTTTTCTAACATGGCCATGAGTAGCTATCACCGGGTTCAGGAAATGATTAACAGCGGCTGGTCAAACTCTACGGGCTGACCGTTATCAACCAGAATTTCTGTGATCGTACCGCTCTTGTCGGCCTCAATCTGGTTCATCATTTTCATGGCCTCTACAATGCAGACAACCTCGCCGGCTTTGACCTGCTGGCCGATTTCTGCAAAAGAATCAGCCGCGGGGGAAGGCGCCCGGTAAAAAGTTCCGACCATGGGAGAGCGCAGCGCGTGCCCGCTGTGCACAGTCTGTTGTGCGTTGTCTTCCTGAACTGGCCTTGGGGTTTCCGGCGCCGGAGCATGCTGGGGCTGCGGTGGCGCGTAGTGGCTGATGTACTGGCCGCCGGAAGCCTGTTCACGACGACGTGAGATGCGAACAGAATCATCGCCCTCGTGAATCTCAAGCTCTTCGACGTCAGACTCCTCAAGCAGTTCGATCAGTTTCTTGACTTTGCGAATATCCATAGTTGGTCCAGTCCCGTGTTGTCAGGTCTATCGGTGAGTTCGTTGCATGGCAGCCTGAAGGGCGAGTTCATATCCCTGGCTACCCAGTCCGCAGATAACGCCTTCGGCGATATCGGAAAAATAGGAGTGATGGCGGAACGCTTCCCGCGCATGCACGTTTGAAAGATGCACTTCTATAAATGGAATCCCTGAGGCCAGTATGGCATCCCGTAAAGCAATGCTGGTGTGGGTAAAAGCGGCAGGATTGATAATGATGAAATCCACACCTTCTGCGCGGGCCTCGTGAATGCGCTCGATCAGTTCGTATTCAGCGTTCGACTGAAGATGCAGCAAGTGGTGTCCGTTATCTGCCGCCCTATTCCGCAACCGATCATCAATGTCTGCCAGAGTCTCGTGGCCATAAACCTCCGGCTCGCGGGTTCCGAGCATGTTCAGGTTGGGGCCATGGAGCACGAGAATTGTCGACATGGATGTGTTTGCCTTTGTGTCTTTTAAACAGGATCGCCGAATTTAACGGCATGTTCCACCAATAGTGTGTGCTTTTAATCTTCAGATCAACATTTTTTAACAATCATCCCTGTTGACCCCGATGGCACAAAAAGCACTTGAAAGCCGAACCGGGATCCATCTAATGATAGCAATCATTGTCGTGAACGGTAGGGATGACTTCTATACGACGATGGTTTCATACGGGCGGCCTGTCAGAGTCGCCCGATCCGTTACTTCGCCATTCAATTATCGGCAAGCGTAACGCAGTTGCGGTTATGTTCCTTGGAGGTATAGAGCGCGCGATCGGCACGCTCGCACAGGTTCTGGGACGACTCGTTATTCCAGGCGGCTATGCCGCAACTGAAGGTAACGTTGAACTCCCTGTCACCTGCGGGCTGTTGGAGCTCCGAGAAGCGCTCGCGGATTTCGTTGAGAACATTGCGGGCATCACTGGGGCGGGTATTGGGAAGGATAATCGCGAACTCCTCACCGCCATAACGGCCGATGTGGTCAGTTTTTCGTAGACGCTGCTTGAGAAACATCGAGAGGCTTCGAAGAACACGGTCGCCAATGGGGTGCCCGAAGGTATCGTTCACCCGTTTAAAATAGTCGATATCGATCATGGCAAAGCACAGCGGCTGGTTCTTCTGTCGTGCACGGCCGATTTCCTGATCCAATAGATGCAGCGTGTGAGTGTGGTTGTAGAGACCTGTGAGACTGTCACGGATCATCAGGGCCAGCAGGGAACGCGCGCGTCGGCCACGGTTATGGAGCGTTGCAATAAGGTGCTTTGGGTCAATGGGTTTGGTCAGAAAGTCATCGCCGCCCAGGCTCATAGCGTGCAACTGCTTGGTGACGTCGTCTTCGGCTGAGAGGTAAATAATGGGCACGCTGTGAAGCCGGTCCTGCTGGCGGATTACCCGGGCAATCTCCATGCCGGTGCAGCCTGGCATGTACATGTCGAGGATGATGATTTCCGGGGAAAACATGTCCAGCGCATCAATGATTTCCATGGGGTCGGTAATGATGTGTGCGGTCATTCCCGCGCGCTTCAGAACTGTTTCCATGAATTTTGCCTGTGCTCTGGAGTCGTCCAGAACAAGTACCCGATAGGGTTCAACGCTGTTGCTGTGGGTATAGGTTTCGATTTTCTCGATAAGTTGGCCAGGATCAACTGCCGGATAAAAAAACTCTTCACCGCCGCAGCGGGAGGCCCGCAGACGGGTCTGAATGGTGCCGTCTTCGTCGCTCATGAAAATAATCGGGATGGGCGTGTCGTGCCGCTCCTGCAAATGTTCAATCGTGGCGATGCCCGCATTCGGGCTGCCGCCAAAATTCACATCCATCAGTATGGTTTCGGGCTTGTGGAGAGCACAGGCCTCCGTCAGTTCCCCGGCAGAATCAAAAGCAGATGCGCGGAAGCCGAAAAACTCAAGCTGGCGAATTAACCGGTTTGCCATATCGGCGCTCGCAAGCGCGATGTAAACCGGTGTGCGCCGGAACTGGTGGGGGGCTTCGGTACAGCTTTGATCCGTTCGCCGCAGAGTGCTGCCTGCAAGCGCGTCGATAGCATCCAGAAGCTTTCGCTCAGTGGTGTCATTCAGAGGCGTATCGGCTGGCCAGCCTCGGATGATCTCGAGAATCGTTTTACCTGTTTCGACATGACCTGCCATTTCGAACCGCTGTGCGTAGCGCACTAATTTATCGGAGGCAGATCGTAGCTCTTCGCGATGGGCTGTAAATGAACCCTTATTCGTGTGAATTTTCTGCCAGGTGTCCAGTACAACCCGTGCCTGGGTTGTTACGCGGCGTGCAAAATGTTGCCTGAGTTTTTCTTTCTGGCTTGCGTCGCTCATTGTGCTCCGGTCTGTCACTTTTTTGTGTGCCGTCCTTTGCGGTGTGGACGATTTTCCCAACCTTAGTATGTTTCCGGAGTCTATAGTGTTTTGAGTTGTCGGCGTAGGTTGCACTGTGTAACTGTTTGTCACTTCGGCGGTGTATATAGAGGACACCATAGGTTAGGATCGGTATAGATCGTTTGCACCGCCAATTAACAGACAAGGGGCTCAACGTAATATGCCAGGCAAAATCAGACAGTATTTCAGAGACAAGAAGGATGGTGCTCAGGATTACGCTGGCAACAACGGCGTGATCGGCAAATTTCTAGCGGTTATTCTGCTCGTCTATCTGTTAGTGGCCGTGGTGATGGGGATGTACTGGAGCGGTGAGCCAGAGTCGTTCTCCGTGCGCGAACATACCCGGGCAGTCGCCAATGATATGCAGAGGGAGCCCATAACCGGTTTTGCCACTACTGTAACAATGATCCGTATAGCGGAAACCCTTCTGGACAAGCCAGGCGGTTACATTACCAACGATATTTTCCCGCCGGGCCTGTGGCTGGATAACATGCCCAACTGGGAATACGGTGTGCTGGTGCAGTTACGAGACCTGTCCCGCGCCATGCGCAGAGACATCAGCCGCTCCCAGAGCCAGTCCGCAGAAGATCCGGATCTGATCATCGCCGAGCCGCAATTCCACTTTGACAGTGCAAGCTGGGCCATTCCATCAACAGAAGCGGAGTACCGCCGGGGTATTACTGCCTTGAAGCGTTACCTCGACCGTCTTTCCAGTCCGGAGCAAGCCAACGCCCAGTTCTTTGCCAGAGCCGACAACCTGAGTAACTGGCTGGGTGATTTGGAGACGCGCCTGGGCAGCCTTTCGCGCACCCTTGGCGAGAGTGTTGGCAAAGCATCGGTATCCGAAGCCGTGGCCAACGTTGATTCAGACAATCCGCTGACCGAAGAGGTTGGTGGTGGCGATATACAAACCGAATGGACCAAGATTGATGATGTGTTCTATGAAGCCCGGGGCAGCTCCTGGGCGTTGCTGCACATTTTCCGCGCGATTGAAGTGGATTTCCGCAAGGTGCTTCAGGATAAGAATGCTATTTCCAGCGTCAAACAGGTGATCATTGAGCTTGAAGGTGCTCAGGGCGAAATGTGGAGCCCGGTTATTCTGAACGGCAGCGGGTTTGGTGTTCTGGCGAACCATTCACTGACAATGGCGGCCTATCTGTCCCGCGCCAATGCGGCGATCAGCGACATGAGAGATTTGCTATCGCGGGGCTGAGGGTTCCTGCGCAGGCATAAAAAAACCGGGCCGCTATGAGATGGCCCGGTTTTTTATTTTCTGACGATCGATTCAGCCTTTGTAGGCGTTGATCGACTCAACGATAGCTTTCCTGGCAGCGTCAGCATTGTCCCAGCCCTGCACCTTCACCCACTTGCCCGGCTCAAGAGTTTTATAGTTTTCAAAAAAGTGTCGGATCTGATCACGCAGCAGCGCCGGCAGATCTTCGACTTCCTTCACATCCTGGTAGGCGTTGGTCAGCTTGGTATGGGGCACAGCGACCAGCTTGGCGTCACCGCCGGCTTCGTCTTCCATGTTCAGGACGCCTACCGGGCGGCAGCGGATCACTGAGCCGGCCTGAAGCGGGTAGGGGGTCACAACCAGAACGTCCAATGGGTCGCCGTCATCAGCCAGAGTGTGGGGAATAAAACCGTAGTTTGCCGGGTAGAACATAGGGGTTGCCATGAAACGATCTACCAGCAGGGCGCCCATGTCCTTGTCCAGCTCGTACTTGACCGGAGAGCTGTTGGCCGGAATTTCGATGGCAACGTAGATATCTTCAGGCGGGTTTTTGCCAACGGGGATGTTGTCGAATTGCATGTGAGATCCTTCCTGATTATGTGAGGTTCGTTTAACTGTGCTTGAAAAGTGAGCGCAATTATACGGGACTCTACAATCATTCGAAACTAAACCTTGGTCTGCGGGTTTTGCTTTTTGTGCAAGCTGCCCTCTGTAAGCCTTGCCCGAAAAACGCCCGTGAATACTCCCGTGAAGGGCGCGGTCGCGCCATCCTTGGCGCTCCACGTTTTCGGGCAAGGCTTACAGAGGGTTGCGCGAGCTTCTGAATAAGGCTGTTTCCGAAGTCTACAGCCGAATCTGCTTGGCAATCAGTTCTTTCATGATTTCGGTGGTGCCGCCGCCAATTGACAGAATCTTGGTATCCCGATACAGCCGTTCCACCACGGATTCCCGCATGAAGCCCATACCACCGAACAGTTGCACAGCCTCCCGGGTGACATTTTCGCAGACATCCACAGAGAAGTTTTTGGCCATGGCGACTTGTTTGATCGGGTTTTTGCCGGCTTGCATCAGTGCGGCGCAGCGGTAGGTGTATTCCCGGGCCACGTCGATCCGGGTGGCCATGTCGACCAATTTGTGGCGGGTTACCTGAAAGCCGGTGACCGAACGGCCGAAGGCCTGGCGTTGTTTGGTATAGTCCATGGCGGCTTCGTAGGCCAGTTGGGCCGTCATGTAGGCCATGATAGACAAGCTCAGGCGTTCGGCCAGGAAGTTGCTCATGATAGCGATAAAGCCGGCGTTTTCGGCGCCGATCAGGCGGTCAGCGGGTACTTGGCAGTCTTCGAAGAAGAGCTCGGCTGTGTCGCTGGCCCACCAGCCCATTTTGCGCAGTTTGTTGCCATTGGAAAAGCCGGGTGTGCCGCGGTCGATCAGCAGCAGGCTGATGCCGGCGTGGCCTTCGCCGCCGGTGCGCACGGCTACGGTGAAGTGGTCGGCCCGGGTGCCGCTGGTGATGAAGGTCTTGCTGCCGTTCACGATGTAGTGATCACCGTCCTTCACAGCACGGGTTTTCAGGCTGGCCACGTCAGATCCGCCGCCGGGCTCAGTGACTGCGAGGGCCGCAATTTTTTCGCCGCGCAGTACTGGAGGCACGATCTGTTCACGGATTTCTTTTTTTGCCCACTTGGCGACTGGGGGCAAGCCGATATCCAGAGAGCCTAAGCTGGCGACAAATCCGCCAGAGGTGGAGCGCATTAATTCTTCGGAAACCGCCACCTTCAGGAAGGTGTCTCCTTCACCGACGCCGCCCAAAGCTTCAGGAAAGCCAACGCCCAGAAGACCCGCATCCCCTGCTTTTTGGTAGATTTCTCGCGGAAACTCACCGGCTTCTTCCCATTCATCAATATGCGGCAGGACATGAGTTGTAATGAATTTGCGCGCACTCAAGCGTGCCTGTTCATGGGTATCGTTGAAGTAATCGGACACGGTGAAACACCCCTGTTCGGAATTAGAGGCCTTTGCGCGGAATACTCTCAACCCCGGTGCTGGTTCCGAGTAACAGCAGGTCCGCCGGGCGACGGGCGAACAGCCCGTTGGTGACCACGCCCACAATGTTGTTCAGCTTTTCTTCCACCTGGATCGGGCGGGAAATGTCCATGTTGTATATGTCCAGAATGATGTTGCCATTGTCGGTTGTGAAGCCGTCCCGATAAACAGGGTCGCCGCCTAACTTGACGATTTCACGGCCAACGTGGCTCCGTGCCATGGGAATAACCTCGACCGGCAGGGGGAAATCGCCCAGCACATCCACTTTCTTGGATTCGTCAGCTATGCAGATGAAGGTTCTGGCGACTTCCGCAACAATCTTCTCGCGGGTCAGCGCCCCACCACCGCCTTTGATCAACTCAAGGCGCTCGTTGGTTTCGTCGGCACCGTCCACGTAGAACTCCAGGTCGCCAACGCTGTTCAGGTCATAAACCGGAATGCCGTGGCTTTTCAGGCGCTCTGCCGTTGCTTCTGAACTTGCTACAGCGCCGTCAAACTCGGTTTTCAGATCCGCGAGCATGTCGATAAAGAAGTTGGCCGTGCTACCTGTGCCTACGCCGATAATAGTGTCGTGCTCCAAGCGAGGGGCAATGTAGTCCACGGCGGCTTTGGCAACGGTTTTCTTGAGTTCGTCCTGGGTCATCGGGCACTCCGGGTGAAAATCTTGTGAGTTCGACGCCATTATAGCGCTTAAGGACGTTGAGCTTATAGACGACCGTGGTGCAAACTTTCTACACTGTTCGTTTTCCCAGACCATCCATCAGCAACCGGAATCAACATGCCGCAACGCTACATCAAGAAGATTCTCGATGCGCGCGTCTATGACGTGGCCATCGAAACACCCCTCACTGAAGCTCGCAGCCTGTCAAAACGCTTTGGCAACACCATTATGCTCAAGCGGGAAGACCTTCAGCCGGTGTTTTCCTTCAAGATTCGCGGCGCGTACAACCGGATTGTCCAGTTGTCAGAAGAGCAAAAGTCCAGGGGGGTTATCTGTGCCTCTGCCGGCAACCATGCTCAGGGTGTGGCGCTCGCGGCTAAAGAGCTGGGAATCAAGGCCGTCATAGTGATGCCGCAGACCACCCCGGAGATCAAGGTGCGCTCGGTGCGGGACCATGGCGCACGGGTTGTGCTCAAGGGTGATGCCTTTGATGAAGCCGCTGCTCACGCCCAGGGATTGGTTGAGAAGCATGGCTACACCTACATACCGCCGTACGACGATCCGGATGTTATCGCCGGGCAGGGCACGGTTGCCATGGAGATGCTGTGGCAGTTCAGCAAGCCTATCCACGCGGTGTTCATTTGTGTGGGCGGTGGCGGCCTGATCGCCGGCATGGCTGCGTACATCAAGTACCTGCGCCCCGAAATCAAGGTGATCGGCGTGGAGCCTGAAGACTCCAATTGTTTGCAGGCTGCCCTGAAAGCAGGCAAGCGCGTGATACTGGATGAAGTCGGCATCTTTGCCGACGGTGTAGCTGTAAAGCAGATCGGAAAATATCCCTGGGAGATCTGCAAAGACCACGTGGATGAGGTGATCACCGTTTCCACCGACGAAATCTGCGCAGCCATTAAGGATATCTTTGAAGATACGCGCTCAATCGCCGAGCCCGCAGGCGCGCTGGGCGTTGCCGGCATCAAGAAGTACATTGAGCGGGAAAAGATCGAGAACGAAAATCTGATCGCCACCCTGAGTGGTGCCAACATGAATTTTGATCGCCTGCGGTACATTTCCGAGCGCACGGAAATCGGCGAGAAGCGTGAGGCTATTCTCGCGGTGACCATTCCCGAGAAGCCGGGGGCTTTCAAGACCTTTATCAACGGCCTGCATAAACGCAACATCACCGAGTTTAACTACCGTTACGCAGACGCAGGCCAAGCGACCATTTTTGTGGGTGTTCAGGTGCAGGCCGGTGGCTTGGGTCGGGACGAACTGGTGCAGGATCTCCGTGAAACTGGCTACTCGGTTCTCGACCTCACAGACAGTGATATGGCCAAACAGCACATTCGCCACATGGTCGGTGGGCATGCGCCCACGATTACCAACGAGAAGGTATTCCAGTTTGAGTTTCCTGAACGCCCGGGAGCCTTGCTGAAATTCCTGATGTCGCTGGGAACGCGCTGGAATATTTCCATGTTCCATTACCGCAATCACGGTGCGGCATACAGCCGCGTATTGCTGGGTGCCCAGGTAGATGATGACGAAGTAAAAGATTTTGAAGCGATGCTTGAAAAAGTGGGCTTCCGTTATGAAAACATGACGGACAACGAAGCCTATCAACTGTTCCTGGGAGCCGGAAACGGTAAGCGGTCCTAGCCTGCAAGTACGGCCAACCCGGAAGTCCACTTCCGGGTTGGCCGTGCGATCAATTTATCCGAATGCGCGGCCAGTTTCTTACTGAACTTTAATCTGTCAAAAATTGTAAAAATCAGGATGCGTGTTAGTCTTTCGTCAAATTCTTGGAAACAAGAATAGCTAACTGATTTTCCGAAGAATTAACCTTATCTGGAACAGGAATACGCGTCATGGGTGGCAAGCCTGATATTATCCGGGCAATTGTGCTGATTTTTGCGGTCGGCCTTGTTATCACCGGTTTTACTTCGCTTCAGGCATCGGAAGACAAGCCGTCCGCAGCTGTAGTGAAAAGTTCTGTTGCCGCAGGCCCCATGCAGATGACCAAAACCCCGTTGACCCGATAAAACCTCCGCTGAATTATTTGACCCGATAAAGCTGCCTGTCTGTCACCACGCTGTGCAGCGGCACATCCCAAGGTTCTACCGGCAGTTTTTTTACCTTCTGGAAATCGTGTGCCAGGCCAATCAGTTTCGGCGCCAGCCTTGGTCGTTGGTGGCTGAACGCAAAAGTTCGATCATAGAACCCGCCTCCCATTCCCAGCCGTCCGCCATTTTCGTCAAACCCCACCAGTGGAAACAATACGGCGTCCAGCGCCCAGGCGGGTCGTCTGAGTGCGCTGCTAAATGCGGGTTCGGGAATGCCAAAGCGATTGGCTGTCAGTTCAACGCCATCGTAATAGGGGCTGAAAACCAGTTTGCCCGGATAAACGGGGTGCAGCACTGGCAGGTAAAAGTGAATACCTTTGCGACGAGCCATAGCCATGTATGGGTGCGGATCAATCTCGCCATCGTTGGGCAGATAGATGGCTACGTGTCTGGCTCTGTGTAAATCCGGATTCTTGATCAGGTTCAGAGCAAGAGAGGTCGAGGCTTGTTCCTGTTCCCGGGGCGATAGCATACGCCGCTGCTGACGCAATTGTTTGCGCAGTTCGTTGCGAGACAGGGAGGGTAAATCAGGTTCAGAGGGGTGTGAGTCGATAGTCTGGCTCAAAATAAAGCTTCCCGGGCTGCCGTTATCGGATGTAGCCCTTGAACCCAAAGTTCAAGGTCGGTGGCCGCTGTGACATATTAGGCTTTCCCCTCGCGGGGACGTGCTCACAATGCCCTAGAGTAGCCACCTGGGTAAAGCGCATCGGCTCGAGGACGAATCCGACCAGCGAACAGCCCAGGAAGTAGATTCATTATAGGGCCAGACCCGGGGCCGATTGCAACACCTATCGGGGAATCCCAAAAATTCAGTGGTTTGACTGTTCGCCGAGAGCGCTTTCCAGCTTGCTGTCCATGGCTTTGAGCAGAGTGCTGGTGGCATCGGACATGGTGTCCCGCTCAAGCAGTTCGTGGGTCATGTTCAGGGCTGCCATCACGGCAATGCGTTCCGTTCCGAATACTTTGCCGCCGGTGCGTATTTCGCGCATCTTGCTATCCAGATGCCTGGCGGCACGGATGAGGGCTTCCTGTTCTTCTGCCGGGCAGGCGACCAGGTACTCCTTATCCAGAATTTTCACCTCAACGGTGGTGGATTGCTTGGACATCAATGGTGCTCCAGCGCCCGAAGGCGGCCGATCATGGCTTCGATCTTGTTTTTGGCAAGATCATTTTTGTGCATAAGCTGGGCCCGTTCCCGGTTCCAGTCGTCCTGCAACTGCCTGAAGTTTGCGTTGCTCTGCTCCAGTTTTTGGCAGTGTTCGATCAGCTTGTCCAGCTTGTCCGCTAATGCTTGTACTTCGGACTGTTCCATGACGTGCCCAGCATAGGTTGAAGTTATTGCGACTAACTATAAGTGCGCGCGCCATAGCGGTCAATTTACAGGCGTGTCATGAGATGGCTGCCCACTGCTATTTGGCTCTCGGGTGAGACCTGGATCACGTCTCACCGGGGCTCCCAAAGCCTTGTGAACGGCTTTGGCGCCAGGCGCTGAATGCCGGAACCAGCGCCACCAGCAGGGCGGCCAGCGGCACGGATGTCAGTAGCCCCCATTCTTCAAGGTTCAACGGGCGCAATTGAATCTGAATTCCGTAATCCGTCAGCAGCCAGGGGCCGAGCATTGAAATCGCGAATGCGCTCAACCCAAGCGAAATCAGGCAGGCTACCACGGCAAGGGCCAGGCACTCGATAAGGTAGAGGCTTGCGATCAGGCCGGGAGACGCGCCTGTAGCGCGCAGAATCGCTATTTCGTAGGCTCGCTGGGTTTGCAGTGTTAGCAACACTGCGATTAGCCCGATCAGGCTGGTAATCACCACGAAACCGGTTATGCCGAGCAGTGCCTGTTCAAACTGGCTCATCAGCCGCCACAGTTCGCTCAGGGCAACGCCCGGCAAAATGGCAGAAAGCGGCTCACCGGTGTACTGATTAAGGTCGCGCTGTACGCGGAATGTCAGGATCTTACGATCCAGTCCGGCGAAAACGGCGGTAATCGCGTCGGGAGTGAATTTCCGGCCCTCGGCCTGCTCTGGCGTCAGTGTGCGGCCTGGTATGGCAACGCCCGACTCCCAGCCTACATGCATCGCTTCCATGCCCTGCAGGCTAATATAGACCGCCTGATCCACAGGGGTGCCCGTAGCTTCAAGGATGCCCGTTACCGTGAAGGGGGTGTCTTTGTGGTTCGAGAAGCTGGTGCGCCCGCCGCCATGGGAAAGTACGATTTCATCGTCAATGCTATGGTTCAGGGCCCTGGCCACGCCTGCTCCCAGCACCACGTCGAAAGCCCTGCTAAACCATTGGCCCTTTGCCAATGCCAGAGGTTGGCCCCGGCCAAACCGGAAATGCTCGCCAAAGCCTTTGTCTGTGCCTACAACCCGGAACCCTTTGTAACTGTCGCCCAGGGAAATGGGAATGAGCCAGTCAATGCGCGTGTCTTGTTTAAGCTCCTGAAAGGTCGACCATCGGATGTTGTTGGTGGCGTCACCAATATGAAACACCGTATACAGCAGCAAATTGAGCTGACCACTGCGGGCGCCGATGATCAGGTCGGTATCGCTGATGGTGCTGGTAAAGGATTGCTTCACTTCTGTGCGCAGGTATTGGATGCCGAGCAGCAAGGTGACGCTCAGGGTAAGGGTGAGGCACACCAGAGCCAAAACCTTGCGCCTGTGCCAGAGGCTTGCGGTTGCCAGTGATAATGCAAGATGAGCCTTCATGCCGGTACCTGCCCGAGTTCAAGCTGATGGTGAAAGTGCCGGGCCAGAGAGCGGTCGTGGCTGACAAACAGCACGGAGATGTTGCGTTCTCCAGCCATGGTCAGTAGAAGGTCGATGAAGCGGTCACGGTTGTTGCTGTCCAATGCGGATGTGGGCTCGTCTGCCAGAATAATCTCCGGGGCGCCGATCAGTGCCCGCGCAGCGGCAATGCGCTGCTGCTGGCCAATGCTGAGCCGGGTGACCTTGCGCTGCCAGTGGCTTTCAGGAATGGCGAGCGCCGTCAGTAGTTCGTGAGCTGCCGGCGTTGGCGTCCCGCCAGTGGCGGCCTTGCGACGTTGCGATAGCCTGCAGGGCAGGGTGACATTGGCCAAGGCTGTGAGGTAGGGCACCAGATTGAACTGCTGAAATATTACGCCGATGTGGTCCGCCCGGAAGCGGTCACGTTTGCCCGCACCAATCTGGTGGATGTCGGTGCCCAGCAACCTGATCGTGCCTGTCGCTGGCGGAAGCATTCCGGCCAGCAGGCTCAGGAAGGTGCTTTTGCCAGTGCCGCTTAAGCCGTGAAGGAAAAGATGTTCACCCCGGGGCAGGCTGAGGTCAGGGAACGCGAGCGGCGGATGTTGGCTGTCCCAGCAAAAGGTGAGATTTTTGACTTCGAGTGCTGGAGGCACATATTCAGAGCTATGCGCACTGGATTCTGACTGGCTGTTCATGTTGATCGTTATCTGCCCCGTGTATTATGTGTGGCTTATGTTCGCCGACGCGTGTCTGGCTGTTTGGCTTTCTGGAGAGCTTTGCTAATGTTCCAATCTTTACGTTGCCCTGCCGGGGCGCTGCTGCCAGCCCTGTTGGTTTTCTTGCTGAGCCTTCCCATGCCGGCTTACTCGGACCCGCGCGAAATCGACTGGCTGGAGTTGATGCCCGCCGAGGATCTGGCCCTGCTGGAAAATATGCCAGAACTGGAGCATGAGGGCGATGGCCCACTTTTGCTGCCGGACGAAATCATGACCGGCCGGGTTGTTCCTGAGATGGCGAATGTTGCAGGCCGTATCCCCGGATTTGTGGTGCCCCTCAAAACAACCAAAGACATGCGCATTCTGGAGTTTTTCCTGGTGCCTTATTACGGCGCCTGCATCCACGTGCCGCCACCGCCTCCCAACCAGATCATTCATATCAAATACAAGCAGGGGTTCAAGCTCGAAGCTCTGTACGACCCCGTCTGGATTGAGGGGACGTTGGTAATTGATCGCACGGAAACAGGCGTCGGTACATCTTCCTACTCCATGGTGGCGGAAGCGGTTGAGCCCTATGAGGAGTAGCCTCAGCGCCCGAACCTGAAAGAGCTCTCGCCTTGCTCCATGCGGGTTGCGCCCTGTTCATCCGGGCCGGCCCATGCAATATCGAGATGTTCGAGGGCTGGAAAGCGGGCGGTGAGTGGCGTTGTCAGAGAGGCTGATTTATTCAGCCCGGGGCAGGTCAGAATCTGGGTGACCGTTATATCGGCGTGCTGGTTCGGGTCGCCGTGACTGTGCCCGTCATGATCGTGGCCGCCTGCCACCTCATGTTGAATCGTGGTGGCCTGTATCTGACAGGTTGATTCCAGAGTGTTAACCAGTGGATTCTCTGCAAGCCAATTGGTAACGCGTTCTTCAATCTGGTGCTGCTCCGGCGTGTGCGGGTGGTGCTCGAACCCGAGCATATTTCCTGCTGGTGACATGAGCTGTATTTCAACCTGGCTCTCGGTGAATGCAAGCTGCATTTCAGCATGGCCGTGTTGGTGCGAGCCGGGGTTATCTGCGGCCATCATCCGCGTGCTGACAAGTGCCAAAGTAATGGATAGTGCGAGGAGTTTGTTTGAGAGCATGCCCGTGTCCATTGACGAGTACTGATATGTTATAACATATTGCTCTCTCGTTCCCTGAAAATCAACCAGTCAGTGTCTTGCAGGCGCCTGAATGCTAGGATAGAGCCCTAACTCAACAACACAGGATTGCCTTGGTTCATGTCAGAAACCGACACTGCCAGCGCGGCGCATGCCGCTGAATTTGAGCGCTGGGCTAATGTTTTTACGGCCCATAAAGCGTTCAGCCATCCTTCCGAGCTGCACGGTGCCCTTTGTGGCCGTCTGGCTGCTGGTTCCCGCATTGAGGAAGATGAATGGCTTGCCATGGTTTGCGAACACATGGGGTTGCCTGAAACTGCCGCCGCGGAGGCCGATGACCTGTCTGTCTTCATGAACGAAGCGTACGAGCGGGCGCTGGTGTTTCTGAAGTCAGCGGATATGAGCTTCCATCCTCTGCTGCCCGACGATGATTATGCTATCGATCAACGCCTTGAAGCCCTGGTGGCCTGGATACGTGGTTTTCTCGAAGGCATGGCCCTGTCTGCCGGCGAGTCACTTGGCGAGGCGCCGGAGGAAATTCGCGAGCTTATCGAAGATATGGTGGCCATCAGCCAGGTTTCTGAAGATCAGGAACAGGATCACGAAAGCGAGCAGCAGCTGGTGGAAATAACCGAGTACATCCGGCTCGGGGCGTTGGCCGTATTCACCGAATTCAATCCTCCGGAGAAGCCGGCGTCGCAAGCGCCAACGCTGCACTGATCATGTCACACACTGCGGGAGAACCTATGCCGTCTATTATACCCGTCAAGGAATTCGCCGAGCGCCGTCGCAAATTGATGGAGCGCATGGCACCGGACAGTATTGCCATTATTCCGGCTGCACCGGAGCGTGTTCGCAACCGCGATGTGCTGCATCCGTTTCGCCAGGACAGCGATTTTCAGTACCTGACCGGTTTCGGTGAACCCGAGGCGGTACTGGCGTTGATTCCCGGCCGTGAACACGGTGAGTCGGTGCTGTTCTGCAAAGAAAAGAATCCCGAAAAGGAACTGTGGGATGGATTTCTGGTGGGGCCCGAGGGTGCAATTGAGCGCTACGGCCTGGACGATGCTTTCCCGGTGGCGGATATCGACGATATTCTGCCTGGTATGATCGAAGGACGCAGCCGGGTGTATTACCCGCTGGGTAAAGATCAGGGATTCGATAACCGGGTGATGGACTGGGTCAATGTTATCCGCAGCAAGGTTAAAAGCGGTGCGCATCCGCCCGGCGAGTTCGTGGCGCTGGAGCATCTTTTACACGACCTCCGGCTTTTCAAAAGCGCTAACGAAATCAAGGCCATGGCCAAGGCCGGGCAAATCAGTGCAGAAGCCCATTGCCGTGCCATGACGCGTGCCCGCAAGGGTGGTTACGAATACAACCTTGAGGCCGAGTTGATTCACACGTTTATGGATCACGGGGCCCGTTCCACGGCCTATCCATCCATTGTCGGCGGCGGTGCCAATGGCTGCATTCTGCATTACATCGAAAACACAGCGCCGCTGAAAGACGGGGATCTGGTGCTCATCGATGCGGGTTGTGAGGTGGAGTGTTACGCCTCCGATATTACTCGCACCTTCCCGGTTAGCGGCAAGTTCAGCCCTGAGCAACGGGCAGTCTACGAAGTGGTGTTGGAGGCTCAGTACGCGGCCATTGACGCAGTGCGCCCCGGCAATCACTGGAATCACCCCCACGAGGCAGCATTGAGAGTGCTGACCGGCGGCCTGATCGATCTGGGTATTTTGTCCGGCACGGTCGACGACGCCATTGCCAGCGAAGCCTTCAAGCCGTTCTTCATGCACCGCACGGGTCACTGGCTGGGCCTGGATGTGCACGATGTGGGCGACTACAAGATTGGCGACGCATGGCGGCTGCTTGAGCCGGGCATGACGCTTACGGTTGAGCCTGGCCTGTATATCTCACCGGGTAATACCGGTGTGGATGAAAAGTGGCGTGGTATCGGTATTCGTATTGAAGACGACGTAGTGGTGACCAAAGAGGGCCACTGCGTGTTGACGAACGGCGTGCCCAAGACCATTGAAGAGATTGAAGCCCTGATGGCGGGATGAGCCTGTGAAACACTCCGATACCGATGTGATCATTGCCGGCGGTGGGCTGGCAGGTGCAACGCTGGCGCTGGCGCTGGCCAAGGTTGCTCCCGCATTGAGAGTAACCGTGGCTGAGGCTTTTCCACTGTCTGCGGATGCCCTGCCGGATGCCTATCAGCCCAGTTATGACGCACGTTCCACTGCGTTAGCCTGGGGTTCGCGGCTGATTTTTGAAGAGCTTGGGCTCTGGCAGCGGATATCGGAGCATGCGACGCCCATTCAGCAGATTCACGTGTCTGATCGGGGTCGTTTCGGCGCCACTCGCCTGAATGCCAAAGAGTATGAACAGCAAGCCTTGGGCTATGTGGTGGATAATCGCTGGATGGGCCTTTGCCTGATGCGGGAGTTGCTCGAAACAAATATCCAGTGGCAGGCCCCGGCTGAAGTCATCGATATGACACCGTCTGCACAGGGCGTGAGCGTTAACCTGAAGGCCGGCGATGCGATCAGCACTCTAACGGGACAATGCCTGATTGTTGCAGACGGTGGCCGTTCCGGGTTGAGAGAAAAACTCGGCTTCCAGCCAAGCCGCCACAGTTATGACCAGAACGCGCTGATTGCCAACGCGTCCACCAGCGACAGCCATCAGTTCACTGCATTCGAGCGTTTTACCGACGCCGGCCCCATGGCGATGCTGCCACACGGCTCGCCCTCCCGGGCAGGACATCAATCCGCACTGGTATGGACGTTGAGCGACCGGGAGCTCGAAGCGGTTCTGGCAATGCCGGATAGCGATAAATGCCAGCGGCTCCAAGAGCGCTTTGGTTGGCGGCTGGGGCGGTTCACCCGGATAGGCGAGTGCAACCATTACCCCCTGACACTGACCACGGTAGATGAGCCAGTAAGGCCGGGTGTCGCGCTTGTAGGTAACGCTGCACATGCTTTGCACCCGGTTGCCGGACAGGGCTTCAATCTCGCTCTGCGGGGTTTGATGACGTTGGTAGAGCAGTTCCGGTTGGCGGCTGAGCAAGGTCGGCCACCGGGAGACTTTCAGATTTTGCGCCGTTATCACGAGCTGCATCGACCAGATTGGCAGCAAACCGTGCAGTTCTCCGATTCATTGATCCGTATCTTTGGTCAATCTCCAGCGCCAGTTGCAGCAGCGCGGGACGCCGGCTTGGTGGGCCTGGACTTGCTGCCCGGTGCCAAGCGCCTGTTTGCACGCAACGCTATGGGCACTGGCGGGCGCCGTGCTGTTATCAGCAAGCCTGGATTAAATGAAAAGCCCAGTCACAGTCAGCGCGAGATCTCAGAACATGAGTGATCCCAAAGTGTTCGATATTCTGGTGGTCGGTGGCGGAATGACCGGCACAGCGCTCGCTATTGGCTTGTCCCGTCAGGGCTGGCAGGTCGGGCTGATCGAAGGCGGAGATCGCGACACTCTGCTGCAGGGGCCAGCTCCTGTTGAGGGCGTGGTGGATTTTGAACCCCGTGTCAGCGCCATCTCTGTGGCCAGCCAGCAGTTGCTGGAAACCTTGGGCGCCTGGCGGGGTGTCGTGGCCGGTCGCCATTGCCCCTATCAAGGTATGACCGTGTGGGACGGAGACGGCACCGGGCGTATCCATTTTGATGCGGCCGAATTGCAGGCCCGCGCCTTGGGTACGATTGTTGAAAACCGCAGCCTGGTCCGGGCCTTGTTCGAGGTTGTGGAAACCAGCGATGTTGAGCTGATTGATGGTGTGCAGGTTACCGGCTGTGCGCAGGCTGGTGACCAGCGCAGTATTGAGCTCGCGGATGGCCGCACACTGGTGGCGCGCCTTGTGATCGCGGCGGATGGTGCCAACTCCCGGTTGCGGCAATGGGTAGGGCTGCCTACCCGTGAATGGGATTACGATCAGCAAGCGATTGTGTGTACCGTGCGCACGGCCCAAACTCACAGATACACGGCCTGGCAGCGGTTTTCTCAAACCGGGCCGCTGGCGTTTTTGCCGCTGGCAACGGAAAGCGGTGATGAGCACTTCTGCTCCATCGTATGGTCGCAGGATACCGAAGAAGCTCGCCGCCTGATGGCTCTGGATGATGCAACCTATACGGCTGAACTGGAACGGGCGATCGAACGAGAACTCGGCGCCGTTGAAGCTGTGTCCCAGCGTTTCGCCTTCCCGCTCAGGCAGCGCCATGCCAAAGATTATATTGCTCCCGGTTTTGCGCTGGTGGGGGATGCCGCTCATACCATTCACCCGCTTGCGGGCCAGGGCGCTAACCTCGGGTACGGCGATGTCCGGGTTATGCTGGAGGAGTTGGCGAAAGCAAAAAGTACCGGTTTGAGCCCCGCTCACGAATTGGTGCTGGCGCGCTATCAGCGCCGTCGCAAGGGCGAGAATTTGGCTATGATGGCTGCTATGGAAGGTTTCAAACAATTGTTTGGGCGTGACGAGCTGCCGCTGAGATGGCTGAGAAATACCGGCATGCGTTGGCTTGACGGGCTTGGCCCGGTTAAAAACCGGATTGCTGCTGAGGCCATGGGCCTTATTCTTTGAACGGCCACCACAAAAAAAGGATCTGCACTGATGGCAGGAACCAGTCTGCTCATGCTCATCGACGACATTGCGACACTGCTCGACGATGTTTCCCTGATGACCAAAACCGCAACAAAGAAAACAGCCGGTGTTCTGGGGGATGACCTCGCCCTGAACGCGCAACAGGTAACCGGTGTAAAACCGGCCCGGGAGTTGCCCGTCGTCTGGGCGGTTGCCAAAGGCTCGATGGTGAACAAGGTGATTCTTGTGCCGGCCGCCGTCGCGATCAGTTTTTTTGTGCCCTGGCTGGTTACGCCGCTGTTAATGCTCGGCGGTGCCTTCCTTTGCTTTGAAGGGGCTGAAAAACTGGCCCATAAATTTCTGCATGCAGAGGAAGATGAAAAGAACAAAAAGCAGCTGCGCGAGGCCCTGAAGCAGCCCGATGTCGATCTGAAAGTCCTGGAAAAACGAAAGATAAAAGGCGCTATCCGAACAGACTTCATTCTGTCAGCAGAGATTATAGCCATCACACTCGGAGTGGTTGCGGCGGCGAGCATAGGGATACAGTTTGCGGTGCTGTCGGTGGTGGCCGTGGCGGTTACGGTGGTTGTCTATGGCCTGGTGGCAGGTATCGTGAAGCTGGATGACGTAGGCCTCTACCTGAGCCAGAAAGACAGTGCGCTGGCTCAGCGGGTAGGCAATGGCATTCTCTGGCTTGCCCCCTATCTTATGAAAACCTTATCCATTTTTGGCACTCTTGCCATGTTCCTGGTGGGCGGTGGCATTCTGGTGCATGGGATACCGCCGGTTTATGAGGCCATCGAACACTTTGCCGCGGATTTTGGTGGCCTGTCGGCTACACTGATTCCGATGCTGGCCAATGGTTTGTTAGGCCTGCTGTCGGGTGCGTTGCTGGTGGCGGTGCTTACACCTGTACTGCGGATGTGGGAAGCGAGATCGGACGCTTCCTGAATTTACAGGCAGGCGTCAAACAGCCGGCTGACGAGAACGGGAACGGCTGTTTCCACCCGCAGAATGCGTGGCCCCAGATGAACACTCTGGCATCCAGCTTCTTCCAGCTTACCTACTTCGTAGGGAGTGAAGCCACCTTCCGGCCCTATACACAGCGCAGTGGGCTTGTTCAGGTGCGCGGGGCAGGGCGTAGTAGTGCCCGGGTGTGCAACCAGGGCTTGTTTGCCGTTCAGCAAGGCGGGCAACTCATCTTCCACGAAGGGTTTGAACAGCTTGCGAATGTGCACACGTGGCATGATCGTATCTTTTGCCTGCTCAAGCCCGAGGGTCAGGTTCTCCCACAGATTTTGATCTGACAACCAAGGCGTCTGCCAGAAGCTCTTTTCCACCTTGTAGCTGTTGATCAGCCAGATGTCCTTGATGCCCAGTGTCGCGCTGGTTTGCAGAATACGGCGGAACATTTTGGGCCGGGGCATGGCCAGGATAAGCGTAAGGGGTAGGAGGGGCGGTGGTTGCTGATCAAGCACAACAACCAATTCAGCTTCAGAATCCGTAAGCTTTATCACTTCTCCAAGCCCCATCAGGCCGTTTACTCGGCCAACTGGAAGCTGATCTCCTGTGGATGCGCCGAGTACAGACCGGATGTGTTCAAGCCGGCGGCCCCGCAGCACCACGCGGTCGGGCGCAACAAAGTCCTCATCAAACAGTAAGGCCAGGTTCATTCAGAAGATGGCTCGTCGGCATCCGGCTCCGATACTTCACGCACAGCCAGACGGCCAAACAAAATGCCGAGCTCGAACAGAATCCACATGGGCACCGCCAGAAGTGTCTGGGAGATGATGTCTGGCGGTGTCAGCATCATGCCGATCACGAAGCACCCCACCACCACGTATGGCCGTTTCGCCGCCAGATCTGCCGGTGTTGTTGCGCCGCTGAGGATTAGCAGAATGGTGGCAATGGGGATCTCGAAGGCGATCCCGAAGGCGAAAAACATCTTCAACACGAAGTTCAGGTAGCTGCTGATGTCTGGCAGTTCAACAATACCTTCGGGGCCTATGGCCGTGAAAAAGCCAAACACCAGAGGGAACACCACGTAATACGCAAACGCAGCGCCCAGATAGAACAGGATGACGGAGGTAAACAGCAGCGGAAACGCCAGGCGTTTTTCATGGGCATAGAGCCCCGGCGCAACAAAGCTCCAGAGCTGGTAAAGAATGATCGGAATAGCTGCAAAAACTGACAAAAACAGCGCCAGTTTAAGAGGCGCAAAAAACGGCGAGGTGATGTCCGTCGCGATCATTGTTTGCCCGATCGGCAGTAGTGATCGGATAGGCTCAGACAGCCATAGATACAGTTCGTTGGCAAAGGGGTAAATGGCCGCAAAACAGATCACCACAGCCAGAACCATTTTCAGCAAACGGTTGCGAAGCTCCAGCAGATGTTCAACCAGCGGCATTTCCGGCTGGCCGGCCGAGGTGTCCTTGTGGTCCGGGCCTTTACCCTCAGTTTTTGCATTCATGAAGACTTGTCCGAGGGATTTTGCGCGGCGTCTGGCTTAGCCAATGGGCTCTCACCTGAGTCTGTTTTCGTCTCACTTTTCGGGCTATCGAACGTCATAGCCTGTTCGTCTGTTGCCGTTTTGCTCGCGGGTTTGTCCGACATGATCATGTGTTCGTACTTCTTGGCTTCGTCCAAAGCTCCGCGTACGGTTTTCTGAACGTCATCCAGGCCAACATCACCCGCGTCGCGAAGTTCCTTCCTGAGTTCATCGGCTTTTAGCTGTCGGTCAAGCTCCGAGGTAAACTGGCTGACCATACGCCGCGCACCACCAACCCAGCGCCCGGCCGCGCGGGCAGCGGTAGGCAGCCGTTCGGGGCCAAGCACCAACAGGGCAATAACGCCGCAGATCAGCAGCTCAAGAAAGCCGATATCAAACATTCTGTCTGGTCTCAGCTTTTGGTTTTGTCCCTGGGCTTCTCTTCAGCCGCCTGCCGTTTCTGCTCGTCGGCCTGGCCTTCCAGAGAGTCCGGGTCTTCCGATTTGGTGTCTTCGTCGCTCATGGACTTTTTGAAGCCGCGAATCGCGCCACCAAGGTCGGTGCCGATGTTGCGCAGTTTTTTGGTCCCGAACAGCAGAATTACGATGCCCAGTACAATAAGAAGTTGCCAGATACTGATACCCATTTCGGGGGTCCTCGTTTAAATGTGTCTGTTCGTTGGTATTGTACGTTACCGGAGGCTGTTGGCGGAAACCCTCCAAAGAGGTATTGCTGCCTTACTGGTCTCGGGACGCTTTCTCTTCCAGGCCGGACAGGTCAAACCGGCTGTTCAGCTCGTCCAGAATATCCTTCGGGGACAGGCCCAGGCTGGAAAGCATCACCATGCTGTGAAACCAGAGATCCGCAGTTTCGCTGATTACCGCACGGGTGTCTCCAGAGTGTTCGGCATCCTTGGCGGCCAGCAAAGTCTCTGTGCACTCTTCGCCGACTTTTTCCAATATCTTGTTCAGACCTTTGGCATGGAGACTGGCGACGTAGGATTTTTCAGGGTCGGCTGCTTTGCGGGCTTCCAGAACCCGAGCGAGGTTTTCCAGGACATCACTCAACGCACACACTCCTCAGTTGCTGCCATAAATGGCATCAGGGTCTTTAATAACGGGCTCAACACTCACCCATTGGCTGTTCTTCAGGGAGCGGTAAAAACAGCTGCGCCGGCCCGTATGACAGGCAATGTCGCCTTTCTGCTCTACCTTCAGCAAGATCACATCTTCATCACAGTCCAGGCGAATATCCTTAACTACCTGCTGATGCCCCGACGTCTCACCCTTGCGCCAGAGTTTACCTCGTGATCGCGACCAGTACACGGCCTGGCCCTCTTCAGAGGTGAGGCGAAGCGATTCGCGGTTCATCCATGCCATCATCAGGATGTCACCGGTGGCCGCATCCTGGGCGATCGCCGGAACCAGGCCGTCTGTCGTCCAGCGAATGGCTTCAAGCCAGTCTGAGTTGTTTACAGTATCGGACAAATCTTTCATTTTCATGAATCCTGAGCTTGGCGGTGGGTTTCAGCCCGCCTCTTACTTCTTGAATTTCCCGGCTGCGTCACCAACCGCAGACTTCAAGGTGTCCCAGGCAGACTCCACGCCATCTTTAAGGGACTCCCAGGCGTCGTCGCTCGCCTCTGCAAGTTGCGATAGTTTCGCCTTACCTTCGTCGATTCTGTTTTCCAGCGCTTTGATCTTTTTGTTCATCTCCAGCCGGGTGTCGGCACTGGCCCCGGAAGCCTTGGCCTTGAGCTTGGCCACTTCAGCCCGCCATTCATCCAACTGAGCCTGCCTCTTCTGCCGATACAGTTCTCTATCACTCATGATGTATTCTTTCCTGTGGTTTGGTTTGCGCACCGCGCTGTGACGGCTCCTTGTCTATTAGCTCCATGCTACCAGAACACCACCGTTATTATTTCCAACCTTGAAGCCAGATGTTGCGATCTTTCAGCTCCGCCCACTCTATTGGCTCAGAGCGATTGGATATAACGGCCTCTATCAGGCAATGAGCGACTTTACCCTCCTCGTCAAACTCCAACTCTGTTACGAGGAAGTGCTTCTCTTTATTGGTTGGGTTAACTGCAGTCCATTTGCTATGCAGCAGTTTTCTGGGATTGATTGTATTCACAGTTACCCCTCCGATGACCACCTTGCATCCCGAAATACGGGCGCCTCGATTTTCCCTATGCAGCACCGGGCGCCGTGAATGAAATCAGCATCTGGACATTGCTCCGAGGTCTAACACTTGAGTTAACCGACGTTCGGTTCAACGAATTGTCAGGTTCCAGGCTACAGGTAAGGATCTGACGGTAAGACAAGGCCTTCATCCCGCATTTTCTGAATGAATCCGCGGGCATCGCCAGTGAGGTGGCTGTTATCTTCTCGCTGCCGCCCATCATTTGGGGCCGCAGTAAATAGACAGCCGAAGGATTCATTGTGAAACTTCAGGGCTTGGCGCCCGATGCCGCACCTTCTGAATGCGCCTCCATCCTGATCAAGGTACATCCACGTCAGGTAATAGTGGCCAGACTCAGTGTGTTGTAACTCGACCGAGCCAAGTTTCGCGCCATTAACCGCCGTAACGGTTATTTCCAGGCCGGTATCATCAATTTCGATATCTACTAGCCGGCCGTCCGACAGCCTGCAACGCTGCGTGAGTTCGTTTGATGAGATCACTTGTAGTGACATTCCACCTCCATGGGAAGCTAACGCCTTGGCTATGCCGTGCGCTGGAGCGCAGCGTAGGCGCGGTCCGACAACAGCCTCTGGTTACATGCACTCGTATGCGCACACCAATGCGCATACGCTTCTGCTAAATGTGTTACTGCAACTGCAGGCTACAATGGCCGATCTGTGCAACACAACCGCGCGGAAAAAAGCCGCACTACCCTTATTTGGTGGATATTCAAAGCCCACTGCTAACAGATCTCGCTATCACTGGCATTTAGCCGTTGTTAGGTGGTGCGCGGCCCGAACATGATGATTGCCATACCCACTAACGCAACACCCGAGCCAACCAAGTCCCATGCAGTGGGCTTGACTCCGTCGACAGCCCACAGCCAAAGTATCGCCATAAAAATATAAACACCACCATACGCAGCATAAACTCTGCCAGCGGCGGTGGGATGCAGTGAAAGCAGCCACGCAAATGCCGCAAGACTCAGCGCACCCGGCACCAGAAGCCAGATAGTTTTGCCCTCGCGAAGCCAGAGGTAAGGCAAATAACAGCCGACAATTTCCGCCAACGCAGTGACGAGGAAAAGGCCGACTGTTTTCAACTCAGGCAACAAATCTGACTCCTTGGCAGTAACACATAACGCCCGGCTCACGCGCCGGATTGGAACCGCGAAGCGGTGGAAAACCGGTCGCTGTGCAGCCGATTGTGTACGCCCAGCATGGGCATGAACTAATGGGGTGAAAGTCCCCTGTGGGAAGATCACCGTTCAGCCGGTTTTATCCGATTGAACGCTAACCACTAGCGAATGGCAAGGGCCAACCCGTGAGGGGCGGTCTCCGGAACGCCGGCCGGAAGTAAGCCGCTAGCAAAACTGCGAGCTGATGAACAAGAACATCATAGGAGGCGTAGGCCAGAGGCGAGTTGGCACAAGACGACGAAGCCGCGTGATCTAACGGCCACCGTAAATGATGCAGTTATGCAGTGACAGTGCATGCTCTTATCTGGGGCGGTCCGACGCTTCGGGGTCTGCTCAACGAGCGATCGGTCAATTACCAGTCAGGCCACTGGTCGATCAAGCCTGGGCGCAGCCGTTGCCATCGGCGGTTGCGAGCGAACGAGGTGGACACCGATAGCGCCGGCGGGGGTAACCTCACCGGTGATTGAGCAGAAGTCAGCAGACGGCATAGTAGCCAAATGCCCAGCGTAATGGCTGGGACACGGTGAAGGCCTGAACCCGGAAATCAATGAGGAGCCTGTACAGCTCAACTGCTCTATATCCGACCGGACCCAGGAGCGTTGGCGCAAAATCAGAAGCCGTCATTGGGGTAAGAAGGAGGTAATCGGCCATTTTACTTTAAACATTTCCGGGAAACGCCCTGTGCGGACCCGCATGCAGGGTGTTGTGGGGGCTGGGGGTTAGATACCCCCGGCTACCCGATTATGCAGGTTCATCTGAGGGCCCGACCCAAAACAGCGGATTGTGCGCTACTTCCCAGAGATAGCCGTCTGGATCAGCAAAGTACCCTGCGTATCCACCCCAATCTGTTTTCTGAGCCGGTTTGGTCACAACGGCACCGGCTGATGCAGCCTGGGCCATAACTTGATCAACCTCCTGCTCAGAACCCACATTATGCGCTAGGCTGAACCCTGCGAATCCGCTTGATTCCCCAGAGACTGACGCATCTTCAGCCAGCGCTTCGCGACCGTATAATCCTAGCCAAGTACCATTCAACGTAAAGAACGCGACTTCGGGTGGAGAATCCATTCGCGGAAGCCCGAGGCCCTGCTCGTAAAACACTACAGAGTGCGGCAGGTCACTTACGCCTAAAGTGATCATGCTAATTCGTGGTTTCATGATTGCTCCCTGCATAACAGCGATTGGACGGACGTCCCAATGATTGCGCAAGTTTGACCGTTTCGTTATTACAGCCGTTTCAACACTCTGCGGATCAGCCAAAAATCTATAAAACAACAGCTTAGTCCACTTCCTGTATCGCCGCCATGTAATCGCGTGGCATCTGCGATCCGCGCTTTTAATAACACTGTATGAAACAGCGCCAGGCTGGGTGCCAGGGTTGTGAAGGGAAAAGAACCCCGGCCAGGCGCCGAGGTTTATACAGGAATTTACGCGATTTACTGCGGTATCAAAGTGTACTTCAGCGGCTGCCTCGTATTACCAGCACGCCCGCTGCAGCAAGCAATGCCCAAGTCCATAGTGGGGCATTCTCAGACCATTCACGGGCTTCTGGTTGGGTGCCAATGATGGCTGCTGCAACCAGTGCGATAGCGGTAATCCCACGGCGCCAGCGTCGGTCGGTTCTGCGTTGTTGCTCCCGAAGCAGGGCCAGCGTGTCCTGGTTTTGTTTTTCGGTGGGGCCGGCGCCGCGCAGTTGTAGCAGTGCGTCGTGAACCAGTTGCGGCATTTCAGGGGATTGTTCCAGCCATGAGGGCAGGTGGGTCTGCAGGGATTTGATCAGGCCCGCCGGCCCGATTCGCTTGCGCATCCAGCTTTCCAGGAAGGGCTGCGCGGTGCTCCACAGGTCGAGCTCCGGGTAAAGCTGGCGGCCCAGGCCTTCCACGTTAAGCAGGGTTTTTTGCAGTAAAACCAGCTGTGGCTGCACTTCCATGTTGAACCGACGAGCCGTCTGGAACAGGCGAAGCAGGAAGTGGCCAAAGGAAATGTCTTTCAGGGGCTTTTCAAAAATCGGCTCGCATACCGTTCGGATGGCGGCTTCGAATTCATTCACCCGGGTATCCGGTGGCACCCAGCCGGACTGAATGTGGAGCTGGGCCACCTGTCGGTAGTCGCGGCGAAAAAAGGCCAGCAAGTTGCGCGCAAGGTAGCTTTGATCGTCCGGCGCCAGGGTGCCGACAATGCCAAAGTCGATGGCGATGTATTTCGGGTCGGCCGGGTTGGAAACGTCGACAAAAATGTTACCCGGGTGCATGTCTGCGTGGAAGAAGCTGTCGCGGAATACCTGGGTGAAGAAAATTTCAACGCCCTTTTCTGCCAGCACTTTCAGGTTTACGCCCGCAGCTTTCAGGGCCGGAACATCGGCAATTGGGATGCCGTGGATACGCTCCATCACCATCACGGACTTGCGGGTGTAATCCCAGTCGATGAAGGGGATATAAATCAGCGGGGAATTCTCGAAATTACGGCGCAGCTGGCTGGCATTGGCGGCTTCCCGCTGCAGGTCCAGCTCGTCGTGAATAGTGGAATCGTAGTCTGCCACCACGTCTACCGGATGCAGGCGTTTGCCTTCCGTCCAGTATTTCTCGAGCAGGTTTGCCATCAGGTACATCAGGGCAAGATCCTGGTGGATCACTTTCTCGATGCCCGGGCGCAGCACCTTGACCACCACTTCCTGGCCGTTCAGCAGAGTCGCGGCATGAACCTGTGCCACGGAGGCTGAAGCCAAGGGGTCTGCACTGAACTCCTTGAACAATTCGGATACCGGCGCACCAAGGGATTTTTCAATAATGTTGCGTGCGACATCGCTGGGAAACGGAGGTACGCGGTCCTGCAGGGTTTTGAGCGAATCGGCCATGTCGTCGGGCAGCAAGTCACGGCGCGTAGACAGAATCTGGCCAAACTTCACAAACACCGGCCCGAGCTCTTCCAGAGCCAGGCGCAGGCGATCACCACGATCAAGCTTCGGCTGTGGGAACAGGTGCCAGGGGGCGAGAAGAAAAAATAGCTTCAATGGCCCGGGAAGCTCCGCTATTGGAAGAAATATGTCCAGCCGGTAGCGGCAGAATACCCAGGAAATTCGGAACATTCTTTGCAGGCGGGTCACGGAGTCTCCGGTTTGTCAGTATTGCTGCGGCTTTCGATCTGGTTCACGCGTGCTTCCAGGCGCTCTGTGCGCAGGCGGAGGGTGTCGATATCCTCGAACGTGGCTTCCAGTTCGCGTCGGCCGGGCAGGGCGCGGCTTTCCTCATGCACGTATTCTTCAATGTTGGCGTTCAGGGTGCTGAAAGCCTGGCGGCTCCAGCTCACCGAGTTGCGAATACGTTTGCCGATAAAGTGAGCGGGTACGTCGCCGATGTGTCTTGCCATGGCGGCTTCCCAGTCCGGGTTGAGCTGGTCGAGCGCCCTTTGAAACTGATGTGCGAGGTTGGTGTCGCCAACGACTTGGAGGCGGTTATCCGCGAACACGCGATTGTCGCCCGTAGCCAGAGCAGCGAAGGCCAGAGGTTTGCCGCTGATTTCAAGTGCCGGTTGATCTGCGGGCTGGCTGCGCACCTGCACGCGGTCGCCGGCTCTGTGCAACGAGCAGGTAAGGGAGACAGGATCGGTAATGCGGAACTGTACCGGCCCTTCAAGCGCCTTCAGCAGCGCTTGCTGGCCTGCAGGGTCCAGTTCAAGCGCGTGGTTCAGTGCCCGCTCGATTATGGCTGTTATTGCCGTAAGCAGGGTCGGGCCAGGAAACATCAGGGTTTGATTCCCACATGCAGGGCAACAATGCCGCCGGTCATGTTGTAGTACTTGCAGTTCACCAGGCCCGCGTTTTCCATCATGCCTTTGAGCGTATCCTGATCCGGGTGCATGCGGATGGACTCGGCCAGGTACTTATAGCTCTCGCTGTCGCCGGCGATGAGCTGGCCAATCAACGGCAGGGCCGTGAACGAATAGGTGTCGTAGGCCTTGCTGAGCAGCGGGTTGGAGGGCTTGGAAAACTCCAGCACCATCAGTTTGCCACCGGGTTTCAGTACGCGGGTCATATCCCGAAGTGCCTGATCCTTGTCGGTCACGTTACGCAAGCCAAAGGCAATGGATACTGCGTTGAAGTTGTTATCCGGAAAAGGCAGGTGTTCGGCATCGGCTTGCACGTATTCAATGTTGCCGGCATAGCCACGATCGGTCAGGCGGCTACGGCCAACCTGCAGCATGGAGGCGTTGATGTCGGCAAGAACCACTTTGCCGTCACGCCCAACCAGGTCCGAGAATTTCATGGTCAGATCGCCGGTGCCGCCGGCGATGTCCAGCACTTGATGGCCGGGGCGCACGCCGGAAAGCTCAATGGTGAAGCGCTTCCACAGCCGGTGGATCCCCATGGACATCAGATCGTTCATGAGGTCATATTTGCCCGCCACGCTATGAAAAACTTCGGCGACCTGTCCGGCCTTCTGGCTCTTGGGTACATTCCGGAAACCGAAATGGGTGACGTCGTCCTGGCCGTTGCTGGAGCCGGCCGGCGTTTGTTGATCGCTCATGGGGCATGTCCTGTCAGAATCTGAACCACGTATTCTAACGCTTGGCGGGGTTGCTACAAGGGTGGCTAGACGTTAAATACCGTCTTACACTGTAAAACCTTTCAATTTTGAAGAGAAAACTGATTCATGTCCGTAATCGATGTACATCGCGCCCACACTCTTGATAAAGAACATGCCCGCGAAGCGGCAGAAGCCCTTGCCAAGGATCTCTCCAGCAAGTTCGAGCTCGATTACCAGTGGGAAGGGGATCATCTCAAGTTCAAACGTTCGGGTGTTAAAGGCCACCTGAAGATTACTGGCGACGACCTCAACGTGCATCTGGAGCTGGGTATGTTACTGCGGCCTTTCAAATCACGGATTGAGCAGGAGATTCACAGCAAGCTGGATCAGATTCTTAAGGCCTGATCTGCCTTTCAGAAAGCAGCAGGGACACTCCTTTTTAAAGGTCGTCCGGGAGCACAAAAGGCTCCGGGTGACCACTGAGAATGTTGTCCATAACCTGCTGCTCCCGGGTCACCAGCCGGTCAATCAGTACGTTCACTTTGTCCATCTTCCGGAACGCCGAATACCCCCTGTGAAGAAAATCGTGCAGGTCGCTCAGATCAGCCATTTCTGCGGGTGTCTTGCTCATTGAGAGCAACCAACCCAACGTGCGGTTACGCACATAGCGGTCGAGCTGTTGCCCGACATCGGCGACCAGCATCACCTGGTGTTGGCGTTGCTCCAGTTTCTGGCTGGCGCGATACACCTCGCAGTAGTGCTCAACGGTGACCACTCTGGCATGCATGTCGCGCTCATCAAGCAGTTCGGCCAGCTCAAGATCCAGCTGCTGGGTAATCAGGTTCAGCTCCACCAGTCCGGAAAGGGTATCCAGCAGGTGGTCTGGCAGCCACTTGACTATTTTTGGAAAGACCCGGTCTATGTTGTCGTCGCGCCGGGTCATGTTGGCGGGAGCATAAAGATCGGTGAGCAGGAATTCCAACCCACCCTTATAGCCAGGGTGCTGATACAGATCCTTGTGGGTCTGTTTCAGGCGTCTGGCCTGCCAGTCTGCAACGCTGAGCGCGCTGTCGAGCAGCCTGTGGTCTGCTTTGTAATGCCGGAAGTCGTGATAGTCCAGTAACAGCTGTTGCAAGCGGCGGGCGCTTTCTGAGCGCACTTCCGTGCCAACAAGGCGCTCACGATACATGGGGCCAGCTCCGGTTGATCTGTGTAGATATTTGAATAGAGCTGGGTAGTTTACCGGAGGATAAGCGTGGGTGCAGTAAGCCCTGGCTTCAGCCTTGGGCGGCAACAGGCAGGGATTCAAAGCCTGGCAGCCATTCCTTGCTGTCGAGAGTAACGAAGTGGCTTGGTGCCTGGGTCTCGATTATGCGCATGCTGGTCGGGCTCTTCCGTGCGCTTGCAAGCATGGCCGGGCGATCAAGAATACGGTCTACTCCGGCAATCAGGAAGGTGCCATGGCGCACGTGTCGGTAAACATCCGTATCGGTGCGCTCCATCCACTCGAGGATGTTCTCTATATTGCGAACAATGGTCAGGTGGTCGCGGGTTGCGTAAAACAGCTTGCCTAGAAGCTGTTTCTTGCGAGGGTTCATTTTTCCGAAAAAGGTTTGCCCATAGGCAGATGAGGGTGCGCTGTTAATCAAGCGGATCACCCAAGGCCACATGCCATGGCTGACAGGCTCCAGGATGGCGGACACCAGCGGGTGAATCTTGCCCTGCGGCAGCGCGGGCGCTTCAAGCACTACTTCTACGTCTTCGTAGAGTTCTGGCCGTTGTTTAATCGCCTCGAGAATCACGGCGCCACCCCGTGAATGGCCGTGAACTCGCAGATTTCGAGTGCTGGGCAGGTTTGTCATCGCCTGGTTCAGAATGCAGGCATCGTATTCAATGGTGCCTTCCAGGTGCTTGATCGGCACTTCCCATTCCGGCGTTTCCGGTGTTACGCCGTTTACCGGTATATGGTAGTTGCTGCAAGTGAGAAGGATCAATTCTGTGGTCGGTGCGTCGTAGGTCTGGGTAAAGTAGCAATGGTTTTCCAGAAAGCCATGTACGCCTATAACGGTGTACTGTGCCTCGCCGCTGTGATTGCGAACAGAAACAGCGCCTTCACCAACACGATAGACCCGTCCCGAGAACATCTCTGAATAGGCATTGTCGATCGGTTTGATCAGCTTGCGTATATGGCTTGCTTTCATGTTGCCTCCACTCCCGGCACGGCGATAGCGTGTAATAACTATTACACCAAGGCTTATAACCAGTATAGAAGTGAAGGGATATCAGCGTGTAAAGTTTTGTAACCTCTGGATGCCGGTGCCTTTGTGGAGCCGTTAGTGGATGTCTGGCACAATGCCTGGCACTGTGTTTTTAACTCCACCACTTCCGGGGACGTTCGGGTTTGAGCCAAGAGCAAACGCACCTTATGCTTCCTGCCGATTCAGCCTGGCTGGCTCTGGAGAACTCCCGGAACCCTATGACCATTACCGTCATGATGCGGGTGGATGGTCTCACCGCGCCCCGGCTCAGGGAGTTTTTGCGGGTCTACTGGATGGCCTGGGAGCGCTTCAGGTATATGCCGGTCAAGCGGCCGCCCGCGTGGTGGTGGGAGCCGGATCCGGTTTTTGACCTCAGGCATCATCTGGACGTGGTGCTCGACCGTTTCACGGAATCTGCCCTTCAGGAGTGGGTTTCTGCTCGTCTGAATCAGCCCCTGCCTTTTTATCGACCTCTGTGGAAATTCTGGCTGGCTCCGAATGCCGACGGCGGCTCGGTATTGCTATTGCGGGTGCATCATTGCTATGCCGACGGAATATCTCTTACAAACATTTTTGACCGCCTGTGCCCGGCGTCACCGCAGCAGTATCCTGCTGTTTACGGGGCCCGGCAAACCGGAGACCTGGCGCCCTGGATATCGGCGGCCAAAAGCCGGATTGAGCAGTTGATTGGCAGTAGTTTCACTCCGGAAACGGACACTGACAAGCACTCCGAGGAGTCGGAAGGCCAGTGGGAACACGCCGGCGAGTTGCTGAACCAAATGGCCTGCAACGGCTTAAAGCTGGTGAATGAGTTCAGTGACTTTCTGGCAGAGTCGGAGGATACGCCCTCTGATCTCAAGCGCCCATTGCTGGGCCGGCGCGATTGCCGGTGGTCTGCGCCGGTTTCTCTCGACCGGTTCCGGTCGATCGCCAAAGCAACGAATGTAACCATTAACGATGTTCTGCTCAGCTGCGTGGCGGCAGCGGTTCGCCCGCGCCTCGGGATTTCCGGGGCGACTCTGGAAGACGCAGTTATGCATGCTGCCGTTCCTGTTGATATCCGCAGCCGCTTGCCGGAGGACTTGCAGCCGGAGCCGGATTCTCTCGGCAATTACTTCGGTACAGTGTTTGTGCCCTTGCCTGTGGATGGTGAGACTGCTCTGGAGCGGCTCTATCGCATCAAGCAGGAAACCCGTCGGCTGAAAAAGAGCTGGCAGCCCGGAATTGCCTGGGGCCTGGCGGCTTGTTCATCCCTCATTCCTGAACCCCTACGCCAGCCGCTTTCGGATGTTTTTTACCGCAAAGCCAGTGCCGTGGTATCGAACGTGCCCGGTACTCCCGAGGCGCGCTATATCGCCGGCTGCCGGATTGCGGAGCAGATGTTCTGGGTGCCCCAGGCCGGTGATATCGGGTTAGGGGTCAGTATTGTCAGCTATGCCGGGCAGGTTCAGTTCGGTGTGGTGGCAGATGAAGCCGTATTGGATGACCCCGAGGCGTTCCTGGAAGATTGCCTGCAGGAGCTGTCAGAACTTCCGGGTGGTTCACCTATTGTTGTTTGAGGTCTACAGTGAATGGGTAAACGCGAATGATCGCGTTGTCATTTACAAACCCAACAAGAGGTGACGACAATGATTTACGCACAACCAGGAAAAGACGGTTCCGTCGTTTCTTTCAAATCCCGTTACGGGAACTACATCGGTGGCGAATGGGTTGCTCCGGTTAAAGGCGAGTATTTCGAAAACATAACGCCGGTAACCGGCGCTGTTATTTGCGAGATTCCACGCTCCTCCGCCGAGGATATTGATCTCGCTCTCGATGCTGCGCACAAGGCGGCACCAGCCTGGGGCAGAACGTCTCCGGCAGAGCGCTCCAATATCATGCTCAAAATTGCCGATCGCATTGAGGCCAACCTTGAAAAGCTGGCGGTCGCAGAAACCTGGGATAACGGCAAAGCGGTTCGTGAAACCCTGAACGCTGATATTCCTTTGGCGGCTGACCACTTCCGTTATTTTGCCGGCTGCATCCGGGCCCAGGAAGGGCACATGGGGGAGATTGACCACAATACCGTGGCTTACCACTTCCATGAACCCCTTGGCGTAGTCGGGCAGATCATCCCCTGGAACTTCCCGATACTGATGGCTGCGTGGAAGCTTGGCCCCTGCCTGGCGGCTGGCAACTGTTCGGTGCTCAAGCCAGCAGAGCAGACGCCTGCCAGTATTCTGGTGTTGATGGAGGTCATCGGTGATCTGCTGCCGCCAGGCGTTATCAACATTGTTAACGGCTACGGCATTGAAGCGGGTGAGGCTCTGGCGACCAGCAAGCGCATTGCCAAGATTGCCTTCACAGGCTCTACCCCTGTGGGCTCGCACATTCTCAAGTGCGCGGCAGAAAACATCATTCCGTCAACGGTTGAGCTGGGTGGCAAGTCTCCCAACCTCTATTTCTCTGACGTTATGAGAGCCGAGCCGGAGTTTGTGAGCAAGTGTGTCGAAGGTCTGGTTCTGGCGTTCTTCAACCAGGGCGAAGTGTGCACTTGCCCGTCCCGCGCGCTGGTGCAGGAAGACATGTTCGAAGAATTCATGCAGAAGGTGGTTGAGCGCACCAAGGCCATCAAACGTGGCAACCCGCTGGACACCGACGTGCAGGTGGGTGCCCAGGCCAGTAAAGAGCAGTTCGACAAGATCATGTCTTATCTGGAGATCGGCAAGCAGGAAGGCGCTGTTGTCCTCACCGGTGGCGGCATAGAGGAAATGGATGCCGAATTCAAAGACGGCTTCTACGTTCAGCCTACCCTGTTCAAGGGTGATAACAAGATGCGGGTGTTCCAGGAAGAGATCTTTGGCCCGGTTGTAGGCGTGACCACGTTCAAAACCGAAGAGGAAGCCGTGGCGATTGCCAACGATACCGAGTTCGGGTTGGGCGCTGGTGTCTGGACGCGCGACACCAATCGTGCCTACCGTGTAGGGCGTAACATTCAGGCCGGTCGGGTGTGGATGAACTGCTATCACGCATACCCGGCGCACGCAGCCTTTGGCGGCTACAAAAAATCCGGTGTTGGCCGTGAAACCCATAAGATGGCGCTGGAGCATTATCAGCAGACCAAGTGCATGCTGACCAGCTATGACATCAACCCGTTAGGTTTTTTCTGACCTGACAGCGACAGGCGGCCTGACTGGAGGCTCGCCTGCCGCACCTTTTGATGTGCAGTAAGCCATCCTGACTCAGGAACCGTACAGGAGGAGCCATGAGCGAAAACAAAGCCAGGGGCGTAGATATCCAAACCAGAGTAGAAACCGACAGTCTGGGCGATGTCCACGTACCTGTTGACGCACTTTGGGGTGCCCAGACCCAGCGCGCGATCGATAACTTCCCGGTCAGTGGCCAGCCCATGCCGCCTGCCTTCATCTCGGCGGTAGCCCGTGTCAAGCAGGCAGCGGCAGAGGCCAATGCCAGCCTGGGGCTCCTGGACAACAGCCGTTGCGACGCCATAACGGACGCTTGCCAGGCGCTTATTCGTGGAGAATTTGCCGATCAGTTTCCGGTCGATCGCTATCAGACCGGCTCGGGCACCAGCACCAATATGAATGTGAACGAGGTGATTTCGGCCATTGCCGCCAGCAAAGGTGTGGAGGTGCACCCTAACGATCACGTGAATATGAGCCAAAGTTCCAACGATGTCATTCCTACGGCCATTCACGTGAGTTCAGTCATTGGTGTAACAGAGAGGCTTATTCCCGCGCTCACGCACTTGCGTGGGGTTATTTACGAACGTGAGGCGCTCTTCTCCACGCAGGTAAAAACCGGCCGCACCCATCTCATGGATGCCATGCCAATTACCCTTGGCCAGGAATTGCGCACATGGCGAGAGCAGATTCTTGCGGTTGAACGGCGCCTTGAAGCGGCGGTCGCTGAACTGCTAGCGGTGCCCCAGGGCGGGACTGCCGTAGGCACGGGCGTGAATGCGCTGCCGGAATTTTCCGGCCAGTTTGTGAAGCTCCTGAAAGCCAACACCGGTTACTCGTTCCGTTCCATGGAGCACAAATTTGTAGGGCTGAGTTCGGTGGATGGCCCGGTTGCGCTCTCAGCGCAATTGCGGGGGCTGGGTATTGTGCTCACCAAAATTGCCAATGATCTGCGCTGGATGAACAGCGGCCCGATTCATGGGCTTGCGGAGATCAGCCTGCCGGCCTTGCAGCCGGGCAGTAGTATCATGCCGGGCAAAGTGAATCCGGTTGTTCCCGAATCAGTAGCCATGGTAGGCGCGCAGGTAATGGGCCTGGACAGCGCCAATGCCATTGCCGGGCAGTCTGGTAACTTTCAGCTTAACGTGATGCTGCCGCTGATCGGCGGCAACCTGCTGGATATGATCGGCCTGCTCGGAAACGCAACCAGCATGCTGGCAGACAAGGCGATCAGGGGCTTTACTGTAAACACAGAAACGCTGGATGCCAGCGTAGGCCGAAACCCGGTGCTGGTGACAGCGTTGAATCCGGAAATTGGTTACAGCCTGGCCTCGGACATTGCCAAGGAAGCCTATAAAACTGGCCGGCCGGTAATCGATGTGGCAGAAGAGAGAAGTGGTCTCAGCCGGGAGCGGCTGGAGGAGCTGATGGACCCGCTCAAGCTGACCCAAGGAGGGGGCACCTGAAATAAACGGATCAGGAGTAGCGGCGCTTGCTGATATCCCTGAAGTTATTTGTGATGTTGGTTTTGGCCAATGGCGCGCCAGTGGTTGCCGCAAAGGTTTTCCGGCACCGCTGGTCAGCACCGGTGGATGCCGGGCGGAAATGGTTTGATGGTCGCCCGCTGCTGGGCAAAAGCAAAACCTGGCGGGGGGTCGTTTCCGGTGCCCTGAGTTGTGCACTGTTTGCCTTGGCTGCCGGGCAGGGATTTCTGTTCGGGTTGTTGTTCGGTGTGCTGGCACTCACCGGTGACCTGCTCAGCAGTTTTATCAAGCGCCGGCTGGGGCTCGCCCCCAGCGAGCGCATGTCGTGGTTGGATCAGGTACCTGAGGCCACTTTGCCGGTGTTACTGGCCATGAGCTGGGGGCTGGTTGGAGCTTGGGAAGCGTTGTTGATTGTTGTGCTCTTCACGCTATCCAATATGTGGATATCGCCCTTGCTTTATCGCCTGGGAATCCGGCGTCAGCCTCACTGAGACGGGCCTCGTGTGAGGGTATGAACAGTCACCTCCGGCGGGCAATTCAGCCGCACGTTAACCACAGAAGTACCTGCCCCCGGCGACGTGTATCCCTGCATGCCGTTTGCTCGCCAATAGCCGCGGCCTAGATGGCGCGGGCAGTCGGTATCCAGTGTGAGTGGAATGCGTCCGGGCAAGCAGATCTGGCCGCCATGGGTGTGCCCGCAGAGGAACATATCGTAGCCGGCGTGGGAGGCTTCCCGCCATATTTCAGGCGAATGGCTGAGTAGAAGGCTGGTACCACCAGGGGGAATGTCATCGCCAGCGCGGTGCAGGTTGTGAACCTTGTAGAAGTGCGGATCATCAACCCCTGCGAGATACAGGTGTTCACCGCTTCGCTCTATCGGAACCATCTCATTCATTAGCAGAACGTAGCCCATGTCTTCCAGAGCTGGCACCATGCGGACACTGTCGTGGTTGCCAAGCACCGCGTAGGCCGGGCTCCGGATTGCATCTCGCAGCCGCGCCATGCCCTCAAGGGCGGCTTCAGTGGGGCCCCAGGTCTCTTTGCGGTAATCGCCGGTGAGTACGCACAGGTCGTAATCCAGCGGAGAAATCTGCCGTATAACTGCCTGAAGATTTGCTTCATCCATATCCACGTGGAGGTCTGTCAGGTGGAGAATGCGAAAATCCTCAAAGGAGCGAGGAAGGCCCGGAAGAAGAAAGCGATTGTGAACCGTGTCCAAACGCCGGCTGTTAGCCTGTCCACGACCTAGGAGCCCCGAGATTCTCAGGCAGAAGCGGATAAAGCCGGGCGCAGACGTCAGGTTTTCAAGATGAAATGAGGAGCGATCCCGGCCAAACACTCTGGCTTCAGTCTCACGCTCAATGCCCAGCCGCTGGCGAGCATGAACCGGCCCAAGCCTCAGGCTCAGGCGGTACTCCAGAAGTTCATCCTGGTGTTCCGGTTTTCTGGCCGGTGAGGTCATCGGTTATCCTCTGATCTTGCATCGGGTCATTGCATTGTTTTGCAATACACTCGTTCTCATTATGGTAGGCAACAGAAGGGATGCAACCCGGTTGCTGCATTGTTCATGTCGGTGGCCGGGAACTTTTTCCATTTCAGTTTTCTAACAAGCAGGCAGAGTGCGCTCTGACTACCATCACAGTTCCAGTTGGAAAAATGGTGGGTTAGCAGCCACAATCTGTAACCTGTAGACATTCACATCCGTAACAGAGGTCTTTATGCCATCATCTTGCAGTATTCCCGGCCTGAACGTAGCCCGTAGCCGCTTCCCGGAGCCCGAGCAGGATCTGCCAGCCGGAGAAGGTGAGCAAAGAGTCGTTCTTGCGGGTGGTTGTTTCTGGTGTGTAGAGGCTGTGATTCTGGCAATGGATGGCGTAAACCGAGTGGAGTCTGGCTACGCTGGCGGGTTGCAGGAAACGGCTAACTACGGAGCCGTGTGCACCGGCACTACCGGTCATGCGGAGGTGGTGGATGTGCACTATGACCCCGCCCGGGTCAGTTTTGGTGAGCTACTCCGGGTGTTTTTCTCGGTTGCTCATGATCCGACTCAGTTGAACCGGCAAGGCAATGACCGGGGCACGCAATATCGCTCGGCCGTTTTTTACGAAACCCCTGAGCAAAAAAGGGTTGTGGAGGCTTATATTCGCCAGCTCAATGAGGCGGGAGTCTATCCCGAGCCAGTAGTAACTGCTTTAGAGCCGCTGGAAGCGTTTTATCCGGCTGAGGCGAATCATCAGAATTTCGCCGCCCGGAATCCTTACCAGCCATATATCATGGCAGTGGCGGCTCCTAAAATGGAAAAACTTGTCGATGGCTTCAGTGACCGGCTCAAGCCGGAATACACGGCTGCCAATTCCAGTGTCGATTCCAATTCCGGGGAAAACCTGGCCTGAGGAGATGAATAATGAGCAGTTCTGCTGCAGGTTATGACCTGACGCCACTGACCGAGGCGCAGATAGAAGAAAAAGCAGCCAGCCTGACACCTGAAGAACGCCAGGTGCTGTTGAATCACGGAACAGAGCATCCGTTTTGTGGGACCTTGCTGGACAACAAACTTGATGGTGCCTACCACTGCCGTCTTTGTGATCTTCCTCTGTTCAGCTCAAACGCGAAATTTGATTCCGGTACCGGCTGGCCAAGTTTTTTCCAGCCCTTCGACAAGGAACACATTCGCTATATTGAGGATACAAGCCTTGGGATGCCCCGCACAGAGGTGCGTTGCTCTCGCTGTGACAGCCATCTGGGGCATGTATTTCCAGACGGCCCACCCCCGACCGGGCAGCGCTATTGCCTGAATTCCATTGCGATGGTGTTTCAGGAAAACAGTTAGTGCAGACCGTTGTTGCTGTCAGCTCGTGCTGGCAGCAACAACGGTAGAAAGCAGATAACCGGTATAGGCCACATAGACCAATAGCAGAATTGAGCCGTCAAACCGGCTGATGACCTTACGCCAGCCAGTCATTCCCAAGCCCATAACCAGCAGACCAACCGTCAGGGCCAGCATCAGCGTCCAGTCCCGGTACAGCACTTCCGGAGCCACCGAAAGTGGCTGGATAACGGCAGCCAACCCGACAACGGCGAGAGTATTGAAGATACCCGAGCCGAGAATGTTGCCCAGTATCAGGTCGTGTTCGTTCTTCCGCACGGCGGCGAGAGCTGAAGCCAGTTCTGGCAGCGACGTGCCAATTGCCACGATGGTCAGGCCGATTACCAGGTCACTGACACCCAGGCTTTGCGCAATGGTGACTGCGCCCCAAACCAGCAGGCGGGAGCTGACGACAAGCAGAATAAGGCCAATAATCAGCCACATGATGGCTGTTTTCATCGCCATCAGTTCGCCGGCCATCTGCGCATTGGTTTCTATGGCCATCGCATCGCCTTTGCCTCGCATGCCCTGGAAAATCGACCAGCCCATTACCACGGCAAACACGGCCAGCAGTACCCAGCCATCAAGCCGAGATAGCTCGCCATCCAGTAGTTGCGCGCCTGCGATCAGGGTGAGTACTACAAGCAAGGGGAGCTCTTTCCGGAGGACCTGAGAATGGACCGCGATAGGTGCGATCACCGCAGTCAGGCCGACAATCAGTGCAATGTTGGTGATGTTGGAGCCGTAACCGTTACCCAAAGCAAGCCCGGGGTTGCCATCGGAGGCCGCCATCGCGGACACGGCCAGTTCCGGTGCCGAGGTACCGAATCCGATAATCACCATGCCGATGAGAAGCGCGGGCATGCCCAGATGTTTGGCGGTTGCAGCAGCGCCTTCCACGAACTTGTCTGCACTCCAGACCAGCAATACCAGGCCGGCGATGATTGCGCCAATAGCCATTCCCATAGATAAGCCTCAGTCAGGTACCTTTTGCCGTTCAATTCTGGCGTCAAACCCGTATATCCAAGGGTGTAAGTGCCAGGACGGTGTGCAAGATACCGCATATAAGCGGTTCAGGTCAGCCCCTTTCGGATGAAGTGATGCGACCCGGGGTGGCAAGAGCATGAGACTAAAGTTGCGGTGATATTGCGGGTCAAAGGGGAGAAAATGCGTGAAAAGCTTGTCGCATTATGTGTCCGGATGATTACCTATAAGCCGGCGCAAGCCATTGTTCGTAAACAGACAACGCAGTCTCAAGGTCGCGCACCGACCCGCAACGATTCGCAATCGCAATTTATTATTTTCTTGAAATCCGGATAATTGCGCGCACACATACATTAGCGGACGCACAGGGCATCGCCATTTACCTCGCGACTGGCCCGCATCCGACAACCGCCTCCGCTGATCGTGGAGGGGTAAAAGGCTCAAAACTAGCTAGGGTGAAAAACCAATGGCCGTTAAACAGGCAGACGTAGTGCTGGTCGGTGGTGGTGTCATGAGCGCCACTCTCGGTGTAATGCTAAGGCAACTCGACCCGTCCATGAAAATTGTCATGTTGGAGCGTCTTGATCACGTTGCCCATGAAAGCACGGATGGATGGAACAACGCAGGAACCGGACACGCAGGATACTGCGAACTGAATTACACGCCCGAGACTGAAGACGGTGATGTGGCTATCGAGCGCGCGCTTCAGATCAACGCTCAATACGAGGTTTCTCTGCAGTTCTGGTCGCACCTGGTAGAGCAGGGTCTGTTGCCCGAGCCTTCAAAATTCATTAATCGTACACCGCACCAGAGTTTTGTCTGGGGTGAAAAAGATGTGGCTTTCCTCAAGCGTCGTCATGAGCGTCTGAGTGCCCATCACCTGTTCCGCGACATGGAATACACGGAATCTCCGCAGGAACTGGAGGACTGGATGCCTCTGGTTGTGCAGGGCCGGGACCCGATGCAACGAGTTGCTGCCACCCGCATCCGTCACGGCTCAGATGTGGATTTTGGTTCGCTGACCCGGAATTTGGTCGAGTACCTGCAAAGCCAGCCCAACTTTGAGCTGATGCTGGGGTGCCCGGTGCATTACATAGATCAGCGCGATAATGGTCGCTGGAAAATTCGGGTGAAAAACCAGCACACAGGTGAGCAGACCAAGCTGGAAGCCGGATTTGTGTTCCTCGGAGCGGGTGGCGGGGCACTGCCGTTACTGCAGAAATCCGGTATTGAAGAAGCCCGCGGTTATGGGGGCTTCCCCGTTAGCGGTCAGTGGCTGGTGTGCCGCAAGCCCGATGTGGTAAAGCAGCATCACGCCAAGGTATACGGCAAGGCGCCCATTGGTGCGCCCCCCATGTCGGTCCCGCATCTGGATACCCGCATTATCAATGGTGAACCGGCTCTGCTGTTTGGCCCCTTTGCCGGCTTTACCACCCGTTTTCTCAAGCAGGGCTCCATCTTTGACCTGTTCGGCTCGGTTCGCACAACCAACCTCAAGCCGATGCTGTCGGTGAGCAAGAGCAATATGGATCTCACTCGCTACCTGATCGGAGAAGTATTCCAGTCCCACAGTGATCGCGTCGAAGCGCTACGTAACTTTTTTCCGGAAGCGGAGGAAGGCAACTGGGAACTGCGCAATGCCGGCCAGCGAGTCCAGATTATCAAACAGGCTGAAGGCGGCGGCGGAAAGCTGGAATTCGGTACCGAAATTGTGGCTTCAAAAGACGGCACTCTGGCAGCTTTGCTGGGGGCTTCTCCAGGTGCCTCTACAGCCGCTAATGCGATGATCAGCGTAATCGAGCGTTGCTTCCCGGAGAACATCAAAACGGATGAGTGGCAGGCGCGCATGAAGCGGATGGTGCCGTCCTACGGTCAGTCTCTGGTGGACGATGAGGCGCTGCTGAGGAAGGTGCGGGAAAGAACGCTCGCCACCCTGGAATTGAGCTGAAATTGGGCTGATATTTGCGATTTTCACTCATCGGCGTAGGGTAAAAGGACATATTGAAACAAGGAGAAAGCCGATGAGCGAGCAAAAATATAACCCGGAGAAAGGGTATATCGCACTTCTTGGCTGGAGCCTGAATGCCGTAGAAGCTGCTGATAAATTCGACCGCCGCTACGTAGTTGTTGCCCCGGATTGGGCAGAGGCCTACTGCAAAGAACACGATATTCCCTACGTGCCCTGGAATTTTGAGCGTCTCAACGACCGCTCCGTCGAAATTGCCCAGACCCTCAAGGATATGGGAGTGGATGTTTCCATTCCCCTGTTTGAAGAAACCGTTGAGTGGGCGGGCGCGATCAACTCGGTACTGATGGACAAGCCGCGATTATTCGGACAAGCCATGCTGTTGCGTGACAAAGCTCTGATGAAGCGCCGTGCCCAACTCGGTGGCATTCGTGTCGGTATATTTGAAGAAGCCCACGACAAAGGCGATGTCATCCGCTTTCTCAAGCGAGTTAACCAGACCCTGCTCAAGCTTGATGGCGACCCCAACGACCCGATTCACCTGAAAGCCTTCGATAAGGCGGGTTGTCTTGGCCACCGGGTAATCCGTACTCCGGATGAAGTGGATTCCATCCCGGACGAAGAATTCCCTGTGCTCATGGAATCGCACCTCGATGGTTGGGAGTTTGCGGTAGAGGCGTGGATCCATAACGGCAAGATTGCCTTCCTGAACATCTCCGAGTACGTCACCTTGGGCTATTCTGTTTTCGTGCCCGCCACGCCGGATCTCGAAAAGTACCGTGACCAGATCCGCGGTGAAATTGAAAAACTGATCAAAACCTTCGATATTGATTTCGGTTTTGTTCATCCGGAATACTTCGTGACCAGCGACAGCACCATGTACTTTGGTGAAGTGGCTTACCGTCCACCCGGGTTCAAGGTTTTTGAATTGCTTGAAAAGGCCTATGGTTTTAACGCTTACCAGGGGCTGATTCTGGCTTTCGATCCCAAAACCACGCAGGAAGAAATCAAAGCCTTCTTCCCGAAAGAAGTGGAGGATGCGAAAGGCTACGCCGGTTGCTTTGGCGTGTACCCACGTCGCAGGGTTGTCAGCAAGCTCGAGATTCCAGAGGAAACCGAGAATCACGAGTATTTTGAATCCCATGAACTGACGCCGCCGGTTGAAGAAACCGTCACCAAGCGTACTGCGTTCGGCACCCACTGGGGCCTGGTGTATTTCTTCGGTGAGGATCCGTACGTTATGCGTGATCTGCTGAAACATCAGGAAGATCTGGATTTCTATGTATAATCGGGCGATGCATTAACAACTATAGGGCCTGGCTCAGGCCCTGAGGAACATCGTTTGAACGATCAACTATCGGGCAATACGGCTCCCGTTGTGAATCTGGAAAAGCTGGCGCTAAAGCTGGACGACTCGATTCGGGTTCTGGAAGAAAGCCGGTCGTTTGCCAAGCTTGGCAAGTTGCCGCCGGTATTCGATCTTGTCCGCAGGATACTGCTGCAGCCGGAAGGCTGCGCAATCGTTGAAGCGCGAGCAGAACGCCTGGAAAACGCCGGGGTTTTTGCTGGCACAGACTGGGCGGAGCCGGCGATTCTGCTCCCCTCATTAACGACCTACGCGCTGCAAAGCAAGAATACAGACACGGTGGTTATTGAAGCGCTCAGTGAGCTTCGCCTGTTGGCGGTTGCTCGCGGCACGTATTCGCACCCCTCGGTCTCTGCCGAGCAGGCTCACCATTATCTGACTCAGGTTCTCGCAATCAATCTCGGCCTGTTGTTTGGCATGACCGGCGAAGCTGAGCGCGAACAGGGCAAGCTGGCACTTATCAGCCAGCAGGTCGTGCAGCACGTAGCTCGGCACATTGGTTACGAACATGTTATCGATAGCCTGATTGAAGAAATCTGGCGGATTCTGCAGCAGCGGCCGATTCAGGTAGCTGGTGTGCGCAAGATGATCACACAGATTGCTATTTGCCGGGCGGAGCCAGATGCCGATCTCGGCAGTGCCGGGCGCGGGGCAGATCGGCTCATCTCCAGCCTTTATGGCCCGACGCGAGGATGCAGTGAGGATCCGGGCACCGTGGTCTATCAGCAGCGTCTGGAATCCATGGATTCCCAGACATTGCAGAATGAAGCCACCGGGTTTGCACGCTCCATGCACGACACCGGCCTGGTGTCTCCCTACCATGCATCCTTTGTACGCTACATCCTGGAAGGCCAGGACAATCTTCTCAGTGAAGCGCTGGGGCTCTCCAGCACAGGTCGCGACTGCCTGATGTGTTATCGGGAGCTTGTTTATACCCTGATCACCGAGGGTATTTTCCCCGAAACTGCACAGGGCCTATACGGCCTGGCGCTCTTGCTGGAACGGGGCATTCTCTATCAGCCGCCGGTAGCGCCTGCGCTCTGGCGTCAGGCCCGGCTGAACCTGTGCCCGCAGGCCCGTGAGCGCCTGCAGCTTGCCTACGGCTATCAGCCGCAAGCCGGCGCCTGGTTGATTCAGGGCGTGCTGAATATTCTGGGGCAGCCGCTGGGCGTTGGTCAGGGAAACAACCCGACCTGCCAATCCGCCCGGGCGCTTTCCATGTGGGCCTACAACGATCCGGACTATCTGTTGCAGATGGTTGCCTGGGCAGCTCGTGACAACGAAATTGTCATGCACTTTGAAGGTCAGCCAGTTTCCTCAGCGCGCAGCCTTGGTGGCGTGGCTTCGGAAGTCACCTTTGATCTGGATCCGGTATCTCTGGTTGTAGTGCCACATCTTGATCGAATATACGGCGAGATGGGCCGTATGTGCATCGGGCGCGAAGGCGATCCACATCGATGGGTGAATCCGGAATTCCACGGCTGGTCTGCAGGGCGAGGTTTTGCCATAAACGTGGATGTGGCCACCGGTAATCTGGATGACCTGGAAGGGTTTATCCGGCATTTCTACGCCAGCTATCACCCTTACTACAACGGTAATCAGCCGCTCATACATCCTCAACCTGCCGGTATTGCGGTAACGGACAGGGCCGCGCGTTTTATTGGCTGGCACGCCATAACAATTCTTCGGGTGGCGTTGGACCCGGAAGGCGAGATGCGGGTGTATTTTTACAATCCGAACAACGACAGCGGCCAGAGCTGGGGCGATGATGTACACGTCGGCACGGAGGGCTGCGGCGAGAGATTCGGTGAAGCGTCTCTGCCTTTTGAGCAGTTCACCTCCCGACTTTACATCTTTCACTACGATCCACTAGAGCGTGGTGAGCCTGCGGATGTGGGGGAAGAGGAACTGCAACGAGTGATGGAGCGAGTCTATCGAAGCTGGGGCGAAAACCGTGTGCTCGCGCAAGAGCTGCAAGCAGAGCCGCCGCAGGCCGAGTAGGCCGGCGCGCGAGCCCTCCGGTTACTCGGCCTCGCTCGCGCCCCTTAGCATCGCTTGCAAAAGCTCGTCAGCATCAAACTTCGTAAGCGCCTCATTGGCGCCCACCTGATTGGCATAACTCAGGCTCATCTCGCTGTTCAGTGAGGTGTGCAAAATGATGTAAGGCTGCTTCAGCGCGCCGTTGTCCCGCACATCGAACGTTAGTTCGTAGCCATCGAGCCCGGGCATCTCAATATCGCTCACCAGAATATCAACCGGCTGCCCGAGTTCGTTGTCTTTCAGAAGAATTTGCAGGGCTTCGTCACCGCTGGTGGTGACCTGATAGGGGATCTCCTTTGCATCCAGCACGTCACACAGTTGTTTCCGGGCGATGCGGGAGTCATCCACCAACAGAATATTAAGGGCTCTGAGAGTTTCGCCCTGTACGTCGGTAAGCGCTACTTCGCCGGTTTCCAGTGAATCGGGGTATACGTTCGCCAGCAACAGCTCGACATCCAGCAGCTGAATGATGTCGCCCTCCACATCCAGCAGACCGGTTATAAACGCTTTATCGCCCAGTGCTGCCGGTGGTGATTTTACCTTCTTCCAGTCCGTTTCAATGATCTTTTGCACGCCGCGCACGAGAAATCCGGTTTCCTGACGCTGCACGTCGGTAATGATAATCGACGAAGCCTTGAGCTCCTCCGGTGTTAAAGCCGGATAGCCAACCGCAACTGCCATATCAATCACCGGTACAGCGGAGCCGCGGAAGCTGGTTGTTCCAACGACAGCACGGTGGCTGTGCGGAAGTTTTGTCAGCGGTTTGTAGGGCAGTATTTCGCGGATTTTCAGCGTTCCAATCCCGAACAGCCGGGAGCCTGACAGCCTGAACAGCAGGAGTTTCTGGGATTGCTTGGCTTTGTTGGACATAACCCGATCCTTTCAGATAAAAGATCCCCCGAAAACCGACGAGCTTCAGGGGGAATTCAAAGGTGATAAGGGTTAAAGATAGCAAGCTTATGTGCTGTTATCATCAGATAAAGCCGAAATGTTAATACGGGTGGCTGCCCGTGGGTGAGGGAACAACCGCATAGGCGAGGATTTCCACCAGCATTTCTTCCCGTGCAAATCCTGACACAATCATCGCCGCCCGGTTGGGGAAGGGCTCTGATACGAAATCTGCGTATACACGATTAACGGTGGCCAGATGTTCCCGGTCCGTCACGTAGATAACCACCTGAGTGAGGTCGGATACTCGGCTTCCGGCGCTTTCCAGGGTGTGTTTCAGGTTGGCCAGCGTCTGAATGATCTGTGGCTCGATGCCACCCTCCACAACCTTGCCTTCGGTATCAATGGGGATCTGTGCCGTAAACAGAATGCCATTACCCACGGTCGCCCAAGCCAGGGGCGATTTGGAGGCAGGCAAGTTTGTATTAACCGGATACGGGTTCATGTGTATGTCCTCAGTCGTTGTCATTTGTGCCGGCGCCAGCACCCCGGCGTGAATCGTCAGACGCTTCCACCAGCATCCTTGTTGCCAGTGTTTTCAGTCGTTCCCACAGTGCGGTGTCTACTTCGATTCCTTCAACCAATGAGCGCTCATGCCAGCTCGCCATGGCGTCACGATCCTGGCGTAAAAGGTCGTTCAGTGGCGCGTCCGCTTTCAGATCCGGCAACAGGTTTACGTGGTTCACCATGACCAGAGTTATGCCATCATTGGGCTCGGTGTCGTCCGGGGTTGATGGCAGGCTGTACATGCAAATCTCCGGCTCGGCGTCACCGGATTTAAAACTCACCAGAATTTCTGTAAGTGGTTCATGGGCGTTACGCCAGAACGCTGTTACGCTCATGTTGCGACGGGCAATGCGCGACAGGTACCCCACAATCAGCATGCGGTTGTGGCAATGGCGAATCTTGGTTACCGAAAGCCCCCGGGCTCGGCATTTCGCGTAGCCCAGCTCAATGGCCAGGCTGGCATGGCCCAGTATCGTTTTATTGTGGGCATCCATGACGCATAAATCTGCGTCCTGGTAGATCAGCTCAGGAGACTGTGATTTATCTTCGTTAAGCAGGAAGTCCAGGCCCTTTTTTAGCGCTGTAATGCCGCCGAGTCCATGCGCCTCCATCCAGGCGACTACGTCTGCCGCATCATTGGCATCGCCATCGTCAAACCCGATGCCACTGAACGCTTTTCGGGATAGCCCCTGCAATTCGTTGAATGAAACTTTCACTGTGCGCCACCTCGCATAGCCTGATCGTTTTCGCCGGTATCAATGATGGGTTCCAACGGGAATCCCCAGTCATCCAGTTGTTCCGGCGACAGTTCGGGGTTGCTCAACTCGCAAGGCAATGGTGCTCCCTGGAACAGCGTAATGCGCACCCAGCGGTCGGATTTCGGATCAAACCGGCTGGCGCCAAAGAACGACAGTTTGGTTCTCAACAGGTGCATCGGTTTCATGTCCCGGTGCCAGAGGTTGGCGCGAATTTCGCCGTAGGGTGTGTCACCCAAAGTCTGAATGCGGCGCACGCACTCCTTCTGCTCCGGGTGCGCCATGAGGAATTCCACCACCATAGCGTTTGGGCTTTGCTCAATAAAGCGTTCAAGCTTGGCGTGGCAGCGGCTGATCCGGGGGCCGACCGCCAGAGCGGTTTCTTTTTCGGCTCCGGATTCGGCTCCGCGAATGCCCAGCCTGGGCTCTTCTTTTTCAGCGGAGCGATACCAGAACCAGTAATTGTCGTCCGGGCAGTCTTCACGGTAAGTCAGGGCCCAGCTGAACTTCCGGTCGATCAGATCTTTCAGTTGCCGGGCTTTCATATCCGGCTGTAGATCCATGGACTCCTGGCAGCCAAGTTCGTCATCAAGGCGGTCTACCAATTCCGGGTAAAGCTCTATCAGCATGGTATTGATGAGTTCCTGAGCCTCCAGGGAGCAGTGCTGCCGGGCCCAGCTGATGAGTTCTTCGTAAAGCGTATGGTGCGCCAGAGTCCGATCCAGCCAGTTTATGACTTCTGCCACAGAGATGATTGTTTCCTGATTGCGGAGCGTCTGTTCCTGGTCTTCAGTTCGGGTTTGCTGCAGGTGTTTGAGGGCGCGGGCCAACAGTGCGCGCAACTTCGTATGAGTTTGCTCATTGGCAGGTTCTTGCCGGGCGCTGGCGAGTGCGCGTTCTCTGCCGTAAACCCACTGCTGAATCAGTTGTGGATGATTAATGAGAAAGGGCGCCATACCAAGCCCTGTCGAGTTGCCAACACCCAGGTAGCGTTGCAGTTCGGGGTGCAAGGGTATGGCCTGTTCTGGTGACTGTACCTTTGCAAGGTGGTTGAGCTGTTCAATCGAGAATTGACGCAGCACATAGACGGCGAGCATCTGAGCCGCAAACGGGCGGTTGAAGTCCGTATTGCGTTCAAGCCGGGCAAAGTCGGCGATGCCGAATTTACCGTTGCCATACACTGCGGTGGTTCTGTAAAGGTAGCCCACGGCGGTCAGCCAAGCGGGATCGGGCTGTTGGCCAGCCGCCAGTGCCCCGACAAACTGGCTGAAGTTGCGCAGGCTTTTATTGGCCCGGGAGATTACGAAAACTCTCGGGTGCTGTCGCCCGGCTTCCTGCAAAGGCACGTTGGCGGCCATCTGCTCCAGCAACGAATTTTCTACTTCACCCTCTACCAGAGCAAAGGTGACATCCCAGGCTTCTGCAATCACCCGGTCGGAGCGTTGGTCCGGTGCCAGGTCCCGCGAAAAAATCACACAGTGGTAGCAGTTGCCCGGTGTTGTGATGCGATAGACCGCAAGGCCGTGGCCCCTGGAATCCAGATCAAACACCGTGTTCGTAATCTTCCATCGTTCTGTGATCATTTTTCGCATCAGCGATCTTACAAAGCTGAGCCTGCTGGCAAACATACTGCCAAGTCGTTCCAGCTTCATAACCTCGCTCGCGGGGCGCAGGTTATTCGGTGCGGATGCAGAGGTTGCTGAAATCATGATGTCACCCTTGCCTGTTCACATTGTTGTTGTCAGGCTAATATTTTCAGGTTGCTAGGATATGATCTTCTGCTCCCGCGCCATGGCGTAAGCCGCTTTGGGGCCAAGCCACAGCGAGGGCAAAAGAACCAGTGAAACCGGAATCGCCGTTATCACAATGAACTGCTGAAGTACGCTTATCTGGCCCGCCCCCATATACAGGAGGATGGCCGCCATGCCCGCCATGGCCAAGCCCCAGAACGCACGTACAAAGGTATTCGGTTCATCGTGGCCTGAGCTTACAACCGCAATGGAATAGCTCATGGAATCGCCGGTGGTGGCTACAAAAATGGTGGTCAGTACGAGAATGGCCAGGGCCATGAACGCGCCGCCCGGAAGCGCCTGCGCAACCGTGAGGGTGGCCACATCAAAACGGAAGTTGTTCAGGGCTTCAGTGAGGTCGATCACGCCAGTCATCTGGTAGTAGATGCCTGAGCCGCCCAACAGGGTGAACCAGATAGTGGTCGCTACAGGTGCCATAATCGCCACTGCCAGGATCATGTCCCGGATGCTTCTGCCACGGGAGATGCGGGCAACGAAGATCGCCATCAGCGGTGCATAACCGATAAACCAGGCAAAGAAGAACACCGTCCACCATTTCATCCACCAACCGGGGGCGGTTTCAGCGGTCATGGTCGCCATTTCCATGAATGAGGAAACGTACTGCCCCATGCTCTGAAAGTAGGTGTTGGTGAGGAACAGAGTAGGGCCGAAGATGAAAATGATGGCGGCAACTGCCAGCGCCAGGAACACGTTCAACCGGCTCAGGAACTGGATGCCACGGTGAATGCCGGTAACGGCAGAGGTTACGTAAATAATGGCGAGAACCACCAGAATGGACATTTGCGTCCCGAGACCGTCGGTCAGGCCGAACAGCTCACTGAGCCCGAAGCTCATCTGGGTAGCCAGAAAACCGATAGGGCCAACCGTGCCGGCAACCACGGCGATAACGCAGCAGGCATCGACAACACTGCCGAGCCAGCCGCTCATTACGCGCTCACCAAACACCGGGTAAAGCAGGGTTCGTGGTTGCAGCGGTTTGCCCTGCACGTAGTGGGTGTGGGCCAGCACTATGGCTGCCAGTGTGCCCAGAACGGCCCATGCCAGGAAGCCCCAGTGCATGAACGATTGCGCCAGAGCATGGGAAACTGCGGCTGCAGTGCCGGGCTCTGAAGTGAAGGCCGGTGGTGTCACAACAAAATGATAAATCGGCTCGCCGGCGGCAAAGAACACGCCGCCTCCCGCAAGCAGAGTACACATTATTATCGAGAGCCAGCGAAACGTGCTCATTTCCGGCTTGTCCAGATTGCCTATTTTGGCTTTTGCCGCAGGCGTGCAGGCCAGCCCGATAGCAATAAAAAAGGTTGCCAATAGCAGCATCTGAAAGTATGTGCCAAACACTTTGGCGGTCCAGGCAAAGCCGTTGCCAATAAGATCGGCCACGGCTTTGAGATCGAACAACGAGAAACCAACGAACAGAACAATGAAACCCACGCTGAGCGCCAGCACCACCGGATCGCCAAGCTGGGCGATGGAATAGTCACCACCCAGCTTGAGGTTGTTATTCTTCATAACGCTTACCTTTAAGTTTGGGCCCCGTTGTTTTTCACTGTCGCCACGCGCGCTCAGCTCAGTGTCCGGGTGCCGCTTTTTAGTTGATTCAGCCAGTTCAGGCCCATGATTTTCTCTACCTCTGTTTCGGAAAATCCTTTGTTCCGAAGCCCCTCAATAATTGCCGGGAAGTCGCGATTGTCCTGAAACCACGTAAGCGGTTCAGGCCAGCCGGCGTTGTTTTTGTCGCCTTCGCCATAGTCCATTTGCTTCGACCATCGACCGTTACGCATCCACTCCAGCACAGAGCGGGGCTGACCTTGACACAAATCAGTTCCAATACCAATGTGGTCGATGCCCATAAGATCGGCGGTATCGGCCACCATGTTGCAGAAGCTCTCCAGCGTGCAGTCTGGCCCGTCTTTGAGGTGGAACGGGTAAACAGAGAATCCCAGCAGCCCGCCGCTTTCGGCTATGGCTTTTAGTACCCTGTCAGACTTGTTACGTTTCGCCGGATGAAAAGACGCAGGATTTGCGTGAGAAATAATCACCGGCCGGCCGGATAGCTCTATCGCGTCCAGCGTGGATCTTTCCGAGCTGTGCGACATGTCGATGATCATGCCGACCCGGTTCATCTCTTCAATCGCCTGTCGCCCGAACCGGGTGATGCCGGTGTCCTCGGATTCGTAACAGCCCGTCGCCAACAAGCTCTGGTTGTTGTAGGTCAGTTGCATGATCATCAGTCCGAGGCGGCGCATCACCGCAATCATGTCGATGTCGTCTTCAATGGGCGAGCAGTTCTGCGCGCCGAAAAACACTCCCACGCGGCCGCTTTCACGGGCGCGCTCAATGTCTGCTGCCTCATAGACCGGCATGATCAGATCGCTGTGTTGTTCAAAGCGCCGGTTCCAGTCGCCAAAGCGCGACAGGGTTTCACGGGTGTTCTCGTGGTACACCAGCGTAGCGTGTACGGCAGATACTCCACCGGCACGCATCTGCTCAAAAATCTCACGGGACCAGTTGGAATACTGAAGTCCATCAATAGTCAGCATGGAATTCTCCCTCACATCAGGCTCGCACGTAGCAGGTTTTAACAACGGTGTAGAACTCGCGGGCGTACTGGCCCTGTTCGCGGGGGCCAAAGCTGGAGTTTTTACGGCCGCCGAAAGGCACGTGGTAATCGGTGCCAGCAGTGGGCAGGTTTACCATCACACAGCCGGTTTGTGCCCGCGCTTTGAAATCGGATGCGAGCTTGAGGGAGTTGGTGATAATCCCGGCAGTCAGCCCGTACTGAGTATCGTTGAGAGTGGTCAGTGCGGTTTCGTAATCGGCAACCCGGATCACGCAGGCGATTGGGCCGAACACTTCATCACGGTTGATTGCCATGGTGTTCGTGGTGTCGGTGAACAACGCCGGTGCCATGTAATACCCGTCGGTTTCGGCTTCAACTAGAGAGCCACCGAAGGCAAGGGTAGCGCCGTCGGCTTTGGCGCGTTCAATCCACGCCATGTTGGAATCCAGTTGGCGCTTGTCAGCAATGGGGCCGATCTGTACGCCGGCCTCAAGCGCGTGGCCAACTTTGGCCTGCTCAAGCCGAGCCTTCAGTTTTGCAACGAACTCGTCATGGACGGCATCGGTTACGATCAGACGAGAAGATGCGGTGCACTTCTGCCCGCTACCGGAATAGGCACCGTTAAAGGCGGCTTCTACGGCGAGATCCAGATCGGCATCGTCGAGTACGATCAGGGCGTTCTTGGAGCCCATCTCAAGCTGGCATTTCACCAGATTGCCCACGGTGGCCGCGGCGACCCGACGGCCCACTTCAAGAGACCCGGTAAAGGTAATGGCTTGAATGTCCGGACTGTTGATCAGGGTTTCGCCGGTTTCACCACCAGAGCCCATCACCAGGTTGAAGGTGCCTGCGGGCAGATCCTGCTTGCTGATAATCTCGGCCAGTGCCCATGCGCTGGCGGGCACGAGGTTGGCGGGTTTGAATACTACTGCGTTACCGAAGGCCAGTGCCGGTGCAATCTTCCAGACGGCTGTGGCCATCGGGAAATTCCAGGGGCTGATCACGCCTACGACACCCAGCGGTTCACGCCGTATATCGATTTCTACTCCCGGCCGGACAGAGTCTGCACGCTCGTCAATCTGGCGCAGCACCTCCGCCGCGTAGTAGTGGAAAAATTGGCCGGAGCGATAGACTTCACCTTTGCCTTCCGCCAATGGCTTGCCTTCTTCGCGGGACAGCAATTCCCCCAGCTCGTCCTGACGCGCAATCAGCTGGTCGCCAATGGCCATCAGAATCTTGTAGCGTTGCTCAAGGCCGCTTTTGCTCCACTGTGCAAAACCCTTTTGTGCTGCGCTGATGGCGTCGTTGGTTTGCTGGGCGCTGGCTTGATCGAACTCGCCAATAACATCACTGAGGTCTGACGGATTAATGTTAGTGATGCTGGTGTCGCCGGTTACCCATTGGCCATTGATATAAAGCGGGTGAGAATTGGTCATGATTGTCTCCTTATTGCGATGCCTTCATGGTAACGAAGGTGGCATAATAAGAATAATCAATAATAAAGATTAAACGATAAACTATTCTTATATACTGGGGGCATAGTGTCAGACTTGAAAATCCAGCAGTTGCGGTACGTCATCACCGTTGTTGAAGAAGGCAGCTTTCACGGCGCTGCCAGACGACTGCACAGAACGCAGCCAGCACTTTCCATGGCGGTGCGTGAACTTGAGCAACGCCTTGGGCAGAACCTTTTTGAGCGGGGCTCGAAAAACAGGCTCACGCCTTTTGGCGAGTACTGCATACCCCGATTTCGTGATCTGGTTGGCCAGCACGACCGGATGGCGAAGGACGTGGTTAGTCACGCAGACGGCACCCAGGGGCATATACACATAGCCACGGTGCCCTCAGTTGCCAGCCGAATCATGCCGGCTTTGCTGGCAGAGTTCATTGGCCGCTACCCGGATATAAACATCAGCCTGCACGATGAAAACGCTCACTACGTATGCCAGATGGTGGCGCATGGGGAAGTTGATCTGGGGATTACCAGCATATGGCAGAGCGATGAAGATCTGGAGTATGCCCACCTGTTTGAGGATAAAATTGGTGTTGTATGCCGCCAGGATCATCCTCTCGCTTCCCTTGAAACATTGGGCTGGCAGAGTCTGCAGGGCGAAAAGCTGATACGCAACGGCACCTCCAGGCTGCTGATGAGCACTGCGGCGGCCGAACTGGTCGAAAACAGTGCCTTCTATATATCCAACATGATTTCATTGATTGCAATGCTGGAAGCCGGCGCCGGTATTACAACCCTGCCAAGGCTGGCCTTTCCGGAACACAACGCCAATCTGCGCTTTATTCCGCTGCACGATCCAGAGGTAGTGCGCCGGATAGGTTTGGTGAAAGCAGCCAACAGAACGCTCGCGCCAGCGGCGCAGGTGATGCAGGCGTTTTTGCTTGAGAAGTTGTTGCGGCAGAGTGATGGCTGACTTCGCCTACCGGCGCTCACATCTCGCAGTCGGTACCGTCCCAGGACTTAAAGCAACCGGTCTCGGATAATCTGAGCTCATCGATCTGTTTCCGCAGCCCTTGCATGGCCTCTTCGAGGGTCAGGTCCGCTGAGCCACCTCCCATGTCTGTTGCCACCCAGCCCGGGTGATAGATGCCCACAGCGATCCCTTCGCTTTCAAGACTCACTGCCAGGTTCCGCCCCAGATTAATGGCTGCTGCTTTGGATGCGCGGTAAATTAGCCGGTCACCGACCGGTGAGTTCTGTGATCCCATCTGGCTGGCAATGATGGCGATTTTCGAGGCCCCGCCAGCGTCCCGGCTGGCCCGCAAGTTCGGCAGCATCGCCTGAACCATCAGGAAAACACCGGTTACATTAACGGCAAAAGATTGCGCCCAGTCTTCCGGTGCGTACCCCGTCTCCAGATCGTCGGATTTATCCAGAGAAACGCCGGCATTGCAGACCAGAGTGGAGATTGGGCGCCCGTCGAGGCGTTTTGCGAATTGCTTGATGCTGGCGGGATCGGCGACATCGAGCGACTCCATGCCAGGGGAGTTTCGGGCGGTTTGAATGACTTCTTTACCTACGCTTAGCCACTCGCTGGCCAATGCGCTGCCTATGCCGCGGTTGGCGCCTGTGATGAGTATCGACATCCGAGAATCCTCCTTGCCCTCTGGAAAATCGGCGTAAGCTGCCGGAATGGGAGCCCGCTGTCATCGTTATCTTGATGCTTAATTACCTTTTAACTCTTAACTGGCTACTCTGTATTCATAAGAATCCATACGATGCTTGAGCGCATGGCCCATGACTCCCAGCGTCGCACAAACGGACCTGGAGTGCTCTATGAAGGCTGGCCAAAAGCGTAATGACTCTCTTTCTACCCCTGTTTTCAGCAACCTGCAGGGCGTTTGGCGTTCGCAAGGTTACGGTAAAATACTGCGGATAGAGAGCGACCGGTACACCCTTTTTGAAGAAACCACCATCAGTTGCCTGAAGCTTTACTCGGGCGCCCTTGCGGAACTAAGTCATTATTACGAAGATCTGGTAGTCTCGCCGGGTGGGCAGGCGTTCAGTGTCCATCGTGTCAGCGGTGTGGCGCGCGTCAGTTTTCGTCGCCTGAAAGCGTTACCCGCAAACGTCGCTGAAACCCGGAGACATGACCCGAAAGACCCGGAATACAACTTCGAAATCTTTTGGCGAATCTTCGCCGAGCAGTACGCCCTCTTTGAACTGAAAGGCGTGGCCTGGGATCAGGCGTACCATACCTATCACTCGCAGATTCACTCGGACAGCTCAAGAGAAACTCTGTTTGCCACCATGGCAGCCATGCTACGACCGTTGAAGGACGGCCATATCCGTCTGCATACACCTTGGGGCCACTACAGCGCCGGTGCTCAACCCGCACTTTACCGGCGGCTGACACGGGAATTGGAAGACGCCAACGATGACCGCGAACTCACCAGCTACCTGGGCGACCTGAAAGAATGGCTGCACGATGTCATCCATGAGGACTATCTCGCAAGTGGCGTTAGCCACGGCGGCAACCGTCTCGTGGAGTGGGGTCGTCTTAATGACGCCGTCGGTTACATGAATATCCGGGCCATGGCCGGCCAAAGTGGCAAGACCGGCGAGCCCGCGGCCGACCTGGCTGCCAGCGGAGGCGTGATGCAGAAGGTGCTGGCCGATGTTGGCGAGCTTCCTAACCTGGTTGTGGATCTCCGCAGTAACGGCGGGGGCTATGATGGCGTAGCGCTGCAGTTCGCTGCCTTCTTGATGGATCGCAAGCGGCTGGCGTTTACTAAATCCGCCCGTCATGGCACCGGCTTCACCGGCAAGCAGGCGGTCCATGTCGTCCCTGCCAGCGAGACCTACCGTGGCAACCTGTTTGTGCTGACCAGCGAGCTGACGGCCAGTGCCGCAGAAATTTTCGTGCTCTCGTTACTGCAACACCCGCGCCTCACACTGATTGGCGAGCCCACCCAGGGCATCCTTTCCGATACCCTTGAACGTCACCTGCCAAATGGTTGGCACCTGACTTTGTCCAACGAGATCTACCGGGCCTACGATGGTCAGCTTTACGAAGATGTTGGTATCCCTCCCCATATCCGCCTGCATTATCTTGGTCGAAAGGGCCGTGAGGAGGGCAGAGATCCGATGCTGGAGCGGGTACTTAAGCTGGTCAGGGGGTGACGGGCGAGCTTTTACTGACTTTATTGGAAGTGTAGAATGAGAAAAGCCCCTGAAATCAGGGGCTTTTTTGGGTTGGTTGGTGGAGACGGCGTCCACCTAATATGCTGTGTAACAATCTGAATATTAGCGGTTATTTGTTCTATAAAATTTGAATTACCCACTTAGTTACCCACATGTGGTTGATTGAGCTTTAGCTTGGCTAGTATGCTACATAATTCAAAATGCATGCTAAAGTTGGCCTAGCGTATAATAACGTTTGTGTGACGTACTTGGGTGCTCGACATTCGCTTAGTTATTCTATGGAGATTGGTTGTAGTCGAATTTGCGTGCAACTAGCTTTCGGGAGGCCTTGAACCCCTGTAAAGGCCCTGTCGATGAGCCAGTTTTTGGTAAAATCTAGTCCCTTGTTCTGCAGCCAACACATCTATGTCGCAAGTGCGATTGCAAAGACAGCTTCGTGCCGAACAAGAAACAACCGTGTTCCGGGCACTCTTCAATGCTGGGGCACTGAAAAAGCTTTTGCCAATAACTGTATTCGAATCTCCGTAACTGATCCTGCCAGAACAGAGGCCATATCCTGAAATTAGCTGGCCAGATGACACTGGGGCATTAACGCCCGTTCTTAGTATGCTGTGGTTCTTGCCTTGACCACATAAGTCACGGACAAAGCCACGCCATCAACAAAAGGTCAAAACAACGGAGGCGCCGCGTGTGACGCTATAACAGAAGGCTTTTTATATCCGACGTCTTGACTGGAAAAATGCCCAAACAAACCGCCGAAGACACATTCCGTGCATTGCTACGGTAAAGGCGTAGGAAATATCTGACAGAAATTAATCCTCAAGTAAACACGCAATACGGAGAGTGATTGATGGCGAAAATCTGATTAATCACTGCAATCATTTCAAAAAACCCTGTACGCCACCGTACCGACGCACCCACGGGGACGCAGTCTTGAACGACAGCGGCAACCCTTCAAGCGACCTCCTAGCCTCTTCATAGGTCGCGAAGCTACCATAAATGACCGAATACCAGGGCGCCTCGCGATACTCCGAACGAAAATAAGCCGCGTGACCCTTGAGTCCATGATCGTCGATATAGTTTCGCACCGCATTTTCAGAGCTTGCTGCCATCAATTGAATGGTGAAGTTAGAGCCGGGCTGGCTCCGTATCCAGGATTCTTGACGGTAGTTATTACTGTTTCCTGCAACAGCCACTCTTGCCCTCGACCCCAATAGAGGCTGGTCAGGTACCGGGCGTGATAATGGCGACGAAGCCGCTACCACCCACATGTCCATGCCACTGACAAAAGCGCCATCCTCAAGCACCTTCACCACCCTGAATCCGGTATCCTCCAGATCCAGACGACGAAGCTGCTCGGGAGAGACTCTCAGCCAATAATCCCCGGGGAGCACAGCGGGGACAATGTAAAAGCCGTCCCAGGTGCTCGTGGTTTGACCGACAACTTCAAGCCGGTCATCCAGAAGCTCCAGCTTCAAGCCCCCGATACCCTGCTCGGTATTACCATTCAGCAGGAAGACTGTACCGTCGATTTCGCTGGTCATTTGCACCGGAAATTCCAGCTCAACGACGTGTCCGGGGCGCGGTACCAGCCGCACTCCCGAACGCTGTGGCTGCCACTGCGGATCTATGAGTGTCGAGATGTCTACGCCGATATCGGCATACTGCTTAACTGGTAAGCGACCAAGGTGGGCAATACCCTCTGCGTTGGTTCGGGCCTGGCGCCTGCCCCCGTTGACCGTAAAACCGGCGTCCGGTATCGATTGCTCTCCCTTGTCCATAATGCCGTTATTGTTTTCGTCCAGGAACATCCGTGCCGAGACAGCGCCATAATTGGCCATCGGCCTGGCGTCGAACAACCAGTCAGACTGGCGCGGCTCACGCCCCATGCCCATAAAGAATTGGGCGCCAATCGCATAATCATCGTTACTCATATACCTGGCATTGACGCCCAACCCATAGCGGCCAAGACTCTTGGTGAAACCGGCACTATAGGTCGTTAACGGCGCCTCGTAAGTGTGCGCTACGCCTAGACTAAAACGGTAGCCGTCCATCAGGTATTTATCTGCTGTAAATGCCATCGAGGACACTTCGCTGTCCGGGTTGAGGGTATAGTTAATCTGACTTCGTAAGCTGAAATCGCGAATTCTGCGGCTGACCTGAAAACTGCCAAGGGTCTGCTCACTATCACCCAAAGACTGCCATTCAAGGGTATTGGTCAGGGCGGTGCGGTAAACATAGGCGGAGATTCGATTGCTGAGACGGATATTGTTAATGCCGGATTCCAGCTCATCCCGAGTCGCATAAATCGTTACCGGCAGGCGCGTGCGAGGTCCCAGGGGGATAGCGCCAGAGAGCCGCACCTCGTCTCGGGTTCGTACGGGGTCAGTAACGGCATTAAAAATCTCGCTCTTGAAATCATTCAGACGTGCGCGGCCAGCATCAATCGACAGCCCGCCCACCTTGGTTTGCAAATCCAGCTCAGTGAGGGAGCCTCCGTCCTCTGCCTGAATAAAATCGCCGCTGACACTCAGAGCTTGCCAGAAAGTACGTAGCCCCAGGCTTGTATACTGTTGCTCAGCTCCCTCCACTGGCGCTCTTACAAAACCAGCGCTAGCGGATAAATTGCGGGCAATGCCCAGATCAAACTGGGCGACGGAACGGGACTGATCATCCTCGTCACGTTGCTCAGTCAGGCTATATCGGAACTCGCCGGGCCGAGCCATTGATTGATCCAGCGAGAAGCTATACTGCTCAACTCGTGTCTGGCCCAGGGGACCATTAAATACCAACTGAAAATCGTTGCGCCCGTAACTTAGCGGCTGATCCTCAAAGCGGTATAGACCATCCTCCCGCGCCTGCTGAAAGTCCACCAAGGCATCGTTGTAATAGAGCTCCACGTCCCAACCTGGAGGCAAGTCGCCCTCGAACGTCTGACGGTCAAAGTTGGTTGGCTGGGTCAGAGGCCGATTACTCACGGTCACGCCCTCACCAGTAGTGCTACGGGAGATATTATCCACACTGGGAGCTGTCAGGCTGCCAAAGCTATACGAGCGGGCGGAAAGCGGGCCAAGCAGCCCGGCATCTGGGTCATGGCGCCCCAGAGTTACACGAACCTCCGGTGACGCCTCCTGTTTGCTGGCGCTGAAAAAAACAGAAGATTCCATGCCTAGCAAATCACCGGCGAGGAAAGCCGTATAGCGCGTATCCGTCCAGGTTTGCTCGTTATTTGCCCGTAACTCTGTGGCCAGAGTTTGATCGATAAACGGCATACTCAACAGAAGATAAGGGGACTTGTAATGAGGATAACCCGGATCTTCGTAACGGCCGCGACGCCCCGCCTGCCCACCAAAGTTTTCGCGCCTGAGGCGGGCTTGTAATGGCAGTTCTTCCAGCGCATATACCCGCAAGGATTGGCTGGAGCGGTTAATCTCAAGTTCCAGTGGCAACCAGAGCTCAAGCAACTCCTTTGCAACATAAAGATCATCAGGCTCCGACAGAACCAGTGCCGGATCAAATGCCTCGGTAACCCCCGCTCTGGTTACCCTGGCCTCGCTCAGGTTGAGGCTGAACCCACGATCCTCATTAAGAATAAAGCCACTGGCGGTTCCTTCCCGGGGCTGGGTCTGGATTGCGAGGGTCAGCAGCCGGGCCAGTTCCCCCAGAGGAAGCAGGATATGCTCACCCTTATCGTAGGCGGGAATGGCACCGGACAACACCGACTGATCCAGACGTACCTCAAGTAACAGCAGATCCAGCTCCAGGTCTTGCTTCTGGGCCTGTAGGAACTGGGGATAAGCGATCAGCGCGAGCATCAGCAATAGCGGAACTAACCGGCGATCAGCGACAGCGACAGCGATGATCATACTGGGGCGGGGATCAGGGTAACTGTAGCGATGCCTCACCCAACAACTTGCCGCTGTCCTTCGCCTGTTCCCGATAGGTGACTCGCAAGACACCATCGCGCAACTGAATACCATCTGACGGTTTCAGCGCAATGTTCGCCAGTCGTACCGGGTTCGGAGTATACACCGCAACACCATTGGCGCGCGCAACCACCTGCTCAGCACCGCCTCTCGGTGTAAAACTTACCGCCAGGTCGCCATAGACGGACTGATTTCCGCTACGTTCCAGGCGCAGTGCAAGAATGGGTGTTTTTTCAGCCGTCTGATGAAGCTCAAGGTTTGTCAGCGAAATATTCGCATTTGTCCTGCCATGACGGACAATGACCGGAATGGATGCGCCCACCAGCATCGTCAGCTTGACACCAATGCTATCCTCGGAAGCGCTCCGAGTTTCGATATCGTTCTGACCTTCCGGATCAGGCTGTTTACTGAACAGCAGGTGCGAGCGGTACTCACCGGTGGCCAGGTTGGCGGGCTTGCGGACCAAAATGCGAACCGTCTGTCCGGACCCGGGCGCAAGCGTGATCTGGCGGGGCGAGTAGCGCAGCAGGTCGTCGGCAAACTGCTCACCGGGCTGGGGTACATCAATGCTTGAAAATTTCCCGGTCTTACTCATGCGCCGGTTCACCAGCGAGATCCGGTAGGTCGCGCGCTCGGAGCCATTGTTGATCAGCTCGATTTGGGCCGCACGCTGATTACCTTCAAACACAATCCGGGTTGGATACAGCATCAATTCCGCCAATGCCGGACTCGCAGGCAGAAGCAGCAATATCCAGAGTCCGCACCGAAGAAAAAACAATCTGGCATTCGATTTTTCAGGATATCCGGATTGTCTGGTCAGGTGAATAAAGCTCATCGGAGAATCCTTTTTACATCGTTTGAAACGAATATTGATCTGTAACCACAGGGTCAGTTGTAATTTACGATTACCGTGAAGCTGCCAGAGTAGTCACCCGGGATCTGCCCGCTGCCCACACTAAGGGTTGCACCGACTGAGAGCGTCTGCGAGCCCCCTGCATCCAGTTGGCCGGCGGCTCCCGAGGGTGAACTGGTGAAGGCGTTAAGGACCATATCCACTCCCGGACCTGTCAGCTTCACGTAGTCGTTAGTCGGCAATTGGATCGTGTAGGTTGCATTGGGATCACCGCTCACCGTATATTGCGCCGCCGTACTCATACTGGAGGGAATCAGCATGACTCCGCCGCTGGCACTGCGGACGTCGCCGGTGCTGACGGTCACAGTACCGGCGCTACCGGCCACAAAGCTGCCGAATGACAATGCTCGGGTGTTCTGAATGGCAATACCCACAGCTCCGCAGGTTGAGGCCATGAGGGCGGCCAGAACAATGCCAGTGGTAATCGATACAGCATTGCACTTCATCAGGGAACTCCCCATGGAGTATCTAAGTTTTGAAAACCCGCGAAATGAATCCACTAATTATAAACTACAGTGACGCTAACACTGTTTTCATTCCATGAGCTGCTATCCATAGATTCCAACAGAATGTCACTCACCGGGTCGCCACGAAGCAGGCCGCTAAGGGCAGTGAGACCAAGACAATCGCCCAGGTTGATAGCCTTGCGAAGACAAGAAGCGTCCACGAGCGCCGAACGTGTTGATGCAGACTGGCTCAGATCATCGTCAAAGGCACCCAGCGGCCCTGTTCCGGGCAGTCGTATAATCACATCTCCCGTAACACTGCTGAAAAAGGGACTGGTTTGAGCGACTCCAACACCGACATCAACATAGGCGCCTGCTATAACGGTGGCACTGACCGGGCTGTATGCACTTGCCCCGCAGACACCGGTGCTAGCCAATGCAATAGCAGAAAGCACCACCAGGCGGGGAGCGGAATCCATGCACAATAGTTTCATGACACCGCTCCCTCCTCATCAGACTCTAGCGATTGTTTTCCCAGCCTGGCAGTTGGTTAGTTGTACTCAACGGTGACCGTTACGTCACCGGTGTATGTCCCGGCCGCCTGTGTAGCGCCTACGGTTAGCTCACCACCCAGGTAAATGGATTGTGCTCCAGCAGTAAGGGTACCGCTGGTCACTTCCCCGGTTGTTGCGCCGGCGCCCGTCAGATCGCTGATCCGAGTGAGAGCCATAGTTTCCACGCCTCCGACCGTTTCCGTTAGCACAGTGACGCCACCCCAGGCAATGCTATAGGTGGAACTGCCCTCACCGGTCACGTCAAATCTGGCGGCAGTTGGGGTTGTCCCGACGGTGGACAGAATGGCCCCGGTCGCTGTCCGGCTACCGTTAGTGGCAACAGTTACTGTCCCGCCAGCACCAGGTGCAAAACTGCCGAAGAGCAGATCCGCAGCCTTGGTAATTGCAATCGGTGCAATAACCGTCGCGGTACTGGTCGTGGTTGCGGAAGCGGCAAAACTGTGGGAAGCCCCGAACAAACCAACCACGACGGTTGAAGCCAAGGCCGCATGACGGAAATTTTTGTTGCGGAAAAGAGTAGATGCGTTCATGAGAATATCTCCTGTAAGCAGTGCCGAGGGTTCATTGCCCTTGGTGCTCGCTTGTAATAAATACCAGTCAGGAGGGATCCGATAACAGAACCCTGCAGCTACTGACACGAAGAACCCGAGTTCAGGAAACCACAGAGTGTATGCCGGCGGTCCCGCTGTCATAAGGTAAAATACCCGTTAGACCGGTGACTTTGCGTCTCCACCTTTCGGCGGATTTGCCTTTTCGTGCATTTTTGAGTATAGCGGGGCTTTATTGCCTGTCAATGCGATTACCCAAGCCCCCTAATAGAACAAATACCAATTATGATCAAAAGCCTCAGGGCATTGAATGAGTTTTATGGGTGGACTTGTACCATGGATGGTTGTGGTCCGTGTTCGTAGGGTAATTTCCCCATTTTCACCACCACTCTTTATTGGGGGAATGACCGACGCTCCTTGCCTTTCGGTGATTGCGAGCATAAAAAAAGCCCCTGAAATCAGGGGCTTTTTTTGGGTTGGTTGGTGGAGACGGCGGGAATTGAACCCGATGCTGTACCTATCTTTTGGCCCACTGAAAACCACAATGGCCCAGAAAACAGATGGTTACTAAAACAGCATTCCACAGAAAACCACTTAAAACCTCAAGCGCGTGGACACTTTGTTGACACATACTCTGGTTGGCTTTGGTTAATCTTGAGTATATACTCTGTATATACAAAATCGGTGAGGGGCATGATGTCGCTGAAATGTTCATCTGCAGTGAAGCAGAAACTGGCTGAAAAACACGGTGTCAGTCTGGAAGAGGTTCAGCAATGTTTTGCAAACCGTGAGGGTGGACTATTGGAAGACATCAGAGAGAATCACAAGACAGATCCGCCGACCCAATGGTTTATTGCTGAAACCGACTACGGTCGCCGCCTGAAGGTGGTTTTCATCCTCAAGGATGGCGACATATTGCTGAAAACCGCGTATTGCCCTAATCCAAAAGAAGAAGTCATTTATACCAAGTACGCATTTTAACTGAGAAGAGTCGCAGAGAAAGAACCAGAAGAACGAAAGCGGCGGGGAGCACGCAACATGGGAAAGAAAATAGTAGGTACCCCGGAAGCCTGGGAAGATGGTTCCCTTGGCCGGGAAGAAGAGTTCGTTCGGGTATCAAAAAATGTAGACGATGCCGCTCTGAATGAAGCGGCTGGATTGCAGCCTATTTCAATCCGCCTGCAGAAGTCGCTTATCGAAGACTTTAAGATGATAGCGGAAATCAACGGCATTGGTTATCAGCCTCTGATTCGCCAGGTGCTCAAGCGCTTTGCCGATTCAGAAAAGCGCCGCATCCTGCGTGAGAAATCGGTCGATATGCGAGCCTTGGATGACGATAACCACCATGATCCTGATAATGGCGAAGGAAAAAAGGCTTACGGTTAATCCCAGAAACATGATCGGGGAGCCTTATGTGCGGTCGCTATAACGTTATAGATGACCCAAAGGTTCAGTACCTGCTGGAAATTCTGGGCTTCCCGATCCGCGCTCAAACCCGCCTCAACATTGCGCCAGGTGCAAAAGGCCAGATCGTCTACGGAACCAACCCGGGCAGAACTCGGGAAGACACCATCTGGTCACTATTGATAGAGCCCAAACCAGACGGTACCGGCTAACGTCCCTCACCAAAGTACAGCACCTTCAATGCCTGATCGGGGAGCTTGGGAACCACTCCACTCTGGAAAATCGGTTTCACCCTCAACGGGCCATCATCCCAGCCAGTGGTTTCCAAGAATGGACTGGAGCGAAAGGGCATAAGCAATGCTACAAAATCCACCCTGTTAATAGCGCTATCGCCCTTTCTGGTCACTACGAGCTCTCGGACTTCCAGGGCGATATTGTTCCATCGTTTACCATCATTACCCTGCCCCACACCCGTGAACACATTGTTGACACCGTTCGTAACGGAATACGTCTGCCAAGATGGACTTCGTTTGAGTAGTATACGAACTATTCAATTACTGGTTTTTAGGGGTTAAGGAGTTGGCTTTGAGATTTACAGGGACCGTTCTTGCAGTGCTAGTAGCGAATATTCTCACTATTGCCTTGCTCACTGGGGCATATGTTTATCTTAGGTCTGACCACGGCCAGGAGCTCCTGTACGAACTTGGACTTCACACCGTTTATTTTAGTCTCGCTGCTTCGGCACATGATCCTGAGGTTGGAGGTAACTCCTCAAGCTCGCTTGTACAGCCCCGGACCTCAGATATGAAACCGATGAAGGTGGAGCCGCGTCGATCAAGTCAGCCACAGGTGTCTAGTTCTCCGTCCAGGGGAGCTAGCACGTCCAGTTCTGTACGTAAGAATCAATCCGCTATAAATTCAAGCCTGAATATGTGCCGATTCTGGAGAGCTGAGTACAAGAAAGATGAGTCTTCGCAGAGTAGGGCGCATCGCAATTCTGCCTGTAAGCGCTATGAACGGCTTTCAGGCCGAGACAGTAGCAACGTAGTTGCGTTGGTAAGTTCCCAAACGGCAAAGTCGGCCTATCAGGAATCGCCCCAGCTCGAAGAACGGGAAAGGCAAGAGAGACGTGAGGCTAAAGAAAAACGAGAACACGAGCTGTATTGTGATCGAGTACGAGATCGCATTGATCACTACGACTCTTTGCTCCGTGCAGGAGGAAAGGCACATTATGTGAATCGGTTGAGGGGAGAACGCAGGGAGATCAGCCTGGAATACTCTCGCAAATGCCTGCTCGGTCAGTAAGTGTGTAAGATATATCCCACGTTTTTCCCAAATGTTTTCTGGTGTTCTCACTTTGTTAGACCAGTAAGCTTTGCAGTGAGTCACCCGGTAAGGATCTAGCTGTCCGATCGACAATGGTTCTCAATTCTAGTATACTCCTCTTTATTCCTATTCAATGTGCGCCCAAATGACTGATTCTAAGCCAAAAATTATTGATTTATTTGCAGGCGTTGGTGGCCTAAGCTTGGGCGCAGCGCGTGCTGGATTTGATGTATGTCTTGCTGTCGAGAATGATACGCGTGCAATCCAAAGCCATGCAGTTAATTTCCCTAACTCAATACATTGGGAACAAGATATTAGCGATATAAATGGGCGTGATTTGTTAGCTAAAGCTGGTGTAAGTGGCATCGAAGGCCTTATAGGGGGGCCTCCGTGCCAGGGATTTAGCACTATGGGTCGACGTGACGAGAAGGATCCCAGGAACAAGCTGTATCGCCGCTTCTATGAACTTGTTCAGGATGTACAACCGGAGTTCTTTATTGCAGAAAACGTCCCTGGAATTTTAACCGATATCAACCGCCCCATCTTAGATAATGCGCTGACCCTAGTCCGAGATAGCTATGAGATTTTTGGGCCGATAAAAATCAATGCATCTGATCTCGGAGCTCCAACAACCAGAACTAGAGTTTTTGTTATTGGTGTTAAGATTAATAGCTCCAAACCATTAACGTTTTCAGATTTTAGCTTCACTAGTGATAGCTCTAAAGTTCTTGTGGGTGACGCTCTACTGGGGTTGCCGGAGCATGTGGATACCAATTGGCGCGACGATGATTTTGATGATTGGAGAAAACTTACCGCTCGTGGTGCCGATCTAGGCTTCTATTCTAATTTATATGGAAACGTTCCTGATGGCGTTGGTGACGTTAATGCAATTCACCGGCTTAACGATCATGATCTGGTCTCAGGTTGTGTAGGAACGCTCCATAAGCCTCATGTCGTTGAGCGCTTCTCGGCGGTTATTCCTGGAGGGAAGGATTCTGTTTCTAAAGCAACACGACTAGAGCCCAGCGGGTTTTGTCCTACCCTCAGGGCTGGGACAGGCAGTGATCGAGGGAGTTATCAAGCTGTTCGCCCCTTGCACCCTTACCAGCCGAGAGTCATAACTCCACGTGAAGCGGCTAGATTACAGGGTTTTCCGGACTGGTTTCAGTTCAATCCGACAAAATGGCATAGTTTTCGGCAAATAGGGAATAGTGTTTCTCCAATCGTTGCTGAGCGCCTACTGACAGCCATAGCGAAACGATTTTAAAATCCGGGAGCTGTTCGGGTGATATATGGCAAATGGGTTCTAAAGTCCAGATAGCGTTGAATTGATTCAACCTGCTTTGTTTCGCCTCCATCGGTGACTTTAAAGCCCAAGTCTTTAACAATTCTTTCCGAAGACCAGTCAAGCTCAGCTCTGGCATCTATAAAAAGTCTTTCTTTGTCGGATAAAGATGGTGTTTCTATACTGATGGCTCGTAATTGCCAGTCGCAAGTTGTGTAAGGAAGTCTCTCTATATTGCTCTCTTCTAAAAATTTCCGCCACTCATCTTCGTTGAAAATTACTCCGGCTATTGTAACCATTTTGTGTGGTCCGTCCTGATACGTAGTAATAAGGAACGGGAAAAATTCCAAAGTCGACCCTTGAAATGATTCGTTTGCGAAGTATTTGAAACACTGAGTAATTGTCTCATGGAACTTTTTTGCGCCATACATTGTTGGGTCATGGTCTAAATCGATATCCACTCCAAGACGTGACAATAATTTAGCTCGCCTATCCTTAGCTTTCTCTGGCAGCATCCGGTCTTCTCCAGGATCGTCGAGAGTGCCTGGATTCGCATTCAACGTAATTCTAAAAATATCACCACTTTGAAGTTTCGAGAGAACTTCCGACGCTTCCTCCATTTGTTTGCCAATGTTACTTGGCGACGTATAGTCTAACCATATTATGAAGGAATCGCAGTCTTCCGTATCTAAATCTCTGACGAAAATATTCGAGGGGCGATAGGAAAAATTAGCCTTATCGAACTCCCAGTTAAATCGCTGTCTATTAACAGTATCATTGTCGTTCTCTATTGCAATAAAATCCCTAACTTTTAGGACGTTGTAAATAGCTTTAAAGTCCTCAGCAAAAGGGCCCGGCATGCTGCAGTACGTAGCCTTTTTTATATTTATGTGATCCGAACATTTAAGCAGTGTGTGAAAGAAAAGCCTTCTGTCAATTCCCTTTCCAACACGTAATTGATAGGGTACAAATTGCCCACTCATTTGCGTGACTCCTTAAGTACAAAGTCAAAGCATGATTCACCGACTTTTGAGTGGTCTGATTCGGTTGTGTCGTATAGAAACTGCGAAACTTCTTGGATTTCTTCTTTTGTTTTAGAGAAGCGAATCCATTTCTTATTTTCCTTTCTCTCAGGTTTTGGCAAGTTAGGTATATATTTTTTTTCTTTTCCGTCAGAATTTCTAATCGTTTGCCATTTTTCTGAAGGTAGTGTTGATCGAATTTCCTCAATGCTTACCGATTCTGCACGTTTAAAGAATTTCTCTTCCTCTTGGTTCGATCCTTTCCAATTATTGGTATATGAACTAAATTCTTTCAAAGCCTCGGTCATATATTTTTTGACTTTCAAATAATTTGTGTCGCCCCAATCAATTCCGTGCTTTGTTGTCGTGAGCGGTAACTTTTTTGGATCATCAGAATGAAATGATACTATTCCAGTGATGTTTCGAAATTGCGGGTGATATTTAGGCGCGTTTCCTGCGCCTCCCCATCCAGTTCTTTCACTCCTGTCTTTGTACACCACTGCTCGCTCGTTGCATAAAATAGACCATCCGGCCTCTTCTCTGATTTCACCTTCTAGGGCATCATCGCCCTCTACTATCCCTTCCAAAGCTTCTTCTAGGTATTTCTTTTTCATCCTTGCCAAGAAACCTAGTGCAATATCAATTTTCAGTCCATCATCGCTAAAGCTATAGAGGTAAGCTCCAAGCCCACTGTCGTGCTTCCCTGTCACAGCGCCGCGATCAAATAGAAGGGTCAGAGGTTTTCTTACCACTAGTCGGTTATTAACATAAACCTCAAAACCTTTTTCCATTATAAGTGTAAATAATGCTGCTATTTTTTCTGATATATCTTTTTCGAAATTGCTATGTCTGCTGTCAAATTGTCCTGATATTTGATGGTGCAAGCTCCGAACGGTGATAGTCGTTCCATTTTGATCGGTTGCACTAAGGCTTTCTAGTTCTAAATCCCACGTATTGTCGTTCTCCATCCATTCCGGTTCGATTTTTACACTGATTCGATCGTTCTCATTTTGTGTTTCGATAGTGGCAGATCTACCCATTTTAAAGATCGCCCGCTTCATTCCGATACCATAAGCACCAATCGTTCCTAAATGTTCCTCGACGCTATCCTTAGGCCGTCCTAACTTAAAAGCTTGATTCTGTGCTCTATTTCTTTCTATTCCGCCGCAATTATCTTCTATTCTGAATTGACTGCGATCAAAGTTAATTTTCGCAAAATATCCAGCATAGGGTTTGCTCTCATCGAGTTGGCGTTCACCTTTTTTCTTATTCTGTCTAATCACTCCGTCAAGGCAGTTGTCAAGAAGGTCTAAAATGGCGTCGTCTAATGATATGTCTCGAGTTAACATATCTACAAAAAAAGACTTTGTCGGTGCAGCCTGGACTTTCAAATCTAGTGCTAGCTGATCATCGTTATTCGCCATAGTTTCATCCTGATTAAACGTATTAGTCTATTTTTTAAAACCCTGCGGAGGCTTAAATAGATTTTCCAATAGTCTTCAAGTTAATTAGCTTTGCGTCAAACCTCCTGAGGTTGGAATCATTTTGTGTCACTCAAGATTTATTTTCCGCCTGAAACCGCCACCACACACTACGACGGTCAGCCCTTTTGTTTTTGTTGTTCCCCTCGTCGGTCTCCGTACCAGGAACTGGCGATTGTCGCCGCCAAGCTGAAACCTATCCTGTTTTCAGGCTGTTTTCCTTCCGTGCTTTTTCGATCTCTGGGCTGATTTGACCGGCATCCGGAATGGTTTTTCCCGTTGTCAGCCAATAAGCAAATTGAGGAAAGGCCTCGTTGAAGGCTTCTATATCATCCTCGTTAACTCTTCGTCTCTTTCCTCTTACCGCATTCCACTTCTCGCGATCAATGCCTGTCAGCCGTTCCATTTCACGGGATGTCACTTCAGCACTATTAAAAAAAGCAATTAATCGTTCACGTATCATAGCAATATATAATTTGTAGATAGTACCAGTTACCAGGTACCATTTGTACATAGTGACAATCAATATGTGTCACGCATTGGGTATAAATAGTGTAGCAGAGTGCAAAACAGTGGACGAGCAAAAACAAATCATCTTGCTAGCAACTCCGGTCATGACCCAGGAGCGCTACTCCCAACTGACCGGACTCACGGAAGGGCAGGTTCGGGGCCAGGTCGAAAAAGGCCATCTGCCATCTCTAAAGATCGGCCGTATTCGCATGGTCAACATTGCCGCCCTGTCTCAGCAGGCAATGGATAAGGAGGACTGGCAATGAAGCGTCTTAATAAAGCGGGTGAAGCCGTGAAGCAGTTTGTTGAGCTTCGCACTAACGGCGGCGTTCATATTCCAGGTGTTTGGTTCTTTGATGGTGCGAAGCTGGTCGCTTCCGCCGATCGTCTCGGGCCAGCTCGAATGGTTGCTCCTGGAACCGTCGCTGTGAGTGCTTCAGGCCGTCAGTGGATGGCGGTTGGTGGTGATCGCATAAATGGTGCCGCCGGCTGGTCCTTCGTCTCTCCGTATGTTGAACAGCGCCAGGTGAACGGCGATGCCGTCCGCTTCAACGACAACGCAAAGTCTTTGAAGATCCGCTCCAAACTGGATGCTTATCTGGACTACTTCCAAAGCGTTAAAGGAATACTCCCGGATTCGGTTGTACTTCGTCGTGAACAACTGTCCGCCTGTGGTGCATTGCCAGGACAAGTCTATAAAGGTGTCCGGCTGGAGGCCTACGTATGACACCGGCCCTACGCGAACTCAAGCGCCACCAGATCCGCACCCTGTTCAACCTGTCCATTAAATGGCTGGACGCTGGCGACAGAGATACCGCCTTCGAATGCCTGATCAAGATTCAGGGCATGATGGCCGCCTTCCACGACCTGGACGCCAACCTCTACGCCTACGCCAAACTCGCAGAAACGGCCTTTAGCACCTACGCGCAGACTAAGGCCATCAGCCCCTTCATGCACACCGCCTGCATGGAGGCTCGGATCCAATGAACCACAACAATCCAGGTTTTGCCTTCCAGAGCCCACGTCTGTCCTCTGCGCTCACCCCTGACGCTCTGGAAGGCTTTTTTAACACCCTCCTGCACCGGCTAAGCCACCTGCAGGACGTGCGCACCGACTACCCGTGCGACTACATGGCCCGGTGCAAATCCGCCTTTACCGACGCCCTGATTCACGAACTGGAAGCCAGCGGCCACCACAGCCCCGCCTTTGACCGTCTCATCCAACTGAGAGACGCCTGGGGTTGTGGCCGCCTGGACCTTCCCAACGTCACGGAGCACAACCCATGAGCCACATACCCCCGAGACAAGAACAGATCGAAGACAAAGAACGCCGCTTCTACGTCGCCGCGCCCAGCTCCTGCTACCTCCAGTTGCAACAGGAAGCCATCCAGCGAGGCACAGATCTCTGGACCCTCGGCGGTTCCGTCCTGCGCTCCTGGCTTGAGGCCGGCTGCCCGAGCTTTGGCACTCAGGCCCAACCCCCTGAAAAGCCCCTGAGTCCGCCCCCGTCATCGTCACCACTCGCGCACGAAAAGGGGGCCGGGCAGTGACCGATACAAGGCTGGCGCGCAGCGCCAGGGCCAAAGGCCCCCTGGCCTTGTGGCGGGCTCTGGCTGGTCCACAGTGCGCACAAAGAGTGGTGAGGATGTCGGGGGAGGACGCCCGCCCCTTGATTCCGAACCATGAGCACAGGAGGCAAGCGGAGCGCGGCAGGCGACAAGGATCGTTACCCGTAAGGGTGTCCACCTTAGTGGACAGGAGCAAAGCGAGTAGAGCCTGCCCCAAAGGGGTCGCATCGCTATGACCGAATACCTCATAGGCCTGCTTATAGGAATAGGGCTCTTCTTGCTTCTCAGAGCATTTTACGACGATTAACACCCCGGCCTAGCCGGACAACACAACCAAGCAACGCAACACCCAAAACCAGAGGACATACGCAATGGAAAACTACCTCAACCTCATGATCATCGGCGCCACCCGCTACGACATCGACGGCAACCGGGGTGGCTCTCTGTGGGCCTATTCCCCGGCAGAAGCCAGTGACGACAACCGGGTTGGCAACGAAGTCATGAAAATCGCCTGCGACTGGAAACACATTGATCAGCTTCGCAACCACGCCGACCGCCTACCGGCCATGTTCACCGTCAAAGCCCAAATGAAAGCCGGGCAGGGCGGCAAGATCACCTTCAAAGCCCTGGACATGAAACCCCAGGACGTCACCAAGAAACCAACAGCTTAACCAGAAGGGGAGACTGACTGGTGAGCAAAGCAATCCTGTGTAACGGCGACTGGACACTCACAGCTTCCGGCTGGGACTGCACCGGCGCCATTATCCAGGTGGTGTACACGATCCCGGTCGAGTACACCGCGGCAATGATCGCCGAAGCCCTCTTCCAGGGTTTCAGCGTGACCTTGCCACTCATGGCGGTCGCATGGGGCGGACGCCAACTCCTGAAAATGCTGAGGTAATACCTATGAATGCAATCAAGTTCCAGGCGGCCCAAGCCCGCAAGTACATCAAGCCAGCTTCGAAGTTTGCAGCTGTACCCATGACCTTCCTGGGCGCCTCCGCCGCCAACGCCGCCGACTGGTCCACCGTCACCGGCGGTCTCGATTTCTCCGGTGAAATCACCGGCGTGATCGCCGTGGTGGGTGTCCTGGCCGGCTTCTACGTCGTCCGCAAGGGTGCCCGACTCCTGCTGAGCATGATCAAGTAGGAGCGGAACCAATGGCAGAGCTCTGGGACTGGACATTCTTCATGATGGGGGTCGCGCTGTGCGTCTACTTGTTCAAGGATGTCTGATCC
>NZ_JBLWYX010000009.1:0-156195 GCF_048266785.1 Marinobacter sp.
CCTGGTCATCAGACACCTCACTTATGGTGGCGATATTACCACCTACGTTGGTGTCCGGAATCATTGAACCACTACACAGAGCACCTTAAAACGTTATCGTTTAAGGAGGCGTCGATCTTTTACCAGGCTTTGAACTTACCCCCAGATTCATGCTTTTCGCATCCAGCGGAAGTGATTACTACCGGTCTTCCATACCTGATCCTGCCAGTTGACGGAAACCTGGAGGCCATTGAATTTATGGTTCAGGATCTGAGTTCACTTCTTTCTAAACACGGCGCCAAATTCATTTATGTCCTGGATACAGGCACCTTTGAAGGGCGAACCTGGGACAACGCCGGGAAAGTTGAGGACATAGCAACGGGAAGCGCTGCTGGGCCAGCGGCCGTCTACCTTTTTCGCCAAGGTTTGATCAGGAAAAATCCGGTTACGATTCATCAAGGACGCTTCTCAGAAAGGCCAAGTGAGATTGAAGTGGCGCTGGAATTCGAAGGGCACGACATAACGAATGTCCAGGTTTCCGGGCATGTTGTGGATGTGGCCGAGATTAGATTCGCTAAGCGATAGACCTACGAAAGGAGAGAGTCATGCAATCAGAACAATTAGTTGCCTTCACATTTAAGGGCACGCATAAGCAAGATTTTATGGGCATTCCCGCCACTGGGAAGTCTGTAGAGGTTCAGGGCATGGTCATTAGTCGAATTAAGGACAGCAAAATTCTGGAAGATAGAGAGATCATTGATAATTTGACCTTCTTCCAACAGCTTGGTGTCGTAGCAGAAATGTCGTAGCCGAGTGCCTCAGGAACATTTTGATCGACTTTGCCGCCAGCATCCTGCCCTATGGGACAAACGGTGATACAAGGTGCTAAAAGTTGGCACCACGCCATAAGCAATAATCGGTACGATAATGCCCACCGCAGTTATGACATGCAGTAGCTTGTTGGCCGGTAAAAAAGGTTCAATAAGCTCCGGGATCCAGTACACCAGAGGCACCAGAGCAATAAAAGTAACCAAAGCCATCAGATGTTGGTTGGGTGTATTGGTATTCATCATGAGATACTTTTTTCGTTGATAAAAAAGGGGCACCCGGCTATTGCTAACACTGATACCGTTCGTGATCAGGCTCGGATAACCAGCATATTTACAGGGTCTTTGGCTTCAATCCGCAAGTCGTTAGCTCGAATCAGATCGCCATCTTTTACCTCAGTGCTTTGTTGCTTTTCACTGACTTGGGCGCTACCTGAGTAAACATATACCAAGGTCTCGCCGCCGAGTTGTGCGATGTGCCCTGGTTGCAGACGTACGATATCTATTTTGGTTTGGCTATCGAAGGTCTGTTCCTGAGCTTTGTCGCCACCATAGATGCGGGTTGTTTCACCATCGGCAGGGCTGTAGTGCTTGTAACCGGCAGGCTGGCCCGCTTGCTCTGGTAATACCCAGATCTGCAGCAGACGGCTGCGGAAATCGTCGGGGTTGATTTCATTATGGGCAAATCCTTCACCGCCAGCCCTTTGAGCCTGAACCTCGCCAGCCAGCAAATCTCGACCGTGCTCCAATGAACCTTCATGGGCGATGCGACCTTCAACCATGACAGAGATAACATCCAGTTCTTTATGTGAGTGCATGCCTGTTTCACCAAAAGGCTGGTATCTGGCATCTGCCAGGTAGACAAAGTTGCCTAAACCTTCCCAGGTTTGCGGGGGCTTTCGGCCGTTAAATACGTGCGAATCTGTCACCAGTCTGTGCTCGGTTAAACCCGCGAAGCCGCCCAGGGGTAGGGTGTCTCTTGATAGTATTTTCATCGGTTTTTTTCCACTTGTTGATTGCTATGGTGAAATCATAGGCCTCGCCCATTGTTTGATAAATAGTCAAAATTGGATAAGATTATCTCCATTATGACAACAGTATGGAAAGGTTGAGGGGAAATCGGTGGCACTGGATATTAATGATATGTTGATTTTCCTGACGGTCGTGGAAGCCGGTAGTTTTACTCTTGCTGCTGACCGGCTGGATATGCCCAAAGCCAATGTCAGTCGCAAGGTTTCGCGGCTGGAAGACAGATTGGGCGTGCGGCTGCTGGAGCGTACCACCCGTTCCCAGCATCTGACGGAGGCTGGTAAACGCTACCTCGCGCACTGCAAACGTATTCAGGAGCAAGTGGATCTGGCCGAAGCGTCTGTCTCCGAACTGATGAGTTCATATAAAGGTTCGTTGCGCATCGGTACTTCCGTCGGCATAGGACAGGAAATTCTCAAACCTGAGCTAGGACGTTTTCTGCATCAGTATCCGGAGCTGAATCTGCAGTTGAGCCTGCTTAATCGCCGGGTCGATCTGATTGAAGAAGGTTTTGATATGCTGATCAGGGTCGGTCAGTTGGATGATTCCCGGTTAATCGCCAAGCGCCTGGGCAGGGTGGAGCGTAAACTCTATGCCAGCCCCGACTATTTTAAGGACAAAGCCCTTCCCAAGCGTGTCGATCAGTTGCTTGATTGCGATATCCTGATGATGACTGATAGTCAGAGGCGACATCAGCTTAAGTTGAGCAAGGGGAACAAGCGCCAACAACTGGAGATCCAGCCGCGTATGTTAGTGGATGATTTTAATATCGTCAGACAAGGCGTGCTGGATGGTTTAGGTGTGGCGGTCTTTCCTACCTATATGTGTGGCGAAGCAGTGTCAGCCGGGCGACTGATCAATATTTTGCCCGAGTGGCACATGGATGCTGTGGATGTTCATGCCTTGTACACGCCACACAGGGTTAAAATCCCCAAGGTAAGGGCGTTTCTGGATTTTATTTTGGATATCTTTCAGGAGAGGCTTGCGCAATGAAAGCCTGACAGTTCAGCACCTATTACAAAAGATACTCATCCTCATACGCCACATTTTCATGAGCTATCTGTCGATGAAAAAATCAAGAGGCCAGGAGACATTCTCGTTAAGCCAAAACCAAATGTCACATATTCCACATAAAGTGCTAAATTCTTCGTCCACCGCAAGAGCCGAATTTTGCTTACTCTGGACGAACCTAACACGGGGTCAGGGTCAGCACAGTCAAACAACTTTATGCGCGTGTTCTCCGCTAGGGAGAACATGATAAGCAACAGACACTTAAGTACCGCTAGAAAACGATTTCCTTTATCTCCTTGATCGCGCCTCGGCCGCCAGCGTAGAGGTTTTTGATCTTACCGTCGGCGTCTAGCGCCAGCCGCACAGTAATAACGCTGGGAGAGGGCGGTGACATCCAGTGTCCCTGCTCGATGGCGAATTCCTGTTTGTCGATGCCGAGATTATCGTGGAGGTAACAGGCAAGTGGGCCAGCAGCCATACCGGTTGCAGACTCTTCCCGAATTCCATATCGAGGTGCAAACATTCGAGCCCCAGCGTCTCTTCCATGCCCGACGCCATCGTAAGAAAAAACGTAGAACCCGATCAGATCAAGAGCGTCACTGATTTTCTCGATCAACCCGAAGTCCGGTTGAAGACGCATAATTGTCTCGACATCGCGAATGCCGACCAGAAGAAAACTATTCCCCGTGTTTACGATTTTTGGATCAGCGCCATCAATCAGATCAGACTGAGTTATCCCGAGGGCCAGTAGCGTTGATCGTAGATCCACATCGCTGAGTGGCTCAGAGCGGGGCGCCATCTGCTCCATAAACGCGGCGTCGCTCTCCATATGGATTGACCTGCAACCGTCAATAGTTTCTTTCGACGAACGATCGCTTGTTAACAGACCGTTTTGACGCAGGTAACTGAATGCGGCAATCGTCGCGTGACCGCAGTGAGCGATCTGCTGGGTTGGCGTAAAAAATTCGAGTTTTATATCGGCTGAATCCGATGGAGACACGAACGCCGTCTCTGACAAACCAACTGCTGCTGCAATGCACTGTTTTTGTTCAACAGTGAAACTCTTGGCGTTCAGGACAACTCCCGCCGGATTTCCGCCTGAATCGCCGTCAACAAAAGCACTTACAATTGGGACTTCAATTTTCATGGTAGTTGTTCCTTCAGTTTTCCCAGAATGACTTAGCGTATTCCTGTTCGACCTGGCTCCTGGAAATTCCTAGATCCTTAAGCACGAAATCTGGCAGGGTGGCGAGCTGTTTACGGCCTCGGTAGTTCATTCGCCATTTTGTAAGCATAGCGGTTACGTTGAATTTAACTGCGTTCGCCCGTGATGGAGCTCCAGCTCCTAGCATTGAGTGGCATTTGGTGTTCCTCTAATTGTTTGTGTCCCTTGAATTCTTTCAACGACTGGTACCTGGAACAAACAGATAAAAACCGTCTATGCTTAAATAAAAATTAACCGTAAGCAGAATGGAGCCAATGCAAAAACTACCTCCGCTAAGGGCATTGCAGGCATTTCGATACGCTGCGAGAGAACTAAGCTTCAAGTCGGCCGCTGAGGCCCTGAACATTTCCCAGGCAGCCGTCAGCACCCACATTCGTGGCCTAGAAGATTTTCTGGGTTTGAAGCTCTTTGTTCGTTTAACCCGCGAAGTGAAATTGACGCATGAAGGCAGGGCGCTTTCAGGGTATGTGGAGACGGGCTTTCAGGAGCTGGAAAGGGGCATAGCGCTGTTTGCGCCAAACTCTGATCCCGGACGTTTAACGGTGGCAACTGTGCCATCCTTTGCCAGTCGGTGGCTTGTACCCAGAATTGATTCGTTTCAGAAAGCTCACCCTGAGATCCAGCTAAGTCTGCAACCCAACCTTCAGTTGGTCAGTTTTCAGGGTGATGGTGTCGATCTCGCGATCCGTTTTGGTAGCGGTGATTACTCCGGGCTCGAATCTAGGCTGTTGCTCGAAGAAAAACTGCTGCCGGTGTGTCACAGCATGCTCGTTGATAATAGGCCTGTGACGCCCGAGAGTTTGGCAGGACTTCCTTGGCTTATCGATGAATCGATGGACATGCAAAGCTCTTGGATAGCGTTTCAGGAAGAACTCGGCATCAAAATACCTGACAGCTCCATAACCCTTCGAGTTACAGAGGGAACGACGCTTGTAGAAGCAGTGCTTGCCGGCAGAGGTATTGCTTTGATGCGATACAGCCTCGTTGCCAATCTCCTTAAAGCCGGCTTGCTTCAGTGCCCGATCGACATTTCGGTCCCGGCGGAATACCAATATTACCTGATTGCACCAGAAGCAAAATTTCGCACGGATAAAGTTCGTGCATTTGTTTCGTGGATTATCGGGGAAGTACGTTCCGGGTAAGACTTTACGAGTGCGTCCTCCAACATCCGTGCTCGGAAAATGATATTTGCTCTCGAAGACTAAAGAAAGTGCTAGGCAGCATTGTCGCCACAATGACCGGCCGCACTCATGCTACTCACCAGGCGGTTGTTGCCGAGATATCGCTGGTAGTCGCCGCTGGTAAATTGACTGCCTCAATCGGAGTGTAAGACCACCGGGACTTTCCCCTGGCGCTGCCAAACGGCCATCGATTGTTGCTTTTGTGTTCACGCCGTTCTTTTAGAGATCAGCTCTGATTCCGGGTTTCCCATTCTAAGCAGGCGGTTTGCCTCTCAGAATCAGAACAGTTGAGCCGAAAGTCTTTAGGTAATAACCCCGTGTTCCAAGCGGCCTATTAACGTTCGAAGCTTTTCGACACCCTCGCACGCAGATCAACTGTACTTTCCAGTGGGGTACTCATAATCGATCCAGCCTTATGTGAAGTTACTCTTGGTATTCATTTCTCTTTTATAGCCGCATTGGGGCGTACGAAGCAATCATGGAGGAGCGATTCCTTTGGACGACCACAGAAAGTGCCAAACTCACGCAACCAAATATCAGTGACTTAGCCGTCAAGTTCCACGCAAAGTGCTAAAAAAACTTAAAGTAATTTCTAGAATAGGGAGCTGATTCCGATTTTCACACAAAGTACTCAATTTGTCGTCCTCGCCAATAGTTAAAGCTTTTCCAAATTTGAGTTGACCTTGTGCGGGTCCGTACGGGTTCAGGTCGATTCCCGCATTCTCAGATCCGAAGAATTCCTCGATTTGAAGCTTTTCGTCCAAACGCCTCACTGAGAGAAATTGGCACCACCCTGATCTGTCTTTTATTAAGCTAGCGGCTCAACCGACGGAAAATCAACATCAGTCGCTAAAACCCGGTTGATGTAGTTTGTCAGAACGTTAAGGGCGACATTGCCGATGATTTCGACCAACTCGGCGTCGCTATATCCAGCGTCACGAACCTTTTCAGCGCCAGCAGGTTCCCCGTTCACCAAGTCTTTAATGCATCATCCACACCAGCATCTTGGCATAACCAACCATATGTCGGGTCATCCCGCCAAAGATTTGCTCATGAACTCTTCGGTGGGTAAAGGCGCCCATAACGATAAGATCACATCCAATAGATTCTGAAAGACGCAAAAGTCCGTCGCCCGCAGAGTAGCGACGACTATCGAATTTCTTGCCAACAGCCGTTACCCCATGATGGGCGAGGTAATGAACAAGCTTATCAATACCTGGTTCACGAAAAGCGGAGCGATTACTGCATGCAACTACAACTTCTTTTGCTTGTTTTAGTACTGTAAGGGCGCTTGTTACAGCGCGCGCGCTCTCAGTACTACCATTCCATGCGACCAGAACGCGATCTGCCGAAAAAGTCGTCAAGGTACGGGGAACCAAGAGCACGGGCTTTCCACTGAGCATAATAGCGGCTTCGAATGTTGATGTCGGGTTACCGGACTTGGGTTGAGGAACAATGATCAGGTCACTGACTTTGCCCCGTTCACCCACAAGCTCACTTCGTAAGCCATTTATCTCATGCCAGTACGCTGACGGACCGTCATGGGAGAAACGTTCACTGTGAAGAATATGATGCTGCTCGCATAATGACAGAAATAACTGTTTAAGGTCGGAAGCTTCGGTTACCGAATGCTTTTTAGCCAATGTTTCCAGTTCATGCAGTAAATGCCGCGGCATGCGCCTTGCAACGACCTCGTCCGGAATGAACTGACGCGGGTTCAGGGTTGCGTGAAGGATTTCCAGGTGTGCGTTGAAGTGCGCTGCCACGGATAACGCACTGAGAATCCGTTCTCTTTCCTGGCCGCTGCTGGACAGCGGCATAAGGATCAATTTCGGTACTGACATTCTGTTCTCCAGGTCCGGATTCAACGAATTTTGCAAAGGGTTCAGCCAAGTGGCCAAGGCAACTCAACAGCACTTTGCAGCAGTCCATGTGGCAGATCCAAAACCAGGATGTGCGCCAGGCTAGCCATGAATACCACGATTGTGGATGTCAGAACGGCAGTCCTCACCAATGAGGTTCTGGCTTTTACCAACAGGAAGGTGACAAAAAATCCGATGATAGATATCAGGAAGCCGAGCAGGTAACAGCTAACCACCAATCCGGTAATCCAGTAGAGATAGTGGAATAGACTAGCGATACCTTGATTGCCGATGTGCCCTTCTATGACCTCATTATCGTGGTTAACGGGATCATCGACGCGGCCTATCGCCAGCTTGAACAGCACGGCGCCACTTATTACCAGCATGACAGCACATAGAGATGCGGTGAATACGCTACCAAGAAATGATTGCTGGAAGGAATCGTAAAGACCGTAACTGAACGTAACGAACACACCGCCAGCAAACAAAACCTGTGGTTGTAAGTTAGTAGCTCGCACTGGTCGTGACCCAGTACCTTCCTGCTCTTCGCTTTTGACAGTTTTGTTCTTCGATTTCCCGGACGCATGGCGCGCGGCGAAGTAAATGGAGATCAGGGTAAGAGCACCGATAACGAGTACGCCGGGCTTGGTCAGGAATCCCCAACCGTCGAACTGCACCGCCTGATAGAGATAGGTTTCCATACCGCTGGCCAATACGAAGCCAATCAGGAATGCGGGCCGGGGCCAATCGAATCGCTTCATCAAAACGCCGAGCGCTCCGATTCCGACCAGTGCCACAAGGTCATTCAGATCACGTGTCGCCTGAAAGGCAGCGAAGCAGATAATGGTGATCATGAATGGCGCCATCAGGGCGTAAGGTATGGTAGTAATCTTCGCTACCCATTTCGAAAGGAGCAGGCAGGCACCGGCGCCAACAAGATTAGCCAATGCCAGGGACCACACGATGGTGTAGGTAATGTCCAGGTTTGTAGTGACCATGGAGGGGCCGGGCTCAATACCAATAAGCACCATTCCACCCAGAAACACAGCCATACTGCCTGACCCGGGGATACCGAACAGCAGCGTTGGGATTAACGCACCACCTTCCTTCGCATTGTTAGAGGATTCCGGCGCAATAACGCCGCGCACATCGCCATTTCCGAAGTTGTCCTTGTTTTTGGTGGTTTGCACCGCATGACCGTAGGAAATCCAGTCAACAACACTTCCTCCAAGGCCGGGAAGAGCACCAACGATACACCCCAGAACGGCACATCGTAACGCGAGCCATTTGTTCTTTATCAGGTCACGGACACCTGTTAACCAACCCTTGCCCAGCTCAGAAGCTTCTGAGATGGCGCGATTCTGGCGCAACAGGTCGACAATTTCCGGTAAGGCAAAAATGCCGAGGCCAACGACCACTAGAGGAAGGCCGTCCATCAGGTAAAAGTTACCGAAGGTCATTCGGTACTCTCCGGTTGCCGGAGCACCGCCAACGCTTCCGAGCAACAATCCAATTCCACAGGCACCCAGGCCCTTGAGCAAGCTATTGCCGGCCAACACACCAACCATGCTCAAACCCAGCAGTGTCAGCATGAATAATTCGGCTGAGCCAAAAGCGAGAATCACAGGGCGAGCTATAAGAACAAAACCTGTAAGGACAATGGCGCCGAAAACTCCGCCAAAAAGCGAAGAAGAAAACGCTGCCGCCAATGCCCGGGCAGCTTCTCCACGCTTCGCCATCGGGAAGCCGTCAAGAACCGTTGCCTGTGACCCGCTGGAGCCCGGTATCCCCATCAGTACGGATGTGAATGTATCGGATGTTGGAATCACTGCGACCAGACCGATCAGCATTGCAAGAGCGGTAGTTGGCTCCATGCCGTAGAGGAAAGGAAGTAATAGCGATAGGCCGGCTATTCCTCCTAATCCCGGGAAAATGCCAATTGCGAGCCCCAGTGCTACACCACCGGCAAGATACAGCAAATGGGCGCCGGTAGTAGCCGTTGCCAGAGCAGCCAAGAATGCGTCAATCATGGTGCATTACCTCAAGGTTGCGTTGAGGCGGGCTCCAAGGGGCCCGCCCGCAAGACGATTGTTGGAGAGTCGTTTAGAACCGAACGTGATAACGGGTACTGAGCCAATCGCGGACCCACGCACGTTCAGACTCATCCATGTCCAGTGCAACCTGAAAAGCCTTGGCGGCTTTCGCCTGAACCGCTTGCGGGTAATTTCCCAGAACCGCTTCGGACCGGCTCTTAAACTCTTCAGAGGCCACAGTGTCCTTAACCGCCTTGGCCCACGCTTCAATCACTTCGGGGTTAGTATCGCGTGGCAGGAATATCCCTTTCTGAGCGGCAAAGCCGGCCACGAAGAACGCCTTCCAGACCTTGAAAGCGGTGCCTTCTGGCTTCGTGCCGTGGATCATCTCGTAGACTTCGGCAAAGTGGGGAAGATCCGGAAAGGTTGGATCCCGTTGCAGGTTGCCATCTTCATCAAGAACGCCCCAGGACATAATTGGCACTGCTTTGCCTTCCTCAACCAGGGGGGCGACTTTCTGCAGGTAGGCGGAGGTTGTCTGATAGTCAACATTCACCTCACCCCGTTCAAATGCCAGCCGACCAGCACCACGGCCCTTCATGCCGAAGATTGCATGAACATCAATATCCAGAATCTCAAGAGCGAGAAGGGGGACCAGGTCGAGGGAAGTAGCGCCCTGGCTGGCATACTTGATCGACTCGCCGCGAAGCTTGACCAGGTCTTTTGCGGAATCGATTCCCAGTTCCGGGCTCACATAGAACACGCCGCCAGTGGGAGACGCCAGTACGGGGGTCCAATTCTTGTAATCGTAGTTCACCCGGCGATCACCCAACAGAAAAGGAAACTGGGTTGACCCAGAGGTACCCAGAACCTCAAGACCAGTTGCCTCGGCGCGGCGATCGAAATAATTGGCACCCTTTGTGGAACCACCCCCGGGAATGTTTTTAACGACGACAGGAGGCTGACCTGGCAAGTTCTCTGAGATCAGAGGTGCGAAAAAACGGGCCCAAGTGTCGGAACCGCCTCCTTCTTTAAAGGGAATGACCCATTCAACCCTTTCATCAGTGAAATCAACATTAGCTTGCACTGATGCTGCAGTACCAAGGGTTAATGAAACGGCAGCAATGGCAGCGATGCCTTTCATTGCTTTGATCCACGAACGTTGTTGTGTTTGTTGGTTCATAATTATCCTCTCTATTCTGTATTGCTTTGTTTTTGTCTTTGGTGCCGGATACTGTTGAGAGTCATAACCGGGCTTGGTTTCTAATTTAGGGAGTCAACCTGTCAGTAACCTGTCATCAACAGGATTCGTTGCGTATTCGTCTGATTGCTCATGAGTGCCGGTTAAGAGGCCTGGCTTCTTGAGTAAGACCAGATGCGGGACGACACATAGAGATCGCCTTGAAATAGCTTGCGTGCGGTGCGGATCAGTCCGGCTCGCTGAATTTGAGGGCCGGTCGTCGTATAGTTAACTTCAAGGGCCAGATCAATCTTTCCGCTCGGGTGTTCGATCCGAATGGCCTGTTTGGTTCCCTCGGGGCGCGCTACCAATTCGTCAGTGATGGAGCCGGGCAGGGCAACGGAGCTGGCCACACAGATCGCACCGGTGACCGCGTGGGCGCCGTGACAGCTGTGGGGAACAAAATAACGGGAGGTAATGGTTCCACCATGACGGGGCTTGGACAAAAGAGCTAGTTTTGGAATGACTTTCCCGGTTGCATCCCCAAGCCCCATTTTCCAGGAGGCTTCCTGTCGGATCGCTTCGAGTCGGCGAAGTAATTCGGTATCGCCATCAAGCTCTTCTTTGGATTCGTCACCCCGCTTGCCTAGCGATGATGCTGGAATGAGCACCATAGGCACGGCCGCATCGATGCAACTCACCTCTATGCCATCAATGCGATCTCTCAGATTACCGGTCGGTAAAAGTTGTCCTGTCTTGCTTCCTGCGACATTTAGGAAATTGAGCAGAATTGGCGCTGCCGTACCTTCGACCCCATCGATGGAAGCTTCACCGTCGTATTCGACGATGCCGTTGGGCGTCTTTACCACAGCCTCAATAAAGGAATTCGTGTTGATATTCCGTACGCGCACCAATGTTTCTTCAACGTCTGCGGGTACCAGCCCCTTTTCTATGGCAAACGGCCCGACCCCTGAGAGAATATTTCCGCAGGATGGTGATGTATCAACGATGGATTCCTCAACAGAAACCTGGGCAAACAAAAAGTCGACATCTGCATCTGGGTGCTGTGATTGCGACACGATTGCTACTTTGCTTGTCAGGCTGGATCCGCCGCCAATACCATTGATCTGTAGAGCGTTCCCTGATCCCATTGCAGCAAGGATGACGCGCTCCTGGGTTGCTCTGTCCTCCGGTAGATCACTTGCCAGGAAATAAGGTCCTCGCGACGTACCTCCCCGCATCATGGTGCAGGGTATTGCGGTTTGAGTGGGCATAACGATTCTCCTGTTTGGAGTGGACTTTTCACAGCCAGGTGGGCTGAGCTTCGGAGTCTGGCAGCGATAAAAAGTCCGGTAGCGAAGCTCCGTCTGGAACACCGCTACCGGCGAATGACAATCAGTTGGTACTCAAGATCGCAACGTGTTCGACGTCATCGGATAGGTCTGCCCCGTCTGAATCGGAGGCTGCTAACTGAAAGGGGTTGAACCGGGGAATGATCCAGGAAACGAGTTTCGTAACTTCGGATGTGGACATTGTTTTTGTTGCAAACATCGATATCGCTCCTGACCGCTGTCGCTGTCTCATTGATCAGTTCAAGATGAGGCGCATTAACTTGCGCGATAGGATCAATTTAATGCGCCAAACTGTCATCAACCTGTCACCGCTAGTGATGTGAAGGCTTTATTTCAAGAAGAGGAGGGAAATCCCATCCAACCAGTTCAAACAGTGACTTTCCGGCCACTGTTTGAACTGGTTGGATGCTTAGAAATTGAATGCGTAGGAATAATCCAGGTATACACGTATGTCTGTCTGGTCGGGTTTGACACCGTCGACACTGCCAACTTCGTCGGAATTGTAGTCGTGCCAAATGGCTTTGAATTTCAGCCCCTTAATGGCTGGCACCTTGTAACCAACGACCAACTCACGCCAGTCTTCATCAGCGCTTCCCAACGATCGGTTGGCCGAGTTTTCTGCGTCCCATCCCTGGCCTGCTGCCACAGTGGTTTGCAGGCCGGGAACGTAGTCTTTCCAGTCGTATTTGAGGGCCAGCATCACCGCGGTTTCATTGGTATTCGCGACGTCGGGTCCAATGCGAGAGCGAGTAGGGAAGGGGTTCGTTCCATGATCACCGGAAAAGTTATCTTCAATCCAGAGGTCATCGAATTTAGACACTGCGGCCGTCAATTCCAAGTTGTTCACGGCCCACTGCGCTTCAATATAGGCACCTAGTCCGCTGTTTTCACTATCTGTCACACCAGCGATGCTGCCCGTTGCGTCCTCATCATCCAGGTCTCCGCCTTCGGCTCCTGTAACGAAGAGATTGCCGTTGTCAGCGGAGGTAAATAGTCCGGCGGTCAGTTTCAGGCTTGAATTATCGAAACTGGTTCTGTTACTCACTCTCAGGCCAAGCTTGCTGAGATAGTCTTTTGCACTGAGGTATTCCATATCGGCTTGAAACGTATCCAGGCGGTAACCGATGCCGACGACTGAAACGAAGTCAATATCACCTTGACGAGACTGGTCCGTGGCAAAACCTTCAAAGCTGTCACTTGCACGGGGCGACCATTTGTCGTAAACGGCGCCGAACAGGGAAACGTTGTTGTTTATATGAAACTGAGTGTTTAAACCCTGAAAAGTATTCGGAACGGCACGGCTCCCGGAACTGCTCAGGAGCATAGACTTGTGGGTTTGCCTACCAAGTTTGATGGCGAGATTGTCTGAGGGAGTCAGTGTTACAAAAGCCTGTCCGAGTAATGCGAAGCCCTGCGCTTTATCATCCTTAACCGTTAAAACGTCTTCGCGAACTCGCCCTCCGGCGTGAAGATCTTCAACGAAATAAGGCGAAACTCCAAATCCGATCCAGTCCCCGAACCCTGGTGACGTCCAGTCGGCAGTGATAGCAAAAGCTGACTGCGACCGGTCGTTGGCGGGATTTTCGTATTCCCTATCGAAATGCACCAAGCGACTCTTGGTTTTCAATTGATAACCGTTGTCAATGTCGGCTGCCATAGCCTGGCCGGCGACAAGTGCTGTGATAATACCCGTACCTATCCAACTGGCTGTTTTTGTTTTTAACATGACCGTCCTCTCTTAAATTGGTGTTTTTATTGCTGAAATTTCAGAATTCCAGTAAACACACCCTAACGACGGAACCTGTCATCAACCTGTCATCCGGTGACTTTGTCTCGGCTGTTGGTGGAGCATGCATTAGATTGCTCGCTGCCCAACCGAATACGAGCCATTTGCGCCGCGCGAATGTGCTCTCTTGCTGCACTTTCCGCGGCCCTCGGGTCTCTGTGTTCAATGGCCTCAACGATGGCTGCATGTTCTGACAGTGCGGTTTGAGCTCTGCTATCCAGCATGTATGTGGTTGGCCCGAGCAGTGCCATGGCATCTCTCAAGCTATTCAGGGATTTGAGTAGGTACCGGTTGTGGGCAGCGAGGTAAATCGCATTGTGAAATGCGCGGTTCTTGACCGCCTGATCAGCTGCATGGTGTTGGGATCGCTGTTCCTGGCTCAACAACTCGCGGAGGTTATATATCTCTGCCTCCGAACACTGTTGCGCAGCCAGACGCGCAGCAGTGCCTTCAAGCACCTCGCGCATCTGATAAAGCTCCATAATCGCCTGTATATCCAACTGGGCAATGACCATACCCCGGCGGGGCGCATTACAGATCAATCCTTCTGATTCAAGCCGTTTCAACGCTTCTCGAATGGGAGTCCGGCTTATTCCAAGCCAGTTGGCCAAATCAACCTCAAGAATTCGTCCACCTGGCTTTAGGCTCCCGTCGATAATGGCTTGCAATAATCTTTGATAAGCATGTTCTGCCCGGGACATCCTGCTTTCCCCTTCCTAACCGTCGGTTTTCGTCTGTTCGTCTCGGATCAGTGCTGCCACCCGGTAGAACCCATGCACCATCTTCGAAAATGGCAAGAGTACGAAGAACGCAAGCACGGTGCCCAAATGCAGCGCCAGCAACTCTGGCAACCAGCTACTATTGGCAAAGGCGTATAACAGAAGCCCGGTACTACTCACGGCAAAAAGCAAAAGAATAAACCCCATTTCTCCACCCCAGACATGTTGAGCGGACAATTCCGGGTCTGCTTTGGTTTTCAGGTAGGCCAGGCCGAGAGTACCTATACAGAGTAAAATGCCGCCACTAATGCCCAGTAGTTTCGGAACAGAAAACAGGCTGTAGGGGGCAGGCAGGTCAAACGCGTAATGCATGATCGTGCCAGCGCTTGTGGCTGCGAAACAGAGTAAAAAACCATACATTGTTGCTTGATGTAAAAGACGGCGTTTATTCGAGAAACGATCTTCGTCTTCAAAGTTGCACCCATCACCATGGCCTGCAGCCAGGTTTTTCATTGTCGCAACTGAGCCCATGGCGGCTCGAAGGTGCGCTAGAGTAATTCTCTTGCCGCCGATACCTTGCCAGTAACGCCGAAGCCCGACAGCCACGGCAATCAGGGGCAAAATAAACGCTGGAAGAAACACTGCCACCATTACATTGTGCGGGAGTACTGCATAGAAACCCGCACCATCGCCACCTGACTGCCATTGCGCGAGCCACAGTAAAAGCCCAAAAGCCAGAGACGCGATAGCGGCAATTGCTGCACCACTGCGGTGGAACAGCCGCGCCAGCCACCTAGGCGAAGCGTTGTCCTGCCAAACCTGTTGCCGCACTTCTGCAAGTGCCGCTGGAACATTTATCGCAAATTCGTGGGGTGCTGTGTATTGACACGCATAGTGGCAAGCACGGCAGTTGTGGCAAAGGTTCGCGAGTTGCTGCAGCTCGCCGTCTTCAAGTTCGCGTTGCCGATGCAAGGCAGGAAAGACCGAACAATAGCTTTCGCAGTATCGGCATGCGTTGCATATCTGAAACTGGCGACGGGCCTCTTCGAGGGCCTGGTTTCGAATAGGTTCATCGTTTGTTTGAATATTTACTACTTCAATTGGTTGCATAACGTGCTGCCTCCTCGCCGGCAATACGACCGAATACGGTCCCGATGGTCATGCCAAAACCAGCCAGGTACCCTTCGCCGAGAATTGATCCAGCCATGATTTCACCCGCAGCCCAGAGGTTGTCGAGCGAACCACCCTGTTTGGTTTGAACTTTCGCTCTATCGTCCACTTTCAAACCCAGGTAGGTGAAAGTAACTCCGGTGCGTAGGCTATAACCGTAGTAGGGTGGGCTATCGAGAGGGCGTGCCCAGTTTGTTTTCGCAGGAGCAATCCCCTTCGTCGCGAGGCCGTCGAGTTCAGTAGGATGGAAATCTCCACCACGGCAGGCGTTGTTGAATTCGTCAACCGTTTTCCGTAATGCCCCAGGATCCAGATCCATCTTCAAGGCGAGTTCTTCTATGCTATCGGCCTTCAGGGGAGGAAATACCGAGGGCATGAAGAGATTGATGGATTTGCTATCGATGATCACATGACCAACCTGATTCGACTGCGCCGCTACGAGCCGCCCCCAGATGGCATAGCGCTTTGGCCAGACGTCTTCACCTTCGTCGTAAAAACGCTCTGCTTTTTCATTGACAACAATAGAGAAGGGCACACAGTCGAGACGGGTAACTATTCCACCATCGAATTTGGGTGCGCGACCATCGATGGCCACAGCGTGGCATTGGGTTGGATCGCCAACCTGCTCAGTTCCCTGATCGAGCAAATCACGCAACACAACGCCACGATTGTAGGGTGTGCCCCGTATCAGGAAATTTTGGGCCGCAGGTCCCCAGGCGCGGGCGAGCCAGTCAAGATCTGCCTGAAATCCGCCGGAGGCTACAACCACAGCTTTCGGAGTGAGCTGCTCACGGCAATCGTTGTAGATGAATTCGACCGAGACAATAACGTTGTCCTGGCGCTCCAGATGGGTCACTTCAGCTTCGTAAAGGACATCAACCCCAAGGCTCTCGGCTACGCGATAGTAGGCATTGACCAGCGATTTACCGCCACCCATGAAGAATGCATTTGTCCGTGACAGCGATAAGGTGCCTGACAAAGAGGGTTGAAAATGAACCCCGTGTTTCTGCATCCATCGGTAGCTCCCTTCAGTACCTCTTATTGCCAGCCGCGCCAAGGTTTCATCGGTTTTACCTTTTGTGACTTTGAGCAAATCCTGAAAGTATTCTTCTTCGTCATACCTTCCTGTCAGAACTTCCATTGGCGAGTTATGCATACAGCGAAAGTTGCGGGTGTGGCGCGAATTGCCTCCGCGATAGGTCTTGGGGGCGCCCTCAAGTATCAACACTCGTGCACCTTGCTCCGCAGCAGTTATTGCGGCGCACAGTGCCGCATTGCCGCCACCGACGACCACCAAGTCATAATTTTTGTTGATGACTGACATGGTTTGTTTAACTCCTGTTTGTATACAAATGAATACACAGGGAGCTAAAGTTAACCGGTGAACCTGTCACCAGCCTGTCACAACACGCAAAGCCCTCTACACTTCATAACGGGTATAGATTTTGTTCCTGAATTGGCCGCATGTGCTGTTAGTATAATGATTAAGGCATGAACTAATTTCTTATCATTTTATATATAACAATAAGATAGAGTAGACTCTTAATGCGATTATTGATTGTTGAGGACGATGAGATCCTGGGAGAGGCTCTCCACCGACACGCCACTAAACAAGGCCATGGCGTTGATCTGGTAGCAACGGGGAATTCCGCAAACGACATTCTGAAACACACGGCCTACGATCTTGTGATTCTGGACCTTAATCTGCCGGGCCTGGGTGGTGACCGAGTGCTGGAAAATCTACGCAGCCGGAACACCAATACACCCGTATTGATACTCACCGCCCGCGACCAGATTCATGACCGGATTCAGCTTCTTGATCTTGGGGCAGACGATTACCTTACAAAACCGTTCGATTTCGGTGAGCTCGAAGCGAGAAGCCGCGCGTTGCTCAGACGTAGTCAGGGCCAAGCTGACAATACAATCACTTACGGTAACCTTGTACTGGATCGTAGCGCCTGTACAGTCACAATTGATCAGCAACCAATCGACCTTAAACAGAGAGAGTTCCGTTTACTGGAGATTTTTCTCAGTCATCTTGGACGCGTGTTGAGCAAAGAGGAGTTGCTTGACCATCTTTATTGCTTTGATGATTCCCCCAGTCCTAATGCAATTGAAACCTATGTCGCGCGGCTCAGAAAAAAACTTCAGACCAGCACCGTAGAGATCCGAACACTTCGCGGATTGGGTTATTTGTTGGACAGGGACAATGGTTGACCCGCTTAGCTACTCGATTAAGCAGCAGCTTGCAACGATGACAATTGTACTGCTGTTCATATTGGCAGCAGTGAGCTACTGGGGCGCAAACAAATATGGCCAGAGAGCGGCGCAGTTGTCCTATGACCGCCTGCTCACCGGCGCTGCATTTCAAATGGCGGAGAATATAAGGCTGCAAGACGGGCGGGTGTTGGTAGACCTGCCACGATCAGCCTTTGATACCCTCGCCCTCGCACCTGAAGATCGTGTCTTTTACTCGGTCGAGATTGTCGGTGGTAATCACTTGACTGGTTATGAAGGGCTGCCTGCGTCAAATAGTCAGGAAACTACTCCCAACGCAGAAAGTTCAGTGGGCCAACTTCCGGTGAGTTTTTTTGAGGCCATCTACAGCGATGAACCAGTCCGCTTCGTTACTGTCGAGCGTGTACTGAAGGATCTGGGAGTTGCCAAAAAAGTACGGGTTAAAATTGGCCAGACTTTGCTTGCTCGCAATGAACTAGCTGACGGTATTAGCTGGCGAGCCCTACAGGCGGCGGGTGGATTCATTGCGGTGGCTCTGGTGCTGATAATGTTTGGTATATGGCTGATTCTCCGGCCCCTGAATAAGTTGAATGCCGCATTAAGCAAACGGTCACCCGTCGATCTGAAACCCCTTACTTTGAACGTGCCACAGGAAATACGCCCACTTCTGCAGACCATTAATCATTTCATGTTGCAACTGGCGTCGACGTTGGACGGATTAAAAAGGTATACCGGGGAAGCCGCGCACCAGATTCGTACGCCCTTGGCGGGCCTGAAATCTCAGGCCCAGAATGCGATGGCAGAACATGATCCAGAATTGCGTCAGGAGCAGATCAAACGTGTGGTTGAGTGCACAGACATGCTTTCCACTACGGTCAGTCACCTCTTGATCCGAGCTCAGTTGGCACACCGTTTACGAAGTGAGTTGTTTGGTGAAGTAGCGTTGCGCAGCCTGATAGAAGAGGTCTGCCGAGAGATAGCTGTATCCGCGCTGCATCGTGGAGTGGAGGTAGCATACCTGGGAAAAGCCGAGGTTGTTGTATTGGGTGATGCGTTTTCCCTTAAACAGATGCTCCGGAATATTGTTGAAAACGCCATTAAGTACAGCCCCGAAAATAGTGTAGTTGAGGTGGACCTCCTGAGCGGCGAGGGTTTCGACGGCCCCATGCTCAGAGTCAGCGACAATGGCCCGGGAATTTCTGAAGATGAACGGGAACATGTTTTCGAGCAGTTCTATCGCAGCCCGAATAATCCGCGATCGGGAAGCGGGTTGGGGTTGGCGATAGCGCAAGAGGTTGCAGCCCACCATGATGCCCACCTGCAACTCAAGGACAACGTCCCCCACGGGCTCACAGTGGAAATTCACTTCCATCAGGAAGCAAATCGATGAAGTTTCATAGACAGTTGGTGCTGCTGTTAGTCCTCTGGGCCAGTCCGGTGGTTTCTGAAGAGGTCTTTCATTTACCTGCCATTGGCGATGAAGCGACCCTGCTGCAACTATATGCCGCTGCCGATTTTCCGGTCTTTGAGCCAGTGTTGGCAGAGTTCCAGAAGCGCCACCCTGATGTTGCAATCCGCTACTCAGAGTTTAATACACGGGTTCTCTATGAGAGCTATCTGGAAAGACTGCCTCGAAGCCCGGATCTCATATTGAGTTCCGCAATGGATCTTCAGATCAAACTGGTCAATGACGGACACGCGAGGACACACAGGTCGGATGAGACCCAGGCTTTACCAATGTGGGCCAAGTGGCGCAACGAAATCTTTGGGTTTACGTACGAACCGGTGGTAATCGCTATCAACAATAAATTTCTGTCTGAAGATCAGCAGCCGGCAACTCGTTCAGAATTGCTTGATCTTATTCGTCAGGAGAGTGATCGACTGATGGGTCGGATAGGAACCTTCGATATTGAAAACGTTGGCGTAGGGTATCTAACCTGGGCGCACGATCGTCAGCAATCGGGTAGTTATGGGCGATTGCTTGAGGCCTTTGGCACAAATCGCGCCCGACGTTTCCCGAGCAGTTCTTCCATGCTGCGAAACGTAAATGGCGGTGAGATTCTCATTGCCTATAACGTTCTTGGGTCTTATGCCAAATCCTGGGCTGAACTTTACCCTAATGTTTCTGTGGTGATGCCTGACGACTATACAGCGTTGATTATGCGCTCCGCTTTCATACCGAAAAGAGCTCCGAACCCGGAGATTGCCCATCTATTTCTGGATTTTTTACTCTCTGTTGATGGTCAGCAATTGTTGGCTGATGAAGCCGACCTGTTTCCAATTCGTGAGGAGGTGGTTGGCGAGTTACCTGCTCATTCATTAAACCAGCAGCCGGATACGCGTTTCCAGCCGATCCCTTTAAGCCTGTCGTTATTGATGTATACCGACCAGGCGAAGCGACGCTTAATATTTGAGGAGTGGGAAGCTGCAATGAGAACCTTCGACTAGTGTTCCGTGCTTCTTTTTATCATGGTATTCCAAAACGCTTTGCCAAGTTCGCTCAGAGGATTCTGGCGTAGGCGAATCAAGTGAATTGGCACGTCGTTTCTCGATGTGAAGTTCTCTATTTCCAACGGCACCAGATCGCGACACCTTAGCTCAGCTGCAACCATATGGAGCGGGATTCGCGCCCAGCCCATTCCACTGAGAATCAATGCCTTTTTCACCTGATAGTCTTTTACAAACCAGCGGCGACCACCGGAAAGTATGTTGATGTTGTCGAGTGGCGAAAGCGAACCGGTATCAGCGACCAGTATATGCGGTCGGTTACGAAGTGCGGCCTGCTTGATGATCTCTCCGTCGTTGTGGTTGATAAATTCGGGTGAGGCAACCGTCACCATGGTGACCTTTCCGATTTCAACGAAATCGTAGCGGCTGTCCAACCCGATATCCGGGCCAATTGCGACATCGGCTTTTTCCAGATGGAGCAGCTCCAGAATCCCGGATAAATGCTCTGTGGAAATCGTTAATTGTAAGTCGGGGTAACTATCGCAGAATAGCTTTATTTCGTTCAGTCTGGGAGGTAACGCACACATCGCGCTCATGGATATCGAAAGGGTAGGGGGCGCACCTTTAGCCAGATGATGGCCCAAAGTTTCCAGTTTTGTCACTTGCTTCAACAACCGCCTGGCTTCCTGGTAGAAGGTTTTCCCTTCGGCAGTCAGGACAGGGCGGTATCCCTCTCTGGTGAACAAATAAAAACCAAACTCGTCTTCCAGGGCCGCGACTGCTGCACTGATTGTTGGCTGAGTTTTATGAACATGCGAAGCCGCCGAGCGGAAGCTTCCGTGTTCCACTACTGCAATAAATGCTTTGAGCTGATCGTTGGTCATGAAAGGTATTATCGATCATATTGAAAGTAATTAATAGTTATCTTCTTTTCATTCGTCTGGCTAGTATAACGTTCTCCCAAAGCTTCTAACTTCAACCATCCACAAGGGGGACTGGTGGAGAGCGCAACACTTATTTTGCTGACGGCTGCATTGATCACCGGCTTTTCAAAGTTCTCGGTCGGTGGCATGGGCATGCTTATAGTACCGGTTCTGATGCTAGCGTACCCCGGACTAGAAGCACTGGGCATTCTGGTTCCTATTTATATATTCGCCGACCTCATAGCTGTTTTCATTTATCGCAATTCCGTGAACTGGACGGTGTTGTTTCGCCTGTTACCTTTGTTGGTGATAGGAATGGGAGTGGGGGCATGGTTCTTGTCCCAAATGAGTGGAGATCAGTTTGCCCTGTTAATCGGATCAACCATCTTAGGAATGCTGCTTCTCGGTATCTGGCTGGACTATCACGAAGCAGCATTTATGCGACACCCATTCACTGCAAAAACTGTTGGCTTGGTCGCTGGCACCATTAGCATGACAGCCAGTGCAGCCGGCCCCATACTCAGCCTATATATGATGGAACAGCGATTAGACAAGGAATCCTATGTGAGCACGCGGGCTTGGCTGTTCCTGATGATTGATCTGGCTAAGGTTCCGCTTCTATACAAACTGGGATTTGTGAACGCTGAAACCACGTTGCTGGGTTTGCAGTCTATTCCGGCGATGTTGGTCGGTGGGCTGATTGGTTATCTACTGTTGAGAAAAATGCAGTTCCAACAGTTCAAATGGCTGATTCGAATGGTGGCCGCAATTGCCGCAGTTAAAATCTTCCTGTTTTAGGGAGAATAGGAGCCTCCTTTTTGAGTCAGGAATAGAGGATCCGTCTTTCTCACCCAGGGGTGCGCTGCCAAGCGGTTCGCAAGGTGATTTTCTATAGCCGTTCTCAGCGAAACGTCATTCATTGGAAGATCGCGCGATTTACCCCGATGCTTTTTGACCTCAGGATAAAAATCCTCCGGTTTGATGTCGGCGCCGGCCTTAGCCATCGTCTCAATTTGCCGTACGACTTGGTCGAAATCATACACGCTGAAGCTTATCCGGCGCCGTTGATACGTTGATTTTGACCGCTTCAGTGCATCGGCACCCTTGGTGTAAGCCGCAGGCAGCGCCAGGATTTCTTTAAGTTTGAACGAACGTTGGCCAGCAGTTTCTGGACCCAGTTCGGCTACGTCTTTGATCTGGAGAAGCGCGATTTCCTGAACTCGCAGTCCCAGCTTGAAGCTGATCTGAACCAGTGCTGTGTTCTTTTCCGGATAACGATGCTCTTGGATAACCCACAAGAGGTGAGCGAACTGTTCGGGCGTGAGCACGCGAGCTTGGCCGGTCTTACTCATCAGAAAAGCTCCTGGTAAACCGCGGGAATGCAAAGAGAGGGCGAAACAAAAATAGACGACCACACAAAGTACTAAAGTCTGCAAAGAAATATCAGTATCTTACCCACCAACATCCACAAAAAGTGCTAAACAAACTTAAAGTAGATTCGAGAATAGGGGGTTCATTCCGGTTTCCACACAAAGTGCTAAATTCGTCGTCCAACTCGGAGTTCGAAATAGTCTCGCTGGAACCGAAAGACTGGAGTCGAGCAACAGGCCTTGTTAGTAGGGGACGCCATTAAACAAAAGCGAACATTCGCGTCGACCCGCACTAGTCCCAAAAATCCAATCAAACGCACTCACTTTTCTCCGAAGCCGGATTTTTCCAACTCTGGGTGGACCTAATACGGGGTTAGGGTCACACTATAATCAGGGGCAGTTTTCAAAGGTGCGCGTAATGAGGCCTGATAAACAACGAATCAAACCCGAATTCGAATGGGTTGATCAGCGCGGAGATGAATCGATCCGGTATTTGGATCACGGCTACCCGAGCCCTTTGGTACGTTGGCATTACCACGAGGAATACGAGCTTCACCTTATCACTGAGACTTCCGGCAAGGTCTTTGTCGGTGATTATATTGGTAACTTTTCTCCCAACAGTCTGATCCTGGTCGGTCCAAACCTGCCGCATAACTGGATCAGCCACATTGAGAAAGGAGAACGGGTGGCACTGCGTGACCGGGTGATCAACTTCTCCCATGATTTGATCAATGCCGGAGAGGCTGTATTTCCCGAAACGCGCGCTTTGGCGCCATTCTGGCAGCGGGCAGCCTATGGTATTGAATTTCTGGAGGCAACTGAGATACCAAAAGCCGTTTCGCTGTTTGAAGAGGTTGCCGAATCCACCGGGTTCCGACGTTTGACCCGCTTCTGGTCGCTGATTGAAGTCCTGGCGGCTATGAGTCACTACCGCGTACTGTCCTCTTCAACCTACCTGCCCATTACCGATGAAAAAATCCTCAACCGGCTGAATCAGGCTTTGGATCTTATTTTCGAGCACTACCACACCGGTATTTCCCTCGAAGAAGTGGCGGCTCATGTGAACGTCAGCCCTACCTATTTCTCGAAGTTCTTCAAGAAAGCCACGGGCCATCGGTTCATTGAGTTCATTAACAGTCTCCGCATAAACAAAGCCTGCGAGCACCTGGCTCACAGCGATGAACCGATCACCGAAATCTGTTTTTTGGTGGGCTTCAACAACATCGCTAACTTCAACCGTCGCTTTTACGACGTGAAGAAGATGACGCCATCGGAATATCGAAAAACCTCCCTGGATGCCCTGTACCAGAGCTGATTACTTCTGTTCTTCCACCTGTTTTTTGGTCAGTTTGCCCTTTCTAAATAATACTTTTTGGTGATAGCTGTTTCGCTAATTTTTGGGGCGAATCACCCTGATCAGCCCTGGTGGGGGGCGGCACGGGCTTCATTCAGGTGCAGAACCAGTAGTGAGGGGGAGTCATTGACAGCAAAAAAGTATAGAAAAATGACAAGGTACGTATTTGTCCGGTTTGCACATACAGCGTGTAATTGACTCATACGACAAGCCGTGCCCACACGTGGTGCGTATGGCGGGTCTACAGTAAAAAGTTCCACGATAACAGAGCATTTTGATCGACCTACTCCAAAAACAAACAGAGGTTCGAGCATGAACAAAAAACGATATCTGGCTGCTGTTATGGCAGTTGGCATGACTGCTGCCGCGTCCTCCGCTATAGCTGCGACCAAAGTGACCATTGGCACTGTGAACAATGGCGACATGGTTCGCATGCAGGGCCTCTCCGATGAATTTGAAAAACTGTATCCGCATATTGATCTCAACTGGGTGGTGCTTGAGGAAAACGTACTGCGCCAACGCCTGACGACCGATATTGCGACGGACGGTGGTCAATTTGATGTAATGACGATCGGAATGTACGAAGCACCTATCTGGGGCGAGAAGGGCTGGTTGACTCCGATGGAGGATCTCCCTTCGGATTACGACCTGGACGATATTTTCCCCTCAGTCCTTGGCGGTCTATCGTTCGACGGTACCCTGTACGCACTACCGTTCTACGCCGAAAGTTCGATGACCTTCTATCGCAAGGATCTTTTTGAAGCCAACGGGCTGAGCATGCCGCGACAGCCTTCCTGGGATCAAATGAAAACCTTCGCAGAGAAGCTCCATAAACCGGAGGAAGATCAGTACGGTATCTGCCTGCGTGGTAAAGCAGGTTGGGGCGAGAATATGGCTCTGATCACAACCATGGGTAACGCCTTTGGCGCACGCTGGTTCGATGAAAACTGGAAGCCCGAATTCACCGGTCCTGAGTGGCAGAATGCCATCAGCTTCTACGTTGACCTACTCAGCAACTATGGCCCTCCCGGTGCCAGCTCCAACGGGTTCAATGAAAACCTGGCGCTGTTCAACAGTGGCAAGTGCGCCATGTGGGTGGATGCGACTGTCGCCGGATCATTTCTTACCGACGAGTCTCAAAGCAGGGTGGCGGAACACGTCGGCTTTGCGTTGGCGCCAGAACAGGTAACGTCAAAGGGTTCTGGATGGTTGTGGGCCTGGGCCCTTGCCGTTCCAGTGAGCTCAGACTCCAAGGATGCGGCAAAAACCTTCATCACCTGGGCAACCTCTCGGGCATACAGCCAGTTGGTTGAGGAAACCTATGGCATTGCCAGTGTGCCGCCGGGCACACGCACCTCTACCTACGACAACGAGGAATATCTGGCGGCTGCGCCGTTTGCGAGCCGGACCCTGGAAGCAATCGGCAACGCGGACCCCAACAATTCCACGTTGAATCCTTCCCCCTATGTGGGCGTTCAGTTTGCGGCCATCCCTGAGTTTCAGTCGATCGCAACCCAGGTCGGCAAGCTGATCTCGGGCGCCCTGGCAGGGTCGATGTCGGTCGATCATGCACTGAAGGCAGCCCAATCGATCACCCTTCGTGAGATGACTCGGGCGCGCTACTACTCCAACTGAGTACCCGGCCAAGACGAAACACCAATAACCTGATGCAGGGACCGCCTCGGCGGGACCTGTTTGGGGTCACTGGAGAACGGATATGAAATCAACCGCTCTGAATGCAGGTCCCGCGAGCGCCGCCGCGGAACCCATGCAGGACAGTCGCCAGGGAGGTATTCGAAAGACCTCCCGCATCAATCGTTTCATGGTGTCGCCGTCGGTGATCGTCCTGGCACTGTGGATGGTGGTTCCGCTGTCCATGACCATCTACTTTTCACTGATTCGCTATAACCTGCTGTACCCCGGCGATAACGAATTTGTGGGGCTGGAAAATTTCCAGTTCTTTGTCACCGATTTCGGTTTCATGGCGGGAATGAGCAACACCCTGCTGTTGGTCGGTTCCGTGCTGTTAATCACGGTGGTTCTGGGTGTATTGATTTCACTGCTCGTAAACCAGGCATTCTGGGGGCGTGGCATCGTGCGGATCCTCCTCATTTCCCCGTTCTTTATTATGCCGACCGTGAACGCACTGATCTGGAAGAACCTGCTGCTGCACCCGGTATCCGGCGTATTTGCAGCGATCTGGAAATTTTTTGGCGCCACGCCGATTGACTGGTTTTCCGAGTTTCCGTTGTTCTCGATCATCATGATTGTGTCGTGGCAATGGCTGCCTTTTGCCATCCTGCTGCTGATGACCGCACTGCAGTCGCTGGATCAGGAACAACAGGAAGCAGCACGCCTCGACGGCGCCGGTCCCTGTGCGCTGTTCTTCCATCTCACCTTGCCGCACCTTGCTCGCCCGATCGCGGTGGTGGTGATGATCGAAACCATCTTCCTGCTGTCGATCTTCGCGGAGATCTTCACCACCACGGGCGGTGGGCCGGGTTACGAGACCACCAACCTTGCGTACCTCATCTACAGCCAGGCGCTGTTGCAGTTCGACGTTGGACTGGCCTCAGCCGGTGGTCTGATCGCCGTTGTGCTGGCCAACATTGCCGCCTTCTTTCTGGTTCGGCTGATCGGCAAAAGCCTGACAGAAAAACAATGATTCCCGGAGGTTACAACATGCTTAGCCTGAAACAACGACGTAGCCTGAACACCCTGCTTTTGGGGGTGTTGGCGTGGGGGGTGGCCCTGGCCATCTTCTTCCCGATTTTCTGGATGCTGCTGACCAGCTTCAAAACAGAAATCGATGCCTTCGCCACACCGCCGCAATTGTTCTTCTCGCCGACCCTCGAGAATTACACGCTGGTTAATGAACGCAGTGACTATCTGCACTTTGCCTGGAATTCGGTGGTGGTGTCTTTCGGCTCCACGATCATCGGAATGATGCTCGCCGTACCCGCCGCCTATTCCATGGCCTTTTTTGAGACCAAGCGTACCAAAGGGACACTGCTGTGGATGCTGTCCACCAAAATGCTACCGCCGGTTGGCGTGCTGGTGCCGATCTATCTGATTTTCAAAGATACCGGTTTGCTCGATACCAAAACCGGACTGGTGATCATCTACACCCTGATCAATCTGCCGATCATGATCTGGATGGCCTACACCTATTTCAAAGAGATTCCCAAAGAAGTACTTGAGGCAGCTCGCATGGACGGCTCCTCGCTTTTCCAGGAGCTCTGGCGGGTGCTGCTGCCCATGAGCAAGGGCGGTCTGGCGGCAACCGTGCTGTTGTCACTGATCCTGAGTTGGAACGAGGCGTTCTGGTCACTCAACCTCACGGCCTCGGAAGCGGCCCCGTTGACGGCGCTGATTGCATCCTATTCGAGCCCGGAGGGCCTTTTCTGGGCCAAATTGTCAGCGGTATCGACTCTCGCCTGTGCCCCCATTCTTATCTTTGGCTGGATCAGCCAGAAACAGCTGGTTCGCGGTCTGTCTTTTGGCGCCGTCAAATAACGGAGATTACTCTCATGGCTAACTTAACAATAAAAAACCTTAAGAAATCCTTCGAAGCGACTGAAATTCTTAAAGGTATTGATCTTGAAATCAAAGACAACGAATTCGTGGTCTTCGTTGGTCCTTCAGGTTGTGGCAAGTCCACACTGCTACGGTCCATCGCCGGATTGGAAGAGGTCACTAGCGGCCATATCCTGCTGGACCACAAAGAGATCACGGATCTGGCCCCTGCCAAACGGAATCTGGCAATGGTGTTCCAGAGTTACGCCCTTTACCCACACATGTCTGTGCGCAAGAACATGTCTTTTGCGTTGGAGTTGGCGAAAGAGAAAAAAGACGTTATTAACCAAAAAGTCGCGGAAGCGGCTCGCATTCTGGAACTTGAACCCCTTCTGGATCGCAAACCAAAAGAACTGTCGGGCGGCCAGCGGCAGCGAGTAGCCATTGGGCGTGCAATCGTGCGCCAGCCGAAGGTGTTCCTGTTCGACGAGCCGCTATCGAATCTGGATGCCGCGCTGCGGGTGCAGATGCGCCTTGAACTGGCGCGGCTTCACCACGACCTGAATGCCACCATGATTTACGTAACCCATGACCAGGTCGAGGCCATGACGCTGGCGGACAAAGTAGTGGTGTTGCGGCACGGGCAGATTGAGCAGGTGGGCACACCTCTGGAACTGTATCGCAACCCCGCCAATCGATTTGTGGCCGGGTTCCTGGGCATGCCGAAGATGAGTTTTCTGCCGGGCACGGTAACCGCGCTCGATGCGTCAAGTGTCACAGTTGAGCTGACGTTCGGTGGTTCGGTGACCTTGCCTGCGGCCGGCGAACACCTGCGTCGTGGTAGTGAGGTCACCGTAGGTGTCCGCCCGGAGAACATTGATCTGGTTGATGCCAGCGAGGCTTCACTGACCGGCTTCATGGATATCGCCGAAAATCTGGGCAGCGATACTTACTGCTATGTGAAGACGGACGGGCAGGAGACACTGACGGTCCGTATGCCCGGCAATTTCACCTGCAATTACGGTGATCGTATCGGTCTGCAGCTGCACGCGGATGAATGTCATTTGTTCGACGAACACGGCAACGCCATTCAGAAACCCACCCAAATGGCAGCGTGACAGCTTATGAGACTGAATAATTCAGCATTGGACCAGTTAAGCCCGGCGGTGTCCGTGCCTGCCTATGATCGGTCAAAACTTCGGCACGGCATCGTTCACATTGGCGTGGGCGGATTTCACCGCTCCCATGAAGCGGTCTACACTCATCAGTTGTTGCAGGCCGGCGGGAGCGGAGATTGGTCGATTTGCGGTGTGGGACTGCGTGAAGGCGATCGAGCCATGCAGCAGGTGTTATCCGGGCAGGACTACCTCTACACCCTGATCGAACTGGGCGCCGACAACACCAATGCACTGAGCGTTATTGGCTCCATCACGGATTTCCTGTTTGCGCCTGAGGAGCAGGACGCCGTGATCGAAAAACTGGCGAGCCCGCAGGTGAAAATTGTTTCACTGACCATCACTGAGGGTGGTTATAACGTTGATGACAATACCGGTCGCTTCAACGAAAGCCATCCGGATATCCTGCACGACCTTGAAAACCCACAGCAGCCGCGAACTGTATTCGGTTACCTGAGCAAAGCGTTGGACCTGCGCCGGGCGCGCAATCTGCCGCCGTTCACGGTGATGTCTTGCGACAATTTGCCCGAGAATGGCCACGTTGCACGTTCAGCCTTGCTGGCTTTTGCCAACCTCAGGGATGCTGAGCTGGCAAGCTGGATTGATGCCAAGGTCAGCTTTCCGAGCAGCATGGTTGACCGCATCACACCGGGAACTAACGACAAACACCGCCAGTGGCTGACGGCGAATTACGATCTCGAAGACGGCTGGCCAGTAATCTGCGAGCCCTTTTACCAATGGGTGCTCGAGGATGACTTCTGCAACGGTCGCCCGGAGTGGGAAAAGGTCGGCGTTCAGTTCACGGACAACGTAGCACCGTACGAACGCATGAAAATTCGCCTGCTGAATGCCAGCCACTCTGCTATGGCGTATCTCGGGTATCTGGCCGGTTATCGTTACACCCACGAGGTGATGGCCGATGAGCGGTTCAGTCACTTTATCCGCAGCTTTATGGACGAGGACGTAACGCCGATCCTGGGCGAAATCTCCGGCATCGATATTACCGCCTATAAGCAGACCCTGATCGAGCGCTTCTCCAATCCTCAAATGGGCGACCAGCTGGCTCGCCTTTGTATGGATGGCTCCAGCAAAATTCCAAAGTTTTTGGTGCCGACGGTTCAGACGCTGGTGAGCGAAGGCCGACCGCTGTCACGGGTGGCCATGATCATTGCCAGCTGGGCGCTTTACCTCCGAGGCCTAGATGAGCAGGGCCAGCGCCACGAGATTAACGATCCGATGGCTGCGCGGCTGCAATCGGCCGTTGAAGACAGGGCCAAGCTGTCCCCGGAATTCCTGAGGATGGCGGACATTTTCGGGACCACGCTCGCCAGCTCCAGCGACTTTGAAGAGGCCTTTGATGCGGCACTCGACAAGCTGGAAACCAACGGTGTTTTTGCAGGCCTTCAGTCACTTCAAGACGCCTGAAGTATCAGGGAGCACAGATATGAACGCACTGGGCACATCCATGTCCTGGAGCAAGCTTGAACAACTCGCCAATGAGACCGGGAACGATCGGATCGCGGATTATTTCAGAGCCGATCCGGATCGTTTCGAGAAGATGACTCTGCGTGTGGGCGAGCTGTTTCTGGATTATTCCAAGAACAAAATCTCGCCGCAGGTAATGGACGCTCTACTAGAAATGGTCGAACACTCGCCGCTGCAACGGCGCCGGGAACAGATGTTTTCCGGGGCTGCCATCAACGTCACCGAAGAGCGTCCCGTGCTGCACATAGCTCTGCGAAACCTCGGTGATAAGCCGATTTTGGTCAATGGCCGCGACGTAATGGCGGACGTCCGGGCCAGCCTGGAAAAGCTTAAATCGTTTACCGAGCAGGTCAGGAGCGGGCAATGGCTGGGCTACACCGGCAAACGCATTCGGGACGTTGTAAATATCGGGATTGGCGGTTCAGACCTTGGGCCCAGCATGGTGTGCCGGGCGCTGCTTGATTATCAGCACCCGGACCTCAGCATTCACTTTATGTCCAACGTCGACGGCCGGCACCTGAAGAAGTTGCTGAAAGGGCTGGACCCGGAAACCACGCTGTTCGTTGTTTCAACCAAGACCTTCTCTACCCAGGAAACCCTGTTAAACGCCAACAGCGCCAAGCGCTGGTTCCAGGAGCAGACCCAGAGCACCGCGGCCGACATGGGCCAGCATTTTGTAGCGGTTTCGACCAATATCACGGCGGCGACGGAATTCGGCATCCGCGAGGACAGCATCTTCGAATTCTGGGACTGGGTGGGTGGGCGCTATTCGCTCTGGTCGAGCATCGGCTTGCCCATTGCCTTGAGCATCGGGTACGACGCGTTTATCGATCTGCTCGACGGCGCCTTCACCATGGACCAGCACTTCCTGAGCGCGCCGCTGGAATCGAACATGCCAGTCCTTCTGGCCCTTATCGGTATCTGGAACATCAATTTCCTGCGCGCCGAAACCCAGGCAATCATTCCTTACGATCAGGCCTTGCACCAACTGCCGGCATTCCTACAGCAGCTGGATATGGAGAGCAATGGCAAGTCCGTGGACATTGATGGCAATCCGGTCGGTCATGCCACCGGTCCCATTGTTTGGGGGCAAACCGGTTCCAACGGCCAGCATGCATTTTTTCAACTGCTTCATCAGGGCACTCGTTTCGTACCCATCGACTTCATTGCGACTCTGAAACCCGATAGGGAGACCAGAGGTCATCACTTTGCCCTGCTAACCAACATGTTGGCACAAGCCAATGCCTTTATGAATGGCGACGCTCAGAACGATCAATACGCCAGTTGTCCTGGCAATCGCCCAAGCAACGTGCTTCTGATCGACGAATTGACGCCCCGAAATCTTGGCGCCCTGATTGCCCTATACGAACACAAGGTATTCGTGCAGGGTGCCATCTGGAACATCAATTCCTTTGATCAGTGGGGAGTTCAGCTTGGGAAACGGCTGGCCAACGATATCAGCCGTGATATTGAACAAAAGACGGACGGGTACGATTCGTCAACGCGGGGGCTTATGGAAATTGTCAAAAAGCATCTGCACACAGGTACAGCCGATTCGGACCCAGCGATGGAAGAGGGGAGCAGTCAATGATCAAGGTTATTTCATTCGGTGAAGCCCTGGTGGACATGCTCTCAAGCAGGGTGGGTGAAGACCAATCTGAACACTCTGGTTCTGTAAACGAACGCTTCACAAAGTTTCCGGGTGGTGCACCGGCAAACGTAGCGGCCGCAATCGGTAAGCTCGGCGGATACAGCTATTTCGCCGGCAAGGTGGGCGCTGACATGTTCGGTGATTTTCTCATTGAGTCGCTGGAAGCCTTGGATGTGCGAACAGATTATGTGAAGCAAACCAGCGAGGCGAAAACCGCCTTGGCCTTTGTGTCACTGGATAGCACCGGTGAGCGAAGCTTTGAGTTTTACCGGGGACCGTCGGCGGACCTTTTATTCACCCCAAATGAGTTTCAGCCAGAATGGTTCAACGGCCAAGGCATTTTCCATTTTTGCTCCAACACGTTGACTGAACCTGGCATTCTGGAAGCAACCCAGGCAGGACTGGAAAAGGCTAGAGCAGCTGGATGGCTGGTGAGCTTTGACATGAACCTCAGAAATAACCTCTGGCCCAAAGGCACAGATGCATTTGCTCCGGTGTGGGCCTGTGTAGAGCAAGCCGATCTTGTAAAGCTATCCACCGAAGAACTGACTTTTCTATGTAGAGATAAGAACGAAACTGAGGTATTGCAGCGAATCTTAAACTCGAGAGCTTCTTTAGTGTTGGTCACGGATGGCGAAAAACCACTGCGTTACTTCACCCCATGCCATTACGGCTCCATCGAGCCACGAAACGTCCAGATGGTTGATAGCACCGCCGCTGGCGATGCGTTCATTGGTGGGCTGCTCTATCAGCTGTCGGATCGGGATATAACCGCTGCCAATCTTAAGGCGTTGGGCGAAGACCCCGAAAAACTCGATGACATACTGACCTTTGCCAGTGCCTGTGGTGCTCACGCGGTAACTCATGCTGGAGCCTTCACTTCTTTGCCAAACCTCGAGGAAGTTTCGGCTTACCTATCCTGATAGGGACACGCGCGACGCAGCGTGATCAGGGTTACGATGCTTCAAACGAAGGTGTTAGATTCGCTCTGGATGATTTCGTGGGCCTGGTAGAGGTTCAGCAGGCCCGAGCCACACAAAAGGCGCTCTGCAGACACGCGGCCGAAGCGGGCTTTTAGTAGTTTTAGGATGGCCACTTCCATGTCATCTGTCGGTGCAAAGTCCACATCTCCACCCAGAGTCGTCAGCGGTGCCCAGCCCTCTTTGAGGGGTACCAGCCCCGATACGCCCAGTCCGGTTCCCGGACCTATTACAAGCCTGGGACGTCGCCCGTCGCCGGGTCCGCCACAGACATGAACCAGCTTGTCCGCACTAACATGCGGAATTCCCAGAGCCATGCCGGTGAAGTCATTGATGACCTTGAGGCTGCTCCAGCCGAAACAACGTCGCACTTCCCCGCTGTTGAAATGCCAGTGGCTGTTGGTCATCCTCACCCGGGTGACGGACACAGGCGGCGCCACCGCCAGGCAGACCTCCTGCACGGTTTCCACGCCGCTCCGTCGAAGGTAATCGCTGCAGGGCAGAACCTCGATCGCTTCCGGCGTTACCTCACCGGACCGGATCAGGGCGAAGCGAGCATTCGTGCCGCCGATATCGCCGACTAGTGAATAGTGGTCTGTGGTCATGCGTCATGATTCCAGAAAAAGCTGGCACCTTCCTCCGCGGTGCTAGCGGCCTTACGCATCCAGCCAAACAGCTCCCGCCCCAGGCCATGACGGTTGGCAACCAGATCTGGCTTCCCGACGGGCCGCTGGGCAAGCTCGGATGCCGGAACATTCACCTCAAGCACACCCCTAACCGCATCCAGAGTGATCACGTCACCGCTTTTCACTCTGGACAGCGGACCATCATTGGCCGCTTCGGGATAGACGTGGATCGCTGCGGGTACCTTGCCGGATGCTCCCGACATTCTGCCGTCTGTCACCAGGCCCACTTTGAAACCGCGGTCCTGCAACACACCCAGATAGGGAGTGAGCTTGTGCAACTCCGGCATGCCATTGGCCTTCGGGCCCTGGAAGCGAACCACCACAATGCAGTCCCGGTCCAGATCACCGGCCTCGAACGCGGCTTTCAGCTCATTCTGATCGTCAAAAACGACCGCCGGTGCTTTCACATTGCGGTGCTCCTCGGCAACGGCAGACACCTTGATGACGCCCCGGCCGAGGTTGCCATCCAGAACCCGCAGGCCGCCATCCGGGGCAAACGGCGATGTCGCCGGGCTGAGCACCTCCGGCCAGGCAGTTTCTTTTAGAGCGGGTTTCCAGACCAGTTTGTCACCGTCCATCTCCGGCATTTGCGCATACCGCTCAAGACCGTGGCCGACCACGGTTTCCACATCGTTGTGCAGCAGCCCGGCATCGAGCAATTCACGGATCAGGAAAGGCGTACCACCGGCGTCATGGAAGGCATTGATGTCTTCCTGGCCGTTGGGATAGATCCGGGTCATGGACGGCACTGCCGACGACAGCTCGGCAAAGTCGTTCCAGTCAATGATAATACCTGCCGCCCGCGCAATAGCGATCCAGTGAATCGTGTGGTTGGTGGAACCGCCGGTGACCAGCAAGGCGATCAGAGCGTTCACGATGCTTTTCTCGTCCACCATGTCGCCCAGGCCAAGCTGACCTCCGTGGGGCTTTGACAGCCGAATAACCTGCTCCGTCGCGGCACGGGTCAGCGCATCCCGCAGAGGAGTGCCCGGATTCACAAAAGCCGACCCCGGCAGATGCAGCCCCATCACTTCCACCAATAGCTGGTTGCTGTTGGCCGTGCCGTAGAAGGTGCAGGTACCAGGACTATGGTAGGACTTCGATTCCGCTTCAAGCAGCTCGTCCTTACCGACCTTACCTTCGGCATACAACTGGCGAATACGCTGTTTTTCCTTGTTGGGCAGCCCGGAAGGCATTGGGCCTGCGGGTACCAGCACCGTTGGGAGATATCCAAAACTGAGCGAACCAATCAGCAGGCCCGGCACAATCTTGTCGCAGATGCCGAGTAGCAGCGTGGCATCAAACATGTTGTGGCTCAGCGCCACGGACGTGCTCATGGCAATGGTATCGCGGGAAAATAGGCTCAGTTCCATACCCGGCTGACCCTGGGTCACACCGTCACACATGGCCGGCGTACCACCGGCAAACTGGGCCACCGACCCCATACCATTGGCTGCCTCGCGGATAACATCCGGGAAATCTTTGTAGGGTTGGTGCGCGGACAGCATGTCGTTATAAGCCGACACAATCGCCACGTTGGCCTTGTTCATGAACTTGAGCGTGTCCTTGTCGGACTGGTTACAGGCGGCAAAACCGTGCGCCAGGTTGCCGCAGGAAAGCGAGCTGCGATGTGGCGATTGCGCCTTCAGCGCTTCCATCCGCTGCAGATAGTCCTGCCGGGAGCCGCGGCTGCGCTCAATGATGCGCCGGGTAACCGCGTCTATGGTGGGGTGCATAGTGGGTCTCCTGAAATGTCGTTATTTAGATGCCTTTAAATTACGTAAGTTTACTGTCTTTTTTTGCCTATTTCACCCGTATAGCATTCATTTTTCCAGTTTATATTGTTATATTTACTACATAAATGAAAAAAACGAACAATAAACAACCAGATTTGGAGACCGATCATGACTATTCGTATCGCTATTAACGGCTTCGGACGCATTGGCCGCAATGTGCTCCGCGCACTTTATGAGAATGACTACCGCAACCAGGTCCAGGTGGTTGCCATCAACGACCTTGGCGATGCGGAAACCAACGCTCACCTGCTGAAGTACGACAGTGTGCACGGCCGCTTCAGTGGCAGCTTAAACCACGACTCCGAGTCGCTCTCGGTCAACGGCGACCGCATTGCCATTACCGCCATCCGCAGTCCGGAAGAACTGCCCTGGAAAGACTATCACGTGGATGTGGTGTTCGAATGCACAGGCCTGTTCACGTCCCGTGGCAAGGCCGAGGGCCACCTCAAGGCAGGCGCCCGCAAGGTCATCATATCGGCGCCCTCCCCTGATGCAGACGCCATGGTGGTCTTCGGGGTAAACGACAATACCCTGACCGCCGAACACAACATCATCTCCAATGCCTCCTGCACCACCAACTGCCTGGCACCGGTGGTTCAGGCTCTGCACGAAAAGATCGGTATCGAGAGTGGAGTGATGACGACGATCCATTCCTACACGAATGACCAGAAGCTGAGTGACGTCTATCACTCGGACCTCTACCGGGCACGCTCCGCCACTCAATCCATGATCCCCACCAAGACCGGCGCCGCGGCTGCCATTGGCAAGGTCATCCCGGAACTGGCGGGAAAATTTGAAGGGCTGGCCGTGAGAGTCCCTACTATCAACGTTTCGCTGGTGGATTTTGGCTTTATTGCCAGCCGTGACACCACGGTTGAGGAAATCAACGAAGTGCTCAGGGCAGCCGCTGAAAAGAGCCCGGTACTGGGCTACAACGACGAAAAGCTGGTCAGTGTGGATTTCAACCACAACGCCCTGTCCAGCATCTTCGACGCCAACCACACCCGGGCCATGGGGCGTCATGCAAAAGTCATGGCCTGGTACGACAATGAGTGGGGTTTCTCCAACCGAATGCTGGATAATGCCGTCGCCCTGATGAAAAAAGCGAACTGATTTTACGACTGAAAAACAAAAGGAATCTGCAACCATGCTACGGCGTACCAAGATCGTCGCCACACTAGGCCCCGCCACCGATTCGCCGGAATCACTGTCGGCTATTATTGCCGCCGGTGTCGACGTAACCCGGCTGAACTTTTCTCACGGCAGTGCGGAAGATCACATGGAACGCGCCCGCCGGGTACGGGAAAGCGAAAGGCCAACGGCCGTTTCGTCGCCCTGCTGGCCGACCTGCAGGGCCCCAAACTGCGCATTGCCCGTTTTGCCGACAACAAAGTCACCCTGAAAGCTGGTCAGCAGTTTGTTCTGGATGCGGCCGTGGACAAGGAAGCCGGCAATGACGAACGGGTGGGCATCGACTACGAGCAGCTGATCAAGGACGTCAAACCCGGAGATATCCTGGTGCTGGACGACGGCCGTATCGAGATGGAAGTGGAGTCGGTGGACGACACCAGCATTTCCTCCCGCGTTCTGATCGGCGGCCCCCTTTCCAACAACAAGGGCCTGAATAAGCGCGGCGGCCTGTCTGCAGAAGCGCTAACCGAAAAAGACAAGCAGGACATCGTCACCGCCGCCAAGCTGGGCGCGGATTACGTGGCGGTATCCTTCGTGCGTACCGCCGACGACATGCACGTCGCCCGTCGTTTGCTGAAAGACGCCGGTTCGGAAGCTCGCCTGGTGGCAAAAATCGAACGTGCGGAACTGGCCCATGACAATGCGGCGCTGGACGCTGTCATTGAAGCGTCTGACGCAGTGATGGTCGCCCGACCTGGCGGTGGAAATCGGCGACGCAGAGCTGGTGGGCGTGCAGAAGCACATCATCAACCGCGCACGGGCACTCAATACCGTGGTCATCACCGCGACCCAGATGATGGAATCCATGATCGAAAACCCAATGCCCACCCGGGCAGAGGTGTCGGACGTGGCAAACGCGGTGATGGACTACACCGATGCGGTGATGCTGTCCGCGGAAACGGCGGTGGGGGATTACCCGACCGAAGCAGTCCAGGCAATGGTGCGGATCTGCATCGGCGCCGAGAAGCAGCCTTCGATGCATCAGTCAAAGCATCGTATCCATGAAAGCATGGAACATGTGGACGAGGCGATTGCCCTGTCCGCCATGTACGCGGCAAACCATCTGGAAGGCGTGACGTCGATCATCTGCATGTCGGAAACCGGCGCAACGCCCCTGCTGATGTCCCGCATCAAATCGAGTCTGCCGATTTTCACCTTCTCCCGTCACCATTCCACGCAACATCGGGTCACCATGTTCCGTGGCGTGCAGACGGTTCCGCTTGATTCGGAAGCGATTGAGCCCGGTGAGACCAATGCGCGGGCGGTGGATGAACTGGTGAGGATGGGAGTAGTTAAAGACGGCGACCTGGTGGTGATCACCAAGGGTGATTACGTCAACGCCCAGGGCGGCACCAACACCATGAAGATTATTCGCGTCGGTGCGGATATTCGCTAGTGGTTTGAGTTAGGGAGTTGCCCTCTGTTTCGTAGCCTGCTGGCTTGGTGCTTGAAGGCCCCACCGCCAACCGCGAACGCACCGAAATACCAGGCTACCGAGGGCCAACTCAAAGGCCAGAAGTCAGAGGTCCAGAAGACTCCCCCGAACAATCTCCGAAATCTGGTCCCAGTCACCAGAGTCAACCGGCTCTCCCGGCGTCAGCCAGGTACCACCAACCGCCGCAACGTTGTCGAGGGCCAGGTAGTCTTTGGCTGTATGTCGGCGGATACCGCCGGTCGGGCAAAAGGTCACATCCGGGAAAGGGCCACCAAAGGCTTTCAAGGCCGGAATACCGCCAGAAACCTCCGCCGGGAAAAACTTGAATTCTCGGTAACCCAGGTTGTAGCCAATCATCAGCTCAGAAATCGTCGCAACACCGGGCAACAGCGGAGCATCGGAGGTCAGTCCGAATTCCAGGATGGGCTCTGTGACCCCCGGAGTAATCACAAACTGGGCACCGGCAGACTCTACCTCACGGTACTGGGCGATGCTGGTGACCGTGCCGGCGCCCACCCAGGCTTCTGGAATGGCTTTCCTTACCTGCTCGATAGCTTTCACTCCATGGGGAGTGCGCAGGGTAATTTCCAGAACGCGAATGCCACCGTCAACCAGCGCCTGGCATAAAGGCACTGCCTGGTCAGGATGATTGACGGTGATGACCGGAATCAGGGGCGAGGCATTGAGCACCGACTGGACCCGTTCGCGGTGAAAGTCAGACAGTTGATTGGAATCACGCGTCTTCATACCAGCTCCTTCCGTCCCGGGTAGTCATGGCAATGGACGCCACCGGGCCCCAGGTTCCCGCAGCGTAGCGCTTTGGCGGGGAGCCGCTGTCGTCCCAGTTGCGCATGATCTGATCCACCCACTGCCAGGCGTTTTCAACCTCGTCACGGCGAACGAACAGATACTGGTTTCCCTTCATTACCTCCCATAGCAGACGCTCATAAGCGTCCGGGATTCGATCGGTCTCGAAGGTTTCCGAAAAGGTCAGTTCCAGCGGTCCCTGGCGCAGGCGCATGCCCTTGTCCAGCCCCTGGTCCTTGGTCAGGATCTGTAGTGACATGCCCTCGTCCGGCTGCAGCCGGATGATCAGTTTGTTGTTGGCCAGGTGCTTCTGATCCGGGTCGAAAATATAGTGCGGTGCCGGTTTGAAATGGATGATGATCTGGGACAGCTTCTCCGGCAACCGTTTACCGGTGCGGATATAAAAAGGCACGCCAGACCAACGCCAGTTGTCGATCTCTACCTTGAGGGCCACGAAGGTTTCGGTCTTGCTGCCCTTGATGGCGCCTTCTTCTTCCAGATAGCCGGGCACAGGCTTGCCGGTGCTGGTGCCCGCGGTGTACTGGCCGCGCACCACGTGGGTTTCCATCAAGTCCGGGGTAATACGGCGCAGCGCTTTCAGCACTTTTACCTTTTCATTGCGGATACTGTCCGCCGACAGGTCTGACGGTGGGTCCATGGCGATCAGGCATAACAACTGCAACAGGTGGTTCTGCACCATGTCGCGAACTTGGCCCGCCTTGTCAAAGTAACCCCATCGGCCTTCAATGCCGACACTCTCGGCAACCGAAATTTCCACGTGGGAAATGTGGTTCTGATCCCACTGTGATGCGAACAGGTTGTTGGCAAAACGAAGCGCGATCAGATTCTGGACCGTTTCCTTGCCCAGATAATGATCGATACGGAACAGCTGGTTCTCGTTAAAGACTTCACCCAGCTCGTCATTGATCACCTTTGACGATTCAAGGTCATGCCCGATGGGCTTTTCAACCACAGCGCGGGTGTTGTGATCACAACAACCATTACGGTGAAGGTTGCGGGCGATTTCACCGTACATTGCCGGTGCTGTGGCCATATAGACAATCAGATTGCTCTGGTCGCTGCTGTGCCAGTCGTTGAGATGGGCAAACCCTTTTGGCTCATTGAAATCGAGGCAATGATAATCAACCCGCCCCAGAAAGCGTTCCGCGACAATGTCATCGAACTCTCCCGCTTTCACGTGTTCCCGAAGTTTGTCCTTTAAAAGGTTTCGGGCTCCGGCGGTATCGTATGTCTTCCGGTCAATGGCAAGAACGCGGCTCTTTCGGTGCAGCAGGCTGGCTCGTTCGAGCTGATAAAGCGCAGGAAAAAGCTTTCTCTGCGCGAGGTCGCCTAGGGCGCCGAACATCATCAGATCGCAACGTGTTTCGTTCCGGTCAGCCATCGATTTATCGTCTCCGTGATCTCGGGGGCATACAAGCAGGGGGTTTTGACTGCATTTTAATAGTAATTTTTATAAATAATTGCATAAAATACGCGACAATCCAAGGCATAAACCCATAAATGATATTTTTACTACCATATATTGCCGCTAAACACGCTGTAATCCCCATGATTTCCTGGACTGAGTCCATCAGCTTCAGGAGTGCCCGCGATGGCTGCTAAGAGACCCCAGCGCGACGACAATTTGCTTGAGGATATCCAGCGGCGACCGGAAACTCTGAATAAATCCGAGCGCAAGGTTGCCGAAGCCATTCTTCGCGACCCCACCGCCGCCAACCGCCGCAGTATCGCGGTGCTGGCACGGGCTGCCTATGACATGAAAATTGCGCAAGATGCCCTTGAAGACCAGTTTAAAAATATCCGGCCTTGGAGCTCAGGTTCGGGAATTGTGTACTGGGCATAACCGGGCGTTATGCGAGGCGTTCGTCTTGACGTGCGTACCTAAAGACGTCCACTTGGTGAAAAGTTGAGTACACGAAAGGTGCGTCATGACCGGAATCACAGCAACTGAGTCGCGCAGCAACCGATATCGGTTAATTGAAGAGACCGCCGAGTCCCACCAGCCAATCGTCATCATGGGTAGGCGGAACAAATTTTCCACCGCTTCGCGGGTGTGTCATGACGAAAGACTCCGGTCTTTCTTGCTGTACTCAAGATGAGGGAAGGCCCCTCGGTCTCGGTGACCAGACACTGGGATCAAACCGCCCTGTGCGGCTCGCATTAAGAGTGCGGGTCGTGAGCGACAGGGGAAAAGGCCGCCAAGAGCGGTCAGGTAAGTGCCCAAGGAGATGAACGAAAGTGAACCGCCGATGAGGTGTCGAAACGGTGAATGTTGCTGTCAAAACCGGGGTCCCCGCGAAATTCCGGGAAGAGCTACGACGCAGACTGGTGTCGGGCGTAGCGGCAGCCGGCATAGAGGCGGCATGACCTGGGTACAGGCTTGAGTATGGAACATGAGAACCTGTCGTCCTGATGTTAAGGGAGAAGCACAAGTGGTAACCCCACGAGGCGAGAGTACCGATGCAGGACACAGGGACGGATTGCCCCGTAGTAGTGTTGAAGCACCTGTAATGGGTGTGGAGCGAAGGGGGCAAATTATCCCGTCGTGTTCGGATGGCCAACCAGATTCCGGGAGGAGCCATGTGAATTCGACAAAACCGTATACCATCCGGAAAGGCTTGGTGTATCAGGCCTACAAACGGGTTCGGGCCAACAAAGGTAGCGCGGGCGTAGATCGTCAGAGTCTGGAAGACTTTGATGCTGACCTCCGCAATAACCTCTACAAGCTTTGGAACCGTTTATCCTCGGGAAGTTATCATCCACCACCGGTATTGCGTGTAGACATTGAGAAAGCAACGGGAGGAACACGTCCTCTGGGCATTCCAACCGTCGCGGATCGTATTGCACAGACGGTGGTTAAGCTGCAAATTGAACCGGAGCTGGAACGACACTTCCACCCAGACTCTTATGGCTATCGACCTGGAAAATCGGCGCATAATGCGTTGAAACAAGTTCAGGCTCGATGCTGGAAGAAAGCCTGGGTGTTGGATATGGACATCCAGGGCTTCTTCGACAACATCGACCATGAGTTGCTAATGAAGGCGGTGGACCGGCATGTGGTCGAAGGCTGGCAGAAGCTGTACATTCGGCGCTGGCTAAACGCACCGGTTCAGTTGGTGAATGGTTCCATCAAGTCGCGCGACCAGGGCACGCCGCAAGGCGGTGTGATCAGTCCACTGCTGGCGAATCTGTTCCTGCACTACGTCTTTGATCGCTGGGTGGAGAAGCGCTGGGGTGGCATTCAGTTCGAACGCTATGCGGACGATATTGTGTGTCACTGCTCCAGTGAACGAGAAGCTCAAGCGCTTAAAGCCGTTCTTGAGGAAAGGTTCAGGGCCTGCGGTCTGACGTTGCATCCAGAGAAGACGAAAATCGTCTATTGTAAGGGTGGACAGCATCGGCAGGATTACCCGGTATTCGCGTTCGACTTCCTCGGTTTCACCTTCCGGCCGCGCTGGATGCGCAATCGGCAGGGTCGTCGGGGAGTGTACTTCATGGGAGCTATTAGCCAGCGGGCAGCAAAAGAGATTCGTACCAAGATCACTGAGTGGCCCTGGAAACGGTGGCGGCAGCAGGAGTTTGGGCAGTTTGTCCGGTTCTGCCAGTCCCGAATCCGAGGCTGGATGCACTACTACGGTCTATTTGGTCGTCGCTATATTCGCAATGTGTTGTTTCACTTCGACTTGCGACTCAGCCGGTGGGCCAAAGGAAAGTACAAGAAGCTCAGGGGGCTGGTACAGGCAGCCCATCGGGTAAATACCTTGAGGTGGCGACACCCTCGGCTATTTGCGCATTGGGTGGGATAATAGGTAGCGGTTGGATAATAAGAGCCGTATGAATCGAGAGGTTCACGTACGGTTCTGTGAGAGGCTTTGGGGGCGGTTCCCATTGCCTACTCGACCTCCAAAAATTGCCGCAAAGCTTCGCGTTGATCGATCCTCGTGAATGTCCGCTTTGCGACCAGCGCATCCTCTGAACTCAGCTAAACAAAAGCGGACATTCGCTGCGATCAAAATTTGAACTCAGTTTGTACCGTTCGGAACCCTTTCTCAGATATCCCAGATTCCAAAGGCCGGCAGCTCGATTCCACAATAATGCCGGTGGGTGCTATGGTAAAAGCTAATGAGTTTTCTCCCTTGTAGTGCTTGGTCGCCTTCCAGCTTAGCGGGTAACCGCTGGGCTGGGAAAAAGGCTCAATCAGTATCAATTCGCGTCACACGGATGGTCTTTCTCCGCTCCCAAAGGACACCGGTGCGCTAATCGTTAGCCGGCGTGCAACAGTGTAAACTTGAATAGGATACTTCTGGTGGCTTGAAGGAGTTCTTAAAGCCACATCCGATAACAGAATTTGGACGATGCCCAATGGATGCTATTATCGAAGTCAATGTCCGGGTTGACCAGATAGAACTGAGAAACATGAGGCCGGTTTTTATCTCGGATAAATCCTACGAAAGGGCGATGCAACTAAAACAGGGATGTTTACACTGCCACTGTACCGCCAAGAACGCATTTTCCGTCGCGCTGGCGTTGAAATCCCACGATCCGCACTCGCCGAATGGGTCGGTGCCTGCGGTAATGCCGTGGCCGAAGCCGGCCTTGTAGCCGGCATAATCATCACAGAACAGCTTGTCTTGCCAGTCACGGGCCCTGAGGTGGTGTCTTTTTACAGCCCCTTCCAGAATCGGGTGTCCTCCCGCACGGTATTCCTGGCCAGAAAGCCGGTCAGTTGACCGGGCGACCGGTGTAGCCGGTGAAATCCGGCTTTTTCGGTTGGTGCTTGTCGTCGGTCATGTAGGCGGACGTCAGGATAAATTCGGCGGTGGCGTGGTTGCAGGCCACGGGAATATTCCATAATGCCGCGATGCGCAATAGCGCCTTGATATCCGGGTCGTGGGGCTGGGGCTCCAGTGGGTCCCAGAAGAATACCAGCAGGTCGACTTCCCCTTCCGCGATCTTGGCGCCAATCTGCTGGTCGCCTCCCAGTGGGCCACTGAGCAGGCACACGATATCATCCCTTTCCAGGTTCTCTTTCAGCAACCTGCCGGTAGTGCCGGAGGCATAAAGCCGCAGGGCGGCGAAGCGGGTCTGGTTCTCAGAGACCCAGTCCACCAGCTCTTTCTTCTTGTTGTCGTGGGCTACGAGGGCGACGGATTTAACAGCCATTTGCGGTAAAGTCTCCGTGTTGGGAAAGTGTCTGGTATTGGGCTTTAGTGTTTCATATCCATCATAAACGCGGAACACGAAACTGAACCGCCCCGGGTATCGCGGAGGCCCGTTGGTTTAAGTCACGCTGCCATAGCAGCCTGACTGTTAAGTTGCCGGTAGTAGTTTGCCTCAGCTTCTGCCGGCGGGATATCCTCAGTCGCCTTGCGAGTCGTGGTGATGGCGCTGTAGAGCGTCAAGGCCATGGCCAGGATCACCCGTGCCACCAGCACGACACCCGTCTGGGTCAGGCGCCGGGTGCGGATCGCGAGGTCAGGGGTCATGTCTGTCTCCTGGCGATGTATGAGCTGGTGCGAAACCTCACCATGAACATGTATAAAACTGTCTCTGTACGCTTCCGTACATAGGGCTTTTTCATGAGTCTGAAACATGAGTGGACCGGGGTAAGTCCAGGCTGAAACTCTCTAAGGAAAAGTGTCTGTCTATCCGCCTGAATGTTCGCTTTGCGACCACACCGAACTTCACGCTTCAGTCTGCACCATGGCCATTTGCCATGAAACTCACCTTTGGTGGGCCAGATCCGTCATATGAGTCGATCTACAAGGGCAGGGGAGCTATGGGTCCTGCGCTATGAAAAAAACTTAGAAAAGTGGGCTAAAAATTTTAACTTGTCAGGTAAGCAAACCAGTGGACTTCAAGGGGAGCATGAACAGTAATAATGACTGGGCTTTAAAGTCTATTGGTTGCTGGACTAACCAACATAGTGGTACCCGGCATCCTGCAACGCCTCCTTCAGTGACTCCTCGGGAGGTTCTTCGTAAATGAGCGTTGTTGACGGTGACACATGGCCAGCGATTTTTTGTGCAACTTTAACTGACTTCTTTTGTTCATGAATGATATTCGTCATTAAAGTCCTCCGGCCACTGTGGGAACTGGCTCGCTCAATACCTGCCCAATCCCTCTGCATGAGAGCAAAGTGTTCTTGGAGAGTATTTGGAGAATAAGGGCCTCCTTTTTGAGTCAGGAATAGGGGATCGCTTTTTTTGACTGGAGGATTACTGGCTAGGCGGATGGATAGATAGTTTTCTATAGCAGTTCTCAGAGCGGCGTCATTCATCGGAAGATCTCGCGATTTACCACGATGTTTATTGACCTCCGGATAGAAATCTTCCGGTCGAATCTCCGCACCGGCTTTCGCCATGGTCTCGATTTGCCGTATGAGTTGGTCAAAATCATGCACGCTGAAACTGATCCGACGCCGCTGGTATGTCGACTTGGATCGTTTCAAAGCATCAGCACCTTTAGTGTAGGCCGCCGGCAACGCCAGGATTTCTTTGAGCATGAACGAGCGGTTGCCAGAAGTTCGGATGCCAAGTTCGGCCACGTCCTTGATTTGAAGAAGCGCAACTTCCTGGACCCGCAGTCCGAGCTTGAAGCTAATCTGAACCAGCGCTGTGTTCTTTTCCGGGTAGCGGTGCTCCTGGATCACATTCAGGAGATGGCCGAACTGATGGGGCGTGAGTACGCGGGCTTGGCCGGTTTTGCTCATTAGCTAATGGGCTCCTGGTAACTCTTCGATGAAGAAGAAAAGGGCGAAAACTAAATCCGTAATAATGTTAGTTTAACGGATACTATACTGCGCATAATGTATATTATGTTAAATTAGATAATTACTTGTTACAGCCAGATCAGGTGGTTGAACGAACACAACAAGTACTGAACAAACTTTTCGCTTACTGGTGATAAACCAGCCTTCACACGTTGGTCCAGCGCTGACTGAAAAAGTCCAGGAACACATGAATACGTACAGCCAAGGTCGTATTCCTATAATAGACTGCGTTGACAAGCTCCCTTGGGTTGGGAGGTACCATGTGATCATTCAGCAGCTCCACAAGATCTCCTCGCTCGACATCTGCACCAATCATGAACCGGGAAAGGTAGGCTAACCCGTTCCCCCTCAGGCAAAGTTGGCGAACGGCTTCCCCACTGCTGGCCCTTATGCTGGGCTGGACTCTTACCCCCTCGCCTAGCTGCCAGACATTCAGTGATTCCGGGGCGGTGAAGCCAATAATATCATGGTTTTTGAGCGCAGCAGGCGTGTCGCATGCGCCCCTCCGTTTCAGATAATCAGGCGATGCCACTACCGACAACGGCGACCGACCAAGCGCCCGGGCGTGCAGGGTCGAATCCTCCAGCGAGCCGATCCGTATGGCGACATCAATCCGGCGTTCGATCAGGTCGACAATTTGATCACTGGCCGTTAGCTGCAGCTCAATGTCCGGGTAAGTCTCCCGGAAAGCCCGGACGTGGGGCACAATCTGATGCAGCAAAAATGGATTTGCTGCGTCTACCCGCAAACGGCCCGCCGGCCGTTGTTTTACGCCGCACTCCGTGTACGTTGCCTCAGGTCTGAATATCGCGGCGTTCAACATCGGTATTGCGGTAGGTGCCTGGCTTGGTGGGCACGTGGTCGAGGACATGGGGCTGATGAACACTCCCTGGATTGGTGGTGTGATAGTGCTGAGCGCCCTGCTCCTGACTCGCATCTCCGCAACGCTGGATAACCGCGAACGGGTCACGACCGCCTGATCCAAAAACGGCCTCCCGCAAGAGAGGCCGTACGAGGTGTGTTATGAATCTATCCAGAATGAGAAGACGAGAAATGTATTTCAGGAAGGCTCAATGGACACGTACAAATTGGTAATTCTGTCCATTTTCTTAAGCATGGACTCGGTAGTCACCTGAATAACGAAAGGTACATAGCGTCCGCTTTCGCCCAGCTCAAACCCCGATCGTGAGAATTCCCATTGGGCCGCCACTTCATTCAGGGCCTGGTTTATCTCGGCAGTGTTAAGGGAAGATTCAGTCAGGAGCTTCAGTGCCTGATCAAAGTCGCTGAGCGCCTGCTCAAACGCTTTGTCCAGCGACTCACTGGTGACTCGCCAACTCTTCGCCACATATAACATACCAATACGTTGTGACAACATACGCTGGCGCCCGGAGATATTAATCAGTTCGCCCTTCTCTTCGCCTGAATATGTCTCGAACAACTGAACATTTTTTTCACACAACTCAAGCAAACGGGAGCCGCCTTCGATCACGGAAAGCGCTTGGCGATGCTCTGGATTTCCAATCGCCAACTGACGGAATTTATTCCACTCCCGGCGAATGTTCTGCAGAGATGCGGTAATTGCTGGCGTAGGCGAGAAGCCTTCCAGCTCTCCGAGGTGCTCCTCGAAAAGAGCCACACTGGCGTCCAGCTGTTTCTGGGCCTTGTCGGCAGCGACGTCCTGGCCAGCCAATAGATAGGACTTGGCGATACGCTGTGTCAGCATCCGCTGCATGCCAGCCTTGTTAATCGCAGTGTCAATAGTCAGTACTTCTGCAGTAACGCTCGTCGGTAAAATAGATGAGAGCATGATCATCAGTATCGCGATCATTACCAAGGGCGGAATCACCGCTTGCGCAGGGTGTCCAGTAAACTGGTCACGCCTGAGCATCCTGAAACTGGGTCGCATCAAATATTCCTCTGTCAATGGTGTAGCCGAAAAGAGCCCGAAGAAGCATCGTCTGCACCAGGATCATGAAGTCGTGAAGCTACACTTCTTGCCGGAAAACATCTTTGACGATAGTCATTGGCCACTTTGCAGCTGCCGAATCATCTCTGGAATTTACTCCAGGTTTGGTTGGTACTTTGTGTGGTCGTCCGGTGGAACACAGAATTACAAACTACATTTGGTAACGATAATCGCGTCTTTATTAACCTAAGAATCCTGATTTTTGTCATGAAATGAATATATAGTCTTCGGTCCAAAATAAGAGGCAAAAAGGACGAGGGCCATAATAAATGAATAAGAAAGCAACTTTGCTTGCAGGATTTTTGATTTTTCTGTGCAGTTTTCCGATATTCGCAGACACCATCAAGCTTGGATTTAACTACCCGCAATCTGGCCGTTACAAGGACTTGGGCCTGCAGCAAAGACTGGCTGCTTTTCTGGCCGTCGAAGAAATAAACAAGGCTGGTGGGATTCTTGGTAAAAAGGTTGAACTGGTTATTCGCAACACAACCGGATCTCCTGAGCGTGGTGCCGCTAACACTGAAGAACTCATCACGCAGGAAAACGTAGACATGGTTTTTGGCGGCGCATCCAGCGCAGTGACTATTGCTTCAGGCAAAGTTGCGAAGAATCTGGGCCGTCTCTATTTTGGTACAACAACCTCAGCGAATGCCACGACTGGCAGTGAGGGCCATGATCACATGTTTCGTGAATACCCCAACGCCTGGATGACAGCAAACACTTTGGGGAACTATCTCACCTCGAATTTCAGTGATTCAAAATATTTTTACGTAACGGCCGATTATACTTGGGGCTGGTCCTCGGAAGAATCATTCCGAAAATTTACAAACACTACCGATAAAGAGGCTCATCCCCACGCCCTTACACCATTTCCTGCCGCTTTCATTAAGGATTTCAAGGAAGCACTTGGTGCCGCCGAAGAAAGCGGAGCGGATATCCTGCTTCTGGTTTTGTACGGTGACGATCTCGTGAGAGCGCTTAAGGTTGCCCACGAGATGGGTCTCAAAGATAAAATGCAGATAGTGCTGCCCAACATCACCGTCGGGATGGCTCAGGCTGTCGGGGCCACCATCATGGAAGGTGTGATTTCAACAACCCCGTGGGAATGGATGATCCCATACCAGTTGGACTTTGTTCGGGGCCAGGAGTTTGTGGAGGCATTTACCGAAAAATACAAAGTAAGGCCTACCTCCACTGCGGCAACGGCTTATAGCATCGTGTATCAGTACAAAGATGCAGTTGAGCGTGCCGGTACGACAAAAACCCAGAACCTTATAAAGGCGTTGGAGGGGCACGAATTCACCTTGCTCAAAGATCGTCAACAGTGGCGAGCCTTTGACCATCAGAATTTGCAAACACTATACGTAGTGCGCAGCAAAGAAAGAGAGGAAGTCGTCAAGGACCCGCTACGCAGTGATTTCTTTGAAGTCGTAGGCTCGCTTGAAGGGGAAAAAGCGGCACAGACACTCACGGAATGGCAGGCCGAGCGCGCAGCAGCCAATAAACCACCGCACTTGTGAGACCGTACTTCAGGCCCCTGTCGGGCGAGTGGACTCGTTGCTGCTCGTCTTGACCTTGCTTTCTTTGTAAGCCCGCTACAGCTGTTCGGGACAGCAATCAAACAACTTGAATGGTCGCTCAAAAAGTGCTCGAATGATTACCCGAAAATACTGGAGAGACCCATGATCAAATTGTTTTTTCACCCTAGCCCCAACCCTCTGAAAGTTGCACTCTACCTGGAAGAAGCAAGCCAGCCCTATGAGCTGGTGCCAGTCGATACGCTGAAAGGCGAGCAACATTTAGCTGCGTTTCGAAGTATCAACCCCAACGGGAAAGTGCCAGCCATTGACGATAATGGCGTACGGGTGTTCGACTCCACAGCCATTTTGCTCTATCTGGCCGAAAAATCCGGACAATTGGCCGGCGCGCCCCAGGATCGCCCAGAACTGCTGTCATGGATGATGTTTATCGCCAGTGGCGTCGGCCCTTATTCCGGCCAGGCGGTTCATTTCAAGCACATGGCGCCAGAGAAACTCCCTTATGCCATCAATCGCTACGAGCGCGAGACCCAGCGGCATTATGAGGTGCTGGATGCACATCTGGAAAACCGCCAATACCTCGTTGGCGACAGCTTTAGCATTGCCGATATCTCTGCCTGGGGGTGGATCGATAAGGGGCCTTTCATATTGGGTGAGGAAGCCATGGCGAGCTACCCGAACCTGCAGCGCTGGTTCGATGGTATTAACAGCCGTCCTGCCGTGGCACGCGTTCGGGAACTGGGCAAGGATCTTAACTTCAAGACCGAGCGTGACGAAGCCGCCAGGCGAGAGCTTTTCCCGCAGAATTACCCGAAAACATAAGGTACTATTACCCGTCATCCCTTAGTACATCCGATGGCGGAACAACCAACCGGCCAGCGCCAATGTCACCACACCAATGATTGCCATTGGCCAATACTGGTTGATCAGCAGCGCATAGCTATTACCTTCCAGCGTGACGCCACGAACGATCACCAGGAAATAGCGCAGCGGATCAAGATAGGTCAGCCACTGCACCACTTCCGGCATATTGGCAATCGGCGTGGAAAACCCGGAAAGGATGACGGCAGGAACCAGAAACAAAAAGGCACCGAGCACAGCCTGCTGCTGAGTAACCGAAATGGCCGAAATCATCAAACCCACTCCCACCGCAGATAGCAAGAACAACGCAATACCGAGATACAGCGCGCCCAGGCTCCCGCGCAACGGAATATCGAAAAGGATGCCCATCAACACAATAATCAGCGTGGCCTCCAACAAGCCGATGACAACACCGGGAATAGCTTTGCCGATGAGAATTTCCACCGGCCGAAGAGGCGTTACCAGTAACTGGTCGAAGGTACCGCTCTCGCGCTCACGAGCCACCGACAGCGCGGTCACCAGAAGTGTGACGACCAAGGTAAGCAGGCCGACAATGCCGGGTACGATAAACCAGCGTGACTGCAGATTTTCGTTATACCAGGCTCGCGTTTGCAAGGTTACCAGCAGGCCACTTTCACCCTGTGATGCCAGCCAGCCAAGGTTGTAATCCTGCACGATATTGCGCAGGTAGTTCATGGCGATCATTGCAGTGTTGGAATTGCGGCCATCCAGTATGGCTTGCAGGGTTGTCGTCGTACCCTGTATCAGGTCGGAACTGAAATTCTGGCCAATGTGCAGCACTACCAGCACGTCCCGGTTATTGATGAGCGGTGCGACTTCGCTATCACGGTCGATGTAAGCAACAACCTCAAAATTTGGCGAGCCTTCAATGCGGCTGACCAATTCCCGCGCCGCCCCGCCGCGATCCTCGTTGTAGATTGCCACCGCTACATTATTAAGGTCGTAGGTCGCGGCAAAACCAAACACCAGCAATTGCGCCAGAGGCGGACCGATGATGACAAAGCGGCTGCGTTTGTCGCGCAAAAGAGCCAGAAACTCCTTGATGGCCAGAGCAAAGATTTGTCTGAAATACATGCTTTACTCCAGCCGCTTGCGAAAATTTCGCCACACCAGCGCGAAAAAGAACAACGACATAATGAGCAATGCGCCCATGTTGGCCAGCACCACCGGCCACACATCGCCTGCGAGAAACAGGGTTTGCAGGATGGCAACGAAATAGCGTGCCGGCACTAGATGGGTGATGAACTGTATCCAGCCAGGCATTGTATTAATGTCAAACAGGAAACCAGACAGGATAAAGGCAGGCAGAAACGTGACGATTATGGCCAACTGCCCTGCTACAAACTGATTTTTCGAGACGATGGAAATCAGTAGGCCGATCGCCAGTGCCACCAGCATGAACAGCGCCGAGCTGAGCATCAGTACCCAGAAGGAACCAAGCAGGGGCACATCGAACTGCCACACGGCCAAGGCCACACTGAATAGCATTCCACCCATGCCCAGCACAAAATAAGGGATCAACTTTCCCGCCAGGATCTCGCGCCGGTGTAGCGGGGTCACCATCAGTGCCTCCATGGTGCCACGCTCCCATTCACGTGCTACCACCATGGCGGTAAGCAGCGAACCAATCAGGGTCATGATGATGGCGATCAAACCCGGCACCAGAAACATACGGCTGGATAACGCAGCATTGAACCACACTCGCTGTTCCAGGCTCACTGGCATAAGCAGTGTCTGGCCACGGCTTTCTGCATAATGGCTGAGCCATGCCTGCCAGGTTCCCTGGATGTAACTCTGGGTGATATTGGCCTGATTGGAGTCCACGCCGTTGACGATGACGCCGATGGGCGCTTCATCGCCAGACAATAACTGGGCGGAAAAGTTATTGCGCAGCCATACGATGCCGTCGATCTTGCGCTCCTTCAGTGCCTGCTGAGCTGTTTGAATGACAGCAAAGTACTGCGGGCGAAAAAACTCGGAACGCTCAAAAGCCCCGGCCAGGGACTGGGTCGTCGTATCCGGCTGTTCAATAACGATACCCACCGGTATATGTTTTGCATCCAGCGAGACTCCATAGCCAAAAAGAAACAGTAATACCACCGGCATAATGAAGGCGATGGCGATGCTTGACGGATCACGCAGGACCTGCAGGCTCTCCTTACGAATCATCGCCCACAGACGCATTCCGGCAAGCGATGTCATGTTGTTATCCCCGGATTTTGCTGGCGCTGTTCGATCAACTGAATGAAGGCATCCTCCATACTCGGGTCGGGGTTTTCCACCGTTCGTGCCTGGGTTTTCATCGCCAGCGGTGTACCTGCGGCCAGCACTTCACCTTCGGCCATGATCACCAGCCGGTCGCAATAATTGGCTTCTTCCATAAAATGTGTGGTGACCAGAACCGTGACACCGGCTTCTGCCAGTGCGTTGGTGCGCGCCCAGAATTCCCGCCGTGCGAGCGGATCAACCCCGGAAGTGGGTTCGTCGAGAAACAGAATTTCGGGTTCGTGCATCAGCGCCGCAGCAAAGGACAGGCGCTGTTTATACCCCAGCGGTAAATCCCCCGCGTTGGCATCATGGAACGGCTCCAACTCGAATGTAGTCAGTGCCCAGTCAATACGTGCCTTTTGCCGTTTCCCTCGCAGGCCATAGGCGCTGGAGAAAAAACGCAGGTTCTGCGCCACCGACAGGTTGGTATAAAGCGAAAATTTCTGTGCCATATAGCCAATGCGGCTCCGTGCTTTGGCAACTGCGCGACGCAGGTCGTGCCCCGCGACTGCCAGTTCGCCGCCGCTGGCAGGCAATAGCCCACAGAGCATACGGAATGTGGTGGATTTGCCGGCGCCGTTAGCTCCCAACAGGCCGAAAATTTCACCCCGGCGAACGCTGAAGCTGACATTATTTACCGCCATAAAATCACCAAAACGGCGTTGCAGCTTATTTACCCGAATGACCTCATCCCCATCGCTGGCCTGTATATGCAGCTTTAGCGAGAGAGCTTCTTCAGACTCAGGCCGGCGGGTTTTCAACTGCGCAATAAAAGCATCTTCAAAACGCGGTTCCACTGGGCCGATGTGAACACCTGCCTGCCCCGGCAAAAGTTCTTCCGGCGAGGGTGCCTGAGCGTTTGTCATTACCAGTCGCACTGCCTCGCCATCAATCAACGCATCCAGCACGCCGGGCGCCCGGCTCAATTGCTCCTGTAAGCGTCGGTGTTTCAATCCCTTGGCGGTCACTTGAAAGGTACGTCCCGCTACTGCCTGGCTGAATTCTTTTGGTTCACCCTGCCCTAACAGCTTGCCCTCGTGAATCAACACGACTTCGTCACAGCGTTCGGCTTCATCCAGATAGGCGGTACTCAGTAACACGCTCATGCCTGCCTCCTGCACCTGACGATACACAATCTGCCATAGCTCACGGCGCGACACCGGGTCGACGCCGACGGTGGGCTCGTCCAGTAACAGCAATCGCGGCGAACGTACGAGTGTGCAGGCCAAACCCAGCTTTTGTTTCATTCCCCCGGAAAGGTGACCTGCCAAACGCCGGGTGAATGGGCTCAGACCGGTCATCTGCATCAAGTCTGTGTAACGGGCCAGGCGCTCAGCCTTTGGGACACCTTGTAAGTCGGCGTAGAGGTCAAGGTTTTCCTGCACACTGAGATCTTCATAGAGGCCGAAGCGTTGCGGCATATAACCGACGCTGGACTGAACCGACAGCGGCTCTGCGAGTGCATCAATACCCAGCACCCGAATGCCACCCGTACCCGGTACTAACAGGCCTGCGGCAAGGCGCATGAGAGTCGTTTTCCCCGCGCCGTCCGGCCCCATCAAACCTGTTACCCGACCGGGTTTGATACTGAAACTCATATTCTCCAATGCCTGGACCTGCCGCCCACCGCTGGAGAAGGTTTTGCAGACGGATGAAAACGTGAGTGCGGCGGTACCCACCGCTATGGCTCGCAGTGGTTAGCGGTAGCGTCAGGCATCGTCTGGTCGAGTTCAATCGTAACAGTTGCCGGCATCCCCAGGCGCAGCTCTTCTTGCGGGTTACAGGCATAGATCCTTACTGAGTAGACCAGCCGGGTACGCAGTTCCGGTGTCTGTACGCTCTTGGGCGTGAATTCGGCGCTGGGGGAAATATAGCCGACCCAACCTTCGTAGGTTTTGTCGGGATAGCTATCGGTGGAAATAAGTGCTTTTGCCCCTAAAGCCACCCGTCCCATCATCGGTTCTGGCAGATAAGCACGTACCCAAACCGGGTCTATGAAAGCCAGTGTCAGCACGGGCGTTTGTGGGAAGGCCATATCTCCAGGCTCAAGAATACGTTTGCGGATGATACCGTCGGCAGGTGCATAGAGGTTGGAGTTTTCCAGTTGCTGCTGTGCCAACTCCAACCGTGCCTCAGTCGCAGCCAGTTGAGCGCGTGCTACGGCGATGTCTTCTTTGCGGGGGCCTGCCTGCAACAATGCCAATGCCTGTTTTGATGCCTCCATCTGGGCCTTGGCTGCATCCGCCAGGGAATAGGCGTTCTCCACATCTTCGGGCGAGGCCATCTTTTTCTCAAGTAAGCGCGCTATACGATTGTAACTGTCGCTGGTTGACTTTGCCGTCGCGCGGGTGGCATTAAACTCGGCCTGCCCCTTGCGAATTTCTTCCGGTCGACTCCCCGCCTCCAGTTTGGCCAGGGTGTGTTGTTGAGCGCGCAGAGCCGCTTCTGCCTCGGCTAATTGTGCGTCGAGTAATTCGGTGTGCAGACGGGCCAGAAGCTGCCCCTTGGTAACGCGATCCCCTTCCTGAACCCGGATCTCGAAAACGTGTTCACTGCTGTTGAACGCCAGTTGCGCCTCTCGGATGTCCACATTGCCGTAGAGATGCAACGTCGACTCATCACTCCCATCACGGTCGCGTTGCCACCAGAACATCGCGATGATGGCTATGAAAACCAGCGGCACGATCGCCGCAATGATTTTTTTCTTCTGCATCTTCGCTACCCATCACTGTTTCTGAGTCTGAACAGGCAGTATGTATTCTGTTGGCCTGGTGAGAAAGGGAATACCGCTTCCATGCACCTGTGCTGATCATCGATGCGGTGATTGCCTATCTCCACATACTAAATCCGCTGACACCAAACCACCAGTTCGAAAGCTTGCAAGGCGCCGGTGCGCCTCCGGTTGAATAAGCGAGCTGAACAAGCATCTGGTTATGCGAGGTATCTCGGAACCTGGGAGATAAAAGAGGGAGTCTGAATTTTCGCCACTAGCCCAGCGCAAGCCAAACGCCCACCAACATCATCAAGCTTCCGGAAATCCGGTTCGCCAGACGAACACTGCCGCCTTTTCTCAACGCACGACTCAGCGTTTTTCCGCCGTGGGCGTATATCTGCAGGCAGATAAACTCCAGCGTGAGAATAATAATGACCAGCGCGCCCAGTTGTGGCGCAATAGGCAGTGAGCTATCAATAAACGGCGGTAGCAGTACGACAAAAAACGCCCAGCCTTTGGGGTTGGCAATTGCCGTAATAAACCCCTGTGCCGCTAACTGCCAGTGCGATGCAGTATTGGGCGCCGCGTTTTCCTGGGGCATCGCCATTTTGCCTCGTGAACGCCACATTTGAACGCCTAACCAGATCAAGTAAGCCCCGCCGGCATACTTGAACAGTTCAAATGCCGCCGGGTAACGCAGCATAAACGTTGCGACACCTATTGCGGAGGCGGTTGCAACTATTGCAACGCCTACCAACTCCCCCGCCATCATCCACATTGCCCGCCGCACGCCGATAGTGATACCCAGTGACAATGCCAGAGTCATACACATGCCGGGTGTGATCGAGACTATAAAAAAGGTCGGGATAAAGGCTGATAACAACGACAGGTTCAAAAACGACACATCAGAGCACTCATAAATAAATTAGGACGGGTTCAGTAGAATCCATGGTAGTTCATCCATTCCTTCCATCCCAGCCAGTCCTGGACTATCTTACTCCCTGATCCGCATACGCTGTGACAGGAATCAAAAACCAATGCTTTCAATATCAGCAAACGAACGCTACGTTTCGACCTCTGCCGGTGAGCTCTATGTAAAGAGCTGGACGCCTTCAGCAGATTCCAGTACTGAAACCACCGCGCCGATCGTGCTATTCCACGACTCGCTTGGAAGCGTGGAGCTTTGGCGGGGTTTTCCAGAACAACTGGCTCGCTCTCTCGGTCGACAGGTCATCGCCTATGACCGGCCCGGGTTCGGGCGCTCCTATCCCCGCACGGACATTCTGGAGGCGGACTTCATTATTAACGAAGCAACCGGACCCTTCACAGCCATACGCGGTGAACTTGGCATAGTAGATTTTATCGCCTTCGGGCATAGCGTAGGTGGCGCCATGGCAGCAGTGTGTGCCGCAACCTTCCCCGCTCACTGTGTTGCGCTGATTACAGAAGCGGCTCAGGCGTTCGTTGAAGATCTTACGGTTCGGGGTATCCGCGATGCAAAGCAGGTTTTCGCTCAAGACGGCCAGATAGATCGACTTAAAAAATACCACGGTGAAAAAGCGGACTGGGTTCTGCGCGCCTGGACGGGCACCTGGCTATCAGACAATTTTCAGCACTGGACCCTGAACGAAACACTATCCAGAGTGAGCTGCCCTGTTCTGGCCATTCATGGTGAGGACGACGAGTTTGGTTCCGCAGCGCATCCGGAACTTTATACATCACTTCCGGCTGGTCCTTGTGTTTTGGAGATGCTCAAAGAATGCGGGCATGTTCCGCACAGGGAAAAACCGGATGTTGTTGTGCGTCTGGTGAATGATTTTATTGAGGGGCACTTGAAGCCCTGTTAATCAGGGCGCCAAGTGTCCCGGCTAATCAGCCTCGAAGCTTGTTCAGTATCTCCTCAGCAATATCCACCCTCACCTTCCCCATTTTAACCAGATCTTTTGCTACGGTTTCAATCTCCGCGCCAATCGCACCTGCCATCACCGCAATGTTCTTGGCGTGCAATGCCATGTGGCCTTTCTGGATTCCGGTGGTCGCCAGGGCTTTTAGGGCGGAAAAATTCTGAGCCAGGCCAACGGCCGCAATGGTGCGAGCTAGTTGATCTGCACTTTTCACCGCCATAATATCCAGCGCAATGCGTGCGGTCGGGTGGGATTTGGTGGCGCCTCCTATAAGCCCTACCGGCATGGGCATTTCGATCATGCCGGTCAGGTTGCCATCCCGGTCGGCTTCCCAATGGGTCAAAGAGCGATAGCGACCGGTTTGTGCCGCGTACGCGTGCGCCCCGGCTTCGACAGCACGGGTGTCGTTACCTGTAGCCAGAACCACGGCGCTGACTCCGTTCATAACACCTTTGTTGTGTGTTGCTGCACGGTACGGGTCGATGTCTGCAAACTCATAAGCGGCAAGAATGCCGTCCCGGACCGACTCGCCGCCGATAGCATCGAGTGTCCAGGTTGCACGGGCTCTCGCTAGCCTGCGATCCGCGAGATTCGAGAGAATGCGCAGGTAAGTTCGCCCACCGGTCCATTTTGCAATCAGCGGCGCTACGGCCTCTGCCATGGAGTTCACGGCATTAGCGCCCATGGCATCGCGAGTGTCGACGATGAGGTGGGTGATCACCATGGTGCCCGTGTGGCTGCCTTCCAGAACGCGCACTTCCACCTCACGAAATCCGCCCCCGTGCTTGAGCAGAACCGGATCGGTTTCGTCGCAAATCTGTTTGATGTCCGCTTTGTGCTCAAGAATCTGCAGGCGCGCAAACTCCGGGTTTGGCACATCAACCAATTGCACCTGGGCGATCATCAGCGAGCCCGACATGGAGGTGATAAAACCTCCGGAATTCCGGCACTGGCGCGCAGCGTTGCAGACTGCGGCGACCACCGACGATTCCTCTGTGGCCATCGGAATCAATGTGTCCTGCTGATCCACCACCATGTTGGTGGCAACACCAATGGGAATATTCATGGTGCCAATGGCGTTCTCGATCATCGAATCTGCGATCTCGCCGGTCAGGTTGCCGGTGTTGCCCATGTGATTGGCAACATCCGGGTTGAGGCCGGCCATTTCGATGACTTTCTCCAGGCGCTTGGCCATGGAGAGGTTATGAAATCCGGAAATACGGGAACTTGGGGTAGACATGGAATCAATCTCCGCGATTAAGGAATCAGGAAACCAGACGCTGGGACAGCTGATTTGGCAGCCAGGTCACCAGGTCCGGGAACAACATGAACAGAATCAGTGCCATTATCTGCAGTACGAGGAACGGCAGGATTGCGCGATACACGGTCTCCATTCCTATACCTGGCGGCAGTACGCCTTTGATGTAGAAAAGGGTGTAACCGAATGGCGGCGTTATGTACGCCATTTGTGCGGTAATCAGGAACAGCACACCAAACCACACCGGATCAAAGCCAAAGGCAGAGATGATTGGCATGAACACAGGTACACACAGCAGAATGATGCCAATCTCATCCAGGAACAGGCCCAGCAGAACGAGAATGCCCATCATCGAAAGCAGCACCAGCCAGCGGTTAACCTCGAGGTTTTCGATAAACATCAACAGTGAATCGGCGCCACCGGTTCCGGTGAATATCGAGACAAAGATCTTGGCACCGATGGTGATCCACATAATCATCGTTGTTACGCGGAGCGTATCCATGGCCGCATCGCTGAGATTTGCAGTGGTGAACTGGCCCTGCAGCATTGCCGACAGCATAGCCCCCACTACCCCAACCGCTGCGGCTTCCGTCGGCGTGGCGATTCCGGCGTAGATGCTGCCCAGAACACTGAACACAATCAGAGTGGGCAAGAACAGAGATTTGAGTGACCCGAACATCTCGAGCCAGCCTATTTCGATGTTGTCCGGAGCAGGCGCAAGGCTGGGTTTAAGCATGGTGCGGATCACTACGTAACTCACGTAAAGACCGGATAACACCATGCCCGGCACTATCCCGGCGGCAAACATTTTGCCTACGGATATCTGCGCCGTAGCGGCGTAGACGATGGTGATTATCGAAGGTGGAATCAGAATGCCCAGAGTGCCGCCGGCACAGATTACTCCCAGTGCCAGCTTCTCATCATAGCCACGACGCAGCATGGACGGTAGCGCAAGAATCCCCATGGCGGCGACTGCAGCCCCAACGATGCCGGTCATGGCGGCCATCACGGTGCAAATGGCTATAGTCCCGACTGCAAGGCCACCGGGCAGACGCCGGAACCAGAGCTCCATCGCTTTGTACAAGGCTTCGATAATTCCGGAACGCTGAAGAATGCTGGCCATCAGCACGTAGAGAGGAATTGCAAGCAACACATCAGACGTCATGACGTCGTAGGTCTGTAAAACCGTCAGCACCAGTGCGTCCAGCCCCCACAACAAAATGGTGAACAACACGGCAAGCGAGATCAGCACAAAGGCGAGGGGCATGCCACTCAACAACAGGAGCAGGAGCGAAAAAAACATGGCGGAGAAAACAAGTGTGGAGCTCATGCTCTTGCCTCTTCGCGACCGCCGATACGTTGAATTGCGGTAAGCAACTCAGCGATGGACTGAAGCAGCAGCAGGCTGAATGCCACCGGTATTACAGTCTTCACAGGCCAGATAGCCGGGTTCCAGGATGAAAACGAGGTTTCGCCGGAATCGATGGAGTTTTGAGCGATTGGAATGCTCTGATAGATAAGAATGCAACTGATCAACACAATCACGGCGTAAATGCCTGTGTCTGCGATCGCTGCTATACGTGGTGACAATTTGCTATACAGAATGTCGACGTTCACATGGCCGGCGGTATGCAAAAAATGGGGCCCAGCGAGTAGAAAGTAAGGGCCGAGCAGCAGAGTTGATAACTCCAGTGCCCAGATCGTTGGCGCATCAAAAAAATAACGAGCCACGACTTCATAGGAAATAACGGCGACCATTATGAAAACCAGCGAAGACGCGGCAATGGCCAGCCAACGGTTCACCTGCGTAACAGTTTGGCAGTAGCCGTCAAGAATCTGCATAAGGAAGCCTCAAATGGAGGGAGCATCAGCCCGGCTGATCCGGGCTGATCAAAGCACATCTGATCTGGAGCGCTACTTAATAAGGCCCAGTTCCTTCATGAAGTCGATCTGACTTTGCAGTACTTTGTTGGCGAGTTCATCATCGCCTGCTGCTTCCTTCCAGGCTTCCATGGCGGTTGGGCGGGCACTGGCTATCACAGCCGGGTCAAGATGGATTATTTCAGCACCCTGCTCCTGGAACTTTTTCAGTGCTATCGCATCCTGCGCAATAATGTGTTGCCGCAGCGAACCCGAGATTTCCCTCGCGGACACTTCAAGAGCCGCTTTGTAGGAGTCTGGCAGCTTGTCGTAGGCTCTCTGGTTTGCCACATAGCTGGTCGCGGTCGTGGGCTGATGGAAGCCAGGCACAATGACGTACTTGGCCACTTCTCCCAGGCCTGCTTCCAGGTTGGCAGTCAGATCACCCCGGTCTGCAAAATCGATCACGCCCTTTTCAAGCGCCTGGTATACCTCGGCAGTCGGGAGTGGCGTAACGGCAACACCAAATTTGCTCATCACTGTGCTGGCAAGTCCGACAAAACGGCCTTTCTTGCCTTTTACATCATCAGGCTTGTTTATCGGGAATTTTGAGTGGATCGGCTCTTGGCCATAAACGGTGGGAGCAATGTAAAAGAGCCCTGCCTGGGCGTAAGCTTCCCTCGCAAATTCCAGACCGCCTTTTTCGTAAAACCAGGCTTCATACTGGTCCGACTCGGGAAAACCAAAAGGAATCGTGCTGGTGAAAGCAAATGTTGGGATAGCACCCGCTTTATACCCGTCGAAGGTCTTCATCATTTCAAAAGCACCGCCCCGAACCGCTTCAAACGCTTGTGCTGACGGAGCCAGCTGGCCGCCGCCGAACAAACGGATGGTGAACTTGCCATCGGTAAGTTGGGAAACTCGCTCCACAAACTTCTTCTCGTATTCGTAGGGTGTTGTGCCAGCATCCCAGAGGGCCTGCATGCGCCAGTTTACGTTAGGCTGTTCTGCTGCCAGGGTAACGCCGGAAGCAAGCGCCGCCGCTACTATAACGCCGCTTATCGTGCGCCGGATGTAACCATGAGCCTTGGGTTTTATGTGCAGTTTCATCTCGCTCTCCAATTTTGTTTTTATGTACTCATTGACGTTATTCGCCAAAAAATCCACCGCATTATTTTGTTTAGTGTTGCCTGTACAAACTAGGCCAGACAATTAGAATCAACAAGGGACAGTTAGCCGATGTGTACCACGGACTGTACCAGTGTGATAGCTGGTACACTTTTAAGGTTGATATAAAAGTGAGCATTTCTCGCGGACAACAAATTGCAGACAGCCTGATTCAGCAAATTGAGTCTGGCCGGTTACTTCCAGGTGCCCGTTTGCCTCCCATACGTGTAGCGGCCGAAGGTCATGGGGTTTCCAAGAATACCGTTACCGATGCCTACGACCGGTTGGTTGCAACCGGCTACATTCACCCTCGTCGCGGTTCCGGGTTCTATGTACAGTCGGCGAGCTTTGCCCCGTCCATTTCCCGTTCCGAACATGTGATCGAGGCAGTAGATGTGGTGTCTTTATTGCGGGAACAACTCAACCAGCACTACGAAGTGCGTGCCGGCGATGGGCGGCTGCCCGCCACCTGGATGGAAAGCTCCGAAATTGGCAGGTATCTGAAGCGCACTTCCAACGCCACCGATTATTCTGATGATTTTGAATATGGTCGGCCACAGGGCCTTGAGGTACTGCGGGAGGATGTGGCCCGGGCTTTGAACGACCGATCGATCAACACCAGCCCGGACCAGGTGTTGATGACCTTTGGCGCAAATCATGCTCTGGACCTGATTGTTCGGCATTTTGTGCAGGCGGGCGATACGGTTCTCGTCGAAACACCGGGCTACTACCCGATGTTCAGCAAACTGAAGCTCCAAAAAGCGAAAGTTGTGGGCGTAAACCGGCAATCGGACGGACCGGATCTGGACATGCTGGAAGAGAAAATCCGTGCCCACAGGCCCAAGTTGTTTTTCGTACAGCCAATGGCCCATAACCCGACCGGGACGTCCATGTCGCTGCAAAAGATGCACCGGTTGCTTACTTTGGCAGAAAAGTACGACCTGGTGATCATCGAAGATGACCCTTTCGCTGACATTCTGCCGAAAGCGACACCACACCTTGCGTCACTGGACGCACTCAACCGGGTTATCTACGTGGGTACGTTTTCAAAAACCCTGTCAGCGAGCTTGCGTTGTGGCTATATCGCGGCGAGTCCGGAACTTATCGCGTCGCTGACAGATATCAAAATGCTGACGGTAGTAAGCAGTTCGGGTATTACCGAGCGACTGGTTCATGAAATGATTGTTCGCGGGCGTTATCGCCGACACTTGAAACGTCTCAGAGACAGGGTTGTCAATGCCAGTATTGACGCCGTATCTGCCCTGCACGGGATAGGGCTTGACCGGGTGGAAAGCCCTACCGGAGGCTATTACATCTGGTGCCCGCTGCCCGAGGGTGTCGATTCCATGGAACTGACCGTTCAGGCTGCGCGGCAAGGCATCTTCCTTGCGCCGAGCCGGCTATTCGAGCTGACCAGCAGCGCAGGAAACGAAGCGCTGCGGGTCAATATTGCCCACGCCAATAATCATAAGTTCCTGAACTTCATGAAAGGCGCACTGGGTATTTAATATGGATCAGGTTGTTTCATTAGCCTTGATGATTTTGGCCTGATGTTCCTCAACCAGTTCTTCCAGGCTCATGTACTCGCACTCTTTAGTAGCGATAAAGCTGTCTGCGGAGTCAATCAATATGTTGTCATCCCTCATGAACCTGCGACCGAGTAGCACTGGGTAGGAAAAGTTGCCGCGATCTGTCAATGAGAACTGGGTTTTGTGGCTGGTGCCGGAAATGCAGAAATCCATGATCACTACGTAGCGTCTCTGTGATGGCGCACCTTTGCGCTTTATGAGGACAGTGCGCTCTACCGGCCGCTCAAGCTCAAGAATGATTTCTTCATGGTCAATGTCGCCTTCCGACGGTTGGTCCTTGTGATCCGCCAGCGGAATCTGGAACTTCACCCATTTCTGGTCATCCTTCTTGAATCCCTCCACGTTAACGGCGTGCAGAGATGAGGTTTTTGCGCCGGTGTCCAATCGCGCTTTAAGCCTCAGGCCCGTATCGTTCATCACAACCCACTCTACGAAGCCGAGCGTCTCGGGAACCGAGGCCTGGTTTTCTGGCGCTGTTTCTGCCAATGCTGCTGTTGGGAAAATGAGCGCCGTAGCCAGTGAAAAAGGGATCAGAAACTTCATTCAATTCCTCCTGCAAATTCCTGTAAATCAGGGAAAAATGATAAAAAATGTGCTTCAAGCTCGGAACGCAATGGGCGTATTTCGTGAATAATTCCGGCAAACGAATTCTGGAACCGAATGCGCGCTGCGACCCTGTCCAGCGCATAACCGATGTTGTTGAGATCGCGGTAGGATCCAAACCAATCGTGAGAAACCATGTGTCGTGTGGTTCTGCTCATATCAGGCGTCATTAATGCTTCGTTGTCCTGCAGCTCCGAATAGACCCTGGTGATAAACGTGCTTTGGTCGGCATCGGTAAATTCGGTCCAGTGCTGGAGAAGAAAATGGTCGTACAAGACATCCAGCGCAACGCCCGCGAACTTACGGCGTTGGCCTGAGAATAGCCGTTTGCTGGCCAGAACATCCGGATGCTTGTCGGTGTAACTGTCTACCGCCAGATGGTGGCGAACGCCCAGCCTTACGGAATATGGAAGTGCTGCGAGATCCACGCCACGGGTAAAATCGCCCAGAAGGCTACCGACTCGTGCCTCGGGCGAGTCAGGAGCAAGAAACAGATGGGCAAGATGATTCAACGTAGAGTTCCCGGGTCGGTCAATTTGTTTGCTATGAGTTACTGAGATTGCATTAATCTGTATCGCTTTTCCACATTCAGAACCGTGATTACGCCTTTACTGACGGTGTTTTAATGCCTGTGTAATATAGCGGCAAGCCACTTGTAACCTTGCGGTTGGGGGTCCCCACAGGTATTCTGACGCCCTCTCTCGGTTCAGCTAGCTCGAGCATTCATTGAGAAACCTTTATCCAGTTATCTTTATTGTAAGCATCATGTTTGTGCTGTTAAGCATATTCATGACGCTACCGATATTTCTCCTGCTTGGCTCGGAAGCGCCGAATACTGTGTCGTTTGTGGAGTCCGCTGCGATTGTTTTCGGCATTGGTGTGTTTGGTATTGTTTCCACCTACCGGAAACCCAGGGATTTGAAACCGCGCTACATGTTCGTGCTCACGGTGTCCTCCTGGTTCATTATCTCCCTGCTATCCGCACTTCCTTTTTACCTTAGCGACCATGGCATTTCTGCTGCGGATGCGTTTTTTGAGGGTGCGTCAGGCATAACAACCACAGGTGCGACGGTATTCAGTGGCCTGGATACCATGGACAGAGATTTACTCCTCTGGCGTTCTATACTGCAGTGGATCGGCGGGATCGGGATAATCGGTATGTTCGTAGCCGTGCTGCCGTTCCTGCGAGTTGGTGGTATGCGGCTATTCGCCACAGAATCATCGGAATGGACAGATAAAGCCCTCCCCAGAATGAAAACCCTGAGCCGCGGCCTGCTCGTTGTGTACGTGTTTTTCTCCGTCACAGCAGTAGTAACTTACTGGTTTTCGGGAATGACACTGTTTGATGCGTTCAATCACGGCTTGACCAGTATCGCCACCGGCGGTTTCTCAACCTCTGATCAGAGCATGGGCAAGTTCAATGATCTGATCCTGGCGGAAGCTTCGTTTTTCATGATGATCGGCAGCTTGCCGTTCTTTCTCTTTGTACGCGAACTCCACGGCCAGCGTGGGGTGTTATTCAGAGACCAGCAAGTAAGACTGTTTTTAACCATCCTGCTTGTCATACCTGCGCTGCTCACGCTGTACCGCTGGGCTGTGTCCCCTGTGCCTTTTGACCCGGCCCATAACTACGTAGCCACCTTGTTTAATGTTACATCTGTTGTAACGACTACTGGTTACGCCTCTGAGGATTATTCAGCCTGGGGGCCGTTGACGTTCGTGTTGTTTTTCTTCCTTATGTTTATCGGTGGGTGTTCCGGATCAACCTCCGGCGGCATGAAGATTTTCCGGTTCCAGTTGTCCCTGATCATACTTCGCGAGCAAATGATCCGGTTGCTGCACCCACGAGCCGTGTTAACCCGGAACTACAATGGCCGTGCAGTCAGTGACGATATTATCGCGTCCATGATTGCTTATACCTTTATCTTCCTGCTCTGCCTGCTGTTAATTACTGTATCGCTTGCCGCCATGCAACTGGACTTCGTCACCTCTTTGTCCGGTGCGCTTACCGCGTTGACCAACGTTGGGCCAGGGTTGGGTGACATCATCGGGCCGGCTGGAAACTTCGGCCCCCTGCCCGACCCTGCCAAATGGATTCTGGCGGTGGGCATGTTGATGGGGCGTTTGGAGATTCTGAGCGTGGTGATCGTACTCTCTCCGGCATTCTGGCGCAGCTGAACGCCGCAAATGCCCCCTATTGGCCGGCCTGAATAGAGGCGATGGAATCAACCACATGACGTGCTGCCGAATTGATCTTTGCGACGATTGATTTAACGCTGCTAACCTGCCCTTGCCCTTCTTTGGCCACATCAGCGACTTCTTCAATTCGCCAAAGCACCTCAGTCGACAGTTTAAGATTGTCGTGAATCACCGTTTCGATCTCAGAGGTTGCTTCACCGGTACGGCTGGCAAGTTGTCGTACCTCATCAGCGACAACTGCGAAACCGCGTCCCTGTTCGCCAGCGCGGGCCGCCTCTATGGCAGCGTTCAGCGCGAGAAGATTCGTTTGTTTGGCGATACTGGTGATTGTTCCCACAATTCGCTCGATATTCTGGGATTGGTCGTTTAACTGCTCGATGACCTGTCGGGCATGTGTGACTCTTTCCCGGATCTCCTCCGATGTGGCCATTGACTTGGCGAGAGAAGCTTCGACTTCCTCAACGCTCCTTGCTGTTTCCTGAGCCGTTGAGTAGGCAACATCAGCTGCTTCAGTGGTGCGCTCGCTTTGTTTAATACGATGGGTGATATCGCTGGCGAACTTGATGATCTTGAGCGTTTTCCCGTGTTCATCAATAATCGGGTTATAGGATGCTTCTAGCCAGATAACGGTGCCATCGGCGGCTATGCGTTTGAACTGACCGGACTTGAAATAGCCGTTCGCCAGATCTGACCAAAAGGTTGGATTGTCCGCATAGAATTCGCCCGGGCAAAGCATTTTGTGATGTTTACCTTTCAGGTCTTTAAGGCGATAGCCCACCGCGTCCAGGAAATTATCGTTGGCGGATAGAATGAAACCATCAGGACTGAATTCAATGACCGCCATGGATCGACTTATCGCATTAGACACGGCGTACTGGTCGGTAATGGTTTCATGCTCTTTGGTAACATCTGACGCAATTTTCAGAATTTTGAAAACCCGACCGTCAGCATCCTTGACGGGAAAATAGGTCGCTTCCAGCCAGATTTTGGATCCGTCTTTAGCAATTCTGGAGAAATGACCTCTATGGCTTTTGCCACCCCGGAGCTGGCTCCAGAAGTTGAGGTACTCATTACTCTTGCGGTAACTGGCTTCGCAAAATAAGCGGTGATGCTTCCCCTCGATCTCAGAAGCATCGTAGCCGATGGTTTCAAGAAATCGACCGTTGGCTGCCAGAATTAGACCTTCAGGTGTAAACTCAATGACAGCGAGTGATTCATTGATAGCATTGAGTGTCGAGTTCAATTCTACGTTCTGCTTTCGGTACAGCTCGACTTCTTGCTTGTACTTGCGAAAAATCATTACATATTTGCCTTGTGGACGTTGATGTTTTGGTGAAAAAACAGTCACTCGGCAAATATACGATCAGTGCATACCGTCGGATTCAGAAAAATAGTCAAAAAATGTTAAAAATTCTCTTTGGATCAATCTAAACTATCGAGCCTGGAGTCTTATCAGCGTGTTTACAGGGCGTGCTTTCGGATGAAACGCCCGATTTCCTGAACTTCTTCAAGGCACACGCTGTGCTCCATGGGGAACGTCATATAAGCCGGCTCGAAGCCCATTTCCTTTAACGTCTCCACACTACGAACACCAAGCGCCTCCGGCACCATCGGATCAAACGTTCCGTGATAGATATTAATTGGGATGCCTGCGTTTGCTTTCGAAGGCTGCACCGTTTTCGCAGTGGCGAAGTAGGTTGAAAGCGCCAGAATCCCGGCGAGCCGTTTCGGGTAGGTCAGGCCGATTTCAAAAGCAACCGCCCCACCCTGTGAGAACCCGGCAATAACGATGTTTTCGGAAGGAATGCCGCGTTCGATTTCCCGGTCAATCAGTTTTCCAATAGCGCGGGCAGAATCCATCAACTGCTCGGTGTCCACAATCCGGTCAATGTCCATCGCTTTGATGTCATACCAGGCTGGCATGGTCATACCGCCATTGATGGTAACCGGCAGGTTAGGGGCGTGCGGAAATATAAAGCGTACGGCAGCGTCGTCTGGTAAACCGAGCTCCGGAACGACAGGTTCAAAATCGTGCCCACTGGCCCCGAGACCGTGCAGCCAGATTACGGCGGCTGTCGGGTTGGCTCCTGTTTCCAGCTCAATGTATTTAAGATCCTGCACGCGATACCTCTTTTTTGTGAAAATGATTGTCCGGATTAATCCGGAGTGTTTTGCCTGGTGTTTGCATCCAGCGCGGTCTGAACCGGGTTGGCGTACATGTCCAATAGGTAGGGGCGAATAGCAGGATCGCCAGCCTCCAGCCTTTGTTCCATTTCCAGGCGGGCGATCTGTATGTCTTCCGCTGACCAGTTTCCAGCAGTCACTACGGAGTCGCGGATCGCTTCAAGGCCGTTAACCTCCTGCGCAGAGTCGTGCGCAAAAAGGAGCCCCCGTTTTTCATAAGCTATGAGATTGGATGCGTGCAGGTGGTAATTGGCGTGCACTTCCCTGTCGATCCGCGTTGCAAGCTCTTTTGCGTTTTCGGGAGCATCGGTAATGGGGGCGCCGAAGTGCACATGCACATGGCCTTTGAAGCCCGTGAGGCCTTTCATTATCTGTTCAGTGTCTTCACCTTCTGCTTTCTTGTAGCTGCCAGCACGGGCCTTGGTTTCCAGCTCACGGGCTTTGTCACCGTCGCACGGGTCGTACTCGTAGGATATGGAAACCGGAACAATGCGGAGCTTGTTCATTGCTTCAGCAAAGCTAAGACCGCTTTTTTTGCAGCTCATGTAAAACATCTTGATGATCGCGGGATCGGTGAAATCCAGGCCATCTTTGGCGCGCCCCTCACGCTGAGCGATCCAGATATTTTCATTTTTGGCAACGCTGTGATTGATAAAGCCCGAAAGCGTAATGTAGGCGTCACGCATCTCACGAGGGCTGGTCATGTTGCGACGAACAATAAAGCTCTTGTTCAGGCGCATCATTTCAGCAAACACCCGATTGGCAAGCAGGTTGTCGCCAATGGCTATTCTTGTAGTGCGCAAGTTGTTTCGAAACAACAGGTAATTGACCACCATGGGATCAAATACAATGTCCCGGTGATTAGATATAAACAGGTAAGCGCCCTGCTTGCTGAGGTTTTCTACGCCGCTTGTTGTAACGCGCGTGGTGGTGCTTTCAATCAGATCACCAATGTACCCGGAGAGCCCGGCCTGCAGGTCGTCCACCTGTGTGAAGTGGCCAAAGTGGCCAGAAAGCCAGCGGCGGGTGTAAAAACGCAAGAGTGCTGGCGCCCAGCGTGCCAGTGTCGGCGACTTGAAGCGCCCCACCATGTCCAGAAACTCCTGATCGTTGAGCAACCGTTGAATTGCGGGTCCGGTTTCTTCGTCCGAATAGGGACGGATGGTGTCAAATTCCTGCATGGATACCCTGTTCTTGTAAGTAACGAATATGATGAGCCACGAAGCGGTGGCCTAAAGGCGCAATATTGTATCGTTTCTTCCCCCGCTTTGCCTCCCAAAAGACAGCCTGTGCGGCCATTCCTTGCGTTGAATCTGGTATGATCCGCTACCAGATTTCACCTCAGCTTAGCGATTAACCGGTTAATCTATGTATCCCGACCAGGACTTTGAACAACTTTCTGCTCACCGACCAACCACCTCAGGCAGAAGCCCCGAGCAGGTTTTGCATGAGGTGTTCGGGTATGAATCCTTTCGACCGCTGCAGGGGGAGATTATCCACGAGGTAGCCTCCGGCGGTGATGCGCTGGTGCTGATGCCCACTGGCGGCGGTAAATCGCTTTGCTATCAGGTTCCTGCGCTCGTTCGCTCGGGCACGGCCATCGTAATTTCCCCATTGATTGCACTGATGCAGGACCAGGTTGCGGCGCTCCGGGAGCTGGGTGTCCGCGCTGCGTTTCTGAACTCGACCATGGATTTTGAGCAGGCCCGCGCGACCGAGTATGCCCTGAGTACAGGCGAACTCGACCTCTTGTATTGCGCGCCAGAGCGGTTGATTCAGCCTCGCACTCTCGAGCTGCTGCACGATGCTTCCATCTCGCTGTTTGCTATTGACGAGGCCCACTGTGTTTCCCAGTGGGGGCATGATTTCCGTTCAGATTATTTGCAACTGGCAGTGCTGGCTAACGAATTCCCGTCGATTCCCCGAATTGCACTGACGGCCACTGCCGACGAGCGCACCCGCAAGGAGATCGCCGAAAGGCTTTCGCTCACAGAAGCACGGCACTTTATAAGTGGTTTTGACCGCCCGAATATTCAGTACCGTATTGCACCAAAGACCAATGCAAACAAACAGTTGTTAGACTTTATTAAAGCTGAGCACGAAGGCGACTGCGGCATCGTATATTGCCTGTCCCGCAACAAGGTTGATGCCACAGCAAAGATGCTGGCACAGAAAGGCTATACCGCACTGCCCTATCACGCTGGGCTGCCGTCCAACGATCGCGCTCACAACCAGGAGCGTTTTCTTCGGCAAGACGGAGTGATTATAGTTGCGACTATTGCTTTTGGCATGGGCATTGATAAACCCGATGTGCGTTTTGTGGCGCATCTGGATCTGCCTAAAAGCCTGGAAGCCTATTACCAGGAAACCGGCCGTGCTGGCCGTGACGGCAAACCTTCCACCGCGTGGATGGTTTATGGCCTGCAGGACGTCATCAAGCTGCGGCAGATGCTGGAGGCATCCCAGGGGAACGATCATTTCAAGCGGGTAGAACGGCAGAAGCTGGACGCCATGCTGGGCTTGTGCGAAGTGACAAAATGCCGCCGCCAGGTTCTGTTGAACTATTTCGGTGACGAGCTTGAGGTTCCCTGCGGTAACTGCGATACCTGTCTGAATCCGCCTGAAACCTGGGATGGCACGGTTGCCGTGCAAAAAGCACTGTCCTGTGTGTTTCGTACCGGCCAACGGTTTGGCGTCACTTACCTGATCGATGTTTTGCGGGGCTCGGAAAACGAGCGGGTTCGGCAATCGGGGCACCATCAGGTTTCGACCTATGGCATTGGGATAGAGCTCTCCGTTACCGAATGGAAGTCGGTATTCCGGCAACTGGTGGCAAATGGCTACCTGCGAGCAGACCCTGAAGGCTATGGTGCGTTGCAACTGACCGAGCAATGCAGGCCATTGCTGAAGGGCGAACATAAGGTTGAACTGCGAAAAGATCCGGTGGTTAAAAAATCAGCAGGCCGGTCGTCAGGTGGTCGAACCGGCAGTGCGGTCAAAGATCAGGTTACAGACCGCGTTGGTTGGGAGGCGTTGCGGGCTTGTCGTAAGGAGCTTGCAGACAAACAAGGGGTGCCGCCCTACGTAATCTTCCACGACACCACTCTGTTCGATATGCTTGAACGCAAGCCGCAAACGCTCGATGAACTTGCTGGCGTAAGCGGCGTGGGCGCTGCCAAGTTGGAGAAATACGGGGAGCTTTTCCTCGCTGCCATTGCCCGGCTGAATCAGGCATAAGGGCCTGCCTTCTGTCATATTCTACACTGCAGGCTGAAAACCTTTCTTGCGAACCCGGTACTGCGCGATGGATGTCGCGACGTGGTTACCCTCCATGTCACGCAACTCCCCCTCCAAAGTGAACTTTGCCCGACCGGTGGCGTCGGCATCTACGAGAATTGCAGCAACGTCTTCCGGTGACAGGGAGAACTCCACGGTGACATCGGAATTGGCGGGCTGCAGAAACTGAAGGGTCATTTCCTTCAGGATCGGCGTGTACGCCGGGCCCAGATCAAACAGTGCTAACACCCCTCCGGGAATTTCCGCCACGAGAAAATATGCACCTGCATACAGGCTGCCAAAATGATTCTTGTTGCCTTTGAGCCGAATGCGGGCGCGTACGTAGCCGGGACGAACTTCCTCAACGCTGAACCGGTTTCGGGGTGCGAACGGGATAGACAGCCCTATGATGCGGTTGACAGCCGCATAGCCGCCCATTTTTTTTAACCACTCCACCGGTTGTGCCAGTGTCGCCTTGGGGTCAGTGGATGAAACCCACTGCCCGGTTGCCCCGATAATGCGGTCAATTAACGCCATCACTCCGCTCCTGGATTTTCGTAGAGCCGGATCATTACAACGCCCGGCCCATATCGCAACACTCTCTTACAATATTTTTGAAGGATTAACATTCATGGGATTCATTCTGATCTAAAGTAATAGGGTTTTCGAATGAACAGGCAGCAATGGTGCTTTGGAATAGAGAGCGATGACCATGCAGTCATGCTGACAGGCTGCAAGAATGGATTCGGAGAAGACAGACAAAAGGATTCGGAAATTGCGATATACCGACGGCTCATTAATGTGTTTCAACACGAGTTTCAGGCCGTTGGCCTATCTGGGTTTTTTGCTCGTGTTTTTATCAGCGCCGCTATGGGGCCGCGTTGATGAGATAGATGATGCCAGCGATATCATTGAAGTGCCCTCGATACCGCAAAATTCCTCTGCCTTTCCCGTTCCGATAAATCCCCCTTCCCAGGACTATGTGCTTTGGTACCGGAATTACGACAGTCCGCCAATTCACGCCTTGGTTAGCCTTGCGCTGGAGAAAACACCCGAGTATGGAGAATTTCGCATTCTTCGAAGCGGGGAACTCAGTCAGGGGCGTGCCCTACGTGAGCTCGCGCGAAACAGCAATCGCATGGTGGATATCGCCAATGTGGCTACATCGGTAGAGCGCGAGACCTTTCTTACGTCGATACCGATTCCCGTGGATGGCGGGTTACTCGGTTTTCGTGTGTGCGTTGTTACACCTGAAAGCCTTCCATTGTTTGCTGACATTCTTTCTCTTGAGGATCTTCGCGATAGCGGCGTGAGAATTGGTCAAGGTACGCACTGGCCCGACACGTTGGTTTTGAAAGAGAACCACATCCCGGTGATAACCCATTCACGTTATGAAATTCTGTTTGGAATGTTGAGGAACCATCGTTTCGACTGCTTCGCCAGGGGCGTGAGCGAGGTTGTGAATGACCTCGCGGTGGAGAACGACTCGGAGCTGGTGATAGAGCCAAGCCTGGTACTGGCTTATCCCATGCCTTCGTATCTGTTTGTGGGGCCTGATGATCATCTAACCGCCCATCGACTGCAACTGGGGATGGAGCGCGCCATCCGGGATGGCAGTTTTGGTGCTTTTCTCCAACGGTATTACGGTGCTGCGGTTGAAGCTCTGGATCTGGATAAACGCACGGTGATCGTTCTGGAGAATCCTTTCCTGACGGACGAGTCCGCCAGCCTCGGGCGCCAGACACTGAACAATCTGCGCAGGCGCCTTGAGTTACTTAATCGCTGATTATCAGCCCATAAAAATCAGACCCGGAAGCGTGATACGTTGCCGTCGAGGGTTTGTCCGATCTGCTCGATTTGGCCGCTGTAAACATCGTTTTCACTTGCCGCAGCTGCAGCCTCCTGGCCCAGGTCAGCAATCCGGGTAATCGAGGAGTTCAGCTCTTCCGTAACCGACGTTTGCTCTTCCGATGCCGTGGCAATCTGGGATGTCATCTGGCTTATCGAAGTGATTGCGTCCGCAATCCGATTCAGCGACTCCATCGCATCCTGTGCCTTCTCCATACTGACATTGGAGACAGCAGTGGACGCTTTCATAACGTCAACGGCATCTTTGGCGCCTTTTTGCAGGCGTTCAATCATGTTATTGATTTCTTCAGTGCTGCTTTGAGTGCGTTGGGCGAGGTTTCTCACCTCATCAGCAACAACCGCAAACCCCCGCCCGGCATCACCGGCTCGAGCTGCTTCAATCGCCGCATTCAGGGCCAGCAGGTTCGTCTGCTGGGCAATGCCCTGGATGACTTCGAGCACGGACGTTATGGACGTAACATCTCTACCCAGTGTGTCGATTACCTCTGCAGCGGCACTGACTTCATGGGACAGTTTCTGGACGGCATCCCGCGATGCCGCAACAGTTTCCAGAGAGGCGCGGCTGTCTTCATCGGCCGTATTCGCCGCGTCAGCTGTTTGCTGGGCGTTCTGGGCGATTTCGTTGGCGGCTGCGGACATTTCGTTAATGGCCGCAGCGACCATATCCACTTCCGCCTGCTGGCTATCAACACTGTTGCGGCTGGTTTTCGCCGTATTTCGAAGTGAAGTTACGTTTGTTGCCAGCTCTGTGCTGCCCTGCTGCACTTCAAGAACAACATCGTGAATCTTCTTCACAAACTGATTGAAGCTTGCCGCAAGCTCGCCAAACTCATCACGGGCACTGTCGTCAAGCCGTTGAGTCAGGTCCGCATCGTTTGAGCCGATATCTGCCATCGCAGCATTCAGGCGCCGAACCGGGACCATCAGAGCACGTATGCCCATATGAAGAACAACAAGAGATACCAAAAGCCCGACAATCGCGATAATCAGGCCCGTCATGATTGCGCTGCGAACCGGGGCATTCAGCTTGTCTTCATTAACGAAGGTTCCCAGGTACCAGTCCACACCGCGAGCCTGACTGATGCGATGGAAACTGGCGCTCCAGGGAGTGTCATCTTTCTGGTAGGCATGCTCGCCCCCGTCCAGTTTCGGGGATTGGCCGAGCAGCGAGCTGATGTTTTTACCGATAAGATCCCGTTCCGGATGGTAAAGCACAGTGCCCTCGCGGTTGATAAGTGCGGCATAGCCCGTGCCGGCCAGATTGATTACAGACAGCATGTCATCAATGGCTTTCAGCGTAATATCACCACCTGCAACACCCGTATTTTCGCCGCGTGCAATGGGCGCAAGTGTGGAAATGACGATCTCACCGGTGGCTGCATCAAGGTATGGCTCGGTAAATGATGAGCGCCCGAGCTCTATAGCTTTCTTGTACCATGGGCGCACTCGAGGATCGTAGTCTGATGGCAGAGAAGCCTCATCCGCTTCTGTTTTCATGAGCATGTAGCCATCGTTACGGCCGACATACACATCCTTGAAGTTACCCCCGGTCGAAATTGCCCCGAGCAAGGTGCGGGCTTGCTGATCCCCCGTCACCGTTTCCAGTGCCTTGGCTGTGGCTTCGGTCATCTTTAGCCGAGTATTGAGCCAATCGGCAATACTCGACGTATTCTGCTCCGCCGTGTTTTCAATCAAGGCATCGACATAGGTTTCAGTCGTGTTCTGCAACCTGAGATTGCCGGAAATGGTGAAGGCAGCCATCACCAGAACAAGCAGGATACTGAAGGTGACCAACAGCTTTTGACCAAAGTTTAGAGGCACAGTTTACTCCCGATGGTTGTTGCACTGGTTTTCGGCAGCTTGTGCGAACTCTTTAGTTCCTTCTGATAAACTTGGTCGTTAATTCCATTCCCCGCCGTACAGGAGCCCCGCTGAATGGCCCATGAAGAACTGCATCTCAATCTGCGCAACCTGACACTTGATGATTACGAGCAACTTCAGGTGTTAATGGATCGTGTTTATGACGATATTGGCGGCGCCTGGCCAAAGGACACCATCAAGGCACTGGTTGAACAGTTCCCGGATGGCCAGATTTGCATTGAGGACAAAGGCCAGCTCGTTGCCGTCGCGCTCACCGTGTCTGTTAAATATGAGCGATTCAGCAACCCTCATACTTATGACGATCTGATTAAACGGAACGAACAGATCAGGCATGACCCGAAAGGTGACTCCCTTTATGGGCTGGATGTATTCATTCACCCGGAGTACCGCGGCTACCGCCTTGGGCGGCGATTGTATGAAGCTCGCAAAGAGCTGTGCCGGTCCATAAACTTGCGCGCCATCCTTGCTGGTGGGCGCATACCTGGGTATTTCAAGTATTCAGATCAGTATTCACCTGCTGAATACATTGACCGGGTTGATCGCAGAGATATTTACGATCCGATTCTGAGCTTCCAATTGTCGAACGACTTTCAGGTCACCCGACTGATGCACAAATACCTCCCGGAGGATGAAAAATCCCAGGGGTACGCCACCTTGCTGGAATGGCGGAACATCCTCTATACCCCGCCCTCGTCGGTGCTGAACGAAAAGAAAACGCAGGTCCGGATGGGCGCAGTTCAGTGGCAGATGCGTGAATTCGGTTCCGTTGAAGAGGTGCTGGAACAGGTTGAGTACTTCGTGGATGCGCTGTCTGATTACAAGAGCGACTTCGCACTCTTCCCTGAGTTTTTTAATGCACCGTTGATGGGACTGACCGATCAGGTGGATCAGACCCGCGCTATTCGGTTCCTTGCAGGGTTTACCCAGCAATTCCGGGACAGAATGTCTGATATGGCGGTCAGCTATAACATCAACATCATCACTGGCTCCATGCCGCTGCTTGAGAACGACCGGGTTTATAATGTGTCTTATCTGTGCCACCGCGATGGCCGAGTGGACGAGCAACGCAAGATCCACATTACGCCCCACGAACGTCGTGACTGGGTTGTTGAAGGCGGGAACAAGTTTGAAGTCTTCGATACAGATTCCGGGCGCGTTGCGATTCTCATCTGTTATGACATTGAGTTCCCTGAGCTGGGCCGAATTGCCGCAATTAATGAAGTTGACATTATTTGTGTGCCCTTCTGGACAGACACCAAAAACGGCTATTTGCGGGTTCGTCATTGCGCCCAGGCCCGGGCCATTGAAAACGAATGTTATGTGGTGATCACCGGCAGTGTCGGGAACCTGCCAAAAGTGGAAAACCTTGACGTGCAATATGCGCAATCGTCGGTGTTCTCGCCATCTGATTTCGCTTTCCCTCACGACGCAGTAATGGCAGAGACAACGCCCAATACCGAGATGATCATGTTCTCGGATATGGACCTGGAAAAGCTCACATTGGTAAGGAACGAAGGGTCAGTAACCAACCTTAAAGACCGAAGAATTGACATGTACGAAATTATCACCCGTTAGGTGTTGAAGAACCGCCGTATGGCACTGATGGCGTTGCAAAACCTTTGGCCAGTGTCTATTGTTTAATCAATATCAAGTCAGCCTTTGCAGAGACTCAGTATTCATGAAAGAAGCGTTGCCCGATCTTGTCGCCCGTTTCAGAATCCGGCAGGGCCTGTTCCGCAAGGAGCAGGTCGAGGCCGCGCTTTTTGAATTGGATGCTTACGGTTGCGTTATGAAGACGGACAAGATGTTCAATCCCGGCGATACCGTTGTGCTTGATCTGATTATGGACATGCCGTTTGATAACATTCGTGCTGAAAATATTACAGGTTTAATTACCGAGCGTAGAAAGCACTGCAGCAACTTCTTCTATTCTATTGATTTTGTTGAGTTAAACTCTGATGGCGGCACGGCACTCGAAGAAAAGCTGCGCCGTATCAGAGAGGTACTTTCAAAAAAGCAGTCGTTGAAATCACGTCGTTCTTCAGGTTCCATGCCCGGCTTCCGGCAGATGGCCTGATCACTATTTTCGTTCTACCTGCCTGCAAGGAGACAATCTCATGGCGAAGAAAGCCAAGGCGAGTGTTGAAAAGATCGTAAAAAAAGTTAACAAGGAATTTGAGAAAACCTCATCCCAGATCGAAGGTCTGGTCAGCGATGCGATGAAGCAGCTCGATACACTGCAACATCAGGTTCAGGAGCCGATTCGCAAACTTCTTAAAGAAGTTGATGAAGTGCGCGAGCGGGAAATGAAACGTTTTAATGACGAATTCGAGCGTCGTCTGGACGAGTTCCATGAACTGCAATCCAACATTCTTGAACGTCTGGGCGTTGCTTCGAAAGAAGACATCCGCAAGGCTGAAAAAGAAAGTAAAAAAGACAGCAACAAAGTGAAAGCGGCTAAGGCAAGCACCCCTGCCAAGAAGCCTGCAGCGAAAAAACCAACGCCTAAAAAAGCGCCGGCCAAAAAGCCTGCTGCAAAAAAAGCACCCGCTGCCAAGACTCCAAAGCCCGTGGATAAAAGCGATCTCACGCTGGTTAAAGGCGTCGGACCGGCTACCGCCAAAAAGATGAAAGAAGCCGGAATCACGTCCATCGATCAGATTGCCAACCCATCGGCGGCTGATCAGGAAAAGCTGAATGCTTTCTCGAATATCAAAGGATTTGATCAACTCAGTGCCGAAGCCAAGAAAATTAACTGATGCGAACGCCTGACCAGCCTGTTTTACGGGACATTGTCCTGATTGGCGGCGGGCACAGCCACGTCGGGGTACTCAAACGGTTTGCAATGAAACCGGTGCCCGGCGTTCGGCTGACCCTCATTTGCCGCGATACCCACACGCCCTACTCCGGAATGCTGCCTGGCTACGTGGCAGGACACTACAGCTACGACGATGTGCACATCGATCTTAGCCGCCTGGCAGAGTATGCAGGTGCACGCTTTTACCGGGCCGAAGCCTATGGTATTGATCGCTCCAGCAAGCGGGTAATCTGTAAAGGCCGTCCGGATGTGCCTTACGACATACTGTCGATCAATATCGGTTCATCCCCCAGAGTGAATGAAGTGGACGGGGCGTCGCAGTACGCGGTGCCGGTCAAGCCAATTACAGGTTTCAATAACCGCTGGCTCGCCCTTCTTTCACGCATTGAAAATCATGAAGGGCCGCTCACGATTGGTGTTGTGGGCGCGGGTGCTGGTGGTGTTGAGCTGACGCTGGCAATGCAGTACCGACTCAGAAACGAGTTGGAACAGCGCGGCCGGGATCCCGGCCAACTGCATTTCCACTTATTTGATGCTGCCAATGAAATTCTCCCCACTCACAATGAAAAAGTGCGCGAGATCTTTCGGAAGACCCTCTCCGAGCGTGGGGTAAAGCTACATCTCGGCTCACCAGTAGAAAAAGTCAGTGAAGGGTTTTTACGCACAGCCGCTGGCGAATCCTTGCAGACAGACGAAGTTCTCTGGGTAACCCGAGCCGGCGGCCCGGCATGGTTGGAGGAAACAGGGCTGGCACTGGATGACGGCCAGTTCCTCAGAGTGCGGGACACCCTGCAGGTTGAAAATGATGACAATATATTCGCGGCGGGCGATATTGCTAATGTAGTCAATCACCCCCGCGAAAAAGCCGGTGTGTTTGCGGTGCGCCAGGGCCCGCCTCTGGCAGATAACCTCAAACGCATGGCTTTGGGCCAAACGCCCAAAGATTTCCACCCTCAGAAAAAGTGGCTGGCACTGATCAGCACCGGCGACAAATACGCTGTTGCCTCTCGCGGTGATATGCAATTTGATGGCGCCCTGGTGTGGCGCTGGAAGGACTGGATAGACCGTCGCTTCATGCAGAAATTTACAGACCTCCCGGCTATGGATGATGGGGGTGTGCTGCCCGATACTGCCGCAGCACAAAATCCGGAGGAAGCGTCTCAGGCTATTTCTGCCGTTGCCATGCGTTGTGGTGGTTGCGGCGCAAAGGTTGGCAGTACGGTTCTTTCAAGGGCGTTGGGTGAGCTCCGGCCCATTGAGCGAGACGATATTCTTATTGGCCTGCACGCACCGGATGATGCCGCCGTTCTGCGGGTTCCACCCGGCAAAGCCGTAGTACATACCGTGGATTTCTTCCGCGCCTTTATTGATGACCCTTACACGTTTGGTCGCGTTGCTGCCAACCACGCCTTGGGTGACGTCTTTGCCATGGGCGCTGAAGCACAAAGTGCGACCGCAGTGGCCACGGTACCATATGGCATTGAGTCCAAAGTGGAGGACGTGGTTTTCCAGATGATGTCGGGTGCAGTGGATGTATTAAATGAAGCCGGTTGTGCTTTAGTCGGTGGCCACACGGGTGAAGGCCGCGAGCTTGCCTTGGGTTTTGCGGTGAATGGCCTTATTGACCCCGATGAAGTGATGAGCAAAGGCGGTTTGCGGGCCGGTGATGTTCTGATCCTCACCAAACCCATTGGCACCGGAACTTTGTTTGCCGCTCACGCACGCCTGGCAGCCAAAGGCCGCTGGATTGATTCCGCCCTCGCTTCCATGGTGCAGTCGAATAAGAAAGCCGCAGATTGCCTGCGCAGTTTCGGCTCCAAAGCCTGTACGGATGTGACCGGTTTCGGCTTGCTGGGCCATCTGGTGGAAATGACGCGGCCGTCCGGTGTGGACGCCGAGTTGGATCTATCAGCAATCCCCATTCTGCCGGGTGCGGAAGAAACGGCCGCAGCAGGCATTCTCAGTTCCCTGCAACCGGCCAACATACGGCTGCGCCGGGGTATCCGGGATCAGGAAAAGTGGGTGAAGCACCCGCGCTACGCCCTGATCTTTGATCCACAGACTGCCGGCGGCTTGCTGGCGAGTGTCTCGGCCGATAAGGCGGAAAACTGTGTCCGGGAGCTCAAAGCCCTGGGTTATCCACACACCGCAGTCATCGGGCGGGTTTTGCCCCAGGATGAAAGCGGGCCGATTGAGCCGATTACTCTAAGAGAATGAGCTTAAAGGGTGCTTCTCTCGGAGCTGCGCTGCACCGCAAGGGACAGCGCCTGCTCCAGGGATTCCCGCTCTTTTTCCGGCGTAAACAGGCTGGCAAGCTGAGCAACCTGTTTACGTAACGTCTCCAAAAACTCCGTATCACTTTCCGCACGCAAGAGTAGCTCGGCGAGTGCCTGGGTGTCCCCAACCGGGTAGTAGCCGGCGTAATCCTCACCAAGTAACCCGGTATTCCCGGAAATATCCGAGGCAATAACCGGCAGGCCGGCACGACAGGCTTCCGAAACAACGTTCGCCCCACCCTCCATCACCGAGCTCATCACCAGCAATTGGCTTTCAACCATCAACTGGTCTATCTGCCCTTTTTCCAGTTCGCCGAGCCATCTGAAACGGGGGTTCTCCTGCATTTCCTGTTTCGCGAGATTTTCCCAATATGCATCGTGGGGTTTGCCCGCACACGAGACGCGGATGCGAGATTTGGAGGGTAACAACCTGGACGCCAGAGCTGCCCGCAGCGAATCTTTTTCATCCCGTAGATGGCCGATGACGCAAACATCAAAACAAGATGAGTCAGAAACTGCTGTTCCAGCGGGGCCGTCAGACTGTTCAGCCGACTGAAAAAGCGTAACCAGTTTGTCCCGAACATGCTCTGGAATATCGCGGCCAACCTGTGCGTGCAAACCAATCAACGCATCGGCCGCCTGCATGGAATAGAGGGTTTGTTCAGGATATTCGTACTGGTGCCGGTAGATATCCGTTCCTGTGAGCGCCACAACCAAGGGCTTGCCGGGCCATGTGTCCCTGAATAGGCGAACGGCCTCATGGCTGCGCCACGCATGCAGAGCTATAAAAAGATCACAAGGCTCACCGTTATAGGCGGTCACAACAGAGACCTTATGCCCCGCCTGCTCCAGCAACGTTTGCCAACGCTCTGCGGTTGCCCGGTTGCCGGCTTTCGAGCCCGGGCCTGCCGGCGTGATCATGATGATATCCATAGCGCCCTTTGGTATAACGAGGCCCTTTCAGAGCCGGGACAGAATTTTGATAGACTTGCATGGAATTTCATGGGAATAGTGCCCGGATACTTGACCTATTTATACCCGTAATCCGTATAGCTGTTCAGGGTTGGGGGGAATCAGAGTATCCTGCACCTTTGCTTTATCAATCACATAACCGGTCGAGGATTTCAAATGGCTTTGAATCTTATACGGAAGTTGATGGTTTCCAGCTTGTTCTGTTTCACCGCTGCTTCGGCAACGGCAGAGACGTTTGTGTTCACTGCGATCCCCGATGAAGATGAAACAAAACTCGTAGAGCGGTTTCGCGGTGTAGCGGCTTATCTCTCTGAGCAACTGGATGTGGATGTTCGCTACATTCCGGTCAAGTCTTACGCGGCGGCTGTTTCAGCGTTCCGTAACAACCAGGTTCAGTTGGCTTGGTTCGGTGGCCTTTCAGGCGTTCAGGCGCGCCGATTGGTGCCGGGCTCTGAAGCCATCGCCCAAGGTGTGGAAGACGAAGCATTTGAGACCTACTTTATTGCCAATACCAATACGGGTATCGAGCCAGCCGACGAACTCTCCGGGCTGAAAGACCAGCTGCAGGGCAAAACCTTTACCTTTGGCTCCAAAGGTTCAACCTCTGGCCGGCTCATGCCGGAATTCTACGTTCGGGATACCTTTGGTGAGAAGCCAGAAGACTTCTTCTCGCGCGTTGGTTTCAGCGGCAATCACACCCGCACCCTTCGTCTGGTTGAAGCCGGCACCTACGAGGTAGGCGCACTCAACTTCCAGGTTTGGGAGAAAGAGCTGAGTGATGGAAACATTGATACCGACGCAGTCCAGGTTATCTGGAAAACACCCGCCTACCCTGATTATCAGTGGACAATCCGTGGCGACGTGGACGAGCGCTTTGGTGAAGGCTTCAAACAGCGTGTTACCGAGGCACTGTTGAATCTTGATAACCCGGAGCTTCTGGAAAGCTTTCCGCGTTCGGGCTTTATTCCTGCCTCCAATGACGACTATGAGCCGATTCGTAAAACAGCCGAAGAGATTGGAATCCTCGATTAATGTCAGGCTTCGATCTTTCCGGCCTTACGGCCTCATTCAGCGGCAAGCGGGTCATTGGCCCGCTGTCGCTGAACGTTAATCCGGGCGACAAGATTGCACTGGTTGGTAAAAGCGGTGCGGGTAAATCCACCCTTATACGGCTGATTCACGAACGGGTTGACCGGGATTCTTCCCTGATTCCTCAGGATCTGGGGTTGGTGAATGCCCTTTCCGTGTTTCATAACGTATTCATGGGGCAGTTGGACAAGCATTCAACCTGGTACAACACCGTAACGCTTGCGCGCCCGTTCGCGAAAGACCGTGCCGAGGTACACACTCTGCTGCAGTCCCTCGGAATGACAGAAAAGCTATGGATTCCCACAGCCTCTCTTTCTGGCGGGCAACGCCAGCGTGTCGCCATTGCACGGGCCCTCTATCGGAACGCGCCGGTACTGCTTGCCGATGAGCCGGTTTCAGCTCTTGATGGCCCCATGGCTAACTCGGTTATGACGGATCTTCGGGATCGCTTTTCAACCAGCATTATTGCTCTGCACGATGTGGACCTGGCGCTGAGTTATTGCACCAGAATCGTTGGCATACAGGACGGTCAGATTGCTCTGGATCAGCCCAGTGAAAATCTTGCAGCCTCAGACATTATGTCTCTTTACTAGGTAACACGGCCCGTTTCATGTTCTCTTCCCCAACGGTTCGTACCAGCCTTGTTTTCCTCGCCATTGCTTTGGTGGGTTTACTGTTCGCGGATATTGCCATTACCGCATCAAACCCATGGCGGGATCTGGGTAACTTTTTCCTTGGCATCGTAACACCCAACTTTTTCAGCACTGAAGGCCTGATGACCGCGCTGTTGAGAACAGTAGCGTTCGCCTTTGTGGGGGTTGCTCTTGGCAGCATCTGCGGGTTCCTGCTGGCGCTGGTTTATAAATCGTTACCCGTGCGAATTTTCTCCGCTTTTATTCGCGCCATTCACGAGCTCTTCTGGGCTCTGATCTTCCTGCAGTTTTTCGGATTTCATCCGCTGACAGGCGTGCTGGCCATCGCCATTCCTTACGCAGGCATCTTTGCCAAGGTTTATTCCGAGATTCTGGAAGAAGCCGATCCGGAACCGGGCCGTGTCCTGCCGCCTGGCACGGGGAATATCACGGCGTTTCTCTACACGCGTATCCCGGATTGTTGGGTGAAAATGCGCACCTATACGTCCTACAGGCTGGAGTGTGGCCTGCGTTCAAGTGCGATACTTGGTTTCGTTGGTCTGCCAACACTCGGTTTCTACCTCGAGGCGTCGTTTTCTCAAGGTCTGTATTCCGACGCCGGTGCCATGCTGATTCTGTTTTATGTGTTGATCGCCACCATGCCATTCTGGGTGCGGCCAAAGCTTCTGCCGGTGTACGTATTGGGAGCCCCCTTCTTTCTGGGCGAGGGCCTTCCGATTGTGTGGGGCAACGTAGAGCGCTTTTTCACCGAAGACATTGTGCCCGCGCCGCTGCGGAACGGTGAAGGTCTGACGGGGCTTATGCCCTGGCTGAATGATCTGATGATCAACGAGGCCATGCCGGGAATCTGGAACACCATTGTGCTCACCCAGATTGCACTCGTGGCTACGGGGGTTCTCTCGTTGTTGGCGTTCCCTCTGATCTCCAACCACTTTGGTGGCCCTATGCGGCGCAACGCAGGGCACGTCGCTCTGGTGATTGCCCGGTCTACGCCTGAATACATCTTGGCGTACATCCTGCTGCAGCTCTGGGGGCCATCAATGCTGCCTGCGGTTGTTGCACTGGCGCTGCATAATGGTGGGATTATCGGCCACCTGATTGGCCGACAAACCAATTCCATCAAGCTCCGGGCCGATGCAGCAACCGGGTTTAACCGGTATAGCTGGGAGTTGGTGCCTCGTGTTTACCGCTCGTTTCTGGCGTTTCTGTTCTACCGCTGGGAAATCATCATGCGGGAAACAGCCATTCTGGGGATTCTGGGCATCTACACGCTGGGGTTCTATGTCGACAGCGCCATACAGAACATCCGGTTTGATCGCGCCATGGTGTTGATCCTGGTAACCGCCCTGCTCAACATTGGCGTCGATACGCTTGGTCGCTACATCCGTCGCAAGCTCGCTCTGCAAACCATGCCAACCTGCTGAAACCCGTTCCCGGTGGCCTTGGTTTTAAAGAACCGGGCCGATGGTTGCGATAACGTTGTGCCATATTCTTTCGTGGTAGTGCCAGGCAAGAACCGTTGGCAAGGTGACCACTTCAGAGCGGCTGAGGTAAGTCTGCTGCCGTTCTTCAATTGCCAGGGTCGTGGCCTCGTCCTGCAGAAGGATGTTGTTTTCATAATTCAGATCAAAGCTGCGCAAATCGAGATTTGAAGACCCGATCAGACTGATCTTTCCATCGATCGTGAGGGTTTTGGCATGAAGGAGTCCGCCCTTGAACTCATGGATGATGCAGCCTGCATCAAGTAGTCGGTGGTAATAACTGCGGCTGGCAGCGGCGACAATCAAGCTGTCATTTACCTTGGGAAATATCAACGAAACCGACACGCCCCGGTAGGCGGTTGCGCACAGTGCTTCCAGAACCGTTGCATCAGGCACGAAGTATGGTGTGGTTAGTGTCAGTCTGTCCTGGGCACAGGCGATCAGGTTGGCAAAGAGCTGTGGTGTGGCTCCGTGACGCTCGGTTGGCCCAACACCCATAACCTGTGCCGGGAATCCTCCATCGGTGGGCCCGCGAGATAACGCAATGCCATCCAGGGATTCATTGGTTGCCTGCATCCAGTCACTGGCAAACAGCAACTGGTTCTGAACCACCACCGGCCCCGTAAAGCGGAGCATGATGTCTACCCAGGGTGCGTATTTCGCTTTAACCAGAAATTCCGGATCAGCAGAATTTCGGCTGCCGCAATAGGTGACGCGTGAATCAATCACCGTGATCTTGCGGTGGTTACGAAGATCCAGCCGGCTGGTCAGAATGGTGCGGATCGGGTGCTTCAGCGATAGAGCTACAGCAAGATGAACGCCTGCCTCTCTCATGCGCTGCCAGAGCGCGGAGTTAATCATCGCACGTGACCCCAGCCCATCCGCCATAGCGCGGCATGTAATGCCTCTGTGGGCTGCGCGGATCAGTGCTTCGGCGATGGCATGGCCGGTATTGTCATCAATCCATATGTAATACAGCACGTGCACATGATCAATGGCGGCATCAATGTCGGCAACCATCCGGGTAAGGGTTTCGTTGCCGTCAGCCATCAATTCGGCGGCATTTCCCATGGATGGATGAAAGCCATTAATCGAACCCGCATACCGGAATGCCGAGAGGTAAACCGGGTCGATCAGTTTCCCTGTGCTGGTCGCCTCGCCCATAAACCAGGAGGCTTTGGCTCTTATTTCTTCGAAGATTTCTTTGTGTCGCTTATCCGCACGGTTGCCAAGGTCTGTTTCGCCAAAGAGGAAATACATTGCACTACCGAAATAGGGCAAAAGGTTAAGTATGACGAACCAAGCCAGTCTTCCCGGAGGCGAAAGGTCATCGCGCAGAAGAATCCGGATCGTGAATAAAAGGACCAGAAGTGTGTGGAGTAAAAGAATAACGCCCATCAAGCTTCCTTTGAGGATACAAAACCCGAACAACTATCAGACGTGCTATCCAGAATGCTCTCGAGGGTGCTATTGAGAGTACTATTGAGAGTGCTCTCATCAATCTTCGCGACTTTGCTCCAGCACCCAATCAGTTCCAAGTTCAATCGCCTCTGCTCCATCCGGCGTGTCTGCAGAAACTCCAGCGACCCTCGGGCGTGTGAACCCGCCCTCTTCTGTGGTTGCCATGGACTCCACATCAACAGACAGAACCAGATATGTAATGCCGCCTGAAATAACTCTGGCCCGGTGAGTAAGGCCAAAAACAAACCGGCAGTAGTCCAGCTTTAATTGAAGAAGATCCTGTTCCGCTTTTCGGATTTTTCGCAAAAGCACTTTTTGTACACTTTCCCCGTAATCCATCACGATTTCTCTGAAGTTGGCTTCAAGTCCGGCAGGATTCTACACCTTCCCGCCAGCTTTAGTGATCCCTTGCCTGGAAGATAAGCTTCAGTGGGACCGTTTCTGAAAGTGGCTGTTGGCCTCGTTGAAAGTCCATGCGCCAGACCATCTCGGAGCCAGTTGTACAAAGCGGAGCAGCAAAATGCGCGGAATACCGGCCATCATCTTCCCGTCGAAGTGGTACCGGATACTCCCCCATATACATGGACTCACCGCGCAATACCGCCAGAAACCGCTCCGGTGTTTTAGGTGCGTGAACGCTTAGCAGGTATTCTGTGCCCTTCTCCCCGTTGACCATAACGTCCAGATCCACTTTCCAGAGCCCGGTTTCCGTTTGCCACTCACAGGGTCCTGCCAGAAGATCACAAACGGGATAGTCATTACCAGGCGCGTCGGAATCTGCGGTTTGCAGCCATTGTGAGCCCAAAAAAACCACTGAAATCACCCCCACAATGATACCTGCAACCACTATTGCTCGTAACATACCCACACCCAGTTGAAACCGATGAGGCATTATGGACACTATCGGCCTCAAGGCAAAATTTCTAAACCGGCGCCAGACATGAGAAAATGCTGCGCTTTCATATCCGACCCACTTTCAGGAACAGGATACACCCGTGCAACCGGATATTTCTGTCAAGAACCTCAACAAGGTTTACGAGGGCGGCTTCCAGGCCCTCAAAAATATCAACCTGGAAATAAACCGGGGCGAGATTTTTGCCCTGCTTGGCCCAAACGGGGCGGGCAAAACCACGATGATCAGTATCATTTGCGGCATCACCAACCTGTCTTCCGGTGAAGTCAGAGCGGCTGGCCACGATATCGTAAAAGATTACCGCAAAGCCCGCGAAACCATTGGCTTGGTGCCGCAGGAACTCAATACCGATTCGTTCGAAACCGTCTGGAACGCCGTATCTTTCAGCCGCGGCCTGTTCGGTAAGGCACCCAATCCCGCACACATTGAAAAGGTGCTCAGGGATCTGTCTCTGTGGGACAAACGCAATAATCGCATCATGACCCTTTCGGGCGGTATGAAACGCCGACTGATGATCGCCAAGGCGCTCTCTCACGAACCCCGGATACTGTTCCTGGACGAGCCCACCGCGGGCGTCGACGTAGAGCTGCGCCGGGATATGTGGGAGATGGTCCGTAAGCTACGGGAAGACGGCGTAACCATCATTCTTACAACCCATTACATCGAAGAAGCCGAAGAAATGGCGGATCGTATCGGGGTTATTCGCCAGGGCGAGATCATTCTGGTGGAAGATAAAGATCGGCTGATGAGCAAACTGGGCAAGAAAGAGCTTCGCCTGCAGCTGCAAAACAAACTCGACAAAGTGCCCGGAGAGCTCATCCTGGAGCCCGTGGAACTTTCCGAAGATGGCTACGAGCTGATCTACACGTTCGATTCCCAGCAGGAACAGGCCGGCGTGGCCCGTTTGCTGCGCACCCTCGGGGATATTGGTATTGAATACCGTGATCTGCGCACCCGGGAGAGTTCCCTGGAAGAGATTTTTGTCGGCCTGGTGCATGAACAAGCCGCGGGCTAACTGGAGAAACGCATGAATTTTTACGGTGTAAAAGCCATCTACAATTTTGAAATGTCGCGCATGCGCCGCACTCTTATGCAAAGCGTGCTCTCGCCCGTTATCTCTACTTGCCTGTATTTTGTTGTCTTCGGATCGGCCATTGGCTCGCGCATGGGCAATATCGATAGCATCGAATACGCCGCGTACATCATTCCCGGGCTGGTTATGCTTTCCCTGTTGATGCAAAGCATCTCCAACGCTTCATTTGGCATCTATATGCCGAAATTCTCCGGCACGATTTACGAAGTTTTGTCTGCTCCTGTGTCATACGTTGAGGTGGTGCTGGGCTATGTGGGCGCTGCGGCCACCAAGTCGGTGATACTGGGGCTAATCATCCTGGCCACTGCAAGACTGTTTGTGGATTACAGCGTTCTGCACCCGTTCTGGATGCTGTCCTTCCTGATACTGACCGCTGTAACCTTCAGCATGTTCGGGTTCATCATCGGAATATGGGCCGACGGCTTCGAAAAGCTTCAGATTGTGCCCATGATGATTGTGACCCCACTGACTTTTCTCGGCGGTACTTTCTATTCCATCGATATGCTCCCGGAAATCTGGCAAACCATCAGCCTTTTCAACCCGGTGGTGTACCTGATCAGTGGATTTCGCTGGGCATTTTATGGCGTTTCGGATGTGCATGTGGGAATTAGCGTGGGTATGACCCTGCTGTTTCTACTCGCTTGCATGAGCGGTATCTGGTGGATATTCAAAACCGGCTACAGGCTGCGTACCTGATGCGAGCCAGCTGCGCCCTACTCTGTCTTTCAGCCATGCTGGCAGGATGTTCTGCTGGCACTGGGGCCGAAGAGCCGGCAGCCGGATTGCCGATTGTCGCAGGGTGCTTCGTGACCGGATCCAGCGCAGTCAATGTCAGCCTTGAGCTCGCAAAGGCTCCGAAGGAAAGACAGAAAGGGTTGATGGGCAGAGAATTCCTCGCGGCCAATTCAGGCATGCTGTTTCAGTACCAGGAGCAGCAACGTCCGGATCATGGCTTCTGGATGTACCAGACACTCATCCCGCTTGATATTGCTTACCTGGATGAGAACGGTGTAATCGGCAACATTCGCCAGATGAAGCCGTGTACATCATCCAATGGCGCCAGGTGCCCGAGCTATCCTGCGGGTGTTGAGTTTGTCTCTGCCGTGGAGATGAATGCCGGTTTTTTCGAGATGCACGGAATTGCTTCCGGAGACCGCCTCGATCCAGGGCAACAGAACTGTAAAGCCCGTTAGCTGTCCTTCCATTCCGGTTGGCGCTTATCCAGAAACGCACAGATACCCTCCCGCGCATCGTCTGCTCGCAGGTTTTCTGCCATCACTTTGGCCGTGTATTCATAAGCGCCCGCCAGTGGCATCTCCAACTGCTTATAGAACGCGCCCTTACCGATCTTCAGCGTATGCCCGGATTTCTCAGCAATCGTGCGAGCCATTGTATAGACCGTTTCGTCCAGCAACGACTCATCAACGACCCTGTTTACCAAGCCAAGCTGCTCCGCACGAGCGGCGCTGATCATCTCACCGGTGAGCAACATTTCCATCGCATGCTTGCGAGACACATTACGGGACAGCGCTACCATAGGGGTTGAGCAAAACAGCCCGATATTTACGCCCGGCGTCGCGAAACGCGAAGAATCTGTTGCCACCGCAAGATCGCAGCTTGCCACCAACTGACACCCAGCCGCAGTTGCGACACCGGCTACCCTGGCAATCACCGGCTTTGGCAGATTCACAATCTGCTGCATTACCTCACTGCACCGGTTAAACAGTGCCAGTTGAAACTCATGGCTATCCAACTGATCACGGATCTCTTTGAGGTCGTGCCCCGCACAAAACACCTTGCCCGCTGCAGCAAGAACCACAACCCTCGTGGCGTCGTCCGTTACAATATCCGCCAGCGCCTCAGACAACGCATCAAGCATGGCCATGGAAAGACTGTTGCGCCGGTCGGGCTGATTCAGTGTGAGCGTGGTAATGCCGTTCTCGTCGGTATTTCGTGTTAGCAGGTCTGTCATGTTTAACTACCTCGTATCGCCGGAACTCGTGGGCGTCTGATAGCAATCAGTATCAGGCAGAACGCTTCGGTTGTCGAAGCGACTTTTGTAGAGAGGACAGAGTGACGGGTTGTTATACCCGGGCTGTGACCGTAGGCTCTGTACCAGAACCGACGAACTCAGAAGCAGGAGGAGCCATGTTCAACTCCAATATATTAAAAGCCATCGTTGCTATCGCAATCATCGCAGGTGGGATTTACGTGATCATGATCGATGAGCCTGCGGTACCGACTGGCGATATCAACAGAATTGAGCCGCGTCCAGCCCAGGATAGTCGTTGAGGAAGAAGGGCTGTGGCTGTGCTTGCTGCACGTTGAATGCGTTACAGCAGGCACAGGTGACTATTATCTTGTACCTTTGAACATCCACGCAGGATTATCGCTACCACAGCCGCCACACGCGCCGAGCGTGAGCGCAGAGAAGACAGTGAGAATTCCGATAGTGGCTTTCTTGATTTCCGTCAACATTCGAATACCTCTTGGTAAAAGTCCTTTTTCAGCTTAGGTCATACCGTTGTAATCGCAATGACCAAGAAATCTGCCAATATTTCTGATTATTAGCCAGCGCCTTATGCTTTAGGTATACGTAATTGAATTTAATTAGGTTTTTTGATTAAAAACTGAGACCGCATAGAAATTCTACCCAAGAAACGAGGATTCAGAGCCTATTCAAAAGCGGGGAGCAGGGCATTGGTTGATGACCTGTGTGTCAGGAAAGGCAGGATCGTCCGCCTGGAGGTATAACTTACTGACATATATGGTGCTCCGGGCCGGAATCGAACCGGCACGACCGTGAGGTCGAGAGATTTTAAGTCTCTTGTGTCTACCAATTCCACCACCGGAGCATTCGGGGAGGTTTTGTGGGCCGGAATTGTATAAGGCCATGGGCGATAACGCAATTCAAAACACCGTCAACTGGCGGTGCTGACGGCGTTTTGGGTTTATTTGCTGGCAACTCCGGGGTTTTCGCCGTAGTTGTCGTGATCCCCCAATCGTTTGCCTTCTACTTCCTTGCCATAGAAGCCATCGTGGTTATGAAAGGTGTTGGCGGTGCTGTCCAGTGAGTCCTGATTGCGGCGGCGTGGGTCCTGAGGGCGCTCATGGCTGTTGACGAAGGCGGCCAGGTCCCAAGCATCCTGATTACTCAGGGAGTCGGGCTTGCCCAATGGCATATTGGCTTTGATAAATCCGGCAGCGGTATTTACGCGGTGCATACCTGCTCCCCAGTTGTAAGCTCCATCACCCCATAGAGGCGGGAAGACCACCTGCCCTGCCACCTCTTGGCCGCGGCCATCATCACCATGGCACACAGCACATTGCTCGGTGTAGAGCTTGGCGCCGTGCTCCCGGTCATAACCGCCTTCCGGCTTTTCAAGTTTGGTGTAACCACGGCCAGGCAGGGCCTGGTTGATGGGCGCGCCCGTTGATAGCCAGTGGAAATAGGTTTCCATCGCCACCACGGTTTCATCACCGGCTTCTGGGGGAATGCCGTTCATGGAGTAGGTAAAGCAACCCTGGAGGCGTTCACTCAGGGTATTGACCTTGTCATTTTTACCTCGGTACGCGGGATACATGCCAAAAGCTGCCCACATGGGGGCGGAGCTGGCTATACGGCCGGCGTCCAGGTGGCAGTTGACGCAGTTCTGGCCGTTAAACACGTTTTTGCCACGCAACTGCTGTGTATTTACGAACAGGTCTCGCCCCTTGCGTACCATGTCGCCGTACTGGTTGTCAGGTATATCCCGCTCTTGTGGCGGTTCAAAGGTGATCTGGCCTTCAGGTGCTGCAGGCAGCTGTTTCTGGTAGTCCACTTCAGGTTCTGCGGCGTGAACCAGTGTTGATACCATCAACACCGACAAGGAGCTCGCTGCAACCGACAAAAATGATTTGCACAAGTTCATTAACGATTCTCCTTTTCTTCGGCCTGCCCAGCCAGTTGCTCTGGCAGAGCTGCGTAGTATTCGGTGATGGCTGAGATCTGTTGTTCGCTGAGTCGGTCGGCGATTCCCTTCATCAAATGATTAGGGTCGTTATTGCGGGTGCCGTTACGCCAGGCAAGAATCTGGCTCTTCAGATAACTGGCATGTTGCCCTGCGAGGGCCGGAAACGAATTTCCCACGCCCATACCGTTGGGGCCGTGACACTGGTTGCAAGCCGGTATGAGATTATCCCAGTCACCCCGCAAGGCCAGCCACTCGCCTGGGTTGGCCGGGTCTGGCGCTTGATAAGCAACGGCGGAAACTGGTGACTGAAGGCTCTGGTAGTAGGCTGATACCGACTGGATATCGTCTTCTGTTAACGCTGTGGCAAAAGGTTGCATAATCGGGTTTTTACGTGTGCCTTTGGCGTAATCATGAAGTTGCTTGCTCAGATAATCGGCGTTAAGGCCAGCAATGTCCGGAAAGCCAGCCGCAGCATTGCCCTTGCCATCCGGTCCATGACAGGTAGTACAAGCCAGAGCGCCTGCCCCATTACCCTGTGTTGCAATGTTTTCACCGCGTGCTGTATCTCCGGCGGCAACCGCTACACCTGTACTTAGCGCAACGGTGACTGCAAGCAGAGATAAAGCAGCTCTCGTCATTTTGGTCATTGGTGTGCTCCTGCCTTTGGCATATTCACGCTGAAGCATTTAGCTGGGCTTCCGTGCGATCCCTTTGTAAATATAGCCGGCTATTTTCGGTGCGCTGGGCATGTAAAAATTTTCCAGTGCCGTTAGCTCAAATCCTGCATGTCGGATCAGGTCTGCGATACGGCGGTTCAGGTGGCAACCACCGGCGAGCTTTTTCCAGCCAGGTGTAATTCGGTGTTGCCATTTGCGGATGTTTTCATGGGGTGCTTCGCCGTGTTCCAGAAACAGAAGCTCCCCTCCGGGCTTCAGTACCCGCTTCATTTGCAGAAGCGCAGTGTTCCAGTCGGATATGGTGCACAGGGTGAAGGTAAGCAAAACGGTATCCACGCTGTTGTCATCCAGAGGGATTTGCTCGCCCGGCAGGCTCAGCCACTCTACGCGTATTGGCGAGCGCTTCAGGTTTGGTAACGCTTTGCGCCGCATCCCCTCAGAAGGCTCCAGCCCGTAGACGAACTCAACAGTGTCCGGATTGTAGAACTCCAGATTAATACCCGAGCCCATTCCCACCTCAAGCACGCGGCCTTTTGCCAATGGCACAAGTTGGCTGCGCAACTTCATAACCTGGCCCATTGAGCAGGCACGATCTATGATGTGTGGCAGGATTCGTTCTTCGTAAAAGCTCATGCTTTTCACCATAATTGTTTTAAATCAATGGGTGCGACAATCTGCCCTATCGGTTTTGCTACCATAACCAGTAGCATGTATTTTATCTGTCGGTAATAACAATATAACAATTAAAGCTAAGGCAGCGGCTGAACGGGTTTTCTTAGCTCGTTTATTGTGACGTTTACATTACCGGAGTGTTCCTATGGAACTAGATCCTCTCATCCTATCGCGAATCCAGTTCGCGTTCGTCGTGTCATTTCACGCCATTTTCCCGGTGTTTACCATCGGCCTCGCCTCCTATATTGCAGTACTTGAGGGGCTTTCGTTCAAAACGAAAAACCCGGTATGGATGAAGCTTTCTTCGTTCTGGACCAAGGTGTTCGCCGTAGTCTTTGGCATGGGCGTTGTCTCGGGTATTGTGATGTCGTTCCAGTTCGGCACCAACTGGAGTAACTTCGCCCAGGCTTCGGCTAACTTTCTCGGCCCGATGCTGAGCTATGAGGTAATTACGGCCTTCTTCCTCGAAGCAGCTTTCCTCGGCGTACTACTGTTCGGTCGGGATCGTGTCCCTGCGGGTGTTCACCTGTTTGCGGCGGTTATGGTCGCGACCGGTACATTCATTTCTTCGTTCTGGATTCTTTCAGCAAACAGCTGGATGCACACACCTGCCGGCACTGAACTGCGGGATGGGGTGTTCTTCGTGACCTCCTGGAGCGAGGCAATCTTTAACCCGTCCTTCAAGTACCGTTTTACCCACATGGTTATGGCCTCGTTCCTTACCGGCGGCTTCGTCGTCGCTGGCGTTAGCGCCTGGTATTTGCTGAAAGGGCGTGAAGTAGAAGCCAACCGCAAGGCACTCTCGATGTGCCTGTGGTTACTCTTGTTTCTTGCCCCCACGCAGGCGGTCGTTGGTGATTTCCACGGGCTTAATACCCTTGAACACCAGCCCATGAAAGTGGCCGCAATGGAAGGCAACTGGGAAACGTCCCGGAATGTTCCTTTGCTGTTGTTCGCCATTCCTGACCAGGAAAACCAGACTAACCTTTTTGAAATTGGTATTCCGAGCGTCGCCAGTCTTATTCTGACGCACGACTGGAATGGAGAGGTGCCAGGCCTTGAGGAGGTTTCCATAGAAAATCAGCCACCTGTGGCCATTGTGTTCTGGTCGTTCCGGGTTATGGTCGGCCTCGGATTGCTGATGATCCTGTTCGCCGTTGTTGGTCTGGCACTGCGGGGTGGCGATCGTTTTTGGCGAACCCGCTGGTTCCTTCAGGGGATGCGTTTTATGAGCGTTGCGCCCTTCATTGCAGTGCTCGCGGGCTGGTTTGTGACCGAAACTGGTCGTGCGCCGTGGCTGGTGTACGGCATGATGACCCAGGCGGAAGCGGTAACACCGTCGCTCACCGGCGGCATGGCACTGTTCACTCTGATTGGTTATGTGGTGGTTTACTCTATGGTGTTCTCAGCCGGCGTTTACTACCTGATGCGCGTGCTCTATGTAGGGCTTGAGGATGATTACGACGAAGCGCCGGAACAGGCCGAACGGCCGAAGCGGCCTCTTTCTGCCAGTCATGTGCCCTTTGAAGTGCGTGAAGGCTCAAAATCCAATCCAGCCAATCAGGGAGATCACTAATTATGGAACACTTTGATCTTGTTTTGATCTGGGCATTTATCATCGGTTTTGGCGTGATCATGTATGTCTTGATGGACGGCTTCGATCTGGGCGTGGGAATCCTGTTCCCTTTCGCTCCATCGGAGCAGGATCGGGATACGATGATGAACACTGTTGCACCCGTATGGGACGGCAATGAAACCTGGCTGGTGCTCGGCGGCGCAGGGCTTCTGGGAGCCTTCCCTTTGGTCTACAGCATTTTGCTGCCGGCCTTGTACATTGGCGTGTTCCTGATGCTGTCAGGCCTGATTTTCCGCGGCATTGCGTTCGAGTTCCGCTTTAAGGCGCGCAGCTCGCGTTATCTGTGGAACTGGGCTTTCGCCGGAGGCTCCACTCTTGCAGCGTTTGCACAGGGTGTGGTCGTGGGCACCTACATTCAGGGTTATGAGACAGCTAATGGCGTGTTCACCGGCGGCGCTCTGGACTGGCTCACTCCCTTTACGGTGCTGACGGGTCTCGGGCTAATTGCGGGTTACGCTTTGCTGGGCTCTACCTGGCTGATCCTGAAGACTGAAGGCCGGCTACAGGAATGGGCTTACAAGATCACCTTGCCCCTGCTCACAGCAGTGCTGGTGGTCTTCGGTATTATCAGCGTATGGACTCCGTTCATTGACGATATGGTGCGTGACCGCTGGTTCAGCAACCTGAGTGTAATCTGGGTGCTGCCAATACTGACTCTGCTGTGTGCTTTCCAGATTTTTCGGACTGTTCGCAAAAGGAAGGAAGGCATGCCTTTTGTAGCCACTATGGGGCTGTTTATAACCACCTATCTGGGGCTTATTGTCAGTCGCTGGCCATACCTGGTGCCGCCTGATTATACCGTGTGGGATGCCGCCTCGGCTTACAACTCGCAGATGTTCCTGCTGATAGGCCTGGTGATTGTGATTCCTTTTGTGCTGGCTTACACAGCCTGGACCTATTGGGTATTCCGGGGCAAGGTACGTGCTGGCGAAGGTTATCACTAAGTGACCGAAATGCAGGTCGAGAGCAGTGCTGTAAAGCGCTGGCTCTCGGGGCTTGCCAGCGGAAACCGGCGCTGGATTCAGGGCTCAGTTGCTGCCGGCACCGTCGCCGGCGTCGCTACCATCGTTCAGATGATATTTCTGGCCCGGATTGTTCATCTTGGTGTCATTGAGAAAGCGTCAGCCACAGTACTGGCGCCTCTTTTTGCCGGCCTTGTTCTGGCAATCGTTTCTCGCGCAGTTGCCCAGGGCGTCCAGACCCACCTCGCGGCAAGATGCAGTGAACAGGTGCGTCGCACCGCACGCCGGCAGATTCACCGGCACTGGCGCAACAGCGGCCCCCTCTTACTGGGGCAAACGTCTGCTGGCAGTCTGGCGCGGGAGTGGATTGATCACGTTGATGCCCTGCACGGCTACTTTTCCCGCTTCCTTCCGCAGATGACGCTGTCTCTTATTGTGCCTTTGATGATTCTGGCGCTTGTGTTCTATCTGGACTGGCTCGCTGGAATTTTCCTGCTACTTTCGGCCCCGCTGATTCCCCTTTTTATGGCGCTTGTAGGAATGGGAGCTGAGAAGCTTAACCAGCAGCATTTCGAGATCATCAGCCGGCTGTCTGGCCAGTTCCTGGATAAGGTTCGAGGGCTGACCACGTTACAGTTGTTCGGGCAAACTGACAGCGCTGCAGACTTGATCCAACAGCGGTCAGATCACTACCGCAGGATTACGCTGAAAACGCTTCGTATTGCGTTTCTGTCATCGGCGGTTCTGGAGTTTTTCGCATCAGTGGCCATCGCCGTTATTGCCATTTATATCGGTTTTGGTCTTCTGGGGTATATTACCTATGGGCCATCCTCGGATCTCACGCTGTTTTCCGGCCTGTTGATTCTGCTGCTTGCGCCAGAGTTCTTTCAGCCGTTGCGCACGCTTTCCCAGTACTATCACGACCGCGCTGCTGCTCTTGGCGCTGGTGCAGAGATTCTCGCAAGGCTAGGTGATAAACCAGAACCCAATCCCTTGGCGGGCGGCAACGAAGACACAATCGACTACAGGCCTTCAGTCAGCAATAAGGTTACGCGCCGCGAGGGGATTGAACTGAATTCTGTATCGCTTGCACTCCGCGCAGACCACCCAATCCTCAGTGATGTCTCGCTGACCATCGGTAAAGGTGAGGTTATTGCTCTCACTGGCCCTTCGGGGAGTGGCAAGTCCACCCTCTTGCATCTTCTGGCGGGTTTTCTTACGCCGGATAACGGCGACATCGATCTATTTGGTAAACAGCCGGGATGCTTCGCCTTTGGCTGGCTTGGCCAGAGTGGTTTTCTCGTTCACGGAACCTGGGCCGATAACCTTCGGCTCACCAGCCCGGATGTATCCGATGTGGCTATTGAAACCGCGCTGCGCAACGTCGGTCTTGGCCCTCTGCTGGATAGCCGCAAGGAAGGTATTTTCAGCAAGGTTTCAGAGGATGGCCAGGGTCTTTCCGGAGGCCAGGCACGACGCCTGAGCCTGGCGAGAATTTTCGTGGCGGATTACGACATTATCCTTCTCGATGAACCCACGGCCGGGCTCGACTGCGACAGTGAGATCTTTGTGCTGGAGGCGCTGCACAAGCTGGCGCTGGCAGGCAAAACACTGATTTTCTCCACCCATCACCACGCGCTTTTGGCTTTGGCTAACCGGGTGCTTTTGGTCTCTGGCGGGGAGGTGACAGATGTCTGAACTAAAACCCTGGCTAAAGTTGATCTATGCACGCCCTGGAAGGCTTTTTATCGGCGCCTTGCTGATGCTGGCCGCCCTGCTCTCGGGTCTGGGGCTGTTGGCGCTCTCTGGCTGGTTTATCACTGAAACGGCACTGGTTGGCCTTATGCTAGCGGCCAGCCTGCCAGCCACCATCAACTTGTATGTACCTGGCGGCGGCATACGGTTTTTTGCGGTTTCGCGTACGGTCTCCCGTTATCTGGAGCGGCTGTATAACCACGATACGGTGTTGAGGCTCTTAACCGATATTCGTGTTGCGCTGTTCCGCAAACTGGCCGCTGCCGGCCGCGGCCAAAGGCGCGAACTGACGGGCGCTCAGTGGCTGTCCCGGTTGACCAACGATGTTGATGCGCTGGATACACTGTACTTGCGCCTGATCGCTCCCGCTGCGCTTGCCGCATTTGTCACCCTGCTCATAATTGTTCTGGCAGCGGTACTTTTTGATAGTGTGATCGCGATCGGAATCGCGCTGATACTCGGAGTCGCATTTCTGTTGGCGACGCTGGCTGTCTACCTGCGTACCGCAAAGATTGCGTCGCGCCAGAGTGATCAGCAAGAATCTCTGCGTACCGCAGTTATTGAACACCTGGAGGGCTTTGCTGAACTGACCGCCGCTGGCCGCACCGGCAAACACGGTGCATGGCTTCTGCGTCAGGCGCACCAGTCCTCATCCGAGCAGGTAAAGGCAGATTCCCGCGTTGGCTGGCACCAGGCCGGTTCGAATTTGCTGATTAACCTGGCCGCAGTATTTGCGCTCTGGAGCGGCTTTGCGCTGTTTCGCTTGGGCGTGATTTCCGGGCCGGTCCTGGTTCTACTGCCTATCGCACTGCTTGGGCTCGCTGAAGTCTACGGCATGCTGCCGGAAGCTTTTGGTAGGCTGGGTGCTACGCAAGCTTCTGCCGCTCGCCTGAACCGGGATTGCAGGGAAGATGATTCCAAAGTTTCCGCAGGGAGCATTGACCTGCCTGAGGGCTCCGCCCTGGTGGCGAACGATCTAACGGTGAAATATCCTCAAAACGCGCCGCTTTTCACGCACTTTGATTTGCAGATAAAAACAGGCGAACGAGTGGGTATTCTGGGGCATTCCGGAAGTGGCAAATCGTCCCTGGCAGATGTTTTCTCAGGACTTTTGGCACCTTCAGGTGGGGCCTGCGCCAACATACCCTGCGCCTATCTCACACAGAAAACCGTGTTGTTTGAAGATACCTTGCGGGCCAATCTGTTATTGGGTTCGCCCGATGCAAGCGAAGCGGAACTTTGGCGGATTCTGGAAATGGTTGACCTGGCTGAACGGTTTCGTTCAGAGCTTGATCAACTCGATACCTGGCTGGGGAGTTCCGGTAGCCGGCTTTCCGGCGGCGAGGCACGACGTGTTGCCCTTGCCCGGGTGCTTTTGAGCCCTGCCCCTCTGCTGCTTCTGGACGAACCGTTTACCGGGGTGGATAAGGTCACAAGAGAAAAGATTACCTGGCAAATTGATGCCTGGCTTGAAGGCAGAACAGTTATCAGCCTGGCACACGGTCCAGATGCCCTGCCGGGCACCGACCGCGTGATTCAGTTGGGGGTTTAAAACGCCACCGTTAGCGGGTTTCAACCACCTCAAAAGTCAAACCTGCTTTGCTGGTCAGTCGCTCCAGCAATTTGTCCTTCAGCACTGACGCAGGAGTCCAGAAACCACCAGCTTGATCAGCCGGGATATCGAACGCCAGGCACATGCCGGCCTCGCCAAGCATCTTGCTGGTGGAACCGTAGCCCGGGTCCGCATCACCAGTCACTTTCGTGATCATGGTTTTTCCATCCTGGGTGCGCCCTACAAAGCGCAGATCGTAGAACCCGGCCTTCTGGGCTTCCGGGGTTGGGCCCTCACCTGGCTGGGGTACAAACTTCTCAACCAGCCAGCGCGAGGGTTTGATAGCAGATGCTGTGAAAAAACCTGCCAGCGCAGCGGTAATACCGTAAGCCGTCAGGCGCCCTTTGGTTCCACTGCCCGTCATCATGGCTTCGTCGTAGGTAAATTCCTTGCCGTAACGAGCACTTTGCATGGCGTTAGAACGGTGCACGACGCGGGTGTTGATGGCGCCCATTACAAACGGCGCCAGCCACACGTTAAATGTTTTGTCGAACTCTGCCCCCTTCAGGCTTGGCTGGCGCACCGTTGAACGGTGCTCCGGCGGGCAGATAGAGAACGGGTTGGCCAGCTCTTTGCGCAGTTTCGGATCTGCTGCGGCTTCTTTGGCTACATTCATCATTGAAGCAACGGTGCCGCCGGAAAGACCGCCTTTCGCGACTTTCACCCGCATGCGCACATCCAGGCAGGGCTCACCGAATGTTTTTTCAGCCTGTTGCTGCAGGAACCACACGCCCATATCCGACGGAATGGAGTCAAAGCCGCAACAATGCACAATTCTTGCTCCCGATTTTTTTGCCTGGTCCTCATAGCGATCCACCATGCGGCGAATCCACTGCACTTCTCCCGTCAGATCGCAGTAGTCGGTGCCTGTCTCTACGCAGGCTTTAACGAGAGGCTCGCCATACAAGGCGTAGGGCCCAACCGTAGAGATAACGACGCGAGTCTGCTCACACATTGCCTTCAGTGCATGGTCGTCAGTGGCATCTGCCAGAATGATCGGCAGTTCACCTGCATTGCTGCCCAAACCGGACTTCAGCTCGCCGAGCTTGGATTCAGAACGTCCGGCAATGGCCCACTTGACCTCACCTGCAACACCGTATGAATCGAACAAATAGTGCGTAAGTATCTGGCCAACGAAGCTGGTAGCTCCGAAGACAACCAGATCGTAGGTGGTGTCTGTTGGTTTAGTCATTACCCGTCCTTCGGTCTGAGGAATGTCGATTTTGAATCAGCGCACGTTGAAGAGCGCAGATAAGTCGTAATGATCTGATCTTAACAGCTTTGCACCCGGGTTCTAACTTCACGCTGATAACCTGGTCGACGTCGTCACGGCCAATCGCACAGCCTGGTGTATCAGGCACACTGATAAACACCGATCCAAACCGCTTGTCAGTTCTTTCTGATGCGCCTGAGTATGACATCAACCGTAACGGTAAGTGATTCAAGTTCTGCTGCATGGGCCAAGCCGTCTGCACTGGCGCGATAAAGATGCGGCGTCATGGCCAGCAGATCGGCGATGGAGCCCTTGTCGGGCAGCGCCAGGGTGTAGCGAATAACCGATGTATCGAGGTTCGTGAACCCTTCGGGCATCGCCTTCTGATCTGACCGTGGTGCCCGCAGTTCCGGATAAATGATTTCCCGCAGCTCACGAAGATGGTCTACCCCGGCATCCATCTGGACGATCTCCCCACCTGATTTCAGCACTCGTGCGAACTCCGGATATACCGGGAAGCCAAACAGGCACAGAATGCGATCCAGTGTTTCCGACAGCATCGGCAGGTTGGCGTTACTCCCGACAACCCAGGAGGAGCGCTTGTCCTGTTTAGCGGCTGATAATACGGCCCATTTGGATATATCCAGCCCCATCAGGGCAAGATCTATTGTTTCCGATGCGCTGTGAGCGAGTTGGCGCATGTAATACCCCTCCCCGCACCCCGCATCCAGGCAGTTTATGGAGGGTTCATTGAATTCTTCGTGGAACACTGCGCGGCTCATAGCGTCCGCCAGGGGTTGATAAAACCCCGAACTCAAAAAGCGCTGGCGCGCCGCCACCATTTCCTTGTTGTCGCCCGGATCTTTGGAGCGTTTATTTTGGACAGGCAGCAGATGAACGTAACCCTGGCGGGCAATGTCAAAACTGTGGCCGTTAGGGCAGCGCCAACTCCTGCCAGAGATCTGCAGCGCAGAACCGTCAAGTGGACAAGCAAAAGCTTCAAACGAACTGATGGTCATTGCAATATATCCGGTAGAACAAAAGGCGTGCGGGTTTGCTTCAACAGTTTAAGTCTCTGCAACAAAAAAGACACCCGAAGGTGCCTTTTTTGTTGCCTGACAGAAAGTTACAGAACTTTCTTCAGCTCTTCTTCAAGTTGCGGTACTGCTTCAAACAGATCCGCGACCAGGCCGTAATCGGCAACCTGGAAGATCGGCGCTTCTTCATCCTTGTTGATCGCAACGATCACCTTGGAATCGGACATGCCGGCCAGGTGCTGAATGGCACCGGAGATACCTACCGCCACATACAGCTGCGGCGCAACAATCTTACCGGTCTGGCCTACCTGCATGTCGTTGGGCACAAAACCTGCGTCAACAGCGGCACGGGATGCACCCATACCGGCACCCAGCAGATCAGCAATCTTTTCCAGCATCTTGAAGTTCTCGCCGTTCTGCATACCGCGACCACCGGAGATAACAATGCCGGCACTGGCCAGATCCGGGCGGTCAGACTTGGCTTTTTCCTCGCTGACAAACGAGGAGAGGCCAGCGTCTTTCACAACGTCCAGCTGCTCTACAGAAGCGGAACCACCTTCAGCGGCGACCGGGTCGAAACCTGTCGGGCGCACGGTGATTACCTTGATGCTGTCGCTGGCCTTAACCGTTGCGATGGCGTTACCGGCGTAGATCGGACGAACAAAGGTGTCTTCCGACTCAACGCGGATAATGTCGGATACCTGGGCAACGTCCAGCAGCGCAGCAACGCGCGGCATGAAGTCCTTACCCGTAGTACCTGCAGATGAAAGGATGTGGCTGTAGCCTTTGCCCAGCTCAGCAACCAGCTCGCCCAGGTTCTCACCCAGGAAGTGGCCATAAACTGCGTTGTCAGCAACCAATACCTTTGCGACACCTTCGGCCTTGGCTGCTGCTTCTGCAACGGCACCACAGTTTTCACCGGCAACCAGCACATCAATATCGCCGCCGATGGCTTTGGCAGCCGCTACAACACTCAGGGTCGCCTGCTTCAGGCTGCTGTTGTCGTGTTCAGCAATTACAAGGATGCTCATCAGATCACCTTCGCTTCATTCTTCAGTTTATCGACCAGCTCGGCAACATCAGCCACTTTCACACCTGCCTGGCGGGCAGCCGGTGCTTCAACTTTCAAAGTGGTCAGGCGCGGCTTGATTTCAACACCAAGGTCGGCCGGGCTCATAACATCAAGTGGCTTTTTCTTGGCTTTCATGATGTTCGGCAAAGACGCGTAGCGCGGCTCGTTCAAACGCAGGTCTGTGGTTACAACCGCTGGCAGGTTCAGGGAAACGGTCATAAGACCACCGTCTACCTCACGGGTAACATTCACTTTTTCGCCATCAACAACAACTTCTGACGCGAAAGTGCCTTGGGCCATGCCGGTCAGTGCGGCCAACATCTGGCCTGTCTGATTGTTATCAGAGTCGATGGACTGTTTGCCGAGAATGACGAGCTTTGGCTCTTCTTTCTCAACAACGGCCTTAAGTAACTTGGCCGCCTCAAGAGACTGAACTTCCTCATCGGCTTCAATGTGGATACCACGGTCAGCGCCCAGCGCCAGTGCAGTACGAATCTGCTCCTGACAGGCTTTGGGACCAATGGAAACCACGACGATTTCGCTGGCAACACCCTTTTCTTTCAGGCGAACCGCTTCTTCAACAGCGATTTCGCAGAATGGGTTCATTGCCATTTTGACGTTGGCAAGATCAACACCAGTGTTATCCGGCTTGACGCGTACCTTTACGTTGTAGTCGATTACTCGTTTTACAGCGACCAGAACCTTCATAGATTCCTCGTTCTTCTACGATGGGTTAATGACTCTCAATCAAAAACACTCCAAGACTGGCCCTGCATGGGCGGGTTACAGAGCATTCTCGATTGCTGCGTCTCGGCAAGATACCGGAATTATGGGTATTCAGACCGAACGTTACAAACAGCGGCCTCGCACTGGGGCCATCCGTCACGGCGCACTAATACTGAAGGCAAAGGCAAGGTGGGTCAATAGTCCAATTAGACGCCCAACGCATGGTTCCCGGGCCAATCAGCCTTTATTAAAGCACAAAACCACAATGCCAAAGCTGCGGCCAGATTTCAAACAAACGTTTGTTTGATTACTTGAATACGCTATCCTTTGATTGTATAAAACTGGAGTATTCAGCTAAGGGTAGTCGTCTGAGGATACTTTTAACGGTATGATGACACACCAGAAATTAAGCCTGCGGGCACATAATATCCATTAAAGATGTTTGAGGAGACCAACGTGGAACGCGAATCGATGGAATTTGATGTTCTTATCGTCGGCGGCGGCCCTGCTGGCTTGTCGGCAGCTTGCCGAGTTATGCAGTTGGCACAGGAAGCCGGCGAAGAACTGACCGTATGTGTTGTAGAGAAAGGATCTGAAATCGGCGCTCACATACTGGCCGGTACTGTATTTGAGCCTACCGCCCTTAACGAACTTTTTCCGGACTGGAAAGAGAAAGGCGCACCGCTGAATACGCCCGTTACCCGCGACGATATTTTCCTGCTGAAAAACCAGGAAAAAGCCACGAAGATTCCGAACGCCTTTGTGCCCAAGAACATGCACAACCACGGCAACTATATTATCAGCCTCGGTAACCTTTGCCGCTGGCTTGCCGAGCAGGCTGAAGCGCTGGGCGTTGAAGTTTACCCAGGTTTTGCCGCAGCTGAGACCATCATTGAAGATGGTCAGGTAAAAGGTATTCTTACCGGAGACATGGGTGTCGCTCGCGACGGCTCTGAAAAAGAAGGCTATATGCCGGGCATGGAGCTGCGTGCAAAGTACACGCTGTTCTCGGAAGGCTGTCGTGGGCACCTGGGTAAGCGCCTGATCAGTGAGTTCAAACTGGATGAAGGCAAAGACCCCCAGCACTACGGCATTGGTATCAAGGAACTGTGGGACATCGACCCGGCCAAGCATGAGCCAGGCCTGGTTGTTCACACGACCGGCTGGCCCCTGAATGAAAGTGGTTCCACTGGTGGTTCTTTCCTTTATCACCTTGAGAACGGCCAGGTTTATGTAGGCCTGATTTCAGATCTTTCCTACAGCAACCCACACTTGAACCCCTTCGAAGAATTCCAGCGCCTGAAATTGCACCCGGAAATCCGTAAGTATCTGGAAGGAGGTAAGCGTGTTTCTTACGGCGCTCGTGCTCTGACCAAGGGTGGCTACAATGCTCTTCCAAAAATGAGCTTCCCGGGTGGTTTGCTGCTGGGTTGTGATGCGGGCACTCTGAACAGTTCCAAGATCAAAGGCTCACATACTGCGATGAAATCCGGTCTGCTAGGCGCAGAAGCCGTGTTTGAAGCTCTGAAAAGTGGCCAGTCTGGCGAGGAAATTACCAGCTTTGGTGATCGCTTCAAGGAAAGTTGGCTCTACAAAGAGCTGTACGATGAGCGCAACTTTGGCCCAGGAATGCACAAGTTCGGCAACATCATCGGTGGTGCGATCGCGTACTTTGAGCAGAACATTCTGCACAGAAGCCTGCCGTTTACTCTCCGTGATCTGACGCCAGACTACGCGACGATGAAGCCGGCATCTGAGTGCAAAAAGATTAATTATCCGAAGCCGGATAACAAGCTGACCTTCGATCGCCTGACGTCGGTGTTTGTTTCCAACACCAACCACGCGGAAAATCAGCCGATTCATCTCAAGCTGACGGATCCCGATATTCCCATCGACGTAAACCTGCCGAAATACGATGAGCCTGCTCAGCGTTATTGCCCTGCCGGGGTTTATGAGGTGGTTGAGAAGGATGACGGAAGCGGTAAGCAATTCCAGATCAACGCGCAGAACTGTGTTCACTGCAAGACGTGTGACATCAAGGATCCTTCCCAGAATATTACCTGGGTAACGCCGGAAGGTGGCGGTGGACCGAACTACCCCAACATGTAGTTTCGGAATCAGGATCAAAAACGGCCCCGTGTGGGCCGTTTTTTTATGTCGTTTATTCTATCAGTCATAAAAAAACGACTCCCGTGGGAGCCGTTTTCGATGACGCGTTAAAGCAACTTAGTGAGCGTGGCCGTGCTCTTGCTCTTCATCGGTCGCGTCGCGAGCTTCGATAACCTCTACATCAAAGTGCAGAGTTTCGCCCGCCAATGGGTGGTTCGCGTCGATGGTAACGGTTTCTTCGTTCACTTCAACAACACGAACAACCTGAGGGCCGCCCGGAGTTTGTGCCTGGAACTGCATACCCGGCTCAATGGTTTCTACACCTTCGAAGGCAGTACGCGGAACGGGCTGAACCAGTTCTTCGTTGACTTCACCGTAGCCTTCAGCCGGCTCTACAGAAACCTTAACCTGGTCGCCTGCGTTCTTTTCATTCAGTGCACTTTCCAGTCCACCGATGATGTTCTGTGAACCTTCCAGATAAGACAACGGCTCACGACCTTCTCCGCGAGAGGAGTCCAGCTCTTCTCCCTGGTTGTTGGTGAGCGTGTAATGGATGGTAACAACGCGAGGTTGGGCCATGTGATCTCCTTGAGTGTCGCAATGACTGTTTGATTGATTAAGGGTAATCGAAAGTAATCATGAACAGCCAGACTGAACAGAGGGACTAACGACCACCGGGCCTCGTTTGAGAGCCAGGCTCGTAACAAGTATGAAAACACAGTTTAACAAGTGACATAATGTGTTTTCTACCGTCATTTCTGGGGGCACCCAAAAGCTTTTCAACCGCCCTGCCCGATTTTGTAGAAATTTCCGTGGCTGTATACGCCCAGTACCGGCTCTCCGCCGATGGTTTGCTCCACAACATGCTCCGCCAGGTCGTAATACGCGGCGGTCACCAGCCGGGCAACAACACCGTGGCGCACGCGAACTATGGGCCGGGGCTGCCCCGAGCCCTCATAGTTATCGACTTCCAGAGGGTGCTCATTGCCAACTTCCAGGGTTTCTCCCACGTTGGTGATCAGCTTTATGACCTGCTGCTCGCCGCTCCCTTCAACTGTAAGGGAGTGGGCCAGCAAAGGCGTGTCCTCGACCTGAATTCGCCATTTCTCTACCGGTGTTACCAGGTAATATTGCTCGTCGTCCTCACGGCGAAGAATGGTCGAGAACAGCTTTACGATAGCTTCGCGGCCCAGTGGTTTACCCTTGTGAATCCACTGCCCATCACGACTTATGCGCAGATCCATGTCTCCGGATAGTTCCGGATGCCACTTATCAAGCGGTGGCTGATCGAGGTTCTTTGCGGTTTTATTAACTTGCTCGACTAGATTTTCCGGGCTCTGGCTCATATCTATGCTCCGCAAACCGGTAATTTATAAACCACGTTGCCACTCAGGCCGCAGTGGCACTGCGCCCGGGCTTGTGATGGCAAGATTAACCTGGTCCAACAGCTTCTGTTTGTCGCGTCCCAGGTTTCCTTTCAGAACAAGGTAATTCGAGGCGTGGTCACTCCTGAACACCGTTCGCTCCAGATTCAGGTGTTCCAGAAACGTTCGAATCTCCTCAAACAAACCTTGCTGCGAAAGAGACACAAAATCCTCTCCAAAGCCTTCGCGGAAACGCTCTTCGCCCTGCGGAAAGCTGACCACCAGCGTAGACAGATAGTCCGGCTGGGTTTCGTTGCACAAGGTTGCAGTGTTGATGGCGTGTTGGCGAGAAAGTGTCTCACCGCCCAAGCCATTGAGCACCATAACGGAACTGGTTAGCCCGGCTTCCCGGATTTTCAGCAGTGCTGACCGAGTGGACTCCCAGGTTTCTCCTTTGTTAATGCGCCGCAACACCTCGTCGTCCCCGGATTCCATGCCCACGTAGAGAATCTTTAGCCCGGCTTCGCGCAGCTGTGCAAGCTCTTCTACGGTTTTTTTGACAAGATTTTTGGGGAGGCAGTAACTGGATACTCGCTGCAGATCCGGGAAGGCAGCGTTCAGCTCTCCCAGAATCTCCAGCAACCGCCGGGTTGGCAGCACCATGGCGTCACCATCCGCCAGAAAAACCCGTTTTACGCCGCTCAGGTTTTTGGCAGCATTCTCAATATCCTGGCGAACATCTTCTGGCTTACGGGCCCGGAATTTTTTCTGAGGCTGTGTGTACATTTCGCAGAAGGTACATTTATTCCATGAACAACCATTGGTAACCGGCAGGATCAGTGACTTCGCTTCACTGGGCGGTCGGAAAACCGGCTCGACATAATCAATAGGAAAGCTGTACATAATCTGTACTCAATCAATAGAAGTGACCCTGATCATAAACTAATCAGGGCAAAAACTGGGTTTTCAAGTCTGCGCAGCCTGGGCCAACCACGGGCATATCGAGAACCACCGCCTGCGCGGTCATAAAAGGAATACCGCGACGATGCCCGTCAACCAGCAGCGTTGCGAGGCTTCCGACCAAGGGCATATGGGAGACAAGCATGAGCGGTGAATGCTGATTTTCAAGGAGGGCGTCCAGACACAACCCGGGGTCGTCTTCCGGTGTAATGAATATCTTCTCTTCTACGGGGCAGTTCAGGATCTCGGAGACAATCGCCGCTGTTTGCCTTGCTCGAGTATAAGGACTGCTCCAGATTTGTACCGGCCGCCAGGGTGAGGCGGCAATTTGAGCCGCGCACTCCGCGACCTGGTGCCGACCGGTTTCAGTGAGCATGCGCTCCTGATCAAGCGAGTGCCAACCAGCTTCTCCGTGGCGCATAATGAGCAGTTGCACAGCTAACCTCCGGTGGTGATTCCCGTTACTCGGCGATTGTCCGTGGCAGAATGAACTCTACATCAGAGTTCTGCACAGACATCATAAGGCTGTTGATGACTGCGGTGATGGAAGCACCTTCGTAGAGGATTTCATAAAGGCCGCGGACCAGAGGCATATATATGCCGATAGACTCTGCTTTCTCTTTCACCAGCTCAAGAGTATAGATCCCCTCCGCCACCTGGCCCAATTCAGCGACCGCGTCATCCAGATTCTGGCCCTGCCCAACGGCATAGCCAATCCTGAAGTTACGGCTTTTTGAAGATGTGCAGGTAACGATCAGATCCCCTACACCCGCCAGCCCCATAAAGGTCATGGGATTAGCGCCCAGGCTTACTGCGAACCGGCTCATTTCTGCCAACCCGCGCGTAATCAACATCGCCTTGGCGTTTTCGCCCATGCTCAGAGCCGAGGCAAGGCCGGCCACAATGGCATAGATGTTCTTGAGGGCCCCGGCAAGTTCCACTCCGTAAATGTCTACGTTGGCATAGACACGAAAGTACTGGCAGCTAACCAGATCCTGAACGGTTCGGCGCACGTCCGGATCCTTGGCCGCAATTACGGTTGCGGTCAGGTCACGGCTTACAATTTCACTCGCCAGGTTTGGACCACTTAACACGCCAATGCGGCAGCGGGGTATCTCTTCCTGGAGAATTTCACTCATAAGCTTGAAGCCGTGAGCCTCAATGCCCTTGGTCAGGCTAACAACAATCTGCCCGTCCCGGAATTTGCTGCTATTTTCACGAATAACCGCGCGGAAGGCCTTACTTGGAATGGCAACAAGTACGAGTTCGGCTTTATCTAAGGCGCTAGCGAAATCGGTGGTAGGCTGGATGTCGCCTTTAATCTCTACGCCAGGCATGTAACGGCTGTTTATGCGGGTTGTGCGGATTTCTTCAACCTGCGCGTCATCACGCATCCAGAAATGGACCCGGTGGCCGTTCTCCCCGAGTACTTTTGCCATGGCAGAACCGAAGCTGCCTCCGCCGAGAACCGCTACATCGTGTACCGGCTCTTTGGCCCCATTCGCAAAGGGCTCATTTTTTTCAGGCATAGTCATTCCGTCTGTTTTGAATCAGCTCTGAATCAGCGGGCCCGGGATTATAAACGCGGCGTCTCAGCCGGGCTCTTCACATTCCAGCGCGCGCACCAGATTTTTGAACTCTTCCCGATTTTGTTTATTCAGCCCCATAAGCACTTTATGGGCGGCCAGAACTCTGTCGCGAACGTCTTGCTCACTAGCCCTCAGCACGGGTATTTCTTCGAGTTCTTCGATACGGGAGGCAGGCTCGCGGACAATAATGAAGATTTTGTCGAAGCCCATGGAGGTGACAATACGGGTAATGTCCGGGTTGGTCGTAATCAGCGTAGGCAAAAAGTTGCTTTGCTTCTGGGCCGCCATCGCGATTTTAGCGATGAGACCAAGAGTCGTGCTATCGATGATTTCGGTTTCTGTAAGATCAATCACCACGGTCTTGAATAGCGGATCCAAGGTGATGGAATCAACCAGATTATCCAGCGTACAGCAAAGGTTAAGCCGGATTTCTCCAATGAACTTCAGGACGTAAATGCCCTGTTTTTCAGCCTGCAGAATTTTATAACCAGCCATGTCTCTCACACTGCTACTATTTCAACGACGTGTTGTCTGACACCAAAACCGTATCAGTAACCGTCACAATACCGATGTCGTCCGGTAACTCTGTGATCTCGTCGAGGTTCAGAGCCTCGCTAAGAGATGCGACAGTGTGACGACCTCCAGATACGAGTTCAAGTAGTCTCTGCTCCTTTTCATCAAGACTCTTTTGTCGGATGACTTCAAGAATTCCATCTGAAAACAGAATCAGGTGAAAAGGTTTATCCAGCGGGACTTCGTACACTTCCCACTTCGGTGATTCAAAAAGACCGACAGGAAGGCCGCTGCCCTTCAGAAATGCCGTCTCCCCATCTTCAAAGGAGAGAACTGGCATCGGGAAATGAGCACCCACCGAATAAGTTAATTTACGCTCACTAAGGGAAATGATGCCAACAAATATTGTAACGTGTTTGCCCAGGCCGGTATCGAGCAACTCCGAGTTAATTCGCTCAAGAAATCTGTCGGGGTAGAGAATGTCGTCAGTGGATCCACGGCGAAGGTTGCGCTGCAACCGATTGCTGAGGTTTTTCAGGAGCACGGTCACAAACGCGGAACTGGCCCCATGCCCGGATACATCGGCAATATATACCAGCGTCTTGTCTTCAGTGAGTGGAAAATAATCGAGGAAGTCGCCGCTCAGGTATAAAGAGGGTTTAATCAGGTGATCCACATAAAGGCCGCCGGTAAACTGCTCCTTTTCCGGTAACATTCGCAACTGTACTTTGCGCCCTGCCCTCTGATCCGCGCGCAACTCGGCGATTCCGTCTCTCAGATCACGATTGGCATCTTCCAGTTCCTGGCGGTAGAGCTGGTTCAAGCGCCCCAGCCGAACCCGGTCAAGGAGCTTGCGTATGACGTCGCCAATGGCTTTTTTGTCTCTACCGCAGGGTTTGAGCACAAAGTCAGAAGCCCCTGCGCGAAGCGCATCAACAACGTCTTTACTGGATTGGGTAACGGAACAGGCAACGATTGGAGTGAGTGACTCTGATTCTTCCAGACGGTCAGCAAGACCCTCGATTTCGGGGGGCGGGAGATCTGCAAAGATAACGTCGGGCATGTTATCGTCAATCATTTCGCCGGCAGACGCGAGATCGCGATAACCAGAGACGTAAAATCCTCTCGTTTCCAGGTAGCGCGCAAGGTCAGCGCGAGCCTTTTCGTCTGAGTCAATAATCAGTATGCGAATTAGTAGGCGCCTGTTGCGCGAGGTCATGGCTACTGCCCTAAACTACCAGCGATAAACGAAAAATGGGGTTTCAGAGCCTATTTTGGCACGCCCCCGTGATATAACAAGGCCAGTTTGGCGAAATCCGGAGATTCCTGCGAATGAGACGAGCGGTAAATGACCTGTTAGGTGCTTATGACAAGCTGATCATGGATCCCGTTCATGGGGCCATTCCGCTATACCGCCATGAGGTTCAGGTTATCGACCACCCTTTGTTCCAGCGGCTGCGCAACATCTGCCAGAACGACATTCTTAGCCTTGTCTTCCCAGGCGCCACCCATTCCCGATTCCTGCACAGCATTGGTGTGATGCATGTGGGCACGCGCATGTTCCGTTCGATGATTGACGCCTATCTCAGGGAGCGTCAGCTCAGCGACCAGACGGATCTGAGCCTCAGCCAACTCGATGCCATCGATTATCTGGCCAAGACCATCCGCCTTGGCTGCCTGCTTCACGACAGCGGCCACTCCAGCTTCTCGCACCAGTTTACCCAGGCGCAGCGCATTCGCGATCTTATGTCGCGCTCTGGCCGGTTTGCAGATCTATGGGAAGGCGTGGACTATTCCGCTTACCACAACGCAGAACCCGAAGAACTCGAACATGAACATTATTCAGTCCGGGTTGCCCACGATGTGCTGTCGGCGGTCGACCTGGACAGCGCCGGGCTCTATGCCCAGGACGTTATCGGCATTATGGAGACAACCGAGGTTACGCCCAGCGACACCTTCTGCCGCCATGCCCGTACTTTCTGGGGGTTTATTGCGGGTAAGGATGCCGAGGCAGAATCACTGATCAGTGAGAATATTCCCCGGCTGGTACTGGACCTTCTGTCCTCAATAGTTTCCGGGGAAATTGATGCCGACCGCGCCGATTACATGCTGCGCGACGGATTTCACTCGTCTGTCACCATTGGCGGGTTCAACCTTGACCACCTGCTCAGCAACTTGCGCATCGGCTGGGATGAATCAGAGCCTTGGCTGGGGCTGGCAATCACGCAAAAAGGCCTGGGGGCGCTGGAGGATTTTGTTTACAGCCGCTATCAGATGTATCGCAAGGTTTATGCTCACAAAACGGCTCTGGGTTTCGACTGGCTGTTGCGTGAAGCCATCAACGAAGTTCTGGAAGACCCGGAAAGCTTTGAATGGATCGACACCTGCCTGAGCAACATGCGTTATTTTGCGGAACTCACCGACAACTTCTTTTGGGAAGCCTTCCGGAAAGTTGCGCGCCAACGCCCGGAGAGCTTTTCCTTCTGCATTGTTAACCGGGTGAAACTGAATCACCTCGATACCCGCGAAGATTTGTCAGCTAGCGGCATTGCCAGCCACAGTGCCTGGCTGGCCGGGGCCATGAACTTCAATCCCGCCCATGTTGTTACCTGTTCCATGCGAGCTCGTTTCTCGAACATTCAGGACAACTTCAACGGTATCAAGGTGCTGATACGGGATCCGGTCAATCGTACGCGTTCACTGAAAAAGATCACCGACGTCAGTGCCTTCTTCAGCAAATTCAGCGACGGTACGATTACGCATTTCTATACGCGCCCGGATATCACCAACGATCCAGGGCCAGGCATTAGCATTACCGGTTGAGAGAGTTTGCTGAACGCGCAGTCACCAGGCTACAGGCGCTATCGAAGGCGCCTTCAACACGGCCGCCGCTGAGCCAGTCTCCGGCAACACCAATTCGATGTTCTGGAAACCACAGGTGACCGGGGTTGGCGCCACCCTCAGAGCGGGCATACAGCCAGCGGTGCGATAATGCTTCCGTAACCTCGACCTCTGTACCTGTGAGCTCCCTGAATGCAGCAATCAGCTCTGATTTCACCCGGTCTGGCGAGGCGTCCACATTGCGCTCAGTCCACTCGGGATTCGCATGCAGAACCCACCATATACCCTTTTCAACCTGATCCGCGCTCGCGCGGCCCGGTTTGCTGGAGTTGTTTGCGACCCAGAAAAGCACTGGATTATCGCAGCGCATGCCCTCATGGCGGGGCCACGGGTTTTCGGTGAAATGCGCCGCCACGGCCCAACACGGCAGCACTCGGCTTACCGCATCATCAAGCTGGGCTGCGGGTTCTGGCAGGTCGCTCTGGGCAAGTAGGTCTTGAGCCTGGGCGGGAGGGGTCGTGATAATGACCTCGTCAAATACGCCCACCTCGTCCTCATTACTGTTAGTCAGAACCCAACCTTTGTCAGTTCGGACCATGCTTTCAATACGTGTTTCCGCAATCACCGTGGCGTGGGCAGACAGCGCACGGGAAATTGCGGTCATTCTTGGCGTGCCCACATACCGGGGCTCATCCGGAAACCCCTGCCACTGGTTATCTTTGCCTTGAAACCCGAACTGGCCATTCCAGGTGGCAAAGCTGCCGTCGCCCGCAAACTCTTTCAGGAATGGCAAGAAATCCGGATTGCGTGAAGTAAAGTATTGCGCCCCTATGTCCACGGACCCATCGACAATCCGTTTTGCGGCCAATCGACCACCTGGGCCCCGGCTTTTTTCAAACACAATGACATCGTGGCCCTCGTGCTTCAGTTTGATTGCGGCAGTCAGACCCGCAAGGCCTGAACCAACAATTGCTATGCGGCGTATATCAGTTGTATGAAATGTCTCATTAAGCATGGCTATGGTGCATCCAAGTACTGTGGTATGAGCGTACAAACTGTCAAGCAACAAGGCCCGGCTTCTTTTAAAACCTAGCCGAAGACCGCGCCCTTCACGTTCAATTCAGAGAAAAAGGGCAATGAGGGTATGACCCGAGTGCATAACGTGTTTATTAATATCTTGAGGTGGTTCGATTCGGATGCCGGTTCGGATCACATTGACGCGACCTCCCGTTCGTTCAATTTTGTGCGTGTCATACCGTTTCTGGTGCTTCATTTAACTTGCCTGCTGGCATTTTACACCGGCGTAAGTGCGTTTGCGGCTGGTTTCGCCCTCGTCTTCTTCGTGGTTCGGATGTTTGCCATTACCGGATTCTACCATCGGTACTTTGCACACAAGACCTTCAAAACGAGCCGTCCGGCCCGGTTTGTGTTCGCACTGCTCGGCGCCAGCGCCGCTCAGCGTGGCCCACTTTGGTGGGCTGCGCATCACAGGCATCATCATCAGCATTCTGATAGGGAGCAAGATCTGCATTCACCTCATCAGGGGGGCTTCTGGTGGTCCCACATGGGATGGTTTACCTGCGACGCCGGATTCGTAACCGATGAGCGTCGCATTCGCGACTGGCTCAAGTTTCCTGAACTCAAGCTTATCAACCGGTTTGATGCACTGATTCCGGCAGCTGCGGCCATTGTGATTTACGGCCTGGGTGAAGCGCTGGCTGCCTGGGCACCGGGGCTTGGCACCAACGGTTTACAAATGCTGATATGGGGCTTTTTTGTTTCCACTGTGGTGCTGTTTCATGCCACCGTTTCGATAAATTCGCTATCGCACGTCTGGGGTAAGCGTCGTTTTGAAACCTCAGACGACAGCCGAAACAACTTTTGGCTTGCCCTCCTGACCCTTGGTGAAGGATGGCACAACAACCATCATCGCTGGCCCCAGTCTGTAAGGCAGGGTTTTCGCTGGTATGAGATAGATGTGACCTGGTACGGGCTCTGGGTGCTGTCGAAACTGGGCATCATCTGGGATTTAAACCCGATACCCGAGCATATTCAGGAAGAAACCCGCCAACTTGACCAAATGAGGAGGGCGCAGAAATGAAACCTGCCCCGACTATCGAAGTAGGACATCCGAATTCGATCGTGCCTGCAACACTGGCGCAATTCAGGGTTCTATTTAACCAGCTTGATAAAGGCAACCTGAACAAGCTTCCGGCAGTTTACAGTGAGGACATCCATTTTCAGGACCCCTTTGGTTCTGTGGAAGGTCTCGACGCTTTGACCCGCTATTTTGCTGGCGCTTACGAAAACGTTATTTCCTGCCACTTCGCTTTTGAAGATTCCGTTGTTCAGGACTGTTCTGCGAGCATCCCCTGGATAATGCATTTGCGCCACAAGCGCATTCGCGGGGGGAGCGAGATACAGGTAGCCGGCATCAGCCATCTGACAGTCCGGGACGGCAAAATTTGCTATCACCGGGATTATTTTGATGCCGGCGAACTGCTGTATGAAAATTTGCCGGTTGTTGGCGGTGTTATTCGCTGGGTTAAGGGTTACGCAGGATGAACGATCGCCTCGATACCGTATCCAATATCTGGATTACCGGTGCCAGTTCCGGCATTGGTGAATCTGTCACCCGCGCGCTGATTCGTGGTGGCCACCGACTGGTGGTTACCGGGCGCCGGCCCGAGCCGCTGGAGAAGCTAAAGGCTCTCGCACCGGAGCGCGTTACGCCCGCCGTCGCGGACACAACGAGCAAGGACAACCTGCAATCAATTGCGGCAACGCTGGAATCCCATGGTGACCTGAATATGGCCATCCTCAACGCCGGCACCTGCGAATACCTCGATATTGCGGATTACAGCAGCGATATGATCGAGAAGAACATACAAACCAATGTAATTGGCACTGCACGTTGCGTTGAAATCGCCTTGCCTGCGTTGCGCCGCACCCGCTCCAAAGGGTTACCCGCCGCGCTGGTGATTGTGGGTTCGTCTGCCTGGTGGTTCCCGTTCGCCCGGGCCGAGGGCTACGGTGCGTCGAAAGCCGCACTGGCCTATTTTGCCCAAAGCTTGCGAGCGGATCTGGCTGTCGAAGGCATTGATGTGGTTCTGGTTTCTCCGGGCTTTGTTAAAACGCCCCTGACCGACCGCAACGATTTTCCGATGCCGTTTCTGGTGACCGCCGAAGATGCCGCCGAGCGGATCGTCAGCGGTCTTGCCAAAGGCCATAACGAAATAGCCTTTCCGAAACGCTTCACCTGGGTTCTGAAATGTCTGGGCGCCCTGCCGCAGCCTCTGATTGATCGAATGGCCGCCTCGATGGCGCGCAAAAGCTCCAGCGAACAGGAAACCAAGGAATGACCAACGAACGTCAACGTGTTGCTGTTATCGGAGCGGGTGTCTCCGGCCTTACGGCAGCATGGCTTCTCGCTGAAAAGCACGATGTACAACTCTTTGAAGCCGGCGATTACGCCGGTGGCCATACCAACACCGAGTACGTGGAATCCGGCGGGCGTATCTGGCCGGTAAACACCGGCTTTATCGTATTCAACGACTGGACATATCCACACTTCATGCGCCTCATGGACCGCCTGGGTGTGCCCTCAGAAGTCAGCGATATGAGCTTCAGCGTGGATAGCAACACCACGGGCCTCCAGTACAACGGAACCAGCCTGAATACGCTGTTCGCCCAACGCAAAAACCTGCTTAACCTGTCGTTCCTCAATATGGTTCGGGAGATTTTGAGGTTCAATAAAGAAACCCGAGCGGACTTGGCGGCCGGCACTATTCGACGCACGGAAACCCTTGGCGAGTACCTGAACCGCAACGGTTATTCCCGGTATTTCCGAAACAACTACATTGTCCCCATGGGCGCGGCTATATGGTCGGCGCCGGAAATTGTACTTGAACAGTTTCCGATACGTTTTTTCCTCCAGTTCTTCAATAACCACGGCATGCTGTCGGTAGACGATCGCCCAACCTGGCGCGTTATTTCCGATGGTTCCGCGCAGTACGTCAAGGCCATGATGGAGCGGCTCGGGGATCGCATCCATTTGAACTCGCCCGTGCAAGCCGTAAGCCGGGGTGAAAGCAGCGTTACAGTGACTGCTGAAGGCCAATCACATGAGTTCGATCAGGTTATATTTGGCTGCCACAGTGACCAGGCCTTAGCGATGCTCACCGATCCCAGCGACCAGGAACGCGACATTCTGGGTGCCATCCCCTATCAGAAAAACGATGTGGTACTGCACACAGACAGCAGCGTGCTGCCAGACAACCGCCGAGCCTGGGCCGCTTGGAACTATTTTATTCCGAAACACAGCACCGAGCCGGTTTCTGTTACCTACAACATGAACATACTGCAGAATTTCCACAACGCACCGGAAATTTTCTGTGTAACCCTGAATCGAAGTCATGACATTGCTCCGGACAAGGTAATCAAGCGATTCAACTACTCTCACCCGGTGTTTACCCTGGAGGCAGTCCAGGCTCAGGAACGTTACATAGAAATTGGAAACAAGAACCGTACCCACTTCTGTGGCGCTTATTGGTTCAACGGCTTCCATGAAGATGGCGTGCGCAGTGCACTGCGCGTCACCCACGATTTTGGAGTGGAGCTCTGATAATGAGCAGCCAATGGTTACAAGGCTCAATCCGGCACCGGCGCCTGTATCCCGTTCGGCATGAGTTTGAATACCACACGGGTATGTTGGCGCTGGACACCGACGAGTGGAATACGGTTACCCGCGTGAGCCCATTTTTTTCGCTGGAACGCTTCAACTGGCTATCCCTGAAGCGAAAAGACTATTTTCGGCCCGAGGCGGGGGAGCTTTCGGAAGCGGTGCGGGCACAGGTTGAAACAGCAACCGGCTGGCGCCCGGACGGCGTAGTAGAGCTGATCACCCATCCTCGCTACGCAGGCTATGTATTCAATCCGGTGAGCTTCTACTTCTGCTACCGCATGGGCGAGAGCGGCGCTGATGGTGACGTTCCTGCTGTGATTGTGGCGCAGATCACCAATACCCCCTGGAATGAGCGCCACACCTACTGCCTGGAAACCACGGGCAGCGAGCCCAATGCTGCAGGCTGGCGCACCGAGCAGTTCGGGTTCTCCAAACGCTTCCATGTTTCTCCCTTCAACACCATGGCGCAGCACTACGAGTGGACGTTCAGCATTCGCGGGCCAGAACTGAGAATTCATATGAACGTGCTGGAAGAAGGAAAAAAACATTTTGACGCCACGCTTGTAGTCCGAAGAGCACCACTTACACGTAAGACTCTTCATAAAAGTCTGCGCCAGTTCCCTGTGGAAGCGCTCAAGGTGGCCACCGGCATTTACTGGCACGCCCTGAAACTGAAGTTTAAGGGCGCGCCGTTTTACACCCACCCGGACAAGCTTGGCGAAAGCGACCCGTCCCACAGCCTGGGTAGCGGCGATCATGGCGTAGATGTAACCAGTGCAGACGACTCAAGCAAGATTCGAGGAAAGGTAAGCTCATGGAGAACATGAACACGTCGGCGAATTCCATTGCCAGCTCGCGAAAGGGCAGTTTGCTGAGCCAGGTTGCTAAAAGTCTGGTAATTCAGCAACTTGGTCAGTTACGTGAAGGCATGCTGACCATCAGGCAGTCCGGCATGGACGATCTGGTTTTCGGAGATGGCAATACAAAGCATTGGCCAGCAGAGCTGATAGTTCATGATCAGAGTACATGGCGGGATTTGCTGACCGGAGGTAGCGTAGGCGCTGCCGAAGCGTATGTGGCCGGTGACTGGTCCTCCCCCGACCTGACTGCACTGCTCCGGTTCTTTACCCGCAATATCGATCGTATGAATGAATTTGAAGATAAATTCAGCTGGGTAACCAAACCAGCACTCAAGGGTTTGCACTGGCTTAACCGCAACACTAAAGACGGCTCCCGAAAGAACATAAGCGCACACTATGATCTGGGCAACGACCTGTTTGAGACGTTCCTCGATCCAACCATGATGTATTCCTCCGCGATTTATCCCAGCGAGGAGTCGACGCTTGAAGAAGCCGCCGTTCACAAGTTGGATACCATTTGCCAGAAGCTGGATTTGCAGCCAAACGACCGGGTTATCGAGATAGGAACTGGCTGGGGCGGTTTTGCCATACACGCGGCCAAACACTATGGCTGCCACGTAACCACCACGACGATTTCAAAAGAACAGCTGGAACTTGCACAGGATCGGGTTTGCAGTGAGGGCCTCGAAGACAGAATCACCCTGCTGTTTGATGACTATCGGGATCTTGCAGGCCAGTTCGACAAGCTGGTTTCCATTGAAATGATCGAAGCGGTGGGGCCACAGTTTCTGGACAGCTATTTCAGCCAGATTAGCGCGCTTCTGAAGCCGGACGGCCTGGCCCTTGTTCAGGCCATTAACATGCCTGAACAACGCTATCTTCGCGCCCTCAAAAATGTGGATTTCATCCAGCGCTTTATTTTCCCCGGAAGTTTTATTCCATCCTTCGGCGCCATTCTGGAATCAGTGCGAAATGAGTCAAACCTAGTGCTGACCCATTCCGAAGACACCGGCTTTCATTACGCTCGTACGCTCCGCGACTGGTGTGAGCGTTTCATGGCCAACCGCGAACAGCTCGAATCCAAGGGGTATGACCAAGCCTTCCGCAGGCTCTGGAACTTCTACTTTGCTTATTGCGAAGCAGGGTTCAGTGAGCGTGCCATCGGCGTATCACAGCTTGTTTTCGCCAAGCCAGGTAACAAGCGGCGGAACATATTGAGTGTATGATCACTTCAGAAACTGTTCGTAATATACTGAATTTCTTGCTGTTTCAGATTGGCTGGTTCGCCTGCGTGGCATACCCCAATCTGCTTGGCCCGGTTCTGGTTCTGTTTTTTTTGGTCATACACTTTGTTTTGGTGAGCCAGAACCGGTTTACAGAGCTTCAGTTTATCGGACTGGGAACGGTTACAGGTGCGGTGCTCGACGGGCTCTGGTTCCGGTTTGGCATATTGGATGACGGCAGCGGAGCGGTGCTGATTACTCCACTCTGGCTTGTCGCCATCTGGGCTATTTTTATGACCACTCTCAGCCACTCGCTCAACTGGATCAGCCGCAAAGTCTGGCTGGCGTTCCTGTTTGCACCTGTTGCAGGGCCGTTCGCCTATTGGTCGGCAAGCAAAATAGGAACCGTTGAACTGCCTGATCTGGTGCCTTCACTCATCGCACTGGCTCTGGGCTGGCTGCTGGTATTCCCGTTATTGCTGTTTGCCCGAAAATCACTCTATCCGGAGCTTTCGTCATGAACCGCAGTGCATGCTCATGCTTCGCCCCTTTTGCGGTTGTTCTCGTTGCACTTTCCGGGCAGGTGTCTGCTGACGTGCTTCAGTTCACCGGATTCGCCCAGAGCCGAGAGGGGGAAACACTGTATGAGGAGCGGCATCAAGTCGATGGCGCCTGTGAAAACGGGGTGTACCGACCAATTGAGCATCGGGTTGCGTATATGCGGCAGGGCGAAGGCAGCAGTGAGACTTTCGCTGAAAAGACACTCGATTACAGCGCGTCGGCTATTCGCCCAACAGTGAATTACCGGCAGCCCGATTTTGACGAGTCGCTGAAGATCACTTACCCGGCTTCAGGTTCTGTAGCGATTGCGTGGCAGCAGCCTGAGGGTGCCACAAAGCGCTCGATCACAGAAATATCCGACAAGTTGGTGGTCGATGCAGGCTTTGACAACCTGATACGACAGCACTGGGACAACATTGTCAGCGGCGAATCCGTGAAATTCCGTTTCCTGGCACCAACCCGGGGTACGGATTACGCCTTTATTCTGGAGCCCGCCGAAAGCGCAGATGTGAAGGCTGATCACGTGGTGCAAATTCGCCCGGACAGTCTCTTGCTCAAATTCCTGGTGGATCCCATCGTTCTCGGCTACAACGAAAAAGGCGCACTTACCGCTTACGCCGGCCTGACCAATGTGCGCGAGAATGCAGATCAGAACTACACCGCCATTATCCGCTATGCCATCAGCAACTACCCGGAATGTAAACTGACACCCTGATGCTGCCCCATAGGGAAGGCAATACACCGGTTTCAATGTGTTAAACTTCTGCGGCAACCAACGCCGGAGAGTTTTTAGCCATGATGTTTGTGTCTTTTAACGTCAACAGTATCCGTACTCGCCTGCATCAGCTTGAAGCGCTGATTGAAAGCCACAATCCCGATTTCATAGGCCTGCAGGAAACCAAGGTAAGAGACGAAGAGTTTCCAGTAGAAGCCATTCGCGAACTTGGCTATCACGTATACTTCCACGGCCAGAAAACGCACTACGGTGTTGCGCTGCTTTCCCGTATCGAGCCCGATCAAGTGGTTAAAGGCTATCCCGGCGATGCTGAAGAGGCCCAGTGCCGTTTGATTACGGGGCAATTCACCGTTAATGGCCAGAAGCTCACCGTAATTAATGGCTACTTTCCGCAGGGCGAGAGCCGCAGTCACCCGATCAAGTTTCCTGCTAAAGAAAAATTCTACGCCGACCTGATGGCCTACCTGGACGAGCTTAACGAACAGGATGGCCATGTGGTCATCATGGGCGATATGAATATCTCACCAACGGATAAAGACATAGGTATAGGCCCGGAAAACGCCAAGCGCTGGCTGCGTACCGGGAAATGTTCGTTCCTCCCGGAAGAACGGGAGTGGCTGGGCCAGGTTGAACGCCGCGGCTATACTGATGTGTTCCGCTACCTTCATCCGGACGATGCGCAAACATTCAGCTGGTTCGATTACCGCAGCAAAGGCTTCGAGCGTGAGCCCAAGCGTGGCCTGCGCATTGATCTGATCATGGCGAGCGACGGCCTGTTACCCAAAGCCCGCGAAGCCGGCGTTTCTTATGATTTCCGTGGGATGGAGCGGCCATCTGATCACTGCCCGGTGTGGGCAACCTTTGAACTCTGAGAATTGGCCGGGCGCACTATGACCAAAGTAAAAACCCGCGACCGCATCCTCAACACCAGCCTGTCGCTGTTCAACAGCCTGGGCGAGCCAAACGTGACGACCCTGCTCATTTCAGATGAACTGGATATCAGCCCGGGTAATCTGTATTACCATTTCAGAAGCAAAGGCGACATTGTCGAAGAGCTGTTTATAGCCTTCGAGGCGGAAATGCAGGACCTGCTGGCGGTTCCTGAGGACGTGGATATCAGCCTGGATCAACAGAGCTTTTTCTTGCATCTGTTGTTTGAAGCGGTGGCCCGCTATCGCTTTCTGTATCAGGACCTGGTGAACGTGCTATCGCGTTACGAGCGTTTACAGGCTCGTTTCAAACGGGTTCTGAAAAAGAAAACCAGGGCTTTCAGAAGCATTTGCGAAAGCCTGCGGCGCCAGAACATGATGCAAATCGAGCAGGACGAGCTGGATTCACTATGTGAACAGCTAACCCTCACCGCATGTTACTGGAGCGCGTTTGATACGCTCTCGCATCTTGACGATCGAGAATCTGTGGATCCCGGCCGAGGTGTCTATCAGATGATGCACCTGATGGTGCCTTATTTCGCAACAGATGTTCAGGAAGACGCGAAACTGATCAGCAGGGACTATCTGTAGAGATCCGTCTTGTCAGCTGCTGGCACCAGCCTACTCTTCTTCATCTCTGTTATTACTGTTACGGAGTGCGGACAATTCGGCCTCCAGAGCTTCTATTCTGTGCTCAAGAGCTTCGAAGTCTTCCCTTCGATGAATGCCCAAGCGACGCAAAGCTCCAGACACCCGTTCGTCAAACAGGTGCTCAAGCCTGTCCCAGGTCCCGGTGGCCCGCTCACGAACCCCCTCCACGCGATCTTCCACTGAACGAATCTGCTTTTCGACCGCACCGCGGGTCTTGTTTTCGAGCTGCTCACCTTCCTGAACCAGACGTTCGAAAAAGCGACCGGTATCTTCTTCTGCCTTGGTGTAGGCCCCCAAGCCTGCAAGCCATATCTGACGGGCTGAACCTTTTATTTTTGCAGCCAGCTGCGGGTCGTTTTCGGGCTTCTTGTCGTTCTCATCAGACATGTAACAACCTCTGGGGTGGGATAATGCATATAAAGCGCTATTGTATTACAGCTTGCAGCCGATTTCAGTCGGCCTGGAAGCCGCATTACCAAAGGCGGCAGTATAAAGGCGGGTTCCATATGAAAAAATGTTTTCAAATGCAGCGGCCCGATCCTTGAAGTGTTCAAATTATAGTCAATACTTATCTATACCGGAGTCTCTGCTGACGACGGTTTGTTTGGAAGTTTTTCATGGATACTACTCGCACGCCTCTGCCCGGCATTCTTGCCGGGCTTTTTTATAATATTGCGTCTGCTTATACGCTTCTTCCATAATAAACCATCTCTCAAACGACACCCGAGGGATGAACACCCAATTACACAGTCCCATTCTGACAGACGTCATCAGCTGTGCGATGATGGCTTCGCTCTTTATTGAATCCGGAGACGAAACCCCATGGACATCCGAAAGATCGACGACACAATTTCCGTTGCGCCCCAGATTACATACGGAGATGTGGCAGAGGCGGCCAGGCTTGGCTTCAGAACATTGGTAGCTAATCGTCCGGATAAGGAAGAATTTGGTCAGCCCGCAATGGCTGATATTGAAGCCGCCGCCCGGGAAAACGGTATGACCTGGATTTACATGCCCGTTGCCTCCGGAAATGTGACCGACGCAGACGTAGACCAGTTTTCAGCAATGATCCGGGATTCCGAAAAGCCCGTATTGGCTTTCTGTCGGACTGGCACCCGATGCACGGTTCTTTGGGCCCTGAGTGCTGCACGCACCACTCCTGCCCGGGAAATATTCACGAAAGCCAGCAATGCCGGCTACGATATCAGCGGTCTTGCCCCGCGCATGGCGCAACAGTCCGACAACCAGAAATAGCCGCTTCGCTTCAAACGCTCAGGATCCACCCTCCCATGCAATACAAAGGTTCAGAGAACTTCCGGCACAACCAACCGGAAAGGATTGGCGTGCTGGTTACCAATCTTGGTACGCCTGATGCCCCGACCCCTTCAGCTTTACGACGTTATCTGGCGGAATTCCTTTCCGACCCAAGAGTTGTGGAGTTACCCCGCCCTCTGTGGTGGCTGATATTGCATGGTATTATCCTCCGCATTCGCCCCAAGCGCAGCGCAGCAGCTTACGCAACCGTGTGGCAGCCTGAGGGCTCACCACTGCTGACCCATACCGCAAAGCAGGCGGAGGGCATTCGGGAAGCTCTGAAAAAAAAGTATGGCCCCGACGTGGTTGTAGGTTTTGCCATGCGTTACGGCAACCCTTCCATTCCCAAGGTGCTTGACGAAATGCAGGAACAGGGCGTCAGAAAGTTGATGGTACTGCCGCTCTATCCACAATATTCCGCCTCCACATCCGCATCGACCTTTGATGCAATAGCCAAAGATTTTTCAACACGCCGCTGGTTGCCCGATCTGCGCTTTATATCCCATTACCCGGACTACTCGCCCTACATTGAGGCGATGGCGCGACACATCAACAACCACTGGTCAAACCACGGCCGCAATCAGAAACTGTTGCTGTCCTATCATGGTGTGCCTCTCAAATACCTGACCAAGGGTGATCCGTACCATTGCGAGTGCCATAAAACCTCGAGGCTGCTTGCTGAACGGCTGGGGCTGGCGAAAGAAGATTATATGACCACTTTCCAGTCCCGCTTCGGCCGGGAAGAATGGCTCAAACCCTACACCGACGAGACGCTTAAAGCGTTTCCCGGGCAGGGAGTGAAGTCCGTTGATGTGTTTTGTCCGGGTTTTTCGTCAGATTGCCTGGAAACCGTCGAAGAGATTGATGAAGAAAATCGAGGGTATTTCATGGAAGCCGGCGGTGAGAAATTCAGCTACATCACAGCGCTGAATGCCACTCCCGGCCACATTGATGCCTTGGTACAGCTGATAGAGGATAACCTGCAGGGCTGGACGTCCCCGGATAACCTGCCCGAAACACTGGCCACTCGCCAGAAGCTCGCTGACGAGCAAAAGAACGCGACCTACCCTGGCCGTGATCTTTGACGTAACAGGCTCAGTGACGGCGTATAAATACAAAACCTCGTCACACAATAGAAGATGGGGCGATGTAGCTGGAGTTTAATCACTTGGATCTTGGCCGGGATGAGGCCCAGTTGTTCGCTGACCTCTTCACCGACCCAGGAAACGGGTGAGCTACATAGGAGTCTGCGCGGCAGAACCCCTTGCTCAGAACACTTCTGCCGCGCAGACTCCTAGCACGGGCAGAGGTGTTCTAAAAACTCAACACGTACAGGGTTTTCGGCAGGCGCAGCCTTTCTTACGTCATCAAACAGTATTTTTCCCATTTTGAAACGGCGGTATTAATCCCGACAATTCATGTGCCCATGGCGGATTTGCACCGGATCTAGAGACGTTTATGGCCGCTACCTGCGCACCAAACTCCAGAACATCTTTCACGACACTTGCCGTGACGTTTTCGATGCCAGCTTTGCTAAGAACACCTGCTACTGACAGCGCTGCGAGCACCCCGGCATTGAACGTATCGCCCGCACCAACGGTATCAACAACATGTGCCTTGCGCGCGGGCACGTCAACGATCTCATCATCCCCAAATATGGCAGTTGCCCCGTCTTTTCCGCGCGTCAGGATGACCATTTCCGGACCTTTCAGACGCAGTTCCTTAGCCTTTTCTAACAGTGAAAGAGGCCCTGGCGCAATCCAGTCCAGATCTTCGTCAGAAACTTTCAGAATGTTGCAAGCTGCAAGCAAGGTGTCTAAACGTGCACGGTAGCGGTCAACATCCCGGATGAAACTTTGGCGGATGTTCGGGTCAACCATAACCACCTTGTCGAGTGATGCGCGTTTTGCGAGGCTGATATAAAAGTCACAGCACGGTTCAACGATAAGACTGATGCCCCCGAAATATATCGCAGAAACGGTTTGTGGAATAGGAGGATGCATATCTTCTGTCAGCATACGGCCCGCGGTATTCTCGTCGTAAAAATGATATTGCGCGTGGCCGTCATTTAGCTCAATAAAGGCCAAAGTGGTTGGCAGGTCACTGTAAACGGACAGGGCATGTTTGACCCCACATTCAGCCAGGCTGTTCTGGATCATTTTCCCAAAGAGGTCCGTGGACAAACCAGAAAGAAACCCCGGTTCCAGACCCAATCGACCTAGCGCAATGGCCGTGTTGAACACCGACCCGCCCGGGTGCGGCACATAGGCGTTGCGGCCATGTACGTCTACCGTCGGAATCATGTCGATTAACGCTTCACCACAGCACAAGATCATGACAAGCACCTGACCACAGCGCGCAGGTCGTTGGCCAAACGCATCGCTGGGTAAGCGATTGCAGAGTGACCCCGAATACTTACGCCAACGGACAAACTACCGTGTGTCTTGAGAGTATGCGCTTGCGTCATTAAAGTTATCCCCTTCTGTGGCATTCGCCCTCCAGCTCTCGTCACTACTTTTCCAACTGCGCGAGCATTTCGTGCACCCCTTTGGAAACCGGAGTGATAAGTTCAGCATACAGTGCGCTTAGACTGCCGCAACTTTCTCAGCGGACGTTTCGCTGGACCGTTGAACAGATTTGGACCGCTGCAAATCCCACCAGGCAAACACGAAGTAGATAAGGGTGCACCAGATCGTCACATCGTAAAACAGCTCCCGGTTCACGTAATATGCGTACAGATCAGGGCTGTTGAACAAGACGCGCCACGCGAGAATGGCTGGTATCACAAGGCCGATAACAATCCAGATCGCGCGGATGGCCTTGGTCAACATCGAGGTGTCCTTGACGTGCTCTTTGCTCTCCGTCCGTGCCAGTTCGGCGTGGTATTCCTCGACCCTCCGGTGGAAGTCGGCCTCGCGCTTCTCGGCCTCGGGGTAGCTCTTGTCGGCACCGGCTCGCTTGGCGAGGAGTGTGTAGCAGACGATGGAAAGGACCCAGGTCGGCAGGAAGAGATAGACGAACGGGATGATGTTGATGAAGTTCAACCCAAAGCCGAACACGAGACAGATACCCCAGGTGATCAGCGCCGGCATATTGTCCTTGACGCCCTTGAGGCGGTGCCAGTTGCTCTTGTAACCCAGCTTGGGAAAGATGTGCTGTTCGGCGAGTACAATGCCGCCGATGGGTACAAGAACAAGTCCTGCGTAGGCAAGAATTGGCAGGATGCTGCGGTAGATGAACGGGAAAGCACTTAACACGACCACCACAGCGCCGACAACAAGCGTTACCTTCTGGCGTGCGACGCTCGGGAACACCGCCTGGGCTGCAAGACCGGCGCGATAGAGGTTGGGGTTGGCCGTTGTCCATCCCGCAATAATTACAATCACGAAGCCTGTGGCGCCAAGCGCGTAGTAGGCAACATCCCCGGGTGAAACAACAGCGACGCTCAACTTCATGATCGACGCCGTCGCCGCCCCCATCAGTGCTGCAGATATCCACGCGATGTAGTGGCCAAACATCATGCCGGTTGCGGTACAAAGGCCATAAATCGATTTTTTTGCGTAACGCAGGAGCGCCATGTCGACGAGACCGAAGTGCGCAAATGTGTTCGCTGCCCAGGCGAAGCCGATCACTTCCAACAATCCGATCCCGGGTTCCCCTTCAGCATTGATGCCGGTAAAAACAGTCGCTCCCGCCAAATTCACGAAGTCCGAGAAACTTGCAAGCGTCGTGTAACCGGTCAGCGTTTCGTTTAGCGCCGGGATCAGCACCATGCCACCCGCCGTGAACATCACCATCAGCCAGGGTGTGCAGATGGTGGCAAACTCGGCCACCACCTTGAAACCGTAATAGGCCACCACCACAGCGATCACGCTTGCCGATGCGGCGATGGCCGCAAAGGCGGCATTGCTGGGATAGGGATAGATCTGAGGCGGAATATCGAAGAGTATCCGAACGGCAGTTGCCGATACGGTGATCATGGCGGCCGAGATGGCCACGAAGATCAGCACATTCGCACCGTTGTAGAGCCGCGGGACCAGCTCGCCCATGTTGCGTTCGAGATAGGTGTAAAGACTAAGCCGCGTTTTGACCGCGATCGGCGCGGTGATGAGCCAGAAGCTCAGCACGGCAAGCGTATTGCCGATGAACAGCCCGAGCAGGATGTCGTGGATCGTCGCGCCCATAGCCACAAATGCAGCGCCAATGACGAATTCGGTCGCAGCAACGTGTTCGGACCCATAGAGGCCGAGAAAGTGCCCTGGACCGTGCGTCCGGTGCTCCGGAATCGGTAGGAGTTCGTCGTCCATCTCCGCGATAGGCTGATTCTCTTCCTTTGCGATATTGGTCATGTTGAACCCTCGTTTGCCTTTATTCGAATGTTTGCCTCGCAAAGACGGAGATACGGGCATCATCCCCCGCTTTTGCCTTAGTCATCCAGAATAAACCGAGCTCGTTCGATAACCTTTTCCGTCACCCATTGCGCATTTTCCAAAGCCTCTGCAGTGGAAATCTCACCCTCCAGAGATTTTGCGAATCGCTCGCCAACAGCCGTCGCCATTGCGGGAAATTCCGGAATCGCGACGTACTGTATTCCTGTATAGGGCACCTTATCGACCGTCGGATCGCCCGGATTTGCGGTCTCGATTGCCGCCAGCACCATCTGGGCGAAAGGCGCGACTTGCAGATATTCGGGATTGTTATATAGCGACACTCGTGTGCCTGGCGGGACGTTGAGCCAACCGTCGCGCTCCGCCACCCGCTGGGCGTATTTTTTGGACGTTGCCCACGCCACGAATGTCTTTGCGGCCTCCTGGTGTTCCGACGCTGCAGATACCCCAAGCGCCCAGGTCCAGAGCCAATTACTCCGCTTGCCGAGGCCCCGGTCAGGCGCCTTGGCGAACCCGACATGATCCGCGACCCTCGATGTCTGCGGATCGGAAACGGCCGATGCCGCAACCGTCGCGTCGATCCAGATTCCGCATTTGCCCGCCTGGAATAGCGCCAGCGCTTCCGTGTAGCCGGTCGATGTGGGGTCCGGCTGACCGAAGTCCTGCAACAGCTTGACGTAGTCATTTATTGCGCCGGACCATGCTGCACTGTCGAACTGGGGGTGCCACTCTTCATCGAACCAACGCGCGCCGTAGGAGTTGGCCATGGCTGTGATCAGGGCGACATTTTCACCCCAGCCAGGCTTGCCACGCAGGCAAATGCCATGGACTTCAGGGTTTTTTTCAGCGATCGCCGCCGCGGCCTTGCGGATAAAATCCCACGTGGGCTCATCAGGCATCGCTAAGCCGACAGCTTCAATCAAGTCCGTGCGGTACATGGTGAACGACGACTCGCCATAAAAAGGCGCGGCATAAAGAACCCCTTTATAAGACAGGCTTTCTTTTATCGAGGGAATCAGATCATCGACATCGTATTCCTTGGGCATATCGCTCAGGGGCAATAACCAACCGCGCATCGCCCAGATCGGTGCTTCGTAGCTTCCGATAGTGACGATATCAAAGCGCCCACTGTTCGTTGCAATATCGGTGGTAACCCGCTGGCGCAGAATACCCTCCTCCAGCGTAACCCATTCCAGCTCGATATCGGGATTTTCAGCGGTAAACTCGACCGCCAACTCTTGCATGCGGATCATGTCGCCATTGCTCACGGTGGCGATGGTAATCGTTTCTGCAGTGGCCACACCTGCCAGTAACAACATTGCCCATGCGGCAACCAAAGTGCGCAACATGTTTTTCATTCGACCTCCGTCGCTCTTTATAGACTAGCGCTACCTCATTACTGGCCAGTTGTGTATTAATAACATTAGTCCACGCTGAGCGACTTCACCAACACGGTTTACCTGCCGATACGGTGTCACATGCGGCCTCAAGGACAGACCAACAGACGGTTTGACACCGTGGCAGAAACCGTTGAGTGAACTAGGCTAAGGAGATAAGTGTGGAGCCTACGTTATGAAAGATGCCATCAGCCTTAATCAGAACAATCTGCATCAGTTACCAGACGACGTTGTATACCCTGAATACAACCGCAGCGAGCTTAAGACAGGCATTGTGCACGTTGGCGTCGGGGGGTTTCACCGTTCCCATGAAGCCTGCTACACGGATGAACTCTTGGGTTTAGGCATGGGTACCGACTGGGGCATTTGCGGGGTCGGCGTAAGGGCGGCAGACAGAAAGCTGAGGGATATCCTGAAGAATCAGGACTTCCTCTACACTCTCATCGTCAAACACACCGATGGAAAAATCGAAAACCGGGTAATCGGCTCCCTCGTGGATTTTTTGATGGGCTGTGACGACCCGGCCTCCGTGATCGACAGGATGGCCAGTCCGGAGACCAAAATTGTGTCGCTGACGATTACAGAGGGCGGTTACAATGTAGATCCCGCCACCGGAGAGTTCAATTTTGACAACCCTGACGCGAAGCATGATCTGAACAATCCGCTGCAACCCAAACTGGTGTTCGGCTATTTGAGTAGTGCGTTGAGAAAGCGACGGGATGCAAAGATTCCGGCGTTCACCGTCCAATCCTGCGACAACATCCAGCACAATGGCGATTTGACTCGAAAAATGCTGTTAGGCTTCGTGCGTGAACAGGACCCGGAACTTGCCGAATGGATTGAACGCGAGGTCTGCTTCCCCAATGCCATGGTTGATCGAATCACCCCCGTAACCACAGCGGCTGATATGGACTATCTGAAGAACCAGGTGGGCATGCGCGATGGTTGGCCGGTGACCTGCGAACCCTTTAGCCAATGGGTTATCGAAGACAAATTCTCCAACGGCCGACCCGGATGGGAAGCGGTCGGCGCCCAGTTTGTGCCCGACGTAACGCCCTATGAAAAGATGAAGCTCAGGTTGCTCAATGCGGGGCACACCGTGCTGGGTATCCTGGGTTCCATCCATGGCTTCGAAACAATCGACGAATGTGTATCGGACGAATTATTTGCCAAGTATTTGCGCGCCTTCATGGACTCGGAAGCGACTCCGGTACTGGATGCGGTCGATGGAGTTGATCTCGACGATTACAAAGATACCCTTCTCGAACGCTTCTCGAATCCGAATATCAAGGACAACCTGGCCCGCATCTGCCTGGAAAGCTCCAGCAAACTTCCGGTGTTTCTGATTCCCACCATCACTGAGAACCTGAAGCAGGGAGGCAGCATTAAATATGCAACTCTGGTGATTGCCGCGTGGTGCTACTATTCCGATAAGGGCGTGAGCAAGGACGGTGAGCAGCTGGAAATCGTCGATGAGATGAAAGACGCCCTGCATCGGGCGGCTGCCGGAACATCAAAGGAAAAACTTGCATTCCTGAAAGTGGAGTCGGTCTTTGGTGACCTGGTCCAGAGAAAGTCCTTCACGGATGAATACAGCAGAATGGTTGGTAAGCTCTACGAAAACCCGGATATCACTCAGCATATGCAAGCGCTGCTCAACGGGCGGGAGTAGCCAGAAACAACACCTCTTAACCACATTAATCACTCCACTGACCAATTCGCGCCAGCAAATCACAAACGCGGCTGGAATAGCCCCATTCGTTGTCATACCAGTTAAGTACACGCAGGTAACGACCACCGATGACAGCCGTGAACTTGGAATCGTAGATGGATGAATGCGAATCGCCTATGATATCCGAAGACACGATAGCCCGGTCGGTGTAAGCCAGAATCCCACTCAGATGTTCACGGGCGGCTGCGGCTTTTACGGTGTCGTTTACATCTGCAACAGAGACGTTCTTCGCCAGCTTTACAAACAGGTCAACCACAGAACCGTCCGGGACGGGCACCCGTGCGGCAATTCCGTGTAATCGCCCTTTCAATTCCGGCAGCACTTCGCCAACGGCCTTGGCAGCCCCGGTAGAGGTTGGAATAATATTCGCAGCGGCAGCCCGACTGCGACGCCAATCGGAATGCGGTACATCCGCCAGGCGCTGATCGTTGGTATAGGCATGCACAGTATTGATCACACCTTCGACAATACCGAACTCCTCATGCAGTACGCGCGCCATTGGTGCCAGACAATTAGTCGTACAGCTTGCGTTGGAAATAATACGGTGCTGCTCATTCAGGCCCTCGTCGTTGACACCTATTACGACGGTGTAATCGATTGGCTCGGACGCAGGCACGGTCAATACCACTCGCTTGGCACCCGCGTCGAGATGCCACTGCAATTGCGCGCGGCTGCGGAAGACACCCGTCGACTCCACCACCGCATCAATGCCCAATGCCGCCCACGGGAGATCGGCAGGATTGCGCTCGCTGAGCAATTTGGTCCGTCCCTTGGGGGTCACAAATTCATCGCCATCAAGGACCAGGCTCTTGCCAAAGGGCCCCATGACCGTGTCGTAATTGAGCAGGTAGCGTAGCGCACCAAAATCGAAAAGATCGTTAATAGCGACGACATCGATCCCGTCCACATTATCCAGGATGCGAAATACCGACCGCCCTATGCGTCCAAAACCATTGATAGCGACTCTCATGACGCGGTCTCCTGTTGACGATCCAACTGTGAATACAAACGCACCACATCCAGTAAACGCGCCGCATGGCCGAGATTCTCATACCAGCCCAAGGTTTTGATAATGGACTCACCGGCCTTGATGGTTCCCTGGAGATCAAACAGCAACGAATGAGAGTTACCGATCACGTCGGAGGACACAATAGGGTCCTCTACGACATCAACGATACCCGGATAGTCTTTTGCACTGACTCGCATGGCATTATTGATATCTTCCGCCGTAACCGTGGCGTCTTCGAACACCAGATTGGTGTCCAGCAGGCAGCCTTCGTAGATGGGCACATTGAGCGCAGAGGTAGTGATCTTCCCGTCAAAGTCCGGAAGTATGTGGCCCAGCCACAAAGCAGCCTCGTGGGTGTTGGGAATAATGTTTATCGCTCCCGAACGACTGCGACGAAAATCCGCTCCGGCATAATCCTGCAACGCCTGATCCGAGGTGTAGGCGTGCACCGTCGTCATGCTTCCGCACTCAATCGCAAACCGCTGGGAAAGAATGTGCAACAGAAGGGCGAGCGCTGTGGTTGTCGCCGAACCCGCAGAGATCATCCGGTCACTCGCGGCAATACTGGCCTGATTAATGCCGGGAATGACAATGCGATCTATTTCCTCACCGGGCAAAGTGCGCAGCAACACCCGTTGCGCGCCATTCCTCAGGTGGTCCTGCATGGCCGCACAGTCTCGGTAGATGCCGGTAGAATCAATCACCGCGTCAACACCAAACACATCCCACGGCATTTCGGCCGGTCGATCAATGCCAATGAGGCGCGTCTTGAAGCGCGGATTCACCAGGAAATTGCCTTCGATAGTATGCCGCTGGGGCTGGGCGACTTCCGAACACAAAAGATAGTGCAGAATTTCCGGCTGGCCAATATCGGCAATGGCAACGACATCGACGTCATCGCTGTGCGAGGCCAAGTCATAGATCTGGCGACCCGTCTGACCAAAGCCCATGATGCCAATTCTGATCGGTGTTCTAGCTGGCATACTTGCTCTCCCTAACTTTTTCGATCCCGGTGGCCCTGCGCTACCTGTGCAAAGAATTCGTATACAGGGAACGCACTACCTCATCGGCTACATCACTCCACAAAAATCGGGCGGCGGCAGCGGACGAAGCTATTCTCTGCCACTGAGCTGGGTCTGCTGACTTCAGTTGGACGGCTGCCTTGAAAGAAACAATCATATTTTCGGCCTGTTGTTGAAGACTGGCCCCGCTGAATGCAAAACCGTCTTCGGCATCTCTGACCGTATCGTTTAAGCCTCCCACACTGTGCACTAGGCAGGGTTGACCGGCCCGCATCGCCAGCATCTGGCTGATACCGCAGGGTTCGAACGAGCTGGGCATCAGAAATAAATCGCCACTGCTGTAGAGACTAAGGGATATCGTCTCGGAGTAACCTTTGAGGAAAATAAAGTTTGTGCGTCGGGAGGAGACCTCGGTCAGAAACTGCTCCAGCCCAACATCACCACTACCGAGTAGAACCAGCATGCCCTCGTCACCAAGTACATTGAGCAAATGGTCCAGAGCCGTTTCGCCATCGGACATCCTCTGGCGCAATAGCAGCATTTTTTGATCGGTAATCCGCCCCACCGACGTTGCAAGAAAAGGCTGCTTCTGTAAGCCCTGGGGGGAGTTTGCTGCACTACTGAGTGCTGAAATATTATGCGCCAGCCGTCTACTGGCAATAAAATGAGCACTTTCGACCCCGGGCTTGCGGCCGACCCATTGCAGCAACTGAGTTTCGCATTGCAAGAATAGTTCGCCGGCTGACAAAGTTTTTGTAGTCGGACCGGGATATTCACAGCCATTGAGAATACCATGCAAGCGATTTTCTTTGGCCGCTCGCTCCAAATCCTCATGCAGCCCCTCACCGCCAAAGAAGCCCTGCACTGGATCACTGGCTTGCTGTATTTCACGGGCGTAGGTAGGTGACACTGCATGAACTTTGTCACTGAGGTTTATTCCCGCGCGCATGGGATTGATACAGTGCGGAGCTCTTGGATCATTCAGCCGTTGGGCGTCGTAATTCAAATAGGGAAACCAGGCACGTAGGGAGGATTCGTCACCCGCCATTGGACGAACGCCCTGTAAGGCAAGATTGTGGATAGTGTATACCGTGTGGATTGATTTCAATGCTTTGTAGGTGGGGTCAAAGGCCCGCAACACACTCACCATTGCAGCGTGCCAGTCGTGTAGATGTAAAACATCAATCGCGGCAAATCTGCCCTCAATAATCGCCTGAGCTACCGCGACACTAAACAGTGCAAATTTGCTGGCGTCGGTTGCAAACGGCCTGTTACCCGGATCATCACAGTAAATTTTCCCGGGGCCGCCCGCGGCAAAGAGCGGGTGCTCCAGCACCCATAGGGTGACGTTTTTCCAGGGTTTTTTTCCGGGAACTCGAAAAATGTCGACGGCTTGTCGCTGGCCCCAGAACATAACCTGGAGTGTTCCTACCCGCTCACTACCGGGTAACGCTGAAAAGGCTCCGTAACCCGGCGTCACCACATCGACCTGATGTCCCTTGCTAGCCAGAGCAATGGGAATGTCGCGAACAACATCGCCGATACCACCGACCTTGCCACCGGGGATAGCGTCATTCTCGGCGGCCACCATCAGCACTTTCATTGCTGTTTCCCCATATCAGGTAATCACGTCCGGCTTCTCGCGTCCGGTATACTCGATAATCCCGGCAACTTGATCTGCAGCGTCCATTAAGGTCGCCAAAGCCTTTTGTGGGTCCTGCCCCAACAGTGTGGGGTCATTTTGATACTGATCAAAGTAAACCCGAAGCGTAGCGCCCTCGGTTCCTGTACCGGAGAGGCGGAATACAACCCGGCCGCCGTTGTCAAAACAAATCCGAACACCCTGATTACAGGTTTCGCTGCCATCAATGGGATCGGTGTAGCTAAAATCGTCGGCAGATTCGATACAAAGGCCGGCGAATTCCCGCCCCGGGAGATCGGGCAATTGCCCACGCAATCGTTCGATCATGTCCGCCGCGCGTTCACTATTCACAGCTTCATAATCGTGACGGGTAAAGTAATCACGGCCATATCGTGTCCAGTGATTCTTGACAATTTCGCCCAGAGGCTGGTTTCTCACTGCGATCAGGTTGAGCCAGAACAGTACCGCCCACATCCCATCCTTCTCCCTGACATGATCCGAGCCGGTACCAAAGCTCTCCTCTCCACAAAGCGTAATCTTCCCCGCATCCAGTAGATTGCCAAAAAACTTCCAGCCCGTTGGCGTTTCATAGCAATGGATGCCCAGTTTTTTCGCCACTCGGTCGGCCGCCCGACTAGTGGGCATGGATCTTGCGATCCCTGCGATACCCTCAGCATAGCCGGGTATATACTGTGCGTTGGCCGCCATGACCGCCAGACTGTCGCAGGGATTGAGGTAAAAACCTTTGCCGAGGACCATATTGCGGTCACCGTCGCCATCCGAGGCGGCGCCGAAGTCCATAGGGTTATCCCCATTCAGTAGTGCCACCAGTTCGTGGGCGTGTACTTGATTGGGGTCCGGATGACCGCCACCAAAATCCTCTAACGGCACGCCATTAATCACTGTGCCCTCTGCTGCGCCCAGACGACGTTCAAATATCTCTTTGGCATAGGGCCCGGTGACCGCGTGCATGGCATCGAAACACATGCGGAACTTACCGTTCGTCAGTAAGGCCTTCATGCGCTCAAAATCGAACAGAGATGCCATAAGATCAGCATAGTCTGCAACGGGGTCGATGATTTCTATCGCGGTGCCCGCCAGCGAGTAAGCTCCCAATTGATCGAGGTTCACATCTTCCGCGTCCTCGATAAGATAGTGATCAATCGACAGTGTCTGTTGATATATGCTGTCAGTTAAGCTTTCTGGCGCTGGGCCACCATTGTCGCCGTTGAACTTGATGCCAAAATCGCCATCCGGCCCACCGGGATTGTGACTGGCAGACAGAATTATCCCGCCGCGGGCCTGGTGTTTTCGAATGATACAGCTAGCCGCTGGCGTAGAGAGAATGCCCCCCTGGCCCACCAGCAACCGTGAAAAACCATTCGCGGCAGCCATGCGAATAATCACTTGAATGGCTTCCCGATTGAAAAACCGGCCATCACCGCCGACGACCAATGTGTGGCCATCGCAGGGGGCTATCGTATTAAAAATGGCCTGAACGAAGTTTTCCAGATAGCCGCTGCGCTGAAACTCCTTCACTTTTTTTCGCAAACCAGAGGTGCCTGGCTTTTGCCCCTCAAAAACCTGCGTAGAAATTGTTTTTATCGCCATAGCTATTCCCCCAATGCCTAAGCAAAGCCTTCCGGCTGACCCAGCATACCCCGTGTCACCAGCACCACACCCTTGGCCGTTACCCGATAACCGTTGGCTTTATCTTGCTCATGATCGACACCAATTTCAGACCCGTCTGGAATGTGACAGCCGCGGTCAAGAATGGCTTTGCGAATTTTACAACGCTGACCCACAGTCACATTGGGCAACAAGATAGATTCCTCTATATCTGTGTAGCTATCGACCCGGACATTCGAGAACAGCAGGGACTTTCGCAATTTGGCCCCAGATACAATACAGCCACTGGATACTGTTGAATCAACCGCAATGCCCCGACGATCGTCGTCATCAAACAGAAACTTGGCCGACGGCAACTGCGATTGATAAGTCCATATAGGCCAACTCGCATCGTACAGATTAAACGCAGGCTGTGGTGAAACCAGTTCCATATTCGCCTCCCAATAAGAATCCAGAGTCCCCACATCCCGCCAGTAAGGTCGCCCTTTGGTTCGCGGATCGCGAAAAGGAGAGGCGTACACCTTGTGACTTTTAATAATGGAGGGAATAATATCCGCACCAAAATCAGAGTTTGAATCCGGATTTCCCGCATCCTTTAGCAACTGCTCGAACAAAAATTCGGTGTTGAATATATAGTTGCCCATGGAGGCCAGCGTCAGCCCACTCTCACCGGGTATCGGTGTTGGATGCTCGGGTTTTTCATCGAAGGCTATCACCCGCCCCTCTTCGTCAACGCTGATCACACCAAAGGCGCCGGCAGCCTCCTCAATAGGAACCTCCAGACAAGAGACCGTCATATCGGCGCCTCTATCCACATGTTGCGCGAGCATGTCACCGTAGTCCATTTGGTAAATATGGTCGCCAGACAATATCATCACGTACTTGGGATTCTCCGCGCGGATTATGTCCATATTTTGGTAGACCGCATCGGCGGTACCCTGATACCAGTCATCCGAATACCGTTGGGATGCTGGTAGAATTTCGATAAATTCTCCCAGCTCTTTCTTGAAGTGGCTCCATCCCTGCATCAGGTGGCGCAGCAGGGAATGCGACTTGTACTGGGTAAGCACGCCCACTCTGCGAATACCGGAATTGATACAGTTCGAAAGGGGAAAATCAATAATGCGGTACTTGCCACCAAAGTACAGGGCGGGCTTCGCCCGCCAATCGGTCAGCTCGTAAAGCCTGGACCCCCTCCCTCCCGCCAATATCAAGGCAAGTGTGTCTTTTGTTAAACGACTTACATAGCGAGGGCTCTCATTCATTTTTTCATTGGACTTTGTATCATCCATGGTGAATTCCTCGTGTTATGCCGGGTTGAAATAGTGGATATTGAGGAATCAGCACAATCCCCATATTTCTTTACTATAGTCTCGAATCGTTCTGTCACTCGAAAAGCGACCGCTGGCCGCCGTGTTGTAAATACTCATACGGGTCCAGGCTTGCGTGTCCTGATAGGCCGTGGACACAGCCTGCTGAGCATTGATGTAGCCACGAAAATCTGCCGCGGTCATCCAGGCATCGTCGCAACTGCGAATGGAGGCGACCACGGAATCAAAGATACCGGGCTCAAACAAATTGAAATGTCCGCTTTCCAATAATTGCATCACCCGTGAAAAATCCGCGTCATCAGCGATAATGGCATCCGGGTTATAGCTTTGCCGTGCGGCCTGGACTTCGTGCGCCTCAAGACCAAAGAGGAAAAAGTTTTCCGGTCCCACCGCCTCACGAATTTCAATATTGGCGCCATCGAGTGTGCCAATGGTGAGGGCGCCATTCATCATAAACTTCATGTTGCCGGTACCTGATGCCTCCTTGCCCGCCGTTGAGATCTGCTCGGACAAATCGGTGCCCGGACAAATCACTTCCATGGAAGTGACTCGATAGTTAGGTAAAAAAGCCACCCGTAACCAGGGCTGCATGCGCCTATCCTTGTTGATCACTGCCGCTACATTGTTAATCAGCTTGATGATAGTCTTTGCCATGACGTAGCCTGGCGCTGCCTTTCCACCGATCAGCACACAGCGGGGTTGCATGCCCTTCACATCACCCCGGACAACCCGGTCATACAAATGAATGATATGCAGTACGTTGAGTAACTGCCGTTTATACTCATGAATACGTTTCACCTGGACGTCAAACAGCATGTCCGGATCAAACCGGACGCCGCAATCTCGTTCAACAAGCCCTGCCAGTCGCGCTTTATTGGCTTGCTTGACAGCCCGCCAGCGCAGTCGAAACGCCTCGTCATCGGCAAATAGCCGCAGCCGTGCGATTTCATCCAGGTCCCGTATCCAATTTTGGCCGATCACCTCTGTTATCAATTCGCTTAAACCGGGATTCGACAGGGCCAGCCAGCGCCTGGGCGTTACACCATTGGTTTTGTTATTGAATTTTTCTGGCCACAGTTGATAGAACTCGTGGAACAAGCCCTCTATTAACAACTGGGTGTGCAGGGCCGCCACGCCGTTGACAGAATGGCTGCCAACAATGGCGAGATAGGCCATTCTGACCTGTGGATGATCACCTTCCTCGATGATTGACAGTCTTTGCTGGCGCGCTCTGTCTCCGGGCCAGCGCTCGGCCAACAGGGTGAGAAATCGAGCGTTGATCTCGTAGATAATGTCGAGCAGCCGGGGCAGTAATTCCTTGAAAAGCCCTACCGACCATCTTTCCAAAGCCTCGGGTAACAAGGTGTGATTGGTATAGGCCATGGTACTGCTGGTAATTTTCCATGCCTGCTCCCAGTTCAGCAGATAATCGTCCATTAGCAAACGCATCAATTCAGCAACTGCGATGGACGGATGCGTATCGTTCAATTGGAAACAATTGTTCTCCCCAAACTCACTGAAATCCTCTCCATGATTTTTTACCCAACGATGCAAAACATCTTGCAGACTGGCAGAGGCAAGAAAATACTGTTGCCGCAAACGCAGCTCCTTACCGTTTTCACTGGCGTCATTGGGGTACAACACCATGGTGATTTGTTCCGCGAGATTCTTCGCGGCGACGGCCTCGGTATAACTGCCCGCATTGAAATCTTCGAGATTAAATTCATCGGTGGCTGCAGATTTCCACAAACGCAGCGTATTTACGGTTTCATTGCGATACCCCGGCACCGGCACATCGTAGGGCACGGCCAACACGTCCTGCGTATCTATCCAGCGCGAATGCTGACGATTAGCCTGGTCCCGGTAATACTCACTGTGACCAAAAAACTTTACCCGCACGGTATTTTCTGGAGATTCGACTTCCCAGTGACTGCCATCTCGCAACCAGTTATCTGGGCATTCCACCTGATGACCGTCAACTATTTTCTGATTAAACATGCCGTATTCGTAGCGAATACCATAACCGGTTACCGGCAACTGCAGGCTAGCGCAACTATCGAGAAAACAGGCGGCGAGTCGGCCCAAACCACCATTGCCCAAGCCCGCGTCCAGCTCCTCCTGCACCACCTCTTCCAGTGTGCAGCCGTAGCTGCTTAAGGCCTGGCGAACCGGTTGTTCAAGGTCCAGATTGTTGACCGCATTGCTCAGCGCGCGACCCATCAGAAATTCCATGGATAGGTAACTCACACGTTTGGGACGCTCGGCCCGATAGCGGTCGCGAGTCGCGCGCCATCGTTCTATGAGGCGATCCTGCACTGTGAGAGCTAAGGCATCAAATAGGTAGCCGTGCGATTCATTGCCCTCGTCGCGACCCAGTGTCAAACTCACGTGCCGGTTAAGATCCTCGGCCACCTTTTGTTCATCCATACCCAAGGGCTCTACCTGAGCGTTGCTGACTTTTATGCGATTAATCATTGCTTGTGCCCTGTGCAAACCTGATGTCTTTATTACAACCTAGAATCGCCACTGAGCGCTCGTCAATATTCAGCTTTTCGCCGGAAGCGGCTGAGGGGCGCTCTGGTATGCCGCGTTCCCGACTGGTATCTGCAAGCCAGCGCCAACAAAGTGCCGACTCCCCTGATTCTGCCTGATAGTCCGGAAGCTGAAATTCCTGCTGCTGAGTACTGTTATTAAATATGACCAGCAAAGTCACACGCGACTGCTCGTCGTGGGGCCCCGTTAGCAGGTAGCCCAGTAAAAAACTGTGGTGCTCTTGCCAATGTTCTTCGCGCATTTCCAGCCCATCGCTGTTGAGCCACTTTATATCGTAGCTCTCCGGTCGATGAGGCGGATGAATATAGCTGGGATGGCTCAAAATCCGGTAGTCTGCGCGCAGTTTGAGTAACAAGGTCACAAATGCGTTGAGATCTTCACTGTGTTTCCCTAACGAGGGCCAATCGATCCAGTTCAGCTCATTGTCCTGACAGTAGGCATTGTTATTGCCTTGCTGGCTGCGCCCCAGCTCATCGCCCGCAAGAATCATTGGCGTTCCCTGGGAGACCAGCAATGTGGCTAGCAGGTTCCGTTGTTGACGACGCCTCGCTGTCGCTATCGCCGCATCATCAGTCGGACCTTCCACACCAAAATTTTCGCTAAGATTTTCTCGATGACCGTCGTTGTTGTTTTCACCATTGGCCGAATTGTGCCGTTGCTGATAGCTCACTAAATCACGTAGGGTAAAGCCATCGTGGCTGGTGATGAAATTAACGCTGGCGTACGGACGGCGACCCGAGCGCTCAAAAATATCGCCCGAGCCGTGCAAGCGTCGTGCGAGTGTCGGTAGCTGTCCAGGCTCCCGCCGCCAGAAGCGACGCACAGTATCGCGGTAGTCATCATTCCACTCGCTCCAGGGCGCGGGGAAGTTGCCTAACTGGTAGCCGCCGGGACCGATATCCCACGGTTCGGCAATCAATTTTATTCGCGACAGCTGGGGATCCTGGGCAATTGCCTGGAAGAAACTGGCCCGTGGGTTAAAACCCTTGGGTTCACGCCCCATCACCGGCGCCAAATCAAATCGGAAACCGTCCACACCCATGTCGCTGGACCAATAGCGCAAACTGTCCATCACCAATTGCAGCACCCTGGGATGACTCACGTTAAGCGTATTTCCGCAGCCGGTATCATTGACGTAGTAGCGGGGGTTCTCCGCCTGCAGTCGATAATAGGAGGCATTATCAATGCCACGGAAACTCATAGTGGGGCCGAGGCGATTACTCTCACTGGTATGGTTGTAAACAACATCCAGCAGAACCTCGAGACCGGCTTGGTGAAAGTTATCAACCATATGCCTGAATTCTGCCGCATCATTTTCATTCAGATACGCCGTGTGCGGTGCAAAAAAACTTGACGTGTTATAACCCCAGTAATTGCGCAGGCCCTTCTCGTAAACGAAATGTTCATCGCTAAACGCCTGCACCGGCAAGAGTTCGACACTGGTGATACCAAGGGCTTTGAGATAGGCAATAATTTTCGGGTGACCTAGCCCGGCAAACTTTCCGCGCGCAAGTTCCGGGACATCGGGATGCTGTAAGGTGAATCCACGCACGTGGGTTTCATAAATTACCGTCTGGCTCCAGGAAACATCCGGCTTCTTGGGTCGGGTATCATCTGCAAAAACTGACGGCGCTGTGACCACACACTTTGGCATAAAGGGCGCATTATCACGGGTATCAAAAGAGAGATCTTCCTCGGGGTCATCGCGGCGATAGCCAAAGTGGGCATCATTCCAGCGGAACTCTCCGATCAACTGGCGGGCATAGGGGTCGAGCAACAATTTGTGATGATTAAAACGATGTCCTGCCTGGGGGTTGTAGGGTCCGTATACGCGATAACCATACACGGCGCCCGGATCGAGTCCGGACAGATAGCCATGCCAAACCTCGTGGTTTTTTTCCGGCAGCGTATATCGGGCTGTTTCCGTTTGTCCTGTGACATCATACAGACACAACTCGACCGCCTCGGCATGGGCTGAAAACAACGCGAAGTTGACGCCCTCCCCGTCCCAGTGCGCACCCAAAGTGTGGTGATGGCCAGATAGCATCCGAGTCGTCATTTTCAAGGAGCCTGCCAACTGAAAATAACCGTCGCCAGCGGCGGAATGCTGGCCGTCAGATGGCAGGGCTGGCCATGACAAGCTTCGTCAACAGCCAACAAGCTACCCCTATTGCCTATGTTGCTGCCGCCATAATGTTGGCTGTCAGTATTGAGTCGCTCCCGATAATGACCAGATAACGGCACGCCTAACTTATAGTCTGAGTAGACCGTCGGTGTCAGATTGACGACCACCAGCACCGGTGCCGCACCCGCCTCGTCCTTGCGCAAATAAACCAGCACTGACTGCTGGGCATTTTCAGATTCAACCCACTCAAACCCACGGCCATCACAGTCCAGCTCATGCAGCGCAGGCAGCTCCCGATACACGTGATTCAAATCCCGAATCAGATTACGCACGCCACTGTGCATGGGGTCGTCGAGCAGATGCCAGTCCAGACTCTGGTCGTGGTTCCACTCCTGACGCTGAGCGAACTCGCCGCCCATAAACAGAAGCTTCTTGCCGGGATGGGTCCACATAAAACCATAAAAGGCGCGCAGATTCGCAAATTTCTGCCAGTCGTCACCAGGCATTTTATGCAGTAGCGAACCCTTGCCGTGAACCACCTCGTCGTGGCTCAGGGGCAGTATAAAATTTTCGCTGAAGCTGTAGGCCAGGCTAAAGGTCATTTCGTGATGATGGTATTGGCGGTGAACCGGGTCCCGTTCCATGTAACGTAAAGAGTCGTTCATCCACCCCATATTCCATTTAAAGCCGAAGCCCAGGCCACCTTGCTCAATGGGCCGTGAGACTCCGGGCCAGGCGGTTGACTCCTCGGCTATCATCATGCCCCCAGGGTGATTGAAGTAAACACGGCTATTCACCTGTTTGAGAAATTCGATCGCCTCCAGATTTTCGCGCCCGCCGTGTACATTGGGGAGCCACTCGCCTTCTTCGCGGCTGTAATCCAGATACAACATAGAGGCGACCGCGTCGACTCGCAATCCGTCGATATGGAACTGTTCCAGCCAATACATTGCGTTGCTCAATAAATAGCTGACCACTTCGCCCCGACCATAGTTGTAGATCAGGGTGTTCCAGTCGGGATGAAACCCCTTGCGGATATCTTCGTGTTCGTACGCGCAGCTGCCGTCCAGGCGGCCAATACCGTGTTCATCCGTAGGGAAATGCCCCGGGACCCAATCTACCAGTACTGCGATTCCCTCGCGGTGGCAACGATCAACAAAAAACCTGAAATCGTCCGGAGTACCAAAACGACTGGTCGGGGCGTATAAACCTATCGGCTGGTATCCCCAGGAACCATCAAAGGGATATTCCGACACTGGCATCAGTTGAATATGGGTAAACCCCAGATCAATAACATAGGGTACGAGCTGTTCAGCCAGTTCCCGATAAGACACATACTCACCGCCTCGTTCGACACTGCGCCGCCAGGACCCAAGATGTACCTCGTAGATCGAAACCGCTTGGCGATAGTGATTACTGGTGGTTTTTCGAGCGTCCATCCAGGAATCATCCTGCCACTTGTAGGGCTGGGTTGCGGGTATTATGGATGCTGTATTCGGTGAGCCCTGCATGGCATACGCCAAAGGGTCCGCTTTTAGCGGTAGAATTTCACCGCTGCGGGTTGCGATCTCAAATTTATAGACCTGACCCTGACTAACACCCGGGAGAAATATTTCCCACAGGCCCGATGCCGGATGTTTGCGCATGACGTGACGACGTCCGTCCCAGCCATTAAAGTCGCCCACGACCGAAACGCGTCCCGCGTCGGGCGCCCATATTACAAATGACGTTCCGTCCACGCCATCAATCTGCCTGGGGTGCGCTCCCATCCATTGGTACAGTCGCTCCTGCGTACCTTCACCGAACAGATACACGTCGTCATCGTTCAACAGCGACGGAAATCGGTACGGGTCTTCCATTACCACAGTGTCGTTTCCAAAATCGACTCTGAGGTGGTAGGCAAAGGGTTTCCGCCTGCGTCCCAGTGGTCCTTCAAAAAGGCCGACCTCATCGACCAACGCGAGAGACGCTACCTTTTTATTATCCTTACTGGCTATGACATCAACACCGGCGGCGCCGGGCAGGAATACTCTGGCAATGAGCCCCTTCCCGGTGGGATGCTCATGCATTCCCAGTCTCGAGAATACATCGTCACAGCGCGCCGTAAGAATCGCATCAATTTCCTCGTTGTTTAACAGGCTAATCGCTCGGCTGTTCATTGCTTTCTTTCCCGATAGGTAGACGCCAACAGCGCCAGGATTTGGGAGTCTTTAAACAGAGCCTTGGTCTCAATCGCCTGCTTTCTGCGCCAGTTGGGATACTCTCGGTGGGTTCCCGGTATATTTACCGGCGCTTCCAGCAGCTGCAGGTCATCCAGCTGGAACAGCATTATCCGCGATCGGCTGCGCGCGCAAGCCCTGAGGATGGCTCCGCACAAGCTGATATCGAAGGGCTGTTCATCTCTGGATTGCGCATTGTCAGTAAGCCAACTCTCAGGCAACAACTCCTGCGCATGCAGCCAAGATAACAGTCTGGTTTTATCTGCTCTTCGCTGTCGTAACAGATCGGGTAGCTCATTGACCGTGTCCACTAAACCCATTGCACCGCGCAGGCTCAAATCTGCCAGGTTCCACCAACCCGCCAGAGTTGCAACGTCATGGTTGGTCACCATTAACATAGCGTCAACCTGGTGATCTTGCGGTGGTTTGAACTGTCGATCGTGGGTTGTCTCAAAATAAAAGACCTTGTTGCCGTAAACAGCGGTCGCCGCCATTCTGGAGCGCAGCTCCTGTGGCACAACACCCAGATCCTCACCAATTACCAGACAATCGTTGCGGTGGCTCTCCAGACATAAAATCGCTAACAAATCTTCAAAAGGATAGTACACATAGGCGCCTCCAGCGAGCCCGGGCAGACACCACCACAAACGCAACAACCCCATGACATGATCGATGCGGATTGCACCGACGCAGGACATATTGGCCGCCAGCAGTTCTATAAAGTGCCGGTAGTTATCTCGCTGTAACGCAATTGGATCCGGGGCGGGCAAATTCCAGTTTTGACCTTGCGGTGCGAAGGGGTCCGGCGGCGCACCAATCGTAGCCGCGTCACAAAACAGCTCGGCGTTGCCCTGAACTTCCGCTCCTTCTTTAACTGCACCCACAGCCAGGTCACCCATCAGACCCACGCTCATGCCACACTCCAGCGCGAGGGTTTGGCACTGCTGCAACTGCTGCCGGGCAAGCCATTGCAGGTATTGGTGAAAACGTGGATCAGTCGAAGTGGCGCGGCTCACACCGAGGGATTGAAGATCGTGCCGGGATTCGTGCTGAGTAAATCTTGTCAGTGGATCATCGCGCTGCTGCACAAAAAGATCGAACGCTTGCGCCCGCTCCGTACGCCGCTCTATCTCCTGCGCAACAAAGTGCTGAAACAGCGCTTCGTAAACCGGGTACTTGAGCTCGGCCACACCCCGGTAGTCGACGTGTGTCAGGCCCCGTAAAGCTGCCAGTTTTTTCTGGCAGGCGGGGCTGCGAAACTGCGAGATTACTGTCTGACATTCCCAAAACTCCGGAATCCGTTCCGGGTCCAAATACAGTGGATTGAGAAAACAGCGGTCGGAGGGGCTGTAAGGACTGGAGAAATCCTCTGCGGACATATCGAGCGCATGCAGCGGATTCAGCGCCACTACATCCATGCCAACGCTGGCACTGCTGGCGATCAACTCCATTAAGTCACTGAAATCGCCAATGCCCCAATTGCGTTCGGAACGCAGTGTATAAAGCTGACAATTGATTCCCCACAAGCGGTCTGAATGACCGTTGCCGATCTCGAAACACTTCGGCGGAACAGCAGCCAGGACAGCCTGCTCCTTTCGAGAGGCGTTCGACAGTACGATCTGATGATAACCAAGCGGCAGACCTGCGAGAGGGTATCGGTGAGCACGGTAACGAATACCGTCAATATAGTATTCGCCAACTTCGGGTAATTCCGCAGGCGTCAGCTCGCCTTCGAGTAGTTCACCCGCTTCTGTGGTGATCTGATAGGAAATTGATGTCGATCTCTCCTCTGGGTGTACTCGAATGTCGACATATTCCGATTCCCCGGAACGCAAAATATTGAACGTTTTAAGCCAGCTCTTCCAGGGCAGTGCGTCCAATTCATACACGGCCTGCGCGACAGCTTCATCATTTGTTACATCGTATCCAACCGCCTCCAGAAGTTTGACTCTAGTCTCGTGAGGAACAACTATTCGCTCCGCGGAGTAGTTGAGATAATCTGCGGATACGCCTCTAAAATAGAACAGTTTTTCCAGGTTATTCATTGCCTGTTCCAGTATTCGCCAGTGTTGAACTGGTGGCGACCCTCTTGTGCCAGCATCCAATTGCACCTTAGGAGCCGTGAATACTGCAGAGACCAAACCTTGAATGTAATCAGATCAGATTCAGATGCGGCAATCTCAAGACTGGAACGCATTGAGTCTGTCCAGCAATCCTCTGGTTGAAGGATCCAGTTCAGCCGTTCCAGATTCTGCGTCTAACATGTTCCGGGCCAGCTCCTTGCCCAGTTCGACACCCCATTGGTCGAACGAATTGATGTTCCACAGACAACCCTGAACAAACACTTTATGTTCGTAAAGCGCCAACAGCGCACCGAACGTGCTGGGTGTCAGCTTATCCATAAGCAGCGTGTTTGAGGGTTTGTTTCCCTCATAGTTCCGATAAGGGCGGCGTTCCGAATCCTGCTTCCCTAGCATCAGGGCAGCAGATTGGGCGAACATGTTCACCAGCAATATCCGGTGATGTTCAGGTGAGCTGAGGTCATCGCCCAGCAACCCGATAAAGTCCACGGGGATGACGTGGGTGCCCTGGTGTAGAAGCTGAAAGAAACTGTGTTGCGCTTCGGTGCCCGGCTGCCCCCAAATAACAGGCCCAGTGGAGTAACTCACCTGCCTGCCATCCAATGTCACGCTCTTACCGTTACTCTCCATATCAAGCTGCTGTATATAGGACGGTAAGTTAAACAGCCGTTCACAGTAGGGAATGACTGCGTGGCTTTCCGCATTTAAAAAATTCCCATACCAGATGCCCAATACCCCCAGAATGATGGGCATATTGTCAGCAGCAGGTGACTCCCGGAAATGAATATCCATCTGTTGGGCGCCGTCGAGCATTTGCGCGAAGTTCTCGTAACCAATGGAGATCGCGATCGACAAGCCGATGGTTGACCAAAGAGAATATCTACCGCCAACCCAATCCCAGAATTCAAGAATATTACTCTCGTTGATTCCCAGCTTTGCCGCTTCTTTCGGTGACGTCGTCACACCGATAAAGTGAGGAGACTGATAAACATTCGTTATCTTAAGTTGGTTCTCAAACCAACTGGCTGCGGCTTTTGCGTTCAGCAACGTTTCCTGAGTAGTAAATGTCTTACTGGAAATAATAACCAGCGTCGTCTGCGCGTCCAGTGATTTCAACGTACTGTTGATCGACTCACCATCGACATTGGAGACGAAATGGCAATGGATCCGCTCGTGTGCAAATTCCTTTAGGGCTTCGCAGGCAAGTTTTGGCCCAAGATCCGACCCACCAATACCGATATTTACAATATCGGTAATGGGCTTTCCCGTCGAACCCAACCAACTGCCGGAACGAATCTGGTCACTAAACTGCCTGATTCGTTTTTTTTGTTCGGTGATTTTTTCGCTAATGTCATCGAGCCCGTCTTTGGACAACTGCGCAGGACTCGCCCTTAGTGCGCAGTGTAAAACCGGGCGCCCCTCCGTGGTGTTGATATTTGCCCCTTGGAACAGATTGTCACGGCGGGCATAAAGCGGGGATTCGTCCACAATTTGCAACAGGTATTTCATCACCTCATCGGTGACAAGGTTCTTGGAATAATCAAGGAAAAGCCCAGCAGCTTCCTGGCTATATCTACCCGTTCTTCCGGGATCCTTGGCAAGCAGATCCGAGATTCTAGTATTGCGGACACTCTTCGCCAACTCGTGCAATCTCGTCCAAGATTCCAGTTCTGCTAAATTGTAATCCAGTGTGGTCATATCTGCGCCTTCCATAATTTGCTAAACAAGCCAGCCACTGTGCTTTTCAGTATAGCAAACACATCAACAACTGCAGGGCGTCGAAAAACAATGTTCCAACTGACTTGGGACTGATACGCCCACCGGATGCTGCCAACTATGCTCTCGATATAGGGATTCAGAATGGCACATACATACCTGATCCGGAATGTATCCGCGGGTACAGTGAAGAAATCCACGGAGGCCAGATCGGCTGCATGGTTTGCCAGGAAGGTTTTCAAGGTTTGTGAGGGAGGCTTTCGATGGCGGCCAAATGGCGGGCGCTTTTGAGCTGCTGAACTCCAACAATCTGGTGTACTCGCGCAAGGTGCGCGAGTACCTTCTGGGCGAACGCTAACCCCTCGGTTTAAGGCTCCGGAACAGCCTTTCTATTGGAGTATCCCAGCAATTTCCTCGACGGCTCATGCTCCGATCCATTTGATGAACAGCCGGTTAACCTCGGCTCTCAAAGCCAATCGCTCAGCATCGATGGTGTTGCGCCGCTGGCGAACAAGGTTTACCGATGGTATATGACCGCGTCGGAAAACCGCTGAGTGACAGCGCGTTTCAGAATCGCTGGCGATCTGCTGTGATGACCCGAGCGCTTGAAAGCACAAATCTGGTGAGCGGTTTACCGAGCACGACTTGAGGGCTAAACACGCAACTGACGTGGATGCCGCGGGCGGCGATGCTACAGCAAACCTTTTGCACGATGACAAGCGCACAACGGATGGTTATTTGAGGGAAAAGAAAACTGTGACTAATTAAGCCGTGGAATCGGAAAAGTCAGAATTATAATATACAACTCTATATTATATAGAATGTACAAGAATTTTAGAGGCATGCTCACAGCTTAGAGAAGATCTCTCAACTGCCTGTACTTAAAGACTGCCTGTACTTAAAGAAAAAATGGCGGTGGGCCAGGGATTCGAACCCCGGGTACGCTACCAACGTACGGCGGTTTTCAAGACCGTCGGATATTATTAAATATTTATCATTAAATTCATGTATTTAGATAATTATCTGTATATTTAGCTTCGCGCTGACAAAGCTTCTAACATATTGTTTTGTATAAAAGTAAACCAGCCATAATATACAATTTTTTCAGAAAAATAGGAAATGGATTACCCAAAAAGAAATGGGCTCGAGAACCGCTGTACCTCCCACCTCCGAACATTACTATTTTTAACGAGACTTACATGTCTCATGCCAACAAGTGGATGTTAACCATCTTAAAAGATGTAGTGATCAACTAATCTCGGACAGTATTTTAAGGCTTTCCTCAACCGCAATAAACGGAAAACTTCAATCAGCGGTGCAACTGCAACAAGGCTTTTTACACCTTCCTCTCCTTACGGCGACCCAACCGCACTCCATGGACCTAGACTAAGGTCTAATATTAACACTTGGGGTACCAATGGTCTCATTTGGTATACCAAATAATAAAAAGGAAATACCATGGATCTCATGCAACAGTTTGTTGGTGAGCATATTGCACGCCTGGATTCGCTGGCACCCCACCTTGAGGGTACCGGGCTTTCCGTGACTACCTGGTCCACGCGCTTCCTTGAGCAGCCTGTAGTCCTTGTGCAGTCTGAAGATACTCCCAATAAAGGCGCGCTCGGCGCAGTCGAGATTGACCTGATCTGCTCCGCTTTCGCCTACGCCGCTGAAAAGCACTGGCCAGTTGTTCTATACCTGAACTCTTCTGGTGCACGGCTCAACGAGGGGGATGGGATTCAGGCCTCATTCCGAAAGCTTTTGAACGCTGCCCTTGCCTTCCGGTCCGAAGGTCACCGCATCGTAGTGTTAATGGGCAAAAACGTATTTGGCGGCGCCAGCCTGCTGGCAATGAGCGGACACACACGCATTTACAGCGAAGCCACCCGCGTTTCCATGACAGGCCCCCGGGTACTGGAGGGGCAGCCTGAAAATCAACCCCACGACATCCGCGCGATCATTGCCGCAAAAAGCCGTGCTCGAAACGACGCTTTCGGTGTGTGGGCGGAGAGCTTGGACGACGTTAAGGAGCACCTGCATCAGGCGCTCTCGAACCGGGATTCCGCGCCTGGGGGAGCAGAGCTGGTGAAAGCGTCGAATCTGCTTTTCGCCTCCTCCCGAGTACAGGTAAGCCAATCCGGCATTAGCTGCATAGACACTCAGCCGCCCCATATCAACGATCTCCTGGCACTTATCTTGGCGGTGGCTAAATGGGATAGCTCGGTAGAGCTGGTAATTACCTGTGAATGGCTCTGTCACAGCCTCGATGCCGCTGACGAAAACGCATACCAAAGTTATTGGCTCTTTACGGTGTCTGAAACCATCTACCGCAAGCAAAAAGAGGGCTGCCAGATCACCTGTCACTTTGCCAAGGATGTTTCGGGGGGGCTCTACATAGCGCTCGCTGCCGCGGTAACAGAGGTCACGGCGGCCTCAGGTGTAGGTGTGCAGGCTTTGCCTTATGGAATTGTCGATCAAATTGTCACATCGGCAACGGCCCGGAAAAAAGAAATTGAGCTCATTGAGCTGAAAATAATTGATCGAATCGAAGGACATCAATAATGAACAAGAACTTCTTTAATAAAATCCTTGAATCCGCCATTCAAGCCGGTGCAAAGCCTTTCCTGGTGAACCAGTCCGGGGAGGAGTACTCCTACAACGACCTACTGGAAATAACCGCAAGGTTTGCCGAAAACCTTCGGCTGCTTGGCGTCCAGCCGGGTGACCGGGTTGCTGCCCAGATCCATAAAAGCCAGCAAGGATTCTTCCTGTACCTGGCCACTTTACGGGCCGGCGCCATCTTTGTGCCTTTGAACACAGCCTATAAAGCCCGGGAAATTGAATATTTCCTGAGCGACAGCAAGCCTGCGGTAATTTTTTGCTCCGAGGCCAGCGCCAACGACAACCAGAAAGCGATTGAGGCCCATGTTAAGTTTGGCTCAGCAATTTTTGACGAGGCCGGCCATTGCGCCCTGCTGTCCACCGAAGTGGCTTGTGAGTCTGAGGCTGCGCCAGTGGAGCGAACGAGCTCTGATGTCGCCATTATTATTTACACCTCAGGAACCACCGGCCAGCCCAAGGGCGCGATGCTCACCCATGACAACCTCGCGTCGAACGGCCAATCACTCACAGACGGCTGGAAGTTTACGTCCTCCGACGTACTTCTCCATGCTCTGCCCATATTCCACGCCCATGGTTTGTTTATCTCGACCCACTGCGTGCTCCTGTCGCAGAGCAAAATGATTTTCCTAGAGAAGTTCGATGCCAATAAGGTGCTGGAAAAGCTGCCGGAAAGCACCGTGATGATGGGCGTACCCACCTTCTATACTCGCCTGTTGTCCACCCCCGGATTTGATAGAGACGTTACCCGCTCGGTGCGCCTGTTCATCTCCGGTTCTGCACCATTGCTTGAGGAATCCAGCCAGCAGTTCCTGGAGCGGACCGGCCACGTGATCCTTGAACGCTACGGCATGACAGAATCCGCAATCATCACCAGTAACCCTTACGACAAAGAACGCAAGATCGGCTCGGTTGGTCTGCCGATCAAAGGCGTTGAAGTCCGGGTGACAGCTGAAGATGGATCCGTGGCCACGATTGGAGAAGTGGGCGGGATCGAGATCAAGGGACCGGCAGTGATGAAGGGCTACTGGAACAAGCCCGAGAAGACCGCCGAAGAGTTCACCGGTGATGGCTGGTTTAAAACCGGTGATCTTGGACGGCTGGACGACGAAGGTTACCTCTATATTGTGGGCCGCGGTAAGGACCTCGTCATCTCCGGTGGCTACAACGTGTATCCCAAAGAAGTGGAATTGGTTATCGACACCGTGCCGGGTGTAAAAGAATCGGCCGTTATCGGCGTGCCCCATCCTGACTTTGGCGAAGCCGTTGTCGCCGTGGTGGTGTTGGACGCTCCTACCGAGCAGATCTCTGAAACAGTCATCAGCTTCTGCAAAGAAGACCTTGCCAGTTACAAAGTGCCGAAAGCCGTAAAAGTGGTTGATGAGTTGCCGCGCAACGCCATGGGCAAAGTTGTTAAGGCCCAGTTAAGGACGGATAACGCTGAACTCTTTAAGTGATGCCTCCGATAACACGCAAACAATAACGAGGTTTTTATGATTATAAAAACAATAGATAAGGCGGTAGGTAAAGTTGGAGACTTAAGTTTCCAGCTCTCCCTGCTGGTGACGGTCTTCCTTGTCATGGCGATTATCTGGGAAGTCGCCAACCGCTTTTTGTTCAGTACCTCCTCTGTCTGGGTGTCCGAGGTTTCCGGCTATCTGGTGGCATCCATCCTGTTCCTTGCCGCTGGCAGGGTGTACCGGGAAGGTGGTCACGTGAGCATGTCGATTTTTCTCGACATGCTCTCCGGCGCGCCCAAGTTTGCGTTGCTGGCACTGATTGATGTGCTGGTTCTGGGTCTCGCGCTCGTGGTCGGCTACGCCACCTACGATATGGCACTACTGTCATACCAGCTCAATTGGCGGTCATCGACCACTCTGGCAATGCCACTCTTTATTCCCCAAATGTTCATGCCGATTGGCGCTGCCGTTCTGGCCCTCGAGGCCATCAGGTTGCTCGTTCGTAACATCTGCGGTGTTTGCCGTGCAAGACAAGGAACACAGGCATGATGGTTCTAATTGTTATCGCATCCCTGCTGATCTTGCTCGCGCTGGGCACGCCAGTAGCATTTTCTTTGGGGATCTCAGCGTTGCTGGGCATAGTTTATATCGGAGGCTTTAGTGCTTCGCTTGCTGTGTCTGACATCATCTGGGGAACCGTCTCCGAGTTCGTTTTGGTCGCGATTCCCTTGTTTGTATTGATGAGCGAGATCATCAACAGTTCGGGCGTCGGCAAGGATCTTTTCCGGAGTGTGGATAAGTGGTTTGGCTGGCTGCCAGGTGGGCTGGCCATCAGCACCATCGTTGCCGGAGCCATCTTTGGCGCGGTCAGCGGAACCGCTGTCGGTGTTGCAGCAGTGATCGGTAGCGTAGCCATTCCCGAGATGATGAAGCGTAACTACAGCAATGAGATGTCTTCGGGGACGGTAGCCGCGTCCAGTGGCTTAGGCATGATCATCCCACCTAGCCTGCCGTTGATCATGTACGGCGTTGTTACCGAAACCTCGATTGCCGACCTGTTCTCGGGTGCTCTGATGCCCGGAATCGTCATCGTATTGATGATGTGCGCGTACGTTGCGTTTGTCTCACTGAAGGAGCGCAAGAAGCCGGGTTTCGTGCGTGTCGATTCGACCGCTGACGAGCGCAAGGACCTGAGCTTTGGCAAATCTCTGGCCCTTGCTGGTCCGGTTATCTTCCTGATTATTGTAGTGATTGGCAGTATCTATAACGGCATTGCTACCCCCACAGAAGCAGCCGCTATCGGCGTGTTCGGTGCCCTCGTGATTTCAGTGATGAAAGGCTCACTGTCCCTTAAAACCCTCTCGGTGGCGCTGGTTAAATCCACTAGGACCAACTGCATGCTGCTGGCTATCCTGGCCTTCGCCATGGTCTTCAGCTATGCCCTAAGCAATGCCCAAGTACCCCAGCACGTTGCGGAAATGGTTATCTCGGCGGAACTCAACAAGTGGACCTTCTTCATCATCGTGATGGTGATGCTTTTCTTCCTGGGCATGCTGCTCGATGCCATCTCCCTGGTGATCATTGCCGTGCCGATTATCTTTCCGGCAATGCTTGCCTACGGCTTTGACCCCATCTGGCTAGGTGTCGTGATCATGGTGAACATGTGCTTTGCAGTGATAACGCCGCCAGTCGGCCTATGCCTTTACGTTGTACGAGATAGTGTTGCCGGGCTAACCTTGTCCCAGGTTATCCGAGGCACCATCCCGTTCATCGTTCTGTACGCTTCAGCGATCGTCGTTCTATCAGTGTTCCCGTCGCTGACAGCGTTTTATTAAGTGATCGATCTACAAAAACAATGAGGATTAACTAATGACTCTAGGTAAACTTTTCTCACTCGTACTGCTGGCTTCGGCCATCTCTGTCTCGGCTAACGCGAAGGAAGTTATTCGGCTAGGCCACTATTTCCCGGCAGAAGATTTCCGCGGAAAAACGGCGCAATACTTTGCAGACTCCCTCGACTCCAAGGCTTTCGATGTGAAGGTATTCCCCTCCGAATCCCTTGTTAAAGGCCGGGACGGATTTATGGCCACGGCCAGGGGAACGGTGGATGTCTATAGCCTGTTTGGCGGCTACGCGGTCGGCAGTGTGGATCTGATGCGGATCTTCACGACCCCCTTCCCGCCCAAGTCGATGACCGATGCCAAGCTGCTGGAATTTGCCAACGACCCGCGCGTCCTCGAAATCCTGGATAAGCAGTTTGAAAGATCACAGGTCAAACTCCTGGGTTTTATAAACTCCTCCGGCGACACCACCGTGTTCATGTCCAACCAGGTTGAGGGCCTCAAGGGCTTCTCCGGCAAGCGGATTCGAGGTGTGGGCGGATACACCGATCCGGCACTGCAAGACCTTGGTGCCTCTGTGGTTTTCATGAGCGCGGCTGAGCAGTTCCTGCAGCTTCAAACCGGCGGCGTTGACGGTGTAATCACCACCAACTCCTCCTACGCCAACTTGGGTTTAGCGGCGGTTGCGCCGGCTCGTTTGGATCGCTCCATCGTCCGTACTCCCTATGCCCTGGTGATGAACCTGCGCAAATGGAATCGTTTGGATGAGTCTGAGCGTCAGGCGATTGAGGAGGGCGTTCAGAAAACCATCGACTGGTCCGCAGACAACTTTGCAGAGGAATCCAAACGCCTTGCTGGCCTGGTGGAAGCACAGTCCAAGTCCGTGATCGAGTTGAATAGCGAAGACGAGCAACGTATTAACGCACTGTCTGCGAAGTACTTGAGCGAGTTTTCCAAATCCTACGGCAAAGATGCAGATCTGTTGGTCGAGATCTTTAACGAATACAATAAGTAGTCACATTTTATGCCCCTTGGGATTTAGCCCAAGGGGCATATTCTCGCTTTGAGGGAATGGAGTTTCCGTTGGACAGAGATCAAATACAGAAAATCTTGGAAGAGCGACTTCTGGACCGCTTCTATGTTTCCGGTGATCGGCTGAACGAGCGAACCCTCGCAGCAGAGTTTGGTGTTTCTCGGACCCCGATCAGGGAGATCCTGGCCCGGCTGCAAAGCGGCGGATTAGTAGAGTACCGTGAGCGACGGGGGGTTTTCGTTAAGGAGGTTAGCCTCAGCTATGTGCTGTCGCTCCTGGAGATCCTGGCCGCATTAGAGTCGTCCTGCGCACGCTTGGCTGCGCGTTCTGGTAGCGTCGAAGACAAGCATAAGCTACTGACCCTGGCGAAGTTCACCATCGAGGGTGCAGCAACGGGTGTTGAAGAGTACTCGGAATCAAACATGCAGTTCCACGAACTGATGTACCAGATGTCGGGCAACGATGAGTTAGTGAGCACGGTCTACAGTGCGCGGAGAAAAGTAGCCCCTTATCGCCGACAGATCCACCGTGTTGCAGGGATGACCACCGAATCTGCGCAAGAGCACGTCGTTATTGCAGAGGCGATCATGCAGCGGAATGAAAAACTGGCGGCGGATTTGATGTTCCATCATCTGGACATGAGCCGTAGTGAATTCACCCCTTTTATTGCCTCATTGGGCAAAGTGTTTTCTTGAGTTTTGGCTTGTGTTTTTGAGTTTGCTTCACCAATGAGTGTTTCCGGCCGGTCTACTCGTCCTGGGGAGCTGTCGGAGATACGACTGGGTTAGGTGAAAGCGATTGCTGTTTCTGCATTTTTGTCCGGAAACCGTTCGATAAGCCTGCTCGACAATCAGTCTGTGCAGAATAATAGTGGCCTCATCAATGTGACTCTGCCAGCCATGTCACGACAACGGTAGTGAGCAGGGGCTTAACGGAATCACAACCACAGATCGATCGAGGATTAATCTAGGTGAGCATCGAAACCGGAGTGTTAAGCGCAATGGCCATCGGCATCATAGGAGGAGCCATACTAACTGGATGGTGCCTGTACTCACGCTATCAAGAAAAACGACATGGCGAATGACCCACGCCGATAACCTTTCTCAGAGTTCAATGTACGCACAGTAGGTTACCGTATGTACGATTTCGTACACCTCGACTGGTTACCCCCGCGCCCTATCGGCGCGAGTCGTTCTTTCTCCTCGTTCGGATACATTGTTCTTTATTTTTGTCACGCATTACGGAACCATTTTTACGTCTGCGTGTTGTCAATCGAACCGCTTGTAACTGAGTAATTTGGTCACTGTGCATTGGGAGCATCTTTGGCATTGGAGCCAGGGAGCCGCCCTATTTACAAATCCAAAACTTCAGGTACCGCAGTAATGGCTATCAAGAAAGAAAAGTTGCATGCCAACTTCACGTTGATCCCAAATTCCATTTTGAGAGATTCGCAATTACCGCTCGACACCATCCCCCTCTGGCAGGATAGTTGGCACTACTTAATTTTTAACCAGTTGGGCGGTTCAGGTGTTGATAGTGCCTCGTTATTCCGATGAACGTAAAGCCGCAGTGCTGGCAAAGTTATCGCCGCCCCACAGCATGACCGTAGCCGCTCTGGCACGAGATGAAGG
>NZ_JBLWYX010000010.1:0-149744 GCF_048266785.1 Marinobacter sp.
TCCTGGTCATCAGACACCTCACTTATGGTGGCGATATTACCACCTACGTTGGTGTCCGGAATCATTGAACCACTACAATGTGCGACATAAGTATTCGCTAGCTTTTTTGGGGGTTTTGGTACTCACCTCGGCTCTGGCCTATCTTGTGTCGGTGGTTTTTCCGGGGAAGACCAACTACTTCTACTTCATCGATGAATCACAAGGGCTGACTACCGAGAAGTTCTGGGACTTTATCGTTGACTGGATCATCACCAACACTTACGACAGCGTACAAAGCTTCAACTTCTTCATGACCACCTCAATTTTGATGCCCATGAAAGAGGCTTACTTGGCGATGCCAGTCGCTGCAACTTTGTTTCTGGTTGCAGGCACGGGCTACATTGTTGGTGGCCTTCGCTCGGCTATTGTTGTGACCGGTCTCATTGCCTTTATTGCGTTAACTCCATGGTGGGATCGCGCCCTCATTACAGCCTACATGACCACCTTCGCGGTCTTCATTTCCGTTATTATTGGTTGCAGTGTCGGCATTTTGTGCTCTCGAAGCCCCCGAGCAACGAAAGTCATATTACTGGTTTGTGACACGTTCCAGACATTCCCATCATTCGTTTACTTAATTCCAGTGATCATGTTGTTCGGTGTGAGTGACTTATCAGTGCTTATAGCGGTTATCGTATACGCCACCATCCCGGCCACACGTTACACCGTAGAAGGATTGAGCAACGTGCCTCAGTCCTTGCAAGAAGCAGGCTCCATGTCAGGGGTTAACCGTACACAGCGCCTACTAAAAATTGAACTGCCTTTGGCATTTCCACACATCATGTTGGGTATAAACCAAACCGTCATTTTCTCTTTGTTTATGATTATCATCGGTGCTTTTATCGGCACCGACGACTTAGGCCAGCTCATCATGCAAGCGTTATCTCAAGCCAACGGTATGGGCCAAGGTATTGTGCTCGGCTTATGCGTTGCCTTTATCGGCTTGGCTGTGGACCATTTGATCCATACGTGGGCAGAGCAGCGTAAGACAGCGTTAGGAATCGCTTAATCGGATCTCACCCGGTTCGATTCGCGCTGCCGTTGGACAATTCCTTGATGTTTTACTGATCAGTTACTGACGCAACCTGCCCTATTCTGCACTCCCATTAATGATTCGCTCGGGCGAATTCTTCAAATGAGAGTGCAGATATGCGTTTACCCCTTTCCTTCAATAATCACTCGTTGCCCGAACGTGTGTACCGTTGGTTCAGTTGGGCCGGTGCCTACGCACCGTTATTGATGCTGTTTTTCGCAATACTTCTCGTCGGTAGCCTGTCCAGGGCTCTGTTGGTGGCGTGGCAGTTTGATCGAGTTGCGGAGACCTCAGTATGGCCTGGCATTTTTCTCCATGGGCTAAGGGCAGATCTGATCATGGCCGGCATGGCAGTGGCACCGTTGGTTTTGTTCCTGCCGATTCTTGGCCATCGTTTCAGCTGGACTGTGTGGAAGCGATTAACCGGCCTCAGAAATTTCCGACACTGCACCATCAAATCCCTGTGCAAAAACGACTGCGTCCTCTTAATCTGGTGATCGTTCTGGAGGAAAGTCTGGGCGCAACCTTTGTTGAATCATTGGGCGGCACTCCGGTTACACCGCGACTGGAAGCTTTGAAAGACTCTGGCTGGTGGTTTGAGAATCTGTATGCAACGGGTACAAGATCAGTTCTGGGTATCGAGGCTGTGGTTTCCGGGTTCCTGCCATCTCCTGCTCGTAGTGTGGTTAAACTATCACTGTCCCAAACCGGGTTTTTCACACTGGCTGACCTGTTAAAGCACCAAGGCTACAACACAGGTTTTATCTATGGTGGGGAAGCGCATTTTGACAATATGCGCAGTTTTTTCTCGGGCAATGGCTTTGACAGGATCCTGGATCAACAGAACTACACAAATCCCGCTTTTACCGGAAGCTGGGGTGTCAGCGATGAAGATCTTTTCGCAAAAACCCACGAAGACCTCCAAAAGCTCCACGCCTCCGGAGAACCCTTTTTCCGCCTGGTTTTCTCGTCTTCCAATCACCCACCGTTCGAATACCCGGATAACCGAATTGAGCGGTACGACGAAGAGAAAAACACCGTCAATAATGCCGTCAAATACGCGGACCATGCCTTGGGTGACTTCATAGACACTGCCCGGAACAGCGACTATTGGAAGGATACTCTGTTTTTGATTGTGGCTGATCACGACGCCAGGGTTTGGGGGGATGAGTTGGTTCCCCTCAAGAATTTTCAGATTCCGGGGCTGATACTCGGAGCGGATATGGAAGGCCCTGGCTCATGCCCTCCTTCCTCTGAAACTGTATCGGGAACAAGCCTACGGGTTGCCTGATTCAAATGATCAGACAAGGTTATGAACGTGAATCAGGAACCCTTGGTGCCTTCACGCTGAGCTACGCAGAAGGGACCTCCGATGGTTGCTTCATGTCCATGTCCTGGCGCGCCGACTGAGCTCTTCAAGTGTGTTTACTGGCAACCTGTTGCCAGTGTGATCACACTGACACCGCCATCATAAGGCGGGTTGTTGATACCCGGGACGCTCCTGGCGGTTTCTGGATAAAACAACTCGTAAATGCGGGTCGCCCACTGCTCTGCGCGTAGCTTCCGGGCCAGTATCTCGCGTTCCTGGTTGAAACGCGGGAGGGAGTGCGGCACGAGATGCCAGCGCTCTCGTGTTTCCCGGCCAACTGTCGCAACGTATAGCCGTTCGCCGGTATTCAGTGCATGGCTCGTACTCCAGACCCGAAGAAAACTCCGGTCGAAAACCTGGCCCTGCTGCCCTGGCTGAACCAGCCCCAGAGTTTGCGAGTTGGCGCCCCAGAACCAGGGCGACAGCGGTGCTGTCGGGTAATCTCTTCTCTGAAACGCCTTCAGATAAGCACTGGTAACGCTCCACCACTGAATAGGGTCCGCTTCTAACCAGCCAGCAGCCGCCAGACAGGTGCGAACCTGGTCAAGACTATGGGCCACGAGAATCACGTTGATCGGCGCTTCAGGATTGCCAAATACAGAACTAGCCTGGTTGGAGCTATCCTGCAACACTGCTTGCGCTAACTGGGACTGAATAATTGTTGGGTTTGTCTCTCCAGGCGGTGCTGCAATTACAGGTGCCTTGCCCATATTGAACATTAGCGCCAGAACCATAAAGGCGGCAAAACCGCCAACAGCGCCAATCAGCCTCAGCGTTGGAGCAAGCTCGAACCTGCAGCCAAACCAACGCTCAGGAATCGGGCTCAGGTAAGTGGCCGAAATGCCCAGCATCAACCCCATGGCGCCGACAAGGTAACCGGCAACCACATCGCTGAGATAATGGACTCCCAGATAGAGACGGCTAAACCCGATCAAAGACGCCACCAACACGCCCAATAACAGCAGATTGAGGCGTGTACGCCAGAGTCGAACAAAACGCATCGCCAGGTAAATGGAAAAACCGTAAAACGCAATGCTGATGCTGGCATGCCCGCTGGGAAAGGAAAAGCCCGCCGGGTCTATCAGGCCACCCTCCGGTCTGGGACGGTGAAACATCAGCTTGCTGAGCATGGTCAGCAGCTCACCGCTCCCGACGGAGACAACCAGCGGAAGAATAAGCGCAGGCTGTCGGCGATACCAGAGCCAGCAAGTCGTGGCGAACATACCACTGGCCACCAATGGCCAGAAACCAAGTGAAGTTATGGCGTAGAATAAATGGTTGAAAAATGGTGTGCGAACGCTGGCCAGTAGCGAATTAACCCGCGCATCGATTTCGGTAACAGCATCGCCGGTAACAACGTCTTCCGCCAACCCGCTGAAAACGAAAAGAAGATATAGTCCACAGACACTAGTGAGCGTCATCGGTAGCCCAAACCAACGGGCGCGGTTGAAGCGCTGCTGGATTAAACGAGTAGTGGTGGGAAAGCGCCGCGCCAGGCCGACAACCTCCGGGTTCTGACGTATTGCGGCGCCCACCGATAGAACAATCGACCGGAGAAACTGAAAGCCACTGGGGCCATAGCGCAACAGGGACCAGCGCAGACCATAAATGAGGACCAGCGCGATAACCAGAATCAGCGCCATGATACCAATACGGGAGAGCCAGACCTGGGCAAGGGACAGGGACTGGGAGAACAGATAACCAGGCAGGATCCACTGCGCGCTCCAGCCGACGGCACCGGCCAGGTTCCAGATCATGAAAGAACGCCGTTCCATACCAGCCATGCCGGCAATGAAGGGCATGATCTCTTTTACCGAAGGCACGAAACGCCCCAGAAACACGCTCTTGCCACCGTGATCATGGAAAAACGCCTCCGCTTTTCCCATGTGATCAGCTTTCAGGAACCAGCGGTCCTGGCGCAACCAGTGCCGCCCATAACGGTGCCCCAGAAAATAGTTAAGATTATCCCCGAGGATGGCGCCCACGATAGCGAAGAACAGCAGGTCGCCAAGATCGAAAACGCCTTGTCCAGCCAGCATCCCCATCAACAGCAGCAATGCTGAGCCAGGAACCAGAAGGCCGAGCAGAAACGCCGTCTCTGCCAGTGCCGCGAGCAAGGCAAACCAATAGCCCCATACCCCGGCACTCTGAGCCAGAGACAGGGTTGCCTGAGTGATCGAATCCATCATCGTAGGGCCCTGATTGCGGAAGTGTGACTGTTAGCCGTTGCTTTCTTCACCTAATTTGCCACCTTCGTTTTCGCCGTCATTCTGATCACCCGGGATGACAGTGCCAGTGTCGGCAGCGACCATCCGTTCAGTTACCACGCCTGCGGCGTAGGCGACCTTGAGTTCGATGGCGAGCGTATCATCCTCATGCTCGAATTCCGCGCCCAGCATTTTGTCCCCTTGAGCTTCGGCCAGAATGAAGAAGGTTCCTTTCACAAGGATTAGTAGGTTTATTGCAGCCGGAGGAGTCGCAACCCTTTCCCATTGGGCTGCCATGCTACCTGATTAATAGGATCAGACCAGGTTATGAACGTGAATCAGAAACTCAGTGCCGTCGCTGTCCGACTGGGCTATCTCCAGATCCCAGCCTAACCGCTCACAAACCAGCCGAACGATCAGCAACCCAAAGGTAGTGTTACCGGACTCTCCGGTTGCCGAGGTGATAGCACTGGGTGCTCCCACAGCGCCGAGGTGCTCGGTTACGTTGATTGGAAGCCCGGATCCAAAGTCTCGCACTGAGATTCGGTTTTCGATCATTCGAACTTCTACTTCAGCACGAGTGTGGCGAAGCGCATTTTGCAACAAATTGCGCATCAACATGCGCACCAAAGCGGGATGAGTTGTGACTCTCAACCCCGGGCTGTTGTTGTAAACCGTGATTCGTCCGGCATGATCCGGATGTCCATGTTCGAGATCATCAATCGTGTTCTGGACGACCTCTTGCAGCACAATGGCTCTCGCATCGCTTTCGGACGCTTCACTGCGCGCAAGCTCGAGCAGAACCTCCGTATCGTCGCGCATGGTTTGCATGGCCCGGCGAATACGGGCGAGGGTTTTCTGATCTGCTGCCGACAAACTTTGCCGTTGTTCCAACACATTCAGGGCGCCACTCATCACGGCTAACGGCGTGCGAAGCTCATGGCTGGCGAGCTTTACAAATGATTTCTCCCGCTCAATGTGATGTTCCAGCGCTGACAGAAACCGGTTAAACGCTTCGGCAATGTCGCAAAACTCCTGATCACGGTAGTCCGTATCAATTTGCCGCATGGACGATCCGGGGCTCGTGTTCATGACTTCATGGGTTAGCTTTCTGAAAGGTCGCACCAGGTATTGGGCGCCTGTTCGGGCAATAAAAAAGCCGACGAGGAGCATGAAGCCCGCCACGCCGACCAGAGCTAGCTGCACCAAGGACTCACGGTTTTCCATGATAGTAATGTCCTGGGCCAGAAACAGCTTGCCGTCTGGTTGGTCCAACTGCTCGCCGACTATCAGCAGCGTTGTCTCACCTATCTCGATTTCCTGGGAAAACGGCAGCGAGCGGCTACGGAAATATTCAGGCAATACAAGGTCGGCCTCGCCTTCCGGGAGAAAAACGGCCTCCAACTGGGCCGTTTTTATGGGTTGAAAAGTCCCTTGCTGAAGTTGCTCGGTGAAATACTCCGCATCCGCCTTCAGTTCAAGACCAAGAATGGTGTCCTCAACATCATTAACGAACAGCTCGACGATAAACATCGAGGTTGCGGTTGTGACGGCAATCAGGAAAAAAAGCGTTCGAGCGAGGCGTTTGGTTAACGATGATTTCATGGGGCGTCGGTGTTTCCTTTCGCAGGAACCTCCAAACTGTATCCTCGCCCGTGGATTGTTTTTACCAGCCCACTGCCCAGGCCGGCCTGCAGCGATTTTCGGAGAGTGTAAATGTGAGTACGAAGGCTATTGCCTTCCGTTTCGCCGTGACGAGCTCCCCATAGGGCATCACTCAGTGCTTCATGGCTGAGAAAGCTCGGATACGCTCGTACCAGTAATTCAAACAGGCGAGCCGGCGTGCCGGACAAAGCCGTTTTCAATCCGTTTAGTTCTACTTCCAACGTACCCGGATCGAAGCGAATATCACCCGCTGACAAGACCCGTCGCTGTGGCAAATACCGTCGATGCAGAGCTTCAATCCGTAGCTGTAACTCACGCAGCTCGAACGGCTTCACAATGTAATCATCCGCACCGCAATCAAACCCTTTTTCCTTGTCGGACAGGCCACTCAGTGCCGTCATCAGAATAACGGGAGTCTGGCACTGCAGGTCTTTGCGTATACGTTTACAAATATCGTAGCCACTGACGCCCGGGAGCATCAGGTCGAGTACGATAACGTCATAGCTTTGCGTGGCCAGCAGATGCAACGCGGTCAAGCCATCAGCAGCGAAGTCCAATACGTAGCGATCTTCACCCAGAAATTCGAACAGGTTTTCCGCAAGATCCACCTGGTCTTCAACGATTAATAGTCTGAGCTGTGGTTGGTTAGATGTCACTCGAGCGAACTCCATTGGCGTCAGACACCGGTTGCTGATCGCGCCGCAATCCGGCAATGACTAACAATTGATAGCGTCTATTTTCCATGACCTTTCGAGCGGAAGTAGCGAAGCCAGCCACTTTTTCGCCTGGCCAGGTTCTGGGAACCGCAACATACAAACGCTGGTACGCCTCGGCCGTCTGCAAGTTGCTCAACCCGCTCTTTGTCATTTCCAGAGCGGTTCCGTCTGAGTAGAATCGGGCTGAAAATGGCAGGTCATCCAGATAGATCAACGGGCTGTCGTCGGCTGTCCTGGCCAACTGATAATAGCTTACCAGTTCTTTCTCTGTCTTTAGTGACTGCCAACCCGTGGCGGAAAGACCTACGAACACAGTCAGTAAAACCGGGACCAACGCCACCAAACCGCCCCGTAACCGGACCAACCGGAAAGACTGGCATTCCGACGCCCAACGGCCGATCAAAATAGCCGTAAACGGTAACGAGGGTAATATGTAAGTCCAGAGTGTATTACCTGCGAGCGTGAAAAACAGCATCGGTGCCAACGCGCTGACCAATAAAAAGCTAACGCCCGGATTTGATATCGTCCTGCTAACGATGCCGCTTCTTTTCCCTCTGAACCATGCCAGCACCAGACTCACCAGCGCAACAACGCCCCAGGGAAACGAGGCCCATAACCAGTACATCCAGATCATGCCTTTAGGCTGATTGTGGGCGTTGCCGTAAAGATCACCTGCCCACCCTGGATCCAGAAACCGGCGAACATGCTCCCCTACGATAAAGTAATCCAGAAAGCCTGGTGTCTTGAGTTCCGCCAGTATGTACCAAGGACAGACCAGCAGGGCCGTCAACAGGGTTCCTCGCCACCAGGGCAACCGTCGCAGGTTGTTGGTCGTTTCCCTCCATGAAAGGAGTAACCACAGCACGATGGGAATCCCGACCAGGACTATGGCTAACGGCCCTTTGGACAGGAGTCCGATTACCAATCCAAGAAAAAAAAGCCACCGCCACAAGCCGCCCTCTCCTGCCATTACCAAGCAAAAGCTTACCAGAGTCAGGGTAGTGCCCAGTGCCAGGAAAGCGTCGGTCATCACGGCGCCCGCGCTAATATAGGTGAGTGCCATGGTTGCGAAAACCAGGCAACTCCATTGAGCCACCTGGACACTCCACAGCTGCCGCGCCAATCGCCAGACCAGCCACACCATGGCGAGCGTTGCCAGCCAGGAGGGAAACCGCAGCGAAAACTCCGAGACACCAAATACCTTGATGGCCGCCGCCTGTGCCCAGAACGACAAGGGCGGTTTACCCCAGAAAGGAACTCCGGGCTCAAACCACGGCGTAATCCAGTCACCGGTTTCCGCCATCAGGCGGGCAATTTCCGCGTAGCGCGGCTCGGTAGTATCGGCAAAAGGAAAAAACGCCATACCGATAAAACGGCTAACCATCACTGCAGCCAGTACCAGCAGCAAGACATTAAACCGCTTTGACATGTCGCGCCCCCGGTGTTTTACGGTGCGCCTGTTGGCGTATGCCATTCAGGTTTTCGATCACCTCTTCTGTCAGGTACACCGGGCGCTGCTTTGATTCCATGTAGGTCTTGCCGACGTATTCACCCACAATGCCCACACTCATCAGCTGAATACCGCCCAGAAAGCTGATGATGGCGACGAGCGATGGATAACCACTGGTGGCATCGCCCAGCATTAAAGCCTTGACCACAATCCACACCCCGAATACCGCGCCCATGCTGGCTGCAATAAGCCCGATCATTGTCGCCCAACGCAACGGAGATACAGAAAACGAAGTCAGCCCCTCCAGTGCCAGACCCACCAATCCGGGGTAATCCCATTTCGTTTCACCCGCCGCTCGGGGTTCGCGATCGTATTGGATGACCTGGGAGGGCATACCGATCCAGGCAAATAAGCCTTTCATATAACGGTTGCGTTCTTTCAGCGCCAACAGTGCGTTAACGGCTTTGCGGCTCATCAACCGAAAGTCACCGGTATCTACGGGAATATTCGTTCGGCTGGTCCGATTCAGCAGTCGATAAAACAGATGCGCACTCCAGCGTTTGAACGCGGTTTCGCCAGCCCGTGAGCGACGCTGCATCAGGACAACGTCAACACCCGACTGCCAGCACTCGACCATGGCCGGGATTTGCTCAGGCGGATCTTGCAGGTCTGCATCCAGCACGATCACCGCATCGCCCTTTGCGTGTTCCAGCCCTGCAGTCATCGCGGCTTCCTTGCCGAAATTACGACTCAGCTTGATCAATCGGATGCCGGACGTTCGGTCAATAACACTGCGAATGTATTGGGCACTGCCGTCGTCACTGCCGTCATCAATCAGCACGATTTCCCAATGCAGGTCCAAGGTGGCAAGCACAGGTAGAACCCGCTCAAAGAACAGCGGCAGCATCGGACGTTCGTTGTAGAGCGGCACCACCAGTGATAACAGCGTGTTATCAAACGGTACGGCGGGGATTTCAACGCGTTTGTTCATGGAAAACCAGCCTCTGATAAACAATGTAATTCAGTGCAGCGACAAGCCCTGTGGTCACGACTTGTGACAGCGTGACAGGAAGTGCCAGGACGTTATTGAGCAGGAAAAAAAAGACGAGATTGCAGAACCAGGCGACAAAGCAGGAACCGACATAGCGCCACAACGTGACCCTGTGAGGACCGGCATTGCGAAACGCCAGGCGCCGCTGGAGGCCGTAATTTAGCACCGCGCCAGACACGCTTCCGCTCGCGGTTGCCAGCACCGGCTCAAGCCCGACGCCGACCAGCGCTGCCATAACAAGCCAGTGACACAGCGTGGCAAGGCCACCGGCCGTCACAAATCCTTGCAATTGGCGAGGTAAGAGTGTGTTCATGAGAAAACCACCACATTGGCGACTGAAAAAGTCGACCTGACATCGAGTGGGTATAATGGCCTACCCCGTGTCACGGCTTTGTGGAGGTTTCATCAGGAATATGTCAAAACTTGGCAGGTTGGGGTTTATCCCACGAGGTTTTTTCGATAACGCCCTAATTCATCAATCTACGAAATCCTCCCGAAATCAGCACATTTATTTCGTTAAGGATTCGGGGGGTAGCTAGTCCACCGGGGGTGGCCAGATAAATCGGACTCCACTCCGGGTCAAATTTCTCTTTAAAGGCCCTGAGTCCTCCGAAATTGTAAAAATGTTCGCCGTGTTCGTATACGAAGCCGCCGATGCGATTCCAGATTGGCGCCAACTGGCGGTTCTCTATGCCCGAAAAGGGCGCAGCACCCAATGAGAACCAGTGATAGCCTTGGCCCACACCCCAGAGCATGAGCTCCGCAAGCAGTGCATCCATCGCAAACCCAGGACCACCCGGGCGATGGCGCATCAGATCAAAGGACAACTCGTGCAAATTAGCGCCCTTAAAGAGGTTGGCGAAAGCGACAATCTCGCCCGTATTGCTACGCAAGACGGCCACGTCGAAATTGGAGATATAGCTTTCTGCAAAGGCCCCCAGCGCAAACCCTTTTTCCTCTCCCTGCTTACTCCTGAGCCATGCATCTGAGATCGATCGCAATTCCGCCATTGACGAAGCGAGACTGGCCGCTGGAACCACTTCAAACACATAACCGTCACGGGCGGAGCGGTTGCGTGCCTGGCGCAGAGCTTTCCTGTTCGAGCCGTCGAGCGTAAAGGCGCTCAGATCGACCCGAGCCACCTCGCCAATCTTGAGAATTGACAGGCCAAGATCGAGAAAAACCGGCATGTATGTCAGCGATACACCATAGAAAGCACATCGTTTTCCCTGTCGGTCGGCCATTTCGCGGAGTTGCCAGATAAGTTTCTTTGCCATTTCCGCATCACCTATCGGATCGCCCTTTGCGATCAGTGAACGGCCGGTATCGGCATAAGCGATGAAAGCGCTTTCGTCGTCAGAAAGGAGAAATGATTTGTCCCCCATTAGCGCGATGCTCGCCTCGGTGTCTTCGCTTGCCGTGACAAGCCTGCGCACCGCGTCGGGAATCGGCTCCAGTTGCTTACGGCTGGCCCTCCCGGTCATCAGGGAGTTGAACGCGATCACAGCCAGGATGACTGCCGCAGCTAGACTGGCCCGCAGAAAGCGTGAGGCGTCACCGTGCCATGTAAAATCCCACCAGAGCGCATTGCGATAAGGTATATGGGAATGGGCGAAGAACCCGATCCAGATGACCGCAGCCAAAAGGGCGAGCACGCTGACGAGCCAAGTTCTATTTAACCGGAACACCGATGCGCTGTCCGCCCGATAGAAGGCCGGACGGAACAGCCCCAGTATAGCCAGAGTGCCCAGCATCGACAGGGACTCCTGCCAATCAAGTCCTTTTAGCAGCGACGCGACCAACCCCAAGGCAATTAGCCCCATCGCCACAGCCCAAGCGCGGTAAAGTTTGCGATAGAGGCCCCGTGCCACAACAATCAAAAAAAGTCCGGTGATGCTACCCACCAGATGAAATGTTTCGACAAAAGACAGAGGCAACAAATCGCGCAACACTCCCAGCCGCGACTGTTCGGCTGGGAGACTGCCTGATATGAGAAGAAGAACTCCGGTAAGCAGTGCGATGCCCGCTGCAATGGGAGGAACCAGTGGTTGGAAAGCGCGCCAGATCATTTGCGCGCCACCGGTCAGTTCACGCCGACGCGCTATCGCAGCCATCAGGCTTAGGCCCAATACCGCGACGATGAAAGGGACGACCGTATAGATTACACGGTACAGCAAAAGTGCCGCCAGAACGTCCGCTCTACCCAAAGCGCCCAATCCGGCAATAATCGTCCCCTCAAACGCGCCCAATCCCCCCGGGGAGTGACTGAGGACGCCTAACGCGACCGCAGCAAAGAAAACAGTCATGAAATAGGGCAAATTATGCACTAAATCAGCGGGCATCAGGACGTAGAGAACCATCGCTGCACTCGCCAGATCGAGCACCCCCGCACCCGTCAGGGCCGTGCCAATTTTCGCGCCCGGCAGGGTGATTCCGAAATTTCCCGCCTTCAGTTTGCGCTTGCCAGTTGCCAGCCAGAGGAGATAGGCAGCCAGCCCTCCAAGAATTGCGAGACCGGTCCCCGTTTCGAGTGCCGGGGGTATTGGCAACACCGCGCTTAAACTCGACGGATGGAAGGTCAGCAGACCGCCTATTATAAGCGCCAACCCCGAACAAAACCCGCTCCAGGCTATTGCGGTGACCCCCGTGACCGATGCTAGATTGAGGCCGAAGGAAAAATAAATTCGGTAGCGGACGGCAGTGCCTGTCAGGTAGGAGACGCCTAGCAATCCGGATATGGCATAACCTGCCGCGCCAGCCAGCGCGGCAACGCGGAAAGGAACCTTAGATGGCGCCACCAAGTGGACGGCAAGGGCGTCATAAAACGAAATACCAACAAAACTGAGCGCTGTAAAGGCGAGTGCCGTGAGCAATGAAACCGGAGACGCCGCGACGAGGTCGGCTTTCACGTCGATCCATTTTACATGGGACGCCAAACTGTGTAGAGCGAAAACGACAATCACCACAATGACAAGCGGAACTGCAATCCTGACAATGGGGTGCTTGACGATCCGCAGCCATTTGCCTTGAGGCAGCGTGCCTTCAGCGACGGCCATCAGAGTTATCTTCTAACAAATCGATCTGTATCTGCTGCAACTCAACGAGCTTCTGCCATTGATGAGCAAGCTGATGGTCAATTTTTTCGTGCAACTGGCGGATTTCAAGTTCAGCCTTCAGGTTCACACGATAATCGTTTTCAGCCCGCAGCCGATCCTTGGTTGCCTGTCGACCCTGACTCATCATGATCACAGGAGCCTGCATCGCGGCAAGACATGACAGTACGAGGTTCAGCAGAATGAACGGATAGGGGTCGAAAGGTTTGGCGCTCAGCCCCACGACATTGAGCGTGATCCACGCAATCAAAACGACAGAAAACGACAGGATGAATGTCCAACTGCCACCAAATTTGGCGACCTTGTCCGCGGTGCGCTCGCCAAACGTGTACTTCCTCTCAATCTCGTCCAAAGGGTTGCGGGAGACAAGTTGTCCAGATTCAAGGCTTTCAATAACCTGTCGATCCAGTTCGTTCAACTCACCTTGTTCATCTTCAAGCAACTGCTCGACATACTGACGTCGAAACCGGGCAAGGTCGCGCTTGCAAATTTGCTTTCCTTCGGCCCAGCCCGGTGCGGCACGGGAGATCAGATCTGATACTCCCGGCCGGACTGAAATCCAGGGGCGTAGTTTTGACGTCGAAAAGGCCTGCCCGCAGATATGGCAGACAGATCGTTGTTCGGCATTGGACGGAACAGGCTTGGTTATCATATTCGAGGCCTTCTCTCGCGGCTCATGGCAACATAATGAGTGAAAGACAGGTTTACAGGAAGCTCAAATCCAGAAGCCTGTGAAGCCCAGCCCCACTATGCAACCACACCAAATATTCGACCTACGCCTGCCGTAATTGCCATTGCGAGTGCACCCCAAAATGTAACTCTGATTGCGCCGACAGCTATCGAGGCCCCGCCTGCACTTGCAGCAATTCCGCCTAGAAGCGCGAGAAAAACCAGTGAGGATACTGCAACAACAGAAATAAGCTGGCTACCCGGTACAACCCACGCCGCCGCCAACGGAAGTGCGGCACCAATGGTAAAGCTGCCTGCCGATGAGAACGCCGCTTGAACGGGCTGGGCGCTAACACTTTCCGAGATTCCTATTTCATCCCTGGCGTGGGCACCAAGTGCGTCATGAGCCATTAACTGCTCAGCAACTTGCTTCGCCAGAGCCGACTCAAGCCCTCTGTGTTCGTATATTAAAGCGAGCTCCTCTTTTTCAAACTCAAAATCCTGTTCCAATGACCTTTTTTCAATAGCCAGATCTGCCTTTTCAGTATCGGACTGCGAGCTAACGGACACGTACTCCCCAGCCGCCATAGACATACCGCCTGCCACCAAACCAGCAAGTCCTGCCAGAAGAATGCCTTGATGAGTACTGCTAGCAGCAGCTACACCAATAATTAGACTTGCCGTAGAAACTATTCCGTCGTTTGCACCCAGTACTGCTGCACGTAACCAACCCACGCGATGTGAGCGATGGACTTCGCTATGACTCATATGCTTTCCCAGTAAATCGAATTGAAAACGAGGCTGTAGAAAAACCTTCACAGCACCCTCACTTCCTGATGCTCAACTCATTATGGATGGTGTGGAAGCCATCCGCCCCCTGAGTGAGCTCTATGGCAATATCGATTTGTCTCTGCGTGTCGACGACGCCAACGAGACGCACATCACCTTTCAGAGTAGTCACGCTGATATCAAAGCCATTCAGGGCAGGATCCCCCTGCAGAGCCTTCTTGACGTTTTCGGTCACGTCGGCATCCGCCACGTTGGTGGCGTTCGAGGTGGTTCGCTGTATACCTTCGAAATTTCCGGCGGGCTTGTTGCAAGCCGTCAACAACGCAACGGTGATCAAAGTGATGCTCAAGAATTTTGTTCCACTATATTTTTTCATTGGACTCTACTCATTGTTGGCAGGGCTGAAAGACGAGCCCTGTTTCAGCGAAACTCGAAACTCTCCTGGTGCAATCGTAATGAAATGGACTGTTGTTTCAGTCCGCTTCGCAGGGCGTTTGCCAGACTCTGCGGCCCGCAAAACCAGACATCCACCCTGGAGTCATGGATTTGCAGTTGATTCACGGTCAATCGCTGCCCCTGCATACTGTCGTGGATGTGCAGTGATACATCTGGGAGCCGCTCCGTCAGTTGTTGCAGGCGAGTCAGCATTGGGTCATCTACGGCTCCGGCGGTGCAGTAATGCAGTGTGACCGCAGGACGTTCTTGTTCGGAATTGATCAGGCGGTTTTCCAGCGCCGCCAGAAACGGTGTGATTCCGATGCCGCCCGCCACCCAGATTTGCTGGGCGTTTTTTCTGCCGCTGTCGGGATCAAAGCGTCCATAAGGGCCTTCGAGTGTCACGGCCTGGCCACTGCGCAGCTTCTGCGGGATCTTGCCGGTGTAGTCTCCCAGTGCCTTGATGTGAAAACTGAGCTGGCCGCTATCATTGTCAGCACTGGACAGGCTGAAAGGGTGCGCCCCTTCCATACTGTCGAAGGTCACCAGGGCGAATTGTCCGGCTTGATGCCCCGGCCACCGCTTGCCCATGTCACAGACGACTTCCGTGATGTTGGCTGATGTCTGCCTGATAGCCTGAACCAACCCTTTGTAGCGGCGACTTCTTCCGATTTGTCCAGTCAGTGATTGCAGGCTTGCGACGGCACTACCTGCTATCAACAGCGCCATCAGCCAACCGGTGGGTTGTTGCCACCATTTCAGCGGGGCCAGCAACAGCGCATGGGTGGCCAGTACCAGATAAATCAGTGGCATCACCCTGTGCAGGTAGCGCCAGTAATAGTAGGGCACCCATCGGGTCAGGGTAATGACAACCAGAAACAGCAGCAGATAAAGGCCGGGCTCGCCCAGGTCTTCAGCGCCATCCTGAAGACTGTCCAGCAAGCCCGAAAAGTGTGCTTCCTTCAAACTGCGATCCGAACCAAATAGTGCTTCGAGACCATCATCCGCCATTTCGACCAGCCAGTGTGCCAGCGCGAAAACGACAGCCAGAATGCCGGTCCATTTATGTAACTGATACATGCCGTCCAGGCCACCCAACGGCCATTCCAGCCATGCAGGCCGGGTAGCCAACACCATGGTGATGGACATGAAATTGATGGCAAGGTATCCACTGAGTGTCAGCAACTGCTCATAGCTCAGCCCCGGGGTCCAGAAGCTGAGCTGAACCGTCAAAAGCAGTAAAAGCGCGACACTGGTACGTAAGTTAGGCACGAACAAACTCCGGTTGGGTTTGTTTGAATTCTGCAGGGTTAACCTGACACCAACCTTAAAAGTCCAGCATTCCCCTCTTTAGAGGCTCTGTGTAACTAATTTGATCCAGGCCAGAAGTGGAGACGTATAGTTTTCCTGAATTGAGAACAATTTTTGCGTATCGTGTTTTATTAAAAGATACCTTTCGTTGCCGAGTTATACCGGGGTCGACGTCATTCTGAAGGGCGACAAGGAAGGATCCAGAATAAAAAATAGTGGGTTATAATGTGCCAAAACATTTCTTCGTTCCTCTAACCGTTCTACTCCTGTCTTTGACCGTAACCACAAGCGTATGGTATTTCGTCGAGCGCCACGTCAACGAGTACGCAGCGCAGCGTTTAAATGCCGAAACACAGTTGCTCGAATCCCGTATCAAGGACCGAATGTTGGCCTACGAGCTGGCTCTGCGGGGCGGGACAGCGCTTTTTCGCGCCTCTTCGCAGGTCACCCGAGACGAATGGAGCGACTACGTCTTCTCACTGCAGCTTGACCAACACTTTCCGGGAATCCAGGGCATAGGCTTTTCCTTGCGCATCCCTTCAGCCGATAAGGCGGAACATATTCGTCAGATCCAGGCTGAGGGATTTCCCGATTACAGGGTAAAGCCGGCGGGTGAACGGGAGGAATACACGTCGATTATTTACCTTGAACCCTTTGATGAACGCAATCGTCAGGCGTTGGGCTACGATATGTTTTCACAACCGACCCGCCGAGAGGCCATGGAAAGAGCGCGTGACACAGGGGCTGCCGCGATGTCGGGAAAGGTTGAGCTGGTTCAGGAAATCAGCGAAGACAAGCAAGCTGGTTTTCTTCTCTACCTCCCTGTTTACGCAGCGCCGGGCATACCAGCCGCATTGGATGCGCGCCGTGAAACCTTGCTCGGGTACGTCTACAGCCCGTTTCGCGCTAACGATCTGATGCACGGCATCCTGCCGAAGGGCGGTTCAAGGGTTAGCTTTAACATTTATGATGGCAAGCAGGCCGCTAACAACGCGCTGCTTTACGAAGGTGATGCCGAGCTTAAACTCGACACTGCGGGTCGCGAGCCGATGTTCATTTCGGCCACCTCAATTGACATCGCAGGTCGATCATGGACGATCACCTACCATTCGACCCCCTCTTTCGAAGCCGGGTTCGTTTTTACCCTCGCCCACAGCACTATTTTCGGGGGGCTGTTTCTCAGCGTACTCCTGTTTGTTATTAGCTGGATGCTTGTCACCACCCGGCAGCGCGCTCAAAGTCTTCGGAAAGAAGTCATCCTGCGCAAGGAAGCCGATGCTGAAATCCATCAACTCAATACCCATCTCGAACACCGTGTGCAACAACGCACCGCCGAGTTGCAGCGCCAGGAACACCTGAATCACGTGCTCCTGGAGAGCCTGAATGAAGGCGTAGTAGCCTGCGACACCAACGGCATCTTGACATTGTTTAACAAGAGCGCGCGGGAGTGGCATGGCGCAGACCTGCGTGCAATCCCCCCTGACGAATGGGCCGAGCATTACGGACTCTTCAAAGCAGATGGCGTCACGCCCTTGCAGGCGGAGCAGATTCCGCTACTGCGCGCCCTGCGCGGCGAACAGGTGACCGACGCGGAGATGACGATCTGCGTCGGCGGTAAAAAACCGCGCCTCGTGCTCGCCAACGGCGGTCCCTTACGTGATGACAGTGGTAAAAGTTTAGGGGCGGTGGCTGTCATGCGCGATGTTACCGAAGAACGGCGCAGCGCGCAGCGCCTCGCCGATCTTTTCGAGCTCGCGCCCGACGCCATTTTGATGTCCGATCATAACGGTACCGTCGTGCAGATGAACCGTCAGGCCGAAAGATTGTTCGGCTGGCAGCGCGCAGAGTTACTGGGGCAACCAGTGGAATTACTCATACCAATGCATTCCCGGGCCGCACACGGCAAACTACTCGACGGATTCCTGCAATCCGCTACGTCCCGCAGTATGGGCCGGGGCCGGGCTCAGGAAGGCCTGCGCGCGTTGCGCAAGGATGGTACGACATTTCCTGTGGAAATCAGTTTGAGCCCGGTGGAATCGGAGGATGGCTCGCTGGTCGCCGCTGCCGTGCGTGATATCAGCGAGCGCGTGCATGCAGAACAAGCCATGCGCGAGGCAATGAGCATGCTGGATGCGACTGATGATGGCGCATTTATTTTTGACCCCGAATCATTGCGCTTCATTTACGTGAATGAGGGAGCAATCTGCCAAATTGGCTATTCGCGCGAGCAGTTACTCACCATGACCCCCGTGGATATCAAGCCCGCATTCAACGAGACTCAGTTCCGGGAGATGCTGGCACCGCTCCTGCAAGGTGAACACAACAGCCTTCACCTCGACACACTGCACCGCCACATCGACGGTCACGACATCCCTGTAGAGATCACCATTCAGTATATGGTGTCGTCCACGGAGCGGCGGCGTTGCATCGCCATGGTGCGTGATGTGTCGGAGCGCAAACGCGTCCTGCACGAGTTGGAAAAGGAAGTGAAAGAACGGCAGGCAGCTAATCTGGTGGTCGAAGGAGAACGCAAGCTACTGGCGCAGCGGGTCGCCGAACGCACAGCGGTACTCAGAGCAACCAACCAGCAACTCGAGCAGGCCAAGGTAGAGGCCGAACAGGCCAACCGTGCCAAGTCAGCCTTCCTGGCTGCGATGAGCCACGAAATCCGTACCCCGATGAATGGCGTCATCGGCATGGTAGAGGTACTTTCACGCAGTCAACTAACCGAAGACCAGGCCGATGCACTGAACACCATCCACGATTCCGCTTTTTCTCTGCTGAGATTGATTGACGATATCCTGGACTTCTCCAAAATCGATGCCGGCCGCCTGGAGCTGGAGCGGGTACCGGTTGACGTGAGGGGTGTCGTCGAAGGTGTCTGCAACTCACTCCTGCCGGTGGCCGATGGCAAAGATGTTGACCTCTTGCTGTTCATCGACCCCCATATACCCAAACAGGTCTGGTCCGATGTTACCCGGTTACGCCAGGTGCTCTATAATTTGGTGGGCAATGCCGTCAAATTCAGTAGCGCACGACAGCAGAAAAGGGGCCGGGTGGAAGTGCGAGTGGAAATGGCTGATATCGCCTCAGATCGATTGGTCTTTGCGATCAGTGATAACGGTATCGGTATGACCCCCGAGACACTGGCCAATCTGTTCACCTCTTTCAATCAGGCCGAGACCTCCACCACGCGGCGCTTTGGGGGCACTGGGCTGGGCCTGGCTATCAGTAAGCGCCTGGTGGAAATAATGCAGGGCGATATCACGGTGGTAAGTGAGCTGGGTAAACATTCCACCTTCACAGTTACTTTGCCGATTGAGGCAGTGAAAGAAACGGTAGAAAGTACGGACCATTTCCAGCAAGACCTTAGCGGACTGGATTGCATCCTGGTCGCTGGCTCCAATATTAACGCCGATGATCTATGTCTCTATCTGGAATATGCTGGCGCACACGTGCAGCGAGCCACGGATCTGAACGCAGCGGCACAACGGGCGGCGGGCCTGGACAAGGCAGTGGTGATCATTCAGGACACGGGACGTAAAGCCGTGTCGATTCCGCTCAATGCACTGCACGCGGCTTTCGATGTTGCTCCTAACACGCGTTATCTGTTGATTACCTGGGGGCAGCGCCGGCGATTGCGGGTGGAGGCCCCCGGTGTAGTTACCCTGGATGGTGACGCTTTGCGACAGGCGTCCCTGTTGCACGCCGTGGCAGTGGCGGCAGGTAGGGCTTCTCCCAAAACAATCTACCCGGCCGCTGTTACGGATCTTTTAGCCACTGAGCAGCTACCCCCTCCCTCTGTCGCGGAGGCGCGTACCCAGGGCCGTCTGATCCTTGTCGCCGAAGATGATTCGATTAACCAGAAGGTTATTCTGCGACAGCTCAGTTTACTCGGCTATGCGGCGGAAATTGCCAGTAACGGTGTAGAAGCCCTGGAAATGTGGCGTAAAGGTGACTATGCCTTGCTGCTAACCGATCTGCACATGCCGGAAATGGACGGTTACACTCTGACAAAAACCCTTCGACAGGAAGAGGCAAAAGGACAGCATATGCCAATATTGGCACTGACTGCCAACGCGCTCCTGGGTGAGGCAAAACGCGCTAAGGCAGCGGGCATGAACGAGTATCTAACCAAGCCGCTGCAGCTCCACATCCTCAGCGATGCGCTGATGATCTGGATGCCTGAAATTGACGAAACCGGTGCATCATTACTGCCCTCAGTGGACGACAAACAAGCGCCTGTCGCCGCAATCGACGTGGCGACACTGAAAAACCTGGTGGGGGATGACGATGACATTGTGCGAGACTTGCTCGGCGACTATCTCGCGTCAGCCGAGCAACAGGTCAGCGACCTGTATGCAGATTTTAGCCTTGGTAATACCGGTCGTGTCGCGTCCATCGCCCACAAACTCAAATCCTCGTCACGTTCTGTTGGCGCATTGGCGCTTGGAGATCTGTGCACGGAACTGGAAAATGCCTGTAGGGCCGAAGACAAGGAATCCACTGCGCAGCACATGTCGAAAATCGAAGGAACCTGGAAAGCAGTGGCGGTTGAGATCGCCGATTTTCTCGACCAGCAGAAAGTTTAGACAGGGAGCAGGAACCGTGAAAACGCTACTCATTGATGACGACCCCTTTTTGCTCAAGTTGCTTAAACAGCAACTGGCAAATCTGGGTTTTGCGGAGGTTATCACCCACGAGCACGCTAAAGACGCCCTGGTGGCGCTGGAAGCCAGCACCGAACCTGTCGAGCTGATATTCTGTGACTTGCAAATGCCGGAGATGGACGGTGTGGAATTCGTGCGCCATTTAGCGCGTACCCATTACGCTGGCGGCCTGGTGCTGGTAAGTGGCGAGGACCAGCGCATTCTCAGGACCGTGGAAAACCTCGCCAAGTCCCATAAGCTCAATGTGTTTGGAATCCTGAATAAACCCGTTGCACCCGAACAGCTAAAATCGATACTGGCAGATAAGCTCAGCCATACCATCAGGCCGCCCCGCCCCCTACCCAGGCTCTATGGCCCCGATGAACTACGGCAGGCTATCACCAATAGACAGCTGGTCAATCACTATCAGCCCAAGGTAGCCATTGACTCCGGTCGGGTGACCGGTGTGGAAACGCTGGTTCGCTGGCTGCATCCTCAGGACGGGCTGGTTTTTCCTGACCAGTTTATTGCCACGGCAGAGGAACACGGGCTCATTGACGATCTGACGCAAGCAGTGTTGTCAAACGCCCTGTATCAGGCTCGCCACTGGCAGGAAGAGGGACTGATGTTGCACGTCGCAGTGAACATTTCCATGGTCAATCTTGCTTCCCTGGATTTCCCGGATTTAGTAGTACGTGCCGCGGCCGGAGCGGGAGTTAGCCCGGAAAACCTGATACTTGAGGTGACCGAGAGCAGGTTAACGAATGACCCCCTGGCCTCTCTGGACATCCTTTCACGCCTGCGTCTCAAGGGCATTAGCCTGTCCATCGATGACTTCGGTACCGGTCACTCCTCGCTTAAGCAGCTGCGCGACATTCCCTTCGACGAACTCAAGATAGACCAGAGCTTCGTTCACGGTGCCTGTCGGGATGCGTCGCTACGAGCCATTTTCGAAGCGAGCCTCGGTATGGCGAAAAAAATGGGCATGAAGACGGTGGCTGAGGGCGTGGAAAATCAGGACGATTGGCATTTCCTGCGCGCCACTGGCTGCGATTTGGCGCAGGGCTATTTTATCGCCAGGCCCATGCCTGCAGAGGCTTTAGTGGATTGGGTTGCCGAGTGGGAGGGACGCTTTTTCGATTTAAAAGTAGTCAGTTCCTCAGACATGGGGGCACGCCACTGAATAGTTTCCCTGAATGCCACGCGAGCCTTCAACTGTCCATGTCGACCATGGCAACATTAAGTTCAGCCTCAAAGCCGTCGAACTGACCCGAGGCCGGGGATCGGAGATTCAGAGTAATACCTGCACCACCAGCGATGGCGTCGACAATTGCAAGCCCGATGCCGGATCCTACAGTTGTTGTATCGGAACGCACAAAGCGGTTGCGCAACAAGGCGAGTTTCTCTGGCGGCACAACCTCACCCTCATTGGCCACCCTTAAGGTGCCATCGCCTGTAAGGCTGATGTTTATTGGCCGGTCGCTAGCACCATGTCTGAGCGCATTCTCCAGCAGATTTCTTACCAGGATGGCAAAGGCATCGGGATCGAGTGCCGACGTTACGCTGTCGTCAGGCAGTTCCAGCTTGAGGCGGCCGGGCGCAGTACGCTCGTAGTCATTGACGATCATTTGCAGTATGGGCACAAGGTCGTTGCAGGTTTCTGACAGCGCGCTGCCACCCTCAGCCTTTGCCAGTTCGAGTAGCTTCTCCGATAACCTGGACAGGGTGCGAAGAGATTCTTCGATTTCACCGGCTCGCGTTTTAACTCTGGCGTCCTCCGTTTCCGTCTTTAACCGCTGAAGTTTTGCCAGCGCTGTCGCCAGTGGGGTTCGCAATTCATGGGCGCTGTTAGCGGTAAAGCTTCGCTCGGCTTCAAGCGCTCTGCGTAAACGCTCCAGTAAGCGATTGACCGACACCATGATAGGTTCAAACTCTTCTGGCAGACGGTTCACTGCCACGGGAGAAAGGTCACTACCACCACGGGCTTCTATCGATTGCTGCAATAGAACGACCTGACGAAGTGACCGTTTTATCACCCACCACACCCCAATCAGGCTGATCGGAATCAGCACTATGAGTGGAATGAGCAATGCGAGGCTCGTTTCCAGAACGGCTTCGCGACGATGGGCCATAGGTTCGGCAACCTCAATGTACAGGGTATCGCTGATGGCGCCCTCCCCGTATATCCGGTGAGTTGGCGTTTCAGAAAATCCTTCTCGGGGTTTGGCACCGAAAGTTCGGGGATCTGCGTCGTGGGATTGTAGCAGGAGCTTGCCTGATGCATCGCGAACCAGATAGGTGAGATACTCATCGTGCTCTTTCAGGGCCAATGCCCGCTGCAGGCCCGCGTCCCCTTCCCTGTTCAGTATATCGGTCACCGCCAATGGCAGTATACGTTGCGCGGTTTCCTTCAATGCGCTGTCGAACACCTCGTTCATTTCGTGCCGGGCGACCAGGCCTGAAGCTATGACGCCGGCGAGCCAGAGCGAGGTCACGCCGAGGGTGAGCCAGGTGCCAAGGGTTTTGTGTAAACTGATTTTAGTGGTCATAAGACCTCAGCCTGTATCCCATTCCTCTGACGGTCACTATGGAATCGCGCCCCAGTTTTTTGCGCATACGGCTGATGTAGACTTCGATGGTATTGCTCTCAATTTCGGCCCCGAATTCGTACAGCCGGTCTTCAAGCTGAGCTCGCGATAGCAGTATTCCGGGACGTTGCAGAAAGCCCTCAAACAATGCCCATTCCCGAGCGGTAAGCTCGACCGGTTGGCCATTGCGGCTGATGCGGTGGTCACCAAGATCCACCAAAAGATCTCCGATATGCACAAAGGGGTTCGGGTTGCCACGATAGCGTCGCGCCACGGCGGCCACCCGGGCGGACAGTTCTGATAAATCAAAAGGCTTCACCAGGTAATCGTCGGCACCGGCATTAAGCCCTGCAATGCGGTCTGACACCTGATCCCTGGCGGTCAGAATAATCACGGGTGTTGCATCACCGCGTGCCCGCAGTTTTTTTAAGAAATCAAAACCGTGGCCATCTGGCAACATCAAATCGAGCAAAACCAGGTTATAAGTGGTGGCTTTCACGCTGGCATCCGCATAACCGAGGCTTTGCACCCAATCCACCGCATGACCATCTTCGCTGATCTGGTCCCGCACTGCTTCACCCAGTCCGGTTGTATCCTCAACCAACAATACCCGCATGTTTTATCCTTTACCTGACCATGATCATGATCAAAAGATACTACAGCCGTTACCTGACCGCAGCCTGAAGCGCTCAACTACCCGGTAGTCATCCTGTTGTCTGGACGCCTGTTCAGGCCAGTGTCAGGTAAAAACCTTAGGGTTGATTAAACCGATTCAACGGGAGACATGCCATGAATATCAAACCTATTGTGATCAGCCTGTCACTGCTGTTAATAAGCGGCAGCGCCTTGGCTGACGATGATTGCGATGATCCGGTTGCCGGATGGCAGCCACGCGAAAACCTCCGGAAACAGTTGGAAGCCGAAGGGTGGACAGTGTTCCGCATCAAGGTGGACGACGGTTGTTACGAGGTTAAAGGAAGGGATCCAAATGGAGATCGCGTGGAAGCTGAGTACTCTCCAGCGACCTTTGAGCTGATGGAAATCGAGCGGGAGGATGACGACGATGACGATGACGACCATCGTGGCAAATCGCGGAACGACAGCGAGCCGACCAACGCAGAGCGGGTTCCGCGCAAGGGCATCGTCAAAGGCCGTCCCAGCGTGACTGTTGAGTAACCAAAGGAGATCACATCATGAAAAAGTTTCTGTTTGCTCTGGGGCTTACGACTGCAATGGCATTGCCGGCTTACGCGCAGGCCCGGGAAGTCACCTTTACCACGCAACTGAGTGATTATGGTGGTGACGGGGCTTACCTTGCGCTCTACCTTACCGATGCCGATGGCAAGTACCAGGGGACTCTCTGGATTGCTGGTGAGAAGAGCAAATATTACAAGCACCTGCGTGACTGGGCACGGGGCAGCGGTCTGAACCAGGCTGAATACGATGGCCTGACCGGTGCCAGTGTGACCAGTGGGCGTGCCCTGAAAGTGACCCTGGAGCTTGAAGACGCATTGATTGATTCGGGCTACCAGGTTCGTGTTGATACCTCAGTTGAAGATATGCGTGACAACCGTTCGGATGTGGTAGTGCCTCTGACCACTGAAGGTTCTGGAAAGACGGTTTCTGGCCGTGGCTATGTCCACTCCTTTGTCTATACCCTCAAGTAATTGACAGGAGCCGGATTTATGTTGCGCAAGCTCCATGGTTTACCCGGATTGGTCGCCGCATTGTTTTTGGTGGTGCTGGCGACCTCCGGAGTTGTTCTTTCCGTAGTGCCGGCACTTGAGCGCTCGGCCGCGATTGTCCCAACTGCCGGTCAACTGAGCGTGGCTGATCTGGCCGAGCGCGTAGTGGCCCAATATCCGCGCACGGAACAGATCGAAAGTTCTCTCTCAGGCGAAGTCGTCGTTTATTACAATCGTGATGGCCAGCCAGGTGCCGACCTGGTTAACCCCCTGACGGGTGAAGGCATTGCCCCCTACCAGCCATCGGCATTTTTGCGCTGGGTAAAGAACCTGCACCGATCTTTTCTTATGGATGATGTCGGCCGAATGCTGGCTGGAGTGTTGGCGGCACTGATGGTATTGATCTGTCTGTCCGGAACGCTTCTGCTGGCTCGACGCCTGGGGGGCTGGAAGGCAATGTTACGGCCTATTGCCGGTTCCGGTAGCCCGCGGATTCACGCCGAGCTGGCACGATTTGCCGTGATTGGCTTGTTGCTGTCGGCGCTGACCGGCAGCTATATGTCTGCGGTAAGGTTTGGCCTTTTACCAGAGGCCGCCAATACGGAGCCATCGTTTCCGGCGCAGGTCTCAGGCGGCACGCGGGCACCGGCAGGCTCTTTGAACGCGCTAAAGAATTTGGATATCAATGAGCTGCGTGAGCTGGTGTTCCCCTATCCGGATGACCCCACTGACGTCTATTCCCTGAGCACCACCGCGGGTTCCGGGTTCGTTGATCAGTCAACCGGTGAACTGCTGCAGTACCAGCCACGCTCTGACGGCAGCCAGTTTCATCACTGGATGATTCGGCTGCATACGGGTGAAGGCTTGTGGTGGTTGGGTCCGATTCTTGGGATAGTCGCGCTGACAGTGCCGGTGCTGTCGTTTACTGGGCTACGAATCTGGTGGCAGCGGCGCTCATCATCCATACGCCTGGATGAAAGCGCCAGCATCGAAGCAGCTGATGCCGTGATTCTGGTGGGCTCGGAAGGCAATACCACCTGGGGTTTTGCCAAAGACCTCCAGAACAAACTCAATCAGGCAGGTAAGAAAGTGCTCTGCGCACCCATGAATGACCTGGCGGAGCATTACCCGAAGGCCTCTGTGCTTTTCGTTCTGACATCAACCTATGGTGACGGTGACGCGCCCTCCTCCGCCAGTCACTTCATGACTCGGCTTGAACAGTTTAAGGCGGATGACGGATTGGAGTATGTGGTTCTCGGGTTTGGCGACCAACAGTTCCCGAAATTCTGCCAGTATGCGCTGGATGTGGATGTGGCCCTTGGCAGCAAAGGCCTGCAGCAAATGCATCCCGTTAGGCAAATTAATCGTGGTTCCACACTGGAGTTTCGGGAATGGGGCGAGGTGATTGGCGAGCACATGGGCATTGCGCTGGCACTGACTCATAATCCCGCGCCTGCCGTTACATCGGAGTTCGAGCTTGTTGAGCGTGTGGACTACGGCGTTGCTGTGAATGCGCCTACCAGCATATTGCGCTTCAAGCCGGTACAAAGTGACAGAAACCTGTGGCAGAGACTGTCCTTTCGAAACCGGCAACACCTACCGGATTTTGAGGCTGGCGACCTGCTCGGGGTTGCGCCCCCCGGAGATCAAGCCGCACGGTTTTATTCGCTGGCGTCCTCTTCGTCGGACGGCCAGCTGGAAATCTGTGTCCGAAAACAGACTAATGGCCTTTGTTCAGGGTATCTGCACAGCCTCAAACCGGGAGATCGGATTAACGGATTTGTGCAGCATAACCCCGGCTTTCGCCCAGCAGGAGGAACTACACCCACTATTCTGGTTGGGGCGGGTGCGGGCATCGGACCACTTGCCGGCTTCATCCGAAAAAATACGGAACGCAACCCCATGTACCTGTACTGGGGCGGCCGTAATCCGCAATCGGATTTTCTCTATCAGCCAGAGCTTGGCCGTTATCTGGATGACCAGCGGCTTACCAGGTTGAATACTGCGTTTTCAAGATCGGCAGAAAATGCCTACGTTCAGGACGCCATCGTTGCTGATGAAGCCTCGTTGCGACAACTGATTGAGGTAGGCGCACAGATATTGGTATGCGGCGGCCGGGATATGGCCGCGGGTGTAAAACAGGTATTTGACTCGATTCTCGAACCCTTATGCATGGACGTAGATGAGTTAAGAGCCGAAGGGCGCTACCTGGAAGATGTTTACTGACGGGTGAGGCGTATCACTGGTACACCAGACCCTCTATTGGGCTGGTGTACCAGGCTAATGATCAATGCTCAATCGGTTTGAAATTCGGATCATCAAAATAGGTAACGTAACTTTTGATCGCGCCCATGACTTTCACCGCGCCATACCGCGCATTGGCTTTGTTTTCCATTGCGGTTGAACCTTCCACCAATTCGGCAATAACCAGGTGGAGCTGGGCATCCGCCTCAGGCTCAAGCTTGCAATTCTCAACCATGTAATTGACTTCATTATTGATTTTCTTGGCCAGTGCGGCATATTTTTCCTCTGCCAGTTCGCCAGAATGAATGGCGCCTATATCTTTATGCATGGCGCTTCCAATGTTGTTCATGGCACGACTAAGCGGTGCATCAACAGCCCACTTACTACCGTTATCAAGCCTCAGCTCCATCGAACCATGGCCGTCGTGCTCGTGTTCGTTATTCGCCGGTGCTGCCATCGTAGTGACTGCAGTCAGGCTGAACACCATGCCAGTGATGGTTGCAAACGTCGAAAGTCCGGATTTGATGTTCATGAAATTCTCCTTTGAGGTCACCGTTTGTTCGGCTGGAAAGGAGTATCTCAAACCTACCTTAATTTCCGCTTAAGGAAGCCGGTTACAGCCAATATAAACTCGTAATTTGAAAGATCGACCGTTGTTATACTGACACTGCGCCAAAACGCACGATTACAACCAGACCCTCTCCGGCATCACTATCGTCAAACGTTAACGAAGCTCCATGCAACTTCGTTATACGCTCTACAATCGAAAGTCCCAGTCCACTGCCGTCCTCACCACTGCCAAGCAAGCGATAAAACCGCGCCGCCACCACATTTCGCTCTTCCTCCGGGATTCCTGGGCCGGTATCAACAACCTGAAGCAATACTTCATTACCGGTGCGCTTAATTCGAACATCCACTTGCCCACCAGCAGGCGTGTAACGGACGGCATTATCAACGAGGTTACGCATAAGAATCGCAAGCATGGCTGCATCGCCAAGTACCAACCCATCATCATCTGCCTCAAATCCCAAGTCCACACCCTTACGCATCGCCACCGGTGCATGCAAAGCGACACATTCATTCACCACTGCATAAAGTTTGATTGGTTGTTGGTCAACTGATGTCTGTTCCGGATCAAGACGCGAAAGCACAAGCAATTGCTCAATCAGATGAGCGGCGCGATCTGTGCCATGGATTATCCTGTTCAGCGCATGCTCCAATTGTTCCGAATCGCGCGCAGCAAGTGCCACCTGTGCTTGGGTCTTTATGGCTGCTAACGGTGTGCGCAATTCATGAGCCGCATCGCCCGTGAAGCGTCGTTCGTACTCAAGTGACACTTGCAGGCGGGCGAAAAGAGCATTGAGCGCATCCTGCAATGGCATAACTTCACGGGGGGTACCAGAGAGATCAAGTGGTTCAAGCTTGTCCGGTTCACGCTGCTTTACCTCACGAGTAAAACGGGATAAAGGCGCTAGCCCGGCACCAACTGATAACCAAATCAGTATGCCCAGCGCTGGTACAGCAAAATACAGGGGATGCAGCAGGTGGCTCGCAACGCTTTCGGCCAGTGCATCGCGTAATTCATAGCGCTCAGCTACGCGCACATTAAGACGACCGGCCTTGTCCCATTGGCTATAGATACGGTAGTGAACACCCTTGAGAGTGGTGCTTTCAAAACCATCACGCTGTGTGCCCAATCGTTCTTCAGGAGCCGTAGTTGAGTCGAGCAGTAAAGAACCGTCACGCTGCCAGACCTGCAGGATGGTGCCGGTATAGTCACGAATTTGTTGTGGGTTCGCACTGACATTTTCCGTGTTGTCGAGATGCACTGAGATCTGCTCAGCCGCTTTCACCAGCCGGGCGTCAAGCGTGGTGCCGATTTCACGGCGCGCATCCAGGTAGGTGAATAACGCGGTCGCAATCCAGGCGAGCAGTACGGATACCGCAAGAATTGTAAAAAGACGCCAACGTAGCGATGACCTCATGGTGTGATTTTCTCAATCATGTACCCGACACCGCGGATAGTACGGATCAGTTGTGGCGACAGCTTTCGGCGCAGATGATGTATAAAGACTTCGATCGTATTGCTCTCGATTTCCTCCCCCCAGCCGTAAAGCTGCTCTTCGATGTGTGCCTTTGACATGACTCGTCCGGCATTGAGCAATAATGTGTGCAGAATCGTGAATTCACGTGCAGAGAGATCAACCGGGTTTCCAGACCAATACACCGAATGACTGGCGGAATCGACCCGGAGGTTTCCGTGGCTGATAACGGGTTCGGCATGTCCCTTGGAGCGACGCAGCAATGCCCGCAGTCGTGCCTGTAATTCAGTAAGATCGAAAGGCTTCACCAGGTAATCGTCGGCACCGGCATCCAGGCCGGCCACCCGGTCCTCCACGGCATCACGAGCGGTCAGAATCAGAATCGGTAAGGTTTTTCCGATGGCGCGGGCTCGCCTCAAAAGCTCCATACCAGGCAGGCTGGGAAGGCCAAGATCAAGCACAACAGCATCGTAGTTGCCTGTAGCGAGCGCAGTATCAGCCTGCTGCCCATCCAATACCCAATCGACAGCCAGGCCCGATTGGGCAATGCCCGCAGCAATACCGTCACCGAGTAGCTTGTCGTCTTCAACGAGTAGAATTTTCATGGCTGACCTTCATGCTGGCTGATGCAGTGCGCCGTCAAACCTGATTCGAAAAGTACAAGAGCTCGTAATTGATTGAGAGCCCTTACACTTTGATGACAATTTAGTTGGACAGAGCCTTCCGCCTCCACAGATAAAACAATACCGGAATCACCAACAGCGCCAAAATGACGGCAGTGATCATGCCACCCACCATGGGCGTTGCGATACGCGCCATCACCTCAGAACCCGTTCCGGTGCCAACCATAATCGGAACCAGACCACCGACGATCGCGGCGGCAGTCATCATCACAGGTCGCACTCGCATACCGGCGCCGTGCAGTACCGCGTGGCGGAGCGTTTCCCTTCTGGGCGTCAGGCCTTTCTTCTCACAGGTTTCAAGCATTGCCTGGTAGGACTGATTGAGATACACCAGCATGATGACACCGATCTCTACGGCGACACCGGCCAGCGCAATGAAACCAACACCCACCGCAACGGAGAAGTTATAACCCAACAGATACATCAGCCAAACAGCCCCGATCATTGCGAACGGGAGCGTGCCCATGATGATGCCCACTTCCGTAAAGTTTCTGAAGTTCAGAAACAGCAGGATGATGATAATCGCCAGTGTTAAGGGAACCACGTAGGTCAGCTTTTCTTTAGCGCGGAGCATGTATTCGTATTGGCCCGACCAGGCGATGGAGTAACCTGCTGGCAGATCCAGTTCTGCTTGCACGGTCGCCATTGCCTGTTCAACATACGTGCCCACGTCGACACCCTCTATATCCACAAAGGACCAACCGTTAAGACGAGCGTTCTCACTTTTGATCGCCGGCGGCCCATCTTCTATTCGGATATCGGCAACATCAGCCAGCGCAATCCTCTGGCCTGAGGCCGTGACTATGGGAAGCTGTTCCAGCTTTTCCGGCGAATCCCGATAGTCTTCGGGATAACGAAGGTTAATGGGGTAGCGCTCAAGGCCTTCGATGGTTCTGGAGACATTGATCCCACCGATCGCCGAGGCAACCACTTGCTGTACGTCCGCGATATTCAGGCCATAACGTGCAGCACGTTCGCGATTGATATCCACTTTAATGTATCGACCACCCGCTACGCGCTCTGAATAAACCGAAGCCGTGCCGGGCACGTCTGCCAGAATTTCCTCAAGGCGTTTTCCGACATTCTGGATGGTAGCCAGATCCGGGCCGGCGATTTTGATGCCTACGGGTGTTTTGATGCCCGTCGCCAGCATGTCGATGCGGGTGATGATGGGCATTACCCAGGCATTGGTCACACCAGGAAAACGAATCAGTGTGTTGAGTTCCTGTTTGAGCTTGTCTGTGGTCATGCCCTCGCGCCACTGATCTCGAGGTTTGAGCTGAATGAAGGTTTCAATCATGGTCAAAGGTGCAGGGTCTGTCGCCGTATCCGCGCGCCCTACTTTGCCGAATACAGTTTCCACTTCCGGTACCGTCGCAATCAGTTTGTCCGTTTGCTGGAGTAACTGACGGGCTTTGCCGATTGAGATTCCCGGGTAGGTCGTGGGCATGTACATCAAGTCCCCTTCGTCCAGCGGGGGTATGAATTCACTACCGATTTTGGTTGCAGGCCACAGGCCTATAGCCAACACCAGTATTGCAGCCAACACTGTCGAAACGGGAAACCTGAGCACCAGCTTCAACACCGGCATATAGGCACCGACCAGCAGACGGTTTACGGGATTCTTATGTTCGGGTAACACTTTACCCCGAATAAAGTAGCCCATCAGTACCGGAACCAGCGTCACCGCAAGCGCGGCACTGGCTGCCATAGCGTAGGTTTTAGTGAACGCCAATGGCGCAAACATTCGCCCTTCCTGTGCCTCAAGCGCAAACACCGGTACAAAGCTGACGGTAATGATTAATAGTGAGAAAAACAGCGCCGGGCCAACTTCAGAGGCAGACCTGGCGACAACCTCCCATCGATTCTCCGGTGTGAGTGGCGTTCGCTCCATATGCTTGTGCATGTTCTCTATCATCACGATGGCCCCATCGATCATGGCGCCGATAGCAATGGCGATACCGCCCAGAGACATAATGTTGGCATTGATGCCTTGCCAGTACATGACGATAACCGCCGTCAGAATACCCACCGGCAAGCTGAGGATTGCCACCAGCGAAGAGCGAACGTGGAACAGAAAGACGATACAGACCAGGCCGACCACCAGAAACTCTTCCAGCAGCTTGAACCAGAGATTATTGACAGCCCGTTCAATCAGGCCCGAGCGATCGTAAACCGTGACTACTTCAACGCCATCAGGCAAGCTCGATTGCAGTTCGCCGAGCTTGGCCTTAACACCATTGATGGTTTCCTGAGCATTTTCGCCAAAGCGCATCACCACGATGCCACCGACGGCCTCCCCTTCGCCGTTAAGCTCGGCAATACCGCGCCTCATCTGTGGCCCGACTTCTACACTGGCCACATCCTGAAGCAGAACCGGCGTGCCATTCACATCCAGGCCAAGCGGAATCACCATCAGGTCCTCCCGGGATTGAATGTAGCCAGAGGTACGAACCATGTATTCCGCTTCCGCCATTTCGATGACCGACGCCCCGACTTCCTGATTCCCCTGCTTAATCGCCGTCTGAATAAGAGACAGCGGAATCCCCAAGGCGCGGAGCTTTTCCGGGCTCACCTTGACCTGATATTGCTTCACCATGCCGCCAAGCGCAGCAACCTCTGAAACACCAGGCACGGTTTGCAGTTCGTACTTCAGAAACCAGTCCTGGAGACTGCGCAACTGACTCAGGTCATTCTGCCCTGTCCTATCAACCAGCGCATAGAGATAAACCCAGCCAACACCGGTGGCGTCCGGGCCCAACTGAGGCCGCGCTGAATCAGGCAGGTTGGGTGCCACTTGGGACAGATACTCCAGAACTCTGGAGCGAGCCCAATACATATCGGTATCTTCATCGAAAATCACGTAAACGTAGGAGTCCCCAAAAAACGAATAGCCACGCACGGTTTCCGCACCAGGAACCGACAGCATGGCTGTCGTCAAGGGATAGGTGACCTGGTCTTCTACTACTTGTGGAGCCTGTCCCGGAAAGCTGGTTTTAATGATAACTTGCACATCGGACAGATCCGGAAGCGCATCGACCGGGGTTTTACTGAGTGAGTACAGCCCCAGCCCTGTTATTAATAAACTCGCCAGCAGCACCAGAAAGCGGTTTCGAATAGACCAATAGATAATCGACTGAATCATCAGTTGGCCCCCTCATGGTCCATATTACCGTGATCCATATTGCCGTGATCCATCGAATCAGCGGGCATGGCCGACATACGGAGAAAATCCGAGGTCTTGCTGGATTCGGAATCAATCAGGAACTGGGCGGATGTCACCACCGTATCGCCCGACATTACACCCTCAAGGATTTCGGCGTACTGCTCACCAACACGACCGACCTTCACAGTGACGGATTTGAACGCGCCGCCATCCAATGCCAGCACCAGTCGATCGCTCTGGCCCGTTCGGATAACCGATTCCCGAGGCACCAGCAGTTGCCGGCCGGTACGGGCGCCCTGAATGTTCAGCTCTGCAAACATGCCCGGCAGCAAGGTGCCATCGGTGTTGTCAAAACGCATTCTCACCCGGGCTGTTCGGGTCTTGGGATTAACCTCCGGGTACACATAGTCCACCTTCCCGGTCCATCGACGCCCGGGCAAATAGTCCAGCGTCATTACCACGCGATTATCGGATGCCACGGAAGACAACTGACGTTCAAATACCTCGCCAATAACCCAAACTTCATCCAGTGCAGCGACGGAAAGAACTCGATCTCCCGGCTTGATAAACATACCTTCACGTACATTGAGGTTATCGATAACACCAGAGGTGGGCGCATACACCGTTAACGTACGCCGTACTTCCCGGGTTTTCGCGATTTTGCGGATCAAGCTTGTCGGTACATTGAGAGCCGTAAGTCGTTCCCTGGCAGCATTAACCAAACGCTCATTGCCCCGGTTTAACGCCAGGATCAGTTCATCCTGAGCGTTGACCAATGTGGGCGAATAGAGTGTGTAGAGTGGCTTGCCCTTCTCCACCGGTTCGCCTTCCGCCTTCACATAGAGCTTCTCGATCCAACCCTCAACCCGAGGATGGACATGAGCCATATCATCTTCACTATATTGAACGTACCCCACCGTCGTTATGTCATTCGGCAGCCGACCCTGGGTGACCGGGCCAGTCCTCACGCCCAGGTTATTAACCACACTCGGAGAAATGCGAACGGTACCAGGGGCGTCTTTACCCGATCCGCTATCGGCATAGACCGGAATCAGGTCCATCCCCATGGGTGATTTACCCGGCTTGTCACTCTTGAAATTGGGGTCCATGGGCGCTACCCAGTGCAAGGGTTCTTTACTTGCATTGCTGGTGGACTCAACCACAGCAGCCTCTGGAACGTCAGAGGCAAGCCAATAAGTCGCTGCCACCCCGGCCACGCCGCCTAACAACAAAAAGCCCAATGGGCGCATAACATTTGCCATGATTGTTAATCCTGGGAATTTTTCAGTGAAAACGAGGGGGGGCCAGAAGTACCAACGGTGAGATAGCGGAAGGTCGCAAGGTTTTTGGCACGTTCAGCCGTCATCTGTATAAAATCAACTTGTGCGTTGAGTTCCGCGATGCGCGCACGTACGGCTTCGGCAAAATCGCCATCATCGTTGTTGTAAGCTGAGAGCGCTGCATTGGCCTGCTCCGCTGTTTGCGGAAGCAGCGTCTGCTCATAAAGCCTGATGCGGTCGTCGAGCCGATTAATTCGGGCGGCCGCCGCACGAGCTTCGGCTCTAATTCGCCGAACTTGCAGCATCCGATCAGACTTCGCAGCTTCCACGCGCGCGATTGCCGCGCTCACGGTGCGATCCTGGCGATTGCCAGTGAAGATAGGCAGATCAAACCCGATCCCGAATGAAAAGAGATCCGCCCGATCCTGCCCGTTCGGGGCTTTATCCCGATATCCATACTGTGCGGACAGTGTCCATTCCGGCTTGTAAGCCTGGCGCGCCAGCTCAACATCGATAGACCCGGCATCAATCAACTGGTCTGTGGCGCGAATTGAAGAGTGAGTGATCACGGAGTTATCACTGACATCAAGCGCTGGGCTCGGAAGCCGGGCTAACAGATTCGGGGGGATACGCTCGCTTACCTGCAAACGGAAGGTGTCAGTACCAACCCACTCTCCCAACTCTTCCTGGGCTGTTTCCATCTGGGAATGAAGCGCCGTTAAGCGGTCATCAAGACGCGTCAACTCAAGAGACGCACGGATGATATCCTGCTGCCGTGAACCGTTCATCGTTGAGGTGTATCCGGCTTCCGCAACGTCTGCCAACTGTTCAAAAAGCCCTCGATTGCTTTCAATCAATCGAACACTCTCTTGAGCTTTCCAAAGCTCAAGCCACAGGTAAGTTACCGACCTGACCACCAATTCCTGTCGATTCTCCCGCTGAAACGACTGGGATTCCGCGAGCTCTTTCTTCTTGTCGCGGGCAAGATACCGACTATTACCACGGGGAAATCGCTGGCTGAGACCAATAGTGGCTTGGGTCATGCTCTCTTGACCGGTATTGAAGGTATCCGTGGGAAGGTTTGCGGCGCCTAGCGTAACCCGTGGATCCGGTAAGGCGCCTGCTGCGACAGACTCATCGAGTAGTGCGTTCTGCAATTGGATGCTTTGGGCTGACCAGGGGTCTCCCCGAATCGCAATATCAATGGCATCTTCAAGAGCGAGTCTCGGTTCAGCAGAAATACCAAGACTGGTTAAAAACAAAGCACTCATTACAGCTGCCTTATATACACGAAGAAAATTATTCAAGTTTCATTCTCCAGTAACTTTACGCACAGAGAAGAATCTTAGAATCATTATCTGAACTCAAACTGAAATTTAAAAACCTATTATGTTTTTTTGATCTGAATCAAATATCCTTAATCACTGATAAATATCAAAAATAATTACGATTATTTTATAGTTTATTTCAGGATGAGTTCAGGAAGAGGTGATTAAATAAATCCACTAACCAATCAGGAGGTACGATATGAAAAATGCGATTATATTCTTAGCCGCAGTTACTTTATCCACCGCAGTTTTTGCTGGCAATATGCCAAATGAAAGCCGAAGTGGAAATCCAATGCACGGCAATATGAAATCAATGCAAAAAAACATGAATTCAATGCATAACGGTATGGACAAAGAAACGACGCAGGCAAATATCCTGAAAAATAAGGATATGCAGCGCCTTCACAAAGAGATGATGCTCAACGGCTTGTCCGAACAGGGTATGGAAGCTCGACGGATGATGATAGGAACAGAAGCAGGCAAAGCATACCACCAAGCGGTGGAACAGGGTCAAAAAAACACCGCAGGATAACTCCTGCGGCTAAATTAACTCGCAAAAGCTAAAGGATCACTAGTGCAACTTCGCGCTGATGACGCCTTTAGCAATGCGGATTACAACACATAAACCTGAAACCAAACTGAATTACTATAGTAATTTTCGGTAATTCGGAGTGAGGAGTTCAAAATGAAGAAATTTATTATCGCAGCAGCAATAACATCCTTGTTCTCTACTATGGCGTATGCCAATTCTGGTTTGGCAGATCGAATAAATGAAGCTCGAAGCTATCCGAACAAAACAGCCGAGCGTGTAAATTCGGAGACTCTAAGTACCCACCACAAACAGATGCACATGAAAATGAGCAAATCTGAACTAATGGATCATCAAAATTCAAAAAACTGAAACTATTATAACGGCATTGCACTCAAAAACGATGAGCGTTGATATTATGAAGCATTTTACAGCCACGCTTGGGGAACGTGGCTTATTGCTTTTTCCCGAACATACGCTGAACGTTCTCCTCGGCGCGCATCGAAGGGCTCGGCCCAGGTCTCTGGTTTACGCGAGATACTAAAAAAACCATTGGACGTCCAGCAGAGCCAAGGGCTCCAGCCTCCCAAATTCACTGTCGTCGTCACCACCAAACCATTGCGCTGCAGCGGTAAGATAAACTTCCTGCGTCATCGGCAGAGTCCACGTTGACCGGGGATAGAGCACCCAACTGGCGTCATCAGCATTGCGTATCACCACGACCCGATAATCCCAAAGTGGATTGATAGTCTGCGAGACAAGCACACCGGTGTAGTGACGCCCTGCGTCGTGGGGTTCGCCAGACGTCAAACGACTCACCTCAAGCGTTCGCGGCTGCACCGTATTCCCATTGTAATAGTATTCCAGGGCCAGATTGACACCGTTGCGCAGGGACCAGTTGAGATTGGCGACCGCCTGCCAGTAGCCGACCGCCTCTTCACGGTCGCTCCAGACCGTTTCGGTACGCCATCCGGTACCAGCCACTGAACCGCTGCCGCTGATGCCCACTTTGGTCACGTCAGCGAACTCCCCGGCCATCACGCTGGCATCGATTCCACCTATAAATCGCTTGACCCGCAACGCGCTGCTTGACTCATTGGCACTATGTTGTGGGGCGTAAACTGCACTGATGCGCCCCAGTGCACCCCAGGATTTGTCCCATAACAAGGCATCCACTCCGATTCGCTCATCCGGCTCCAATTGCAGCGGACTCACTGGGTTGAGGATGTCCATCGGATTCCAGATCAGGGTCGTGGCCCAGTTTATCTGCTGGCGCCCCAACCTGAAGTCCCCCACCGGCGATCGCCATTGCAGTGTTCCTCGATAGAGCTGGTGGCGAATGACAAGCTCGCCTGACTCGAGAAGCTTGTCCTGTAGCGCCCAGTAACGAGGATCCCGGGCCTGTTTGAGAAGGGCAAACTCCGGTGAATCGAGAAAACTGCCAGAAAGAAACTCCAGGTCATAGGCCGCCTGAAAGCTCCAGTTCTGTTGCCGGTATTGCGGCTCCAGGCGCATCCGAGTGACATTGGACACATAGGGGTTGTCGTTGATCAACGAACGCGAACCCAGGGTCAGGTTCTTGAGGGTCCAAGTAGTATCGAAACCAGTACCGAAACCTGCCTGTACCCACGGAGCCGAAAACGCTGACATCATAATCAGTATCAGGCCCGTAAGTTTAACCATGGCGGATGGCCTCCACCGGATCCAGTTTGGCCGCTCGCCGCGCAGGGTACAAAGCCACCAGAACCGAGCAGAGAAACAGCAACAGACTGGGCAACCAGACATGATCGAGAATAAGCACTGGATACACTTTGTCGGTGATGCCGGGAATTGTCTCGAAAGAACCTGCGATAGCAGAGAGATCGATGCCGTCGCGAGCCAGCCAGGCGACGATAAGCACACCCAAAAGCGCCCCGCCCACCATACCAATCAGCGACAGGAACAAGGCCTCGAAAAGGATAGTGAGTACCAGTTGCTGACCCTGGGTACCCAAGGCCAACATGACACCGAACTCCCGGGTTCGCTCCATAACCGACATCACCATGGTGTTCATGACACCAATGGCCACCACCACGAACACAACACTCAGGATCAGGTAGAAGTCAATCTGGCTCATTTCAATCATCTGCACCACAATCGGCAGCAGGGTTTCCCAGTCCTGAGCCACCAGCGGCGTGCCGGCAAACTCACGATTGAGCCGTTGGGCCAGCGGCGTACTCTGGGCACGGTCCTGCAGGCGCAAAACAATACGCGATGCCTGATCCGGGGAGAAGTCCACTAACTGACGTGCCTGAGCAATGCTTACAAACACATATTCACTGTCAAACAGGTCGCTGCCGGTGCGGTAAATTCCACGGATCGAGTATGCACTGGATGCCAGGTCTCCGCCGGCCTGCTGGACGGTTACCACCAGTTTGTCATCCAGGCGGGCATCCAGTTCGTCTGCCAGCTTTCGGCCGATGACGATACCATCCCCGCCCGCCTGAACGTACTGGCCTTCCACCATGTAGCGGGCCAGATCGGTAACCTGTTGTTCCTGACCCGGTGCTACGCCCACCAGTTCCATCGGTTGGCTGGTCTTCGAATTGGCAACCATACCTCTAAGCACAACACGCGGAGTGGCGGCCTGCACTTCCGGTTGCTCAGCCAGCGTCGTCAACCGCCGAGCCACGTTGTCGATACGCAGTTGGGGCGAGAGATCCACCTCGTGGTCCTTCGCCATCACCTGGACGTGGCCACTCAGTTGTTGGGTGGAATTGCGGATCATCTGCTCAAAGAAGCCGTCGGCAAAACCGTACAAAAACAGGTAGGCGGCCAAGCCAAAGGCTGTAGCCGAGGCGGTGATGAGCGAACGGCGCGGGTTGCGGAAAACCGAGCGCAGGGCCATCTGAGCGAAGATCACGAACGTCCGGTTGGAGGTCACCTCGGTGTGGATACGACGCAACCGGTTAATGGCGCTTTTGTGGGCATCCATGGCCTCCAGAGGCGTCTGGCGGCTGGCGATCCAGGCGGGGAGTATCGCCGCCAGCAGGGCCACCACGATCACTACAACGCCGATGATCACCCAGCGATCAGGGCTGGTGGTCGGATAGACGATGCCGCTCAGGCCGGGCATGGTGTCCATGGCTTTGATGTAGGCGCTGAAGTCCAGGCCATGGTTGGCAAAGTAGGCGGTCACCGCCAGCCCCAGGGCGAGGCCGAGGGCGTAGCCCACCAGGGCCAGCAGCGAGGTTTCCAGCAACACCAGTTGCACGATGCGCGAGCCGGAGGTGCCCACAGCCATCATGACCCCGAATTCCCGCCCGCGTTCCATCACCGACATTAAAATGGTGTTGACGATACCAGCGGCCACCACCACGAACACTACGAAGATAACGATGTAGGTCACCGCATTGTGAAAGTCCACCATCTGCACCAGCGAGGGCATCAGCTCAGGCCAGCCCAGCACTTCCACCTGCCGCGTTTGCAATTGCGGTTGCAAGCGAGCAATCACACTCTTCAACTGGTCGGGATCATCTACCCGAGCAGCCACTTCGGTGACCCGGCCCCGGAACGCATAGAGGGATTGGGCGGCCTCCAGGGGAATCTGAGCCACCCGGCCATCGATGCGTTTAACGCCGGTTTCGAACAGCCCCACCACGGTAAAACGGTCGGCACCGATGGAACCGTCGGCGGCCTGCACCACCAGAGCCAATTCGTCACCCATACCAGCTTCCAGAGCTCGGGCCGCACCAGTGCCGAGGACGATCTCGTTGCCGGACTGCAGGTAACGGCCCGCCACCAGCGAGCGGTCGAGGCGCGTCACGGCTTTTTCTCTGGCGGGATCAACGCCGATCAACTGTATCGTCCGGGATTGCTCGGCCAGACTGGCCAGCGCGTAGCCGGTCAGGCGCGGGGCCGCGGCCGCTACTCCTTCGGTCTCCGCCACCGCCTGCGTAAGATCCCATTTCTGCGGTATGGCAATGTTCATTTCCCGTTCGTCGTGGAACCCGCGCTTGTGAACCTTCAGATCACCGGTAACGTAACCGGTCATGTTATTGATCATCTGGGTGTTGATGCCGTCGATGAAGGCCCACAGGAACACCAGACCCGCCACGCCGACAATCAGAGACAGCAGGGTGACCCCAGTGCGTCGCCGGTTAGCCCGCAGGTTGCCCAGGGCCAGGCGTGGCCAAGCCATCATGTGCGGCGCTCGTCGCGTTCAATTCGACCGTCCTTGAGATGGATCACGCGCCGGGCCCGCTCCATGACCATGGGATCGTGGGTGGAAAACACAAAGGTGACGCCGTGCTCTTCGTTGAGCCGACGCATCATATCCAACAGGGCCGCACCGGTCTTGGAATCAAGGTTGGCCGTGGGCTCGTCGGCCAACACAATCGCCGGTTTGCTGACAATGGCTCGGGCCACCGCCACCCGCTGCTGCTGGCCGCCAGAGAGCTCATTGGGCAGGCGGGTTTCCAGGCCCTCCAGCCCCACTTCGGCGAGAGTGGCTCGGGCTTGCTGGCGGCGTTCGCGAAACGGGACACCGCGCAGCATCAGCACGTACTCCACGTTCTCCTGGGCCGAGAGCACGCCGATCAGGTTGTATTCCTGAAACACGAAACCTATCTTCCAAAGCCGCAAAACGGTACGTTTTTTGCGGCTCAGGCCGGTGATTTCCTGGCCGTCGATCTCGATGCGACCGGAGGACGGCTCGTCCAGGGCGCCGATCTGATTAAGCAGAGTGGTCTTGCCGGAGCCGGACGGCCCCACCAGCGTGGTGAACTCCCCTGCCCCGACGGTCACGGACACATCGTCCAGGGCTTTCACCGCCATACTGTTCTGTCGGTAGACGCGGGAGGTGTGTTCGACATTCACGAGTGTCATGAGGATGCCTTACTGTGGGTTGCGCAGGCGGCGCAGGCTGAACAGGTCGTCGTCCAGCGGAAGATCAAACTCGATAGAATCGATCTCGATCACGGTACGGGATTCAGGGTTGTCCGCGTCCACCATGGTCCAGCGTGTGGGGATTTGCCGACCGCCCAGGGAGTCGATGGCGCTGTAGGCCATTGTCTTGACCGCCTTATCTCGCTCTCCGTAATAGATCATTGCGACCGGAATATGATCCTCACGGATCTGAAACTCCAGGCGACTCCAGACCACAGGCGCGTCGGGTTTCGGGGTTGAAACCACGCGATACACCGTCACCCCGCCGGCCTCTTCACTACCGGTCACTTCGTGGATATAGTCGTCGACAAAGGAGCTTTCCTTGACCAGATCATCGTTGCTGAAGTTGGACCCCATCCAGGGCTGGAGCATCATGGAGGGGGGAATCTTGATGGTGCGATCCACCTTGGGCAGGTAGTTCCACATGGCGTCGCCAATGCGCAGCGAACCAATCCCGGCTTCCTTTTTGGGAGCATGAATGCGGATCAGTGCCTTTTCGGGTCGATCCATCCAGGCTTCCAGGTTCAACTCCCGGGCCCAATATTCGGTTTCGATGCGCATGGTAAATCGACCGTGGTTGCTGTCCGACCACAGGGTGTTTTCCATCCCTTCAATCAATGATTCGGCCGAGGGGGCAGCACCAAGCGCAATGCTCGGAAAAACACCAAGAAAAGTAATCATTGGTAAGCATTTCATACACTGTTTCCTTGCGCTACTTGTCACCTTCGTCAGATTGACGTCCATGGTCATGCTTACCATGCCCCCCATGCATAAACTTATGGAGCAAAGGGCAGGCAAGAAGTATCAGCCAGGGCAGCGCGCCAAGCAGGTGATTTTTGTGGTCACTCCAGAGCAAAACCATCGCGATCCCGGCAAAAATTGCCAAAGTGATCTCGAAACGTCGATCCATGAGTAATTCCTTTTAGGGAAAAGGCAACAGCGGCAAAAACACGATATTAATGGGACCCAAGCGATATTTGGTGGCCTATGCCTTTCAGCGGAATCTCAACAATTATGTCGAGGGATTCCGGGTCGAGTATCCAAAGCTTGCTCTCTGCACGGCTGGTAACCAATAGCTGGCCATCATGCGGCGATACAGCCAGGTGATAGGGTGCCGGGGCCAGCGTTACGCTGCGTCGGGCTCCGCTGGCGAGCTCAATGCGGACAATCCGGTTGCTGCCCTTACTGGTTGCGTAAAGTATCTGGCCGTCCTCGCTCAACCCAACGCCGTGGGGCTCGTACCCGACTTCGTACGTTGCTGCCACGGTGCCACCGGAAAGCTCAACGACAGCAACCTGGCCAGACGCAACGTCATTGACATAGAGCCGTTTGTTGTCGGGAGCGAGCACCATATGTTCGGGGCCACCACCAACCCGCAGGTTGCGTTTGACGAACCAGTGCCCGGTGTCCACTTCACTGATAGTGCCATTGCCACTATTGCTGACCAGAAGAGACTTCCCGCCCTCCGTTTCCACCACGTAATTGGGAGCAGGTCCCGTCGCCACGCTTTTAACCAGTTTTCCGGAATCCAGATCAACAATACTGATACCGCCTCCCATGGGATGAGTCGAAACGGCATAGCGACCGTCCGAGGTCACCACAACATGATGTACCGGCCCTGGAACCTCCAGTTTTCGAACAATTTCATTCGTCGCAGTATCCACCACATAGAGCAGCCCGGTATTCGAGTCTTCCGATACTGCAGTGGTGCCGCCGCCATGATGGGCCGCGTGTTCGTCTTCTGTTACGCCTTCGGGGCGGCTTACCGGTTCCTGGCCTTCATGAGCAGACAGACTGCCTGCAACCAGATACCTCCCTTCCGGGGTCAGTGCGGAACCGTGAGTATTCACTGTTCCGGTAATTGACGCCGTCACCTGACGACTTTCCAAATCAATAACGTCCACGGAATCGGCCATTCCCATGGGAACATATGCCCGGCTAGTATCCGCGGCCGCCATCGGCGGCAAACTCATCGTAACGCTGATGGTCAGTCCAACAAGCCAATGTTTGCAAAACGGATGTTTCATTGCGTCACCTTTTTAGTACGAGGGCTTCAGTACAGTTTTCCGATCCGGCTGACAAGGGTTTCGCCCGTGCGTGGTCATTACCTGGCAGTCCAACACACAAAACTGAAACGGGCCTGAACACAGCCGTTAAACATGTATTTACTTGACCGGAATCAAGGCCAAAGATAGGAAAGGTTATCGAGCAGAAATTGCTCACGACCATACCTTTTAGGCGATCAATCTTGACGAGCGGATCTCTAGGTGAACTTCATCTCGCAGAGCAACAACCGATTTTTTGTTTAAGGGATTCGGACAACCGCGTACCCCTGCATCCGATGGCCGATGGCCGAGACAAACCTATTATCTACCGGGTCGATCTCCGGAATAAGCGTCGCGTCATCTACACCCAACCCTTTCAAAGCCTAACGGAAAACGCCTTTACACCTACGCAAAAAAATTTGCTCTCCGCTGCCCGTGTGTACCAGGGCCAGACCACCAACTTTCGTACGCCTGGTGGTGGTTTCCGGCCGGTGTTTCAGCTGTAATTGTTTGCCTCTTATCTATCACATCAGGTGGTTGATCTATGAAAAAGGCCGCCTATACTTTCTAAACTCAAACCGGACGGAACTTCCGGCGCGGGAACATTGTTTGCGAATGCAATCAAAGGAGAGTCTGCATGTCATATTGGCGCTTTTTCGGCATGATCGCCACCTCCACAATCGTAATGTTCGGTCTGATGTACGCAAATTCCTATGCATGGGAGCACCTGTACTACAGCGAGAGCCGTGTCTACATGGCGTTCTATATGGGCGCCGCAATGGCCGTCATCATGCTTTCCTTCATGCTGAGCATGTATTCAAACAAGATTGTTAACATCGCCATTTTTGCGGGGAGCGCTCTTCTATTCGCTGGCGCAGGATCGCGAGATTTCCGAGATGCGGTTCCTGATTGAAGACATCGAACGCAATGGCAAAGCCGGTGCCGACGCTGCCCTTGGGAAATCGAACGAACAAGCTCGGGTGGAGACAGTAGCGGATGCGCTGGCGACACCTGTTATTGCTGGCATTCGCCCAGCTCCGCTGACCGAGGCCGAAATCACCCGAACTCTTGGCAGAGATGCGACTTGCCGCTTCCAGCGAGCTGTTGACGCCGACCCAATTCTGGCGACGGTGGACGGACGTGGCGTTGCCAAGATTTCCGGCTCGCTGATCATGCTGGAAGGCGACAGGTCGATGATGGAGACTGAAGGTGTCCGTATGACGCTGACGCCCCCGGAAACCGATGCGGGCGAAGGCGTCGATCTCATCTTTGATCTGATGACCGAACCGCCGTTGCGCGTAGGCTTCGACGGCTACTGGACCTGCAATTAAAGGAGGCTGTGATGCCCAGCGATACTCAAACAAAGAACGCCGTCTTGTACCGGATGGATATGCCCGGACACACCTGCCCTTATGGCCTGAAATCCAAGGACTTGCTGGAGCGTGAGGGCTTTGAGGTTGAAGATCACGCTTTGGAGACTCGCGGAGATACCGACGCATTCATGGGCGAGCATGGCGGTAGTGATGACCATCGTGATTTTCACCTAGTGCCGCTCCTCCGGCCGTGGCGCCGTCATCAGGACGCGAGCAACCGATGATTTTGGCGATTGTGCTGGCGGCGATTCTGATCGCCGTCTGCACTGCAATACATTACGGCGCACTGCGGTTCGCCTCACAGTTCGTGACGCCATCCCGCCATCCGGGACACTGTCTTGCCGTGGCGGTCGCCGCGATCGTGCTTGCCCACACGTCCGAGGCACTGCTCTATGCGGCCGCCTTCTGGGTTGCCGCGCATGACCTGCACGTCGGCGACCTCGTGTCGTCTGCATCTAGCGACGGCACCCCCCTCACCTTTATGGATTACTTTTACTTCTCGCTGGTCAATTTCACGACGCTCGGGCGGGGCGATCTCACCCCGGCTGGACACTTACGATTCTTAACCGCGATGGAGGCCTTTCACGGCTTTCTGCTGATCACGGCATCCGGGGCCTTCGTTCTGCAGATCATGGGCGGCAAAAAACCGTTCGCAAGCTAGCAAAGTGCCATCTCGATTATACGTCTCCGCGCAGCGCTAAATAAACGGTTTGCAAATTCCGAACCGTAAGGGAAGCAATGGGTCGCTGACTCTGTCTAACCTAGGCCTTAAGGCCATCGATATGAAGCCGCATAAAGGTCTGGTGTGGAAAATCAGATTAATGGCGGCCGCGTTACGTGACCCAAGTCGAGTGTGCCCAGTCATGACACCATGGCTTACTTGACCGTTTGAGGATCGCTGCCATTTGCCAGCAGCAGTCGCTGTATCAGAGATCATCCATCCGACCAACCTGACGAGCCAGGCGCATGGATTCGTTTTTCTCCATCGTCAAGAGTGACTCCAGCAGTTCTTTGGCCTCCGGAATTTCCGCTTTTCCAATCAGTGTTTGGTAGAGGTCAATAATTTGATCGTGGAAGTCGAACACCTCCCGACAGATGCCGCTGAAATCAAGTTTTGCATAGGGCTCATCACAGGTTCGGTGCGTTTTTATGGGGTGGTGGGACAGGTAGTCATAAACTCGCGTTTCCAGAGCATTGGTGTCGGCTTGTCGTTCAAACTCATTCACAATACGTTCAATTTCGGACTCATGAGCTGCCAAGTAATCCAGAAGCGCCCGGGCGCGTTCCTCCTCATTCCGTGTCGCACAATGGGACAGACAGCGCGCCAGGTGTGCATGCAAATCACTTGTCCAATGGATTAACTCCCTAAATGTTTTTATTTCCATGTTGGATGTACCTTTGATACGTGTTTGGCTTCAAACCAAGTGACCCATAATGACCTGAATTCAAGATGAAACCATAGGCTGTAAAGGCATTACAGCTGATCCGAGTCTATTTGGCCAGTCGGTTACCCGGAGATGTTAAAGCCCACTCCTTTCAAACCAGGCATCATAAATCCGTTTGTCCCATTTGCTCTGGAAGTAGGCGATAGCGGCTTTTTGGTCGTCCTTGGAGAGATCATCTCCAAAGGCCGGCATTTGCCCACCCATGGGAGCACCCCCTTGATTGATCGTGCCCATCAACATATTGAATGGATGATGCCAGGCGTGCCCCCTTCCATTGAGTGGCGGCGGCGGGTAAGAGCCATCCCCCAGGCGTTTCCTCCAATTGAAGGAACCTTGAGCGTTGGTGCCATGGCAGCTTGCGCAGTTGTCGTCGAATACGGTTTTTCCACGCTCGATCTGGGCTGAAGTGTACCAGCGGCCCTCCACCGTTCCTTCGCTGCAGGCGCTGAGCAACGCAACCAAAAGAACGCCGAGTGAGGATTTCGTCCTAAGCATCGTGTTTTTGTTCCTCGGCTTCCTGAGGCACCATGAGCCGGTGCCGATAGGTATGAGACACCATAGGTGGCCTTCAGATGCCAGACCTGAGGAGTCCCCCATCGGGTATCCTCAGGAATGGTCAACGAGTCACTTTGCGCGATCTTGCAGCTCCTGCTGATGCTCCAGCATTTGCTCCATCATCAGTTGCATCTGATTCATCCGCTTTTCCATAAACTGAATACGGTCTTCTGATTTGATCGCAGGATTGCCTTGGTTCGAACCTCCCTCCATCCCCTGGCCACCCATCATTCCTTTGCCATTCTTCATCCCCTGGCCATCCATCATTCCTTGGCCATTCATCATTCCTTGATTGCCCATCATACCGCCCCGCATCATCTGCATCTGCTCTTGCATGAGTTCCATATGCTCCTGCATGAGTTTTTGCCGGTTTTGTCCGGAACTCCCGCGCATTTTGGGCGCCATCTCTTGCATGCGGGACATGTTCTGCTGCATTTCCTGCATCTGCTCCGTGGACATCATCATTCCACCGGGTCCTCGCTGGTTACCTGAACCCTGCGCCCAGACCACCGGGGTGGCCATAATCAAAGAAATTGCGATTACTCTGGTAAAACTCTTCATAGCGAAACTCCTTTAAAGAAGTCGAATTGCGACGCCTTCAGTAAACAGCATTTATCTGAATCGAAACTGAATTCATGTTTCGATTCACTTCGCGTTTGATCTACGTCAATTTTCTCGGCGGCTCGGTTCAACCGTCAGATGGCGTTGATCACTTCAGACAACATGTCCCTCACTTCGCCCGCAATCTCCTTGAGTTGCTCATTACCAATTGAAGCCATGGATAAAACGGGATCAACCGCACTGACTTCAACACCCTCGGTTGTCTCGCGAAGAATGACGTTGCACGGCAGCATGGCACCTACCCGAGGTTCCACGCCGATCGCTTCCCAGGCCATGTTCGGATTGCAGGCGCCGAGAATCAGGTAGGCAGACATATCCTTGTCCAGTTTCTTTTTCATCGTCGCCTTGACGTCTATCTCCGTCAAAACTCCAAAGCCCCGGTCGGCCAGGGCTTGGCGTGTTCGCTCATCCACTTCCGCGAAATCTGCGTTTTTAATAACTCGATCAATTGTGTAAGTCATGAAAAAAACCTCCCGTTTCGTTGAGTTTCAACAGCCTTAATCCAGTTTAATCATTCTCAAACGCAGTGCGTTGGCAATGACGCTCACAGAAGACAGTGACATTGCTGCAGCCGCAAAGATCGGAGATAAGAGAATGCCTGCAAATGGATAGAGCACACCGGCGGCAATTGGTATGCCGGCCGTGTTATAGACAAAGGCAAAAAACAGGTTTTGCCGTATATTGCGCATGGTGGCTATTGATAAATGACGCGCTTCCACAATGCCCATCAGATCCCCACGGAGAAGGGTAATGCCCGCGCTTTCAATAGCCACGTCCGTGCCTGTGCCCATAGCAATGCCTACGTCAGCCGTAGCCAGCGCAGGGGCATCGTTCACACCGTCTCCGGCCATCACCACAATACGGCCCTCATCCTTAAGCCGCTGGACAATGTTACCTTTGTCCTCCGGCAGCACTTCCGCTTCCACTTCATCAATATGGAGTTTGCGGGCAACGGCTTCGGCAGAGGTTCGGTTGTCCCCTGTCAACATGACCACGCGGATACCGTCCTTCTGCAACGCAGTAATCGCTGCTTCGGTGTTTTCTTTGATCGGATCAGCAATGGCTATTAAACCACACACCTGGTTCTCCACCGCCGCGAATATTACCGTTGCGCCATCCGTGCGAAGCCGGTCTGCTTCTTCCTCAAAGGCGGAGGTATCGACACTTTCTGACTCCATTAACAGCCTGTTACCAATCAGGACTCTGCGTCCATCAACCTTACCAATAACCCCTTTACCATTCGGCGAGTCGAAATCTTCAGCATCTGGCAAGGTAAGATCCATAGCTTTGGCTTTATCAAGAATCGCATGAGCCAGCGGGTGCTCACTGCCCTTCTCCAGACCACCGGCATACCGCATCAGATCTTCCTCACTGAAGCCGTTTGCTGGAACCAGCTTCGTCACCTGAGGCTTGCCTTCGGTCAGTGTGCCCGTTTTATCGACCACCACCGTATCGACCTTTTCCATACGCTCAAGAGCTTCTGCATCACGGATCAGCACCCCATTCTGGGCGCCCCGTCCTACGCCAACCATGATAGACATTGGCGTCGCCAGACCAAGGGCACATGGGCAGGCAATAATCAGCACACTCACAGCTGCGATAAGGCCATAAGCCATTGGAGGCGTTGGCCCGACGGCGGACCAGACAATAAAGGCAATAACGGCAATGACGATGACCACCGGGACAAACCAGCCGGCCACTTTGTCTGCAAGACCCTGAATCGGTGCGCGGCTGCGCTGCGCATTTGCCACCATCTGCACAATCTGCGAAAGCATGGTGTCACGCCCGACCTTATCAGCGCGCATGATGAAGCTGCCTTGCTGGTTCATGCTGCCACCGATCACTTGGTCACCGGTCTGTTTGCTTACGGCCAGGGGCTCGCCGGTCACCATGGACTCATCAATATTGGAGCGGCCCTCCAGGATCTCACCATCCAACGGTACTTTATCGCCCGGACGGACTCGCAGACGATCGCCGACCTTCACCTGATCCAGAGAGACGTCGGACTCCCCCCCCTTATCGTCCAGCTTTCTTGCCGTGGCCGGGGCCAGATCCAGCAGGGCTTTTATCGCACCTGAAGTTTTCTCTCGAGCACGCAGCTCCAACACCTGCCCAAGTAACACTAACACCACAATGACGGCAGCGGCCTCGAAATAGACAGCTACCGAACCGTCCGCCTGCCGGAAGGCATCGGGGAAAACCTGCGGAAGCAGGGTCGCGACAAGGCTATAGATCAACGCAACGCCGGTACCAATAGAGATCAACGTGAACATATTCAGGTTGCGGCTGATAATCGATTTCCAGCCTCGAACAAAAAATGGCCAACCACACCAGGCAACAACAGGCGTTGCCAAGACTAACTGAATCCAGTTAGACACTTGTGGCGATACGATATGATCAAGGCCGGTAAGATGGCCCCCCATTTCAAGTAGAAATACAGGGAGAGCGAGAAACAAGCCGATCCAGAACCGACGCGTCATATCAGTAAGTTCTGCCGAGGGCCCATCCTCGAGGCTTACTTGCTCCGGCTCCAGGCCCATGCCGCAAATCGGGCAATCGCCAGGCCCTTGCTGACGGATCTCCGGGTGCATCGGGCAGGTATACATGGTTCCTGAGGCTACCGGCTCCGCAGGCTCCTGTTTCTCCCCGAGGTATTTATTCGGAGTTTCATCAAACTTCGTCTGGCATCGGGAAGAACAAAAATACCAGGTCTTACTCGCATGCCGGCTACGATGTTCTGTGGCATGGGGGTCTACAGACATCCCGCAAACCGGGTCCTTTACCGCGTGCTCAGCGTGATGCTCACGCATGTCGTTTTCGTGGTGATGTGTGTGCTGATGCTCACTCATTAGGGGCCCCTGCTTTGTCTACCGGCCACTCCGCAAACGCAATGAAGTAAAGAAGAACCAGGTTCACCACCGGTATAAGGATCAATATTCCCATCCAGCCCGGGTAACCGGTACGCTGACAGATCCGCCACGCGGGTATGACCACGACAATGGCAATGACCAGCATCCATAGCCAATGCCCCGCCCACATTGTATTACCAAACATATTCCCTTCCATCATGGGGTTATCCTCCGATTTACGTGTTAAATATCAGTGATGGTGTTCATGAGATTCGTCACTTTTCACCGCCTCTTTTCTGGCAGACGACTTCAGGAATATCTGTTCGGCAATGGCAATGACAACCATAGTGGCAACGGCCACACCAATCACAAAGGGGTCGGTGTTCAGTTTGACCCAGACGAAGCCGCCCAGAACCATCAAATCCAGGATGATCGCCACCGCTGGTACCCACCTCGTGGCTTTCACATCCTGATGCAGGTAGCGCAACACGCCCCAATGAATGGATATATCCATGATCAGATAGAACACGATGCCCAGCGCCGCGATTCTTGAGAGGTCGAAAAAGGCGGTCAGAACCAGGCCCAGCACCACGGTGTATACAAGAGTGTGTTTCTGGATGCTGCCAGGCATTCCAAAGTGGCTGTGGGGCACCAGTTTCATCTCGGTTAGCATGGCCAGCATGCGAGAGACTGCAAAAATACTGGCGAGAATGCCTCCAGCCGTTGCCATCATGGCAAGCACCACTGTGAACCACAGGCCGTAGTCACCCAGTGCCGGGCGAGCTGCAGCCGCCAGAGAATAGTCCTGAGTTTCAATGATTTCGGCGAGGGATAGGTTACTCGCAACAGCGAATCCCACCAGTGTGTAGAGCACAACGCAGGCGGCAATAGAGATGACAATGGCGCGACCAACGTTACGATGCGGGTTCTTCACCTCGGAGCCGCTGTTGGTAATGGTGGTAAACCCCTTGAAAGCCAATATGCCCAGAGCCGTTGCGCCCAGGAAGTTACCGAAGGCACCTGTTTCACCGCTTTTGGAAAAATCAACCGCAAGGCTGTCGGCCAGCCATACGCCTACCAGCCCGAACACAAGAATGCCGCCAATTTTGAGGATTCCAATAAAAGAAGCGACGCCCTGAGTCCAGCGATTACCCAGCAGATTGATGAGGAATGCCGCCAAAATTAGCGATACACCCAATATAGACACCATGCGCCCGCTTTCATCACCGCCGAACAACTGCATAGTGTATGACCCGAACGTACGAGCCAGGAAGCTCTGGGCAATCACCATCGAGAAATACATCAGCAAGGCATTAAAGGCCGTCGCCAAACGGTCGCCATAAGCCTTATGGAGGTACATGCCAATGCCGCCTGCGGACGGGTATGCGTTGGAAATTTTGATATAGGAATAGGAACTGAAAGATACAACGATTGCTGCAGCCAGAAAGGCCAGCGGAAACAACGCACCCGCCATCTGGGCCATTTGCCCGGTAAGCGCAAATATACCGGCGCCAATCATAACACCGGTGCCCAGCATGACCGTTCCGGGTAACGTCAGGCTTCCTTCCTGATAACGAGTGGTTCTGTCTTGCTCCTTGCTCATTCAACCTCCTTCTATTTCTTCATGGGTGGAATTTTAGAACAGCAAAAAGGTTCATGCTTGGCGTTGGCGCGAACGTTGTCGTCCGTAAATTGATACCACGCGAGCCTTCGACGCTGCCACCAGCCGCCCTTTAAACGACCGCCATGAGTCTCTATAAGACCAACCAGTTCGTCGGTGGACCAATGTGTGCCATCGAACGTGACGATAAGTTTGCCTCTCGGTTTACCCTCGGCGAAGTCCACGCACGGATGATGATTCAGCTCTTGGATGATGTCCTCCCACTGATTCTCAGAAAGGCCTTCGACAGTCAGTTTGCGCCGAAGCAGAAATTGCGCCTGGTTTGTTGCTTTATGGGCTTTAGTCACAGTCTTGCACCTCTCAACCTGTGTGCTCAGCCTCTATCACAACATCCCAAGCTGAACTGCAACTGAAAATTGGAGTGCAAATGATTGGGGTACATCGAAACTTGCGTTACATCAAATTACGCAGAAACAGGCCAAGGGTTAATGCCCAAGGCCTGCTGTCGTGCAGCTAAATCACTGGAGAGGATCTTTTTTGGTCTGGCTGTTATTCGCCTTCCTCCTCTTCATTTGGTGCCGATATCCCTGGCCCTCTGGGGGGAAGATTTTCCGCCACGCTGATATCTGCGTCATACAAAGACCCGTCGGCCATTGCGGCAACCACCGACTTCGCTGCGTTGTAGGCAGTTTTGGTAATATAGCCGTTGCTTTTCACCCCAATACCACCACGCATTTCGAACAAGACTGACCCCGCCCCAAGCAGGCCGTACGCATTACGGGCGATACCCGGAGTTGTTGTTCCAGGGTAAAGTGTGAGGTTGGCATAACCGTAAGGGTCCAACTCCAGGGCCATCACAGTGACCACTTTTTTTGCAAGAATGACCGCAGGGTCGAATTTATCCTCAACACCCAGATCCGCAGCTGCCGCCGTCGCATTCGGCCACAACGTAGAGCCGGTAATCAGATCGCCCTCGGCATCAACGTATGAGCCCTGATGATGAAAGTCTATCACTACAGAGGGTTGTCGCTCGTCAAACAGCAGTCTCATGGCAACAGATTCGGGTACCGGGTTCGGCCCTCCTACATAAGGATCGGTTTCCGGGAAGAGCTCTAAAAAAGAATGGTAGCGGTTGATGTCGTAGCCTCGGCCTTGCCGGTAAAAAGCCGGGCACTCGTCAGTCACGCAGAAGGGATCATAATTTTGACGCCAAGGTGGCGTATTACCATCAGCGTCTTCAATGATAGCGTCAAATCCGTCGACATTGACCCGAGGAACCACCGTCAGCGTCACCGCGTCTCTGATCTGACGGGCTTGTTTCGAGTTACTCGACAGACTCCGCACCAGTTCTACCATCGCCTCACTGACCACATACTCGTTGCCGTGCTGTTGTGCGATGATCATGATGGATCTGGGTCCACTACCTATAGTCACTACCGGTATCTCCCGGCCCGTGTTGGTTACCCGGGGGGCACTGCCAAGGGTCACATTACCTTTAGCGGATCTCTCTATCTGCTCCAGGGTATGCCACAACTGCTCGTAACTTCGAAGACCGGCCAGCGATACATTCTGCGAATCAGTTATCCAAGGGCCATTAGGTTTGCTTTGCGGCGCCGCCAGTGCGGTTGCCGAGAGCAACGCACCTGCCACGAATCCAGTCAGTGCTATCTTTCCAATACGCAGTGCCATGGACTATCTCCTCAAGAATGGTTATCAAGGAGATGTCTTATCGTTCGCGTATTTAACAGAATATGACATTCTCCCTTCAGCATGAACTAAAGCCCACGACTGATGAATCGTCAAGCAGGCCAAGGGTTAATGCCCAGGGCCTGTCTATCGCTTCAGTTCAGAAGGAGAGCCGTGCTCCAACAACTGCAAACCAATCCTCTGTGCTGCCGCCATCGGCCCTGGCAAAGTCCGCTGTGTCGCCGTATTTACGTTCGTGAACGATACCAACGTAGGGCGAGAAAGCGCGGTCAATCAAGTCGTAGCTCAGCCGCAACCCGGTTTCTGTCGATACCAGGCCCTTCCCTACTCCAATTTCACGGTCCTCACTGAACGCAACCGTTGCATCCAGAGTCGCCGTGAGTATCCAGTAATTGGTGAGCAGCAACTCATACTCCGCATCGAGATCAGCGGAGGTGTCGCCATCCTTGCTCACGTAAAGATTCGAATCGATTTCAAACCACTGCGGTGCCAAGCCTGCGACGCCGAGGACTGCGTATGTACGATCAGGACCTTCCGGTGTATCGAATCGTACCCCGGCTTTTGCATCGAAGAACTTGGATACAGGGATCTGGCCCACCAACTGATTCTCGAGTTTTTCGTAGGCCTGCTCTTCGAAGGAATACTCACCACTTGTAAGCCAGCGACCTTTAAAATTATCGCTACCGTAGAAAAAATCAGCGTCCCAAACGCCTATTTCTTCATCGTTGTCACTGTAACGATATTCAAGCTCTTCAAACTGCGCCCCCCACACATTTAGCGGTTGCTTCCGCTCCGTGGTGTCTGGCATCCGCTCTTGAGCGGATGCCAGCGCCGGTATAACACTCAGGCTCACAGCGGCACTTACAATCAACGGCGTCCAACGCTTCATGCGTCACCTCCAACATCGCCCGCCTGAGCACTGGTAGCGGCTTGAGTAGATTCCGGCCCACCTTCAACAATCACCTTGCGGAACATGCCAGCGGCCATGTGATAAGTCAGGTGGCAATGAAAGGCCCACTGACCTGGGGCATCGACTTCGGTTTCCATATAAACCGTGGTGCCGGGCTGCACACTGACGGTATGTTTGATCGGATTCCATTGGCCCGCACCGACATCGAGAATTGACCACATTCCGTGCAGGTGCATGGGATGCGTCATCATGGTTTCATTCACAAATTTGAAGCGGACTCGTTCGCCATATTTGAGGCGGATGGCGTCAGCGTCTTCGTATTTAACGCCGTTGATGCTCCAAGTGTAGCGTTCCATGTTGCCGGTAAGGCGCAACTCGATTTCACGTGTTGGCTCCCGTTCTTCATAAAGCGGCTTCTGTGCTTTCAGATCGGCATAGGAGAGGAACTTGCCTCCGTTGGCTGCTGTCGGAACCAGCCCACTGCCTTTTGCGTAGAAGGGATCACTTGCACCGCCCTCGGGCATCATCATCGAGCTATGATCCATACCCGTCATCTGGGAATGATCCATTTCCGACATTCCGGCCATCTCGTTTGTGCTGTCCATGTCGCCGTGAGCCATACCTGGCATATCACCGTGATCCATGCCGGGCATGCCGCCCATGTCCGCCATGGTCAATCGGGCGGGCTCACGTAATCCTGGAACAGGAGCTTCCATCCCCTCTTCTGGTGCCAGCGTTGCTCTCGCATATCCGGAGCGTCCCATAGACTCGGCAAAAATCGTATAGGCCTGCTCGTCTTTGGGTCGAACGATCACATCGTAGGTTTCCGCGACGCCAATACGGAACTCATCCACGTTGACAGGCTGTACGTTATTGCCATCGGCCTGCACAACCGTCATGTTCAGGCCCGGAATCCGAATATCAAAGTAGGTCATCGCTGATGAGTTGATAAAACGTAGCCGAATTCGCTCGCCGGGCTCAAAGATGCCTGTCCAATTCTGTTTCGGGCCTTTGCCGTTAATCATCCCGGTGAAGCCCTGCAGATCTTCGACATCGGCTTTCATCATACGCATGTCGCCCCAGGCCAGCCGATCCTTCACTGTGTTCAGAAAGCCATTTTCCGAAGCGTCCGAAAAGAACTCCCCGACGGTTTGCTGTTCACGGTTGTAGTAATCCGGGGTCACCTTGAGGTTGCGCATGACCCGCTCGCTGGAATGCGGATGTTTGTCGGTCAACTGAACGACATATTCCCGATCATAGCGAAACGGCTCACGCCCTTCTGGTTCGATGATAATGGAGCCAAATGCCCCTTCCGGCTCCTGAAAACCTGAGTGGCTGTGAAACCAGTAGGTTCCCGACTGAGTAATGGGGAATTTGTAGGTGAACGTCTCTCCCGGTTTGATGCCCGGAAAACTGATACCCGGAACACCGTCCTGCTGGAACGGAAGAATCAAACCGTGCCAATGAATAGAGGTCGTCTCATCAAGATTGTTCGTAACGTTGATAGAAACCTCTTCGCCTTCGTTAAAGCGCAGAACGGGCCCAGGAGATTTGCCGTTGTACCCGACTCCCTTTTTTACAAATTCCCCAGTATCGATTTCGACCCGATCCACTGTCAGGTTGTATTCACCCGCTAAACCGATTGTCGGCAATAGCAGACCGAGAGCGCATGCAACAAGGGTTCTCTTCATGATCAACTTCTCCCGAGTTACTGCGTTGTATTCAAAGGTTTCAACTCACCTGCGAGTGAGCGAACGCCAGAGTCTCCCTGGTTGAAATTCACTTCGCCATACATACCAGCCTGGTAGTGCCCAGGAACGTTGCAGGCAAATTCGATATTGCCCTTCTCGGAAAATGTCCAGACAACTTCCTGGCTTTCACCCGGCTCTAACAGCACGCTGTTCGGATCGTCATGCTTCATGGACTGGCCGTTTCCCATGTCCATCTCCATCATGTCGTGGTTGAGCCTGCCTCCCTGGATGACGCCGTGCTCTACCATCATCTTCATTTCTTTCTGATGCGCTTCGTGCATATCGGGGGTGCCTATATTGAATTCATGCACCAGTTGCCCTTTGTTCTGAACAACAAAGCGCACCGTTTCTCCTGGTTTGACCTCGATAGCTTCAGGCTCATAGTAATTGTCATACATCTCCACAGTAATACTGCGACTGGCGTCCGAGGCTTTACCCGGTTCGCCGCTCGTGGCGCTGTGGCCATGCCCACCTCCGTGGGTACCCGCGCCAAGTGCTGTTAAGGAAATTGACATGGCAACTGTTGCAACTGCGAACTTTGCTAGACTCATCAAACCTTCTCCTGTCGTGCGTCGTAACGTGCGTTCAAAACCTATGGGTTTGTCCTGCAACGTGAGTGTTGTGCTAAAACGCTTGCTACCATGGCGCACGAACCTGAACTCTTTCTGAAAATATCGAACTATTTGGAGTTCAGGCTGGATTCAGGTTGATAAGCGACACTGCTCCAGCCTGTTTTGGCCAAAAAAAGGAAGCGACACATGAGATTACTGCTGGTAGAAGATGACCGACTGCTCGCTGAGGGGCTTACCAACCAACTTGAGAAAGCCGGTTTCAGCGTGGATATCACTCGCTCAGCAAAAGAAGCGGTTATTTTAGGTGAGCAGGAAGACTACAAAGCAGGTGTACTGGATCTCGGGTTACCAGATGGAAATGGCCTGGACGTGCTAAGAAAATGGCGTTCAAGCAAAGCAACCTTTCCGGTACTGATACTGACCGCAAGGGGGGACTGGCAAGATAAAGTAAACGGTCTCAAGGCAGGCGCGGATGACTACCTGGCCAAACCCTTTCAAACCGAAGAGCTGATTGCCCGATTGAACGCCATCCTGCGAAGAAGTGAAGGCAGAGTTAACTCTTCGGTAAAGGCGGGGCGTTTTGAGCTGGACGAGAACCGGCAGTGCCTGAAGGTTAACGATGGCACAGAACACAGCCTGACCGGCACAGAGTTCCGGTTACTGCGCTGCCTGATGGGCCGGCCTGGTCATATTTTTTCCAAGGAGCAGCTCATGGAGCAGCTCTACAATCTTAACGAAAGCCCCAACGAAAATATCATCGAAGCTTACATCCGGCGCCTGAGAAAGCTGATTGGGCCAGATACCATTGCAACAAGGCGCGGCCAGGGATACCTGTTTAATGACACTGTTTAGAAAGCCCGCATCCGTAAAAGGCTGGCTGCTACTCCTGTTGTTACCAGCGGGCATTGGCCTGATGGCTATCGCGTGGCTTGTCCACGGGTTACTGCTGGAAAGGATGTCCCGGGAGTTTGTTGAGAGCCGCCTGAAAGACGAAGTGGCCTTTCTGGAACACCATATCCGGCAAGCCGGCGGCCAGATAGACATGCTTGAGACGGGCGATTATTTTGAGGAAGTTTTTCATCATGCTTTTGCTATCCAGTCCCCGACTCAAACGGTCATATCTCCGCAATCCTGGCGCCCGCTGCTGATCCCGTTACTGCAGTCTGATGAACAGGCAAGTATCAGAGTAAATGATGCGAAGATATCCAGCGCGCCTACCGACCTTCTCGCCTATCGAAGATCCTTTTCAGTAATGGATACCCCTATCACGGTTATCGTTTCAGAAGACATGGGGGCACTGCAAAACGGCCAGGCGGAACTGCATGCCTGGACAGCGGTTGTATCAATTGTGCTGATCTTTTTACTGGTCGGGGTTATCTGGTTTGGTATTAACTTGTCGATGCGCCCCGTTGTCTCGCTTCAGGCCGCTTTGAAAAGATTACAAAGCGGCGAAATATCGCGAATAAACGTAGAGGCTCCGGAAGAGTTCCGGCCACTTGTGCAACAACTCAATCAACTGCTGGATTCTCTGGATCAACGGCTTGCGCGCTCCAGGGAAGCACTCGCAAATCTCTCTCACAGTGTCAAAACGCCGATCGCGGCCGTCAGGCAGGTTCTCGATGATACCAGCCGCCCGCTGGATAATGATTTGAGGCATGAGATGGGCGCGCGTCTGAGTGATATTGACAGACAACTGGAAGCGGAGATGCGACGCAGCCAGTTTGCCGGGCCGCAGGTGGGCAAAAGTGCCTACCCGGTAAAGCAAGCCCGCGACCTTCTGTGGATGTTGGGCCGGCTTTACCCGGAAAAGTCATTCGAATTATCAACGTCACTCACGGACGAGTCTCGCTGGCCGATTGAGGAGCACGATCTGAACGAAATACTGGGGAATTTACTCGATAATGCCGGAAAATGGTCTTCAGAATGTGTTGAACTCTCTTTGGAACAAAATAACAGTTTAGCGCAGATCACCGTAACGGATGACGGCTCCGGGGTTGCAGAGGATGAGCGAATGCATTTGGGCCAGAGAGGGCGACGGCTGGATGAACAAACTCCCGGACATGGGCTGGGTCTTGCTATCGTCCGCGAAATAATCGCTCGGTATGGAGGTGAAACCTCTTTTTCAAATGGGTCAAAAGGCGGCTTGAAGATAAGAATCGAGATCTCTGTTTAAAATCGTCCCATGCGTTCGTCCAAACGGGAAACTGGGAATACCGCTACACCAACACTTGCCGCGTACTAGCGATGAAATGGTGAACTTGACGCTCGGTCTCGGAATCAACCATGTTTTCCGGGCGGCGACCATTTGGGCAAGGCATGCGTGGTGTTGTGCCAAACAACCGACAAATCAAAGGGCGCTGCTCGTACACAGTGCAACCATCCGGGCCAAGGTGCACGCAACTGAGATCGCCTAATGCGGCTTCATGTTCGGCGTCAGATTTAACCGGCAAGCGCGACATCTCTTCTGAAGAAGTCGTCACTGGGCCGCAGCAATCGTGACAACCCGGCACACATTCGAACGTTGGAATACGCTCGCGAAGTCGCGCGATAATATCTCGATTACGGTACATTATGACCACCATTTATACAGTTTTTTCTCCGGCTTACTCGCTCAAATATGACTGAAACTTTGATCAGAAGCCATGGCTGCCTAGAATCCTCTGAAAAACGCGCAAATCACCACCTGCCATCCTTTGCATCAAAGCCCCTGAGCACCTCGGCGCAGCCAGGAATGCACGAAGACAACATCTTGTTACCAAATAATAAAGAAAATCGGTTGATTTTATGTTTACATAAAAAATTAACTTTATTTATTCTGAAAACTATAAAACATCACATGCCCATTTAAATAAAAATTTTATAAGAATTTAATAATTTAATATTATCTATCGACAAAAATCCAACCGTTAATTTTTTAATCACCAAACCTGAGTATCCCAGTTATTTTTGTCCTGGCCTCTCCTTTTTCAAATTTTCATTAAATTAGCTGGATAAAGGTGGGGTTAAATTTTAGTTTTCACCCAATTATTTAGCGTCCCACCACCAATTGAAAAAATAATTCACCTATTTACATTTTTTAAGCGCATAGTACCAATCCCTCCTACCGTCTAAGGTCCAGTTCTAGGCGGAAAATTCTCAAGATCAACACCTTACTCGTAATTTAGACAACATCTATCTTGTGGCATAAACGCATGCCAGGTGAAAATCAGGAAACCCTCCGATAAGAGCAATCCCTCTTACCGTCAGTAATCGCAGTGAATATTGATCTGCGATCAAAATATTTAATGGATAAACTTCATGACCACGCTAAGAAGATATGCAAATCGGACCTTATGGCTCAGTGCAATCATGCTCACCGCTTTTGTGGCAGGGTGTAATAGTGATAGCAATAAAAGTAGCACCAGCCCAATTATACCCACGGTTACGGTGACATCTACCGACCCGGCCGATACCGCCACATCTGTACCACTGAACAGCAAAGTCGTTGCCAACTTTAGCGAGCCAATGGACGCCACAACCATTGACAGCTTAAGTTTTACCGTTGCCGGGGCATCTGGACCCGCACTCACCGGCACGATCAGTATTGATGCCAACAGCAGTAGTGCAACGTTTACGCCTGGTAGTAATTTCACCGCGAGCACGCTATACACCGCCACCATTACCACGGCGGCAACAAGCGTATCGGGTAAATCACTGGCAGCCAACTATGTCTGGACGTTTACCAGCGGCACCACAGCTGACACGAAGGCTCCCACGGTAAGCTCCACTGACCCAGCCAATAATGCCACGGATTTTGCACTCAACCGAAGCATCACGGCTGTGTTTAGTGAAACACTGGATCCTGCCAGCGTTAATCCGGCCAGCTTCACTCTGACTGCAGACTCGGGCGCAACATCAGTATCAGGTGCCGTGAGTTATTCGAACAGACTGGCAACTTTTAACCCTGACAGTAATCTTGCTGCCAGCACACTCTATACCGCTACGTTGACAACAGGTGTTACCGATCTCGCAGCCAACGCGCTCGCAGCCAACGTCGTCTGGACATTTACGACCGGTACGGCAATCGCGGCAGGCCCGAAACCCGTCAATCTCAGAACAGCCGGGGATTTTGTGATACTGACAAAAACCGGTATTACCAATGTGCATACATCCGCTATCACTGGGGATATCGGTGCAAGCCCAATTACTGCGGCGGCCATGGATAATGTTTTTTGCACGGAAATCACCGGCATCATCTACGGCTCTGATGCCGCTTATACCGGTAGTGGTGCCACACCATGTTTTGCCGGGGCAGCACCGGACAACACGCTGGTTGCCAACGCGGTACTCGACATGGGAACGGCCTACACCGATGCGGCGGGCAGAACAACCCCTGACTTTACCGAACTGCACGCAGGTGATGTCAGTGGTCAGACGCTGGTACCTGGTCTTTATAAGTGGGGTACCGATGTTTTGATTAACACTGATGTAACACTTACTGGTGGCGCGAACGATGTTTGGGTTTTTCAGATATCTGGCGACATTATTCAGGCGAGTGGCACACATGTTTTCTTAACGGGCGGAGCGCTAGCCAAAAACGTATTTTGGCAGGTCGGCGGCGGCACAGGTGTGGCACTTAACACAAATGCAGCCTTCGCAGGCATAGTCCTCGCAGTAAAAGGCATTACAGTCAATACCGGTGCCACGGTTAATGGCAGACTGCTATCACAAACGGCAGTAACTTTAGACCAGAACACGGTTACTCAACCAGCTCCATAAAAAAGTGGACGGTGAATAAAAGAATGAAACCGGGATGAAGAAACCTGAAAAGCCGCACGGATTTCCGTGCGGCTTTTCAGGTCTGAGCTCAGGGGTTCCGCGTACCAAAGCCGTGAACTACATTTCGTGCGCTTCCAGCATCTCTTTAGTATCCGCTGCGGCTTTTTGAGCCGTGGCGAGATCGTCACTGTCGAGCCCGCTCTGTACCATATCGACGGCGTCCTTCAGCGCCTGTTTCCGAGCGGCATCCGTGGTGTCGGGAATGGCACCCTTACCCATGCCCTGGCAGGGATTTATCTCATTGGCGTCAAAGCCTTCACCATCCGGCCCGACAAGACAGTTCAGAGTATGATGCAAATGCGCATGTACCCCTTTAATCTCACCCACCGAGGCTGCCAGCCCCGCATGTACGGCGGCAGTCTTCACTTCCGGGGCCTTGTCTGCCGCCAATGCGAATGATGAAATCATAAGTGCCAGCGCCGTTCCGAAAGCTGCGGAAATGATCCGTACAAAAAGGCTGGGGCGAAGGGTCAAGCCAGAATGAATATTCATCGGTGCTCCTCCTTAACATGGTAAAACTACGGTAGCTGGGACAACACGTTTACCAACTTTGCTTGATAAGAATAGCAGTAATTTTGCAGAGCGAGGCCTGATTCAAGTCCCGCGGTTATCTTGCGGCTGGCAAGAAACAGCAACGTCAGCTAGGTCTTGGCACTATCGGGCGAATCCGGAACCATAAAGTAGACGTGGCAGAAGTACGCCGTAAAAAAAAGGGTTCACCGGCCATTCAGGGAATGCGCCTCCCCTATTTTCGCCCAGTGCGTGATGCTTCGTTTGTCGCCATCCCAGAAGTATTTCAAGTGCGGCCCTTGCACAGGGACAGTGACAGCTTTCGGTTTGAACGCCGCAATGCACTCACTACCTGGGTGCCGAACGCTGTTGTACAGAAACCCATTTGATCCTTTGGACCGCCAGCGCCGCGCAAATTGCTGGCTCAAGCCGTAATCATCAGCATCCGGATTGTGCAGGTCGGCAAACTCTGGCCCCCGGATGTCGTGCATCTCCAAGGCCACGCAACCAATGTAGGCTCTCATGGTGAGCTCTATGGATTCTTCATTGGCGGCCGCCATCTCACGTGCTTTGTGAAATACCGTCTCCTGGATCGCAGCTTCAAGAGTATTCGCGGCGTAATAGACCCCGAAATGCCTGTTAGCGAAACGGCTTCCAAAGCCAATGTGCGTAAACGACGCCATCACGGGCGTACTGCCAGGGCCACTAATGCGATCGCCGGGACTTACCAATTCGATATCGCCTGCTTCATCAAGCAGCCGTGGGTTGGTCATGCCTTCAATCTCATACGCCAGCTCAAATTCGTCGGGCTCGTAGATGCGCTCGAAGAGATCTATGGGCGGGTAATGGCTGGGGATAATCCGGTAAGTTTGCCACTCAGGAAGGTGCAGTGGAGGGGTGGAGAACATCACCACCCCCGTTTGGCATCAAAATATTGACGGGTCAGCATAAGGTTCATCATTGAGCCTTGCGTCATGAACTCCATTGCAGACTTGCCGCAAAACGGCACCTCAGATGACTTCAAGCGAATTCTGCGGTTGGCTCGCTCATGGGTCGGGTACAGGAGCTGGAGGGCCTTGTAGATGCCCAGGATATAACTGATACGCTCCATTGTGTCATTGGAGAGTTTGGTCGGGTTCAGCTTTGCGTAGTTGTAGAGTGTTGTTCTGGACGGGCCGCCCAGAAGCTTGCTTCGTTCTTCAACATTACACCCCCACTCTTCGGTTACCCGAAAGAAGCCCTTCAACGCAACCCGCCCTTTTTCAGCTTCGCGATCACCGTCAATGTTTTTACGTTCAACGACAGCCGTCATGGTTTACCTCCCACTACTCGATGTTCAACTATGAACAATATAGCACATTTTGTTCATATGTATACATGGCCTGCGTCGACAGCGATATTCAGGTGCCATTTGCCCAATATTCAAGAAAAAGTTCCCGCGCCCTCTTTGTCCTGCCATAGGTACGGGTAATGGTGCAGATCTCTAATGAATAGTGTTTGGCTTCAGGGACCAGAGCGCGCAAGTCCCCTTCATCTACGTAGCGCTGAACGTAAGCGTCGGGCATGAACCCGATGTAGGCGCCAGACAGGATCATCGCGAGTCGCGCTTCGTAGAAATAAGAGATCGCCGCCTTGTTCATATCGGCCAGTTGGGCACCAACCTCCGGGCTGGTGTGAATGCCTGCATGAACAACCTTACTGGAGAGGATCTGGTCCAGCAGTTGGGGCGATGACGTTGCGTTGTAAAGCGGATGCGTGCGACTGCAGTACAGGTGGCAGTCATCCACGTACAGAGGGCGATAATCCAGCCCGGAAAGCTGGCGATGCTGAGGAATAAGGCCAATATCCGCCTCATCGTTCAGAACCATTCGTTCGATGTCGCTGAGCGACTTAACGTCCAACAGTACATTGACATCGGGCGCGGCTTTGGAGAATCGGGCAATTGCCTGCGAAAGTCCGGATTGCGGGTCCATACAGATGGTATCGCTGGCGATAACACGCAGTTCACCGGTGAGGCTTACATGCAGAGCGTTCACACCTGAGCGAAAACCTTCAAGGGCCGAGAGCAGCGTCTTCATTAGCTCATAGACATCGGCCCCCTCTTCTGTAAGAGAGAAGCCGCTTCGGCCGCGAAAACAGAGTTTGAGGTTCAGGCGGTCTTCCAGATTTGCGATGTGAGTACTGATTGTCGAGCGGCCAATATTCAGCTCCCCTTCTGCTGCGGCAAATCCGCCACTCTCTACAACGGCTTTGAATACTTTGAGCAGACGTATCTCGTAATCGCCCACCTGCCCCAGCCTTACTTTCAGATCTTTCTTCATTGTTTGACCACTCTCAACGTATACGCCTGATCAATCATGTTTATCACACAAACACTTGGCCTTACCATCATGCACCTGTATGAGTCCCATTTTTTGGCACGTTTTTGGAGCCCTGTATGACGTTAAAACTGAACCAACCCGACTTGTTCCGCGATCGCGCTTTTATCGATGGACAGTGGGTCCAGGCTGCTAAATTACGCTCGTTTCCCGTTTTTAACCCCAGCACCGGCGCTACGCTTGGCTCCGTACCAGACCTGGGGGCAGAGGAAACCCGTACCGCGATCGACGCTGCCGAAAAAGCACTGAAACCCTGGCAGGCCCTGACCGCAAAAGAACGCTCCATCCTGCTGCGCAACTGGTTCAATCTTATCCTTGCGCACCAGGATGATCTTGCCACCATCATGACCAGCGAACAGGGAAAACCGTTTGCTGAAGCCAAGGGTGAAGTCGCCTACGGCGCGTCCTTTGTTGAATGGTTTGCAGAAGAAGCCAAGCGCATTTATGGCGACGTTATTCCTGCCCATGGCCCGGACAAGCGGCTGGTGACCATCAAGCAGCCCATAGGTGTGGTGGCGGCAATCACGCCCTGGAACTTCCCTATTGCCATGATCACCCGGAAAGTCGCTCCAGCTTTGGCAGCGGGATGCACCGTTGTAATCAAGCCAGGTGAAGATACCCCGCTGTGTGCGCTGGCGTTGGCAGAGCTGAGCGTTCAGGCCGGTATTCCAGCAGGCGTTCTGAACGTTGTTACCACACTGCAGGCTCCAGAAGTTGGCCGCGCACTGTGTGAAGATTCCCGCGTGCGCAAGCTGTCCTTCACGGGCTCTACACCGGTAGGCAAACTGCTGATGCGCCAGTGCGCGGATACGGTGAAGAAAGTCTCGCTGGAGCTGGGCGGCAACGCGCCATTTATTGTTTTTGATGATGCCGACGTAGACGCAGCCATCGCTGGACTGATGGCTTCCAAGTTCCGCAACGCAGGTCAGACCTGCGTGTGCACCAACCGAATTCTGGTTCAGGACGGCGTTCACGACCTGTTTGTCGAAAAGCTTAATGCCGCCGTGCAGAACCTTAACGTCGGCGATGGCTTCGGTGAGGCCGTTACGATTGGCCCGCTGATCAACGATAAAGCCGTGAGCAAAGTACACGGGCTGGTTGAGGACGCGCTTGCTAACGGTGCGAAGATTACTCAGCAGAATACCGCCATTCCGGACAACCCGAACTTCTACCCGCCCACCGTGTTGACCGGCGTAACCGCAAGCATGTCGATCGCAACGGAAGAGATTTTTGGCCCTGTGGCGACGGTGTTCCGGTTTAGCGAGGAATCAGAAGCCGTAGCGCTGGCAAATGATACGCCTTTTGGCCTTGCCGCTTATTTCTACAGCCGCGACATCGGCCGGGTCTGGCGTGTGGCCGAAGCACTTGAGTACGGCATGGTCGGAATCAATGAAGGCATCATTTCCACAGAAGTGGCGCCTTTTGGCGGCATCAAGGAGTCAGGCATTGGCCGTGAAGGCTCTCGTTATGGCATCGATGACTTCGTTGAAATCAAATACCTGTGCATGGGCGGCATCCGCTGAACTGCCTTACAAATTATGGAGAACACACTCATGTCCAATGAATCTCTGCATCACCGTCGCGCCGCAGCCATGGCTCAGGGCCAGGGCGCATTGCACCCGGTATACGTAGACAAAGCGCTTAATGCTGAAATATGGGATGTCGAAGGCAATCGTTTTATCGATTTGGGTGCGGGTATTGCCGTCAACAACACCGGCCACAGCCACCCGCGCATTCAGGCAGCCGTCCAGGCGCAGGTAGAGCGCTTCAGCCATACCTGCCTGATGGTCACGCCTTATGAGTCAGCCGTCGATCTGGCCGAAAAACTCAATGCCATCGCACCAGGAGACACGCCAAAGAAAAGTATCTTTGTAACCACCGGCGCAGAAGCGGTTGAAAACTGTGTGAAAATTGCCCGTTCATACACCGGGCGCCCCGGCGTTATTGCCTTCAAGGGCGGTTTTCATGGCCGTACCAACCTGACAATGGGACTAACGGGCAAGGTTAAGCCTTACAAGGTGGGTTTCGGCCCGTTCCCGGGCGAGATCTACCATGCGCCCTTCCCCAATGCTTATCACGGCGTCTCGGTTGAAGAGTCACTGCAAGCCCTTGATGATCTGTTTGTGTGCGATATCGAGCCGAATCGGGTCGCAGCTATTATTATCGAGCCTGTTCAGGGTGAAGGTGGTTTCTACCATGCCCCCGCAGAATTCCTGCAGGCCTTGCGCCAACGCTGCGATGATCACGGTATCCTGCTGATTGCCGATGAAATCCAGACCGGCTTTGCTCGCACCGGCCGGATGTTTGCAATCGAATACGCCAACGTTGAGCCAGACCTGATGACCATGGCCAAGGGCATTGCCGGGGGCTTCCCGATCGCAGCCGTTGTGGGCAAGGCTGAGATTATGGACCAGCCAGCACCCGGCGGCCTTGGCGGCACCTACGGTGGCTCTCCGATCGGCTGCGTAGCTGCGCTTGCGGTACTGGATATTATCGAGGAAGAACAACTGTGTGAACGTGCGCTGCAGATTGGCGAGCGGCTCACCGGGCGTCTCAGGCAGCTGCAATCACGCTTCCCGCAGCGCATCGGAGACGTACGCAACCTGGGTGCCATGATCGCTATGGAGCTGGTGGTTGACGGTGATGTTAACCGGCCCGACCCAGAGCTGACCAAAGCCGTTGTTACAGAGGCCGCCAAAGCGGGTGTGATTCTTCTGTCCTGCGGTATCCGCGGCAACGTGATTCGCTTCCTGCCAGCGTTGACGATCAGTGACGCGTTGATTGATGAAAGTATGGACATTCTCGACTCGTGTTTTTCCGCTCTTAGCGGAAACAGTGACTAAACGATCTGAAGTACCTTTGGCGCCTTCGGGCGCCTTTTTTTTTGCAAAATATACCTTGGGGGGTATATAGGCGCTCATAGCGAGCTCGTAATGTTGTCGTAACAGCCCAATAACTCAAAGCCATTCCGGGAGCGACACCTTGCTGACACCACCTCACCCCAATTCCTACTATGCAGCTTCCGCTAATGACACACGGATGCGACCGCCGCTTCAAGAAAATGTTAAAGCAGATATTTGCGTTATCGGCGCCGGTTATACCGGTATGTCGACCGCCCTGCACCTCGCGGAAAATGGCTACAAGGTTATCGTCCTGGAAGGCAGCAGAATAGGCTTTGGCGCATCTGGCCGTAATGGCGGGCAGATCGTTAACAGCTACAGCCGTGATGTTGATTTCATAGAGAAACACTACGGCAAACACGCCGGCGCCGAGATGGGCGAGATGGCCTTTGAGGGCGGCCGTATCATTCGCCGATTTGTTAAACAGTACGATATTAAATGCGACCTGAAGCCAGGCGGTATCTTCGCAGCGTGTAACAAGCGCCAGCTCTCGGAGCTTGAAGCAAAGAAAGCACTGTGGGAATCCCATGGCCACACGGGCCTGGAGCTTCTCGATAAAGAACAGCTTAAATCCTACGTGGGGTCGGATCGTTATTCTGGTGCTTTGCTGGACAATACGGGCGGTCATTTTCACCCTCTGAACCTGGTACTCGGTGAAGCCGCAGCATTCGAATCGCTCGGAGGTACCATTTACGAAGGTTCACCGGCTATCAACGTTCAGGAAGGCGCAATGGCCGTTGTAAAAACGGAATTTGGCAGCGTGACTGCGGATTACGTTGTGGTAGCGGGCAACGCTTACCTTAATGGCCTTATCCCCAAACTCGAATCCAGGGCAATACCCTGCGGAACCCAGGTGGTTACTACTGAGCCACTGTCCGAAGAGGTTCAGAAACGTTTACTGCCGAAAGACAACTGCATAGAAGACTGCAACTACCTGCTTGATTATTACCGACTGTCCGGCGATGGCCGCCTCATCTATGGCGGCGGCGTGACCTATGGCGCGCGTGAACCGGAGAAAATCGAATCCTTGATAATGCCGAACATGCTCAAGACCTACCCGGAACTGAAAGGCGTGAAAATTGATTACGCATGGACAGGCAACTTCCTGCTCACTTTGATGCGCTTACCCCAGCTGGGCCGCATCGGCGGTAACATTTTTTATGCTCAGGGTTACAGCGGTCACGGCGTGACCTGCTCCCACCTTGCCGGGAAAGTTCTTAGTGATGCCATCCGTGGCCAGGCAGAACGCTTTGACGTATTTGCAGGCTTGCCCCAATACAACTTCCCGGGTGGTCGTCTTTTCCGCATTCCACTGACCGCTCTGGGGGCATGGTATTACAACTTACGCGACCAGCTTGGCGTGTAATAAGTCGCGACGTCACTGACACAACCAATAAGAAGTACTCCTAAATGCCTGCGGTGAAGCCAACACCGCGTTTTCCCAAAACAACAAAATACGGGTATCAAAATGTCTCAGAACACCATAGAAACAGCAGGTGCGTTTTCGCCTTTGGAACAAGAAGCCATTGAGAGCCCGAGGCGTGGGCCAATCTACTCATTATTCTTCTACGGCTCGATCATGGCGGGTTTCGCTTACCTGTCCACGCAGTATGCTGATGGAGAATCCTACGGCTTCGTCAGCCTTCTCCCTTCTTTATTGATCATATTCGCAGCGATTAAAACCAAAAAACCGCTGGAGTCTCTTTTCGCGGGTGTTATTGCCGGGCTTCTATTGCTTGAACCTACCGCCCTCATCACCAGCCTTGGCGACATTTCCATGGGCGTTGTGCAGAATGAGACCATCGCCTGGATCGTTCTGGTTTGCGGAATGATGGGCGGGCTAATCAACATACTGGAACGCGGCGGCAGTGTCCTGAGCTTTGGTGAGCTTCTCGCCAAGCGCATCAAAACCAGGCGCGGGACGATGCTTACAACCTCGTTTCTCGGTCTGGCTGTTTTCATAGACGACTACCTGAACTCACTGGCGGTTTCCGCCTCTATGAAGAACCTGACTGATCGCTTCAGGATTTCCCGCGAAAAACTGGCATTTCTCGTGGATTCCACGGCCGCACCTGTCTGTATTCTTGTGCCACTGTCTACCTGGGCCGTTTATTTTGGTGCCTTGCTTGAAGAAAATGGTGCGGTGCCTGATGGCCAGGGCATGTCCCTATACATTGAGTCCATTCCTTATATGGCGTATGGCTGGGCTGCTCTGATCGTTGTCATGCTGGTTGCAACCGGCATTCTGAAGGATTTTGGGCCCATGAAGGCTGCAGAGCAGCGCGCCAAAAATGGTCAGCCAATTCCAGAGGGTGTCGAAGCAATCGGTTTTGATACATCGCACATCCAACGTCCGCCTATGATGGTGGGATTGATGAACTTTATCCTGCCGATGGCGGTGCTGATTGCAGCCAGCGTCTACTACGACATTGATCTGCTGCTTGGGGCTCTGGTTGCTTCCGGCTTCACCATGGTGCTGTATTTTATCCAGCGCCTGATGACCTTCGGTCAACTCACCGATGCCATGCTGGATGGTTTCAAAGTGATGCTCCATCCAATTGCGGTGGTTGCCGCTGGCTTCATGATTAAAGAGATCAATGATCAGCTCGGCATGACCTCCTACATTATCGAGTCTGTGGCACCGTACCTGTCAAAAGAGCTTTTACCGGCATTCGTTTTTGTCACCATGGCTGCGGTTGTTTTTGCTACGGGTTCAAGCTGGGGTGTGTTCGTCGTATCCATCCCGATTGTGATTCCGATGGCGCAATCCATGGATATGTCCATGCCGTTGACGGTGGGCGCCCTGCTTTCTGCATCGGCGTTTGGAAGCCATGCCTGTTTCTTCAGTGACTCGACTGTATTGTCGTCTACAGGATCTGGCTGCACACCTATGCAACATGCACTGACCCAGTTTCCCTACGCCATGATCGGCGCGGCCCTGGCGTTCGTTTCCTTTATCATCATGGGATACGCTGTAACCTGAGCTGCTTTGTGGGAACAAAAAAGGGGCAGACCCTGAGTTCTGTCCCTTTTTTATTTCTGCTCTCAGTACAAGCAGTCTCTATTCTTACGCTCAGCTTTTCGATGTCTCTTGCACATCAGCACCGGTAGCACCGTGCTGGGTCGATTCCCCGCGCTGCAGAAAGCTCGCCATCCAGTGTGCAATGGCGATTGAATCCGTCGCAGCCGCTGGCACCGTCAGGCCTTCCAATGCCTGATCCGCCTTACCTTCCGGAACAGACTTACCCCGCAGGTATTCAACAAGACGGGTTTCAAAGGTGACATCAAATTCCGGGTGTGCCTGAAAGGTCAGGATACGGTCATCGTACTGCAGTGCTGCGAATGGACAGAACGGCGAAGAGGCCAACACCTTCGCTGAATCAGGTTTTACCAAAACCTGATCCTGATGCATTGCACTGAGGGTGAAACCGCCCATACCCGCGTCAAGTCCTTCTGCACCCGGGACCATTTCGTAACGGTGCAGCCCCACTCCCCAGCCATCGGGGTATTTGTTGACGTCACCACCAAAAGCCTCCGCAATGATCTGATGACCGAAACAGATACCCACCGTGGGTAGATCGGCGTCGTAGATCTCAAGAATCAGCGCTTTCAGCCGCCGCATCCAGGGGAGATCCTCGTACACGTTGGCTTTTGATCCCGTCACGATCCAGGCATCGCAATCCTTGGCCGAGGCTGGAAAAACATCGTCGCGAACGTCGAAGGTGACATAGTCAAAAGTAAAACCTGCTTGTCTGAACAGCCGTTTGCACATATCGGCGTAAGAGCCGAATTCAGGAAGCAGGTCGTCCGGCGTAATGCCGGCAGCCAGAATACCAATTTTTAAACTCATCCGGGTTCTCCAGGCTTATAGCAGCCCCAAGTAAGCTTCATATTCTACGTCAGTAATGCGCTCGTTCAGCAGACGCTGCTCCTGGCGTTTCACGGCCGTGTAGACTCGCTGGAAGTCTTCGCCGAGGTACTCACGCAGTACCTCGCTGTTTTCGAAAGCATCCGTTGCATCTTCCCATCTGTTCGGCAATACCAGGGACTCATCACTCTCGCCGTAGGCATCACCTTCAACGGGCTCGATGGGCTCAAGTTGGTTTTCAATGCCACAAAGAGCACCCGCAAGCACCGATGCAAGAACCAGGTAGGGGTTAGCGTCTGCGCCAGCTACCCGATGCTCAATCCTTCGAGCGACACCTGGGCTTTCGGGTATCCGCAGTGCAACCGTCCGGTTCTCATAGCCCCAGCTCGCAAACGTTGGAGCGTGAGCGCCCGGCATGAACCGACGATAGGAATTCTGGTTCGGCGCGAGGGTCAGCATGGTGTCAGGCATTGTTTCCATCATACCGGCAACAGCTTGCTTCATCATGGCACTACCCTGCTCCGTGCCGTCATCAAATACGTTTTCACCCGCTTCGTTCAGCAGACTGAAATGAACGTGAAATCCGTTGCCACTCTGGTCAGCATAGGGCTTGGCCATGAACGTTGCGGCATAACCATGCCCCCGGGAAACCCCACGGACCAGGCGTTTGAACAGGATTGCCTGATCGGCAGCCGACAAGGGATCGTCCACGTGGTTGAGATTTATCTCGAACTGGCCGGGGCCCATCTCCGCAATAATGGTATCTGCCTCTACCCCCTGAATTTCGCAGGCCTGGCGGATATCTGCAAAGAAAGCAGAAAACCCGTCCATTTCCTCTACGCCATAGCCCTCGGTGTTGGCCAGACGCCGACCTCCATCGGCCAAAAGCGGCGGAATCGGTCGCTGTGTCGTCTCCGATTCGCCATCCATCAGGTAAAACTCCAGCTCGGTAGCCATTACCGGGCGAAGCCCCTTCGCCTTGAAGCGATCAACCACGCGCTTGAGCACCTGCCGCGGATCCGCTTCAAACGCAGCGCCGTCCGGGTTATGCATCATCGCCAGTACCTGCTCTCGGGGACTTTCCGCCCAGGGCACAAAAACAGCTTTATCGCTCACCGGCAGGCAAATACCATCGCTGTCCCCGGTTTCAAAAACCAATCCATTATCAAGAACGTCAGCGCCCCAGAAATCAAAACCGACAACGGATCTGGGCAGCTTTACGCCTTCCTTCATGACTTTTTTCATTGCAGAGGCGGGTATCCGCTTGCCACGTAAATTACCGTTCAGGTCGGTAATAAAGAAGTCGAACTCAGTCTTTTTATTAGCTGTCATATACATCTCGTAAGATTGCTGGCGTGTCTATCGATGCTGATACGCTATCCGATCGGAAACGCCCTGTAACTATACCCGGGGGGGTATATCTATCATCGGTCGAATTTTCCTATGGTTTAAACGTGCTACAGACGCACATCCAAGGGAGGCCAGAATGCTAAATACAATAATCGCTCATCCAGAAGCGACCGCTGACACTATTCGCGCTGCTGACGCAGCACACCATTTACATCCTTTCACTAACAGCCATAACCTGAACATCAAGGGTGCCCGGGTTATAGAAAGGGCCAAGGGAGTTTATCTCTGGGACAGCGACGGCGAACGCCTGATCGACGGCATGGCTGGCCTCTGGTGTGTAAACCTCGGTTATGGACGCCAGGAACTTATCGACGCAGCCCATCACCAGCTGCAAACGCTTCCTTACTACAATACGTTTTTTCAGACCACCCATGAACCGGCGACGCGGCTGGCACAAGCAATCGCCGAAGTCACGCCACGGGATCTGAACCACATTTTTTTTGCCAGCTCTGGCTCGGAAGCGATTGATACCATCATTCGCATGGTTCGCCATTACTGGGCGCTGGAAGGCAAGCCATACCGCAAGATTCTGATCGGTCGTGAGAATGCCTACCATGGCAGTACCATAGCAGGCGCCAGTCTTGGTGGTATGGCTGGCATGCACAAACAGGGTGGTCCCCTCCTGTCCGATATCCATCGCATCCGACAGCCTTACTGGTACGGAGAAGGCGATTCGATGAGTGAGGAAGCGTTCGGGGTTGCCTGTGCCAAAGCGCTGGAAGATAAAATTCTCGAGGTGGGCCCGGACAACGTCGCAGCCTTTATAGGTGAACCCGTGCAGGGCGCAGGCGGGGTTATCGTACCGCCAGAAAATTACTGGCCCGAAATCCAGCGCATCTGTCGTAAATACGACGTTTTGATCGCGTCAGACGAAGTCATCTGCGGCTTTGGCCGCACAGGAAGCTGGTTTGGCTGCGAGTCTTTCGGTTTTCAGCCAGATATCGTATCAATGGCCAAGGGACTTTCGTCAGGCTACCTGCCAATTTCGGCCGTTGCCGTTGGCGATCGGATTGCGAATACCCTCATCAAGGAAGGTGGCGACTTCAATCATGGCTTCACCTATTCCGGCCACCCGGTTGCCGCAGCTGTAGCATTGGAAAATATCCGTCTGCTTCGCGAAGAGAATGTCGTGAGCTACGTAGCCACTACCATTGGGCCCTACTTTCAGGCCCAACTGCGAGACCGTCTTGGAAGCCACCCTTTGTGCGGCCACATTGAAGGCGTTGGCTTGCTCGCAGGGATTGCACTGGTCAAGGACCGGGATTCAAAAACCTTCTTTGGGCCGGATACGGATGTTGGTACCGTGTGCCGGGACCACTGTTTCCGTAATGGCCTGATAATGCGCGCCTGCGGCAATCGGATGGTGCTTTCCCCGCCGCTGGTGATTACCCCTGCACAAGTGGACGAAATAATAGATAAAGCCCGTAAATGTTTTGATCTGACCTACGCAGATGTAAAAACCGGAAAGCTCTTTTGAGCCATGCCTGGTTACGTTCGCAGCAAGACAGCCTGGCCCAGGCCAGGCATTTTGCATAAGCTCTACAAAAACCCGGGCATGAGTAGCCAATGAAAGAGCGCATCAGTCAGATTAATGCCGGTGACAGCTGGCAAAAGAAAATTGCGGTTCTGATCGAACATCAACGCCTGCGAAGCTTTCCCGTTTTACTTCAAGAGTTTCTCTCAACGCTATGTTTTTACGATACTTTCATAATGGTTACTTACAAAAAATCATTGCGCCCAATCCTGATCTACCCAACAAGCCCTGAAGAACAAAGCAGCACCCTGCGGAAATACCTCAACCATGCTTTTGTCCTGGATCCGCTATCCCATTCGATCAAATCGGGGATCGCGCCAGGCGTTGTACGACTGGTAGATATCATGCCGGACTCTTTCAAGGAAACGGAATATTTCAACACCTGCTATAAAGATTTCGGGCTGGTGGATGAAATCAATCTGATCATCCATCTTGACGAAAAAGTAACCTGCACTCTGACGCTTGGGCGCAAGGCTAGCCTGGATAGCATTTCACGTAACGAACTCAAGGCTCTTAACGATTTCTATCCGATTCTGAGTGCGCTTGTGCGGCAGTTCTGGCTGGCACAGTCGGGGGAATTTTTGCAATACGGGCGATCTGACGGCCCGATGAAACGTGCCCTTAAAACCTTTGCCAGCGGTGTGTTAACCCAACGGGAAAGGGAAATAACCGATCTGATACTGCGGGGCCATTCGTCGCAAGCCATTGCCGACCTGCTAAAAATCAGTGCAGGAACCGTGAAGGTCCATCGTAAAAACATCCATAACCGGCTGAATACCTCGACCCAGGCCGAGATATTCACCCAGTTTATCGCGCACCTGAACAGCCTGGACGATCACTGACCGCCCTCCGTACAAATCGCCCGATCAGAGGCTGATCCATACCGTTTTAAGGTCGGTATACTTCTCGATGGAGTGCAGCGATTTATCGCGACCGTTGCCGGAAGCCTTCACGCCACCGAACGGCATGGTTGAATCACCGCCACCCCAGCCATTTACCCAGACCATACCACTTTGAATCTGTTTGCTAACGCGATGGGCTCGCGACAGATTGTCTGTCCATACAGACGCGCCAAGCCCGTAACGGTTGTCATTGGCAAGCCGCACTGCTTCGTCCTCATCATCAAACTCGCACACTGCCAGAACCGGCCCAAAGATTTCCTCTTGCACGAAGCGCATGTCATTACGTGCACCGTCAAAAATGGTGGGCTCAATGTAGTAGCCCTGGCCTTCCATGTATTCCGGAATTCCGCCGGTTACCAGGTTTGCACCATCATCCATGGCAGATTTGATGTACCGCGAAACGGTGTCCAGTTGTGCCTTGTCGACCAGCGGGCCCATCCTTGTTTCCGGATCCAAAGGATCGCCGCCCTTGTAACTTGCAGTGGCGGCGAGCAAAGCCTTCAGGAAACGGTCCTTGATCGACTTGTGGAGATATAAGCGGGAGCAGGCAATGCAGACCTCGCCCTGATTGGAGAAAATCGCAGCGGCGGCTGTTTCCGCGGCGCGCTCGATATTCGCGCAGTCTTCGAAGACCACCATCGGCGACTTCCCGCCCGCTTCCAGCCAGACCCTTTTCAGGTTCGATTGGCCGGCATACTCCATCAACATACCCCCAACCCGACTGGAGCCGGTAAACGCGAGTACGTTCACATCACGATGCAGAGCAAGAGCTTTGCCTGCGGTGTGGCCATACCCTGGAAGAACATTCAGCACGCCATCAGGAAGACCTGCCTCCGTCGCCAGCTCGGCCAGCCGCAAAACGCTGAGAGGGCTCTTCTCCGAGGGTTTGAGCACAACGGAGTTGCCCGCTGCCAGTGCCGGTGCTAGTTTCCATGCAGCCATCATTAACGGGTAGTTCCAAGGCGTAATCACCGCAACAACGCCTACTGGCTCATGGCTTATCAAGCCAAGAGTATCGCCACCCGTCGGTGCAATTTCACCGTAGACCTTGTCGATGGACTCCGCTGTCCAGCGAAAACAGTCAATGGAATCCGGCAGGTCAACGCTGAGCATTTCCGATATCGATTTACCCATGTCGAGCGTGTCTGTCAGCGCCAGTTCATCACGGTGTTTCTGCATCAAATCTGCCAGTCGCAATAGCACCTTTTTGCGCTCACCCGGTGCCTTGCGTGACCAATTGCCTGAAGCAAATGCCGCTTTAGCCGCAGCTACCGCCAGATCGGCGTCTGCCTGATCACAGCTAGTAACCTCAGCCAGCACCCGTTCGGTTGCAGGGTTAATCGTTTTAAAGGTTTCTCCGGAGACCGCTGACTGGAAGCGCCCCCCGATGTAAGCCTGATTTCTGAGAGTGATGTTTTCACTGAGTGTTTGCCACTCGGCTTTTGTCTTCATGGGGCGCTCACATGGCAGATGGGTCGATGCATTGAGGCTAAACATCTGTTAGCCGCATCACCATATACCCCGGGAGGTATGCCGAAGAGTTTCGGAGCGACTTTGAACAGCCTCCTTAAGCACTCTCCACCTTAAGAACGCTCCACCTTAAGCACTCTCCTCCAGAATCACTGCAATCAAATCTGCCGCCGGTAACTCCCGCGCCAAAGGTGCTCCTTGCCCTGCCCATTGCGCAGCAAACTCGTGGTTTCCATGCTTGGAGGCCGCCGCATTGAGACGCTTGGTTGCATCGTAGGCTATCGGGTAATCTGCCGGCGGCGGGCTCTGTTTCGTTTCACCGAACGAAATGAGGCGATTGACGATGCCCCGAGCCGGTCGGCCGGAAAGCACTTTGGTTAATCGTGTTTCCGATGCTCTCTCGCTTTTCAGTGCCGCTCGGTATGCTTCGTTCGCTGCAGACTCCGGGCACAGAACAAAAGCGGTGCCAAGCTGAACCGCAGCCGCACCGGATGCCAACGCCGCTTTCATCCCGAAACCGTCCATTATTCCACCGGCTGCGATGATTGGCAGGGTTGTCTGGCGGGCTAACAGCCGCACGAGCGTCAGAGTGCTCAGGCCTTCATCTGCCGCTTCAGGGTCGAAAATACCTCTGTGGCCGCCCGCTTCAATTCCCTGAGCTACGATGGCATCAATACCCGCGGCTTCAATCTCTTTTGCTTCGCGCGGGCTCGTCGCCGTCGTCATGGTATAGACCCCTACCCCCTTTAACGCTGCAATGCGATCAGCCGTTGGAATACCAAAGTGAAAACTGACAACCGCAGGTTTCAGTTCAAGCAGCACTCGGAGCGTTTCGTCGTCTTCAACAAACGATGTGTAAATTTCACTGAGCGAGTCCGGCGGTTCTATTCCCGCTTCAGCGAACAAAGGCGCCAGATGCTTCACCCAGTCAGCCTCCATCTCTGCATCACGCCGCGCAGGCTGGTGACAGAACACATTCACATTGAAGGGCCCGGGAGTCAGGGCCTGGGTTTGCTTAATCATTTCCCGGGCTTGGGCGGCTGTGCTCGCGCCAATCCCCAGGGAACCCAGGGCCCCGGAGTTGGTAACGGCCGCAGCCAGTTGAGGCGTCGATACGCCCGCCATCGGTGCCTGGACAATCGGATGAGCAATGCCCAGTTGCTCTAATAGTTTTTCCCGCGAATTCATGAAGCGCTCCTTACTGGCTAGAGACCTGACCGGATGCTGGCCGAAAACCCCACACTGTCCGGAAAACAGGCCACTTATGCAGGGTTGTCCGGGAAAGCAAACAGCAGCGTCTTGTATTCCGGACAATCCAATTTATCACTAAAGCAAAAAGTCGTAACTAACAAGCATATAAAGGGCTGGTGTGATTTTTGCTATTCGCCTTTGGGGGTCATCAGCCCTTTCTATACTCAAAAAAAATAAGGACAGTACATGCGTCTGCTCATTCTAGCCTTACTACTGGTAAGCCCGTTGTGTTTCAGCAAGACCGTGGTCGTTATCGAAAGCTATCACAAAGAATATAAATGGGATGCTGACTATCTCGTTGCCATCGAATCTGTACTGGGCGCAGAACATGATATCCACGTTCTGGCTCTGGACACCAAGCGCCTGCCGAAATCTGAGTGGGCCCAGAAGGTAGAAAGCATCCAAAAATCGGTGGCTGAAATCAAACCGGATGTTGCCATTCTGGGTGATGATAATGCCTTTTCATTGATGGCACAGCATCTGGTTGATCAGGAAATTCCGGTTGTCTTTTTCGGTGTGAACGGCACTCCCGTGCAACACCCTGCCCTCGAACACCCGTTGGTTACCGGGGTTTTGGAACGTCCGTTTTTCGAACAAAGCATCCGCCATTTACGCAAAGTTCTCCGCCAGAGGGAACATTTTTTAATTCTGATGGATGACTCTATTACCATGCGCAATGCGGTCAATGACTACTTTGGGGACAAGCGCCAATCGGAGCTTTACGGCTCTCAGATCGATATCGTACTGACCAACGACAAAGACACCTGGTTAAGCACTGCAGAAAATGCGTACACCAAGTACGATGCCGTGATTATAGGTACTCACCATACAATTCGGGACACTGAAGATAACTATATACAGCCAAAAGAGCTTATAAATCAGGCGTACACCAGCTCACCAATCCCGATCTTTTCATTCTGGGACATCTCTATCGGGGCGCAGGAAGCTTTGGGCGGGTTTACAATCTCCGCGCATCAGGAAGGTATTACGGGTGCCCGATTAGCTTCGTTGATCCTCAATGGAATAAAGCCCGATCGTATACCGCAGATTAAATCTCTTAGCGGGCATTATGTATACAGCAAAAGTGGTATGGAGCACTGGAACATCAAGCTCTCGCCATTAATCGCCAGCCAGGCGAACTTTATCGAGTAGCGGAGTCAACAAAACATTGCCCAAATAGGCTTCAATCACATCCGGGTTGGTGCGAATGAATTCAGGAGCGCCTTCAGTAATGCCTTTCCGGAGCACGCGCCCGTCCGTGGGTTTGTAAACGCCGGTGATAATGCTGCAGGGCTCGGGTTCATTTTCTGAAGTCCGAGCCCTTTATTTATTCAACTGCGATCGCTTACGGCAGTTTGTAGGCAATAACGTAGTCGCCGAATGTCGTTCCAATTGAACCGTGACCGCCAGCGACAAGAACCACCATTTGCTCGCCCTTGCTGTTCAGATAAGTCATAGGTGTTGCCTGTCCCCCTGCAGGCAGGCGTGTTTCCCAAATCTGCTTACCCGTTGTCAGGTTGTATGCTCGCAGATAGTTATCAACCGTAGCCGCCAAAAACGCAACACCACCTCGCGTAATGATCGGGCCACCTATGCCTGGCACACCCATTTCTATGGGTAGCGGCAGCGGAGTCATATCGTAGACAGTTCCATTTTTCTGCTTCCAGACAACTTCGCCAGTACGCAGATCTGCACCGGCTACATAACCCCAGGGAGGTTGTTGGCAAGGAATGCCCAAGGGTGACAGGAAGGGCTTCATGTCGACCGCATAAGGGGCACCGGCATTTTCGTTAACGCCCTGCTCGCCCTGATTGGTTTTGCCAAGTTCCGCGCCTTCCTTGGGAACAAGTCTGGAAGTAAACGCCAGATAAAGCGGCATACCAAACATCACCTGGCGTTCAGGATCAACAGCAATTCCACCCCAGTTGAAAACCCCAAAGTTACCGGGGTAAACAATGGTGCCCTGCTCTGACGGCGGCGTGTATTGCCCCTCATAGCGAAGGGAACGGAATTTGATGCGGCAGATCATCTGGTCTACGGCGGTTGCGCCCCACATATCCGCCTCTGTCAGTGCCGGAGGCCGAAAATCAAGACCGGAAACCGGTTGTGTAGCGGAGGCGTAATCGCCCTCGATAGTGCCTCGCGGTGCCTTTTGCTCAGAAACCGGGATGATGGGTTCCCCCGTCTTCCGGTTCAGTACGTAGACATCCCCCTGTTTTGTTGGAACCACCAGAGCTGGCTCAGTGCCCTTCTCGGTGTTCAGGTCTACCAGGCTCGGTTGTGCCGGCGTATCCATATCCCACAGATCGTGATGCACAAACTGCTGCACCCAGGCTACCTGCCCGGTTTCCAGGCTCAAAGCCACGACAGATGAGGCATACTTTTCTTCGTTTTCAGACCGGTACATACCCAGCTGGTCTGGCGTCCGGTTACCCATAGGAAAATAGACTAACCCGAGGTCTTCATCAGCACTGGCCACTGCCCAACTGTTGGGGGAGCTAGCGCTGTAGGTTTCGCGTTCTGCAATGGGCTCCGTATTTTCCGGGTTATCCGGATCCCAGTTCCATTTAAGCTCTCCGGTTTTGACGTCGTAAGCGCGGATAACACCGGAAGGCGAGTTAATGTCGTAATTGTCGTTAACCGCTCCTGCAACAACGATCACTCCATTGGCAACCACGGGAGGCGAGGTTGAGTAATAATAACCATCCTGTTTGAACGGCATGTTATGCATCAGGTCGAGTGAGCCATCATCGGCAAAGCCACTGCAACGCGCCCCGGTTTCAGGGTCGATCGCCAATAATCTTGCATCGGATGTCGGCATGAAAAGCTGAGCATCGCACTGAACGCTTGCGAGCATTTCGGCAGGCTCACTGGCAGTCTTGACGCTTATAGCATTGGCCTTACTTTTTGCATCACTCCCCGACGGAGGAAGATACGATACTCCCCGGCAGGTCTGATGTTGCCGCTGGCTTTCCATCGGCACCTTTGCATCGTAAACCCATTGCTCTTCGCCCGTATCCGCATCAAGAGCCACCAGCCAGTTATGCGGTGTGCACAGAAACAGGCTATTACCAACTTTCAGAGGTGTTGCTTCATAGGTAATTTCGCCAACGTCGTCAGGCCCCTGCAGATCGCCTGTCTGATATTCCCAGGCTTTCTCAAGAGTCCCGACGTTCTCCGCCGTAATCTGATCCAGGGGAGAATAACGCTGTCCCAGATTACTTCTGCCGTACGCATGCCAGCTCTCATCTGAAACATTGCCCATGTTCGGGTCTGCGATCACAATCTCCTCATTGAGCTGTCCATCGACTCGATGCTGATCGAAGGCAATGCTGGATACCGTGATTAAACCAACCACTATCCATACCGAGAAAAGGACCATAACCCCTTTCTTCTGAGAAGCTGGGCCGGGAAACAAGAGCGGAATTGCTAACAGCAGGAATAAACCCTAACCCCAGCGAAACAAGCCAAACACCGTCGACAAACAGAATCAGGCCGAGTACCAGTAAAATAATTGAGAGTACTATCATTTATCCAGCCCCATAATTATCTGGCTATATGCACCCTAGACGATTTATCTCCGGGAAAAAACGACGCCCCGGGCCAGATCCGTAAAAATTTTGGAATCACCGAAAATACCCAACCTCAGATACTGACGGTTGGGTATGAAGGTGTATTTGAATTATTCCGGACCTGCTGCGTGCCGGCAGATGCTATCGAGATCTGGCAGAATAACGGGGAGACCCTGAGCGAGATTCAAGGCTATTCGCCTCATTATCTCGGCTTCGACATGATCCGAACTGGTTGAAGCGGAGCTGTTGGTTTCAAAAATCTTTCGGGCAATGGTTATTTGCGCCAGCGCACCCTGTACTTCCTGATCGTCGGGATATTTGGCTTTCAGGTCATCCGGGGTAAGCCGCAGAAAATCTTTAGCCAACTCCTCGTGACTCGGTGTTGTGGTTTGCATGATCTGACATCCTTTCAAAAGTTTTTATATGACTTTTCAAAAAACGATGCAGCTTGAACAATATGAATATTGCACCAAACAAACAGACAGTTATGATGCTTATCAAATATAGTTAAACATTGTTAAATGACAAGTTTGAGCGAGCAAATCTCATGAAACCCGAGTGCGATCCCCAAGGACGTCTTTGACAAACCGCTAATAACAGGCAAAGGTTCAGAGGTATAGCATGTTCCAAAGCCAAGGAGCATTTGAAACGCGTTCAGTTCCTCTGCCAACAAAGAGGCAACTGTAAATGCGTCTGCTCCCTAATCGGATACACCGTGGGATTTTCGCGAATGACCTTTGCACGCATTGCCGGTACTGGCTCTTACCTGCCAGAGAACATTGTTACCAACAAAGACCTCGAAAAGATGGTCGATACCACAGACAAGTGGATCCGTGAACGCACCGGTATTGAGCAACGGCATGTTGCCGTTGATGGGCAAACAACCGTTGACCTTGCCGAGCAGGCCGCCCTCAATGCCATAGAAGCGGCTGGAATCGATGCCAGTGATATCGATCTGATCGTTTTTGCCACCTCTACTCCAGACAAAATTTTTCCGAGTTCTGCCTGCATTCTGCAAGCCCGATTGGGCATCCGTGGCTGCCCGGCTTTCGATATTCAGGCTGTATGCAGTGGTTTTGTCTACGCTCTCTCGGTTGCCGACAAGTTCATAAAAACCGGGAGCAGTAAAAAGGCTCTGGTTATCGGCGCAGAAGTTTTTTCCCGCATCATAGACTGGTCGGACCGCGGCACCTGCGTGCTGTTCGGGGATGGCGCCGGCGCTGTGATTCTTGAAGCGCATGAAGAGACCGGCATTCTCTCCACCCACATTCATGCCGACGGTCGATACGAAAAACTCCTCCACGTTCCCTGCGGTATCGCTGATGGCTACGATCAGGTAAAAGCCGGGCTGGCCTTCGTGGAAATGAAAGGCAATGAAGTCTTCAAGGTTGCCGTGAATACCTTGGGCAAGATTGTCGACGAGACCCTTGCTGCCAACCAGATGAAAAAGTCTGATATCAACTGGCTCGTTCCCCACCAAGCCAACCTTCGGATTATTTCCGCCACCGCAAAAAAACTGAACATGCCCATGGACCAGGTGGTCGTTACCGTCAACAAGCACGGCAACACCTCGGCTGCTTCCATTCCCCTTGCCCTGGATGTTGCAGTAAGAGACGGACGCATCCAGCGTAATGAGGTTGTTTTGCTTGAAGCGTTTGGCGGCGGTTTTACCTGGGGTTCAGCACTTTTGCGCTATTGATTGGAGTTTTTGCAGCTTTCCCGGCGGACTGATTGCTTTTACCGTTCCTGGGTATATTTCTCTGTGACAGTCAGATACACTGTGTTTTTATACAGTAAAGCAGACATTCACTGCGAGGAATGACCATGGCGGTACAAGCAGTCTATTTTTCCGATAGGGACGGCCTGGATATGGCATTAAAAAATCCTGAGACCATGCTTTTCACATCAAAAGCTGACGCCGATGCCCGGGATAAAATACTGGAACTGGCGGAGGAAATTCAGGTGTTCCTGGCGCGGAAAGTTGAAGGCCTGGGCGATGACATGGCCGAAAAGTGCGCCATGGCCATCGCCGAAGACAAGGATCTCTTTCAGAAAGCTCTGAAAAAGCCGGACGTTCTGAACGCTGCTCAGGATTAACCTGAGCAGCAGTGCCACACCCCCTTATCAAACCGCTCCTGCCCGCCCCCGGGCAGTATTCTGTGCAGCCACAGCCATTGGTTATTAACCAATCCGTGCAACATCGGGCTGGCGCTCACGAACCTGCAGGTCGTTAAAAAGTGCCGCTGCCAGCCGTGCGTTCACGCCACCACTCAGACCACCACAAGCACCGCAGGCCATAGCCGCATAATTAGGGTTGTTATCGGTTTGCGTGCCGTGGCCAACGAACACAAGCAAGGGAGCAAAATTGCTCGTCAACGACATCCCCCGCAGAAAGCCCGCGACCAGCTTGACCTTCTCGTTTTTTGCCAGGGGGTCGCCCCCGAGATGGTGTACCAGAGTGCCGGTCATAGCGCCCGGCTTAAGGGCCCGTGGCTCTGGTGTGAAATCGGCAAACCGAAGAAGCCGGCAAAACCCAGCGTTTGCACACGCGGGTGGTCATTTTCCAGGTGGCCTATTATCACATCAGAGCGCACATTGATACAGAAAACCGCCTGAACATCGGGCCCAGCCTCTGCCGTTTTGACGTCAGTGGTGTTCTCAGAGCTCTCACTCATTATGCGCATGAGCTCGCTGCTGGTCAGAGGCACACTCAAGAGCAACAGCTTCCCACACCAGCAAAGCTGAAAGCAGAGATTCCCTCGCTTCCGAGTCCTCTCCTGCAAGACCTGCCCGCCAGTCGACGCCACTGCTCCACAGCGCTGGAATCCCTCATGATCTCTTCTCCATGGTGAACGGATGATGTGGAATTCTTTTGAGCATACCCGGGGCGTTCAGCGCTTCAGAAGCCAGGCGGCGGGTAATCCGGTCAAACATCAGCTCAAGGTAAAGCCCCTTGCTGAAGTGACGCCACAGGATGCTTGTAAACCGGTTACAGCACACAGGCTGTCGTCAGCAGAAACCAAGGCAGGAAGCGCCCACGACCAGGATCACCCCGCAGATAACGCTCGGAAAAACGCAGGATCACCCAGCCCACAAATCCGACCATTACCGCCATCCAGGCAGCCACTCCTGTGGGGAAAAGTCCTAGCCAGCGACCAGGCACCGCCAGCAAGCCTTTGATCAGCTTTGCGAATACCACAAAGTACGCCCAAGGCTCGTTGCAGAAGTGGATGACATGGCCATGATGCAACTGCTTGCCCGTGATTCGGGGCACTTCGCCGTACTGCCTCCGGTGGTGGTACGGGATGAGCTCAGGAACGGAGATCTTTTTGATCACGGAGCTCTGCCAGGCGTCTATGAGGAGTTCTATGCCATAGTATCCGGCGCCAGTTTGAAAGCCCGGCCCTGCGGGAGCTACTTTCACAGCCGGTAGAAGACTTTATGATGCGCCCCTGAGGTGATCATTCTGACCACCTACTCTGGCGTAAACAGCCATGACCCATATGGCGCCAGATACGTATAATGAACAAGTCGTCATTAATATAATAAAGGTCTGATCATCCGGTATGACTCGACAAAAAAACAGTACGCAGCCCTCGATCATCATCATAGGAACGGGATTTGGCGGCCTTGGCATGGCGATTCAACTAAAAAAAGCCGGCTATGGACAGGTCACACTGCTGGAAAAAGACAACCGCGTGGGCGGCACCTGGCGCGACAACACCTACCCCGGCGCCGCCTGCGATGTGCAGTCGCACTTTTACTCCTACTCTTTCGAGCCAAAACACGATTGGTCTCGCAAATTCGGGCTTCAGCACGAACTTCTTGGCTACATGGAACACTGCGTTGAAAAATACGGCCTCCGGGAGCAGATCCGTTTTAGCTGCGAAGTGGCGGAGGCAGTATTTGACGATGCCCGCAACCTCTGGACGCTGAGGCTTACCGACGGCGAAACGCTGGAAGCGCAAGTGGTCATCACGGCAACAGGCCAACTGAACCAGCCCGCATGGCCTAAAATCGATGGCATGGGCGATTTTGAAGGTGCCTGCTTCCATTCAGCCCACTGGGATCATAATTACGATCTCAAGGACAAACGCGTTGCGGTTATCGGCACCGGAGCGAGCGCCATCCAGTTTGTGCCCGAGATTGCCGGCAAAGCTAAATCCCTGGCCCTGTTTCAACGCTCGGCCGCATGGGTTTTGCCAAAACCGGACCGCCCCTTCAAACGCTGGGAACAAGTCCTTTTCAAAACCATTCCCGCATGGGACAGGCTCTACCGCTACCTGATCTACTGGAAGAACGAAAGCCGCGGTCTGGCATTTACAGGTTTCAGCCGACTGCTCAATATCTTTGCGCGGCAGGCCAAAAAAGAAGCCCGCAAACACGTCATGGATCCGGAAAAGCTCAAGCACATCATTCCGGACTATCAGATTGGCTGTAAACGAATTCTGATATCCAATGACTGGTATCCGGCCATTAACCGAACCAACCTGGACCTTGTTACCGATCCGATTGAAAAAATTGACCATGCCGGCATTCAGACACAATCCGGCAAGCATTACGCTGTTGACGCCATTATCTTTGGTACCGGCTTTCGGGCTTCAGAATTCCTGTCTCCGATTCGTGTAACCGGGCGTGGCGGAAGAACGCTGAACGAAGCCTGGCAAGATGGCGCTGTTGCCTTCAAAGGGATTACTGTCTCGGGATTCCCGAATCTGTTCATGCTCTACGGGCCGAACACCAACCTGGCGCACAACTCGATTCTGTACATGCTGGAATCCCAATTCAATTACGTACTCGGCTGCCTGAAAGTCCTGAAAAAGTACCCTGGCGCCGCTATGGATGTACGGAAAGACCGCATGAAACGCTATTCAAATGTCATTCAGGAAGGCCTTGAAGGCAGCGTTTGGAGCTCAGGATGCGACTCCTGGTACCTCGATGCCAACGGCAAAAACACCCTGAACTGGCCTGGTTTCACTTTCTCTTACCGTTTTTCCACACGCCGCGTGGACACAACAGACTACCAACTGCTTGATCCGGCCGGTTAATGCCCGGCTCCAAGCCTGCACAAAGGCACTCACGTGCAGGCGCACTCCTCAGCTTATCCATAGTTTGTTCCTGAGTTCTCTGGTTTAACAAAAACACAGAGTTTGCATGGCGCACAAATACATAGGATGATTGGATGATCAGATAAACGGATGATAGGTTGATGCTAAAAAGAATCCAGAAAGGTTCGCTCGTAGAAACTGCCATAGAAAGCCTGAGACACGCCATCGAAACTGAACAGTGGCCAGTAGGCGGCAAGCTGCCCGTGGAGTCGGAGCTTTCAGAAGCCCTGGGCGTGAGCAGAAACACCGTACGCGAAGCCGTGCGCGTACTGGCCCATGTGGGAATGCTCGAAACCCGTCAAGGAGACGGCACCTATGTAAGGGCAACCCGGGATGCCGGTGAAACTCTCAAACGCATCGCCCGCACCCAGCTCACAGATCAACTGGAAGTTCGGATCATGCTGGAAACGGAAGCGGCAAAGCTGGCGGCGCAACGTCGTACCGAGCAGGATCTCCGAACCATGACCATGGCGCTTGATGCCAGAGGCAAGGCCGAGGCCGACCTCGCGGCTCGTATTCGCCACGACGAGGCTTTTCACCACGCGCTGGTGGCCGCATCCCATAACTCGGCACTGGCAGAGCTTTACGACTACTTCTCCCACGCTATCACCCAGACCATCGAACGCACGGAAAACGACGCGGACTTGCCGGAGCCTTCGCAGGAAGATCATGAACTGCTTCTGGCCGCCGTTCGCCGTCAGGATTCGGTAAAGGCTGAAAAGCTTGCCGGGGACCTTCTTGCTCCCAGCCTTAAAGCGCTTCGAAAGAGAGGCCCCTGATTATGAAGTTCAAGCCAGATATGTTTACCATCCTTCTACTCGGCGCTATTGTCCTGGCTTCATTTCTGCCTGCTACAGGCAGTGCCGGGGATTTTCTGGCCAGTGCCGGAACCGTAGCCGTCGCCCTGCTCTTCTTCTTTCACGGTGCGGCGTTATCGCGGGAACAGATCGTTGCGGGTGCTTCACATTGGCGACTGCACATCCTGATTACCATGCTCACGTTCGTGTTCTTCCCTCTGGCTGTGCTTCCCATTAACGGCATGAGCGGTTTTGCACCGTCCTGGATGCCTGCAGACCTGGGGCTTGGCTTTTTGTACCTGGGTGTATTGCCGTCTGCTGTTTCTTCATCCATTGCCTATACGGCCATGGCCCGGGGAAACGTACCCGCGGCTATCTGCAGTGCCGCTGCATCCAATGTGTTTGGCATGATGCTGACACCCTTCTTGCTGTTATTGCTTGTCAGTTCATCCGGTAGCGGCGATTTTGCAGTGGGCGAAGCCCTGAAAGATATCGTGTTGCAGCTGTTATTACCGTTTGCCGTCGGCCATGCCATGCGGCCGATTCTGGGAGGTTATCTGGCGCGCAATGAGAGCCTGATGGCGCGCTACGATAAATGCGTTATCTGGTTGATCGTGTATTCCGCTTTCTCACACTCGGTAGAAAGCGGGCTCTGGCAGAATCTGCCCGTAAAAGCCATTGTTCTCACAGTGTTGCTGTGCATCGGGCTTCTGGCATTATTCATGTTCTTTGCGAGGTTTCTGGTGCGGCGGTTCGGATTCAGCCTGGAAGACGAAGCAGCCGTTGTTTTCTGCGGCTCCAAGAAGAGTCTGGCTTCCGGTTTGCCCATGGCAAAAGTACTGTTTTCAGGGCACCCCGGGTTCGGCATGATCGTGCTGCCGATTATGTGCTACAACCAGGTTCAGGTGATTCTCGGCGCCATTCTGGCCCAGAAATACCGGGACAAAATCGCCGAGTCCAGATCAGGCCAAGCAGAAGCGAACGCGAAGTAATCAAGCGGCGGTATCAGCCGCCGCTCATGCCACCAAAAAGAATGGCGAGTATTACAAGCCCGATAACCCAGCCGATAACAGCCGGCCAGAAATTAACCATTTGCGGCGCATCTGAATCTACACCCTCCTCCGCCGTATCCGGCTCCAGATAATTGCGCTCATCCTCCGGAGCCACGACGTCCTGAAGACTGTGCCAGTCGAACCATTCCGCCAAAAAGCGCACAACCGGCGTTGCAAAGCTGCCGTTTTCGGCCATCGGGCGTAGCTGTGGTTCCAGCTGTCTGCCGATTTCCCGGCGTAGGGGCAATTGATCAGCCGGCGGCTCGCAGAGTATCGCTTTCCATATACCCGCATCCCGGGTTCTGCCGGGATCGTTCAGAAGTGCCTTGATCTGAATCATTACCTCGCGGACAACCTGGCTCTCCGATGCATCCAGCTCGCGATCAATTTCCCTGCCATTCATATCAGGCTTACTCCACCCTTGTGATTCATTACATTTTTGAGAGACAAATGACGTGTAGTCAAATACGATAGCGACAACATACAAAAACAGCGCTCCGCTTTTAATTCCGTAATTATAGAACGACATCCATGCCCGTTACGAACTTCAACAACTACACGCTGTGGCACCCGGCTTTTTGCCCCCCTGGTTTTGTTGCGACGGGCCTTCTGGGTTTCATATTAATAAGCTCACCCCCAGCCGCAGCCCAGCAGCCCTCCGATGAAACTGAACAGATTGATTTCTACGGATTTAACGATGAGATACCGGAAGTTCTGACGACCACCCGGCTACGCCAGCCAAAAACACGGGTTCCTGGAACGACCACGGTTATCAATGGTGAGATGATTCGGGATCTCGGCATTATGAGCCTGGTGGAGATATTTCGCCTTGTTCCCGGCATGGTTGTGGGCGATGTTGGCAGCAGCACACCGGTCACAACCTATCACGGCACCGTGCACTATGAACAACGCCGGATGCAGGTGCTCGTCGATGGCCGGACCGCGCACCGCTCCACCCTGTCTGATATGGACTGGCAAACCATGCCGGTTCCGCTCGAACTCATTGAAAGAGTCGAGATAAGCCGTGGGCCGAATTCAGCCGCTTATGGCATTAATGCCTTTCTGGGCACCATCAACATCATTACCCGCAACCCGGCTGACACCGCCGGTACAGAGGTTCGCGTTGTTGGAGGTTCCAGAGACTATGTCCGCACTTTTGCTTCCGTTGGCGATGTCAGCGAAAGCTACGACTGGCGGTTCGCGTACGAAAAGCGCAAATTCGGCGGTTTTGATTATCAGCTTGAGGATGGCGACCGTGCACCTTTTAACGACGGCCATGATATCAACGTTTTTAACTATGACTCCCGCCTGAAGGTGAATTCAGGCTTTAATGCCGATATTCGCGTGGGCGTCGTTGATGGAATAAACGAAGAAGATGTTTATAAAAATGGCGAACTCGGTGCTACTGACAACCCGGACATTGACGTTCGGGATTACTATCTTCAGACACAGCTTAACTTCACGACATCAAGAACCCATTTTTTCCACGTTCAGATGAGCTTCGAGAACTACAATCGCAGACAACGCTGGCCCATAGAAGTACCCGAATCAGTCGTAAACTGCCTCGCCACCGGCGCCCAGATATTTGACGACGCCAATAATTGCTTTCAGCCGGGCGGAACGCCACTGATCGCCGATGTGAACTCAGACTCCGAAGACTCCAGGCTGGAGTTCGAGCTTCAGGACACACTGTTATTCAGTGATGACCTGAAGCTCGTTACCGGCTTGGGCTACCGCAAAGACACCTATCGTTCTGAGACCCTTTTCAACGGGCGGGGAAACAACTATCAGTCGCGGGTATTCGGCAACCTGGAGTACACCCCTGTCAACTGGCTCACCTTGAACGGTGGCGGTAACTGGGAACGCACGACAACCACCGATGAAGGCTATTTCTCGCCACGGCTTGCAGCAAACTTTACGCTTGGCAACAACCACGCGCTAAGGTTCGTGTATTCGAAAGCCGTGCGCACCCCTGATGGTTTTGAGCAAAATCCTGATTACGGGTTTACGTTGAGAGATGTCCAGCCGGCAAAATACTCCTTGTACGAGGGCTATCGGGTAGAAAATACTCTCGCTACTCGGGGCGGAAAACTTGAGGAAGAGAGCATTATTTCGAGAGAGATCAGCTACTTCGGGCAGTTTCCTATGGACCGAGGTCACTTCTCTCTGGAAGTCAGGGTATTCAAAGACAAAATGCGGGATATGATAAGCGGCATCATCGGGTTTGAAGACTGGACGATCGACAACAACGTAGATATTGATCAGAAAGGTTTTGAAGTTGAAGCTGCCATGGAGTACCCCGGAACAACATTCAGAGTCAGCTACGGCTATCTTGACCAGGATGACTGGTACAACGGCGCGGAAATTTCTTCTGACGATAGTATCAACAAGAAGGAAAAGCAGTACAAGGTAGACCTTCTGGGACGACTCTCGGCAAGACACTCCGGCAGTATCGCTTTAATTCAGAACTTGCCATTTGGTCTGAAAGGCTCAGCCGCCTATTATTGGGCAGATCAACTCAAGGAGTCCCGATTTGAGCGCCTCGACCTTCGCCTGGCAAAATCGATTTTTCAGCCTCGGTATACTGCGGAGGTTGCTATGACTGTTCAACACTACATGAATACAGATCCGGATATGAGTATTGATAATAATATCGAGGATCAGAACCAGCTCTTTCTGGAAGCAGGTATCCGCTTCTGATAGTTAACCAGGGAGTGCGTCTGGCCCGGGATGGTATGACAGAAAACGTCGTTTTGTTTTGGAGGCTGGCTATTACCAGGCTCCTTCGAGCTTTTCACACGCTTATAGTAGCGGCGATACTTTTCGGTTCAGCGTCTGTTCAGGCTCAGGACAATGATCGCTCAGTTGTTTACCTGGCGGGTTCGGGTAATATTACGCTGGATCAGCATATACAGAACCTTCTGGAAAACTACCTGGGCAACCAACAGGACCTGGTTTTCGTTTCAGATGAGCGAGCAGCTCTTACAGGCAACGCGCCCATTGTAACCATCGGCCCTCGCGCATTTTCCCGCGTTCGCCAAGCGAATCGAAACGCCCCTGTGCTTGCGATGCTGGCAGCGCAGGATTTTCTCAAAGAGTTCGCAACCCGGTCACCCGGGCAGGTTTCCGGAATATATTACGACGTTCCCCTGCTCCGGCAAGCCCTGATCGGAAAAGCCATTCTTCCACAGGCCACCCGGATTGCATTGATTTCAACCACCAATTCCGCCGAACTGTACGACACTCTGATTGATCAGCTTCCACAGTATGGCCTTGAGGCCCGCCTCTTCGTCGTGGACGATGAAAAGCAGCTCATCCCGACACTCACCCGTGCCCTGAGTTACGGCGACTTTTTGCTGGCAGCACCAGACAGCGCCATCTACAACCCCAGGACCATAAAACACATTCTACTGACCGCTTATCGCAGAAACAGGATCGTCATCGGCCCAAGCCAGGCTTATGTCAAAGCCGGATCTCTGGCATCCGGTTATGCATCCTTCCCGGAGATGGCCGAGATGGCGGCCGGGTATCTACAGGAGTTTTTTAAAACCGGAAACTTCCCTGAACCGGATTACCCCGCCAGTTTTCAGGTCGAGATCAATCAACAAGTCGCCCGATCCCTCAATATTCCTCTGGGCTCAAGTGAAGAGATCACCAGAGCCGTTGAATTGCTGTTGAATAATAAAAGGGGCCAAGGCGATGAGTGAGCATAATAACGCCGGCACGCCGCTTTCCCGCAAGCTCCTGACACTGGATTTTTACGGCAACTGGCCTGAGATGCCTCTTGAGTTGGCGTCTGCGGAAGATTTTGGTACGTTTAGGTCAAGCTTAAGGCAAAGCCCTTCCGTGGGCTCCTGTTCAGATCAGGCGACAGGCTCACGCATGGTGACAAACTCTTCTGCCGATGTCGGGTGTATACCCATGGTGGAATCAAACTGGGCCTTGGTTGCCCCAGCCTTGATGGCCACGGCAAGTCCCTGAGTGATTTCGCCGGCATCCGGCCCGACCATGTGCGCGCCCAGCACCCGGTCGGTTGCGTCATCAACCACAAGCTTCATCAGACAACGCTCATCGCGGCCACTGAGCACGTACTTCATGGGCCGGAATTCAGAGCGGTAGATTCTCAGGGTATGCCCGGCTTCCCGCGCCTCTTCTTCCGTTAGCCCGACAGTACCAATATTAGGCTGACAGAAAACGGCTGTAGGTATCGCGGTGTAATCCATCTCACCTTCACCATCCCCGAACATCCTGCGGGAAAGTACCATCCCTTGCGCCAGCGCCACCGGCGTCAGCTGCGGCGTGCCGATGACATCGCCCAGAGCGGTTACCGAAGGTACCGAGGTCTGGAAATGATCATCCACGACGACATGTCCGGAGGCATTAAGTTCAATACCCAGCTCAGTCAGGCCCAGGCCGTCTACCAATGCCCTTCTGCCCGTTGCCGCCATAACAAGCCCGGTCTCCATTACGCTGCCGTTACTGAGCTGGACTCGATAGTGAGAGTTTTCAGCTTCAACTGACTCAATCGTCACGCCGAACTCAAGGTGAACGCCTTTCTTACGCATTTCCTGCTCGGTGAACTTGCGAACATCGCTATCAAAGCCACGAAGAAACAGATCGCCACGGTAAAGCAGCGTCGTCTCTACACCGAGCCCGGCCAGAATGCCGGCGAACTCCACGGCGATATAACCGCCACCCCAAACCACAGCTTGTTTTGGCAGTTGCGGCAGAAAAAACATCTCATTGGAAGTGACAATACATTCCTTGCCCGGAATGTCCGGAACCACCGGCCAGCTTCCGGTCGCCACGGTTATGTGCGCCGTTGTGTATTCCTTCTCACCCACCACAACCGTATTCGGATCTTTTATCGACGCCGTGCCTTCGATGATCGTCACGCCGGCATTCTCAAGCAATCGGCCGTAAATACCGTTAAGCCTTTCTATTTCTGTATTCTTGTTCGCAACAAGCGTTGGCCAGTCGAAGCTGACACCGTCCAAAGGTAGGTTCCAGCCATAACCTGCTGCGTCTTCCAGCTCATCTTTGACATGAGCCCCGTAGACGAACAGTTTCTTGGGTACGCAGCCAACGTTAACGCAGGTACCACCAAGATAGCGGGATTCCACTACCGCAACCCGGGCACCGCGGTCGGCGGACGTGCGCGCAAGGCGCACGCCACCGGAACCGGCACCAATAACGATCAGATCATAATCCTGGCTGTCAGACACAGTGTCTCCTGTTGTTTGTAACAACGTTAGTTTTGATTGGCCGTGGCCTTGGCGTCGGGGTGGATTTCACGGAACAGTATGTGATCCTCGAAACCACCAAGACGAATTTTACCAAGGCTGCGGAAGCCTTCCGACTCATAAAATGGCAGATAACGGTTGTTACCGGTATCGAGAACCAGCCCACTACCACGTGGATTGTCAGCGCATAGCCGTTGAACAGCTTTGAGCAATAGCCGACCGTAACCGCGATTCTGATATTTGGGATTAACCCCCATCAGCGGTAATTGGTGCGCCAGGGGCTGCGGTAACATCGCGCGGATTTTTTCATGATAATCCAGATAGCGACGTGTAGAGGCAAAACCAGCCGTCAATACCATGCGGATTCTCCAGCTGAACTGATCCGCCAGGTTCAAGCGCAGATCCGGGTCGCCGATGAACGCCACAGCAACCAGCGTATCGTTGACCATCACGCCGACTGCCTCCTGGCCCAGATCAATGTACAGATCAACCAGTTCACGCAGGGTTGCCCGGACTCGCTGTTTATAACCGGGCTTACGATGGTTGAACAGGTACTGAAACGTTGGTTCGTCACGGTATGCGTCATACAGTATCGATCTTGCTTCATTCAGGGCACTGATATCCAGCCGGACAATAACCGGTTCCGGCTTGTTATCGCTGTCGCTACTCATGCTTTCTCTCCTGCCTCTGTCCGGAGAGACCACCCCGGAACTCCGTTATTCGGAATCAGATTGCCAACGTTAAACGAACAGACACCCTGCCAGGTTCCCCTGCACGATCAAGCGCGGCCTGGTCAATCACTACGCCGTGCTTACCATTGAGCATTTCCAACCAGGCTGCAACCTCTGAATAGGGGACGGCTTCAAGCCACACACGGATAGCTCCCTCACCGCTTGGTTCAAAGCGCTGCAGGGTAAGGCCGGACTCCCTTGCTGAGCGGGTAACCAGCCCCATCAGTGCCCGACCATCAGCGGGAACATCAGCGGATGCCAACGCCAGCCCAGCGCCGCTACTTCCCAGTCGCCGGATAACCGGCGCATTTGATTGCACCCAGGCCACAAGCTCTGCCGCATTGTCCTTGCTCGCGGCGGCCTTGTCGTGGAAATCAGTGACCGGGTTCCAGACCGCAAAATAGAGGATCCCGAGAAGCACGGCAATAGCCAACACCGTAAGCGCTTGCTGGTCTCGCCTGGGAAGCTGATCATACTGAGCAATCAGTTTGCCAACCGGCGGCTGCTCTTTCAGTTTCGTCAACATGAGCTTATCCTCCGGATACCGTGAGGCGGCCACGGGCGCCACTGGGTTCATTTACCACCGAGCCGATTTTGGCATCAAGTCCCTGGCCAGCCAGACCATTGCGTAGAGCACTCAGGCGATCGTAGCTTTCTGCGCGCACGTCAACCACCAATTCGCCACGGGACTGGCTGTAATTAATGGAGTTGAACGTTACCGAACCAGAATTCGCTACATTTGAATACTGCTGCCCTGTGTATTTCATCAATGTGACAAAATCCGCATCAGCGCCGTTTGAGCCGGCCATGCGTAACTGTCCTTCCACAACGCGTCTCACGTTGCCGGCATGGGTCCGGCTGTCACCCGGGAAAGATTCGCGGTAAACCGCCATTGCCTGTTGCCGTAAATCCTCTGCCTGTTGCTGATAGTAGAAACCCGTTCCGGCTTCTACCGCCACCTGCACCACAAACCAAACGGCAGCCACGGCAATCAACGGTTTCCAGGGTTTCAGTGGGCTTGCCTTACCATCCTTGACGGAAAAATCCCGTTGGCACAGATTAATCGGACGGCAAAGATGATGATGATGAGCATGGGCCAGCAACTCCAGCGGCATCAGCTCAAGCGACTCACGGCGAACAGAAAGCCGGCCAGGTACCATGAGCTCGGCAAGCAGCGCCGCTTGTTCTTCAAATTCAGTGTCGGTACCGTAAATCACGATGGGCACTTCAGCCACAACATCCTCTGAGGGTGGCGCGGCCAGTGTATGCGCAAACATCCCCAGGTTGGCGGATTGCATGCTAAGCCATTCGCCCCGGTCGCTACCCATCATTGCGGATTCGCCCTCCAGGCAAATCGACCACCCACCTTCTGTCGTCGGCAGCAGCGCCGCATCGGGATAGATGGCATCCAGCTTGGTGTTTTGCCAGCCGTTGAACAACTCAAGCCATTGCGCCATTCTGCCACGATCAACTGCGGCTACCCGATAGCCCTCCTGGGTGTGCAAGCCGAGCGCCAGATGAACGCTGTCTATATCCTGGGCGATCTGCTCTTCAACAGCATAGGGCAAAGCCTGGTTTATAAAGCGGCTCTGCTTCGCGGGAATATCCGCCATGCAGAACAACGCCTCATCGCCCGGGATCAGGCCCACCAGCAACACGTCATCAAGGCCATTCTGGCTCAGTGTTTGCTCAATCGTACTGCGAAGATCGCCGCTGCCCTGAGCCTGGGCATCACCTCCTGCGTCGTAAAGCACCCAGTTGAATAAACGGGCTTCCGGATCATCGGTGCTCTCGGCAATGAGAGGCAATGGTCGCACGTAAAGGCGATAAGACATGGTTATCCTTCCGAGATGGTATAGGGCTCTTTGGTAATACGATTCTTTTGTCCGGTATCCCTGTGCACCGTCCGGACATTACCTTCCTGATTACGAAAAACCGTGCTCACCATATTAACAACACGGTTATCGTAGGTAATCCGTGAAACAACCTCAAAGAAGCGGGTCTGCAGCCCTAAGCCTTGTGGCTTCAGGCCAAGCCCTGCGAACTCTGGCAATGCCAGAAAGTCCTGGAGGTTCTCGAATCGGTCTTCCTCGCGCCTTTCAAGAATAGACGCAGCCTGAGCTTCCGTCAGTTCCTCATGCAGCGATATCAGTACTTGAGCAGTCGCCGTATTCACATTAATTCCCAGCCCGCTGACGGGCAAGGTCGCAACATGGGGCCTCAAAGCCACGTATATTTCTTCAGTCATACCTTCGATCAGCCGCAGCTCCGAAACGCTCATAAACGGCTGGTTCGCCGCCCGAAACCCCGGCTCAGCCATAAGGTACTGGCCATCTTCTGCACCGTAGGCGCTGATTGTCTGATCGTCGGGATCAATCCAGTCCACCAAAGCATCTACCGAAATACCGGTGATCCCGAGCCCAATCAGCAAACGGGCAACACGATCTTTGACCACCGGATCCACCTGTCCGCTTGCAGCAACCAGATCATTCAGGTTTATCCGTCCCCCCAGATCGTCTATCTGTACTTCTACAACACCGTTTTCATCCAGAGGTAAAACGGCCGCATTCACCGCCCAGAATTCATCCAGGCTGTCGACCATCAGGCTGTCTTCTTTATCCTCTTCAAAATCCCGCATCAGAATCTGACGCGCAAACGCCTCTGCACCCAGTGCAATGCTTTGGCCCTGCTGCTGCGCCAGGTAATGGCCGGCTTTAAACACGCGAATATTTTGCTGCTGGGTCATGCCGGAGGCCAGCATTACCACTAACGCCATTGCGAGCAGCACCATAATCAGTGCAACTCCCTGCTGCTTTTTTGGGCAGGCGCCATAAGGATAGGGGGTCATGCTGTTCTAGCCTCCCTGCCCTGTCGGAGCCTGAGTAGCGCCCTGTTCAGTGGCACTGGCACCCTGTTCTTCGTCTGCCTCGCTACGGGCTTCGTTGATCTGATTCACAAGGCCTTGTGCGCCAGCCGGATCATAGTCTGGCAATACAAACGTTCGCACAAGCTCACCAAAGAGTTCGTGCTCAAGGGTGATTTCTATACCCCTCGGAAAAGGAATGTCGGGGCGCGTACCGGGCGTCAGTGCGGCCATGGCGTCGTCGGGTGGCCATTCAGTTTCCCAGCTGTTCTGTTCGTTGAGGAACCGCAGGTCAAAAGCGGTAACACCCTCCAGCAGCAAAAGATCCTGGCTGTTGTCATCTTGCCCCTGATCCACGGTTGGCCAGTATCGGCGGCGCAGTTCGCTACCGGTGTAGTCCCAACCCACGCGCTGCAGGCTGCTGCGCCGGATACCCAGCGGATTACGCCAACCTTGTCGCGTCACCATCAGGGCAAAATCGTCTTCACGGCTGGTCAACGCCGGCTTGAAGTCCCCGTAAATATCCCTGGCCGGGCGATTAACGATCTGAGTAATGTCACGCTCCAGAAGGAGCATCGCCCGCTGCAAACTGTCGAACTCTTCGGCAAGCTCATCAACCCGATCACGGGAGAGAATCACCCCGTTCAGCACCTGCCATACGCCAATGCCGATGACGGCGGTAATAGTGATCGCCACCAGCACTTCAAGAAGCGTGAAGCCCCGCTGGCAATTCAGCTCTCTCATTTCTCACCCACGAAAGCAGAAAGCGTGTGCACGGGGTATGGCTTTGATCGGCCTTCACGATATCGGGATACTTCGACTTCCACCCGCCGCATTTTGGGTTCGGCCGTGGCGAGAACTTTTGTTGTCACTTGCCAGCGAAACGGGCCGTAGTCTTTATCTTTCGCATTCTCGGAAAACCCTGGCAGGCTATTCTCCAACCGGATTTCATTGATGCGGTTATCCGCAAGCCAGCCTGCCAGGGTTTTATCGCGAATGCGTTCATAACTGGAGATATACTGGCTACCCACTTCTGCAGCGGCGGTGGCGATCAGGCCGAAGACGAGAAGCGCAATCATCACTTCGATGAGCGTGAAACCGCTGGCGGATTTCGCCAGCTTTGTGGGTTTTTCCGGCCTCACCAGCCGCCCCCCTCATCGCCGGGCTGACGCCATTGAATGGGCGAGATTCCATCCGATGCAAGGGTGTGCGTGTAGTCCGTGTCGCTTCCAACGGTGAACTCAAGCTCAAAAGGTGTGGTTTCTCCGCTGGAGAAAAACACCACATCCGGCCGGAGCTTGTCTTCCGCCGACGCCAGGCGGGGAGCATCGCTTTCAATGAACGGTGTAGTTACCAGCCATTGAGGAAACGTCCTGGCTCGGAATATACGCTCACCCGACCCTTTCCAATCGCCTGTTTCATCCTGAAAGGCGACAAAGCGATACCCGTTATTTTCCAGCAACAGCCCGATTTCCAGGTTGTTCAGCACCGCCTGATCCGATGCGGTCTGCATCAGCAAATACAGTTCACGCACCTCATTCTGCAATTCCCGCTGCTGGGAGTTTCCACCCATGGTGAACACCGCCAGGGCCGCGAGCAGCCCGACCAAAACCAGGACAACCAGTATTTCAATCAGCGTAAAGCCGTTGCTGTTGTTACCTGATCTTGCGCGAATCACGAATCAGTTGCCGACATTCCAGAGGCTGATATCAGACGCGTCTCCGTCACCACCATCCTGACCATCGGAACCCTTGGAGTAGAGGTCGTAAGGGCCCTCTCTGCCAGGACTCACGTACTGAAATTCACTACCCCAAGGGTCCAGAGGGACGCTTTTCATGTAGCCATCGGGGTTCCAGTTCTTCGGCTCGGGGCTGCCGCTGGGGCGTGATACCAATGCATCCAGACCCTGCTGTGTGGAGGGGTAATGGCTGTTATCCAGCCGATATAGATCCAGCGCCTTGGAAATGTTGGTGAGCTGGGTTTCTGCCACAGTTACCTTTGCCTGGTCGCTCCGGCCCATGATATTCGGCGCCACAATGGCCACCAGCAGGCCGAGAATGACCATCACCACCATGATTTCGATAAGGGTGAAGCCCCGGCTGGATTGCGGCATATTCAGGTTTTTCATCGTCATTCTGTCACTCGTTGTTGGCTTGAAAGGTTGGCTTGAATAGCTTTCATCACAAGATATTAGCCGACCAGATTGCTCATGTTCAGTATGGGCAGCATGATGGCCATAACAATAATCAGTACGACCACACCCATTACCAGAAGCATCATGGGCTCAAAAAGCCCGACGATAGCGGCTATTTTCGATTGCAGCGTATTTTCCTGCATCCTTGCAGTACGTTCCAGCATGCTGTCCAGCTCCCCGCTGGCCTCTCCACTGGCGATCATCGTCAGCATCATCGGTGGAAAGTAGCCGGACTGATCCAGCGCCCGGTGCAAAGAGCCTCCTTCACTGACTTTTCGCGCGGCGTCTCTGAGCTCTTGTCGCAAATAGTCATTTGAGAGCACCTCCCCTGCAATCCTCATGGCATCTACCAGAGGAACGCCACTGGTCGTCAGTATGCTCAGCGTGCTGGCATAACGGGCCGTATTAACGCCCCGTACCATTCCGGAAAACAAGGGCAGGTGCAGCAGGCGTTTATGGAACCGCAGCCGGACAGCCGGTTTGGTAAGCGCAAAACGGAATGCCATCAGGCAACCAACCAGCAGAATAAAGAGATAGACACCGTAACTGGTGAGAAATTCTGACATTGTCAACATCGCTACGGTCAGCCCAGGCAATTCCTGCCCCTGCTTCACGAACACCTCAATGATATCCGGCACAACATAAGTCAGCAGGAAGACCACAATGGCGATTGCCACAAAACTCAGAATGATGGGGTAAATCGCGGCTAGCTGTATCTTCTGGCGGGATTCTTGTCGGCTCTCCGTGTAATCCGCCAGCCGATTCAGAACCAGATCCAAATGCCCGGCATGCTCACCCGCCGCGACGGTTGAGCGGTAAAGCCGGGGGAAGGCTTTGGGGAATTCGCCGAGGCTATCGGCCAGCGTGTAACCTTCCATAACCTTTGCCCGAATGGCGATCAACATACTGCGAGTACGAGGCCGGGTAGTTTGCTGAGCGGTTGCGGAAAGTGCCTGCTCAATGGGAATGCCAGACTGGATCAACGTCGCTAACTGGCGCGTAACCAGCGCAAGATCGGCGGCTGTGAGGGAACCCCGCGCGCTAAGTGGGTTGCTGCGGCTCGGCTTCTGAACCGCCGGTTCCACTGCCAGTGGCGTGAGACCTTTTTCCCGTAGCTGCTGGCGCACAGCGCGGGGCGCATCGGCCTCTACCACCCCCTGTTTCTGTTTCCCCCGTGCATCAAGGGCCTTGTATTCATAGGCAGGCATGGCTTACTGGCCCCGGTGCGTTACGCGAAGCACCTCTTCCAACGTGGTGACGCCATCAAGAATTTTCCGTACGCCGTCTGCATGAATGCTCGGGCCTTTCAGCCGGGCTTCCCGTTCCAGATCCAGTTCACCTGCACGCTTGTGGATCAAAGCGCTGATCTCCTCGGTTACTTCAACCACTTCATAGATACCAATACGTCCGCGATAGCCTAACTGGTTGCAGTGCTCACAGCCTTTTGCCCGATAAATGGTTGGCGGATTGACAAATTCCTGCTGCAGAAATTCACAGTGTTCTTCTGTGGGTGCATAAGGCTCTCGGCACTCCTTGCACAAAACCCGCACAAGACGCTGGGCCACAATGCCTACCAGGCTCGATGAAATCAGGAAGGGCTCAATGCCCATATCCATTAGCCGGGTAATCGCGCCCACCGCAGTATTGGTGTGCAGAGTAGATAACACAAGGTGGCCGGTGAGACTGGCCTGAACGCCAATCTCGGCGGTTTCGAGATCCCGGATTTCGCCAATCATCACCACATCGGGATCCTGCCGCAGAATCGCTCGCAAGCCCCGGGCAAACGTCATCTCAACCTTTGGGTTTACCTGGGTCTGGCCAATGCCCGGCAAGTTGTACTCAATAGGATCCTCAACCGTGAGGATGTTTCGGCTGCGGTCGTTAATCTCCTGCAACGAGGCATACAGGGTTGTGGATTTACCCGAACCGGTAGGCCCGGTGACCAGTAATATCCCGTAGGGCCGGTGAATAAGCCTGCGCAAAATGCTCAGATCGTCTGGCGCCATACCCAGGGATTCAAGGCGTATCGCCCCCGCCTGTTTATCCAGCAAGCGCAAAACAACCCGCTCGCCACCGGATGATGGCATGGTAGAGACCCGGATATCCACCTCGCGGCCGGCCACCCTCAACGCAATCCTGCCGTCCTGAGGTACCCGCTTTTCGGCAATATCCAGTTTTGCCATAACCTTGATCCGTGAAACCAGCAAAGGTGCCAACGCACGTTTGGGTTGCACAACTTCGCGCAACACGCCATCAACTCGAAACCGCACGATCAGACGTTTCTCATAGGTTTCGATATGCACATCCGAGGCACTGCTCTTTACTGCCTCCGTCAGAATCGCATTGATAAGGCGGATAATGGGGGCGTCGTCTTCCTGCTCCAGAAGGTCTTCCGTTTCCGGGACCGAATCGGCGAGCGAGGCCAAATCCATATCATCGCCAATACCTTCGACCATCTGCATGGCCTCTGCAGAGTCGTTTTGATAGGCCGCATTCAGCGCCTGATCAAAGTGGTCCGGCTCAATGGTGGTAAATCGCGCGCGCCCACCGCTTATCCGGTTGGCTTCCGCCAATGCAGAGTGCGGAGCACCTGGCCTGACCAGAATAACCGGGGCACCCTCTTGCGAGCGGGTCAGAATAACGCCGTTACGTTTCGCAAACGTAAAAGGCAGACGACCCAGCGGAGCATCCTGCGGCTGAAGTTCGGTTTCTGTGCTCAAGGTGGTCCTCGTTCTTATAAGGCAATCAGGGGGAAGGCTATCACAGGAGATAGGCCCGCTGAATAACTCTACACACTATACTCCCAATAAAAGACGCTATTCTGATAACCTGTGGGCCTTTCGCCGTTTCCCTGGCCGGTTTTTGCTTTGCCAGCGGTTTCCAGGCAGCTTGCGAACTTGCATTCTGGACGACCAATGCTCTCTATTAATCAAAGGCTTCCGCTCACCCTGGCTCTCGCTGCAGGCTTGGCCATGATCAGTGTGACTGCGTGGCAGGCCTACAGCTTCTGGAAGAGTGAAATTCGCCAGGCGGCTCAGAGCAACCAGCCTGTCGCACAGACGCTCACAGACAAACGCAGCCCCCCTGCTCTGCCTCTTGCTTCCCTGGATTTTTTTGGCACCGCTCAGATCGGTGGCGCTGAGGCGCCAGAAAATACCGAAGATCTGCCGGAAACAAACCTTCGGCTTTTTCTCCGGGGCGTTCTCGCATCCGACGGTGACTTTCCTGGAAGTGCGTTGATAGAGGACGATAAAAGCAAGACAGAGGCCTACCTGGTGGGCGATGAACTGCCCGGCAACGCCAAACTCCGCTCTGTTCATCCCAATCGCGTTATTGTTGATCGTGCCGGTAAACTGGAAAACCTGTTTTTCCCCGAGTCTGATGACAGTTCCGGAATGAGCTTTTCATCAGACGCCGACAACATTCAGAAAGAACCTGCGCAGCAAGTTCAGGTGCCGGATACTACCAACCGGCCCGTCCGCTCAACGCCCCCGCCCGCAAACGAGCAGGAGCGCCGGGAAGAAATACGCAAGCGCCTTGAACAGCTCCGCGAACGCCTGCGCACCAACGGATAACAGGTAGCTCTCTTTGCCTCTCTGCCATTCAGGGCTGTGTCGGCAAATGCCACAGTCAATGTTGTTATGGGACAGTGCCAACGTCGGATAAACCGATAGAATGCTATCTGGTTCAATCAACACTGGAGTGTACTTTTATGCAACGCTGGAATGGCTGGGGCGATGAGCAGTTTAATCTGGAACTACCGACACAGGGGCAGAGCTTTCTTTCACAGCGTGTGGGTTCCGGCAAGCCTCTGACCGATGCCTCGCTGAAGTCTGTCTGCGCCAAGGTTCCGGAGTCGCGCCTGCCGGCTGACGCCACCGTTGATACGCTGATCGATACCGGCCCCGAAGTACGGGTGCGCCACGCTCGCGGTCAAAGCTTGCCGGACTGGCTGGCCATGCGCAGCGGTAATTTCGGCGTTTTTCCGGATGGCGTCGCCTGCCCTGAGAGCAGCCTCGACGTGCAGAAACTGCTTCAGTACGCGCAGGCCAGCAACATTGAACTGATTCCCTATGGCGGCGGCACCAGCGTCGCGGGACACATCAACCCGCTGGCGAGCGACAAACCGGTGCTCACCGTGGATATGGGCGGAATGAACCGTTTGATAGACCTCGACCGGGAAAGCCAGATAGCCACATTCGGCGCAGGTACCCCGGGGCCTCTTGTCGAATCCCAGTTGCGGGCTCACGGTTACACGCTCGGGCACTTCCCCCAATCGTTTGAACTCTCGACCATTGGCGGCTGGGTGGCCTCGCGCTCCAGTGGGCAGCAGTCTTTGCGTTACGGCAGGATCGAGCAGTTATTTGCCGGAGGCCGGGTCGAAACACTCAAAGGTACGCTGGACCTGCCCACCATTCCGGCTTCAAGTGCTGGCCCGGACATTCGTGAGATGATCCTGGGTTCCGAGGGCCGAATTGGCCTGATTACCGAAGTTAAAGTGCGCGTTAGCCGCCTGCCGGAACAGGAAAGCTTTCACGTTGTGTTCTTCCCGGACTGGGATAGCGCGCGCACCGCTTGCCGTAAACTTGTACAAAACCGTACCCAGCTTTCCATGTTGCGGCTGAGCAACGCGATTGAAACAGAAACCCAGTTGGCGCTTGCCGGGCACCCACATCTCATTGGCATGCTCGAAAAAGGTCTTTCCCTGCGTGGCTCTGGCGAAGGTAAGTGCATGATGACCTTCGGGCTGACCGGCACCGGCCGACAGTGCGACAGTGCCAAACACGAAGCAAAACGCATCTGTTCGGAATACAAAGGTGTGTATACGGGAACCCGACTGGGTAAAAAGTGGGCCGAGAAACGCTTTACCATGCCCTATCTCCGGGAAGCACTCTGGCAGATGGGTTATGCCGTGGACACTCTGGAAACCGCAACCGACTGGGATAATGTTGATAACCTGCTTGGCCTGATGGAAGGCAGCCTGCGCGGCGGACTTCAGGCCCGTGAAGAAAGTAAAAATGAGCGCACACATGTGTTTACCCATCTGTCTCATTTTTATGGCCAAGGCTGCAGCATTTACACCACTTATGTTTTCCGTGTTGCAGACAGCTATGAAGAGACGCTGGCGCGCTGGAAGCATCTGAAGAATACAACCTCTGAACTGATCGTGCGCAATCGCGGCACCATCAGCCATCAACACGGTGTTGGCAAAGATCACGCGCCTTTCCTGCCGGTTGAAAAAGGTGAACTGGGTATGCTGGCCATTCGTTCTCTGTGCCAGACCTTCGACCCCGAAGGCATTCTCAACCCCAAAACCCTGGTGGAATAGGGCTGATGAAGCGTCGAGACTCATTGCTCAGAGAACTTCAAAGCAGCCCCCGCACGTTTGATGTTGTGGTGGTGGGCGGCGGCATTACCGGCGCCGGTATAGCGCGGGAAGCTGCCGGCAGCGGCCTGAAAACCCTGCTCGTTGAACAGCGGGATTTTGCCTGGGGAACCTCCAGCCGATCTTCGAAAATGGTGCACGGCGGCCTGCGCTATCTCGGCAGCGGCCAGTACCGGCTGACCAGAGACGCCGTCACCGAACGCCAACGCCTGATGGACGAGGCACCGGGGCTTATCGAGCCCTTGCGCTTTATCATGCCGCACTTTCAGCGCCAGTTTCCCGGCCCGCGGCTGTTTCAGATTCTGCTGAGAGTCTACGACTGGATATCCCGCACCCATTCACGTCAACTGCTGACGCCCGGTGAGACGATGCAATGGGTGCCCGGCCTGAACACCGAAAAGCTGACAGGCGCCAGCGGCTTTACCGATGCGGTAACCGACGACGCCCGCCTGGTGCAACGAGTCATCACCGAGGCCCGCCAGGACGGCGCCTGGTGCCTTAACTACGTGAAAGCCGTAAAGGTGCTTCGAGCTGAGGGCCAGGTCAGCGGGCTTGAGCTGCAAGCGGAAGACTACGCCGAGGCCTTTATCGTTAACACGCCCCTGATCATCAACGCGACAGGTGTATGGGCAGATCGGCTTCAGCAGCCAGATAGTGATGAGAAACCCATGACAATTCGGCCACTGCGAGGAAGCCATCTGGTTCTTCCCTGGCACAAGCTGCCGCTCTCATGCTCTGTCTCCCTGCTCCACCCTGACGACAAGCGTCCGGTTTTTGCGTTTCCCTGGGCCGGCACAACGGTGCTGGGAACAACGGATCTTGATCATAAAGAAAGCCTGGATAAAGAACCGCGCATTGCCGACGAAGAAGTTGATTATTTGTTGCGCATATCCAAGAGGCTGTTCCCGGGCGCAGCGATTTCCCGAAGCGACGTTCTTTCCACCTGGGCGGGCGTTCGGCCAGTCGTCACTGCAGAACACAGCACCGCCGACCCCAAGGCTCCATCCAAAGAAAGCCGTGAACACGCATTCCGCGAAGATAAGGGGTTAATCAGCATTGCCGGTGGCAAACTGACCACCTTCCGGCTGATAGCAAGGGAAGCACTTACCAGAGGTCTGGGAGGCGAAGAGCGTTTGCGACCGGGGGGCAGCCCGGTGTTCCGGCCCGCCCCCCGATTACTGCGCCCGGCGAACATAAGCCATCAGAACTGGCAGCGGCTTACGGGCTTTTACGGTTCGGATCTCTGCGCGGTTCTGCAGGCCGGGCCCACCGTACCCGTCAGCGATGATGCGGCCTCTGGCTCTTTACCGGGCCAGCTTCTGTGGGCCGAAGTTGTTTGGGCCTGCAAGCACGAAGACGTAAAACACCTGGATGATCTGATGTTGCGCCGCACCCGGCTTGGCTTGATAGCACCTGCAGGCGGCAAAGCATTACTGCCGTTAGTGAAACAACACTGTCAGAACACACTCAACTGGGATGATGAACAGTGGCGTTCCGAAGAGCTACGGTACCTTGCCTTGTGGAGCGAAGCCTATTCCCTTCCGGTCCGGCCGGAGCCGACGTATGCCGTCTGACCCGCTGATTCTCGCCATTGATAACGGTACCCAGAGCGTACGCGCCCTGCTCTTCGATACTCGCGGTAATCTTGTCGCCAAAGGCAGGCAGGAGATTCAGCCGTACTTTTCCGAGCAACCGGGTTGGGCTGAACAGCAGCCGGAATATTTCTGGGAAAACCTCGGCAAAGCTTGCGCTCAGCTTTGGGAATCTACAGACGTCACACCAGACAGGGTTGTGGGCGTTACCGTAACAACTCAGCGCGGCACGGTTATTAACCTCGACGAAAACGGCAAGGCACTTCGCCCGGCAATTATCTGGCTGGACCAACGGCACGCCCGGGTCGATGGCCCGGTGAAAGGTCCCTGGGGCTGGTTATTCAAACTGGCACGGCTTGAAGACACCATTAACCGCTTTCGGGCGAACACCCAGGCCAACTGGATTGCTCAGAACCAGCCGGAGATCTGGGACAAAACCCGGCATTTTGTTTTGCTATCCGGCTACCTGAATTACCGCTTAACCGGCGAGTTCCGCGATTCCACCGGAAGCCAGGTGGGCTATCTGCCATTTGATTACAAAAAGCACCGCTGGGCGGCGCCCCGGAATTTCAAATGGCAAACCATGCCGGTCAAAAGGTCCATGCTGCCGGAGCTGGTCAGCCCTGGCTCCACCTTGGGCCATCTCACCACAGAGGCCGCCAGCCACTTGGGGCTTTCAGAAGGCCTGCCGGTGATCGCAGCAGCCTCCGACAAAGCCTGCGAAATACTCGGCTCCGGCGGCTTGACGCCCGACATAGGCTGCATGAGCTATGGCACAACTGCCACGATAAATGCCACCAACAAACGCTATGTGGAACCGGTGCGTCTGATGCCGCCTTACCCTTCAGCGCTGCCGGGGCATTACTCCACAGAAGTGATGATTTACCGGGGCTTCTGGATGGTGACCTGGTTCAAACGCGAGTTCGGCCTGCGAGAGCGGGAACTTGCCGAGCAAAGGGGTATTGAACCGGAAGAGCTGTTTGATGAACTGGTTCAAGCTGTACCTGCGGGTTCCATGGGCCTGATGCTGCAGCCTTACTGGTCACCGGGTGTGCGCCAACCCGGGCCGGAAGCCAAAGGCTCCATTATTGGCTTTGGCGATGTGCACACCCGCTCACATATCTACCGAGCCATTCTTGAAGGTCTGGCTTACGCACTGCGGGAAGGCAAAGAAAAGATCGAAAAACGCAGCGGCGTTAAAATCCGGAAACTTCGGGTGGCTGGGGGCGGCTCCCAGAGCGATGGTGCCATGCAGTTAACCGCCGATGTGTTCGGCTTGCCGGCCGAGCGCCCCCATACCTATGAAACCTCCGGGCTGGGTGCTGCGATTGATGCCGCCGTTGGCCTGGGCCTGCATCCGGATTTCGAAACCGCTGTGGCGGCGATGACCCGGGTTGGCGATGTGTTCGAGCCCGACCCTGAAGCGCGCGCGCTATACGAAAGACTCTACTCCGAGGTTTACCTGCGCATGTACCCGCAACTTCAGCCGCTGTATCAGAAAATCCGGGATATTACCGGCTATCCAAAGTAGGTGTCTTTGCATTGGCCATCCCGGTATAGCATTAATCGGCCTGCGGGTATGGGTGCCTCAAACCTCAACGGTTCCCGGGCCGAAAGTTACGCTTGCACTGTCCTCCCAGGTAAGTTCTGCATGAGAGGAATATAAGGTTGCCGTTGTAATCTCCGCCTGTGCTATCAATGGCGTGGTCGCAATGGCAATCGCAAGCAGGCCGTGTTTTTTCATTGGAGGGCTCCTTCAGGGTCGCTGCTGTTTTGGTGCAAAGAAAAACCGTGTTCAGTAAAGTACCTGATAAATACGCCTTTGGCATCGAAGTTGCGTTCAAGTGCCCATACTCTGGTGACCACAATGATAACTCCGCTCACACCCGATAGCCTCAAGCTGGGCGCTGAACGACTCGCAACCATTGATCCCGACCTCGGGCGTTTGCATCAACGCCTGGGGCCGCCCCCGCTTTGGGAACGCGAACCAGGCTTTGCGACCTTGATAAAGATCATCCTTGAACAGCAAGTTTCGCTGAAAGCCGCTCATACGATGTACCAGCGCCTGCATAAGTACCTGGGCGAGACGTCGCCATCTTCTATGATCAAGGCTGGTGAAGCAGGGTTAAGGAGCATGGGTCTCACAAGGCAGAAAGCCCGCTACTGCTGCGGACTTGCCGAAAGAATTCATTCAGGCGAGCTATGCCTGGAACAGATCGACACACTTCGTGACGATCTGGGTCGCAAGGCCTTGCTTGCGGTGACCGGCCTGGGACCGTGGAGCGTTGACATCTACTACTTGATGGCTCTTCGCCGACCAGACGTCTGGCCTCAGGGAGACCTGGCCCTGGCCGTCGCGCTTCAGGAAGTGAAAGGACTGAGCGCACCCGCAACACGCGAGGAGCAGAAAACGCTTACCCAACTCTGGTCACCGTGGCGCAGTGTTGCAGCCCGGATGCTCTGGCTGCACTACCTGGATGCCCGAGGAGATAACCCTTTTCCAACCAACGCATCAGAGTGATCGGAATGGCGGGTGAAACAATTACTCACCCGGCTCCGGCACGTCGTGCTTGCCCGCCCTCTGCCCTTGGGTGATTTCCCGTTCGCGGTTGCGGTCATCACCGTCGGGTCGCAGTGGCTCCTGATCTTGTCCGCGAGCTGGAGCAAGCACCACACGGGTGAGGAACGGAAAATGATCTGATCCTATCGAGGGCAAACGGGTAATGGAGGCAAGCGTAAAATGGTGGCTGTGAAACAAATGATCCAGCGGCCATCTTAACAACCGGTAGTCCGCATGAAACGTGCTGTAAAACCCTCGCCCTACCCTTGGATCGAGCAAACCGCTTACCTTTCGGAACAAACGAGTTGTTGGCGACCAGGCCACGTCGTTCAAATCACCCGTTACAATCACCGGCTCATCACTGTCAGCAACGCTGCGCCCGACAATAACCAGTTCTGCATCTCGCTCCGTTGATTCGTCGTTTTCCGTGGGGCTGGGCGGCGCAGGATGCACGAAGTGCACTCTCACACTATCGCCGGACCGAAGCTCAACCAGAGCGTGCATCGAAGGCACCTTGTCCTCAATCAAAAAGCGCACTTCAGACTCATGCAGTGGTAACCGGGAGAATACGTGCATGCCATACAAGTTATCCAACGGGCACTTGATGGTGTAAGGCATTTCATTTTCCAACACCATCAACTGGTCTTCCCACCACTGATCGGACTCCAGCGTCACAAGAATATCGGGTTGGTGCTGTTCAACGAGCTTCAGCAATGCCTCGACGTTCCGGTTATACGTGAGCACATTGGACGTCAGAATAGCCAAAGTTCGATCAGGGCTTTTCGCCCGCGCATCTTTGACTTCCTTCGGCCAGATCGCTGTGTAGGGCAAAATCCACCAAAGCTGTGAGGCCAGCGATAGCCCTGCCACAACAATCAACACCCAACTCAAAGGCCGACTCAGATCCAGAAACAACAGATCAATAATCACCAACAACAGGGCCAAAACCGCTAACTGCAAACGCGGAAAATCGAAACTCCGAACGCTCCAATGGGGGTTACGCCACAAGGGCAACAGAGTCGCTACTGCGATGGCAACTGTAAAAAAAAGCAAAATGAGTAATGTCATGATTTGATTGTACAGCAACGTAAAAGTGCTGCGATTATTATCTGATTTCGGAACCAATCGCGCTTTAAAGTAGAAAAAAAGGAACAAATGCCCATAACTTTATCCCAAGAAGCCAACAACGGTTGTCAGCTGTTCCCAAAAAATAGCGTGGAACCGGATGGATGGTGGCAGTCCTGGGTCGCGAAAGCGTAATCACGCCGATCTACAAACGCTCTGAAAAAGCCGCGGCAGCTTCGCCCCCTCACGGATGAATACCTGCCGCCGCTGGGCATAGCTCCATCCTTCGCGCTTGGGCCGAGCGCCATCAAGATTTCTGCAGACTCCTGAACGCTCCTCTCACATGGAGCGCCAATGCGTCGGTCAGCTCGTTGGAGCCCTTACGAACGAGTGCCAGTTGGTAGGAGCCAATCTCGGGTAAACCCTGGTTGACTATCTCCTTGAGTGGCGGGCGCACAAGACTCTTAGGGAAAGGTGCGACGGCGAGATCCGCAACCATAGCGGCCTCCTGGCCCGAGCAATGTTCACAGGTGTAAGCAATCCGGTAAGGCTTTGCAGCACTATCAAGCACGCGCAGTGTCATTCGCCGCCAGGAACAGCCTTCGTGAGCCATCGCTACTGGAAGGGGCGTTCGCAGAAATGCGGAACCATCCTCCCGCCCTACCCAGATCAGTGGCTCTTCATACACAATCTCACCGCGAATATCCCGAACTTCATCCGCAACGGTAACCAGAGCCAAATCCAGCTCGCCAGCATCCAGCCGGGCCAGATTCTGCTTACTCGAGCCAACGACAACATTCACCAACACAGCCGGATAAGAACGCGCAAACTGGGCAAGTACCTCGGGCAGAATTCGCGTGCCAACATCGTCTGATGTTCCGATACCTACCTTGCCCTCCAAAGTCGGCGAGAGAAAATACTGCACCGCCTCCTCATTTAATCGCAACAATCGACGGCTATAGTCCAGGAGTGCCTCGCCTTCGGCTGTCAGGCGTACCTGTCGTGGCTCACGAATAAAAAGGCATTTGCCAAGATTCTGCTCTAGCTGCTTGATTTGCATGCTGAGTGCTGAAGGCGTTCGGTGTACCAACTTGGCTGCACCGGTAAAAGTACCGCACTCGGAAATAGCCACGAAGGTTCTGAGGACCTCATTATCGAGCAACGGTATTGTCACGGGATTACGCCTCACTCTCGAATATGCAGACTTTTGACTTAAGCATATTTGAACGCAGAGTTAAATTCTTTTCGTTTGATTGAATGGTCTGAGAGCCTCACCCTGTTATTACAATGCGCGGATTGTGTCGTTCTTGAACAATCCAATTCTTTCAATTCGCGAAGGTATGAAGGCGGGTGGCGACCATGCTGAGCATCAGAAGAAATGACCAGGTAACCGGGCAACGCGCCTTGTCCTGGATGGAGAATTATTCCCGGCGCCAACAGTTTCGGCGTATGGCTATGTCACTACTGGCTGAGAAAGACGATGTTCTCTCAGACCTGGGTTACGAGCGCAGAGACCTTTTCGATGCGCTGAACCTGCCACTGCGCAGCGATGCTGTGCGGTATCTTGAGCAGCACCGCAGGGTGTGATTTCAGCATCAGATAACGAGAGACCTCACCCCGCGTTCGCTGACTCCCGAAAGAGAGCCCGGCCTTAGCCTTGGCAGAACCCCAGGAAGCCTGGGGTTCATGGAGCTTGCCAAGTAGGTAAATCGATTAGCTGACGGTTTCTGTATCTTTGTCAGCCGGGTTATGGAAGCAGGTTGGATTGTTTCCACATTCGATGTCCTCGGCGCTTATCCCTTCCGCAAAGGCTGTTCCACTCAGTGCGAAGGCAACTAGGGCAAATATCATTGTTAACGTTTTCATGATTCTGTTCCTTCTGGTTGGTAGCTGCCATACCCCGGTTGCTGTGGATTAAGTCAACGTCTCAAGGTGTGGCTTTCACACCATGGACACGCGAGTAAACGAATGATTACAGATTGGCTTCCTGCCTGCTCCACTGCATGAGCCAGGCACTACCGTCACCGCGTATAATGCCCAGATTGAGGAAAGTCTCGCCAAATTTGGCCTTCTCCGAGGCGATACGTATATCGGCCATCAACTGGAAGTGCTTTCGCTTGTTCGCAAACTGGGCAAAGAACTGGATAGTACAAGCGCACCCTTCGGGGGGCGGTCAATATGAGGGCAATTCCCGCACAGGGCCAGACCTGGCAGCCGATAACGTATGCAGCAGTGCCGCCGCTGTCGTTGCGGTTCACATCCCTCGCCCCGTTCTATGTAACGAACCGGGCTCGCCATGGGATTCGAGTGCCCGTTCGGTCGTTTATCAAGCTCGATCAGTTGGCGACCATCCGCCAGAGTTTGATGCGGCACACCGCTGGTCTCCAGAGTGTGGATGAGCCTCTCAAAATACGTAGCCGCGTTGCTCCACAGCACACGACGTGAAATCTTGATGTGATCACACCACCCGTCAATCAGCGGCGAGAGGTTGTTATCCACCAGTTCCCGGAAGCGCTCGAATGGATTTCCTGGAGACACCTGGAATGGCTGGCCTCCGTGCGGTAACCGGAACGCTTCAGGAAAGCCGCCTTCCCCCATGATTACCTCAATCTGATCCAGAGCCACGGGTAGTTCGTGCCCAACCACGAGATTGGCTGCAGCCACAGGTACGATCAACTTTGCAAAATAGTGTTTGGACCAAAGAGAGATGAGCGCTCGCTGATCATCACCGGAATGCGACTTTTGATACTCGGAAAGCAGTCTCGCCAAACCCTCTGCGGAAACAAGATCAATTGCAGGTATTCCTGCCCGCCGATCCTGCCCCGGTAATACCAGCACGTTCCGATAGCGTTCGAAATCACCAGCAAACAGAGGGGCAAGGGCAGGAATGGCCATGGTGTATCTATCTGGTCCTCGGGTAGGGCCTCTTCAGGAGACTCTGCAAATAAACGATAATGCGAACACTTATCATTATACATAAAGTTATGAGTATGACGAACTGTTGGCCCTTTGTCTTGCTGATGTTCGGATGCCGGTGACGGAGTCAATCCCGATATTGCTTGACGCGCTGAGTGCACCTCAGCTAAACCTCTATCCAAACCAACAAACACAAAACGGACATGCCATGAAACTCAAAGATTCTGTTGCCATTGTGACCGGCTCATCCTCTGGCATAGGCGCCGCCATCGCCCGTCGGTTTGCGGAACACGGTTGCCATGTGGTGATCAACTTCAGCAACAACGAGGACGGTGCCCGCGCAGTGGCTTCTGATTGCGAAAAGCACGGGGTTAAGGCTCTGGTATATCGGGCTAACGTGGCTGAGGACACCGAGTGCCGCGCCATGGTGGATGCCACGCTGGAACAGTTTGGCCGCGTCGACATTCTGGTAAATAACGCCGGCACCACCAGGTTCTGTAACCACAACAATCTCGACGGCCTCGACAAGCAGGACTTCCTTGATCTGTATGAGGTCAATACTATCGGCCCCTACCAGATGACCCGGGCTGCGGAGAAGGCTCTGCGCGCCAACGGCTCCGGTCACATCATAAACATGGCTTCCATTGCAGGTCTGGCGGGTATCGGCAGTTCCATTGCCTATGCCGCGTCCAAGGGCGCGCTGATCACCATGACCCGCTCCCTTGCCCGCGTGATGGGCCCCGAAGTGCGGGTCAATGCTGTCTGCCCGGGCTTTGTTCAGGGCGAATGGTTGAAGAAAGGCCTTGGTGAAGACAACTACAACGCATTACTAGAAAAGACCAAAGCCGCGGCACCCCTGAACGATACCGCGTCGCCGGAAACCGTGGCGGATGTCTGCCTGGGCCTTATCATCGGTGGTGATCTGACCACCGGCGAAACCATACTCATCGACGGTGGCGCGCACCTTGGTGCGGCCCCGGTACGTCGCTGAGCTTAGCCCTCTGCCCAGGGCATTTTCATGGTGATGATAGCCTGTAGAATCTTGCCCACCGGGCCCTGGCTATCGAACAGTGTCGTCATCGCTTCGCCATGGATTCCAGCATCCGGTTTACCGCATCCAGATGCTCTGGCTCGTTGTGGCACATGCCTTGAAACACAGCGCAGAGGTCCAGAAAGTCCTTCAGTTCCATCCGCTGGGCCATCTTCATCAGGCGCTTGGTCAGGCGGGTCGCCTTCGGGGGTTGGCTGGCGATGCGTTTTGCCATCTTCATCACTGTCGGCATCAGATCCTCTGCAGGCACCACCTCCAGAACAATACCCAGCTCTTTTGCCTCACTCGCCTCCACAATACGGCCGGTAAGCGTAAGTTCAAACGCTCTCTGATAGCCGATCAGGCGCTGCATGAGCCAGGCACCACCATCACCGGGGATAATGCCCAGATTAAGGAAGGTCTCACCAAATTTGGCCTTCTCCGAGGCGATACGTATATCGGCCATGTTAGCGAGGTCAAAACCGGCGCCGATGGCAGGACCATTCACTGCAGCAATAACGGGAACTTCCACGCCTTGCAACGCCAGCGGGATCTTCTGTATGCCTTTGCGATACCGGTCGGCGCACTCGGCCACGTCGCCGGCAAAGTCTCCGCCACGCTCGGCCATATCGCGAACGTTACCGCCTGCGCTGAAGGCAGACCCAGCCCCGGTGATAACCAGCACAGACACGTCGTTGCAATGATTTACCCAGTCCGCAGTGGTGACGATCTCGTCGATCAAATGAGAACCGGTCAGGGCATTACGCAGATCGTGTCGATTGAGAGTAAGCACCGCAACCCGGTCTTCGAGGGTCAGCAGAGCATCAGTGAGAATTGGAAGATTGTTCATCAGGAGATTCCTTGGGGGTTGGCACACGCCAATCTTTTGCACGGAGCATTATCTGCTATGAGACCCGGCTCTCAGGCCTGCTTTGCGTCGCCCCGATGACAGGCCGCAGCGGTGAACAATACATCGGTAGAGGAATTCAGGGCCGTCTCGGCGGAATCCTGAACGACGCTGATGACGAAACCGATAGCCACCGCCTGCATGGCCACTTCCGTTGGTATCCCGAACAGACTAGTTGCCAAAGGAATCAGAAGCAAAGAGCCGCCGGCGACACCGGAAACACCGCAAGCCGCCAGCGCCGAGACCACACAAAGCAATAGTGCGGTACCAAAATCCACAGGAATGCCAAGAGTGTGGGCAGTAGCCAAACTGATCACAGAAATTGTAATAGCAGCACCGGCCATATTTACGGTCGCGCCGAGAGGGATAGAAATTGCGTAGGTGTCTGAATCCAGGTTCAAGCGCTCAGACAGTGCAAGGTTGACGGGAATATTGGCTGCCGAGCTGCGTGTGAAGAAGGCTGTGATGGCACTGCCACGCAGGCATTCAAACACCAGTGGATAAGGGTTTCGGCGAATCTGCCAGAACACGATGAGCGGATTGGTTACCAGCGCAACGAAAAGCATACAGCCGACGATAACGCCAAGCAGCTGGCCATAGCCGAGCAGAGCACCAATGCCCGACTCCGCCAATGTATTGGCAACCAGCCCGAAAATGCCTAAAGGTGCAAGACGAATAACACCGCGAACGATTCCGGAGACGGCGTCTGACAGGTCATCAAGACCCTGGCGCGTCGTGTCGCTGGCATTGCGCAACATAAAGCCGAGGCCAACCGCCCATACCAATATGGCAATGAAATTGGCTTCCAGAAGCGCTTTGACGGGATTGTTTACAGCACTGAGCACCAGGTTATTCAGAATTTCGCCGATATTCGAAGGCGGATTACCGCTTACACCGCTCAAATCCAGCGATAACTCGGTAGGAATCAGAAAACTGGCGATCACCGCAACCATAGCGGCCGCAAGTGTTCCCACTACATAAAGAAGCAGCACGCCGCGGATGTGTGTGGGCTGCCCCTGCTTGTGGCCTGCGATGGCTGCAGCCACCAACACGAAAACCAACACCGGCGCCACAGCTTTCAATGCCTTGACGAACAGCTGCCCCAGCAGCGCCACCGAGCGCGCGGCATCAGGCGATATAATAACCAGAAGCACACCGGCGACTATGCCAAGGGCAATTTGAGCAACAAGCCCAAGGCGCATTAAAGGTCGAAAAACGGTGCTCAATGCAGAAAACATGAAAACCTCACGTTGCAGTTATAAGGAAATGGATGATGCGGTGGGCACGTAGAGAAGTCGCAGGCGTGGCGGGCCCAGATGCAGTAGGCATCTGGCGCGCTATGATAACGCAAAGTTGCAAGCTGTAAATGAAGTCGCGCCCATTAATTCCGGGATGTAACCGCCCTTCTCGAAATTACCAACAAACAAATGATCGATAGAAGGAATGGATAGCGAAGACGCCCTCAACTAAACCCTATGTCACAGCCAACAAGCGGGTGCTGCGAAAGCAATTCAACAGTTGATGCATAAGGTGAACCACGACCAACGTCGCCAGAACTGCAACACTGAGAGAACTGAAGCCAGCGCCTGGCAAGCTGGCGATTGCCTCTGTACCTCTGCCTACTGGAGAGAAGGCAATTATTTTCCAAAACGTTGACTGACGTATAGAAATAGAAGCTGGTCATTGCTTGACCAATGTTGGCACTTAACCTAATTTTTAAGACTCAAACACATGTTTTCTCACTAAAGGTAATTCAGAAGTCCTGTCGACGCTTACTTAGGAGTTGTTATGGCGGACCATCCCTTCTCAGGCTCCTCTCACCTTGCGGGCCACTGCCCAATGAGTGGGCTCACGATGGCGCCGAATGGATGTCCTGTTTCGCCAAAAGCTGCAAATTTCGACCCCTTCGAGAGCGCCTACCAACTCGATCCTCCAGAAGCCCTTCGCTGGTCACGAGACCAGGAACCAGTGTTCTATAGCCCGAAACTGGGGTATTGGGTGGTGAGCCGCTATGCGGATGTAAAGGAGATCTTCCGCAACAACCAGATATTCTCACCGGCCATCGCGCTGGAAAAAATCACTCCGGTATCACAAGAGGCGCAGGACACGCTCAAGCGCTACGATTACGCCATGAATCGCACGCTGGTTAACGAAGATGAACCGGCCCACATGGAACGTCGGCGTGCGCTTATGGAATCGTTCACACTTGATGAACTAAAACACCACGAGCCTATGCTCCAAAGCCTGACACAGGAATATCTGGATCGGATTATCGATAAAGGGGAAGCCGATCTCGTCGACGAGATGCTATGGGAAATTCCTTTGACGGTTGCTCTGAATTTTTTGGGCATTCCCGAAGAAGACATGGACACACTACGCAAATATTCCATCGCCCATACGGTAAACACGTGGGGGCGCCCGTCAACAGAAGAACAGGTTGCAGTGGCGGAAGCGGTCGGAAACTTTTGGCAGTATGCCGGCAAGGTACTGGAGAAAATGCGCCAGGACCCGTCAGGTCATGGATGGATGAAATACGCAATCCGCAAGCAAAAGGAACTGCCTGAGGTTGTTACCGACTCTTATCTTCACTCCATGATGATGGCAGGCATTGTCGCTGCGCACGAAACAACAGCTCACGCCTCGGCCAATATGTTCCGGCTGCTTCTGGAAAACAGAGAAGTATGGAACGACATTTGTGACAACCCCATCCTGATCCCCAATGCGGTGGAAGAATGCCTGCGCTATTCAGGCTCGGTTGCAGCCTGGCGACGCATTGCCACTGCCGATACGCGCATTGGAGATACGGAGATTCCGGAAGGCTCCAAGTTGCTGATCATCAGCGCGTCGGCAAACCACGACGAACGTCACTTCGAGAACCCCGACGACTTGGATATCTATCGGGACAACACCACAGATCACCTCACGTTTGGCTATGGCGCCCACCAATGCATGGGCAAGAATCTGGCGCGGATGGAAATGCGAATCTTCCTTGAGGCATTCACCCGTCGCCTGCCACAGCTCGAATTGGTTCCGGATCAGACCTTCACATTTGTGCCCAACACCTCATTCCGTGGTCCGGAACATCTATGGGTTCGCTGGGATCAAAACCAGAACCCTGAACAGCGTGACCCCGGGATACTCGAGCGCATCCGCACATTCACCATTGGCGCACCCACACCACACGATTCGGCGCGTCCGGTCCGGGTAGCCGATGTGGCAGTCGAGGCCGAAGGTGTGGTCCGATTAGTACTGGAAGATCCCCGCGGCCGCAAGCTGCCGCGCTGGACTCCGGGTGCTCATATCGATGTCGTTGCCGGTGACTTTGCACGTAAATATTCTGTGTGTGGCGATCCTGAAGACCCATACCGGTTGCAGGTTGCAGTTCTGAGAGAAGCCGCTGGACGCGGGGGCTCCACTTTCCTGCACGAGACAGTGAAAGCCGGCTCACTGATTCATATTCGAGGCCTGAAGAATCACTTTCGTCTGGATGAAACGGCAGATTCCTATCTACTGATCGCCGGTGGAATCGGCATCACACCGATCATTGCGATGGCCGACCGCCTCAAACATTTAGGCAAAGACTACACGGTCCACTACTGCGGCCGAGCCAGGGGAACCATGGCGTTCTTGAGCCGCCTGGAGCGTGACCACCGCGATCGGTTACACCTATACCCTGCCAGCGAGAAACAACGACTTCCCCTATCCACGCTGGTTGGTAAAAGTAACGCAGAGCAGATTTACGCCTGTGGCCCCGAGCGGTTACTGGACGCGCTTGAGGAAGCCACATCCAATAACCCGGAAAAACTTCACATCGAGCACTTTACGGCCACCGGCGCTGTTCTGGATCCTGCCAAGGAAATCGGTTTTGACGTGGTGCTGACTGATTCGGAGCTGACGGTTCACGTTGCTCCGGATCAAACTGTGCTTCAGGCCCTACGGGCAGTTGGTGCGGACATCCCCAGTGACTGCGAAGAAGGAATCTGTGGCACCTGTGAGGTGCCCGTGGCTGCAGGCGATATCGACCATCGGGATAAGGTATTGACCGCATCGGAACGGGCAGAGAACCGTCGAATGATGACGTGTTGCTCCCGAGCCCGTGGAGAAAAGATCTTTCTGGCTATTTAATATAGCAAAATAATAAGGATAAGAATCTGTGAAGAATTTACTCAAGCTCTCAGCCCTTGCCAGTGTCTCATTGCTTTTGGCGGCCCCGTCATCGGCACAGACTACTCTTAAACTCAGTCACTTTTTGCCCTCCGTACACGGTATACATACGGATTTTATTGTGCCGTGGACGAAGCAGGTTACCCAGTGTACCGACGGAGAAGTACAGTTTGAGATCTTCCCAGGCGGCACTCAACTCGGTAACGTCGCCAAACAGCAGGAACAGGTGCTCGCGGGCGTTGTTGATATTGCGCACGGGCTGCATGGCATTCCACGGGGTCGATTTCCGCGCACGTCCTTAATAGAACTGCCCTTTCTGACTCGCGACGCGGGTGATGCCAGTGAAACATTATGGGAGCTTTATCCGGAGTATCTGGCACCGGAATATCAGAACCTGAAGGTACTCGCGCTCCACGCGCACAATGGCGGCCTTGTTCACACCTCTGAAAAGAAAGTGGAAACAATGGAAGATATGGCAGGGCTTCGTCTGCGAACCCCGAGCCCGGCCATTTCCGACATGCTGACAGCCTTGGGTGCAACGCCCCAGGGACTACCTCCCGGTGCGGTTTACGAGAATATTCAGAAGCATGTCATTGATGGCACCGTCTTTCCCTGGGACCCCGTGAAATCCTTCGGCCTGAACGAAGTACTGAAATATCACCTGGATGCAGGCGCCTATACGGTGCCGTTCTTCTTCGTTATGAACCAGCGTAAATACGATTCCTTGCCCGCAAATGTACAGACCTGCATAGATGATGCCTCGGGCGCTTCGTTGGTTGCGAACTTCGGTGACTGGTGGGACAAGTGGGATGCGGCTGGCCGCAAGGAAGCCGTGGAAGCGAATCACGTCATCACTGAACTGACCGATGCTGAGCGCAAGCGTTGGCGCGAGACGTTGCAACCAACCATTGATGCCTACATCGAACGAACCTCTGAGCAGGGCGTCGACAATGCTCGTGAGATCTATGAACGCATGGCTGAATTGCTCAGCGAGAAACGACAATAAGACCACCCAGGCGTTGGCAATAGCCCTATGAAATATGTACTCCAGCCACTGCGCGCGCTGATCATCATATCGGCTGGAACTGGCGTGGCGGCCTATGCCGCCGCTGCGCTGTTCACCGTGGGAGATATCATCGGCCGCCAAATTGGCATGCCCATCCCCGGCGTGATCGATCTTGTACAGCTATGCGTTCTGGGTGGTGCCTGGCTTGTTATCCCCTACGCGTTTTTAACGGGCGCCCACGTTGGCGTTGATCTTTTGGTCGAGTCCTTTCCCCGGGCGCTCGAAACGCTGCTCCGGACCATGGCAGGGCTTGCCGCTATCGCCCTGCTGACATTGATGTTTAACTATTGCTACGACACCTTCCAACAAAAACTGATGTTCGGCGATCGCTCCCAGCAGTTGGGCATACCGATTTTCTACTTCTGGATCCCGCTGTTGTACGGCGTTGCATTGTCCATCGTCGCCGCTGCGTTGGCCATCATTCCGACACCCCGGCCGGAGACGCCGGAATGACACCAGCCACCATGGGCTTTCTCGGTTTCGGAGCCACGCTGTTTCTGATTGCTTTCGGTTTTCCTGTTGCAGTTGCCATGGCTCTCGTAGGCGTGGTGGGCTTCTGGTTGCTGAACGGTTTGGCCGGTGCCGGATTCATTCTGGGTTCATCCCCCTTCGAGGCCATTTTCCCCTATTCCCTCAGTGTCGTGCCGTTGTTCGTCATGATGGGGGTGTTCGCGGCGCGAGCCGGATTGTCACGTTCATTGTTCGAGATGGTCAACAGCTTCCTCGGCCATGTCCGAGGCGGCCTCGCGGTTACCGCTGTGGGTGCCTGTGCCCTCTTTGGGGCCATCTGTGGTTCGTCACTGGCAACCGTCGCCACCATGGGTCGCGTCGCAATACCCGAGATGGAAAAGCACGGTTATGACGGGTCGTTGTCTTCAGCGTCCATCGCAGCTGGCGGCACCCTCGGTGTACTGATACCGCCCTCTATCCTGCTGGTGATCTACGGCATTCTGACCCAGACATCCATTGGGCAGCTTTTCATCGGGGCCATTGTGCCCGGCATCGTCGGTGCTGTCCTGTACGGTTTGGCCATTGTTGTCCGGGTGCACATGAAACCGGAACTGGCGCCACCAGCAGCCAAAACGGGGTGGACCAAACGGCTGGCAAGTCTCCGGCGGGTTTGGGGGGTGCTGCTGCTGTTCTCACTGGTCATCGGTGGCATATACCTGGGCTGGTTTTCACCGACGGAGGCCGCTGCGGTGGGTGCCGTGGGCGCTTTCATTCTGGCGCTGATTTCCGGGGAGCTGAATTGGAGCACGCTTTGGGAATCCGTACGAGAAACCGCAGGGCTGACCGGCATGATTTTTTTCATCCTGATCGGCGCGTCGCTGTTCAACTATTTCCTGGAAACAACAGGCTTGCCCAGTGCATTGATCTCCGGAATTGAGAGCAGCGGTATGGGGCCGACAATGGCTCTCATACTGATCCTGGTGTTCTATATTGTGCTGGGCTGTTTCATGGATGCCATGTCCATGATTCTTCTGACCGTGCCCTTCCTGGCGCCGGTCGCCGCATCGCAGGGTTTCGACATGGTCTGGTTTGGCATTCTTGTGGTTACCGTCGCCGAAATCGGACTGATCACGCCGCCCATTGGCATGAACCTGTTTGTCGTGCAGGCCACGCAACCTGGCCTGACTCAGCGCATGGTCGTACGAGGCATCCTGCCTTTTATTATCGCGGATATTATCCGGCTCGCGATTCTGGTCGCCGTACCCGCTCTTTCCCTCTGGTTGCCAGCGATGATGTTCTGAGACTGACTAGTGTCCGGGCTGCACCCTACCCCGGCACTCCCCAAACCCAATGGTCGGATAGCCGTCACGCCGACAGCGCGCCCGCAGGATGACCTCATCGCCATCCTCCAGAAAAGTGCGCTGCTCGCCGCTCTCCAGGGTAAGCGGCTGCTTGCCCCCAGCCGTGCTTTCCAGCAGGCTGCCAACCGCATCGGGATTCTGACCCGACAGGGTTCCGGAACCGAACAGGTCGCCGGGTTGCAGCTTGCAGCCGCCGACGCTGTGATGGGCGATCATCTGGGCCACTGTCCAGTACATATTCAGCGTATTGCTCAACGCGAGCCGTTGGGGTGGCAAGCCCTGTTCGCGCATGACTTCACTGAGCAGTAACACCTCAAGTTCGATGTCGAAGGCGCCAGCCGCCTGGTCATCATCGTCAAGCAGGTAAGGCAGTGGCTGTGGATCACCGTCTGGGCGCACAGGCTGGGCTTTGCGGAATGGCTCCAGCGCTTCTGGCGTGACTACCCATGGGGAAACGCTGCTGGCAAAGTTCTTTGCCAGGAAAGGGCCGAGGGGCTGGTATTCCCAGGCCTGGACGTCACGGGCCGACCAGTCGTTCAGCAAACAGAAACCCGCCACATGGTTGCTGGCCTCACCAATAGCGATGGGCTCGCCCATATTATTGCCCGGCCCAAGCCATATACCCAGTTCCAGCTCGTAATCCAGTCGTTTACTGGGGCCGAAGCTGGGGGTCTCCTGGCCCGCTTGCAGGGTCTGGCCGTTGGGCCGGCGCACGGATGTTCCGGAGATGCAGATCGTCGAGGAGCGGCCGTGGTAACCAATGGGCACGTGCTTGTAGTTAGGCAACAATGGATTGTCGGGACGGAAAAAACTGCCGATGTTCCGGGCGTGATGAATGCCTACGTAGAAGTCGGTGTAGTCGCCTACGCGGGCCGGCAGGTGTAATTCACAGTGGCTCATCGGCACCAGTAACGCCTCGCCGAGCGCCCGCATGGTCGCTTGCTGCTCGCTGTACTCATCCAGCAACTGCAACAGCGCTGTTCGCAAGGCTTTCCGGCTGGAAGCACCGAGCCCAAAGAAATGGTTTAACTGCTCCCGGCCAGCAGCTTCCGCCGCGACGGCGGCGTCACCTACGAACAAACCCGCCTCCAGAGCGACTTGCAAATCGAGAATCTGGTCACCGATGGCGACGCCGCCCCGGGGCTTTTGACCGGGACGACTGAAAATGCCCAGCGGCAGGTTTTGGATGGGAAAGTCGGAATGGCCGTTGGCAGAAGCGATCCAACTCTTGTGCGGCTGCGTTGTCATTGTTCAGAGACTCCCTTGGTCGAACCTTTTACTCATGCCTGCCCAACAGGCGTCGTAGTCCTGTTGTCGTTGTGGGCAGTCGAGCGCATGGAGACTGGCGCGCAAGACGCTGCCGGTTTCAAACATAAACGCCATGCTCTGATCGGTCTTGAGCGGGTCCAGGTCGGCGGCGATGGCTCGTTCGGTGGTGGTGTTGTCCGGGCCGTGGGCGCTCATGCAGTTGTGCAGAGAAACGCCACCGGGCACAAAGCCCTCTGCTTTGGCGTCGTACGTGCCCTCGATCAGCCCCATCAACTCGTTCATCCGGTTGCGGTGAAACCAGGGTGGCCGGAAGGTATTCTCCGCCACCATCCAACGCGGTGGGAAGATCACAAAATCGACATTGGCCTGCCCCTGAGCCGCACCGGGCGAGGTCAGCACCGTGAAGATGGAAGGGTCCGGGTGGTCGAAACTGACTGTGCCGAGGGTGTTGAAGCGGCGTAGATCGTACTTGTACGGTACGTTATTGCCGTGCCAGGCAACGACATCAAAGGGTGAGTGATCGAGCTCCGTGGCCCACAGTTCGCCGAGAAACTTCTGCACCAGAACCTCGGGTTGATCACGGTTTTCGTAGTGAGCGACCGGCGCCAGAAAATCCCGCGGGTTGGCCAGCCCGTTGCTGCCAATCGGTCCTAGATCGGGCAACCGCAGGGCGCAGCCGTGGTTCTCACAGATATAGCCGCTGGCCGTGGCGTCAAGTAACTCGATGCGGAACTTGAGACCACGGGGCACCACGGCGATTTCCCGCGGTTCGATGGCCAGCACACCGAGCTCGGTGATGATTTTCAAACGGCCCTGTTGTGGCACGATCAGCCATTCGCCGTCGGCGTTGAAGAACGCCCGTGTCATGGACACGTTGGCCTGATACAGGTGCACGCTGACACCGTCGGCCTGCTCGGCTGGAGATGTCGCCGCGATGGTGGTCAAACCAGCCAGGAAGTCAGTGGGTTCTGACGGGACGTCAAAGGGATTCCAGCGCAGGCGATTGGGGTTGATGGGCCCCAATTTCCTGCCCGTAATCTGTTGGGTTAATCGATGGTATTCCGGGTGGGTGGCGGAGGGCTTGATGCGATACATCCACGTGCGCCGGGATTCGGCACGGGGGACCGTAAACGCCGTACCCGATAGCAATTCCGTGTACAGCCCGTAAGCGACTTTCTGCGGTGAGTTTTGCCCGACCGGCAACGCGTCAGGCAAGGCTTCCGTGCTGAACTCGTTGCCGAAACCGGATTGGTAGATAAGTGCATCGGACGAAGACTGTGATCGCATGTTCACCTCTTTACGCGCAACGATTGCGCTGAAAGCACTTCAAATTTAGGTCGTTTTCAGTACGCCACGGCGGACTTGATCACGCTCGATCGATTCGAACAATGCCTTGAAGTTCCCCTCCCCGAAACCTTCGTCGCCTTTGCGCTGGATGAACTCGAAAAACACCGGCCCCATTAAGGCTTCCGAGAAAATTTGCAGCAACAAACGGCAATCGCCGTCTGTCGAACTGCCGTCCAGCAATATGCCGCGAGCCTGAAGTTCATTAACCGGCTCATCGTGTTCGGGCAGTCGCTGATCAAGCATTTCGTAGTAGGTGGCGGGAGGTGGAGTCATAAACCTCATACCCAGGGTTTTTAATGCATCCCATGTACTCACCAGATCGTCAGTGAGGAAAGCCACATGCTGAATGCCTTCACCGTTGAACTGCATGAGAAATTCTTCGATTTGTCCGGCACCTTGCGGGGATTCCTCATTCAGCGGAATGCGGATCTTGCCGTCCGGCGCGGCCATGGCCTTGGAGGTCAGACCGGTGTATTCACCTTTAATATCGAAGTACCGGAACTCGCGAAAATTGAACAGCTTCTCGTAGAAGCTCGCCCAGTAGGCCATACGTCCCCGGTACACGTTATGGGTCAGGTGATCGATCACTTTGAGTCCGGTGCCCTTCGGATTGCGATCGACGCCTTCAATGAAGGTGAAGTCGATATCGTAGATAGAAGTGCCTTCACCGAAGCGATCAATCAGGTACAGCGGCGCCCCGCCGATGCCTTTAATCGCTGGCAGTCGCAATTCCATCGGCCCGGTCGGTATGTCCATCGGCTGGGCTCCCAGCTCCAGGGCGCGGGCATAAGCGGCTTGGGCGTTCTTGACCCGAAAGGCCATGCCGCATGCGGAGGGCCCGTGCTCCGCAGCAAAGTAGGACGCCGCGCTCTTGGGCTCGCTGTTGAGGATCAGGTTGATCTCACCCTGACGATAAAGCGAGGCGTTCTTGGAACGATGATTGGCAACTTTGGAGAACCCCATCATTGCAAAGAGGGGCTCCAGAACATTTGGAGTCGGCGACGCGAACTCGATGAATTCAAAACCCATCAGGCCCATGGGGTTATCAAACAGATCGGTCATTGCCTGACTCCTTCATTTTCTCAAGCGGGTTTGTCCGCTTGAGCATCGGGGTGCGCGCGCTGGAATGCCGGATGCTCAACAGCCAGGCGCTCAACCCTCGCTATTCTCGGGTAGTGGTTAACGTCAATTGCGAAGCGCCGCGCGGCATAGACTTGCGGCAACAGGTAGACATCCGCCAGCCCAGGCGCGCCAAAACAAAAGTCATGATCACCAATGAGCGTCTCGACAGCATCGAAGCCGAGACCGATCCAGTGCCTGATCCAGTTATCGACCTCCGCCTCCGAGAGTTGCAGCTGACGCAACCGATTCAGAACCGACACGTTGTGCAATGGGTGGATATCACACCCAATCAGCGCCGCCACACCACGCTGCCTGGCACGCTCCAGAAGGTCCTTTGGTAACAGCGGCACCTGCGGATAACACTCCTCCAGATACTCGATGATCGCCGGGGACTGAATCAGTACCTGATTGTTTTCCACCCGCAGAGCCGGTACCCGGCCTTGTGGATTGATGGCCCGGTATGCAGGCTTGAGGTGCTCGCCACCGCCACCAACCAGATTGACCGGCATGGAACGGTAATCCAGCCCTTTCAACTCCAGCGCAATGCGTAAGCGATAGGAAGAAGTGGAGCGGTAGTAGGTGTAGAGATCCATCGCGCCTGCCCTGTATCAGAAGAGCGTTTGTGCGTCGCTTAGATGCGGAGAATTTATTCGCAATACTTCGACTTACTATTCAACTTGAGTCGAAATATGGCGTGTGTCAAGTCGCTGAGGTAGTGTCGAACGTGGCAGAGCGGACACAAGAAAGGACCGTTTTCATGCCGACACGGCGCTAAAAAACGCACAGAGGTTCACGAAAAACAGTGCCAGTGTTGTTCCAATTGAAAAAGGAACGAACAATAGAAAGGTGTAAGTTGCTGGGATATAAGGATAAAAATGGAGGCGCGGGTCGGAATCGAACCGGCGTACGCGGAGTTGCAGCGCCACATCACTGATCGACTAAATCCCTTTCCTATCCGCACCTTACAGATTTTCTGAGCTGAAACCTACCGCTCACAAGCGCACATTCATTCCCCAAGTAATCAATAACTTGCGTTAGCGTTGTCGACGTGGTCACGCCACTCACCGGGTCCGTTACCAGGCTCTCCCCGATCACGACCCCTCATTGTCACGAAGCCAAGATTGGAGTCTTTCTGTTTATAAAAGTGCGGATCTTTTGAAGGGATATACGCGTGTGCGGGCGTGCGCGTTGGGCAGGCTGGCTCAGAATCCTTGGGGGCTTCGGAAAAGTGTAACAAACGTAATAAGTGTAATATTTGATTCTATCTATCTGAATATATTAGAAATTACTTGTTACACTTTTGAAGTTAAAAACGTAACGTTGTTACACTTCCTACCTGTAACAAATAGCAACTCCCTACCCTAATAAAATCAACGATGTAGCATTTCCGTTACGTTTTGTTGCACTTTAGGTGTAACAGGATTTTCATATAAATATCAGTCACCTAAGAGCCGTTTTAAGGCCTTGTTACGTTGTTACACTTTTCCGAAGCCCCCTCCACTTCTCAGGATTCCCGGAACGAACAATCAATGACTTACAGCCGTGCACCTGTTGACGATCCTTGGCCGTTGAATATCCGCAGTACCAAGAGCCCGCAGGCGGGGAGGGGTGACCGCGAGCTTTGGGTGTGAGCCCCCTGGCTGGGGGGTGTGAAGCAGGCACAAAAAAAGACCACCCGAAGGTGGCCAAACGCTGACGCAGTCGTCGAAATCGGTTAGTTATTCGGGGAGAGCTCCCCCAATGTGTAGGGTTTGAACTTGATCACTTCCTTGCCCACGATGTCGTTCATCTCCAGCAGCCGTTCCTGCAGCGGCTCCAGTTCGTTGGCTGCGAACACGCGTGCTGCCTTCTCGGCATCACCGAATCCGGATGTGTTGGTGGGAATGATGCCCATCAGCTGAGGGGGTACCCGGTGCCCTGCCAGCTGGTCGTCGCGTGTGGCGTTCTTGATGTTCCAGAAATCGTCCTTGGCTGCCACCTCGCTGACCGGGATCACCTGCATGCCATCCTTCTTTCCATTCGGGGCATAGACGAACAGGTTCTTGAAGTTGCCAGGCCCCTTACTCTCCCGCAGTGCCTTGCGCAGGTTGTCGATGTCTTCCGGGTTCTGAGCCGCATCGGTCATGTACATGATGAAGCCGGCGTGGCTGCCGTTCTGGTAGTACTTGCGCCGGAACAGGGTGGCTGATTCGTTCAGCCAGGCGGACTGCAGCGAGCCCAGGTAATCCGGAACGCCATAGAGCTCCTGGTCAATATCCGGCTCCATCAGGTGCACCACGCTGCCCTTTTCAAACTCGGTATGGTTCAGCCAGTCGTGCACCCACCAGAAAGAGTCTTCCTCAACGCCGCGGCGGCAATACTTGGCGAGGATCGGCTTGATCCGAATCAGTCTTCCCAGACGGTTATTGACCTGCTCACCGTAGAGGTTGCCGAACACCAGGTAATCCATGGCCATGCGAGCGAAGTCTTGCCGGGTCAGGTATTGGGTGGGCTGGAAGGTTTTAACCAGAATGTTTCGCTTCACCTGCAAGGCGCTGCCGTGGTGGGCGGTGGCGCGGTAGGATTTGGCCAGGGCAGCCATATCCACCGGCGGTTCATAGTAGTCCTGACCTGCCATCCAGCAGCCGGTATAAAGCATGTCGTACCGGTCCATCACCGGCGTGGGCTCACCAAAGGTGAAGGCTTGGGTGTCTTCGGTCATCCGTAAATCTCCATCATGCTGCCACCGCGTTCGGTGGGGCCTTCGAGTGGTTCATTGGACAGCGCGTGCATCACGGCCCAGGCCAGGTCCGCGTGGCCGGTGTCTTCGCTTCGCCCTGATTTGTAAGTCATCTGTCGTTGTGAATCGGTCATCGCCCGGCGGATCGCCATGAAGCTCTGGGCCATATCACTCCATCCGGCGTCGAACTGGAGCCGGCCGCGGTCGATGATGTTCTGGGTTTTGATTACCAGCCGGGCCTTCACGTCTGGCGAATAATTGAAGCGGGTCACCGCAGGGAAAAACTTCTCAACCAGCTCGGCAACTGCTTCACCCAGGCCGGTGGTGTCCATGCCGATGAATGAAACGTTGTAACGCCTGGTCAGTTTCCGGATCTCTTCGGCCTGCTTTTCATAGTCGAGCCCGCGCAGGCGGATTTTCTCCACCACCCGGTGCGGCTGGCTCGCTGATTTGGATGGGAGCACCACTACCAGGCCGGCGCCATCCCCATCTTCACCGCTTCCGGATGGGTCATAACCCAGCCACACTTCCATATCGCCCAGCGGCCGGTCGGCGTAGGGCTTCAGCTCCCGCCACTCGACCCAGCTGTCCACCATGCAGCGCTGAAGTTTTGCCAGGGGGAACACCGCGTGGGTGTCGTCCACGAACTGGCACATCAGCAGGTTTGAGTATTCATCTTCGGAGTACTCGAGTTGCAGCTGGTCGATGTCGAACAGGTCGCAGCCGCCGGCCATGGCATCTTCAACCGTGACAATCTGCCGCCACTGGCCATCGGCGCAGGCCATGCCATTGGCAAGCGCTGCGTGTGAGGTATCCACGGTTACTCGCTTGTCTTTGGCCCGGCGCTTGTTGAACTGCTCACCGGTCCAGAACGGGTAAGCCTCATGGGTGATTGCGGATGGGGTGGAAAAGTAGGTCTGGCTCCACTTCTTGTGCATGGCCATGCCGGATGCCACCTTCCGGAATTGCTGGAAGCCCTGGATCCAGAAGTACTCATCCATGTACAGATCGCCATGGTAACTCTGTGCGGTCCGCACGTTGGTGCCGAGGAAATAGAGCGTTGCACCGTTTGGCAGCACCAGGGGATCACCGCGCAGCTCCACGCCGGTGGTGTCCTTCACGAACTGGACGATGTACTGCCGGAAAACATGGGCCTGGGCTTTGGAGGCACTGAGGAAGATCTTGTTCTTTCCGGTGTGGAAAGCGTCCACGATCGCTTCCCGGGCAAAGTACCAGGTGGCACCGATCTGCCGGGACTTCAGGATATTGCGGATCCGGTTGGTAAGCCCGGCCACCTTCCACTTGTGCTGGTAGTCGAACAGCGAATCTTCAAACGCCGTGGTGAGCTCTTCCAGGCCGTCGTCGCCTATTTCGTTTTTGGCTTTCCTTGGTGCCCGGTTGCGCTCCTGAATGTTCGGGTTAAGATCCGATTCGCGGCCTGAGTCCTGATATTTGTGCACCCGTGCCAGCCGCTCAATCTGCCGGCCCAGCAGGTCAATTTCCTTGAAGTCCTTCCCTTCTTTCTCGTCCTTGAACACCAGCTGGACCATCCGGGCTTCCAGTGAGCTCTCCACCCGCTGGATAGGGCCTGCTTCATCCCAGTCAAACCGCTTCTTCCAGTTGTGAAACAGCTGCGGGCTGATGCCCAGCTCTTCGGCAATGCGCTGCGGCCGCCATCCCATCCAGTAGAGGGTGCGGGCCTTCACAAAGTGTTCGCGGTAATCCGATTCAACAGTCTTATCCATGCCGTCAGCGTAAAGGCTGCGCGCGTGGGTTCAGCGGGCGGGGTTTTGTACGAAATAGCGGGACAACTGCAGCAGGTTGGCTTCAGGTGCCTCTGCCACGAATCTGGGGGCACTGAATGACATCACTGGACAAGCATCGCCCAACAGCGTGGGAGTGGCAAGATGAAAAAATGGTTCCGAGTGGCAACTGAAGGCGCCACCACCGATGGCCGGGCTATCAGCCGGGCATGGATCGAGCAGATGGCTGCAAACTTCAACCGGGAGAAATACGGGGCCCGGGTCTGGCTTGAGCACATGCGCGGGATGTTCGCGGATGGGCCCTTCAAGGCCTTCGGCGATGTAACGGCGGTCAAAGCCGAAGAGAATGCCGACGGCAAGCTGGAACTGCACGCGGAAATCGATCCAACTCAGGACCTGGTCAAGATGACCAAGGACCGCCAGAAGATCTACACCTCCATCGAGGTGGATCCGGAATTTGCCGACACCGGCGAAGCCTACCTGGTAGGGCTGGCCGTGACCGACTCCCCCGCGTCCCTGGGCACCGAGATGCTGCAGTTCAGCAGCCAGGCAGACACCAACCCCCTGAACGCCCGGAAGCAGCGCCCGGAGAACCTGTTCTCAGCCGCTATTGAAGCGGAGCTGGACTTCACCGAGGCAGCAGGCGGCGAATCCGGCGAACAGCCTGACGGCGAAACCCTGTTCATTAAGGTCAAGGCACTGTTCAGCAAGCACCGCGATGCTAACGCCGGACGCTTTGCCGAATTCCGTGCCGATCTGGAAAAGACACTGGAGCTGTTCGTCTCCGATGGCCAGCAACTGCGCAGCGCCATGGACGAGGTTCAGCACGAGTACGCCCAGCTCAAACAGGCCCATGAAGCACTGGAAAACAGCTTCAACGACCTGAAGACGGAGCTGGAAACCACGCCCCGCTCCCAACACTCACGCACCCCGGCCACTGGTGGTCAGGACGCAATTCTTACCGACTGCTGAGGAAGTCAGACTATGCGCAACGAATCCAGAGTACAGTTCAATAAGCTTCGTCAGCAGATCGCGAAGCTCAACGGTGTGGAGTCTGCGGCGGAAACCTTCGCGGTAGAACCCTCCGTCCAGCAGCGGCTGGAGAGACGAATCCAGGAGTCCAGCGACTTCCTGAACCGCATCAACGTGATCGGCGTGGACGAGATCAAAGGCGAGAAGATTGGCATGGGCGTGGGATCCACCATCGCCGGCCGTACCGATGTGTCCGCCAAGGATCGCACCCCGCGTGACCTGAGCGACATGGGCGCCAACGGTTACGAGTGCTTCCTGACCGAATTCGACACCGCCGTGCCCTACGCCAAGATCGACGCCTGGGCCAAATTCCCGCAATTCCAGGCCATGCTTCGCGACGCCATCGTGCGTCAGCAGGGGCTGGACCGGATCATGATCGGCTTTAACGGTACCAGCGCGGCATCGGAAACCGATCGCGTTGCCAACCCGCTTCTGCAGGACGTTAACATCGGCTGGCTGCAGCATTACCGCACCACCTCCCCCGAGCGCGTCATGGCTGAAGTCGTTGGAGCATCCGGAGAGGTAACCGTGGGCGCTGGAGGCGACTACAAGAATCTGGATGCCGTGGTGTACGACGTAGTCCACAGCATGCTGGATCCGTGGTTCCGCGAGAGCCCGGACCTGGTTGTGCTGCTGGGCCGCACTCTGATGAGTGACAAGTACTTCCCGCTCATCAACCAGGACAACGCCCCGACCGAACAGCAGGCACTGGATGCGATCGTAAGCCAGAAGCGCATCGGCGGCCTGCAGGGCATCCAGGTACCGTTCATTCCGGACGGCACCATGATGATCACAACGCTGGACAACCTGTCCATCTACTACCAGAACGGCGGCCGCCGCCGTCACATCATGGACAACCCGAAGCGCAACCGCATCGAGAACTACGAATCCTCAAACGAGGCCTACGTGGTAGAAGACTTCGGTGCCGGCGCGGTGGTTGAGAACATCACACTGGTGTAAGGGAGGCGTAATGGTCAGTCCAGCCAAGAAGCGTTTCGAAAAAACCCGGGCCGCCCGCGAGGCGGCCCAGGCCGAAGCACAGGAAAAAGCCCGCATGGAGCGCGAAGCCCGGCAGCGGAAAGAGGAAGATCGGAGAAAGAAAGTTGTCTCCACTCCCTCCGCAGAAGAGAAACCGGTTAACCGAACCATGAGCCCGGCCGCCAAACGGTTTCAGGCCCAGAAAGCCGCGAAAGATGCCGCCGCCGCCACGCCGTCGCGCCCCACTGGCGATGCGTACAAGCTGCATGAAGCGGCCATCATTGAGGACAGCCGACGCCTGCACGATCTGCAGAGCATCGAGCGCAAGATCGAAGCCAAGCGCGACATGCTGCCCAACTACGAAGGCTACGTGAAGGGTGTACTGGAAGCAGGATTGGGCCAGCAGGACGACGTGCTGATGACCCTGATGGTCTGGTACCTGGACGTGGGCGATCTGAAGACCGGCCTCGACATTGCCGAATACGCAGTGAAGCACGGCCTGGAAACCCCGGACCGGTACCAGCGCAAAACCGCCAACCTGGTGGCCGAGCAAGTGGCCGACTTCGCCCTGAAATTGGACGCCGAAGCGGATGGCAAGGAAGAGATCCTGGAGCAACTGCACCGCACGGTGGAGTACTTCGCGGATGCCGACATGCACGACCAGGTGAAGTCGAAGCTGTTCAAAGCTCTGGGTTATCTGGAGCGTGACGCTGGTGACAAGGAAACCGCACTGGTGTCACTGCAGCGCTCCCTGGAACTGAACGATCGCGCCGGCGTGAAAAAGGACATCGAGCGCCTGGAAAAAGAACTGAAGAATTCCGGCCAATAGCCGGACCCGAGTCGGCACCCCGACGCCAGGCGGCACGGGGCCCTGAGCCAAGGCCACGCCAGAAGCTCTACGGCCCCGTCCACCGCCTTCACCCGGAGGCACCATGAGCCTGATCGCAGCCGGTGGTACCACCGAGCCAGTAACCATCCCCAACGCGGCCTTCTTCCCTGATCTGCAATTGCAGGATTTCCGGGATGCCATGCGCCTGGATGGCACCGTCCCAGATGAGCGGGCTGTGCATGCCCTCGAGTCAGGCATGTTCGACGTGAACCGATCGCTTTCAGCGTTCATGGAGGCCCAGAAGGATGAGGGGGTCAACACACTGGAAGAAGTGCCGGACGCCGATTGGCAACCCATGGGAACCAATGTCCGCCTCTACCTGAGAGCTGTTTGGTGCCTGGCCAAAGCCAGCCTGATCGAGCGGTACCGGGATTACGACGCCACCGGCGCCGGCCACGAACAGGCCGAAGCCATGAACCTGACCAGTGATGATCTTAGGCGTGACGCATCCTGGGCTCTTTCTGATATCCGAGGGGTTCACCGCACCACGGTGGAGTTGATCTGATGCGGGAAGTCAGAGCGATACAGGGCGACACCGTAGACCGCATCTGTTACCGGATCTACGGAAAGACAGCCGGGGTTACCGAGGCTGTCTACGAGGCCAACCCGGGCCTGGCCGATATCGGGCCAATCATTCCAACGGGAACCCTGATCAAGGTGCCAGAGGTGACCACTCAACCGACCAAAGCGACCGTCCAGTTGTGGAATTAGGGAGACGGCATGCCGCCAGAAAAGGCTGAATCTATGCAACTGCAAGAGATGGTCGCCCTCGACTGGGCGGCACGGCTCAGACATCTGGAGGACCTGCACCCGCGAGTGAACGCGCTGGAAAGTGCCGTGGCCGGATTGCACAAGGATCTCCAGAACCTGGCTGAAGACCAGAAGGAAAACCACAAGGAGACCCAGCAGGCTCTGAAGGATTACCTGGAGCACAGCCAGCAGCGCATGGATAAAAGCGACGAAGCCACCCGAGGAGCAATAAGCGGGCTGGATAAGAACGTCACCGGGTTGGCCCGCAAGGTCTGGTTTTTTGCCGGCGCCGTGTGGGTGCTTCTTGGAATTGGCGGCATTGCCTTTGCCATGCGCAAAGAACTGTTCAGCGCAGCCGTTGCCATGTTGGGAGCACCAATAGAATGAGAGAGATCAAATACCTGGTCGTCCATATCAGCGACAGCCAAAAGGATCGTGGCGACACCGCCGCAGACATCCACCGCTGGCACCAGGAGCGCGGATGGGACGGCATTGGCTACAACGCGGTTATCACCGGTACCGCCGAGCTCCAGCAGGGCCGGCCAGACTACTGGCAGGGCGCCCACGTCCGGGACTTTGACGAGAACGGCGAAGGCGACAACTCCGACAGCCTGGGCATCTGCATCATCACCGACACGGCACCGGATGAAGACCAGCTGCGGATTCTGGAAGGCTGGCTTCAGGCGAAACTGGTGCAATACCCGGCTGCCAAAGTGGTTGGCCATCGTGACCTGGATTCGCGCAAAACCTGCCCGAACATGGACATCCCCGCATGGTGGGCCAGCCGAAAAAAGTACCGAATCGACTGAAGGAGACCGGCATGGACTGGAGTAGTGTAGGCAGCTGGATTAAAGAAAACGCCGGTACCGGAGCATCCCTGGTCGGATCTCTGCTGACAGGCAACGTGCCCGGAGCCGTGGCCGCCGGCGTATCGCTTGTCAGTGGTGCGACCGGTACCGATGATCCGGATAAAGCGATGCAGCAGCTGAAGGGCAACCCGGACGCCCTCGTCAAACTCAAGGAACTGGCTTACCGGAATGAAGACAGCATCCGCCGGCATATTGAAGAAATGGAGCGGCTGAAACTGGAAGATGCCCAGGCCAGGCACCGCACCACGCAGGAAACCATCCGGGCGGGTGATGTTGCTGAAGATTCCTTCGTGCGCAGGACCAGGCCTGGCCAAAGCTGGGTATCGCTCTTCGCTGCCCTCGCTTATGTCTTCGTGAACGATCAGCCAGACGTGATGATTCTGGGCGCCCTGCTCACCCTGCCGTGGGCCTATGCCGGACTGCGCCAGGTTGGTAAAGGTGTCGACAGTGTGGCCGGGGCCATCAAGGCCCGCCGGGCGGGTGGTAAGCCATGAGGAAGCTGGCCGATCTGCGAAACCATATACTGGCGAATGTGCCAGCGCTGAAAAAGAACCCGGATAAGCTCCTGACGTTCATTGAAGATGGCAACATCGAGTTCTGGCAGGGAACCAACCTCTCCCACAACTACACCCTGCCCGTGCGGCTGATCGTTACCGACTACGCCGGGGATGTCGACGAGATCATCATTCCGATTCTGTCTTGGCTTATGGTGCGGGAACCGGGATCGGATCCTCAGAACACGATCAGTTTTGAAGCAGAGCTGCTGAATAACAACAGCTACGACATCAGCATCACCGTGAACATCACAGAACGGGTGATCGTGAAAACCACCGAGGCGGGCCTTGATGTTGAACATGTCCTGCCGGAGCCCCCGCTGGAGATGAACAGCGATGCCCAGTGGCAGATCATCGCGGACCTTCACGGACTGACGGAGCCCGTAGACGGTGACGACTGATAACCTGGACGCCCTCGCCGGCTGGGTAGAGCCACTGCTTCGGAAACTGGAGCCGGCAGAGCGGCGGAAACTCATGAAAGCCGTGTCCCGGGACCTGCGCAAAGCCAATCAGGAGCGAATAAAGCAGCAGGAGGACCCGGACGGCCAGCCGTGGGAGCCGCGAAAGCGCAGGCTTCGGGGTAAGAAAGGCGGCATCCGCAAAAAGGCGATGTTCACCAAGTTGCGAACCGCCAAATACCTCAAACTCCAGACCAGCCCGGACAGCGCCGGCCTGGCATTCACCGGTTTTGCTGGCCGAATCGCGGCCATCCACCATTACGGCCTGCGCGCAAAAGTCGACAAGAACGGCCCCGTTTACGATTACCCGGCACGGGAGCTGCTGGGCTTCAGCCGTTCAGACCTTGAGCTGATCGCTGACCGCATCCTGGATCATATCGACCTCTGATTTTGTCGGAGCCAGCGACACAAGCCCCACCACTTCCCGCACGCGAACCCCGGCGCACAAACTGGTGCCATGAATACACTCGCTGAAGCATTTCGCCTGATCAACAACCTGGTGCGCATTGGAACCATCGCCGAAGTGGACCATGAGACCGCCCGCGCGCGCGTGCAGGCAGGCGATAACCTCACTGGCTGGCAGAAATGGATCACTCTCCGGGCCGGCACCACTCAAGAATGGAACCCACCAACCGTGGGTGAACAGGTGGTGCTGATTTCTCCGGCCGGCGATCTGGCCCAGGCCGTCATTATCGTTGGCCTGTTTACCAGCAACGCCCCGTCAGCAAGCCCGGACGAACACAAGCGGGTGTATCCGGACGGCGCCACCATCACCTACGACCACGTCAAGAAAGAGCTGGTCGCCAGCCTGCCCGGGAAAGTGAACATCAACATCACCGGTGACGCCACCGTGAACGTCGGCGGGAATGCAACTACCGCCGTGGCCGGTATCTGCAAGGTAGACGGCGAGAAGATCCACTTGAACGATGGTAACCCGGTGGTGACCACGGCTCACATTTGCCACTTCACCGGCAATGAGCATGGTGACGGATCCAGCACCGTGACGGCGGGAGAGTAGCCATGGCACTCAGCAAAAGCGCCCTGAAGGGACGAATTGTTAGCGAGATGGAGGCCATGGGCGCCACTGCCACCGGCGAACACAGTTGGGTGGAGCGAATGGCAGAAGCGCTGGCAAACGCGGTAGTCGATGAAATTCAGAGCAACGCCCAGGTGCCAGTCACCAGCGGGTCCAGTGCAGGCACATACAAGGTGGAATGATGGGCATGAACGCAGCGACCGGCCGCAGGCTTGCCGGATCTCAGCACATCGGCCAGAGCATAGGGACGATTCTCAGCACCCCGCTGGGCTCCCGTGTTATGCGCCGGGACTTCGGCTCTGTGATCCCCGCTCTGATCGATCAGCCCCTGAAGCCGGCAAACATCCTGCGTCTTTACAGCGCGGCCGTCGTCGCCATTCAGGAGTGGGAGCCGAGGGTGAAAGTCGGCAGCGTGCGCCGAAACATCGGGAAAGACGGTGAATTCATCCTGGATATCTCCCTCTCCCGAGTCGATACCGGCGAATCCGACACAGTCCAGATTCCGCTAGGGGGTGCCCAGTGAGCGGCTCTATTGATCTGTCCAGACTGCCGCAGCCAAAAGTCATCGAGGAGCTCGATTTCGAGACCATCCTTGGCCAGCGCAAAGACAAGCTGCTGGCCCTGGTACCAGAAGGCGACCGGGCGCAAGTCGAGCAAACCCTGGCGCTGGAATCGGAACCGCTCACCATCCTGCTGCAGGAGAGCGCCTACCGCGAACTGATCTGGCGGAAACGGGTAAACGAAGCCGCGGTGGCCAATATGCTGGCCTACTCCAGCGACGATGATCTCGACAACCTGGTTGCCAATTTCGACACAGAACGCCTGATGGTTGACCCGGGAGACCCGGACGCCATCCCGCCCGTGCCGCCAACCTACGAAAGCAACGAAAGCCTGCGCCTGAGATCCCAGCAAGCATGGGAAGGTCTCAGTGTGGCCGGCCCAACTAAGGCCTACGAATACCACGCACAGTCCACCGATGGGCGGGTGTCTGACGCCCGCGCCATTAGCCCGAATCCGGCTGAAGTGGTGGTCACCCTGCTATCCACCGAAGGCGACGGCACAGCCAGCCAGGAAATCATCGACAAGGTCGATGCTGCCCTGTCCGCCGAGGATATTCGGCCAGTGGGCGATCGCCTGACCGTCCAGTCGGCCACCATCGTCAACTACCAGGTGGACGCCACCCTTTACGTCTACCCGGGTCCAGAGCAGGAGCCCATCCTGGCGGCTGCCCAGTCCTCTCTCGATGAGTACATCAGCTCCCAACGTCGTATTGGTCGCGATGTACGGCTGTCAGCCATCTACGCAGCCCTGCACGTTGAAGGCGTCCAGCGAGTGGAACTAGCCCAGCCGGCTGCGGACGTGGTGATCAGCGACACCGAGGCAGCACACTGCACCAGCACCAGCGTAGTGATCGGGGGCTCTGATGAGTGACGATCGCACGCCACTGCTGCCCAGCAACGCCACCCCACTAGAACGGGCAGCGGCTGAAGCTCTTGCCGAGATTCAGCGGGTACCGGTGCCACTGCGCACGCTTTGGAACCCGCAATCCTGCCCGGCCGCCTTGCTCCCGTATCTGGCCTGGGCCTTCAGCGTCGACCGCTGGGACCCGACCTGGACGGAAGCCGCCAAGCGCGACGTGATTGCGACCAGCTTCTATGTACACAAGAAGAAAGGAACCATCAGCGCCTTGCGTCGGGTGGTGGAACCACTTGGTTACCTTCTGGAAGTAACCGAATGGTGGGAAACCGAGCCCATGGGCACGCCCGGCACCTTCGCCCTGAAGATCGGCGTTCTGGACAAAGGCATCACAGAAGAAATGTACCTGGAGCTGGAACGTTTGGTGGACGACGCCAAGCCGGTCAGCCGACACATAACGGGTCTGGATCTGGCAGGCGAAAGTTCTGGCATCTTCTTCGCCGGCATAGCGGTCTATGACGGCGATGTCACCGCGGTATGGCCCTACCAGCCCGGCACCATTGAAGCCTTCGGTACCACTTACGTGGGCATGGCCACCGACAGCAACGACTCAGCAACGGTTTATCCTCAATAGGAGCAAGCATGCCATCCTTCTACACAATTCTCACGGACGTTGGTCAGGCCAAACTGGCCAACGCCATCGCCCTGGGGCAGACCATCGACATCACCGACCTGGCCGTGGGCGATGGCAATGGCGCCCTGCCAGTGCCGGACACCTCACGCACGGCCCTGGTCAACGAAGTCCGCAGGGCACCCATCAACCTGAGCGAAGTGGACGCCCAGAATCCCAGCTGGGTAGTGGTTGAACAAGTCCTTCCCCCAGACGTGGGCGGTTGGACTATTCGGGAGATCGGCGTATTCGATACCGAAGGCGACCTGATCGGTTACGGCAACTACCCGGAGACTTACAAGCCTGTTCTGGCAGAGGGCTCCAGTCGAACCCAGACCATCCGTTTCGTGATGGAGGTATCCGACACTGAGGCCGTGACGCTGAAGGTGGATCCGTCTGTGGTGCTGGCAACTCGTGGTTATGCCGACAATCTCATGACTACCCATGAAGCCAGCAGAAATCACCCTTCCGGTACCACGGTTGCAAAAGGGATGCTTCGTCTAGCGACTGCAGATCGCGTGAAACAATACAACGCCGCCGACGCACTAACTGCCGCAGCGCTGAGGGATTCTGGGCTACTTGGTGCTGCTTTAACAGTTGTTACTTCGGCGGAATCTCCGAAGGCGCTGACCGTGGCCGAGGCTGGTCTGGTGCTGGTGGATGCCACCAATGGGGCGGTGACGCTGAACTTGCCGGCCGCGAGCGGGAATAGCGCGCTGCATTTCATCATCATCCGCACCGATGCGAGCGCCAACGTGGTAACGGTCGCCGCAGATGGAACGGACACGATATCGAGCGTGGCCAGCATCACCCTGAACGGGACAGAGCGCGTGTCCCTGTTCAGCGATGGCACGTCGACGTGGCGCCGCGCCTTCGACGTCAGCCTCTCAGGGGACAACGTTTTCAACGGTGACAATGAGTTCGGGACCATGCCCACGGTAGGCAATAACCCGGTGGTCGAGTCGGGGTCGAACACCGATGGGCAGTGGACGCGGTACGCAGACGGCACGCAGATATGCGCCGTCGAGGTCAAGTCGGCGGACGGCATCGTCTACGCCTATGGCAGTATTTATTCTTCAGATAGCGTGGCCTTCACTTGGCCTGCTGCTTTCACTGGCGGCCTTGGCCGGGTCGCTCAGGGAGCCCGCACGGGACGCTCTAACTCTTGGTGCGGACTTGGCGGAAACGGCATCGGCGACACTGTCGGCACACTGGCGGGCTACTCCGGCAGCTCTAGCGGCGCGACACCGAATCTAGATGCGATCGGCTACGGGAGGTGGTTCTAATGAAAGTTAAGTTTCTTGCTGTAAATGATGCCCCGGGCTACGCCCTGTCAGGCGAGATCATCACGACCAACGGCGACAGCTTCGACCTGTCGGTCATCCAAGAGGGCGGTGCGTTCGTGCCCAACGAGGGGACGCAGGCGATCCAGCTACGCGATGCCTACCGCGACAACGGGGAGTTGTACGTCACGCTGGGGCAGATGCCGCCGGTCACCAAGGTGACCTACATCGTCGAAGGCAAGCCGGTGACACTCTCTCCCGCCGATGAGGCGCCGGAGGTCTACACCAACAAGATTGAGCATAGGGGCGGAAACTGGCGCGAATCGGATTGGATCGACGCCGCCAGCTATGATCCGGGTACTCTGTACATCCAGGAGGTAGTCTAATGGGTATAGTGACACACAAGACCGCCGCGCAGGTCCTGGAAGACAAGCGGGCCAACGCGAAAGCACGGGTTGATGAGGCCGCTGGTAAGGCGCGCGAGCGGTTCGTCTCGCCGGGGGATCTGATCGACCAAGAATATCTTGCGGCCGAGACGGCAGCGCAGGAATTCAAGGCAGCGGGCTACCCATCTTCAGGTGTGCCGCCCGAGGTTCAGAGCTGGGCTGATGCTGCTTCCATTACTGCCATTGAAGCAGCAGATGACATCATCGCGACCGGGCAAAACTGGCGCGGTGTGCTCTCACAGGTTCGAGCGGTCCGTCTGGCTGGCAAGGCGGCCGTGGATGCCGCAGCGGCTGGGGATATTGAGACGACCGCCCAAACCTATATCGATCAGCTGCAGTCAATGACTCCGGCATGATCACGCTGCAGTTTTCCACAACAAAAGGCATCGGCAGCCGGGTGATCCGCTGGGCCACCTGGTCGCCTTTCAGCCATGTGGACCTTGTGCTGGGGGATGGGCGTTTGCTGGGCGCTACGGCGCGCTACGGTGTGACTGTTCGAGACCCGGAACCGGTCAGCGCCCTCGCTAGGTTTCAGGTGGCGGCGCCGGCGGAAGTTTTAGACGCTCTGAACAGCCAGATCGGGCGGCCCTACGACTGGCCCGGCATCTTCGGCTGGGGGTTCCGACGTAACTGGCAGGAACAGGACTCCTGGTTCTGTTCCGAGTTGATCGCCTGGGCATTCCGGGAGGCAGGTTGCCCGTTGCTTCGTTTCGACAGAAGCTACAGAATAACCCCAAGAGACCTTTTACTCTCCCCTATGCTCATTCCGATAAGCTGATCTACACCTCTTTTTGTCCATTCGTTCTTCACAAATCTCAGGCCTAGCCTCTCAGGCTTGAGCGTTCATCATGGCACCTATACCCCGGCAAAAACAGACCAGGAGGCGTCATGCCCGACCAATACCACCACGGCGTGCGGGTGCTTGAGATTAACGAAGGCACCCGTACCATTCGCACTGTTTCAACCGCCATCATTGGGCTGGTTGCGACAGCTCCCGAAGCCCTGCCTGGCGTAGCTGCTGAAGCTGTTGTGCTCGCCATCGCAAACAATGCCGATGTGAACTTCACCGCGGCCTCCGTTGGCACCGACGGCAACCAGATTCGTGTTCGTTATGTAGATCCAGGCGCAGCCGATTCGCTGCTTGATGTGACCGTCAGCGGCAAGGACATCACTGTTTCCCTGGCGACCGATGCCCTTGGCGATATCACCAGCACCGGGAACGATGTAGTGGCGGCCGTCAACGGCAGCGCGGAGGCATCGGCCCTGGTGGTGGCAGACAACGCCGCCGGCAATGACGGCACAGGCATCGTGAACGCTGAGAACTTCACCCGCCTGGCTGGTGGCGAGGACGAACCGTTCCCGCTGAACAAGCCAGTGTTGATCACCAACGTAAGTGACGCGATCGGCAACGCCGGTACCACCGGCACGCTGCCGGCCGCACTGGATGGGATTGGCGACCAGGCCTCCCCTGTTATCGTGGTTGTCCGTGTCGCTGAGGGCGAGACCACCCAGGACACCGAAGCCAACATCATCGGCACCACCACTGCTCAGGGCAAGAAAACCGGCCTGCAGGCCCTGCTGGTTGCTGAGCAGAACCTTGGTGTGAAACCCCGCATCCTTGGTGTACCAGGCCTCGATACCGAGAACGTCACCGCAGAGCTGGTCATTATTGGCCAGAAGCTACGCGCCTTCTGCTACGCCTACGCGCACGAGTGCCAGACCATTTCCGAAGCCATCCTCTACCGTGACAGCTTTGGCGCCCGTGAGCTGATGCTGATCTGGCCGGACTTCACCGCATTCAACGTGAACACCGCATCCACCGAACGCGCCTACGCCGTTTCCCGGGCCCTGGGCCTACGGGCGAAGATTGACCAGCAGGTAGGCTGGCACAAGACACTGTCCAACGTGGCAGTGAATGGTGTCACCGGCATCGATAAGGACGTGCACTGGGACCTTCAGGACCCGAACACCGATGCAGGCCTGCTGAACGCCAACGAAATCACCACGCTCATCCAGCGTGACGGTTTCCGGTTCTGGGGCTCCCGCACCTGCAGCGCGGATCCGCTGTTCCAGTTCGAGAACTACACCCGTACCGCCCAGATCCTCGCCGACACGATCGCCGAGGCGCACATGTGGGCCGTGGATAAGCCACTGCACCCATCCCTGGCCAAGGACATCCTGGAAGGCATTAACGCCAAGTTCCGGGAGCTCAAGCTGCTGGGGCTGATCGTGGATGCCAACGCCTGGCTGGATCCGAACATCAACACCGAAGACACCCTCAAGGCCGGCAAGCTGTACATCGATTATGACTACACCCCGGTACCGCCGCTGGAGAACCTGCTGTTCCGTCAGCGGATCACCGACCAGTACCTGGCCGACTTCGCCGCCCGCGTGAACGCATAAGGAGCTGAACCATGGCACTTCCCAAGAAGCTGAAGCACTTCAACCTGTTCGGCAACGGCGATAACTGGCAGGGCCAGATCGCCTCCCTCACCCTGCCGCCCATGGTCCGCCAGATGGAAGAGTTCCGTGGCGGCGGCATGAATGCCCCGGTCGATATCGACATGGGCATGGAGAAAATGGAATTCCAGTGGACGCCGGCGGGCATCATCCCGGGCCTGTTCGACAACTTCGGTACCAGCCAGCTGGACGCCGACCTGCTGCGCTTCTCTGGCAGCTACCAGCGGGACGACACCGGAGAAACCCTCCCGGTGGAAGTGGTTGTTCGGGGCCGCCACCGCGAGATTGCCATGGGCGACGCGGAATCCGGCAGTGACAACACCCTGTCTGTGACCACCACCCTCAGCTACTACAAGCTCACCATCGGCGGTGAGGAAGTGGTAGAGATTGACGTACCCGGCATGGTCGAGCGCATTCGCGGTCAGGATCGCCTGGCCGAACACCGCCGCAACATTGGCCTGTAAGGAATTCTGAACCATGAGTAAGCCCGTAACCGCAACTGTCGAACTGGACACCCCGATCAAGCGCAACCAGGAAGAGGTGGCCAAGCTGACCCTGCGCAAGCCGATGTCTGGCGAACTGCGAGGCCTCTCCCTGGCTGACCTGATCAACATGGACGTGGACAGCATCACCCGGGTAATGCCCCGCATCAGCAACCCTGCCCTCACCGAACAGGAAGTGCGAGAAATGGACCCGGCCGATCTGGCCGCCTGCGGTACCGAGATCGCCGGTTTTTTGCTGCCGAAGCGGCTGAAGGGGTAATCCCACGCCGCGTTGACGATGCCATGGCTGACATCGCCGCCATCTTTCACTGGCGGCCGTCAGACATGGCCGATATGCCCCTTTCCGAACTCATGGAGTGGCGGGAACATGCCCGTACGCGAAGCCAGCCGGAGGAATGATGTCCAAGAACCTCGACCTGAAGGTTGTTCTTGCCGCCCGAGATAAGATCACCGGCCCCCTGAAAAAGGTAAACGCCACCACCACCGGCACCGCCAGGGCCCTGAAACAGGCCCAGTCGGAAACCAAAAAGCTGCAGTCATCCCAGCGGGATATCTCCTCCTTCAAGCGGCTGGACGGCGCCCTGCAGAAAAACAGCCAGGCCCTGTCAGAAGCCCAGGAGCGCACCCGCCGGCTGAGCCATGAGTTACGCACCACCGCCAAGCCCACTGCAAAGCTCCGGGCCGAATACAACCGGGCCCGGAAGGACGTGGAATCGTTCACACAGAAAGGCCAGGACCAACGGAAAGAGCTGGGCAAGATGCGCAAGCGCCTGAGCGATGCCGGCGTGGACGTGCGCAACCTTTCCGGAGAGGAGAAGCGACTGGCTGAGCAGATGGCAGCCACCAACACCCGCATACAGCGCCAGAAGAAATACCTGGCCCAGCTGGGTAAAGCGGATGTCTCCGGCAAGTTCGGCAACATGACCAGTGAAGTGGGCCGCTTCGGCAGGCGCACTGCCCTTGTCGGTGCCGGTGCGGCCGCCGGTATCTTCGGCATTGCCAACTCAACCGCCACCCTGGGCGACCAGGTGGCCAAAACCGGCGACAAGATAGGCATCGCCCTGGGCCCGTTCCAGGAACTGCGATATGCCGCGGAGCGGTCCGGGGTATCCACGCAGAAGTTCGATTCCAGCCTGGAACGGTTCGTGAAGCGGATGGGCGAAGCCACCCAGGGCACCGGTGCGGCCCGCAAGGCCTATGAAGAACTAGGCCTCTCAGCCGAGGACCTGTCCAAGCTGACACCGGAAAAGAGCCTGGAAGTGGTTGCAGACCGGCTGTCCTCCGTGGAGAACCAGTCCCAGCGCGTAGCGATCGCCGCCCAGCTGTTTGGCCGCGAGGGCGTGGCCATGGTCAACATGATGAGAGATGGCAGTGCCGGCCTGCAAGCGCTGCGCAAAGATGCCCGAGAGACTGGTTACGTGCTCAGCGAGAGAGCTGCACGAGACGCGGAAACCTTCAAAGACGCCCTGCTCGATGCCCAGCTGGGCATGGCTGGCATGAAGAACACCATCGGCGCAGAGCTCATGCCCGCTATTACCGAAATGATGGGCGATCTGTCCTCCTGGATGCGAGAGAACCGGGACCAGGTAAGCGCCTTCGCCTCCACCTTCGGTACCAAACTGAAGAACGCGATTCCTATCCTGAGAGACATAGCAAAGGGCGCCGCCTCAACCGCAAAAACGCTGGGCGTTATCACCAGTAACCTGGCTGGATTGGTTGGCGGCTTCGACAACCTGGGCATGATTCTCGCCTTCGTGTTCGCCATGAAGCCGATCCTGACCATAGTGGCGTTCGGGAAAGCCATTTTCACCGCCGGTACCGCCATTGTCGGCCTGGCCGGAGGCCTCCCTGCCGTTGCCGCTGGCATCAAGGCCATCGGAGTTGCACTGACAGCCAACCCCATCGGCCTCATTATTGCGGCCATTGCCGGTGCCGGGTACCTAATCTACAAAAACTGGGGCGCCATCATGGACTTCTTCCGCAGCCTGCCTGCCAAGTTCTCCGGCTTCGGCTCCATGATCATGGATGGCCTGGTGGGTGGTCTGCTGGGCGGTCTCAAAAAGGTGAAGGACACCATCGTGAACGCCGGGCAGAAAACCATCGGCTGGTTCAAGGATGTGCTGGGTATCAAGTCACCCTCACGCGTATTTATGAGTGCAGGCCAGGACACCCTTGAAGGCTACCGGCGCGGCATCAAGAAGCAGGAGCCGGAGGCCCTTAAGCAGGTCAGCGGCTTCGGCAAACGAGTACGCAGCGTAGGGGCTGGCATTGCCATTGGAGCCGGTGCATTGCCCGCCGCTGCCGGTGTCCAGTTCGACAACCGGCCACCGATCGCGCCCAGCTCACCGGCTACGGCCGGTGCCAGCGAGAGCGTAACAATCAACGTCTATGGCGCACCAGGGCAAAGCGAACAGGAGCTGGCCATGCAGATCGAGCGCATCCTGCAGGAACGCGACCGCCGCAAAGCCACCCGGGCCCGCAGCGCCCTGTACGATCGGGAGTAACCGCCATGATGATGACGCTTGGTATGTTCGTGTTCGAAGTGAAGTCCCTGCCCTACCAGCAGCTGCAGCGCAGCACCCAGTGGCGCCACCCGAGCCAGAGCCGCATCGGCCAACGGCCGGCTTATCAGTATGTGGGCCCGGGGGACGACACCATCACCCTTACCGGTACCCTGCTGCCGGAACTGACCGGTGGCCGCGTTACGCTCGATGACGTGCGCATCATGGCCGACGAAGGCAAGGCCTGGCCTCTGATTGAAGGCTCCGGGCGGGTGTATGGCTTCTGGAGCATCACCGGTGTGGAAGAAACCAGCACCGCCTTCTTCTCCGATGGCGTGCCCCGCAAGATCGACTTCAGCATCAACCTGGTGCGCGTGGATGACGACGACTTCCAGGCATTCAGGGACCAGGCCGCCACCAGCCGGGACGCCGCCATTGGCTTGGGCCTCTACCAGCCACGGCGCAATGAAGGAGTCGCCTGATGCAGCATCGGGCACCTGACTACCGCCTGGTGGTGAATGGCCAGAACATCACCCCAAAGCTGAACGGCCGGCTGATCGATCTCACCCTGGAGGAAACCCCGGGCGACGAGGCAGACACCATGTCCATCTCCCTAACTGACCACGACAGGGCACTGGAAATTCCGCCCAAAGGCGCCGAGCTGGAACTGGCCATCGGCTGGAAGGGCCGCCCATTGATCGAGAAAGGCCTGTTCATCGTCGATGAAGCCAGTTACAGCTGGGCACCCAACACCCTCAACATCACCGCCCGCAGCGCCAACATGCGCAACGGCCTGCCCACCCGCCGTACCCGCAGTTGGGACCAGGTAACCATTGGCGATATCGTCAGCACTATTGCCGCACAGAATGAATTGGAACCGGTAGTCAGCAACCAACTGGCAGGTGAAACCATTGTCCATCTGGACCAAACCGACGAATCAGACCTTAACCTGCTCACCCGCCTGGGTGAGAGGCACGGCGCGATCGCAACGGTGAAGGCAGGTCGACTGCTGTTCACTCCTCGAGGAACCGCCACCACCGCCAACGGCAATGCCCTGCCGGAGATAACCATCACGCCGCAGTCCGGTGACAGTGGCACCTACCGGGAAACAGACCGGGATGGATATACCGGTGTAGTGGCGTTCTGGGACAACGTGGACGAGGGGCAACAGGAGCAAGTGCTGGCCGGTACCGAAGAGCGTGTAAAGCGACTGCGCGGAACCTACCCAAACCAGAGCGAGGCCAATGCTGCAGCCAAAGCGGAACTGGCAAGGGCGAACCGTGGAGAGGCAGAACTGAGCGTTACCCTCGCCACCGGGCGGCCCGATGTGGGTCCGGAATTCCGGCTACGGGCGGAGGGCTTCAAGCGTCAGATCGATGAGCGGCAGTGGGTGGTAACCAGGGCCAGTCACAGTTTGAGTGATAGCGGACTGGTTACCAGTTTGAATGCGGAGACACTGGACTCCTAAGTCAAGCCGCTTTACCGAGGCACCAGTCTGATACAGAGACCCCGAGCTCATCCAGGTCTTCGTGCGACTCCATTTGTATCTCATGGCGCTGAACGAAAGCATAGAACTCTTCGAATTCCTTCTCCAAAGACTGAAAGGTCTCTTTAGTCAAACCTTCCCCTGGCATCACAACGAATAGAGCTGCATTTTCACTGATTTTGTTTTTAAGGGCGGTTTCTACCGCTCGAAAACCCTCGAACAGCTGACTCTTAACACGCCATGGATCGGCATACGCCGCAGAGGTGAGCGTTGCGACTCCGTTGTCACGCTGAAACGGCAGGTATAGTTTTTCGTTGCCGTATATGTCGCTCACTTCTTTGAACGGGTCTTCGGGGACATGCTTCCCATAATCCATCTTCAAGGCCAGTTTCAGTCGCTTTTTTACTTTATCGTAAGCAACATCTCTGGAGACAGGAACGAACGGTTTTTTCTTTCCCTTGGTGGCTTTTGGGCGACCAAGGGTTACAACGTCAGCGTAGAGCCTGTCTACAATGCTTTCGTTGTCCGCCCCTTGCGCAAAGCCCCGTTCTTCAATCGTAACCCCGGCAAGGATGTTACCCCTGCGTTGCGGATTGGATCTCATGCACTCATCAACGACCTGACAGGCAAGCTCTGCATGAAAGGCAGCGTTGCTGCTATCAAATAGGCACTCCAACCGTGAGAACTCATTTAATAACCTCAGAGAGAGCTCGCCCTCCGAGGACACAAAGCCAACGCCTATGTTGAGCACTTCTCCTGTAGCCATATCCGGCTGCCAACGCGCAGTAAACCAGTTGCCCTGAATACCAGCTTTTGGCGCTGCTTTTGCGAAAAGTTCTTCTAAACCGTTCATGTTATACCGCCATCAAATAAAAATGTTGGCTTATGCGATCGTGACCTTCATCGGCTCGAATCTTTAAAAATTCTTCCAGCGCTTTCCGCCTGGACGGATCGTTGGCAAGAAACGAATCCCACCAATTCCGAAGCTCATTTATAACTCCATTATAGGCATCGGGGTGGTTTGTCGCCGCCACAGCTATCGCGCGCTTTTGCGGCAGAGTGCCATTCTGAGCGACGTTCAAAATAACCGACAGAATATTGGGGTATTCTTCCCCTGGCTGAAGATCCACTGCCTCCCAAGTAGGTTTAACAGGCAGATTGGAGTGATCTATCAGAAATAACCGCCCCGGTCCATCAACAACAATATTCTGCAAGTTACGGTCAGTGTTGGCCGTCCAGTCATCGAACGCCACAGTATCATTGAGCTTAGGCCACCCTTCCAGAATTTTCATTACGGAAGCCAGCTGCTTCTCTGTAATAGGGTCCGTAATCTGGAAAATGGTCGTGGGGGTTTTCCCCGGCGCTTCACTCACTACAAAGGCTACTGGAAGGAAGTCATCCTGGTTTGTCAGCAAACCATCTGGGACCTGAATAATACCAGCGTGCGAAGGAAGCGGCAGTTTGCAGGCTTTGGCCAACAGGTATCCCGTAATTTCGTTGAGAACACCCAACGGAAGCTTTTTAGAAAAGAGCTTAAAATAGCTCTTCCGTGCTACCCCGTCATTCCATACCACAGAGGTTAAAAGCGTGGAGGCTGTCTTCCCCTCTCCAACCACCTGGTATATGTTCGCCAGCCGGCTTTCGTGAAGTACTTCAATATTTTCTGACATTAAACCCCCGATTCTCGCGCCGCAATCCTGCCTTTTGCATTGCCTTCAAGCTCCTTTCTCACACATATTTGTTTTTATAACTTCGCATCTTCCCTTGTGGCTCCTGGCCGCTGCTTATCTCCACTCCAGTTCACGCGTTTGATAACAGCGCGCCCAACCTTCTTGCCTTCTTGCTTACCGCCGTGGCCATGAATGCCACGCTGAAAGGAGAGCTCTGTCTCGGTATTTTTGGTAATTACGACAAACTCAATTTTTGCCCTCCGAAACGTAGACATAACCTTCTTTAGTGCCTCCCCGGCTGAGGTGTATACCGCATCGCCCTTATACGGGTTGCCACTCTGTCGGAAAAGTTTCACCAGATGATGCCCCTCCGGAATGAGATTCGACACTTCCGGAAGCTGGTCCAGGTAAATCGTGGTCATGTTCTCGGGATCGCCCAGATCGGTGTGCCGCTTAAGGTGCAGTACCACCACCAGTAGTAGGAATGCACCCATCGCAATAAATCCAATCACTTCCAACTCTTCCATCTATCCCTTCCCTGCAGCTATCGCAAAAGTCCATCTAATCGATATCTTGACCGTCCTTAAACAAACATGCCCGCCACGCTACGATTAGCCCGCTTAGTACTCCACCACCGATACCTTATTTAGTAGGCTGTTTATAGTTGTACTCTCCATGGCTTTGCTCTCCCTGATTAGATCTTTATTCTTAGAAGTTCATCTCTCTCATTTCCTCACACACTCCTTCGATCCCCGGAAACATAGAACCAGCTGTGATTCCCATGAATCGCAGGTCCGCCATCGCGGTATCTCTTTCGCTTGCAGGAATGTCGATCGCGGTCAGGAACTTTGTGTTATTGGTGCCCTCGATGTTCGTTATATAAGTCTCGATATCAACAATGTTTGAAGCTGTAGTCACCGCCTGTTGAGGTACCTTGTAGTGGTCAACTAATCCCGGACAGTATTTTAAGTTTTTCTTCCGCGACCACAGGTGGCATGCCGTCATTGAATGT
>NZ_JBLWYX010000011.1:0-148735 GCF_048266785.1 Marinobacter sp.
CTTTCGCCGCTGGCGGTGCTGGCGTCGTTTCTGAGGGCGTCCAGGCGGGCTTCGGTAAACGGCTGGCCGCTGGCGTCAGCTTTGAACCGGCCCGGGTAGTCGAAGTGCTGATAATCCTGGCGTTGGTTTGCACTGGCGGCGCTCTGTTCGTGCATTAAGGCATAAGCAGGATTTTTGAAGGTGTAGTCCTTCATGGCGACCGAGGCGACACGCACCCGTTCTTCGTAACGGAAGCGGAACACAGCCGGCTGTTGGGTGCTTCCACCGGCCTTGCCGTTGTATTCGGCAGGTTCCAACCTTGGTGCATCGCCGTGGTGGTCGGCAAGGATCAGGCCCTGCTGCTCGCTTCCGTCTACGCTGCCGTGCTGGTAGCGGTAATGCCAGCCTTCCTCTGCGGCCATGCGTTCAACAAACGCCAGATCGCTTTCCCGGTGCTGAACGCAGTACTCGCGCTCCTGGGGATTTCGCTTGAGATCAAACACCGAGTTCGCAATGCCCCGCTCTTCCAGCAGGGTGCGCACGATGGTGTCGGTGGTTTGAGTCTGGAAGATGCGGCTGTTGTGCATCAGCCCCAAACGCCATAGGGGCGGCTGGATGATGAACTCGTAGCGGGTGCGACGGTGGCCGGAATCACCCCGGGCAAACTCGTTGACCACGCCGGTAAAGCGGCGAAGCGGCACGCCATCCTGCCAGACCACCAGATCCACCTGCTGTTCCAGAACCTCACTCGCACCAATGTCAGGATCGGTACTGGCCAGCTCAAGGCAGCCGTGAAACAGTTCGGATAACCGTTCGGTCAGCGTAAAGCCGACAACAGAAAATAGATCAGAGGAGAGTTCGCCAACACGGGCGGTAAACTGCAATCCGTTTGCATGGGGCATATCTTCGATCCCTGAAGATTGGTGTCTTTTTCGTGCTCATCCTGAGCCGGTGTCCGATTATAACCTTCAGATTCCGTAATGTAACCCCGCAGCGCTGAGGCCGCAGAAAACATGAGAGGTTGACCACAACATCATTCTGCTGCACGCTAATCTGGTTTCATTACGCAACCCAAGGAGCAAGATCGCTCCGAATTACCTCACTTCAGGTAGCGTAGTACCACCCAACATATAGCACCACCCAACTTCAGGTAGAGAGAAACACCATGAGCCAATATCAAAATCATGCCATTGTGCTGAAGCAGCGCCCCAACGGAGAAATCCAGAAGGGTGATCTGGTCATGGAAGAGCGCCCGGTGCGCGAACCCAAAGAGGGTGAAGTCGTTGCGCAGATTCTTTGGCTGTCTCTGGATCCGTACATGCGCCCGCGCATGAACGATGCAAAAGGGTACATGGACCCGATCGCCATTGATGAACCCATCACCGGCGAGAGCGTGGCGCGGATTGTGGAGTCCCGGTCAGACAAGCTTAAAGTCGGTGATCTGGTCACTTGCTATTCAGGCTGGCAGGAATACGTAACCTTCCCGGCAGACGCGCCGATGGTTTACAAAATCCACCAGAAAGAAGGCGTTCCGCTGCAGACATATCTTGGCGTTGCCGGCATGCCAGGTCGCACCGGCTACTGCGGCCTAACCTACGTGGGCAAGCCCAAAGCCGGTGAAACCGTCGTAGTTTCTGCGGCATCTGGCCCAGTGGGCACGGTTGTTGGCCAAACCGCCAAAACAAACGGTTGTCGGGTAGTGGGTGTTGCCGGCGGTCCGGAAAAATGCAGCTATGTGGTTGATGAGCTGGGGTTTGATGCCTGCGTGGATTACAAAGCAGGCAATCTGGAAGCCGATTTGAAAGCCGCCTGCCCGGACGGCATCGACATCTACTACGAGAACGTAGGTGGTGACGTTACCAGAGCCGTTGCTCCGCTGCTGAACCCAGGGGCACGGGTACCCATTTGCGGTTATGTCTCAGCGTACAATGCCAAGAGCACAGACAAGGTAGAGACGCCGTTCGATATTCTCAAGCGCCTCGACCCGGTTCCCGAGCACCGTTTTTTCCTGGTAACCGAGTGGCAGGACAAGCATCAGGAGATTACCGATATCGTTACAAGCCGTATCGCTTCAGGCCAGATCAAATACCGTGAAACGGTTGCCGAAGGCCTCGAAAACGCAGTTGAGGCCTTCAAGGGTATGCTGAAGGGCAAGAACTTCGGTAAGCAACTGGTTCATATTGCCGACTAAAACAAAGCGGCCTCAACGCAGGGAAGGCTATGCTCCTATTTTGAGGAGTACCTTCCCGGTATTTTTGTTGGCCGCCACGTGCGCCATGGCCTCTTCAACCTGTTCAATGGGCCAAGTGCTGTCGATCATCGGCTCAATCTGCCCTGCAACCAGCAACGGCCAGACGTGACGATACAGCGCCTGCATTACACGCCCCTTGTCTGCGACTGAGCGGGACCGCAATGTAGAGCCTATCAACCTGTGACGTTTCATTAACATAAGGCCCAGGTCAACTTCTGCAGACCGACCACCCATGAGGCCAATCAGAATAATCCTGCCATCGGCGCTCAGAACTTTCTGATCCTCTTTGATGTAGCTTCCCCCGACCGGGTCCAGCACCATATCGACACCGCCCCAGCTTTTCACGGCATCCACAAAAGAACCGTCTTTCCGGTTCCAGGTGCCCGTTGCACCAAGATTACGACAAACCTCCAGCTTTTCTTCATCGCCGGCTGTTGCAAATACCGGGTTGCCAAATGCTGTGGCAATCTGAATAACGGCTGTGCCCAGGCCACTAGCGGCCGCGTGCAAGAGCACCCTTTCACCAGGCTTCAGATCAGCTTCCTGATACAGGTTCAGCCAGGCCGTCGCAAACACTTCCGGAATAGCCGCTGCTTTTTTCAGCGTGAATCCCTTCGGAATCGGCAGCACCTGAACCGCAGGAACAGCAACCTTGGTCGCGTAACCACCACCTGTAAGCAATGCGCACACTTCATCGCCCGGTTTGAACGTTGTCACGGATTTGCCAACTGCTGAGATGCGACCACTCACTTCCAGCCCAAGAATGTCAGACGCACCCGGAGGTGGGGGATAAACCCCGGCCCGTTGCGACAGGTCGGCACGGTTAACCGCAGTCCAGACAACGTTTATTTCTACGTGATCTGCCGGCAGCTCTTCAATGCTCGCGCAGTCTTCCCATACCAGGGAGTCGCCGTTTATCTTGATTGCTTTCATCATGTATCGAATCTCGGCACTTTTGAGTGTCCAGTCATGAATCGAGTGACCAGTCCGGAATATCACGTCAGGATACCCCATGTGGCTGGGTGGTTGTAATGAGTATGTTTTCATAATCCGGTTACCGTCTGTACCTTGTACCCGGGTCTGATATCAGGCGCTGCCTGCAATAGTTTTCGAAAGCAGCGTCTTGTATACCGGCGTCAATGCGTCACGACTGAAACGCTTCACGTCTGGCACCGTTGATCGCTCATGGTGGCTATCCACAGACTGGTTTTCAATCAGTGCCGCTGCGTGGGCAGCCTCAGCCGAAATATCGTCACCAGCGCTTCGGGTACTTTTCGGAAGCTCTCACCAAGAATGCACACTTGATAATTCACCGCTCTGCGATCGAGTTCCTGCAGAATCGCGAGCAGCCGGTCAGGGCCCTTGTCATATTCCCAGCGGGCCGCCCACACAATCCTTAGCCGCGATGAACAAGGTCTGAGCTCACGACCATTGCTCCATAAACACTCTCCCACCTCAGGGTTCCGGCATCCTTCGTTGTTGATGAATACGTGGTCATCGATAGGAACCGGCAGAACACAGGATTTCGCGGCAAGGAGTTCGAACGTTCCCTCCGGGATGCCATCAGGTAATCGTCGGAAGAGTGCATCAACACCATCAAGAAAGCTCCGCCGGTTCCAGTCACTGTTGAACAGCACACTATCGGCTGCAATAGCGCTGTACAGATTTACCATTTGGGGGTCGATGCTGTTGTGCTGATCATCAGATGCCGGCTGGCTGTGCACCAGCTGCTCTCGCCAGCGACAATGGCTGCCTGCGTCATAGGCGGAGAGCAGGAGTATTCTGGTTTTTCGGAAGGCTGACGTTTTGGGCACTCAGGCATTTTGCCCTACTCCCGATTGGACAACCAGACGCTCTGATAAGGCTTCAAGGTAATAGCACCTGAAAGATCCTCGATCGCCGTACCCGCGATAAGATCGTGCCAGCGATCCGTGCCGATCAGGTTGATGTCGCTCAATACCACCTGCTGCACTTCGTCACTGATGTTATGAATGCAGAAAATAGACTGGTCCCGCCGCATGCTCTGGCGCCAGAAGCCGAACAACTTTAGCCCCAGATGCAAGGTGAACTGGGTCGCATTAGGATGAAAAGCTGGCTGTTTGCGACGAATCGTAATCAGGCGTTTCAACTCTTGATAGACTTTGCTGTGGTGGCTCAACGGGTTCTCCAGGTCCTTTTCCAGATCCGCAAGCTGCCACTGGCCGCGATTGATAGAGCGTAGGCGGCCGGTATGTTCCATCCGAGCGGTATCGTTTTCCGTAGCCAGCAGGCTGTGTATGTAAAAAGCGGGTATGCCTTCCAGTGCGAGCATCACCGTGTGCGCACAAATGAACCTCTGCAGTTGCCAATGGTCCGCGCCATTCTCTGCCGTACCTTTCAGCGCATCATAAAGAGCGATGTTGATTTCATAAGGCTGGTCCCGGCCATCTGGCGTGCGCCGGAACGACACTTTACCGCCGAATGAATCCATGGTGTTGACCAGTCGCTGTTTTTCCTCTTCAGACAGCAGCCCGTCCGTGGGTCGCATGCCAATGCCATCGTGGGAGGCAATAAAGTTGAGATAGGTAGTTCCCATTTGTGCCGGCGGCATGCTCATAAGCCAGGTTTTCAGGTGCTTGCAGTCGCCAGTAACCAGCGTATTGATCAGTAGTGGTGGTAGAGAGAAGTTGTAGATTACGTGGGCTTCGTTGGCGTTGCCGAAATAGGTCAGGTTTTCCCGGTTGGGCACGTTGGTTTCTGTAATGACCACTGCATCGGAGCTGTGGTGCTCTATAAGCAGGCGCAAAATCTTGATCAGCTCATGGGTCTGTTGCAGATGGATACTCGGGGTCCCGGGCTCCTTCCACAGGAATGCAACAGCATCCAACCGGAAAATAATCACGCCACGCTCAAGGTAGTACCGGATAATGGCAGCGAACTCGATCAACACCTGAGGATTGGCGAAGTTAAGATCAACCTGGTCTTCACTGAAGGTACACCAGAGATAACGCTCGCCATCGTCGGTCTGCACCGGCGTAAGTAATGGTGACGTGCGCGGCCTTACCACCGCGCTCAGATCGTCCCGGGGGTTCCCCTCGAAGAAATAGTCCTTGCCCGGATCAATCCGCTTCCGAAAATTCTCAAACCAACGGCTACGAGCTGACATATGGTTGATCACCAAATCAGCCATGAGCTTGAAGTCCCGCGCGATGGCCTCAACATCCTCCCACCGACCATGGGATTCGTTGACTGCAAGGTAATCCATTACCGAGAAACCGTCATCGGAACTGTAGGGAAAGAAAGGCAGGATATGAACGGCGGAAATGCTATCGGAAAAGCACCGACTCAGAAATTTATGCAGTGTGGCCAAAGGCTTTTCATCCGCTTGCTGAACCGTGTCCGCATAGGTGATCAGAACGACATCAGACTCAGCCCAGTGGTTCTGATGCGCAGGCGGCGGAGGCTGATCCGGCGGCAACCCCATTGTTGTCAGAAGCTGACCGGCGAGGAAGTCACAATCCAGCGCCGGATAGACCGTTTCTAGCATACTGACCAGTTTAGCCCTCAGTACCTGGCTCACGGACGGTATTCCTCATTGTCCAGATCCACAGCCTCGAGCAGTTGCTCCTTGATATCCGGAATCGCACTGGTTACCCGGTTCCAGCTTGGAATAAAGGGGGTATCCATTGGATTCTCAAGAAAGTACGCACCTGCACTCATCACGTTCTGAGCGAACAGTTCAACGGCCTTCTCCTCCTTATGGCGATCAAACCCAAGACCGTTGATGATGGCATCATTCTGATAGGTCTCCACAAAATCCAGGGCAATACGGAAATAGGTAGCCTTGATGGTCCGGAATTTCTCGCTTGAGAATATCTCTCCATTCGTTGCCAGTTTCCTGAACAGCGCCTTGGAAATATCCACACTCATCTTGGACAGTCCCTGGTTGACATCCTCTGGTGAGAGCTCTTGATGTTTATGATCGTAGAGATCAGCAATGTCCACTTGGCAGAGCCGGTTGGTGGCATAGTTCCGCTTCATTTCCGAGAGCACACCGATCTCCAGGCCCCAGTCGCTGGGAATGCGAAGATCATTAATCACATCCGTGCGGAAGGAGAACTCTCCAGCCAGGGGGTAGCGGTAACTGTCCAGGTAATCCAGGAAATCACTCGGACCACACACTTTTTTCAAAGCACGAATCAGAGGCGTCACCAGAAGGCGACTGACTCGCCCGTTCATCTGTCCATCCGCCACCCGGGCGTAGTAACCCTTGCAGAACATATAACTAAAACCGGGGTTAGCCACCGGATAGATTAAACGCGCCACCAGGTCTCGCGAATAAGTGAGGATGTCACAATCATGCAATGCGACCGATTCACTGACGCCGGAGGCCAACACATAGCCGAAGCAATACCAGACATTGCGGCCCTTGCCCATTTCCGTCGGCGCCAGATTCTGCTCTCGAAGTTTCAGGTCAATAGCGCGGAGACGCGGGCCATCATTCCAGAGCACTTTGAAGTTTTGTGGAAGTTCGGAAAAATATTCAAGCGCATGGCGATATTGCTCTTCATCGGCCCGGTCCAGGCCAACAATAATCTCATCCAGATACGGCACTTTCGTAAGTTCATGCACTATGTGCTTTAACGCCGGCCCTTCCAGTTCGGAGTAGAGTGACGGCAGTACGAGTGACATAGGCCGGGACTTGCGAAATGTCATCAACTCGGCTTCCAGATCCTCCACCGGCCGGCGAACAAGGTTGTGCAGTGTGGTAACGATGCCGTTCTGATAAAAGTCGCCCATGGCGATTCTCCTTTGCGGTACTAATATCCATACTCAAACAGGAGATTGAGTACACACTCGTTCCAGCCTTCAGGGCCAGGCTTGAGAGAGCGCATAGCGTGTTTCCCTGAGGGCAATTGCACCTCGTTGCTATTCACCCCACGGATGACGACCGGAATGTCGGCCTCTTCCAGCATTTGCTGATCGTTGGGGCTGTCCCCCAAAGCAATGGCTATCACTCGCTGGTCGCCATAGCGCTCCCGGTATTGTTCTCTGTATTTATTTAGCAAAAAACGGGCCCCATCGGCTTTATCAAAAATGCCCATGGCGTGATAGAACCGGCCGCCTTTAACAAGTCGCAGGTTTTCAGCCGCCAGGGCAGCTTCAAAACATACCCGCTCGTCCTCGCTTCCCTCCCACAACAGCGGCTCCGTTCCCAGGCGCTGCCGGGCCCGTGCAGCCGAAGCAGAATCCAGCCCGGAGTATTCCGCCAATTCGTCATCTGACATATCCGCAAAGCCCCGAAAACGTGCACCACTTGCTCTTTGTGTCACCAGCACTTGCAGCACTTCATCCCGGGGTGCCCCAAAATGCACAACTTGCTCGCCTTCATTTCCAAAAGCATTTGCAGGAATAACGACAGCTGCACCGTTTTCTACGATGAAAGGATCGGTGTTTCCCAATTGCTCACGGAGTATCCGGACTTCCGCAGCGGTTTTGCTGGAATTCAGGATCAGCGGAATGCCTGCCTCTGCAACCCTCTGCAATGCCGGCCTCGCTTGCTGCCAACGATAGCTTTCATGGTTGAGCAAGGTTCCATCCAGATCTGTAAATATGAGCAGGCGCGGTTTGGCCATGGGAAACCCCTTTATGATTGGGTCCGAAAATGAGGGCGGCTCAAGGCATGGTCTCCTGAGACCTCAATCAGCGCATCCGCCCGGCTTGGTAGTTGCTTTAGGCAGGACCGGGTAACCCGCTCGTAGTGCATGATGAAGCGGATCACCTCCTGATCACTCATGATGCGCAAATCCTGCGCAGCGTTCGCAGAGGTGCGCTCATTTAGTGCACTATTTACTTTTTCCGCGAGTTTGTGTTCCTGCAGAGTGCGCCATTCCAGAACCCGCGACATCGACGGAGCCTTCAACATAATCAGACTATCCAGCTCGCTGAAAAACTCTTGATACTTGCCTTTAAGGCACTGATTTACATACCTTCGCCAGGTGCCCGAGGGATCCTCCTCCGCTTCCAGTGCATTGAGGGGGTCGGCCAGAGCGTTCTCTTCTTCAGGGAGAGCGCCAAGACACCAGCCCTCAACCAGAATAACCTCTGCCCTGCCGTCGAAAACGGGCCACCCGCTCGATGGGACACGGTCGTCATGAGACTTGTCGAACGCAGGAATACGGGTGTGATCGCCTGGGCCGGCGGTTCGAAGCTGATCAATAACCCACTCGCCAAGCTCTACATCATGTGTTCCGGGCACACCCCGGGTCATAAACAGGGGGTGTACCTGCTCAGCAAGTGCCCGCCGCTCGGCTCTGGTAAGGTAAAGATCGTCCAGCGAAAAGCTCGCTGTGGGGTATTGCCAGTGATCGCAAAGCAGCCTGGTCAGAAACAATGCCAAAGTGGACTTCCCGGTGCCCTGGGCGCCGTGAATCCCCACAACAACGGTCCTCTTCTTCGCGTTCCTTAACGAGACAATTTGTTCTATCAGAGGCAGGATGGTCTGTTTTACGGTAGTAGCGTAATTTTGAGGAAGCCCTTCTTTCTCAATCAGGGTGTCGATGGTTGTTTTGAGTTCACTGTCGGTCACGTTAAGGTTCCCGTCTTTGATGGATCGGTTAATTAAGCATTCAGCAGAATTCGTACCATATGGGAGTATAGGTTTTTATGAGTAGCAACGATTTTCGTGTAGAGCACCGCTACCTCGAACTCCCGGACAGCTTCTACACTCGCGTTCAGCCCACTCCACTTAAAGACGTAAAAATGGTGTGCTTCAACCACAAACTGGCGCAGGAAATGGGGTTTCATGTCACCAACGAAGCCGACTGGGCCAAAATCGGTGGAGGCACGGAGTTACTTGAGGGCATGGACCCGGTCGCCATGAAATACACCGGCCACCAGTTTGGCATGTACAACCCGGAACTGGGAGATGGCCGTGGCCTTCTTTTATGGGAAACGGTAGGCCCCGATGGCCGCCGTTGGGACTGGCACCTCAAAGGCGCCGGCATGACGCCCTACTCCCGCTTCGGGGATGGCCGGGCGGTTCTGCGCTCAACCATTCGCGAATACCTGTGCAGCGAAGCCATGAACGGGCTCGGCATTCCAACCACTCGCGCCCTGTTTATGGTCAGCGCCCGGGACCCGATTCGCAGAGAATCCATTGAAACCGCTGCAGCACTGGTGCGCGTTGCCCAGAGCCATATCCGCTTTGGGCATTTTGAATTTGCCGCACACCATGAAGGGCCGGAAGCGGTAAAAACACTGCTTGAGCACGTTATAGCGCTTCACTTCCCACACCTCATCAAATTGGCAGATGAGGAACGCCACGCCCGGTGGTTTGAAGAAGTAGTGGAACGCACCGCTCACCTGATTGCAGACTGGCAGGCTGTAGGCTTCTGCCATGGCGTTATGAACAGCGACAACATGTCTATTATCGGCGACACCTTCGATTACGGACCCTTTGCATTCCTGGACGACTTTGATGCCGGTTACATCTGCAACCACACCGACCAAGGCGGCCGTTACGCCTACAACCGCCAACCTCAGGTAGGCTTTGCGAATTGTCAGTACCTTGCCAACGCCCTGCTGCCAGTAATGGATGAAGGCACCATCGGCAACGGTTTGCAACGCTACGAAGCTGCCTACAACGGGCGTTTTTTACAGAACATGCGAGACAAACTCGGCCTGGTACAGGAAGACGAAGCCGACCTCAGCCTGATTATGGATACCTTCAGCATGCTGCAGGAACACCATACGGACTACACGGCTTTCTTCCGGGCACTTTCAAACCTGCAAGCTCACGGCCATGCACCTGTGCGAGACTTGTTTGTGGATCGCGAAGTGGCAGATAACTGGCTGGAACGCTACGAGCAGCGGCTTGAACAAGAAACCCGTGCCCACGACGAGCGTGAATACGAGATGCGCAGGGTAAACCCCAAATACATCTTGCGGAACTATCTGGCGCAGCAAGTGATTCTGGAAGCACAGAACGGCGATTACGAGCCCATGAAAGAGCTGATAAAGGTTCTGGAGCGGCCGTATGACGAGCAGCCGGAACATGAAAAATACGCAGCACTGCCGCCAAACTGGGGCAAGCACCTGAATATCAGCTGTTCGAGCTAGAGGAGAAAGGGCAGAAACCTGAAGCGAGGGGCCAGAGTTGAAATTCCGGCCCCTCGTTTTACCGACTTACTTAATCTCAGACCGCCTTGGCAGCAATGATTTTCTCGTGCCACTCAGCCGGGCCAGTCTGGTGCACAGAAGAACCACGGGAATCCACCGCGACCGTTACTGGCATGTCTTCCACATCAAACTCGTAAATGGCTTCCATACCCAGTTCCGGGAAGGCCACCACCTCGGCGTGCTTGATGGCTTTTGACACCAGGTACGCAGCACCGCCCACTGCCATCAGATACACCGCACCAAATTCGCGAATGGCGTCAATGCCCGCCTGACCGCGCTCGGCTTTGCCGATCATGCCGGTGAGGCCGGTTTTCGCCAGCATCGTGTGGGTAAACTTGTCCATACGTGTTGCAGTGGTGGGGCCTGCGGGGCCGACCACTTCTTCACGCACCGGATCAACCGGGCCTACGTAATATATGAAGCGGCCCTTCAGATCCACCGGCAGCTCTTCGCCGTTGTTGATCATATCGACCATTTTCTTGTGCGCTGCGTCGCGGCCGGTCAGCATCTTCCCAGACAGCAACACGGTCTCGCCCGGCTGCCAGTCTTTTACATCTTCTGGCGTAACCGTATCCAGGTTCACGCGGCGCACGTTCTCACCTACTTCCCAGGTGATTTCCGGCCAGTCTTCCAGGCTCGGCGGCGTTTGCAGAGACGGCCCAGTGCCATCGAGCGTAAAGTGTGCATGCCGGGTAGCGGCACAGTTCGGAATAATCGCAACCGGCTTGTTCGCGGCGTGAGTTGGATAGTCTTTTATCTTCACATCCAGCACGGTTGTCAGGCCACCAAGGCCCTGAGCACCAATACCCAGATCATTCACCTTATCGAACAGCTCAAGGCGCAGCTCTTCCGCACGATTGGATGCACCGCGTGCCTGCAGATCGTGGATATCAATCGGATCCAGAAGCGACTCTTTCGCCAGTTGCATCGCCTTCTCAGCCGTGCCGCCAATACCAATGCCCAACATTCCGGGCGGGCACCAGCCAGCACCCATCTGAGGGATCATTTTCAGGACCCAGTCGACCACGGAATCCGAAGGGTTCAGCATGGCAAATTTGGATTTGGCTTCAGAACCGCCACCTTTGGCTGCCACGTGTACTTCAACCGTATCGCCCGGAACAATCTTGTAGTGAATGATTGCCGGCGTGTTGTCTCCGGTGTTCTGACGCTTACCATCCGGATCAGCCAGAATCGATGCCCGCAGCACGTTGTCCGGCTGGGTATAGGCACGACGGACGCCTTCATTGATCACGTCGTCCAACGACATCTCACAATCCCACTGAATGTTCATGCCGACATTCACGAATACCGTAACAATCCCGGTGTCCTGACACAGCGGCCGGTGGCCCTCGGCGCACATACGCGAGTTGATCAGAATCTGCGCCATGGCATCCTTGGCCGCCTGCGACTCTTCCCGCTGATAGGCCTCGTGCACAGCCTGTATAAAATCTTTCGGGTGATAGTAGGAAATAAATTGCAGCGCGTCCGCTACGCTTTCAATCAGGTCATCCTGGCGGATTACGGTGGTCATAGGCGCCTCATCAGGTTCGTCTCGTTATGATCGTATCGTCGAAAAACAGGAGGCACAGTTTACCAGAAATTCGCAAGAGCGCGGCACCAGACAGAAGGCGAAGCTTTTCTTAACAAACGCCTCAAAAAAGGTATCATCCTAATCAAATGACAAAAAGACTTCAGAAAGCACCCCAGGAGAGACCGTGACAGACTTTGTTCGTACCGAGATCAACAACCGGATTCTGACCGTTCGCATTAACCGCCCGGACCGCAAGAATGCTCTCACCCATGCCATGTATACAGCGCTGGGAGATGCAATTGAACAGTCCAACTCCGATTCTGATATTCGCTGCATACTGTTTACCGGCAGCGATGAGTGCTTTACCGCCGGCAACGATCTGGGCGAATTTGCCAGCGGGTTACCCGGTAGCTTCGAAGAAACACCTGTAGGCCGCTTTCTCTTTCTTCTGGCCAACGCCACCAAACCGGTAGTGGCGGCGGTAAACGGGGCAGCGGTGGGCATTGGCACCACCATGCTCCTGCATTGCGATATGGTATTCGCCGGCACCAATACCCGCTTCCAGATGCCATTTGCCAGCCTGGGCCTGTGCCCTGAAGGTGGCTCCAGCCTGCTGCTGCCCTCCTGGATTGGCCGGGTGCGCGCCGCCGAGTTGCTGATGCTGGGCGGGGCTTTCAGTGCAGACGATGCCTATCGCCTTGGGCTGATTAACCGGGTGTGTGATTCTGCCGACACCGAAGCAGCAGCTCTCGAAGCTTGCCAGCAACTCGCCAGCCAGCCACCTGCCGCCATACGCGCTACCAAAAAGCTCCTTGGCGGCCCCACTCAGGCAGAACTCAAAGCCACCATGCTGGCTGAGGGTGAGCTGTTTGGGGAACGCCTGAAATCGCCGGAGGCGGCTGAAGCTTTTCGCGCATTTATGCAAAAACGCAAGCCAGACTTCTCGGGTTTCAAATAACCCGCTTGCCCGCCAGAACACATACTCTGGCGGGCAATTGATACAATTTTTGAAAACCCCTGCATATCCCCCGCTTAGGCTCGACAAACAGCGTACAGCCTACTATTTTTCAGTAAAGCCAAGCTCCCCTTTGTGCGAGGAAGACCCAAACAGCAAGAATCACACTTTTGGCTGATCAACACTGGCTATAGTGGCGCTATAGTCATAGGTATAGAAATTGGCTTGAAGCGCTGGCTACAATTTCAGACAACCGTTTAAGCAGAACAGGCCACTGACATCGGGTTTACCGCATCAGACCGGCCCCGTTAGTTGCCGAACATAACGATACAACAACAGGAAAAGGTTCCACCCATGTTCAAGAAAACTCTAATAAGTCTTGCCGTGGCGTCTTCCCTTGGGCTAACAGGCTGCTTTAGTAGCGGCGACGATGGGGCGAATGCTAATCCGGATTACAAGATTTCCAATCCAGAACTGGATGGAAAAACCTGGCCGTTCTTTAACCCTGTGACCAGCAACCTGCCCCTGCCTAACGACCTAATTTTCCGTTCGGATGATCCAAACACTACGATCAACGAGGCGGATGGCTCTTTTAAAGTTCCGGATTCGTCGCCACCGGTAACAACAGCACTGAACCAGCTCAGCGGTGCGTCTTCCATTGCTCCGGCCGTCGTGCGTTTTAACGGGCAAATCGATCCGGAATCCGTAGATTCTCGAGCCTTTATCTTTGCAGACCCAACGGACCCCACCAGTCTCATTCCAAACCCGAGTCAAACGGTGTTCCTGATTGAACTGAAATACGCCGGCGGCGACCCTGTGCGCGGGCTTGGCGCTGGCGAATCGCCAACAATCCCTCTTGCGATCACGGCTCAAGTAGCTGCGGGCGCAGCACCTCAGGATCTCAGCGGCAGGAATCAGGCTCAGGCGGGCGCATACCTCGGAGGCCTTGCCCAGTCACCGGATTACGTTGCTGAAGTTGTAACCCTTGATGGCACCTCCGCTATTCGTATCAACCCGACCAAACCGCTGAACCCGTTCACACGCTATCTGGTCGTCGTCACCAACGAAGTGCTGGATATCAACGGAGACCCGATTGTTCAGGACCCGGTGTATCGTGACGTCGCCAATCCGGAACGCCCTCTGGGTAACCCGACAGCCCTGGCCCCGGTTCGCCAAATTGTTGATACGTTCTGGGAAAAAGTGGCCGCGAGCTTCTTCGGCGTTCCAAATCAAGCGCGCCCCGGTAACGCCCTTACCGAGGGCAACATTGCGATTTCCTATAGTTTCACCACATCCAACGACCAGCGTGTTCTCCAGTACATTGCTGACCCAACAGCCTTCTTCAAGGAAACCATCCTTGGTTCAACGCGCTTCGAAGCGGTTTCGAGCGCTCGGGAAGGCGGTACAACTGACTTCTTCGCTCTGAATACAGTTGGCAATAATGCTGTTGCAGATGCAGAACCTGTCGCCAACGGCCAGGCTGCTGGCCTTGTAAACGCCTTTACTGCGGCAAGTCTTCTACCTACGCCTACGGATCAAAGCTCAACCGCTACATTCGGCACCCCACAAGACGTAACCCAAGTCTCGGCTGTTGCCAGCCAGTTTGTTGATTTCGGCCAGGTGAATCTGGTTCAGGGCACCATCGACCTTCCTTATTATCTCGGAGTACCAACCGGCTCCTCCGACGCAGAAGGTTCCGTGATCAACACCGAGAGTTGGACTGCTAACGCAGCTTTGGCGGCCGCAGCAGGCGATCAGTTGGGCGTTGAACTGGCTCAGTCCAGCCCTGCCGTCAGCAAGGTAGTCAACTACCGGTTCCCGTTCCCTGCCAAAACCCAGGACGTAACCGTACCCATCATGGTTTTCTATCCGGCAAGCTACGATGGCATCACGCGACTGGAAACCGTTATGTATATGCATGGCATCACCACCGATCGAAGCGCTGCGCTGACGTTCGGTAGTGCATTGGCCAATGCCTCACAGGTAGCTGTGGTGGTTATCGACCAGCCACTGCACGGAGTAACGCCGGTCAGCCCGGCCGCACAGCGCGCGCTGGCAGAGCAACTGCTCGATAGCGGTCAGGCCGGTGGTCTACCCGCCTCTCTTGCAGCGAATGAAGCTAACATTGATGCCGTCATCGGCGGGCAAATTGCCATTGGCTTCGCGGCTGGCGCCCTCGGTGTGGACGCTGCCACAGCGGCGGACGTTGTAACCGCGGTCGCCAGTGGCGCCTCCACCCAGGATTCTGGAGCACCTCCAGCTCAGGCACCAGTTCTCGACGCTGCCATACGCTCACTGCGCTCATTTGAAAATACCGTTGCAAACGCAGGCTCAACCGTTCCCGGTATTGCGAAGACCGAGAATGAACGCCACTTTGACTTCACCGCGAACGCTGCGAATATGCCAACGGCCATGACAGCAGCCAATGGAGCCTCAGGTAGTCTATTCATTAACCTGACCAGCTTTACAACTTCCAGGGACAACAACCGTCAAGCCATTGTCGACCTGCTGAACGTGCGGGCCTCTCTCGGTGGTCTGGACTTCGACGGCACGGCTGGCGCGGACCTTGACGCCGACAGCGTTTACTTCACAGGCCACTCCCTTGGCACCATCGTCGGCGCGCCGTTTGTAGCGGTCGCCAACGAAAGCAGCAATGCGGATGACGACATCGTTGCCGCTCAGCTTCTGACGCCGGGCGCTGGCATCATAAGGTTGTTGGAGAACTCGCCGTCCTTTGCGCCGAGAATTCTCGGTGGTCTTCAAGCAGCAGCAGGCCTGGCACAAGGCGATGCCAACCTGGAAACCTATTTCAACGTGTTCCAGGCAGCGCTGGATTCGGCAGACCCGATCAGCTTTGCCGCCAGCCTGAATGCGTCTGCCACGCCGGTTGCCCTGTCCCAGGTTAACGGTGATACGGTCATCCCGAACGACCCGCTCGCCAATCCGTTGGGGCAGGCGTTTGACGCGTACCTTTCCGGTACAGAGCCATTCGCGGAACTGCTCGGTGCAGTCGCCGTTACGGGAAGCGGAACACCGGTGCCTCTGAATAACGCGGCTATCACCCGTTATCTCGCCGGTACTCACGGCACGCCGGTTCTTCCACAAGGTGGGGAAAACGACGTAAGGGTGTTCACAGAAATGGTAACGGAGACAGCCAGCATCATTGCAACAATGGGCACCGCCGTTATTCCGAACGCCCTGAGTGCTGATCCGGACATCACCGAGATTGTCCAGCAAGACTGAGTATTTTCAATCTCAACAAAAAGGGGTGGCTTCGGCCACCCCTTTTTAGTTATTGCGCAGCACCGGATTACTGGCTGATGGTTACTTCGCCATTCACCAGAAGATTCGCCTCAATGTCTGCCTCGGTGAACCAGAACTGGCGATAATTCTCATCTGAGAAGCGCTGGCTCTGGTCCGTGAAGTAAGGTGAATCAGAGTCTGATGACTGGGAGTAGCTGGTTAGCCCGTAGGCAGCCGGGCCCTGGTCCGTAAATTCCAGACCAAAGTGCCAACTGGTTCCTCGGGCCATCTGCCATCCGCTGCCGGCCTGATCAGACAGGCCTGCCGTATTGGGCAGGGTTGTCGGCGCAATTCTCGGAAGCACGGTGTCCTCGGCAACCGGGCTGGTAACAACACCAATGGCATTAAAAGCACCGTCCACAGAACCATCGCCGCCGTGCCAGGCAATTGGGCTACTCAGCTCGACCGGCGTTCCTCCCGGGGGCACGCCACCCGAAGGCTGATAGTACTGAACATCGCCAAGAGCGGCATTGTAAGGAATATTCACGGAGTCCAGCGCCTGCAGTCCATCGGCCAGCGCCACCAACATAACATCGCTTGCGGTTCCGGACTCGGTCTGCGACGGTGTGGATGGTGTGGTCACAGGGCTCTTCGCATCAAACGGTACCGTCAAGTCTGTGCCGAAATCATTGCGGTAGTTGGCGATGAACACGCGAAATACGTGAGCGCCAACACTGTCGGTATTGTAAACGCCGTCCCAGCTTTGCAAGACACCGCAGGCTTCGTCCACACCACGCGTACCTCCGCCTGACAGGTTAACCGGATCACTGCCGATAGCGGTGCACCGGGCTCTGAGCTCACTCAGGAACATGTCGGTGTACCAGGTGCGGTTGTTGTAGATGACTTCTATCAGGTCAATCGCACCAAACTTGGCGTCCTGACCGGCTGGTGCGCGGTCTGCAAAACCCAACTCCATCGGGTTCTGTAGCATGGTAATGCCAATGCGCGTGCGCGGGTTCAGCGGCGTTTGCTCCGAGCCGAACATGGGCGAAAATCCGGTCAGAAACTGATTCGGGTTTGTTGCCCAGTAGCTGTCATTGGAGTTCTGAACCCAGTCTTTGCGGGTCAACTGGGGGCGTTGATCAAAAGGCACAAGCCCGTTGCACTGGCCTTCAACCCAATCATCCCGCGATTTGCTGCCGTCCAGGAGGGTGAGACCGCCCTCAAACAAGGCGTTGTAGTCGGCGTTTACCGCGCGCTTGAAGTCAATCACTGCGAGCGTCGCGTCTGACAGATTGGGCACGGAACTACTGTCTATGTAGTAGGCGTTGCCTTGATCATCGGCGTAGGTCGAGTTGGTCCAAAGTGTGCTGCCACAGCTCTGGAAAACCGCCTGGAATTCTTCCAGATCAGATGCACGGCTCATTTTCAGCCAGGTATCGAGCAGGTTTTTGGTGCTAGCATTGGCATCGCGGTAACTATAGGCCTTGCCGTTCACCCCCCACGCTTTTAACCCGCCGCCGGTAACGGCATCTGCCGCCAACATCGGGCCATACTCGGAGAAGTAGAAGGTCTTCTCAAGCACCGTTGGCGTCGGCGAGCCGTTGTTCACTTCGATCTGATAGGTTTCCGAGGTGATGGGTTTCTCTTTACCGTCTTTTATATAGGTAAAGTTGTCACCGTCTTTCAGGGTCAGTTCATAGAGGGTAAAGCGGCGGCTGGTGGTGACCGTATGGGACCACGCCAGATTCTCGTTGAAATTGATCAGCGGGATCGCCGTGCCCAACAGGCCGGCACCGTTGGTGTTCAGGTATCCCGGAACCGTCAGCTGAACCTGATACAGCCGGCGGTGGCCGGTGTAGGGGAAGTGTGGGTTGGCCAACAGCGCACCTCTGCCTTGCTCCGACATGTCGCCGCCAATGCCCCAGGCGTTACTGCCCAAGCCGATGTCCTGATAGTCTGTCTGGGCACCCGCGTTCACACGGGCGTTTGCAACAACGCGCTTCAGCTCTTTGCTTAGCGCATCATCTGCGTCACCTGTCACGTTCACAACCGGCGTCGGCTGCGGCGATTCGCCATCCGGAACGGCAACAAAAACGGCGCCGGTCGCAAACAGTGCACCACTGGCAAACTGACCCACGATTCGGTAGTGCGCGAACAGGTCAACCGGGGTAATTGCCTTTACCCAAGGCTGGTCCTTGCACTCCAGTGGCCAATCCGCTGGTGCCGTCTCGCTCACGTATTTGTTGTAGCCTGCGGTAAAACCTTCAATCATTGCTTCTGTTTCAGGGCTAAGCTGTGGGTATTCCTCTTCAGCACCGCTTAGAATTTTCTGAGCCTTATAACTGAAATCATTGATGATATTAATATTACCTGGCCCAGGCCCAAAGTACCTGGCACGCTCACTACGCGCTTTAACAATGGCCTCTGCTAACAGGCAAACATTGTCTTGAGCCTGAGCATAACCATGCCCGAATGCCACAGACTTCAGGTTATCGGCTTTTATGTGGGGCACGCCCTCACCCGTTCTCCTGATGGTTGCTTCCAACTTGCCATCTGCAGGAAACAAGTTGGTATTCAGATCAGACTGAGACGATGAGCTACTGCCATCGAAACAGCCAGTTAGCATGGTGCTACCCAATAGCACCAGCACTGCGCCGCGCGCTGTTCGCGCGACCCGTTTGTTCCAGGTTTGCATAGTGTCACCCTTATAATTGTTGCATAAAGGATTCGCCGTCATCGGCGACACTATTAAAGCTAGCAGAAGGTCGAGAAAACTGAATTTATATTCAGGCTATTTCGCAACAAATCATACTTTCTGACTACTTCCCTCCCATCGGCTGTCCAATGAGTGTTGTCGCCGCTGGCGTTTTCTCAAACTTGATCGGAAACCCGATCTGCCTCTGCAAAGTACCATCACCGCGATCAACACCAATTACCATATCCCGTGCTTTCAGCTGCGGATGTTCAGCGGCTTCGGAAATGGTCAAAACCGGCTCCACACAAGCGTCTATATCGGCAAAAACAGTCTGCCATTGCGCCAGTGTTTTCTGCTGTATCTTTTCACCGAGCGCGGCTTTGAAGGCTTTCTGGTGTTCCGGCTTCTGGCTCAGGGCCAAGCTTTTCATATCGGCCAGTTCCAGTATGTCGCACAGCCGTGCGGAGAACTGGGGCTCCAGGCTTCCCACAGAGAGCCAGCGGTTGTCCTGAGTCTGGTAGTAATCGTAGAAGGACCCACCGTTCAGCAAGCTGGTTTCCGGCTTCTGCTCCTGACCGCCGGCCAGGCAGGCAGCGCCGGCCATGCCGTTGAGTGCAAAGGCGGCATCGGTCATGCTGATATCAACAAACTGCCCTTCTCCGGTTTGCTGGCGATGAACCACGGCGGCCAGTATGCCCATTACCGCGTGGTGGGAGCCGCCTGCTACGTCCGCTATCTGGATACCCATCGGTGGGGGGCCGCTGTCTTCACGGCCACAATGGCTACTTACGCCGGCAAGGGCGAGGTAGTTGATGTCGTGCCCTGCCCGGTCTTTGTAAGGACCCGTTTGGCCGTATCCGGTAATGGCGCAGTAGATAAGCCCGGGGTTGATCGCTTTCAGAGTTTCGTAACCAATACCAAGGCGATCCATCACGCCGGGCCGGAACTGCTCAATCACAATGTCGTATTCCTTGACCAGCTCCAGAACCTTTTCCTTGCTGCCTTCTTTTTTCAGGTTAAGCGCAAGAGACTGCTTGCCCCGGTTCAGAAACCCATGAGCGGTGCTCACACCCGCATCGTGGGGCGGCATTACACGGGTAAGGTCTACCCTGTCTGGAGCCTCAACCCTCAGTACTTCCGCGCCCATATCTGCCAACAGCATTGTGGCGTATGGCCCGGGCAGCAGGGTGCTGAAATCCAGAACTTTCATCGAGGTCAACGGACCTGCCATGGTGTTCTCCTTCTCTGTAATGTGTTGTTCTGTTTGTTTTTTGAGAGTCACTCCATGCTGCACGCTTTTGCTGTTAAGGCCAACTGCCTGTTGCACCATTCCCATTAGCCGATTGTTACAGCCGCTTCGGTTGCATTGTAGCTGGGGGGTTTTATGATAGGTCTCGTTTTCATGAATTGGCGAGTTAGATGTCTGATCTGACAGTTTCACGGCACTTTGTGCAGGCCGCCCTGGCCGGCGCTAAGCATTTGGGGTTTGATACCGGAGAAATGCTCCGGGAAGCGGACATATCCCCGGATCTTCTGCGTATCGAGATGGCGAGGGTTAGCAGCAATCAGTTCAGTTTGTTGTTACAGACTGCCTGGAACCGCATGGATGATGAATTCATGGGTATGGGTCCACGGCGGGCCCGGGTTGGCACGTTCGCCACTATGTGTGCGCTGGTTATTGACTGCCCTACGCTGGAGGCTGTTTACCACCGGGCATACCAGTTTTCCCGGCTGTTTGATCCTATGGTTGCCATGAAACTGGAAATCGATAAGCAGAAGGTTCGACTGGTTACTCATATGGAAGGCGAGATCCACGATCCTCATTACTTTCTGCGGGAGAGCATACTGGTTATCTGGCACCGGTTAGGTAGCTGGCTGATCGGGCAGCCGGTGGAGCTTGAGAAAGCCGAGTTCGACTACCCAAGGCCGCCTCATGGTGATGAGTACCGCCATATTTTTCATTGCCCTCTGGAATTTGAGTCTGACTGCACCGCCCTGACGTTCGATAAACGTTTCCTATCTGCCCCGGTCATCCGAGACAAACCGGAGATCCGTCAGTTCCTGAAAACCTCACCGGCGGATCTGTTATCCCGACCGGACGAGAGCAATACCTTTACAGGCAAGATCAGAGCGCTCATCGGCCGGGATTTTTCAAAACCTCTGCCCGACTTTGAATGGATTGCGACTGAACTGCACACCAGCCCACAAACACTGCGCCGCAGGCTGAAGCAGGAAAACACATCATTCCAGGAGATCAAGGATTTGCTGCGCAGGGATACGGCAATTTACTACCTGAGCCGACAGGAGCTCTCAATTAATGACATCGCGGAAAAAGTCGGGTTTACGGAGCCCTCAACCTTTCACCGGGCATTCAAGAAGTGGACAGGTGTTACCCCGGGCGCCTATCGTGAAGGCGAGCGGGACAACCCCAGGATTGAGCACTAGGAACCCGAAGGAGTCTGCAGATTGCGGATCAGTTTACCCAGAGTCTGCGCAATTTCCTCAACCTGGCTGCGGTTTGGCGAAAGCTGAAGCAAACGCGAGCCGTCTCTCGGATCGTATACCCAGCAGGTAGCCACCGCAGGTTCACATCCCCATTCTACTTGGGGACTTACACCAAACACCGGAATCCGGCTGGTTGTCCGTGCAACGCCTCCGGAGCTGTTACGCCGCAGTTGCTGAACGGAGATGGCGTCATCTCCGCTGCTCAGCCGGTATTCAATATCCGCTGGCCGGTCGAGACGCACAATCGCCTGGTCCTGTCGCCACCCGGCAACACCCAGCAGACTGTTGAGGTGTAAAACAAGCGCTTCGCGGTCAGAGTCTGCCAGGTACAGCTTGCGCAGAGACGCACTTCGCTTGTCGCCAGCAGGCTCAATCACAGCGATTCGGGATTCACCACCAACCTTTGTCACCTGAGACTTCTCTTTTCTTGCGCGCTCAATCCCGGTGATCAGTTTCAGAGCATCCTGATAATGGCTGCCTTCAGTACCCGCTTTGGTCACGTAGGCTTCAAGCGCTGATTGGGCTTCGTTGAAGTGAGAAGACTGCAGCATTACTCTGCCACGGTAGTAATTGTAATCGATCGGCTTTTCCGCATCCAGAAGCTGCAAGCGATTGAGGTATTCACCGGCTTCGCCCCAATTTTCAGCGGCTACCGATTCTTCGATCGCCAGCAGCAGTCTGCGAGTTTCGTGCTCTGGCGCCAGTGCAGCAGCCTGACCCGCCAACAGTGCCAAGGTGATAGCCACAACTCCTGCCAGCTGCTTGCTTTTTATTCTCAAGACTGAAATATGGATATTCCCAAACCCTACCGCCATGGTCCTTACTCCTATTCGTTATCTGCACCAATTGTCTGTTTTTCTGAATCCGGCTGGCCGCGATGTGCTTCCTGCTCGGAATCGACCTCGGCCTGATCCGTAATTGCTTTCGGCAGTTCCCTTTTAACCCGCACTCCAAGCTCAACAAACCGGTTTGCCTGGGAAATAAGGTTACCCCGCCCTCTGGTTAACGTGTTCATGGCCGAATCGTAAGTAACCTGTGCGGTATGAAGTTGCCCGCCAAGGCGTTCCATGGCTTCCACAAACACCCTGAGTTTGTCATAAACTGCGCCCGCGCGCTCAGCAATCAATCGTGCGTTCTGGCTTTGGCGCTCATACCGCCAGATGTTTTCGATCGTGCGCAGCGTAGCGAGCAGTGTTGTGGGTGTTACTACAATAATCTTTCGCTCAAACGCTTCCGAGAAAAGGTTCTCGTCCTGCTGAAAAGCCGCTACAAATGCCGGTTCTATGGGCATAAAAAGCAGAACAAAGTCAGGCGAGTGCAGGCCACCAAGCTGGCTATAGTCTTTCTCACTGAGGGTACGGATGTGGTTGCGCACCGCTTCCACGTGATTTTTCAGTGCTTCCTCCCGAGCGCTGTCGCCCTCCTCCGTCACCCACTTCTGATAATCCAGAAGAGATACCTTGGAGTCGATAACCAGGTTCCGGTTATCCGGAAGGTGCACCACCACGTCTGGCCTCAACAATTGGTTATCGCCGTCTCGGTAGCTGCCTTGGGTTTCATATTCAACGCCCTTGCGTAGCCCGGACTTCTCCAGAACGCGCTCAAGGATCAATTCACCCCAGTTACCCTGAATCTTTTTATCGCCTTTTAAAGCCCGGGTCAGGTTGGCAGCCTCTTCGGTAATTTGTCGATTGAGATCCTGAAGGGATTTTATCTCGCTACGCAGAGCCTGCCGATCCCGGGTTTCTGAGGTGTATACATCTTCCACCCGCTTGCGGAAATCCTGCAACTGATCCCGAAAGGGGTTAAGCAAGGTATCGAGGCTTGTGCGTGTTTGTTGGGTGAAACGCTCGCTTTTCTGCTCAAAAATCCTGTTGGCGAGATTTTCGAATTCCTGCTTCAGGGCATCCCGATTGCGCTCCAGCAGCGCAAGTTTCTCTGTAGCCGAACGCCGCTCTTCTTTCAGCACGACTTGCTGCTCTCGGAGAACTGCTCGAGCTTCGCTCAGCTCGCTCGCAAGCCCATCAATCTTCACTCGCTGGCTTTGGCGTTCCTCCACCAGTTCTTCGATCCGGCGGTTTTGAGCTGCGACGTCAGCTTGAAGGCCGGCAGCCCGGTTTTCCGCCCTCGCCTTCGCCAGAAACACGGCAACAATAACGGTGGTTGCCAACAGCAGAGTCACAAATGCCGCCACCAATCCCGGCTGGGATATCACAAATTCACTGACGGCCTCAGGCACAGACAAGACTCCTCTGAGTTTTAAGTGTTTATCCGGATTAACGTTAGCTTACGCACGTATTACATTCTATCGGAACATAACGGGGTTTTCTTTGCCGGTCTTCGGCTGTGGCGGGCGCACGGCCTGCATCACGACTGTTTGGCAATGTGATAATACAGCTGAATGCGTCTCTGGACGCGGGACCTAATATCCATTAGAAAGATAAACGTAGCCTGCAGTTAGTGGCATTACGCTTTTTTAACGGCATTCGGGCACACTCAGAGTCAGAACCAAAATGGATAAACCAACATGCTGAAAGAACTCTGGCGCAAGCGAGTTTCGCATCCTTCCTCACATCACTCACACCGCTGAGTTCCACCTTGAACGGCTGACCTCCCTGCTGAACAGCCGGTACGGCAAAAGCCCTGCCAATGCTGAAACCAACAGTGACGATGCCATACGCGACCTGATCACTTATGCTGCGCGAGTGCAGGATCAGGACATTCAGCGCGAACTGCTGTTGTTTTATCTGAATTGCTCCCCGGTTATCCAAGAGTACCTGCGTTCTGACGAGGTGCTCGGCACTCGTCATTTTTTCTCCCCTTAACCAACTGTAAAGCAAATACACAGGTCGGTTGTTGTATACTTCCGCTCCAGATATTCTCAGTTCCACACTTTCAGACCGTCATACTCGTGGTATTCCGCGTGTGACCGGCAACCGGCTCAGGGGTTTTTCATGTCTTCTAAACGATTGCGAGCTGGTCTATCGACGTTCTCCGTTGCAGTTCTTGCAGGCACTGTTCTGCTGACGGGATGTTCGGCAGACAGGTATTTCATGGTTCCTAAATCTGATCTGGGCGATATGAATGCCTCAGTTCAAAGCCAGCGTGCCACTCTGGTAACCATGGAGCAGAACGCAACGGTTCGTCATGAGAAGGTTTTAGAGAGCAACGAAGTTGCCACGCAAAAAGTGCTGGAGGCAATTGCGACTCAGGTTGCGAAGCCCTCCTGTCCTCCGATCCCGGCTCAGAAGGTCTGTCCCGCCTCCGATAAAGTAAAAGGCCACGCTGACCGGCTCAAGGGAAAAGTGGTGGTTGGTGAGGTTGAGAATTTTCATCTGGCTGGCCCGGAACTGATCTACAAAGCCCGGATTGACAGCGGAGCTGAAACCTCTTCGATTGACGCACGGAATATCACCCGCTTTGAGCGCGACGGAAGCAACTGGGTTCGCTTTGATGTTCCTGTGCCAGGCACAGAAGACTTTGTCACCCTCGAAAAAGAGATCTCTCGCCGCGTGAAAGTCATCCAGGCCAGCGCCGATGAAGCGGAGCGGCGCGTTGTTGTTGAACTTCAGTTCTCTATCGGCGACCACCAACAGGTTGCAGAATTCACGCTCGCAGACCGAAGCAATCTTACTTATCAGGCTCTTATCGGCCGGAACGTGCTCCGGGATGTCATGCTGATTGATGTCGGCAAGGAGTATGCAACGGAACTGCCCGAATCAATCCGTAACGATAATGACAACGGGAAAAAATAGTGACTAGCCCCTCCCGCTTACCGTTTTATATTGCCGTTTTCCTGCTTATCAGCGCAGGTATTTCTTTAGCTGTATGGCGACACATAGAGCTTGGAATTCCCTGGCTAACCGGCGAGCAACGCCCCGTCTGGATGGTGGAAGCCCGTGTTGATTTTGATGGAGCCAACGACTCGGTTGTGGCCAGCCTGAACGTTCCTGCGCAACCACCCGGGTTCCAGATTCTGACAGAACAGGCAGCTTCTCCTGGCTATGGCTTCTCAATCATCGACAAGCCCGGAAGCCGTCGTGCGGAATGGACCAAACGTGAAGTAACGGGGCCACAAACCCTGTATTTCAAGGCCCAGTTCATACCCGACCCGGGCGCCGAGTCTGAACCACCCGCTCAGCCACCTAAAACCAAACAGTTGTTCTGGGAAGAACCCCAAGCGACGGCTGTCCGGGAAATTCTGGCCCAGGCGAAAGAGCGTTCAAGCACACCGGAGAGTATGACGCGGGAACTGATTCGGCTGATGCAGCCAGACACCCGCGTTCAGAACACCACTCTGCTCGTGTCCGAGGAAAACTACCTTCAATTGCTGGTTAACATGCTCAACCACTCCGGCATTCCTGCCAGGACAGCCGATGGCCTCAAGCTTGAAGATGCACGTCGGAGACAGCAACTGATCCCCTTCCTGCAAATCTATAACGGCGAACGCTGGCTCACGCTTAATCCTAAAACCGCTGCTCAGGGCGTTCCCGAAGACCTGCTGCTTTGGCGGCAAGGTTCCGAGTCCCTGCTGGATGTTGTCGGCGGCGACAACTCCGAGATCAGCTTTTCCATGCTTCGGCAAACCATACCAGCCCTCCAGCTTGCCGCCATGCAGTCCGAGGGCAATGGTCTCGGCTTTCTGAGCTTCTATGAACTCCCGATTGAGGAGCAGAGCATGTTCCGCATGCTCCTTCTCCTGCCGCTCGGAGCACTGGTGGTTGCATTCATGCGTATCGTGATCGGTATTCGTACCTCAGGCACCTTCATGCCGGTACTGATTGCCGTCGCCTTTGTTCAAACCACACTTATACCCGGCCTTATTGCCTTCCTGTCGGTGGTTTCCATTGGCCTGGCAATGCGGGGATATCTCTCCAGCTTGAACCTCCTGCTTGTATCGCGGATATCTGCGCTGATCATTCTGGTCATTTTCATTACGGCAGGCTTAAGCATTTTGGGGTACCAGATGGGCTTCAATACGGGCATGACCGTAACCTTCTTTCCCATGGTCATCATCGCCTGGACGATTGAGCGCATGTCGATCCTCTGGGAGGAAGAAGGCGGCCAGGAAGTCCTGGTTCAGGGGTCCGGCAGCCTGTTCGTTGCGATCTGTGCCTATTTGCTGATGAGTGCACCTTTGGCAGGCCACCTGACGTTCAACTTCCCCGAGCTGCACTTTGCGATTCTGGGCCTGATCCTTCTGATGGGTCAATACACCGGCCACAAGCTCAGCGAGCTTAGACGCTTTACGCCAATGAAGGTGTACGACTGATATGGACTGGATCTCCCCGCGCTCGTTGAACCGGCTAGGCATACTGAACATGAATCGGCGCAACGTGGACTATATCGCGCGTTACAACGAGCGCTCGTCCTATCCGCTGGTAGACAACAAGCTCAAAACCAAGCTGGTTGTTGCCGAGTATGGTGTAAAAACGCCGAAACTCCTGCAGGTTGTAAAGCAACAGCATGAGATATCCCATTTCAGGGAAATGGCTGAAGGTCTCACAGGTTTTGCCATCAAGCCCGCAAAAGGCTCTGGCGGCAAAGGTATTACGGTGATTACAGGCCGGGACGGGGATTACTTTGTAAAAGCATCCGGAACCCGTGTGGGCGCACCTGTGCTGGAGCGGCACCTGACCAATATTCTGGCGGGTCTCTATTCGCTTGCAGGCACGCCCGATGTCGCCATTGTTGAAAATCTGGTGGAGTCGGCCCCTTCTCTGGCCCGATACTCTCACCAGGGCGTTCCTGACATACGGATAGTCGTGTTTCAGGGTTACCCGGTTATGGCCATGCTGCGGCTTGCAACCACTGCATCTGATGGCAAAGCCAACCTGCACCAAGGCGCTGTAGGCGTGGGCCTGGACATAGGCACAGGTAAAAGCCTGAATGCGGTGCAGTTCAACCGTCCCATTACGCTTCATCCCGACACCGGCCTGGCATTGGAAAACATCAACATTGAAGACTGGGGAGAGATGCTCGAAATGGCCTCACGCTGTTATGAGGCAACCGGCCTGGGCTATATGGGTGTTGATCTTGTGGTAGACGCCAACGAAGGCCCCTTACTGCTTGAACTCAACGCTCGACCCGGCCTGGCAATTCAAATGGCAAACGGACGCGGATTGCTGCCAAGGCTAAGAGCTATTGAAAGCCTGAAACGTCCTCACTTTACGCCCAGAGAACGTGCAAACTACGTGATGGAAACCTTCGCCAGCCTCTAAGCCACAAGCACATCATTCCCATCGCATTTTCTGACTGACAAGCGTAAAAAAACCGAAGCCTGGGCTCCGGTTTTTTTACGCTTCGTTGCTTACATTATTATGTCATCTCGCCTCTGGCGATCAGCAACTTGCGCTCATGGGTCAGGCCTTTCAACAGGCCCCAGGTCATGATCAGCAGAATCACCGTGAAGGGTAAGCCCGCACTGATCGCCGTTGCCTGGATAGCACCCAGCGCATCTGCACCGCCGCCAAAGATCAAGGCCGCTGCAATGGCCCCTTCCATCACCACCCAGAACACACGCTGTGCTGTGGGTGCATCGGTTTTACCACCAGCGGTTATGCTGTCGATAACCAGTGAGCCGGAGTCCGACGACGTTATAAAGAACACGAGCACCAACACAATGCCGATAAACGAAAGGATGCCTGTGAACGGCAGGTGTTCAAACATCTGGAATGTGGCCAGAGAAACCTCAGTAATGCCCTTTTCTGCAAGCACACCGATACCTTTATCAATCTGCTCCAACGCTGAGCCACCAAAGGAGCTCATCCACACCGTGGTAATCACTGTCGGTATGATCAAAACAGCTGTCACAAATTCACGAACAGTCCGGCCTTTGGAAACCCGCGCAATAAACATACCTACGAAAGGTGACCAGGAAATCCACCAGGCCCAGTAGAATACCGTCCAGCCACGCAACCAGGTTTCGTCTTCACGCCCAAACGGGTTGCTCAATGGCACGATGTTGGTCACATAGCTGACACTGGTCGCCCATATGTTTTCGAGAATGCTCATGGTTGGGCCGGCAAAAATAATGAAGAACAGCAAGATGCCCGCCAAGGCCATGTTGATGTTACTTAGCACCTTAACCCCGCCGTCAAGACCACGCAGCACAGACATAAGCGCAACAGCGGTCACACCAACGATGATAGCCATTTGAACGTTGATGCCAGAGCCCATTCCAAACAGGTAGCTCAAGCCGGAGGCCGCTTGTTGTGCACCGAAACCAAGAGACGTCGCCAGGCCGAAAATGGTCGCAACAACTGCCAGGATATCAATAATATGGCCGGGCCAGCCCCACACTTTGTCCTTCAGCAGAGGAAAAAAGGCAGAACGGATGGTCAGTGGCATACCCTTATTGAACGAAAAGAACGCTAACGAGAGCGCAACAATAGAGTAAACCGCCCAAGGATGAAGACCCCAATGATACATGGTGGCGCCCATGGCAAGATCACGGGCTTCAGGTGTGTTGGCAACCACGTCAAAAGGAGTCCCGTACCAACCAGTGTAATAGGCCACGGGCTCTGCAACGGCCCAGAACATCAGGCCGATACCCATGCCAGCCGCAAAAAGCATGGAAAACCAGGATATGGTTGAGAACTCGGGCTTGGAATCCATTCCACCCAGGCGGATTTTCCCCACAGGCATGAAAATCAACGCAATACACACGATGACAAAAATGTTGGCGCTTAGCAGGAAAAACCAGTCAAAGGTTGCAATGATGTCCAGTTTGGCGCCGTCCAGCAATTCCTTGGCGGCCTCCGGAAACATCAGCGTTCCCATGACAAAAAGAACCACCAGTATTGCGGTGATCGGAAATACCGGTGCGTGCAGATCAAGCCCAAATGGTTTGATATTATCCTGGCCGGCTACGTAATCCGTTTGATACTCGTCTTTAACTACGTCGCCCACGTTTGGCGCCTCCTGATCCTGAGTTTGGTAACGAATACCCGTCATAATCCGGATTAAAACGTTACAGGCGCGCCATACTAATGTTTTGAGTTCAAAACATCAAAAACGTCGAAATGGAGACACCAACTGTCAGAATAGACCAAATTCAGAACACCACAGCTGAAAGCTTCATCAATCGGATATCACTCAGGCGCCGTATCGATATACTTGGCCCTGTCAAAATGAAGCAAGCCATCCGATACAAGCCACCAAAAGCACCCATATAGCCAGGCCAGATATTCATGGAGAAAACAACTACCTTCCCAATGCGCTACTCAGCCTATGTGATGAGCATTTCAGGCTTTATTGTCTCTCTGGCACTCAGTCTGCAGTTTGAGGGGGGGTATATTTTCACGGGTATATTCGGTGCCCTGGCGATTCTTGGCACCTACGACTTGCTGCAGAAATCGCGCACGATCAGCCGCAACTACCCCATTATGGTGCACTTCCGTTATCTTTTTGAGTCCATAGGGCCCGAGATCCGCCAGTACTTTATTCAGTCTGATAACGACGAGCAGCCCTTTTCAAGGGATCAGCGCACCCTCATCTATCAACGCGCCAAAAATGTGCTGGACAAGCGCCCCTTTGGCTCGCAACTGAAAATGTATGACGACGGTTTCGAATGGATAAATCACTCCCTTAAACCATCAAAAATCGCGAATAGCAACTTCCGCGTGCAGATTGGCTCGCGCTGCGCCAAGCCCTATAACGCAAGCGTTTTCAATATCTCTGCCGTGAGCTTTGGCTCGCTGTCTGCAAACGCGATTCTGAGTCTGAACACGGGCGCCAAAATGGGCGACTTTTATCACGACACAGGCGAAGGCTCTATCTCCCGCTATCACAAGGAGCCCGGGGGCGACCTGGTCTGGGAAATCGGTTCCGGCTACTTCGGTTGTCGAAACAAAGACGGCACATTCAGCCCTGAACAGTTTGCAAGAAATGCGACGATCGATCAGGTAAAAATGATAGAGGTCAAACTATCTCAGGGTGCAAAACCCGGCCACGGAGGTATTCTCCCCGGCGCCAAAGTAACACCGGAAATTGCAGAAGCCCGAGGTGTATCGGTTGGCGAAGACTGCATCTCGCCCGCACAGCACTCGGCCTTTTCAACGCCCATTGAAATGCTTGAGTTTCTGGACCAGCTCCGCGAACTGTCCGGAGGTAAACCAGTGGGTTTCAAGCTGGCTATCGGCCACCCCTGGGAATGGTTCGCTATTGTTAAAGCGATGCTCGAGACCGGGCGCAAGCCCGACTTTATTGTTGTAGACGGCGGCGAAGGTGGCACTGGCGCGGCGCCCCTGGAGTTCATCAATCGTATTGGCACGCCCATGACAGAGGCGCTCCTTCTGGTTCACAACACTCTGGTGGGCACCAATCTAAGGGAAGATATCGCCATTGGTGCTGCCGGGAAAATCACCTCTGCTTTCAATATTGCACGTACGCTCGCCTTGGGAGCTGACTGGTGCAACGCGGCCCGCGGCTACATGTTTTCACTGGGCTGCATCCAGGCCCTGAATTGCCATACTGGTCGCTGCCCCAGCGGTGTTGCCACTCAGGACCCCAGAAGAAGCAACAAGCTGGATGTAGAAGACAAAAGCAAGAGGGTGTACAACTTCCACAAAAACACTCTGGATGCGCTGCAAAATCTGCTGGAGGCCTCCGGCCTGCGCCACCCCGGCGAGCTGGGACCCGAGCACATTGTTCGCCGGGTGTCGAAAACGAAAGTACACTCGTACATCGACCTGTTCCCCTTCCTGGCGCCCGGCGCACTGCTAGAGGGTAAAACCGGCATGGCGGTCTTCGATAAATACTGGGCTGTATCGCAACCAGACAGCTTTGATCCGCCAGAGTTCGTGCAGAAGCTCAGAGAAACCAAGCTCCGCTAAAAATCCGGGAAATCCGGGAGCGAAACCTACAAAGTCTGTTTATTTTTGCTTTGGGCTAGTGTAGACTTCGCTCCCGCTAAGCCACTGAGATTCCTCTTTAAGTCTCTTTGGCGCATGTCAGCAAAGCTTGGTATCAAAGCCCGGCTTCGAAACGACGGCATATAGCGTATCGGGGCGTAGCGCAGCTTGGTAGCGCACTTGCATGGGGTGCAAGGGGTCGTAGGTTCAAATCCTACCGTCCCGACCATATTTCAACGGCTTAGGGCACATCTTTGGATGTGCTCTTTTTCGTTTCTAGCCAAAAATTTCCCGCTAAACTTTTCTACAATGGCCTGACGGGCAACTTTCAGGGTCTCACGACTTTCTGCCTACCCCTGCAATTTCACGAAAGGCTTCAATACGTTAAGCCAAAGATTTTTGCTTCAACCAGTAACGGTTGTTCAATGCTAACGGCGGGCCCAAGGGGAAATGGGTGATAGCACCTGGATCAGAACCCAATCGCCGGATTCTCTGCATTCACAGCGGTTCCTGGATCGCTGGCAACCCTAAAAGCCAAAGCCATCGCGCCATCACTGACCGGTTGCCGAGGTCGGCACACGCCAGCGTATTCGCCATTGATTGCTGGCTAATGCTGGAAGTTGCGATGCAGTTACCGTCTTTTTGGTTAAACTTTGTTCATGTTTTATGGCCCATTTTCACTGTAAAAGTGGACCATAAAATATGCCAGGGATCGCCTAAAGAACCGCCTGTAACCCGCTAATAATACGTCGCTTTTCATGACACCAGCCTTCAGTTTAAGTACCAGAAATGACAGAAAAAACCATAAAATCAAGCTATTAATAGAGATGGAGGTGGCAGCTTTTCAGTCCACAAAGCGGGTGTTTAGTGTGAGTAGCAAGTGCCAACCAATTGTCACCTTGGACACGCATATTTGTGAGGAGCGTCGCTGCGGAACATTACAAATTCTGGTAGGTGATCACCAAACGTTCGAGCCTGCTCTACGCTTTATGGTGTTAATCAACGTTCGGTGGCACAGCATTTTGGCTTGCATGCTGCCGAATCATGTAGGAGAAAGTGCTATGCAGTGGAAAAATTCTTTGGCCGTTTTGTGCCTGACTATGTCGCCAGCGCTTGCATTAGCTGAACCTGAGGCCGGCGATCGGCTCTTTACCCTTTCGGGTTCCGGAGCGAGCGACTCTGGCTTCGATAACAGCACTGGCAGTCTCAGCTTTGATCTTGGCCAGTTTTACTCTGAAAGCACAGTTTTTGGTATTCGCCAAAGTATTGGCTTTGCCGATAGCGAAAATGACTCAAACTGGAGTGGTGCGACCCGGGTGTTCGGGGATTATCATTTTGATGCCGGGAAATGGCGGCCATTTATTGGTGCAAACATTGGTGGCATCTATGGGGACGATGTTGATGAGACCTTCTTCGCAGGGCCTGAGGTCGGCGTGAAGTACTACGTCAAACCAAAAACCTTCATCACGTTTCAGACGGAGTATCAGGTATTCTTTGATAGTGCGAGCGACGCCAACGATAACTTCGACGACGGTGCCTGGGCGTACAGTGCCGGTATTGGTTTTAACTTCTGAACCTTAAATGCGACGAGCACAGGCTTCTTTTGGGGAGCCTGTGTGTTGAATGACCGATTTCTTCTGCAATGACACTTCACCCGGTGCCCTTGGCAACTTGGTGCGCGTTACAATTTTGCCAGCGCCTCAGGCCCCGCAGCCGACCAATCTGATACCATGGTCCAAACTCCCAACAAAGAGCTGAACCACGATGGATGCAACCAAGTTTTACATTAATGGGAAGTGGGTTACCCCTGAGGGAACCCAACACCTGGACGTTATAAACCCTTCTGATGAAAAGGGATTTTCCAAGATAACGCTAGGCTCGCAGGCTGATACGGACAAAGCTGTCAGTGCTGCAAAGAAAGCATTTCCGGCCTGGTCGGCGTCTACCAAAGAACAACGTATTGAGCTGCTGGAACGCTTGTTTGAGACCTACAAGGAACGCGCAGAAGAGATGGCCCAAACCATCAGCCAGGAAATGGGCGCGCCCATTGACCTTGCACGAAGCGCACAGGTTGGCGCCGGCGCCGCACACCTGAAGAACACCATCCGTGCCCTGAAGTCTTTCAACTTTGAACACCCTCTCGGTGAGCACGCACCGGACAACATCATTTTGCACGAGGCGGTAGGTGTCTGTGCGCTGATCACACCTTGGAACTGGCCGATGAACCAGGTGATGCTGAAGGTCGCTCCAGCCCTCGCCGCAGGCTGCACGGTGGTTATCAAGCCGTCTGAGATCTCGCCTCTGTCGGCGATGCTTCTTGCCGAAATGATTGATAGCTCGGGCTTCCCGGAAGGCGTTTTCAACCTTATTAACGGCGATGGCGCAGGCGTTGGTTCGCAACTGTCCGAGCACCCGGATGTTGATCTGGTCAGCTTTACCGGCTCCACCCGTGCCGGCAAAGCAATCACAATTGCTGCAGCAGACACCATGAAGCGAGTCGGCCTGGAGCTGGGGGGCAAAGGCGCCAACATCATCTTTGCTGACGCTGACGAAAAGGCAGTGACCCGTGGTGTACGCCACTGCTTCGCTAACTCGGGCCAGTCCTGCAACGCTCCTACGCGAATGCTGGTGGAAAAGTCTCTTTACAAACAGGCCGTTGAAACCGCAGCGATGATTGCTGGTAAAACCGACGTAGGTCTCGCAGGTAATGAAGGTCGGCATATCGGGCCGGTAGTGTCCGGGCAGCAGTTCCTGAAGGTTCAGGCGTTGATCAAAAAAGGTATAGAGGAAGGTGCTACGCTGGTAGCTGGCGGTGAAGGCAGGCCAGAAGGTTTTGAGGCAGGCTATTTCGTGAAACCAACCGTGTTCGCGGATGTTACACCCAACATGACCATATGGAGTGAAGAAATTTTCGGCCCGGTTCTGGCTATCACGCCTTTTGAAACGGAAGAGGAAGCGATAGAGCTGGCAAACGATACGCTCTACGGGCTTACCAACTATATCCAGACCTCCGACAAAGACAAAGCCCGCAGAGTCGCCAGGCAGGTCAGGTCGGGCATGGTGGAAATTAACGGCAAATCCGGATCGGCAGGCTTTCCATTCGGCGGTATGAAGCAGTCCGGTAATGGCAGCCGCGAAGGTGGCGTATGGGGCCTGGAAGAGTTCCTGGAAGTTAAATCCGTCACCGACTGGTAACGTTTACCACCGTTTCTAAAAGGTTGGCCAATCGCCCCGGAGCCCGAGAGGGATCTCTGGGGCGATTGCCTTACACGCCTTTTACATCAATTCTGCCACGTGACAATTGCACCCTGCCCTTTCGCTCAAGCTCTTTCAACAACCGACTGACAACCTCTCTGGCGGTCCCCAGCTCGACGGCGAGCTCTTGATGAGTAATGTGGATGGGACTGCGCCGGGCGCCTAACCATTCCTCAAGGCGTTCATCCATTCGGCGAAAAGCCACCTCTTCAACCAACAGCATCAGGTCATCCAGGCGGCGCCCATAGGATTCCATAATACCGAGGCGAAAAGCGGCCGACTGATCCATCAGCCGGTCAAACAGACCCCGGGGAACCATGGCAGCTTCGGACTCCTCTTCCACAAAGGCCTCTGCGCGGTATCCATAGCCCGTCATCAGGCAGCCAATAGACAAGGTACAAATATCATCAGCGCCCATGCGGTACAGCACGATACTGTTGCCGGACACGCCTGTCATCTGAACCTTGACCGCACCACTAAGCATTAGCGGCAAGCCCTTGCAATGCTCACCCGCGTGGAACAGGATTTGCCCCGGAAGAAAGCGCATAACCTTAATACTTTCAACAGCTTCCTTTTGAAGCTCTCGAGGCAGGGTTTCCAGAATACTGTGACGCAACATGAGTCTTCCCTGAGCTTTTAATACGGACAGCGACAGTGTGACTTTATCACTGAACTGGCTCGCCGTGAGCGCTAAAGTAAGAATCGTAGCCTCATACCAACACAGGAGAATGAATCATGAGCGTTAATATGGGTTCTGCAGACCGGATTATTCGCGCCCTTGTCGGAATTATACTTCTGGCACTGGTGTTTGTCGGGCCACAAACACCCTGGGGCTGGATTGGTATCGTGTCGCTGGCGACCGCGCTGATCGGCAACTGCCCGGCGTATTCACTGCTGGGTATAAAAACCTGCAAAAAGCAGTAAATTAAGCCTGATACAAAAAAGCCGAAGTGACGGGGAATCACTTCGGCTTTTTTGTTTGAGGAGTCTGGTTATTTTACGGGTGCATTGAGTACGTCCAGCACCTCTTCCAGCTCGGATATCATCTGTCGAATAAGCTGCTTGTACTGAGTGGTATCGTCTTTCACCTCATGGCTGCTAAGCTTCTGCTTGGCACCGCCAATCGTGTAACCCTGCTCGTACAGCAAACTGCGTATCTGACGAATGGTAATAACGTCGGCTCGCTGATAATACCGGCGATTACCCCGTCGCTTTACGGGTGACAGCTGGGGGAACTCCTGCTCCCAATAGCGCAGTACGTGGGCTTTCACCGCGCACAGATCCGCTACCTCACCGATCGTGAAATAACGCTTCCCGGGAATAGCAGGGAGTTCGTTGTTATGACTGGGTTCCAACATACGCTTCTACTTTCTGTTTCAGTTTCTGTCCCGGGCGAAACGTAACAACACGTCGGGCGCTTATAGGAATCTCTTCACCGGTTTTCGGGTTTCGTCCAGGACGCTGCTTTTTATCACGCAGGTCAAAGTTCCCGAAACCCGACAGTTTTACCTGTTCGTTGTGGCTGAGCGCGCCTCTGATCTCGTCGAAAAAAGCTTCCACCATTTCCTTGGCTTCGCGTTTGTTCAGGCCCAACTCCTCATACAAGCGCTCCGCCATTTCCGCTTTCGTCAAAGCCGCCATCTCTCAACTCCTCAGTGTTGCCTCCAACTCTTCCTTCAATGCGTCGATGACACCGTTGAAGAGCGAATGCACCTCATCTTCATTCAACGTGCGCTCAGGATGCTGCCAGAACAGACTTAACGCCAGGCTTCGGTTGCCCTCACCCAGACTCTCTCCTTCGTATACATCAAACGCACGCAACGCCGTAAGTCGCTCGCCGGCATGCTTTCTGGCTACACGCTCAACATCGGCAAACGCAACTTCACTACTGATAATGATAGCCAAATCCCGGCGAACTTCCGGGAATTTTGAAATTTCTTTGAAATTAGGCACATATCCGGTAATGATCGAATTCAAGGATAGCTCAAACATCAGAATCGTGCCATTAAGTTCAAGATTTTTCTGAACTTGTGGGTGCAATGTGCCCAGCCAACCGACATGTTCGCCATCCCGGAGGAGTTCTGCCGTCTGGCCCGGGTGCAGAGCCGGGTGCTGGCTACCCAGAAACCCGATCTCGATACCCAGCAAACTGAACAGTCCTTCCAACTCTCCTTTTACATCAAAGAAGTCCGCCGTTCTGCGACCGTTTACCCAGTTTTCGGGGTATTGTGAACCAACAACAACCCCTGCCAGCATGGGGTGCTGATCAATGCGCTGACCGTCCTGCAGAAAACGCAAACCTGTCTCGAACAGGCGGATACGCGACTGCTGTCGGTTCTGGTTGTGGGCAACTGTTTTCAGCAAACCACTCCAGAGGCTGGTTCGCATCACAGACAAGTCCGATGAAATCGGATTTGCCAGCGCAATGCCTTCATGCTCGGGATCTATCTGCGCCTGCACCTTGGGGTCTACAAAGCTGTAAGTGATCGCCTCCTGATAACCATGAGAAACAAAGTAATCACGTATGGCCGAAACCGGGCGAGTCGCTTCTTCGTTCACTCTCAGGCCAAGGGAGCCTGTCGGCTCGGTAACCGGCAGGTTGTTGTAGCCATAGATGCGCCCCACTTCTTCGATTAGATCTTCCTCGATCGAAATATCGGGGCGAAAACTGGGCACAGTAATGCGCCAACCATTCTTCAGTAATTTTCCAATGCCCAGGCCAAGCCGGATCAGGATTTGCTCAACCGTGGTGCGATCGATTTCAAGACCCAACACGTCAGCCAGCCGCTGTGAACGAAGATCAATAGTGCGCCCCTTTGGCAGGTGCTCTGCACTGGCCACCTCAACAATCTCGCCAGGCTCGCCGCCTACGATACCCATGAGCAGATGGGTTGCACGCTCCATGGCGTCACGGGCAAGTTCATAATCGACGCCGCGCTCGAAGCGGTGCGACGCATCCGTATGCAGGCCGTAATGACGGGCCTTGCCCGCGAGGGTGATCGGGTCAAAGTAGGCCGCTTCAAGTACCAGATCACGGGTTTTGGAGTTCACACCTGAGTGCTCGCCACCCATAATGCCAGCGATAGCAATGGGTTTTTCGTGATCTGCGATAACGAGCGTCTGCTCCGTCAGCTCAACTTCCTGTCCGTCCAGCAGCACCAGTTTCTCTGCCGGAAGTGCCATGCGCACAACAATCCCTTCGCTGATCTCATCACGATCAAATGCGTGCAGTGGCTGCCCCTGTTCCAACATCACGTAGTTGGTCACATCCACAGCTGCATCAATTGAACGAACGCCGGATCGCCGGAGTTTCTCCCGCATCCACAAGGGCGTCTCGGCCTGAAGGTTCACATTGCGAAGAATGCGGCCCAGGTAACGCGGACAACCCTCAGGAGCATCAACGCGGATGCCAGGAACCTCAGAATGTACCGCCTCAACCGGATCAATCTGCGGTGATTGCTGAACCATGCTGTTCAGCACGCCCACTTCGCGAGCAATGCCTTTGATAGAGAGGCAGTCACTGCGGTTAGGCGTCAGATCCACATCGATGGCTACGTCATTTAGCTTGAGATAATCACTTACCGCTGCCCCTACCGGCGCATCGGCGGGCAGTTCCATGATGCCGTCGTGATCTTCAGACAGCCCCAGCTCGGATCCTGAGCACAACATTCCTTCAGACGGCTGGCCACGAAGTTTTGCTTTCCGGATTTTGAAATCACCGGGCAGCACTGCGCCAATCACAGCAAAAGGCACCTTCAACCCCTGGCGCACATTCGGAGCGCCACACACAACCTGGACTGTCTGGCCGCCATCACTCACTTGGCATACACGAAGTTTGTCGGCATCCGGGTGGGGCTCTACAGACAGAACCTCTCCAACCACCACCCCTTGAAACTTACCGGCTACGGGCTCGAAGCCATCGACTTCCAGCCCTGCCATTGTAATCTGGTCCATCAACTCCTGAGAGCTGATCTCCGGGTTAACCCACTCGCGCAGCCACTGCTCACTGAATTTCATGGTTATTGCCTTATCCTGATGCGGTTTCGACTGTTGATTTGGATGCCGTAAAGCGCCGTATTAACGGAACTGACGCAGAAAACGCAGATCGTTCTCAAAGAACATCCGCAAGTCGTTCACGCCATAACGGAGCATGGCCAGACGCTCTACGCCCATACCGAATGCAAAGCCCCGGTACTCCTCGGCATCAATGCCGCAATACCCGAATACCTTGGGGTGCACCATGCCGCAACCCATAATTTCCAGCCATTTGATGCTGCCATCGGCTTCCCGACCCCACTCGATATCCACCTCGGCGGAGGGCTCAGTGAACGGGAAGTAGGACGGACGAAAGCGCACTTGAAGGTCACGCTCAAAAAACACCCGCAGAAACTCTTCTACCGTACTTTTCAGATCGGCGAAACTGACATTTTTTTCGATCAGCAACCCTTCAACCTGATGGAACATCGGGGTATGGGTCATATCCGAATCACAACGATAAACCCGCCCTGGGCAGATCATGCGAAATGGGGGCTTTCCGGCTTCCATGGTACGAATCTGCACCGGGGACGTGTGGGTGCGCAGCAAGGTGCCGGGATTAAAATAGAAGGTATCATGCATAGCCCGGGCGGGATGGTGGCCCGGAATGTTGAGAGCTTCGAAGTTGTGGTAGTCGTCTTCAATTTCCGGGCCCTGCTCTACGGTGTAGCCGGCACGGGAAAAGAAGTCTTCAATACGTTGGAGAGTTCGGGTAACCGGGTGCAATCCACCAAGATCCTGACCGCGACCAGGCAGGCTTACGTCTATGGATTCACCGGCGAGCTTCTGCTCAATGGCGACCCGCTCAAGGTCACTGCGTCGCGCATTAATCGCTTGCTCAACCTGCCCTTTTGCCTCATTTATCTTCTGGCCGGCCGCGGGACGTTCCTCTGCAGAGAGTTTGCCCAGAGTTTTCGCTTGCTGGGTAATTACGCCTTTCTTGCCGAGGTATTCCACACGAATTTGATCAAGCGCCTGCAAGCTGCCGGCTTGTTCTACTGCTGCCAAACCGCCCTGAACCAGTTGCTCCAGGTTTTCCATTGACCCTGCTCCAAACCAGAAGTGAGGATTTCAAAAAATTGAAATCTTGAAACAAAAATAGGGGAAGAGCGTGCCCTTCCCCTATTAAACAATGTCTGTTGCGCTTAATGGATAGGCGCCTGACACCGGATCGATTCGCAATCGATGAAAGAGCTAAGCGATCAGAGAGATGCTTTGGCTGTATCAACAACAGCGGCAAATGCCTGCTGCTCGTTCATGGCCAGATCAGCCAGAACCTTACGATCGATCTCAACGTTTGCCTTTTTCAGACCAGCGATCAAACGGCTGTATGACAGACCGTTAGCGCGGGCACCGGCGTTAATACGTGCAATCCACAGAGCGCGGAATGAACGCTTACGGTTACGACGGTCGCGATATGCGTACTGACCGGCTTTAATAACCGCTTGCTTGGCAACGCGGAACACACGGCTACGGGCACCGTAGTAACCCTTGGCCTGCTTTAAAATCTTCTTATGACGACGACGTGCAACCACGCCACGCTTAACACGAGCCATACTTTAATCCTTCTACCTTAAAACCGTTGTGAGTGTATTGCTGCGTTACTTACCGAGCATACGCTTTACGGAAGCCACATCAGATTTGACAACCAATGAAGTACCACGCAGCTGACGCTTACGCTTGGGACTCTTCTTGGTCAGAATGTGACTGGTGAAGGCTGACTTGTGCTTGAAGCCGGTAGCAGTCTTCTTGAACCGCTTGGCCGCTCCACTTTTGGTTTTCATCTTAGGCATTTTTTAAAACTCCGCATTCTGTTTTTAGTGCATCAATGTGAACCTGAACGACAAATCCCCCGCTTGGTGCAGGGGACAAATCATTGAGTCAGATTCACTTCTTTTTGCGGGGAGCCACAATCATGGTCATCTGGCGGCCTTCCATTTTCGGCCGCATTTCAACCTGAGCCAGCGCGTCAATATCTGCTTCAATGCGTTCCATGAGCTTCATACCAATTTCCTGGTGTGCCATCTCACGGCCACGGAAGCGGATAGTGATTTTGCCGCGGTCCCCGCCTTCAAGGAAACGTACCAGGTTGCGTAGTTTTACCTGATAATCCCCTTCTTCAGTTCCTGGTCGGAACTTAAGCTCTTTGACTTGCGTCTGTTTCTGTTTCTTCTTGGCAGCAGCCTTCGCCTTTTTCTCGTCGAAGACTTTTTTACCATAGTCCATTATTTTACAGACGATCGGATCGGAATCTGTAACCTGTACCAGATCCAGGGTCGCCTCCTCTGCCATCTTGAGGGCGTCTTCGATCGATACCACACCAACCTGATTGCCTTCGGCATCGATCAGGCGGACTTCAGTTGCATCAATATTCTCATTGATCGGCGCCTTTGGAGTACGCCCACCCCGATTCGTTCGCTGTTTAATAGTCAATTCTCCGTCTTGATTCTGCCCTTGCGCTCAACATCTTCCTGCAGAAGCTGCTCAAACGCTTCGAGCGATAGGGTTCCCAAATCTTCACCTTTGCGGGTTCTCACCGCAACGGCGTTGTTTTCGACTTCTTTATCGCCGACAACGACAAGGTAGGGAACTTTGTTAATAGTATGCTCGCGGATTTTAAAGCCGATCTTCTCGTTTCTCAAGTCAGCATTAACCCTAAAGCCTAAAGAATCGAACTTTTTCGCCAGATTCTGACAATAATCACGCTGATTATCGGTAATATTGAGAATTGCCACCTGAGTCGGAGCCAGCCATGTCGGGAATGCGCCCTCGTACTCCTCAATCAGAATACCAATAAACCTCTCGAACGAGCCCAGCACTGCGCGATGCAACATCACCGGCGTTTTACGCTCTGAATTGTCAGCGACATATTGCGCGCCCAGGCGCCCAGGCATGGAGAAATCTACCTGGATGGTGCCACATTGCCATACCCGACCGATACAATCCTTGAGAGAAAACTCGATTTTCGGGCCATAAAAAGCACCTTCGCCCGGTAAAAGCTCCCAGTCGACGCCTTCACGGTTCAGAGCTTCCTCTAATGCAGCCTCGGACTTGTCCCAAACTTCATCAGAGCCTACGCGCTTTTCCGGGCGGGTAGACAGCTTGTACAAAATTTCGGTAAAACCAAAATCCTTGTAAACCTCATGCAGCAGGTCAATAAACCTGGACACTTCCTTCTGAATCGCATTTTCCTCACAGAAGATGTGGGCGTCATCCTGGGTAAAACCACGCACCCGCATCAACCCGTGCAATGCACCGGAGGCTTCGTTGCGGTGACAGGAGCCGAATTCCGCCAACCGCAGCGGCAAGTCCTTGTAGCTTTTCAGGCCCTGATTGAACACCTGGATATGGCACGGGCAGTTCATCGGCTTGATGGCGAAGTCATGTTTTTCCGACTCAGTGGTGAACATGCCCTCTTTGAACTTGTCCCAATGGCCGGATTTTTCCCAAAGTGAGCGGGACACGATCTGAGGTGTCTTTATTTCCTGGTACCCGTGGCGGCGCAGAATATCGCGCATGTACTGCTCAATCTCCTGGTACACAGCCCAGCCATCCGGATGCCAGAACACCATGCCGGGAGCTTCTTCCTGCATATGAAACAGGCCAAGCTTCTTGCCCACTTTGCGATGGTCACGCTTTTCGGCTTCTTCGATGCGATGCAAGTAGGCTTTCAGATCCTTCTTGTTGGCCCAGGCAGTGCCGTACACCCGCTGCAACTGTTCGTTGCCGGTGTCGCCACGCCAGTAAGCCCCGGCAACCTTGGTGAGCTTGAAAGCCTTCATTTTACCGGTGCTAGGCACGTGCGGGCCGCGGCACAGATCAATAAAATCACCCTGGCGGTAGAACGACAGATCCTCTTCGCCGGGAATGTCCTCAATAATGCGAACTTTGTACTCTTCACCCATTTCAGTAAATAACGCAACGGCTTCGCTGCGGGACATCACGGAGCGGGAAACAGGCAGATCCTGCTTGGCAAGTTCCGCCATGCGCTTTTCGATACGCGCCAGATCTTCATTGGTGAAAGGGCGGTCGTATTTGAAATCGTAGTAAAAACCGTCATCTATCACTGGGCCTATAGTGACCTGAGCTTCCGGAAACAACTCTTTGACCGCCATGGCCAGCAGGTGGGCCGTAGAGTGACGAATAACCTCAAGGCCGTCAGGGTCGCGCTCTGTGATGATGGCGAGCTCTGCGTCTTGTTCGATCAGGTGACTGGTATCGACCAGGCTGCCATCGACTTTACCGGCCAGGGCGGCCTTGGCCAGACCGGCACCGATATCGGCTGCCACATCGTGTACGGTGACAGGTTGGGCAAAACTGCGATGACTGCCATCAGGCAGGGTTACTACGGGCATGGTGCGCTCCAAAAGAGTGTTCCAGAGAGTGCTCTGGAAAGAACTCAGCGGTGATCTATACCAAAGACCACTTGTGTTAATAGCCGCCGCGATACAAACCACGGTGCCAAAGAAGGGAGGCAGTTTAACAGAAAAAAACCCGGCGGGTTAATGCCGGGTTTTGCTTTGAGTTTTGCCTGAACCGATATCTGTGCCCACCGCTTAACGCGAGGGCACAAAGTCCGGTCGCTCGGGCTCACCAGCCCTGCGACGCAACTGCAAGAAAGCAAGCAAACCCAGCAACAGCAGTGCTGGAATGAACATCAGCTCTTTCGGCGGTCGCGGATTCGCTACCTGCACGGTATCGATAGTCCAGCCAAAGCTCAGCCCGGCTTTTTCCGCATCGCTGCCAAAGTTGACGAACTCGACGTTCATCACCTCTCCTGCCTCGGAAACTTCCAAGCCGGCTGCGGCCAACCGCTGCTCAGGCGTATCGCCCGCTGGCAGGGGCAACTGCAGATACTTCGATGTGTCGTCGCCAGACAACGACATACCCGAGGCCTGAAGAACGATGGGCTGGTCTGCCGCTACTTCATCCACGTGTTGCAGCAGCTCCACGCCGGGGCGGTCATTGGTAGGCGGGTAGATTTCGTCCCACCAGAAGCCCGGACGAAACAGGGTGAAGGTAATCAGCAACAAACCGATGGTTTCCCACCAGCGGGTTTTGGTAAACCAGAAACCCTGGGTTGCGGCGGAGAACACCAGCATGGCGGTTACCGCACTGAACACGGTGACCAGCAGGTCGAACCAGCCGGTCAGCCCGATCAGCAACAACTGGGTGTTGAAGATGAACATGAATGGCAGAATGGCGGTTCGTATATCGTAGGTGAAACCCTGAATACCCGTTCGTATCGGATCAGCCCCCGAAATCGCCGCAGCGGCGTAGGCTGCCAGACCCACCGGTGGCGTGTCATCCGCCAGGATGCCGAAATAGAACACGAACAAATGCACCGCAATCAACGGCACCAGCAGACCGTTTTCCGCACCCAGGGTGACGATGACCGGGGCCATCAAAGTAGACACCACAATGTAGTTGGCAGTCGTTGGCAAGCCCATGCCCAGTATCAGGCTGATGATGGCAGTGAAGCCCAACATCAACAGCAGGTTACCGCCGGAGATAAACTCCACAAACTGAGTCATCACCAGGCCGATGCCTGTCAGCGTAACCGTACCAACCACAATGCCAGCGGTGGCGGTGGCTACACCAATACCTACCATGTTGCGGGCGCCGATAACCAGAGACTGGGTCAGATCTGCTCCGCCCTGCTTCAGGCCGCTCACGTAATTACCGCTGTTTTTGAAGAACGCTTTCAGCGGACGCTGGGTAACGATGATAAATAACATAAACACCGTGGCCCAGAAGGCCGACAGCTGCGGTGAGAAACGCTCTACTGTGAGGCACCACACCAGAACCACCACTGGCAGCAGAAAATACAGGCCGGTTTTCACGGTATCCCCCACCGGGGGCAACTTGTCCATAAGCGAGTCCGGATCGTCTTCTTCCAGATCCGGGAAGCGCGAACCATAACCTACAAGCGCAATGTAGATCGCCACCATGAGTGGCGTAAGTACCCACATGGCCGCGCTGCCGAAGACATCTTTCGTCCAGCCAACGCCGTAGTATACCGCCAGGGTAAGCGCACTCAGCCCCAACAAAAGCATCACCCACACCAGCATGCGCTGAGCCAGGGTCGGCTTGTTGAGCCGCTCAACGCCTTTCATGTTCATCTTGCAGGCTTCCAGGTGCACGATATAAATCAGCGCCACGTAAGAAATCATCGCCGGCAAAATGGCGTGCTTGATCACTTCGAGGTAAGAGATACCGACATATTCGACCATCAAAAACGCGGCGGCACCCATGATCGGCGGTGTCAGCTGACCGTTGGTCGAGGCTGCAACTTCCACGGCACCGGCTTTCGTTGCCGGAAAACCTACTTTCTTCATTAGCGGGATAGTGAACGTGCCGGTGGTGACAACGTTAGCGATGGAAGAACCGGAAATAATACCACTAAGGCCACTGGCCACCACGGCTGCTTTGGCAGGGCCACCGCGCATGTGACCAAGCATGGCGTAAGCGACTTTTATAAAGTAATTGCCGGCGCCGGCACGCTCAAGCAGTGCGCCAAACAGCACGAACAGGAATACAAAACTGGTGGACACACCAAGTGCCACACCAAATACGCCTTCGGTGCCAAGCCACATATGCGAAGCCAGCTTGCTAAGGCTCGCACCCTTGTGGGCAATAACCTCTGGCATGAATGGCCCGCCCAGGGCGTAAATGACAAACACCGCAGCGACTACCGCCAGCGGCAGGCCCAATGAGCGTCTTGTGGCTTCCAGCAGTAACACCAGCCCCGTCAGGGCAACAATCAGATCCTGGGTTTCGGGTGCGCCAGGACGAGTTGCGAGCTGGTCATAGAATACATACAAATAAGAGGCAGTAAACGCCGCGCCCAGAGCCAGGATCCAGTCGTAAACGGGCACGTGATTGGTGTGCCGACCCTTGAACATGGGGAACGCAGAAAATGCTAAAAAGGACGCAAAGGCAAGGTGAATAGAGCGGGCTTCGGTAGAATTGAAGACCCCGAATTCCAGAATAAAGGGCAGCGGGGAGGCTATCCACAGCTGAAAAAGAGACCACAGCAACGGCACCGTGAACAGAATAACGGCGGCCGACCCAGTGGCCGCCCTTCCCCCGGTTTCGGTTTGAAGGAATTGTTCCACGCCCTGTTGGTCGATGGCACCCCCGCCTTTCGGTTCGCTATCGGTCATAGCATAATCCTGTTAATGAATAATGGGGAAAGCGAAATGACCGCCGGGCACCGAGGGATGCGCCGGCGGCGGGGTAAAACTTACTTGATCAGCCCAGCTTCCTTGTAGTACTTGGCTGCGCCGGGGTGCAGTGGCGCACTCAAGGCATCAGACACCATCTCTTCTTTCTTCAGGTTGGCGAAAGCCGGGTGCAGACGCTTGAAGCTGTCAAAGTTCTCAAACACTGCCTTGACCACTTCGTATACCACTTCGTCAGGCACATCGGTAGACGATACAAACGTCGCTGCCACACCAAAAGTGGTCACATCGTCGTCGGAACCACGGTACATGCCACCGGGAATGACCGCTTTCCGGTAGTACGGGTTCTCATCAATCAGTTTTTTGGCTGACTTGTTATTGACGTTTACAAGAACGCTGTCACAAGAAGTCGTCGCTTCCTTGATGGCACCGGATGGGTGACCCACGGTGTAGAAGAAGGCGTCAATGTTGCCATCGCACAAAGCTTGCGATTGCTCTGCAGCCTTCAGCTCGGCAGCCAGCGAGAACTTGTCCATGGTCCAGCCCATTTCATTCATCAGCACTTCGGCAGTAGCGCGCTGGCCAGAACCCGGGTTACCCACAGAAACACGCTTGCCTGCAAGGTCTTCGAAGTTCTTGATGCCTGAGCCTTTGCTTGCCACTACGGTAAACGGCTCGGGGTGCAGGGAGAATACGGCTCGCAGTTTTTCGTTCGGGCCGTCGTCCTTGAACTGGCTGGTGCCGTTGTAGGCGTGATATTGCCAGTCAGACTGGGCAACCGCGAGATCGAGCTCACCCTGTCGGATTGCGTTCAGGTTGTATACGGAGCCGCCCGTACTCTCTACAGAGCAACGGATCCCGTGTTCTTTGCGGTCCATGTTGACCAAGCGGCAAATAGCACCACCTGCAGGATAATAAACACCGGTAACGCCACCGGTTCCAATAGTAACAAAGCGTTGTTCCTGCGCAGAAACAGCGGTAGAGGCAGCACCCAGGCTGACAGCCGCAGCGACTGCAAATGCGGAGGCTTTAAGTTTCAGTGTCATGTGAATCATTCCTTATTTTCATCGTTGGAATCAACTGCCCGCCTGAGCACGCGGGCAAACATCGCCCTCATAGTAGAACATAGACCACTTCACACGATAAATAAAGTATGGAGTAGGTCGCTAACCAATTGAGTAAGAAACAAAAAAGCCCGAAATGCGGGCTTTTTTGTGGCTGACTGCAATTTCTATTTGGCAGCCCGCGCTTTGGCAATCATCTGATCCGGTCGCAGCAGGAACCGCGCAAGTGCCGGCAACAGCCAGATTGCCCCAACCATATTCCAGAGGAACATGAAGAACAGCAGGAAGCCCATATCTGCCTGGAACTTGATTGGCGAGAATATCCAGGTCACCACACCAAGCCCAAGTGTCACACCGGTAAACATGACAGCTTTACCCGTTGAGCGCAGGGTCTCAAAATAGGCATCCTGAAGGGTTTTGCCTTCCAGCAGGTATTTTTCCAGCTTACTGTAGATATAGATGCCGTAATCAACACCAATACCTACACCAAGTGCAATAACCGGCAAAGTTGCTACCTTGATACCGATACCCGACATGGCCATGATCGCCTCGCAGAGAATCGACGTCAGGCCGAGCGGGACCACAATACACAGTACAGCCCGAATGGAGCGGAAAGTCGCAAAGCACAGCAGGCTCACCACACTGTAAACCAGAATAAGCATCATATCCTTGGCGTTGGCGATAACCTCATTGGTCGCCGCTTCAACACCGGCATTACCAGCTGCCAACAGGAATGTGTGATTTTCATCGCTGTTAGCCTCAGCGAACATTTCAACCCTCTCGACCACAGCTTGCAGCGTTTCTGCCTTGTGATCCTCGAGGAACACCAGAACCGGGGTCAGGCTACAGTTGGTGTTGATAAGGCCCGTCGGGGCCTCACGGATGGATGCGTTGATAATGGTCTGGTTGCGGGAAATCTCATACCACTTCCAGTTGCCCTCGTTCAGAGCCTTGGTCACGATCTTGGAGACGTCGGCAAGCGAAGCGGAGGATTGAACACCCGGCGTGTTCTGCAGCTCCCACTGCAAGGAATCCATGGCTCGCAGAACATTGTACTGGGTACATTGCTCTTCCGGCGTCTTGACCATCACAACCAGCACATCGGCGCTTGTGGAGTAATTATCGATGATATAGGCGTTATCCAGGTTATAGCGCGAGTCGGCACGAAGCTCCGGCGCGCCCTGGTCGAGATCCCCTACCTTCAGGCCCTGCTTGTAGTAAAGACCAAGACCCAACCCGATCACGGCAATGAGCAGCGAGATCGGAGCAACCCCGGGGTGCGCGAAGTAAGACATCACACGCCATTTGCGGTCCTGCTTTTCACCCAGATTCTGCACATGACGAACACCACCCTTGGAAATACCAAGGTAGGACATAATCAGGACATGAAGCACCAGATTGGTGAGGATAACGAACGCCACACCCAAACCAGCCGCTATGGCCAGATCCCGGATAACGTCGATCTCGATAAAGAATAGCGTGAGGAAACCGAAAGCATCAGAGATCAGAGCCAACATGCCCGGAATATACAAAGCGCGGAATGCAAGGCGGGCAGCGGTCTCCGCATCAAAACCTTTTCCGGCTTCGACCGCCATGGCGTTAACAATCTGTACGCCGTGGCTGATACCAATAGCAAAGACCAGGAAAGGCACCAATACCGAGTAGGGATCCAGGCCATAACCCAACAGTCTTAGTGCGCCCAACTGCAGGAATACCGCAACAATGGAGGTAAATACAGGCACCAGCGTGCCGGTAATGCATCGGGAGTACCAGAACAGTAACAGAGTCGTCAGCAGAATCGTGATGCCCGCAAACCAGGCAATAGAGCCAATACCCTCAATAAGGTCGCCAACTTTTTTCGCGAAACCAACAATGTGAATATCGATATTGGGATTCTGGGCTTCATATTTATCCCGGATTTTCTCTTCCAGCTGTCGAGAGAACGTGCCGTAGTCCAATGGCTCGCCTGTCTCCGGATTCTTTTCATAGAGCGGGGCATACACAATCGTGGATTTGAAGTTGTCAGAAACCAGTCGCCCTACTTCGTTGGAACGAAGAATGTTCTGACGCAACTTCTCAAGACTTGCAGGAGAGCCATCATAGCCATCCGGAATGACCGTACCACCCTGGAAGCCCTGCTCGGTTACTTCCACCCACCGAACGTTTGATGTCCACAGGGTTTTCAGGCCAGAACGATCGACGCCATTAAGATAGAAAACCTCATCGGTGACCTGCTTTAGCGTCTCCATGTACTCGGGCGAGAAAATATCACCGGTTTTGGTTTCCACGGCAATACGCACAAAGTTGCCAAGATTCTCCAGGTCATTACGATGATCCAACATATTGATAACGTATGGATGCTCAAGCGGAATCATTCGCTCAAAGCTGGCATCTGGCTGGATCTTTACAGCGTTATAGCCCAGAAACGCCGTCAGCAGCAGAAAGCCGATCAGGATAACGACCCGATTGTTAAAAATCAGACGTTCCAGAAACGGTTCTGCCTTGGGCGTTGTCAGGTAGTGCTCACCCTTGTCATGGTTCGGGTTGGACATTCAAAAGCCCCTCTATTATTTTTCAGTTGTTGCCACATCAGGGCGTTATTGAAGGTTCTTTCCGCGAGCGTCTGTAATTTTTACGCCGCCTTCACCTACGATAAGAAGGTTGGTTCCCGAAACCGGAATCACGCTCATGACACCGTCCCGATCATTGCGGAAATATTCCCGGAACGAATCTGCGCCGTTGCTACTCATAAGAACCGTTCCGCCATTGCCAACCAGGGTTATCCGGCCGTCATCAGCCACAGCACCGTCATTAAGAGTCGCTCCCGCACTGTTGGGAACCAGGCGCCAGCTTTTCCCGAGGTCGTTTGAAAACAACATGTTGCCCCGCAAACCAAAGGCAAGAATCTCGTTGACCTCCCCCGTTCCGATTACCCCGAACAAAGAACCCTGATAAGGGCTTTCCCGCCGCTCCCAGGTATCGCCGTTATCTACTGAAACGTGGATTTGCCCAGCCTCGCCCACAATAACGAGCCCACCACCGGTTATACGGGTGATACTGTTCAGGTGGAAGTTCTGGGCATTTTCAATCTTTGGCGCCCAGTCATACCATGTGTCCCCGCCGTCTTCTGTGCGCAAGATCATGCCGTAGGCACCCACAACAAACCCGTGTTGGTCATTCTCAAACCAAACACCCAGCAGCGGGTTTACAGGGCCAATATCCAGATCTGACTGCATATTTTCCATGGTAAAAAACAGATCATCCAGCGCCCATTCCAGATCGCTTTTTTCCGACTCGGGTGCCTCTTCGATGCGCTCTTCCAACGCCGCAATCTGATCTTCCTTACTGGCGATTGCCAGCTTGGCAGCACCAATGCCGGTTAACTGCAAGCTCCAGTTCTCCCCGGCATCTTCAGTGTGAAGCACCACCCCGCTGTGGCCAACGGCCCAGCCATGAGTCTCGGATCCAAAATCCACGGCGGTCAGTGTTACGGAGACCGGAACGCTGCCCTGCACCCACGTTTGCCCGTCATCATCCGAGTAAATGATGTGCCCCCTCTCTCCGACGGCGACGATGCGATCACCTGTCCGCACTGCGTCGTTAAGGAGGTTAGCGGGAGCCAGGTCAGTTTGTCGGGCCGGAGTTTCGATGATATCCGCAAGCGCAAACGCCGCCGGCGCGGAGCAGACCATGGAAAGCCCAAGGCAAACAGCCCCCAGAGTTTTGCACGTCAACCTTTTAGCCATTCAGATTGCCTATTATGTTGTTTTAACTGTTTGTCACTGACCAGCAGTGCCCGGCACTAACCAAACATACCGGCACCATTGGTTTCCGGTATGTCAGCAGCCTGACAGCTGTGTAAGCCCACTACTGATAGATGCCTGCCCTAGCGGACACTTCTGCGACGTAGGGAGGCCGGAGAAAAATAACGTTTGTTCGGAACATCTTCAGTGAAGACCCGGGTATTAGGCTCTTCCGTATCCAGACCGAGCACGTGATAACGACGTGCCTGCAAATCATGATAGACGTCAAGAACGGTCCACACACCCGGTAGTTCATAATAATTTTTGGCGATGCCCATGGTAACGCGCCATAACTCACCACGGCCGTCATACTGATCAAGCAAAATTGTGTTCCAGCTGTCCTCATCTACGTAGAAACGGCGCTTGTGATAAATGTGGCGCTCGCTCCCTTTTAATGTGGCTTCAACTACATGCACCCGATGGAGCTCCCATCGAGTCAGTTCTGGATTCAGATGAGAGATACCAAGAATTTCGGAATAAGGCGTACCTTTTTCGCCAATAAGATAATTATTGTAGGGAACGTAGATTTCCCTCAAGCCTTCATAAGTCCAGTTGTAACGATCCAGGGCACCGTTGAAGATGTCGGTGTCGTCCGCCGTCCGGAGGTTGTCCGCAGCCGCAATCGGCGAATCATAACCCAGGTTTGGTGCCCGGCGCACACGTCGCTGCCCAGCATTGTAGCCCCACCCATTCCTCGGATTGATGATTTGATTCAGGGTCTCATGGATAAGAATGGCACCCCCCGCAAGGCGAGGCGGAGACTGGGTAAACGAGAGGTAATAGAAAATGATGTTATCCAGATCATCTTCACTGCCGCCGGGGCTGTAAAAATTGAAAAAGACCTCCTGCTGAGAGGTCACCAGCGAGTAATCACCATTGCTCTGTACAGCCACTTCACTGGATCGACGAGTGCCTGAAACACCGCGCCAGCGTGTCAGATGATTCCAGATCACCTGCCATGCTTTCTGTTCGTCATTCCCGCTGAGGATCGGAAAGGGGTAACCACCATAAGCACCCTTCAAGCCCTCGCCCTTGCCGACAATTTCTGCGCTTACAGCATTCTCACGGGTATTCACGGCGACCCAGTCAGGGACCGCATGAGTGCGGCGGGATTGGTAGATCGGCAAACGGAAGCTGGTGGGGTAGGTCTCAAGCATAGCCCGCACGCCATCCGTGAGGTGCTCCGTATACTGGTCTTTGTTAGAGGCATTGATTGTGAACAGCACCTCGTCCGTCGGAAACGGATTGATATGGTGTTGGCCTGCACCCACATAGCCGGCGGGAGACTCTGTAAGCCCCCCGGTCCAGGCAGGAATAGTACCTGAATCGTTTCCGGCCTTGACCGAGCCAAACGGGGTAAGATCCCGGCCGAGACGTGAAGCTTCACCCGAAGAAACCGCTGCCCAGGAAGAGGAGGATGCTATCGAGAGGGCGAACAACCCTCCGAGTATCACACTCTTTTTATAGTTCATTGTATAACCCTGAATTCGACTGGATGCCTGTGGGAAGGCTTTTATTATTAACTGACTAGAGAGCCAGGCTCCCCGCCAGACTAACCGATCCGTCAAGGTTGTCTATCGACCGAAAGTGCGATTTTGTTACCAGCTGTCAGCCTTCCAGGCTTTTATGTACCACCTCGTACAAATCAGCGGAAAGCCCGGGCTTGTCCCGAACTCGCTCCAGAGCCGACCGCATCAGAGAGCTGTAGGCGGGCGCAAACTTTTTCCAGCGCGTAAGTGGGCTCACCAGACGAGCCGCAATCTGTGGATTACTGTCATCCAGGCGGCACACCTGGCCTGCCAAAAATACATAGCCTGAGCCGTCAGGGTTATGAAATGCCGCCAGATTCTGGCCGGCAAACACACCAACAACCGAGCGTATTTTGTTGGGGTTTTTCCAGTCAAATGCCGGGTGCGCAAGCAAAGCCTGAATCTGTGGCAACTGACCTGCGCGATCGCTGGACGATTGAACCGCAAACCATTGCTCTACTACTTGAGGATCATCCTGGAACCGCTCATAGAAGTCGCCCAGTGCCTTGCTTCGTTCAGCCGCGTAATCGGAGTTGACCAAAGCACGCAGCGCACCCATGCGATCTGTCATGTTATCGGCATCACGGAGCTGATGCAGAGCCAGATCGCGACCGGTGTCGTCGTTGATCATCAACAACCACGCCAACGCGGTGTTTCTCAGGCTGCGGCGGGCAATGGACTCGGGTGTAACCTCATAGCTACCCGTTTCCGAATTCCGGTGATAGCAAGTGATGAGTTCCTCACGCAACGACATTGCCAGGTGGTTTAACACTTGCTCACGGGCACGGTGAATGGCCGCGACATCAGGACTATCCGCCAGCTCAATCAGATAAGCTTCGGAAGGCAACTGCAGCATTTTTGCCACCAATGCCTGATCAAGCGTCGAGTCACCAAGCAGGGCACGGTATGCCTGAACCAGACGCGGCTCAATTTCCGCAGCATCAGAGGAGCCAACCAGCGACTGAATCACATCAACAGCGAGGCGTTGACCGGCATCCCAACGATTGAAACCATCAGGGTCGTGGCTCATCAAAAACACCAACTGCTCGCGACTCCAGGGATAAACCACCCGCACGGGCGCTGAAAAATGGCGCAGCAGCGAGGGCGCCGGCTTCCGGGTCAGTCCGTGGAACTCGAAGGTATGGCTCGCTTCAGTCAACTCAAGAACACGTTCGGTTGGCGCGCCCGTAACATTCCCGCCGCTTTCAAGCATGAGAGGCAAAGCCTCGCCATCGGCGCCCAACAAGCCCAGGGAAAACGGAATATGTTGAGGTTTTTTGCCAGTTTGTCCTGGCGTATCCGGAACAGACTGCTGAATCGTCAGGCAGTATTTACCTTGCGCTGAATTGTAGGCATCCGAGACCGTCAGCACCGGTGTGCCCGCCTGGTCGTACCACAAGCGGAACTGTGTAAGATCCCTGCCGGACGCGTCTTCCATCGCTTTTACAAAGTCGTCTGTGGTGACTGCCTGACCATCGTGACGCTCGAAATACAGATCACTGCCTTTGCGGAACAGGTCCGGCCCAAGCAATGTATGAATCATGCGTACAACTTCCGCACCTTTTTCATAGATAGTCAGCGTGTAAAAATTCGTAATTTCCATATAAGACGCCGGGCGGACCGGATGCGCCATAGGGCCGGCATCTTCGGCGAACTGCGCCGTGCGAAGCAGTGTGACATCTTCAATACGCTTCACCGTTGGTGAGCCCATATCGGCCGAGAAAGTGGAATCCCGGAATACCGTAAACCCTTCTTTCAGGCTCAGTTGAAACCAGTCCCGACAGGTTACCCGGTTGCCGGACCAGTTATGGAAGTACTCATGCGCGACAATGGCCTCAATGCGCTGGAACGCAAGGTCGGTGGCTGTCTCCTGGCTGGCCAAAACGCAGGAAGAGTTGAAGATATTCAGTCCCTTGTTTTCCATGGCGCCCATATTGAAGTCGTCGACGGCGACGATCATGAAGATGTCGAGATCGTATTCGCGACCATAGACTTCCTCATCCCAGCGCATGGATCGCTTGAGGGAATCCATCGCATGCTCGCATTTGGTAGCGTTCCGGGGCTCAACGTAGATGCGCAAATCAATATCCCGACCGGAACAGGTTATGAAGGTATCCTGTTTTTCGACCAGATCGCCTGCCACCAGGGCAAAGAGGTAACTGGGCTTGGGGAACGGATCTTCCCAAGTGACGAAGTGGCGCCCATTCTCAAGATCGCCTCTCTCCACGTCGTTGCCGTTGGACAGCAACACCGGGCAACTGGCCTTATCCGCTTCAATACGGGTGCGGTAACGAGCCATCACGTCCGGTCGATCCGGAAAATAGGTGATACAGCGGAAGCTTTCCGCTTCACACTGGGTACAAAACATACCCGAGGATTTATACAGACCTTCAAGGCGGGTATTGTTCTGGGGTTCAATCCAGGTCACGACCGTTAACTCGAACTGGGCAGGCACATTGGCAATAACAAGCTGCTCGCCGATCTCTTCAAAGTCATTACCCTCAGCCAGTTCTTCGCCATTCAGTGCAACACGCTCCAGCTTCAGGCTGTCGCCGTCCAGCGCTAAAGGCGCGACCCCCTCGGCGGACTTCGGATTCCGACGCACGAAAAGTGTGCTATGCACCCTTGCGCCATCTTCAAAGAGCTCAAAACGAAGCTCGACAGTATCCACCAGGTATGCAGGTACTTTGTATTCGCTCAGGTAGATCGTTTGGGGCTGATTGGTGCGCATTGATTGTCTCCAGATTTCTCAGCCTGCAACTCGTCGAAGGCAGGCTGTAAAGGCAATATAAGATCGGACGGAAACGGGTGAATTAGTCACCCATTACCCGGAAACGGACTTCATAGCCGGTGAACTTTCGAATATTGATCACCCCGGTATCAAGGATCAGATACTGGCCCTTGATGCCTTCGAGGACCCCTTCCACTTGCGGCGTTTTATCCAGGTTATGGGTTTTGATTTTTTCCGGCCAGGTTTGGACGGGATAACTCAGGTCAAGCCCCTGCTCGTCCACCTCACGGATGGCATTCTGCCCATGCTCTTGCCGCAGCGCGCTAATATCGTCTGCGATCAGCGCCAGGATCCGCTGGCGTTCCTGCACGAGATCCAGCTCGGGAACATCGCCTTTGAGCATGGCGCGCCAGTTAGTGCGGTCGGCAACGTGTGCTTTGCAGGCCACTTCAACCAGACCGGAAAGATAACGGGTCGCTACTCTCAGCATGGGAATGGCGTCCACCGCACCCTGATCAATCCAGCGTGTTGGCACCTGAGAGCCACGAGTGATGCCTACCTTCAGGCCTGATGAGTTGGCCAGATAGACCACATGCTCAATCATGCAGTGGGTCTCACCCCACTCTGGCTCACGGCAGGTACCCAGATGGTAATGACACTTCTCCGGGCTCATGATGCAGCTGTCGCAGGCGGCCAGCTTGCGGAAACAGGGATAACAAAACCCTTGGTTAAAGCTCTTTTTCGTTGTCCGGTCGCAATGAATACAACGGATCACGCCTTCAAAATCGAAGCGCAATGGCTTGCCAATAAGTTCGTTCAGAGGCACACGAGTATCGCCCACCGCCAGTACATAAGACACGGGATTGCCGGCGTCTGCGGGCATTTTTCTCAGGCGTCCGGTTACATCAGCAAAGTTGCTCAAGACTTGACCTCAACAAACTGGTCGGGATCAACATCATTATTGCCTGACTGGTCACGACGCACGGAAGGATCGCATGCGGTACCGGCTTTGGCGCCCCGGTCGAGGTAACCCACCCGCTCCTGCTCTGGAATGCCATGCAGATTCTCGTAATAGATAACCGCCTCCAGGCTGATCTCACGCTGCTGCGGTGTGAGCTTTCGGCCATCCGGCCATTTCCCGAGCGCAATAGACTGGCGCAGGTTCTGGTAGACGTTAGGATCCAGCTGCTCGATAAGTTCTTCGTAAGTCATCCGGTTCTCCTGAAAAAACCTTCATAAAAAATAGGGTGAATCGTTTGACAGACATAAACGATAATGATTATCATTGCCTCACCAAATGACGACGGTCGTGTCGTTTGGTCTCTCTCATCAGAAGCATATTCTGCTTCCTTTATACCCCACCTCTGGTGGGGTTTTTTTATGCCTGCGGTATTCTGCGAGCCGGCAAAATGGCTGCCAGCGCAAGGCCGGCGACGAACCCGCCCAGGTGTGCTTCGTTTGCCATACGCCCCAGCCCCAGCATTTCCGGCACAGGCGTAAACCCGATCACCATCCACACCACTGCAAAGGTAACGAGCGCTGGCGGGAACTGGAATCGGGGAAGCGTTCGCTGGCTCAGCCAACAATAGCCAAGAATGCCATAAACGACCCCGGAAAGGCCGCCAAAAAAAGGCCCGGAGACCATATATTGCAAGCCATTGGAGACCAGGCTGGTAACGATAAAAAGCACAACCAGCCGGGTACGGCCATCAAACCATTCAATCTGGCTGCCCAGGAACCACAGCATCACGGAATTAAAAATAATGTGAGTCCAGCTGAAGTGCAGAAAATCGGGCGTAAACAGCCGCCAGACCTGGCCGCTGGCAAGTGTTGCAGAGAGCGCATCAAGGCGCTCTGCCATGCTGCCCCAGCCGTAAGCCCGGGGATCAATGATCAGCAAGTTAGCAGTGAACTGATTGCTGCCCAGACTGGTAAACCAGGCCATCAGGACGCCCAGCACAATAATTCCCAACACCAGCGGCGCGTGGCGCGGAGAGGGCTGCCAGCGCCCCGTCACGAAAACCGGCGAGCGATTTTGATTCTCAACCGCTTGACGGATCTCGGGCTCGGCAAGGAACCGATCCAGGGCTTCCAGAACCGGCTCGGCATGTTCCTGATTTTCCAGCCACAACACCTGGAAATCGCCCTCCTCACTGATTCTGTGAGGAACGCCTTGGCTTCTTAACCACTGGCTAAAACCGCCAAGATCCAAACTCGCATCCAATTGCTTTACTCGGTACACAATCGACCTTGCCTCGTGGAAAATTCAGACGCTCGTTCACACAGCTGCACTAGCGAGCGACGCTGTCTTCGCTGGTAGGGTAATCCGGGGAATCGTGGTGATCACGAGCCACGTTAACCCAGACAAATTTATCGCGGGAAAGTACCTTCTCCCCGTCCATCCGGTACGCCACCAACCTGCCGTATTTGACGGCACTGAAATCAATGCAGGCAACGTTGGATCTCAGCGGGGCCGGCTCGCTGTCCATCCAGTAGTGGCCAACGAACACAGGAGGTGCATCCAGCGGATAACTGATCAGCTGCTTGCGATCCTCCGCAGTGAGCGCTCTGCTCGCCACCTCTGGAGGCAAGGGGTCTGGCTGAAAAACCACATCGGCGTAGGAGTGGGGGTTATCCGCCCAGAACTTGGTGCGGAAAAACTCACGAACATAGCCGTCGCGTCCTTCGATTTTCATACCCTGAGGAAGGCGCAAATCTGTGCCCCTTAACAGCGTATCCATGACCTGCCCCGCGAAAGAATCAATGGCGGCAGAGGCGTGAAGAAAGTCCTCATCGATACAGGCACCGCCCTGCACCTGTTTGAATTGTTCGATGAGTTCACCATCCCAGCACGCGTGTACCGCACGGAAATCTTCCTCGTCAATAAACAACGGAATGGTGTAAAACCATTCAAGAAAATCATTCCATTCGTGGGGGTGAGCTTCAAACTGGTCAAGGGTCTCGCGGATCAGCCGGTCATGACGGGGGGTGTGTTCACGCAGCCACGTTTTGCCGCTGCCCGCCCGTGCCCGCGTACAATAACCCAGAGCGTTGTATTCATGATTTCCCATCACGATCCGCGCTGAACCCCGCTCAACCATATTCCTTACGAGGTGAAGAGCTTCCCGGATTCTCGGGCCGCGATCGATAATATCTCCAATGAAGACTGCTTGGCGCCGGCGATGTTGGTACACACCATTTACTTTGCTGTAACCCATCTGTTCAAGCAGTCGGGCAAGCGTGTTCGCGCAGCCATGGATATCGCCGATAATGTCGTAACCACAACTTGCGGTAGGGTTGCTTCCAGCCATGATCAACTCGCTGATATTTCGCTGGCCCAGCCAAGCTTGTCACGGCAGGTGGCGTAGAAATTATGGTCTGTGGGGTGGATCAGCCGGATCTTGAACGGTTTTTTCGCGATACGAATGATGTCACCCGGCGCACAGGCGATGTTCATCTGGCCATCGAAACTGATCTGCGGATAGGTTTCATTGGTCTCCCCGATAACCAGTTTTATTTCGCTCTTGCCATCCACAACAATCGGCCGGCTACTGAGCGTATGGGGAAACATGGGCACCAGCACAATGGCATCCAGCTTCGGATGCATAATCGGGCCTCCCGCTGATAACGAGTAGGCGGTTGAGCCAGTGGGGGTGGAAACAATAAGGCCATCCGAACGCTGACTGTATACAAAATGACCATCAATATACAGATCAAAGCCGATCATGCGGGTGGACTTGCCTGGGTGCAACACCACATCATTCAGTGCAGTACCAAAGCCTAACGGCTGCCCGTTGCGCTCGACGTTGCCGTCAAGCAGAAACCGGGTTTCCTCAATGTACTCGCCTTCAAGTACCTTACCCAGACGCTCTTCAAGGTCAACCGGCGAAATATCCGTAAGGAAACCTAACCGTCCGCGGTTTACACCAAGCAGCGGAATCTTGGATTTTGCCAGCTCCCGGGCCGCGCCCAGCAAGCTGCCATCACCGCCGACCACAATAACCAGATCACAGATTTCGCCAAGGAGTTTCTTGCTGGCAACCTGCAGGCCATGGCCAGGCAACATGCTGGCCGTATCTTCCTCAAGGATGACATGATAATGGTTGGCGATCAGGTATTGTTTGAGCTGGCGCAGTGACTCAACCACTTTAACGCTGCCCATCCGGCCGATAACGCCTATGTTCCTGAACTGATCCATGAAGCTTCCTGTGGTGTCGGAATACGGCGAGAGCGGACAAGCCCGCCTGCGCCAATATCAATCTGACCTACAGTCTAACGAAAGTCACCCCGATACTGAAAAAAGTTCTTCGGGGCCGCTTAAATGTCCGTTAATCTTCAGGGCTGGTGGTGCTCGCAGCGGTCATCAACGCCGGGCTGGAAATCCCCGGGCTGACTTACCCGCAATAGAGGTTCATCGCACGGTTCTCCACTTTCGGCCGAGTGCTGGCACACCGGATTCTCGTAGTGTTCAAGCCATTGAAGGTACGACGGCTCGTTCATGCCGCAACGCTCTGATGCATAAGCGATGGGGTTACGGAAGTAGGTTTCAATATCGTCGTATGGCAGGGTCAGGTGTCCAACACCCGGGTGATAGGCCACCAGGAAAACAGACTGCCCCTTGATATGCTCCATAATGGAGTTTTCCTGCGGCTCACGGTGTCTGAGCTCGTACAGCTCCTGTTCGAGAACGACAAATTTCTTATCCCTGTGTTCCAGCTCGCGCCTTTTACGGTCAAGCTGCTCCCTGAGCAATACCAACTCAGCGCTCACATTGGCATCATCACGCTCTTTGCCAGCGCCACCGGTCGCCATCTGCTCCTGCATGGTCAGATACTGCTGATTACGCTCTGCCAATCGCTGCTTCAACTGATCATTACTCAGGCGCTGGCGTTCATACTTCTGGCTGATATCTTCGATTTCGTTGCGCTGGGCTTTGAGCTCAAGCCGGTGCTCACGCTGTACCTCGGAAAGCAGGTCCCGATGGACACTTTGCAGAGTTTTGATGCGCAGCCGCTGCTCGCGGATCAGCTGAGCCACACGCGAACGATCAGCCTCGGTGCGAGTCCCTTCAGACAAAGCGGCGTCTTCCTGCCCGGCACGAAGCACAGGAATATTTTCTTCCTCAGGCTCAACACGGCGAAATTTGAGATTGTTTGCGTTAACGGCTTTGCGGATCACCTGAAAATGGTTATTGCCCGGGGTCATATCCGGATCCCATAACTCGGAGGCGTACTGGGGTTCCGGGCACTGGCTGCGACACACAAGACGAATAGCGCCGCCGCCCATGTTCGGGCCTTTGGCACCGCGGGCGGCTAGATCTTCAATGGGCACGTCCCAGCTACTGTCGGCCCTGCCTTCCTCATCAAACCAGATACGGAAAAACACTAGAGCACGCACCAGAAGATCGCTGCTCAGATCGACCAATACTGCTTTTACATCGGTTTCTGCAAGATCCGACAGACCGACATAGCCATCGAGGAACGCGCCAAACTCGCTGGCACGCATCTGACGAGCTACTTCGTTACCTTCGAAAAAGAAAACCGCCGAATTATTGCCCGTTGCCTGGCCGGCAGAAACCATTGCAGACTCCCTAAAATCCAAAAACTCTCTGGCAGACTCAAAGCTTATAGTCTAGCCAGAGAGCGTCCGGTGCAAAGAGAAAAACTGCAACGTTTTGTGATCAGGCTCTTTGGTTAGATACTGGCGGCGAGTCGGCTACCCTGATCAATAGCACGCTTGGCGTCCAGTTCCGCCGCCACATCCGACCCACCGATCAGGTGCACGGGCAGCCCGGCCGCTTCAAGCCCGCTTTGCAGTTCACGCAACGGCTCCTGGCCAGCACAGAGAATTATGGTATCCACCGGCAAAATCCGATCTTCGCCCTGCTTTGCCCCCTTGGGAGTGACAGTGATGTGTAACCCTTTATCGTCGATTTTGCGGTAAGTCACACCCGGCATCATCTGAACCTTACGATTTTTGAGAGACGTCCGGTGAATCCACCCAGTGGTTTTGCCCAGGTTTTTGCCAACTTTCGACGACTTGCGCTGCAACAGGAACACCTCACGGGCAGGCTCGGGAACTTCCGGCGTTACACCCAGGATGCCACCACGGTGCTCCACCGTCAGATCCACACCCCACTCGCGCATGAAGTGACCGGTATCCAGCGCAGCGGAGGTGCCCTTGTGCACAATGAATTCAGACACATCAAAACCGATACCACCGGCACCAACAACCGCCACCTTCTCACCCACAGGCTTGCGCTCCAGGAGCGCATCGAGATAGCCGATCACTTTCGGATGGTCAATGCCTTCGATATCCGGTATCCGGGGCGCAACGCCGGTTGCCAGCACAACTTCATCAAAGTTGCCGGCTTTCAGGTCATCCACACTCACGCGGGTTTCGAGCCGCACATCTACGCCGTGCTTGTCCAGCATCACGCGGTAGTAACGCAGGGTTTCGTAAAATTCCTCCTTACCCGGAATGAGTTTGGCGATATTGAACTGACCGCCGATCTCTTTGCCGGCATCAAACAGCGTCACCTTATGACCACGTTCTGCTGCAACCGAGGCAAATGCCATTCCAGCAGGCCCGGCACCCACAACAGCAATCGATTTGGGTGATTCTGTTTTTACATAGGTCAGTTCGGTTTCATGACAAGCGCGTGGGTTAACCAGGCACGAGGTCAGCTTGCCGCCGAAGGTGTGATCCAGACACGCCTGATTACAACCGATGCAAGTATTGATTTCTTCGGCCCGATCTTCAGATGCTTTCAGCACCAGATCCGCATCCGCCAGGAATGGGCGAGCCATAGACACCATATCCGCGTCGCCTTCCGCCAAAATCTTTTCGGCAACGTCCGGCATGTTGATCCGGTTTGTGGTGACCAGCGGGATACTGACCTCGCCTTTAAGACGCGCGGTTACCTTGGTAAAGGCGCCACGGGGAACTGAGGTAGCAATGGTGGGGACCCGGGCTTCGTGCCAGCCGATACCGGTATTGATAATAGTAGCGCCGGCTTTTTCAATTTCCTTGGCCAGGTGCACCACCTCTTCCCAAGTGCTGCCATCCTCAATCAGATCGAGCATGGACAGGCGGTAAATCAGAATGAAATTTTCGCCGACGCGCTCGCGAACGCGGCGCACAATCTCAATGGGCAAGCGGATGCGGTACTCATAGCTACCACCCCATTGATCCGTGCGGTGGTTGGTGTGAGAAACGATAAACTGGTTAATGAAGTAGCCTTCAGAACCCATGATCTCAACACCGTCATAACCGGCCTTTTGCGCAAGCTGCGCGCACACCGCGTAATCTTCTATCTGCTTTTCAATACCGGCTTCGTCCAGCTCCTTGGGCTTGAACGGGTTGATGGGCGCCTGGATAGCAGAGGGGGCAACCAGCGCCGGGGAATAGGCATAACGGCCAGCATGAAGAATCTGCATGCAGATCTTGCCGTCGGCTTCGTGCACGGCGCTGGTGATAATCTTGTGTTTTTCTACTTCTTCGTCGTTGGTCATTTTGGCCGCGCCCTGAAAAACGCCGCCCTCAGGGTTGGGACCGATACCACCGGTAACGATCAGTGCCACACCACCTCTGGCGCGCTCCGCGTAAAATGCCGCAAGACGCTCAAAGCCGTTTTTTGCCTCTTCCAGCCCGGTATGCATGGAGCCCATCAGTGTCCGGTTGCGCAGCTTGGTGAATCCAAGGTCAAGCGGCTCAAGCAAATTCGGGTATTTAATAAGGCCTGGCATCGTGTTGGTGGTCATAACGGGTCTCCTCAAATAATCATTGGCAGGAACTTCGGTGCCCCACTCCATTTAATGATGACTAAATTACCGATGCGAGTTGCCTTCAACAATATCCCTGAATAACATTCTGCTATCTTCAGACGACAGACTCCAGGTGAGCTACCATGGATCCATACGATCGCCAGCCTCTCCCCAACCAGGATCCTCTTGGTGACATCAGCATTCTCTATGTGAACGTATTGCTCCGGGCCGCTGAAGCGGAGGGCGTCAACGTGGAGGATCTGACAGGTCGTTTTCAACTCAGTGAGCAGACTCTCACGTCATCCGCTGCGCGCATCAGCATTCCACGATTCATGAGACTGGGCCATGCTGCCATTCAGGCCTGCGGCAATTCCGCCCTCGGATTACGCATGGGAGCTCTGTCACGGCCTGTTGACGCTGGCATAGCAGGCCTTGCGGGCGAGTCTTCGAGCACCGCCGGCGCCGCCATACAGACGCTGATCCACTATTCTCTTCTGACGAGCCGCAACAGCCGGGGAACCCCAGAGGCAGAACCGGAAAAGCGGAGATTGCAGTTTTACTCCATTCGTCCGTACAACCCCTTCAATTATTTTGTTGTGGACTCGGTACTGAGTGCCTGGACCCAGTTTTTACGCACGGTTACCGGGCAGTGGGATGTACTGGAGAAGGTAACCATAGAATATCCTTCCACAGGCCTGGACGAGATGTTTGAAGCCTGGTTTCGGTGTCCAGTTCAGTTCGGAGCGGCGATGAACAGCGTAACCGTGAGACAGGACGTGTGGAATCAGGGAACAGTGCAGACACAACAGGCCATGCACGAAAAACTGGTTCGCCTTTGTGACGAGGAAATGCGGGAAATTCAGCGCGGCTGGACAACCGGAGACAGGGTAAGAGGCCTGCTCACTCCTTTGTTCAAGGGAGAAACCCCAAGCCTTGAGACAATTGCTTCAAAGTTGGGGGTTACACCATGGACATTACAACGACAGCTATCCGCAGAGAACACCGGGTTCCGGGAACTTATGGATGACACCCGAAAACAGCTGGCGAGGGATTATATCCGGGAAACTGAAACCTCATTATCCGAAATTGCCTGGCTTCTCGGTTTTTCCAATCCTGCTGCACTGCACAAGGCATACCGCCGCTGGTTTGGTCTCAGCCCGGGAGAACATCGTAAGCAGTTCCGTGAAATGACGAAACAAGGGCGGTAATTTTTTATAGTGACGCCACTTCGACACCTACTGATAACCCCGGAAGAAAAGATCCTCCAGGGCGAGGTTATTACTGAAACAGGTGCCCGGCGTGAAAACGCAGGTGCTGCTCAATGAAGCTGGCAATAAAGTAGTAGCTGTGATCAAAGCCTTCACGCCGGTTCAGCTCCAGTGGATAACCGCTGTGCTTGGCCGCAGCTTCCAGAGTTTCCGGCTTGAGTTGCTCGACAAGAAAATCGTCGGCCTCACCCTGGTCTACCAAGGCTGGCACAAACTCGCCGGCCTTACGCATCAGCAAGCTGGCGTCATAGTCAGCCCAAGTGGAAGTATCTTTGCCCAAATATGCGCCAAAGGCCTTCTTGCCCCAGGGGCAATTAACCGGGTTACTGATTGGGCTAAAGGCCGACACCGAGCGATAGCGCTCAGGGTTGCGCAATGCCAGAACCAACGCTCCGTGCCCACCCATTGAATGACCAGAAATCGAGCGCTGATCACTAACCGGGAACATGGATTCGATAAGCTCTGGCAGTTCGTTCAGCACATAATCGTACATACGGTAATGCCGGCTCCAGGGTGCCTGGGTGGCATTCACGTAGAAACCTGCGCCCTTACCCAAGTCGTAGGCTTCATCGTCCGCCACGTCATCACCGCGAGGGCTAGTGTCCGGTGCAATAATGGCTACACCCAGCTCAGCTGCCATGCGATGGGCACCCGCTTTCTGCATGAAGTTTTCATCCGTGCAGGTCAGGCCGGACAGCCAGTACACAGCCGGCACCTTGTCGCCTTTTGACACCTGCGGTGGCAGGTAAATTGCAAAACGCATGGTGCAATTCAGCGTTTCCGAGTAATGGCTGTACTGCTTGTGCCAGCCACCAAAGCTCTTGTTACGGCTCAGATTTTCAATATTCATGGCAATCTCTCAAAATAACGGCCACCCGCACAAGGCACGGGCGACCATTTTTATTACTTGTCGAAGTGAATAACGGAACGAATGCTCTTGCCTTCGTGCATCAGGTCGAAAGCTTCGTTGATCCTTTCCAGGCCCATCGTGTGAGTAATGAAATCGTCAAGCTTGAACTCACCCTGCATATAACGGTCTACAATACCGGGCAGCTCAGAACGGCCCTTGACGCCGCCAAAGGCGGAGCCTTTCCAGACCCGACCGGTTACCAACTGGAATGGGCGGGTAGAGATTTCCTGGCCGGCACCGGCGACACCGATGATCACGGACTCGCCCCAGCCTTTGTGGCAGCATTCCAAGGCCGAACGCATTACGTTGACGTTGCCAATACATTCAAAAGAATAATCCACGCCGCCATCGGTCAGCTCGACAATTACATCCTGAATCGGTTTGTCGTAGTCATTCGGGTTGATGCAGTCGGTAGCGCCCAGCTTGCGGGCGAGTTCGAACTTGCTCTCGTTAATGTCGATGGCGATGATGCGGCTGGCCTTGGCCATGGTGGCACCGATAATGGCCGATAGCCCAATGCCACCCATGCCGAAGATGGCCACTGTGGCACCCTCTTCTACCTTGGCCGTATTCATTACAGCCCCCATGCCGGTGGTGACACCACAACCGAGCAGGCACACTTCTTCCAACGGCGCTTCTTTATTAACTTTGGCCAGAGCAATTTCCGGTAGCACCGTGTACTCGGAGAAAGTCGAGCATCCCATATAATGGAAAATAGGCTGACCGTCTTTGGAGAAACGGCTGGTGCCGTCGGGCATCAGGCCCTTACCCTGAGTTTCGCGAATCTTCTGGCACAGGTTAGTCTTGCCGGATGTGCAAAATTTGCACTCGCCGCACTCGGGGGTATACAGCGGGATTACGTGGTCGCCTACCTCAACGCTGGTCACGCCTTCGCCGATTGATTCCACAATGCCACCGCCTTCGTGGCCAAGAATCACCGGGAAAATGCCTTCCGGATCGTCACCGGACAGAGTAAACGCGTCGGTGTGGCACACACCGCTGGCCACAACGCGGATTCGAACTTCGCCAGCCTGCGGCGGCATAACATCCACTTCTTCAACAGACAGTGGCTGATTGGGTCCCCAAGCAATGGCTGCTTTGGATTTGATGGTCTGAGTCATATGGCTCTCCGGTCGTTGTAGGGCTCAGGCAGAGGGTTCCGCCATGTTGATGGAGCCATTGTATTCCTATCCTGAGAATAGATAATCCCATATCATGTCAATTCACCTTTACCACCGAGTAACAATGGTCCGGTGATTTTCCAATCCACTGCTTTTTTTGTTTACGCCCACTCAAGCTGTGGCGCAAGGATCAGAGAATGTTTATTTGGGAAGGGGTTAGTGAGTTTGTAGCAGTGGCGGAGGCAGAGAGCTTTACCGCAGCCGCGAAAAAACTGGGCATCTCGACGGCTCAGGTTAGCCGTCAGGTCAGCGCGCTGGAAGCCCGGCTATCAACCAAATTGTTTTATCGAACAACCCGCAAAGTATCGGTGACTGAAGCCGGGCAGATCTATTATCAACACTGCCGGCAGGTACTTGATGAGCTTGAAGAGGCGGAACGCTCGATGACCAATCTTCAGCTCGTTCCCAAGGGCCGGTTGCGACTGACTGCGCCGGTGACCTTCGGGGAAAAAGTCATCGCTCCTCTGGTTAACGACTTTGTACTGCGTTACCCCGGACTTGAGGTGCAAATGAATCTGACCAACCAACAGCTGGATCTGGTTGCAGGAGGCTATGACCTGGCAGTGCGAATGGGTAAGCTGGAGGACTCCAGCATGATGGCCAAGCGGTTGTCGTCAAGAACCCTGTATGTTTGTGCCTCACCGGATTATCTGTCGACCTATGGGGTTCCCCACTCTCTATCGGAGCTGGAGCAGCATAACTGTCTGCAAGGCAATCTGGATTACTGGCGCTTTCAGGAGCTGGGCAAGCCTCGCAATATCCGGATCACAGGCAATATCAGGTGTAATAGCGGCTGGAGTTTGCTGGATGCGGCGTTGAAAGGCATCGGCATTGTCCAACTGCCGGATTACTATGTGCAGTCTTCTCTGGATTCGGGCCAACTGATTCCTCTTCTGACGTATTGCCAGGAGGCCGATGACGGCATCTGGGCCATCTATCCCCATAATCGCCATTTATCACCGAAGGTGCGCATGTTACTGGACTATCTGCGCGAATCCCTTCAGCCAAACAGCAAGCACCTGGCAAAAGAGACGGGCACGCAATTCAATGGGAGTTGAAACGAAAAAAGCCGTTAGCTATGTCATAGCTAACGGCTTTTCGAAAAAGTGGCGGAGCGGACGGGACTCGAACCCGCGACCCCCGGCGTGACAGGCCGGTATTCTAACCAACTGAACTACCGCTCCGCAAAAGTCATAACCGATTGCTTTTTAAGGCTTTGCAACCATTCTCGGATTGCTCGGTAACAACGAGAGCGCATTATAAAGAGGTGCCTGACTATGTCAACGCCTTTTCTGAAAAAATTCAGAAAACCAGCGTATTACATGGCATCAACCATCGCATCTCTGCCTTGCGCTGTTTTCCGGTACTCAATTGGGGTCATCTCTGACCAGCGCTTAAACGCGCGATAAAAAGTACTCGGCTCCGAAAATCCGGTCAAATAGACAATCTCATCAATAGACTCGTCCGAGGTGGCATCCAGCACCATACAGGCATCATACTATCGTCTTACATTAGAGCATATCGGCCACAGGCTCACAGTTGTAGCAGGATCCAGACATAACGGGCATCAGCATTCGTCATCTTTTGTCAATCCTTCGTACTCCATCCACGAATACACCAACTATCAGGGAGAAAGTCATGCCAGACACTCTTGTTTATCGAGACACCCCACCGGCACTGCTCCCGCTCTTCGGCAAGGCTCTCTTGCCGAAAAAAGGCCTTTCCGGTGCGGACATTACACTTCCACAACTCTGTGCTGAACTGCTTTGTGCTCACACTGCTGGCGATAACCTGAGTCAATATGAACGCGCGTGTGGATTCAGACCCGGCAACCACATACCTATGACCTGGCCCCACATTCTTGCATTTCCGCTTCACCTGAAGCTACTGACCGAAAAGGCTTTTCCATTACCGCTTCTGGGGCTGGTGCATCTGTGCAACACCATAACCCAGCACAGACCCATCGGGGTGGGTGAAACCCTGAAACTGGATGTCTGTCTGGGGAATCAGGAGCGCACCAGCCGCGGCATAGAATTTGGCGTGATTACCAACGCCAGCTCCGCCGGCACAGTGGTGTGGGAGGAGACCAGCACCATGCTCTTCCGCCAACCACGGGCGCAAGCGGGGACCGCGCCAAATACGGCACCACCGCCTCTGGAGCACTACCCAAACACAACACAAATTGATGTGCCCGAATCCACCGGGCGCCGGTACGCAAAAGTTTCCGGAGACCGTAATCCAATTCACATGCACGCGTTGAGCGCCAGGGCTTTTGGCTTTCCCAGGGCAATAGCACACGGGATGTGGAGCAAGGCCCATGCGCTGGCTATCCTGGAACAACAGGGTGGGTGGCAGCCGGGCCCGGTAAAAGTGAGCTGTCAGTTCAAGAAGCCACTCTTTTTACCGGGCACTGCGCAGTTAAACTGGCGAACAGAAAAAGCTGGATTGGATTATCAACTGCTGAACGCCAGAGGCGATGCACCGCACCTCAGCGGTCAGGTAGAATGGCTTTAAACGGCGCCAGAAGGGCCCCCATCACCGGACGGACATGAAGTTGTGCCGGGTGCGCCGGCAACCGGAAGCGTGAAGAAAAAACAGGCGCCGCCACCTTCCGGGCGCTCAAAGCCGATTTCACCTCCCTGAGCTTGTATCAGGGAGCGACAGGTAGGCAGGCCAATGCCCATACCTTCGTCTTTAGTGGTATAAAAAGGCAAAAACAGCTTTTCTTCTGCATCGTCCGCAAGCCCGATACCGTGGTCGCGAACCTCAACCCGGACACCGCCGTCAACTGTAACCCTGGCGCTTACTTCCACTGGCGACTCAGATTCCGCACTGCGCGTAGCCTCAAGCGCGTTTCGTATCAGGTTCAGGGCAACCTGCTGCACCTGAATCGGGTCGGCCAGAACATCTGGCAAGTCCGCCTGCACGGCCAGCTCAATTGCCCCATCATTATTACGCGCGTCCACCTCTGCAAACTGACGCGTGTCCTCCAGCAGTGCTGATAAGGACAGAATTTCCTTACCCGTCGCCGGCTTTTTCACAAATCGCCGGATCCTGCGAATAATCTCACTGGCGCGGTGAGACTGAGCCTCAATCTTGTCGAGGGTTTCCTGCAGCACTGTCAGGTTCGGGTTCTCAACAGACATCATCCGCTTGGAAACCCGGGCGTAATTGGCAATCGCCGTCAGCGGCTGATTTACCTCATGGGCAACACCCGCAGCCATTTCGCCCATGGTGGTCAGCCGGGACGTGTGCGCCAACTGGTCGCGCTGCTCCTGAACCAGCTCGCGCGCCTCATCGAGCGCCCGCTCGTTCTCCAGTTCAACGGTAATATCACGAAACACAACAACGGCTCCGTGCAATTCATCGCCATCGTGTTTGGGAGTGGAGCGATATTCAGCAGGAAATCCCGTTTCATCCGTACGCTGCATCCGGATATTGCGCTGATTCTCGGCGATACCCTCGCGACAGGTGGCGTAAACCGGGAGGCCCGGCTGGCCTTCAGTGGCTGTTGAGAAGTGAGTTTCAAAAAAATTACGGCCAATCAGATCCTCTACCGGACATCGCATGATGACGCCCGCAGCAGGATTGGCGAACTCGATTGTGCCGTGCTCATCAAGGCCGTAAATGCCTTCACTGATGGAGTTGAGGATGCGGGTCTGGTCACCCTGAAGCTCCCGATTACGCGCCTGCAACTCACGCTCAAGCCGGATTACGCGGGCGTGGGTCTTAACTCTGGCAATGACTTCAAGAGACTGGAAAGGCTTGGAAATATAATCGGCGCCGCCGAGAGAGAAACCTTTTACCTTGGCTTGCAGATCATCCAGCGCTGAAAGGAAGACAACTGCACAGTCGGAGGTAGCCGGATTGGCTTTGAGGCGCTGACACACCTCATAACCATCCATTTCAGGCATCATGATATCAAGCAGGATGACTTCAGGCTGGTGCCGGTGAGCAAGATCCAGTGCTTTTTCGCCTTCGTTGGCGATCAGGAGCCGGTAGCCTTTGTCTTTCAGTGTCTCATAGAGCACTTTCAGGTTCTGAGGATTGTCATCCACAAGCAGAACCGTAACCTCTGCATTTTCGCTGACAACTTCAGTCATATAGTAAAAGGCCGGTCAATAAGATAACCCCATGATGCCGGTGGTATTACCGTGCGTCGATAAGGTTCTTTACGGACAGCACCATGCGAACCAGATGTGCCAGTGAATGGGTACCCATCTTGTGCATGACTCTGGAGCGATGAATCTCAACGGTGCGCTGACTGATCTCCAGCTCGATTGCAATGACCTTGTTGGCCTGGCCTTCTATCATTCGATCCATGATTTCGTGCTCCCGAGGGGTCAGGCTCTTGATCCGACGAACAATCTCCTGCTTCTCATCAAGCGTTTTGCGCTGTTCCAGATCCTGCTCCAGCGCAGCTTCGATTTTCTCAAGCAGTGCCTCTTCACGGTAGGGCTTCTGGATAAAGTCTACAGCGCCCTCTTTCATGGCATCGACCGCCATGGGCACATCACCGTGCCCGGTCACAAAAATAATGGGCAAGATGGAGTGCTTCTCGTTCAGTTTCTTTTGCAGCTCCATGCCATCCATACCCGGCATGCGGATATCCAGCACGACGCAGCCGGCCATCTTTTCGGAGTAATCCTTGAGGAACACAGCCGCATTCTCATAGGTTTTGACCAGTTTGCCATCGGACTTCAGTAACAGCTCCAGTGAGTCACGAACGGCCTCGTCGTCCTCTACCACGTATACAGTTTGCTGAATATCAGTCATGGGCGTGTTCTCTCCTGTCTGTTTTATTGTGGCCGCCGCTCAGTGAATTGACGGATCTTTTTGATCGTCCCGGGCGTGTTCCTGACGCTCGTGTTCGCGCATTTTCTCAAGCCGTTGCTGGATAATGCCAAAAACGCTCTGTTTCGGATAGTTGCCTTTGCTGTCTACCTTCCCGGCTGGCTTGCCCAACAGCAACGTAACGGCCTCGTCAACATTCGAAACAGCGTATACGGCAAATCGGCCCTCACGAACAGCTTGCACCACTTCGCTGTCCAACATGAGGTTCTGGACATTATTCGCAGGTACGATCGCGCCCTGGGAACCCGTCAGTCCACTCTTGAGCTGGCAGGTAGCAAAGAAGCCCTCAACTTTCTCATTAACTCCACCGATCGGCTGCACCTCACCAAACTGATTTACAGAACCGGTAATAGCAAGGTCTTGCCGCACCGGAATACCCGACAGCGAGGATATCAGCGCACAGAGCTCAGCCAGTGACGCACTGTCGCCGTCCACCTCGCCATAGTTCTGTTCAAACGTGAGGCTTGCGGAGAGGTGCATTGGATCAGTCACGGCAAAGTGGGAAGCCAACCAGGAGCTGAGAATCATCACGCCTTTGGAGTGAATATTTCCGCCCAGCTTCACGTCTCGCTCAATATCGATAATTCCGCCATCTCCATAATAGCAGGTCGCGGTTACCCGGTTGGACAGCCCGAACTCAAACCCGCCGGTAGACAGCACAGAAAGCGCATTCACTTGCCCGACGACCGTACCCTCAGTTGATACCAGCGTAGAGCCATCACGAATCGAATCGTAAAACTGATCACGAATCCGACTGCTGCGGTATTTGGCACTCTCCAGCGCACGCTCAACATGCACATCCTGAATCAGCTTGGCGCCGGCTTGCCTCGCCCAGAAGTCGGATTCCCGAAGCAGGTTGGCAATATTTGCCGCGTGCAATGAAAGCCTGTCCTGATGCTCTGCCATGCGGGCGCTGTATTCTATGATCCTTGCCACCGCCTTGTTGGTGCAATGCAGAAGGTTCTTTTCTTTGACCACGCTGGCAATAAACTTTGCGTACATCACCTGGCTGTCATCGGAGCGATACATTTCATTCTCAAAGTCTGCCGTTACCCGGAACAGTTCCGCAAACTCCGGATCGTAATCCTGCAACAGCATCCAGGTTTCGCGATCACCAAAAAGCACGAGCTTTACATCCAGCGGCACCCCCTGAGGCTCAATGGAAATAGTGCCGGAAAGCGTTAGCTCACGCTCAAGGGAGTTGATCTGAATGGACCGGGCTCGCAGTGCTCGCTTGAGCCCATCCCAGACAAAGGGCTGCTCGAGCATCTTGATGGCATCCATCAACAGATAGCCGCCGTTGGCCCGGTGCAGACTGCCTGCTCGAATGAGGGAAAAATCCGTGAACACGGTGCCCTTGTAGGTAACGTTCTCAACGTACCCGAACAGGTTGTGGTAGGTCGGGTTGTCTTCTACCACCATTGGAACTTCATTGGTTTTCTGGTGCACCAGAACATTCACCAGGTAGCGTCGCGGCATCTTTTTATCCAACGACGCATAGGCAATGGCCGCCTGCTCTTCGTTGTCGTCGAGAAAGATCTCCAGATTCTCAACCAGATCTGCCCGCACGGCTTCAAAGTATGCAACCGCGTCCGGAAGATTCTTGTAATGCTCGATCAACTCGTCAATCTGATGACCGGATATACCCTCCAGAGTCTCCCGGTTCAGTGCTTGCTGCTTATCGGCGTACTCCTGTTCCCAATCAGCCAGTTTGCGCAGCGCCTGCCGGAGCTTTTTTTCTAGCTTGTTGACGGAATCTTCGAACTTTTCCCGCTGTGCTTCTGTCAGCGCCTTGAATGTCTCAGCGGTATGGGGCTTGTCACCTTTCATCGCCACCAGGCGATAGCCACCGGGCGTCGTAATCGTAAGGCTGACTTTTTTGCGACGCGCCTGCGCGGCTACTTTCTCAAGCTCGTCTTCCTGCTTCTTCCCATACTCTTCCTTGAGTTGCTCGGAGCGCTCCAGAAAGCTGTCACTGTCGAAGGTCTGCGGAATAACCTTGACCAGCCGGCTCATGAGTTTTTCCATGTCCTGCTTGAGCCGCATACCCTTGCCTGCTGGCAACTGAAGCAGCTTCGGAACCCGGGGTTCTTCAAAATCGGCGACGTAGCACCAATCGTGGCTTTGCTGTTCGGTATCCAGATGATGCTCAAGGTAGCGCAGCATCATTGTGCGCTTGCCCAAACCGTTACGACCTACGGCATATACATTATATCCACCGTGGGGCATGGCCAGCGCAAAGCGCACCGCCTCCTGGGCACGGTTCTGGCCGACGATTTCGGACAGAGGCACCAGTTGTCTGGTGGACTTGAATGGCAGATCTTTCAGAACACAGGCTTTGTATAGCTGATGCAGAGACAGTGACTTCAAGGTTGGGTCCTGTAACGGTTGACTCATTGGCCGGTCATTGTAGGTTTTGCAGACCGGTCTGTCGCGCCCGGGGAAAAGAATTGTAGTAAACGCTCCCGAAAGCGCCGCTTTGTGATCAAAATCACTTTCTTGCCGGGCATCATTGTCCTGATCTTTGTCCGCACACTACACTTACCCTCACGACCATTATGCTTCAGTCTGATGGCGGGTAATAACAACGACAAAATACGAATGGATGCCGATCTATGACGAGTGACTCCGCCGATCGCAGGATCAAGGATCGCTACCCGGCTTACTGCCTAAAAGGGGTATTCCAGAGCTGCGGATAACGCTTTGTCACGTATCGAAGGTTTTTATAACCGAAGGCGGCTTCTCAATCCATCCAATGATGAATGAGTCAAATGGTGTGGCAACAGACTTTGTCCCTCAAGGTTCAGGACCGATGTCCGCCCTTCCCGATCGTTTGTTGTTGCTCGAAAAAGCCTTCTTTATGGACCATGTCATCCTGCGCGCCAAGTGCCTTGGCGGCAACAACGCATGCATCCACAAACTCCGGACTACCCGCAATAAATAGACTGTGTTTGGACAAGTCAGGGTACATACTCGGTAATAAAGCATCGATGCGCCCATGCAGGTATCCTTCACGTTCCTCGCGTGTCAAGGTGACCTTATAGTCAAAGTTGCGATGCTTCGCCCGCCACCAAGCCATTATTCCCTGACCGTATACATCCTCGACGGTTTTAGCTGAAAACACCAGATCCACGCGTTTTTTGTAGCCCCGGCGTAAGGCCGCCTCGGCCAGATCGAGTATAGGCGCAAGTCCTGTCCCTGCCGCCAGGCAGAGCACCGGCGTCTCGACAGATGGGTCTCCGATAAAGGTGCCATATGCGCCATTGACCTTGACGCTATCACCGGTCTGTACGGTGTCGTGCACCCAGCGACTGGTAACGCCATCTTCGACACGCGCCACCTGCAACACAAGCTCACCGTCCGGGCGCGGCGCGTTCGAGATAGAATAGGCGCGCTGTGAAATGCCCGCACGCTCATCACCCAGCGTCACATATTGCCCCGGCCAATAACGAATTGGCTTACCAACCGGGCGTAGGGTCAGTTCAAGCACACGAGCAGCCAATTCACGCCGATCAACGACTACAAACAAAGCCCCTTCGCGGGGAGGAAAGAGTTTAGGTCGCGCATCGGCAGTTCCCCATTCAATCACCATCTCTTCGGAGATTGGTTTGGCCATACACATCAGGCCACAACCTTCTCGTCGTTCCTCCGCACTCAAGGCCATATCAAGAACCATCCCTTGATCGAACTGACCTGACAGCACTTTCACCTTGCACTCGCCGCAGGCGCCCGCCCGGCAGTTATTGGGCAACGCGTACCCTGCCTTTTCGAGCGCCATTAAGACGGTATCATTACCCTTGCACTCAACAACCTTGCCAGAGGGCTGAATCACTATACTAGCCATGCTTCCATCCCATCCCCGAAGTTTTGTTAAGGCTGGCCGCCTTCCAGATCAGAAAAACGGCCAGAACCTTCCATTTACTGCATTTGTGGATTTAGAAAACGGGAATGATGTCATCCATATCCACATCTGAGACTTCTTCGCCAGAGACACCCACTTCGGGGATTGCCGGGAATGGGATATTGTATCGATCCAGAACGCCCTTCAGATTGAGGATGGCGTTTTTCCAGTTCTCGAGCTTGGCATCGTAGGCTGGAATACCAAAGCCTGCATTGCGGGCGATCTCCTCACCATCACGCTGATTTTTAATAAAATCATCAGGCAAATCCCAGAAGTCCGCTGGCGGCTCAAAAAGCACAGCGGACAGGAACAGATACCCGGCACGAATCTGCTTGGTGACGATGGACTTGTGCTCATCACTAAGGCCTGGATAGTCGCGTTCCATGACCGCCATGCAAATTGCCATGTGACGGCCTTCGTCACGGCCAATGTTCCCGAAAGCTTCTTTGAATACAGGCTCCCTCGAGTTTTCAAACATTTGCTTGAAAATTGTGGCAGCAGCAATCTCACCCATCAGGAAGGAGCTGAACAGCACGGCAATATCGTACTTAGGTACAGCCTTTTTATAGCCGTCCCAGTAACGCGCACCATTAAAATACAACCACTTTGCATTTTTTTGCAGGCGGCGGCCAATATCCGTTTTGGGTTCGTAGGTTATTGGATCGGGATGGTCGAGAAGTTTGGTGATCGCCAGGCCACACATGATTTCGTGATTCTGCTCGTCGGCAGTCACTGAGAAGAAACACCTACGCACCAGATCTTCTTCGTGGACCTCGTAGGTCTTGATAAGAGCCTCAGCAAATACTGGAGGGGCCGAAGCATCAAATACCGACAGCAACGTCCACCAGTAAGCTATCGACTCACGCTCCTCCCAGGAGTAGCTCTCAACATCGAAGGTGTCCCAGGGCAATTTTTCCGGGTCCCAGTATTCACGTAAGTGTGCCTCCCAGATCTCCTGCAGCTTATCGCTTTTACGATGCCAGGATAGGGGGTAGACGTTGGGTTGCTCAATCTCGGGCGGAAACTCCATGGTTTCCGAAAAACGCTCTTTTTTGTTAGTCATAACTCCTCCTGAAAGGGGTCAAGGTCATTGATTATTTGCGTTGGATGTCGTGTTACTGCATATGACAAAATAAATATGTAATATACATGATAACTTTGTCAAGCTTTCTGTATCACGTTTTATCTACAACCCCTTAACCACAGAGAAAAGATCAAGCTGAAGCCTCGCCTTTCTATCCAAAAAAAACATCTATATCACTGTTATATATAATTTAATGTGTATCTTCTTATAAAGTGAGGACGCATCACTTTTCAGACCGAACGCCTTTAAAATGATACACAACGACGTGATAATCTGGTTTTTTTGTAACAAAAAGGTGGGCTTGGACCAAGTTTTAAAGCGTTCTGTCATTATATTTTGGCATCACAATAGCGAACGCCTCAATATGGAACGCGGAGGGATTGCCACCCAACAGAAGCTCGCCATGGCGATTTGATAACCGCTTTAAATAATTCCAACATCCAGGCTAGCGGCCATAGACAGGCCAAGTTTTTCACACTGGGTGACAAATTCAGGCTGGAATTCACCACGGCAGATCAAAGGCTCCTGAACAACTTTCCAGCGCAACCCCGTGGTGATGCTATCGATGGCGCGCTGTGTGCCTGTGCCGTCGTGGCCGGCGCGAATGTAATAGGCAAATGGCAGGCCTTGGGTTTTCTCCAGGCAGGGGTAGTAGCTGCGATCAAAGAAATCTTTGAGAGCGCCGCTCATATAACCAAGATTTTCGGTGGTGCCAAGGATAATGGCGTCACAGGCAAGAACATCATCGGGGCCGGCATCGAGTGGTGCCAATACGGTTACTTCAACGTTTTCAATGTCTTCATGGTGCGCTCCCTGCGCAACTGCATCGCGCAGGGAGAGTGTATTCGGGGAGGGCGCGTGAGAAACAATCAGCAATTTCTTTTTGCGGTCCATAACGCACCTCCCGGGTTGTTTTAGAGCACTTCAGCGTCCGCTTCTACTTCAGCGACAGCAGCATCTTTCTTGGCAACCGGCTTCGGCATCAGCCTGTCACGCACTTTGGCTTCAATCTCCTTCGCAATGTCCATGTTCTCTTCCAGGAACTTGCAGGCGTTGGCTTTGCCCTGGCCAATTTTGTCACCATTGTAGGCATACCAGGCGCCAGATTTATCCACAAAGCCTTCTTTAACGCCCATATCGAGCACTTCAGCCAGTTGGTAGATGCCTTTGCCATAAAGAATCTGGAACTCGGCCTGCCGGAAAGGCGGGGCCACCTTATTCTTTACGACCTTAACGCGGGTTTCATTACCAACAACTTCGTCGCCTTCTTTTACCGCGCCGATGCGGCGGATATCAAGACGTACAGATGAGTAGAATTTCAGGGCGTTACCGCCGGTGGTGGTTTCCGGGCTGCCAAACATTACGCCGATTTTCATACGGATCTGGTTGATAAAGACCAGCAGGCAGTTGGCGTGCTTCACATTGCCCGTGAGCTTGCGCAGAGCCTGGGACATCAATCGGGCCTGGAGGCCAACGTGGCTGTCGCCCATTTCGCCTTCAATTTCAGCTTTCGGTGTCAGGGCTGCTACGGAGTCAACAATGATGACGTCTACCGCGTTGGAGCGCACGAGCATGTCTGCAATTTCCAGAGCCTGCTCACCAGTATCCGGCTGTGAAACCAGAAGGTCGTCCACGTTGACACCGAGCTTTTCTGCGTAGATCGGATCCAGGGCGTGCTCGGCATCGATAAAGGCACAGGTTTTTCCGGCTTTCTGTGCTTCGGCAATTACCTGAAGGGTCAGAGTTGTTTTACCGGAGCTTTCAGGGCCATAGATTTCAACAATCCGACCATAAGGCAAGCCGCCTATACCCAGAGCAACATCCAGCCCCAGAGAACCAGTGGAGACCGCAGGCATGGCTTCGCGGGGCTGGTCGCCCATTTTCATGACTGCGCCTTTACCGAACTGGCGCTCAATCTGGCCCAGTGCTGCGCTCAATGCTTTTTTGCGGTTGTCTTCCATCAGTGCAAACCCTCTGTTGCCTTGGCCGCCGGCAAGGTATGGCAAGCCGGTGGAGGTGTAGTTAAGCGGGAACCTGTACAACGGTAACAGCGAATTCCCTGTATATTTGAACAGTATTAAAACATACCCCGAGGGAGAGGCCAACCCCTGTTATTACCGAAGTACTCATGCTCCCACCAAAAACTCGCTAACACCTTGCAGAGCAAAGAGAACTGCCTGCCGACGCACCTGATCACGATCCCCGCTGAAATGCCGCACTACCGCTTCAGTAGTTCCCACGCTGCTACCCCAAGCGAACCAGACCATGCCAACGGGCTTTTCTTCACTGCCGCCTCCAGGCCCCGCGATGCCGCTAACAGCCACCGCAACACCGGCTCCTGTTGTCGCCAATGCGCCTGCAACCATTTCCCGGACCACCGGCTCGCTGACGGCGCCATGATTATCCAGAGAGGCACCGGTCACTCCGAGCAGTTTCTGTTTGGCGTCATTGCTGTAGGTAACCAGACCGCCAACCACATAGGCAGAGGAGCCCGCCTTATCAGTCAGCACCTTGGCGACCCAGCCACCGGTACAACTCTCAGCAGTCACCATAGTCAGACCGACTGCCATTAACTGCTCAGCCAACTTTTCTCCTGCTTGTTCGAGTTCATGGTCACTGGCAGGCATAATGTTCTCCTTCGTTTCATCGCGGGCATTATTTTCTTACAATCCGTGGCTTCACCCAAAGCAAGATTATCCGGACTCGTCCATGTCAGCAGCTCAGAACGATTTACCAAAGCACACCCCGATGATGCAGCAATATCTGAAAATCAAAGGTCAACATCCGGATGAGCTGGTGTTCTACCGTATGGGTGATTTCTATGAGCTGTTCTACGATGACGCCAAAAAAGCTGCAGAGCTGATGGATATAACCCTCACAGCAAGGGGACAGTCCGGCGGCAACCCGATTCCCATGGCGGGCATCCCGTTTCATGCTTCCGAAGGATACATTGCACGGCTGGTCAGAGCGGGTCAATCCATCGCCATCTGCGAACAGATTGGCGACCCGGCAACCAGTAAAGGGCCGGTTGATCGCCAGGTGGTCAGAATCGTTACTCCCGGCACCCTCAGCGATGACGCCTATCTGGAAGATCGCCGCGATAATCTGTTGGCCGCCATATTCCACCACCGCGAGCAGTTCGGCTTTGCATCACTGGATATTTCCAGCGGTCGATTTGTGGTTTCCGAGCTGGAAAGCCTGGAAGCCTTGCAGGGAGAGCTGCAGCGTTTGCGACCGGCGGAGATCCTGATCAGTGAAGATTTCCCGTTTCAGGAGGTGCTTGCCGGCCTTACAGGCGTTCGCCGCCAGGGGCCCTGGCTATTTGAATCCGATACGGCTCGCCGAGTAATCACCCAGCAATTGCAGGTTCGCGACCTCACCGGTTTCGGTTGCGAAGATCTTGGCCTGGCCATTTGTGCAGCCGGCTGTTTACTGCAGTACGCGAAAGAAACCCAGCGCACCGCCCTGCCCCACATTCGTAAGCTGACCCGGGAACGCCGCGACGAGGCGGTTATTCTCGACGCCACCAGTCGCCGTAACCTGGAAATTGATGTCAACCTCATGGGCGGGCACCAGCACACCCTGGCCTGGGTGATGGACAGGACCGCAACCTCCATGGGTGGCCGGGAGCTCAGGCGCTGGCTGAATCGCCCGCTGCGGGATGTGGAGCTGGTGCAACAACGTCAGCTCGCAGTATCCGCTCTGCTTGAGGGCTTCCATTACGAACCGGTACACAGCCTGTTGAAGGCCGTGGGCGATATCGAGCGCGTTCTGGCCCGTGTGGCGTTACGCTCGGCCAGGCCCAGAGATCTGGCCCGCCTGCGGGATGCTTTTCTGGTGCTGCCAGAACTGCAAGAAACACTGAAGCCGGTTAATTCACACCATATCGTAAAGCTCGCCACTGTGATTGGTGAGTACCCCGAGCTGGCCGATATTCTGGAGCGCGCCGTTATCGACAACCCCCCGGTTGTCATCCGTGAAGGTGGCGTGATCCGTGAGGGCTTTGACGAAGAGCTGGACGAACTGCGCAACATCAGTGAAAACGCCGGCCAGTATCTGCTTGATGTGGAAACCCGGGAAAAAGAGCGCACCGGCATAAGCACGTTGAAAGTTGGCTACAACCGGGTGCACGGCTATTACATTGAAATCAGCCGGGCCCAATCTGCTCAGGCGCCGGTTGATTACATTCGCCGCCAGACACTGAAAAACGCAGAACGCTTTATCACGCCCGAGCTGAAAGAATTCGAAGACAAAGCCCTGAGTGCCAAAAGCCGGGCGCTGGCAAGAGAGAAAGCACTCTACGATGAAGTGCTGGAAACCGTCGCGGAACAACTCGCACCGCTGCAGGATGCAGCTCAGGCGCTGGCAGAGCTGGATGTCATCAGCAACTTTGCCGAACGAGCCACCACCTTGCGTTTTGTCGCACCGGAATTCCGCGATGCCCCGGGATTTGATATTGAGGATGGCCGCCATCCGGTGGTGGAGCAGCTTCTTGATGAACCTTTCGTGCCCAACAACCTGCTAATGGACGCAAAACGCCGGATGCTGGTGATTACGGGCCCCAACATGGGCGGCAAGTCCACTTACATGCGCCAGGCTGCGCTTATTGGCCTGCTGGCCTACACCGGAAGCTTTGTGCCCGCCAACCGTGCTGTACTGGGGCCGGTGGATCGCATCTTCACTCGCATGGGATCATCGGATGACATCGCCGGCGGGCGCTCCACCTTCATGGTGGAAATGACCGAGACCGCCAACATCCTGCACAATGCTACCGAGTTCAGCCTGGTTCTGATGGACGAAGTCGGCCGCGGCACCAGCACATTTGACGGTTTGTCACTGGCATGGGCCACAGCAGAGCACCTGGCAAAAGAAATTCGCTGCTACACCCTGTTCGCCACGCACTATTTTGAACTCACACAGCTGGCGGACGATCTTGAGCTTGCGGTCAACGTGCACCTGACGGCAACCGAGCACGACGACAGTATTGTTTTCCTGCATAACGTGCACGAAGGTCCGGCCAGCCAGAGCTATGGCCTGCAGGTAGCGAAACTGGCTGGCGTACCCCAGAACGTTATACACAACGCCAAAACGCAGCTGAAACTGCTGGAAAACAGTGCAGTGGCCGCAACGACGCAGCCCGCAGCAGTAGCCGAGGCGAGCACGAAGAATCGTGGGGCATCCAGCCAAGTTGTTTATCAGGGTGACATGTTTGCCAGTGCGGCGCCCAGTGCCGTAGAGGAGGCCCTGCAGGGTCTCGATCTGGACGGACTATCACCCAGGGAAGCCATGAACAGGCTCTATGAATTGAAGGGATTACTGAAAAACTGATACAAAGTTGATCTGGGTAATAAGGTTATAGCAGCCAAACGCTTGCGGCTGTGAGGGTGGCTCCCTACAATATCGCCCATTAAAATATAACCATGGAGCCTGACATCACGCTCCGGATGAGATTGACCACTGGACCAGGGATCTGATTATGGCGTTTATCGTTACCGATAACTGCATCAAGTGCAAATACACAGACTGCGTGGAAGTGTGCCCGGTAGACTGCTTCTACGAAGGACCGAACTTTCTGGTAATCGACCCTGACGAGTGTATCGACTGCGCGCTGTGTGAGCCTGAGTGCCCGGCCGAGGCGATTTTCTCGGAAGACGAACTGCCGGCAGATCAGGTTCAGTTTGTGGAACTCAACGCCGATCTGGCGGGTAAGTGGCCGAACATCACCGAGAAGAAAGACCCTCTACCAGAGGCTGAAGAGTGGGATGGCAAGCCCAACAAGCTTCAATATCTGGAGAAGTAATTCCAGTGCGGTTTAGTACAACCGCCTGAAAAAAAGGGAAGCCGGCTCCGGCTTCCCTTTTTTATATACCCGGTCAATTACCTGCCAGTTTTGCACCCATCACAATAAAAAAGCCCCCGGTCAGCCCATTAAGCATTCGCTTTACCCCAGCACCAACACCCACGCCCCGAAAACGCACCACCATCCAGGCCAGCGCGCACTGCCAGAACATCGCCAGCAGAAAGTGCACGCCTGCCAGCACCAAAGATTGCTGAAAGGCACTTCCCGAAGGATCCAGAAATTGCGGCAACAGAGCCATGTAGAACAGAGCAGTTTTCGGGTTAAGAGCATTGGAGAGCAGGCCCTCACGAAACGACACCTGCAGTGGAACGTTGCGGCGGGCGACCGCAGGTGATCCTGCGCCAGTATCGGGATCGCCCTTTACCGCGTGCCTGAGCGAACCCAGGCCAAGCCAGATCAGATAAAAGGCTCCGGCCCACTTGAGCGCAGAGAATGCCCAGGCTGTTTCCAGCAAAAGAAGGGAGATACCCAGTGCCGAGAGAGTGGCGTGAATAAACAAGCCACAGCAAATACCCACACTGGTTGCGCAGCCATCCCGGAAGCCACCGCGACCGGCATTGCGCATAACCAGGAGCGTATCCACACCCGGCGTTACGGTTAACAGACTTATGGCAATCAGATAAGCCCAGAACAACTCGAAAACCAGACAGACCTCCACATCTTTTGTTGCGGAAGACTGAAGCTGTCAGGCCTCCTGCTCAAGAATTTTGCGTGCGGCTGCGGAGTTATAAAACGCTGACAGCCGCCGACGCACAAGAGTCTCAACATAACCCTCTTCCCGGAGCACGTCTATAATCGGAATGGCCCAGGCGTCCACTTCTGCCATGATCAAATCCTCGGTAACGCCAACGTCGTCGAGCAGATCGGTAAGCGGTCGGTCACCATATTTCAAAAACAGGTGCGCAACCACTGCACGGGCGCAACCTTCAAAGTAGTCGGTCTTCCGGAACTGCAGCCAGAACTCATAGCCCAGCACCACAAAGGTCTGCAATTCCACATCACCCAAGCCTTCCTGCAACTCCGCAAGCGTTCGGTCCTCCATGGCGACCCAGGCCGCCATAACCGTATCCCTCACCTCATCATCGGAGAGCGCCTTCTGAAGAAACTGCTCACTGCGATTGATCAGCCCTGGCAGGCTGTCGGAGAGCCAGGCTTTGAGCCGTCGTTCAAAGGTTTCATCCAACCCGGGTACCGCTTTATTGGCCATACGCTTGCCAAATTTCATCATGGAACCAACGCCGGGGACCGACTTGGTGATCAGGTTGTCTTCGTAGAGGTAATTGACCACCCCTTGATACACCACATTCGAAACCAGTTCCTGATAAACCGGATGAGCCATGATTTCGCTGATCACCCGCTCACGTTGCTGCCTGAGCTCAAGCATTTCTTCCACAAAGCCAGTAGCTTGCTCCCGGGTGATAATGTCTCCCAGCGCTGTCTTTGCCTGAACCGGCGCATTCAGCACCTCGGTGGCCATTTCACCCGCCAGCTCCGGAATGCCTGCGTCCAGTTCCATGTTCACGACAACACGCTGAATGGTCTCCATCACCTGGTTTTCCGAGGCGATGCGATTCAGCGTGATACCACCCGCAAGATCAAGAAGCTCACTGACCTCCTGCTTGAGAAACTTGCGGAGTTTTGCGCCCTTAAGTGATGCAACCTCATGCTTGACATGCAATTCAAGCATTTGACTGGCTGGATCGGTCTTATCCTTGGTCATGGTATTGACGGCCCTGTTGAGGTTAAAAATAAGATTGTATTTACTTTGGAGGCCATGAGGCTAACACGAAGACTGACAAAACAGGTTCGCTATAAATGCGGTTGATTCACTGCGGGCAGGCCAGTGTCGCCCACCCCGCAAGTGTCTGACTTTCAATTCAGATCAAGCTGCAACATCCAGTTTCTGGAAGTTTTTTTTCAGCAGCGCCCTGTTGTCCTGCTACCACGAATGGAAGTCCTTGCGGAAATACGCCAGAAAATCAGGCAGGCACTGGCGCAAAATGCCGGGCTTTCCCCACAGAAAGTTGAGCCCGCCCATCCAGGTGCGAAGGCTCCATATGCTTGCGAAAACGGCGATCCAGCCCGTCAATGTCATAACCCGAGCTTTCAACGCCTCGTTGTAGTCTTTGTGCTCACGGCTGTGCAAGGCTTCCTGGCCAATAAAGCCGCGAATCTCGGCCTTCAGCTTGGGATCTTCAATCCTGTCCCGGTACAGCCGCACCACATTGATAAACTGCTGTTCGCCATCCGGAAACTTTAGTCCTGAAAACAAGAAGGAAGGGTGAAGCTGGTAAAACGGACAGATTGTCACAAAATGACACACCGTCATTGGCGGGATCGTAGGCAAAAAAGGGGAGGCATTCCGCCTCCCCAAAGACACACAGGGTCTGGACGACCTCCGGCGCAAACCGGAGGCCACCAATTCAGTCTTCTACTTCTGCCTTTGTCCCCGGGGCTTCAGGGTCTGAGGTAAAGCCAAGCAGCTTGGTTCGTTCAATCAACAGGTAAAGAACCACACCCGTCGCAAGGCCCCAGCCTGCGCCATAAACCGCCAAAACCACGCCCATGGTGCCGGCAATGCCCCGCTCAGTGTTGTTCTCCAACTGCTCCAGACCAACCATCAAACAGATGTAGCCAGTCAACAAAAGCGTCAGAGACAACGCAATGGGCAGTACCGGCTGGAAAAAGCTCACCAGCGGCAGGATAAACAGGGCAATAAAGCCGGTAATCCAGAAGGTGCCACCACCGCTATAGATAGAGTCCATGGCGTTGCGGCCATACTTGTAACGCTCAGCCATGGTAGCCGTTACGGCGGTCCAGATTGGGCCAGCTAGCCCGGGGTAAGGAGCAAAGAAGGCATGCCCGCCGTTCCGGATGGCGGTTACCAGGTGCACGCGGTCGATACTGTTGTCGATATCTTCGTCTTTACGAAGATGATCCACACGATTCATAAGGGACTGACCCACTACGATATCCCCGAAGGCAATAATGTAGGCAATGACTGCCGTTGGAATGGCATAGAGGAATACTTCGGGATTGGGGAATCCAACCGTAAACGGCAGGTAGTTCCACAACTCGTCAAAAGCCGGCTTGGTAATGCCCCACTCAACATTCGGCACCTCGTATTCGCCGGTAGCAAACCCCACCACAATGGCCACAATCATGCCCGGGACCATGCCGTAATTGGCCACCTTGCGAGCCAGGGAGTTGACCTCAACAAAGCCCTTGAAAGACACAGAAAACATCAGATACAGGCAAACCAGGCCGCCAACAATCAGTGATATGGGCGTATTGGCCACGCGACCGCCCACTTCAATTTCCCCCATCAGAGCGGCAATACCGGCACCGATAATAATACCGCCCTTCATGGAACGAGGTATCAGATCAACCAACTTGCTACCTAAACGACTGACGCCGAGAAAAAGGAAAATGATAAACACCAGAAACTGCAGTGCGAACATCGCCTGGATTGCCTCCGGGCCAGGCTCAAAATCACTCAGAAAAAGCAGCACCACGGGGATACCCGGCGTTATCCAGCCGGGCACCAGTGGTACACCCAGCAGGGCTGGCAACATAAAACCAATACCGCAGATCACTGCATAAGCCAGCGCTACGTCGTAGGGCAGACCCAGATATTTTTGCAGTAGAGGGATCATGGCCAGGCTAACCACAAACATGATCAATGCCTGCACCATCTCCGCAAATTCCCAGCGATAGTGAACAAACGGAAGACGGATCTGGAAAGGACCGGCTGGCCAGTATGGCTGCTGCTCCCCATTCTTACGGTGAAAAATTTGCATAGCGAATCTCCCGGCACACGCACTGGGCGTGTGCCTGACATTTTGTTTTAGTAGCGATATCCGGCAGCGCCAGGGCTGGCGCTGCCGGTCAGGAAATCAGTCCAGTTTTTTGGCCTGATCCCTTAGTACGAACTTCTGGATCTTGCCCGTGGAGGTCTTGGGCAATTCAGAGAAAACAACGGTTTTGGGTACCTTGAAGCGAGCCAGGTGTTCGCGACAGAAGTTGATAATATCGTCCTCGCTCACATCGCCAGCCTCCGGCTTGAGAGTTACAAAGGCGCAGGGAGTTTCGCCCCATTTTTCATCCGGGCGAGCCACTACCGCAGCCTCAAGAACGGCCGGGTGACGGTAAAGCGTATCCTCTACCTCAATGGTGGAAATGTTCTCGCCGCCGGAAATAATGATGTCTTTGAGACGATCCTTGATCTCCATGTAGCCGTCTTCGTGCCATACGGCCAGGTCGCCGGTATGGAACCAACCGCCACGGAACGCTTCCGCAGTGGCTTTCGGGTTTTTCAGATAACCTTTCATCACGGTATTACCGCGCAGGAAGATTTCACCGATGGTCTTGCCGTCTTTTGGAACCGGTTCCATGGTTTCGATGTCACCCACCATGGTGCCGGCAAGGGTGTGATAACGCACACCCTGACGGGCTTTTATCTTCGCCCGATCATGCAGCGGCAGATCATCCCACTTCGACTTCCACGCACAGACCGTTACCGGGCCATAGACCTCCGTCAGGCCATAGACGTGAGTCACTTTGATGCCCATTTCCTCGACAGCACCAATAACCTGAGCCGGAGGCGCCGCGCCTGCGGTCATAGAGCGGACTTCGTGATCAATGCCGGCCTTGGACTCGGGCGGCACATTCAACAAGGCGTTCAGCACAATGGGCGCGCCGCACATATGCGTGACCTGATGATCACGGATCAGTTGCAGGATTTTTTCCGGATCAACCCGGCGCAGGCAAACGTGAGTACCGGCCATGGCTGTCACTGTCCAGGGGAAGCACCAGCCGTTGCAGTGGAACATGGGCAGCGTCCACAGATACACGGGGTGCATACCCATTGACCACACGGCCTGGTTACCCAGAGCGTTGATATAAGCGCCTCGGTGGTGATACACCACACCTTTGGGGTTACCGGTGGTTCCGGAGGTGTAGTTCAGCGATATTGCATCCCATTCGTTATCCGGGAAGCTCCACTGAAACTGCGGGTCACCTTCCTTCAGAAACTCTTCGTAGTCCAGATCGCTTACCTGAACGCCCTCACCGTATTCCGGGTCGTCCACATCAATGACCAGAGGCTTGTCTTCCAACTGGCTGACAGCGTCGCGTACCACTTGGCCAAATTCGCGATCGGCGATTACAATTTTTGCTTCGCCATGCTCGAGCATGAAGGAAATGGCTTCAGCATCCAGGCGCACATTCAGCGTATTAAGCACCGCACCTATCATGGGTACCCCGAAATGGCATTCCACCATCGCTGGAATATTCGGCAACATCACGGCGACCGTATCGCCCCTGCCAATGCCCCGACCTTTCAGCGCCGACGCCAGCCGCCGGGAGCGATCATAGGTCTGCGACCAGTTATAGCGGATAGCTCCGTGAATAATGGACGGAAAATCCGGATACACACTGGCAGTACGTTCAATAAAATCAACGGGAGATTGAACAGCGTAATTGGCGCCGACAGGCGTTAGATCCTGATCAAAGATCGAGGTCATTGTGTGGTCCTCTGTATAAGCCTATTGTTCTTGTGGTGTATTCAGCAAAATCGCTGGGGTCGCTATACTTTCATAGAGCGATATAATATTTAACAGCCCAACATATAGAAATTACACCAACGTATTATAGTGCAAATACTATATACCACCCCTTACGAGCGACGCTGTTACTACTATGGGTTTTAGTTTGTCAGATGCAGATCCGCAACCCGGCCTGATACTTGGCGCAAGCGCCACCCTGTTACACAGCAATCAGGCCGCCGAAACATTGCGGGCGGGAAACAGCCTGCCCAGCCTCGCTGATCTGCTCCCATCGAATGTGCAGGCACTGGTAAAAGCTGCCCTGCAACAGGCACGATCAATCGAGAATGCGGAAGCCCGGTTCAACGACACTATTCTCATGTGGACGTTTATCCCCTGCCCGCAAACAGGCGAGGTGCTTGCCCGTGGCAGAGATGCCACAGAGGATGTCCGCACCCACGAACAAGCCATTCGATCGAACCGCCTTTACCGGCTAATCACCGAAAACACCACCGACCTCATTTCACGTCATGCTCCGGATGGACGTTTTATCGATGCAACCCCGGCTTCATGGCGCCTGCTCGGTTACTGGCCAGAAGAACTCCGGGGCAAAGCGCTGGAGGATATCTTTCATATTGACAGTACGGCCCGGCAACTGATGGAAAGTCACAGACTGTTGACGGAAGACGGCTACGCCACCATGACCCTGGATATAACTCATCGTGACGGCAGCAAACGCTGGCTCGAAATTGCAAGCCGCGCCATACGGGAAACCTACACGGGGGCGGTTGTTGAGGTGGTCAGCGTATCGAGGGATATCACGGCACGGGTGGAGTCGGAAGAAAACAGCCGCAAACTGGCAGATGAGCTTGCCCACACGGCACGATTGGCAACTCTCGGCGAACTGGCCTCAAGCATTGCCCACGAAATGAACCAGCCGCTGGCAACAATCGTCAATTTTGCCGGTGCCAGCCAGCGTTACCTTAAAAGCGCCGGTACAAATCCTGAAAATCTCGAGCGTGTAGACGATGGTCTTGAGAAAATCATTCATCATGCCAATCGCGCTTCCGAAGTCATAAGGCGCCTGCGCGCCTTTCTCCGCAAAGGCCAGAAGCGCACCGCAGCGGTTTTGCTAAACCAGACCCTGACGAATGTCGCCCGGCTGTGCCAATGGGACGCGGACAAAAACAACGTGGAGATTATCTGTGCACCTGCCACCTGCGAGCCGAGCATCATCGCAGATCCGGTATTGCTGGAGCAGGTGTTGATCAATCTGATCCGTAATGGCATCGAAGCAAATGTGGAAGCGCGGAACTCTCAACCAGACGGCCTACGTTCCCGCCTGATGATCTCAACGTCGATAAATAACGAAAGCGAGACACTGATTGATGTCACGGATGAAGGCCCCGGACTTGATGAACAGGAAATCAGACAGATGTTCCAGCCGTTTTATACCAGCAAACCTCAGGGGCTTGGGCTTGGGCTTTCCATGAGCCGCTCCATCATTGAAGGGTTTGGCGGATTTCTGGATGCTCAACCTGCTGCAACCGGCGGCCTTACGCTAACCTGTCGCTTCCCGGCAGCATCAACAAACAAACGCGCACCAAACACGGAGGCTGTAGCCGATGAGTGAACAACCTGCCCCGGCGGCGACCACTGTGTACGTTGTTGATGACGACGCCGGCATGCTGGAATCAACCCAGTGGCTGCTGGAGTCGGTCGGGTTGAACGTGCAGGCGTACAGCGATGGCCGCAAGTTTCTTGACGCTCTGGGAGACAACCGGGGCGGCTGTGTGGTTCTGGATGTAAGGATGCCAGGCCTCGGCGGGCTTAACGTTCAGGAAGAGCTGCAAAAACGAGGCATTGAGTTGCCGATTATTTTCGTGTCTGGCCATGCAGATGTGCCTATTGTGGTGCGCGCGTTCAAATCTGGCGCCTTTGATTTTATCGAGAAACCGTTCAACGAGCAGCTACTTCTGGACAGCGTGCAGCAGGCACTGGAGGCCCATCAACACTCCAGCCATCTGCAGCTGGGTGACGAACGGACTGAGGCGCTCATTGCAACGCTCACGCGCCGGGAGCGGGATGTATTTCTGCCTATGGCGCAAGGCTATAGCAGTCGGGAAATTGCCGACCAACTGGGTGTCAGCATCAAGACCATTGACCTCTACAGAGCCCGCGTAATGAAGCGACTCGGTGCGGAGCGACTGCCCGACATTACGGGCATAGCCATTACCGCCGGGTTAATTGACCCATTGAACCTTCGCACTGGGCTCTGAACAACCTCCCGCCAGCCACCTTAATCGATTTGAGCCTGCTCCTCATGGGCAAGAGCACCAAGCCTCGCGATTGCCTGATCGATACGTTCGCTCCAGGGATTGCCGCCGTTCAGCCGCAGGCACGATTCAAACTTGTCTGAAATCGAGAACATCAGGCCAGGTGCCACGTTAATATTTTCCGCCCGGGCACGTTGATAAACCCGGGTTCCGGAAACGCCAGCGGGTAACTGCACCCAGAGTACAAAGCCACCCTGGGGCCTGCTCACCGCGGTACCAACAGGAAATGACCGCGCCACAGCCGCTCTCATACGCTCTGTCGCCTCCCGGTAATTCTGCCGTGCAGTGCGCAAATACCGATCATAGCCACCTTGCTCAAGAAAATGCGCCACCGCCAGTTGTGGTATGGACGCCGTAGCCAGATTGGAAAAGTACTTTTGCTGTCTGGCGCTGGCCATGTACCGCCCGGGAAGCATCCAGCCCAATCTGAGCCCGGGAGAAATGGTTTTTGAAAACGAATTGCAGTAGATCACGTTATCCGTGCGATCAAAGGCTTTGGCAGGCTTCGGCCTTTCGCCCGTGTGGTAGAGATCTCCGTAAATATCATCTTCAATCAACGGCACTCCGGCAGCAGCAAGCATCGAAACCAGCTGTTTCTTGCGCTCATCCGGCATTCTGGCGCCCATGGGATTGCTGTGATTGGTGACCACCACGCAGGCTTTCAGAGGCCACTGTTCCAGGGCCAGCTGCAGGCCTTCAAGGCTGAGACCATCGGATGGGTGGGTCGGAATTTCCATTGCCCGCAACCCGACGACTTCCAGAGCCTGCAGAATGCCAGGGAACGAGGGCGACTCAACCGCCACTATGTCACCGGGCTGAGTAACCGCACGCAAGCCGAGAATGATGGCTTCCTGGGCGCCATTGGTAACAAGCACATCGTCCGGCGTAACAGGCACGCCCACGGAGGCCATACGCTGTGCGATCTGCCGGCGAAATACTTCTTTGCCGGGAAATGCGTAGTCGAGCGTTTCAAGACCACGCCGTGCCGCCCAGAGGGTACACTGCTGAATCTGCCGCAACGGCAGGTAGTCCGCATGGGGAATGGCGGTCGCCAGCGGCACCATGCGCTTTTGCTCGTCGGCACACAGCTCAAGAGCCATCTCTCGCGCACTGGCCGGAATCGGACGGCTCCGATGCTTGTGCATAACCGGCTCCGGGGCATCGACTGCGGGCAAGCGCACGAAATAGCCACTGCGTTCCCGGGCATGAAGATAACCACGGGCCTCAAGCGTCTGATGCGCCTGCAGCACGGTCGAAATGCTGACTCCAAACTGTTTGCTTAAAACTCTTACTCCCGGCAGGCGATCTCCATCCCGGTATACGCTGTCCTGTATCAGTGCCTGAAGCCTGTCTGCTACCTGGTTATATAAAACGCCCATTCCATTCACCTCACCGAATCAGGAAAGCTGTCGCTCACATAGGCAACCAACACTCCTATTGCAACAGATTGGCATCAGACCGGAACAGTACAGATACCCCAAAAAGCAGACGGTACAGATGATAGAATTTACACTCTGTACCGGTTCAAATACAGATTATCTGAATCTGTTATGGCTGTCAGCACGGGAGGACAATAACAACATCGCAAACAGAAGAAGGAGTTTCATCATGGGCATAGCAAACAGTCACGCTCTGGCAGCAACCCGGAACAATCTTTTCGGTCTTCAGTCCAACGTTCCCGTCCTGTATGGGGACGGATTAAACACCAGCCGTCAGTGGCTGGAAGATCTCGGATTTTCTATCAGTCAGGCAGATCAGGAGCACTGGGTAGTCACACATCATAACCCTCTGCCCGAGCTACACTTTTACAGTGAGCGTGAACTGGCGCAGTTTGCCAGCTACAAGGCTCACCATTACGCCAAGCGTTTGCTCCCGGAGAACAGGACATGAGATACCCCATTTATCAGGTAGACGCGTTTGCCGGCGAGATTTTCAAGGGTAATCCGGCCGCTGTTATGCCCCTGGAAGCATGGCTTCCAGACGAAACCATGCAGGCACTGGCCGCCGAGAACAATCTCGCAGAGACGGCATTCTTCGTGCGCGAAACCGGCGCTAATGGCGCAGACTTCCATATACGCTGGTTCACTCCGCGTATTGAGGTGCCGCTTTGCGGGCACGCCACTCTGGCCAGCGCCTGGGTCATTTTTAACAAACTGGGCTGGGCCGAAAATTCGATTCATTTCCACTCCAGAAGCGGTCCTCTGGGCGTTCAGAAGTCTCCGAACGACTGGCTGGTTCTGGACTTCCCTAACCTTCCGATCGAAGAGCAGAAGACACCCGCAATCATTCTCGAAGCCGTCAAAAATGCGCCCGCGACGGCCTTTCACGTGCCGAGCGACACGAATGACATGATCGTTCTGGAAAACGAAGCAGCAGTTAGAGCTGTGCAGCCGGATATGCGGATACTGAAGCAACTGGGCAATATGGGCCTGATTGTCACCGCCCCCGGCGACCAGGCCGACTTTGTCAGCCGGTACTTCGCACCCGGCTCAGGCATTGATGAAGACCCGGTTACCGGCTCGATTCACAGTGCTCTGGTGCCCTACTGGGCCCAAAAGCTCGGCAAAACCAAACTTGAAGCCCGGCAACTGTCGGCACGGGGCGGTGTATTACGCTGTGAGCTGAAAGGCGACCGTGTTGCTATTGCCGGGCAAGCGGCTTTCTACATGGAAGGAACGGTTCATCTGGAATGAGCCATAAAGCCGCTCTGAGGCTGGTATACTGCGCGCCTCATTAACCAATCGGCGGGCAGTAATGACGGCAAGTTCCAGTAACCAGTACGACGTAATCATTATCGGTGCCGGCGCCGCCGGCCTGATGTGCGCTGCTACCGCAGGTTATCGCGGGCGCAAAGTTCTGGTACTGGATCACGCCAACAAGCCTGGCAAAAAAATCCTTATGTCTGGCGGCGGGCGTTGTAACTTCACCAACCTCAATAGCACGCCTGCCAATTTTCTATCAGATAATCCACGCTTCTGCATTTCCGCTCTCAAGCGTTACACCCCGCAGCATTTTCTGGATCTTGTTGAACGCCACGGCATCGAGCACGAAGAGAAAGCCGCCGGCCAGCTGTTCTGCAAAGACAGTGCGAAAGACATACTCACCATGCTGCTGACGGAATGCGACTGGGCCGGTGCTGAAATTCGCATGAAAACCAGCGTTAAAGGCATAGCTCAAAGCGCCGGGCACTACCGGGTTAACACCAGTTCAGGCACCCTCACCTGTGAATCCCTGGTTATCGCCTGCGGCGGTCTATCCATCCCAACCATGGGCGCCACAGGATTCGGTTACGAGATTGCCCGGCAGTTCGGGCTCACAGTTCTGCCCACCCGCGCCGGGCTGGTGCCTTTCACGCTGCACCCGGAGCTGAAACAGCAGCTGGCACCGCTTTCAGGCGTCAGCTGCCCGGTGGATACAGCCTGCAACAACCAGCATTTCCGGGAGCCCATGCTGGTCACGCACCGGGGCCTGAGCGGGCCGTCGATGCTACAGATCTCCAGCTTCTGGCAGCCCGGCGACCCGCTGACAATCAACCTGCTGCCAGATCGCAACATCCTGGAAGACCTGCTATCCCTGCGCAAACAGAAGCCACAATCAACCGTTGCCCAATACCTTATTCAGCACTTGCCTAAGCGTTTCGCGCAGGCTTTCAACGAGCTTTTCGGCTGGAACGGCCCGCTTCAGAGCTACAAGAACAGCGACCTTGAGCAGATTTCAGACACGCTTAGGCAATGGACGGTGAAGCCAGCGGGAACAGAAGGGTATCGCACGGCTGAAGTCACACTTGGCGGTGTAGACACTCGGCAGCTTTCATCAAAAACCATGGCGGCTCTGGAGCACCCAAACCTTTACTTCATCGGCGAGGTTGTGGACATAACGGGGCATCTGGGCGGGCACAATTTTCAATGGGCCTGGGCTTCGGGAGTGGCGGCAGGCGAGGCAACTTGAGTTATAACACCCGGCACGGGACTACGGGCGTTATAACTCAGGCGTGATTACTAGGCGGCAAGCACCTCAATCAACTTTGCACAGAATGCATCCAGATCGTCTGGATTGCGACTGCTGATCAAACCATCGGAATAGTGAACCGGCTCATCTACCCAAGTGCCGCCCGCATTAGCAATGTCGGTTTTAAGGCTAGGCCATGCGGCCAGTGTGCGGCCCTTTACCATTCCTGCTTCAATAATGGTCCAGGGCGCGTGACAAATCGAAGCCACCGTTTTCCCTTTGTTGAAAAATTGCTTCACAAAACTGACAGCATGCTCATCCATTCTCAAAGCATCCGGGTTTGCCACGCCACCGGGAAGCACCAGAGCATCATAAGAATTCGCATCTACGTTACTAACGACGCTATCCACTGGAAAACTTTTAGCCTTATCCAGATGATGATAGCAGTCTAATTCGCCCTCTTTGAGCGATACCAATTCCAATGTCGCGCCCGCTCCCTGCAAATCATTCCAAGGACGCGTTAGCTCAATTTGCTCTACGCCGTCTGTTGCCAGAAATGCAATTTTTTTACCATTCAGTGGTGCACTCATCTGCAGGCCTCCTGATTAATTAGTGGGACTACAACAAAGATATTACGCCTGATTTTTCTGCGTGTAGACACATATGAAACGATGGCAATACACCGGTAACAAGAACCTTCACGTAATTTATTTGAGACCCACGAGTTCAGGGGCCGAGATACCCGGCCCCTGAACTCGTGGCACAGCCATAAAAAAGGCGAAACCATCAATGCGGCTTCGCCTTTTTTATGAGTCGCTATCCACGATGGTGACTGGCTACCGCAAAATCACCAACGGCTTTTTAGCCGATGTCAGCATACTGGTCGTCGTGCTGCCCAATAAAAAGCGGCGAATTTTCGAGTGGCCGTAGGCGCCCATCACCAGAATGTCGATATCGAACTCATCCTGATAACCGTGCAATACCGGCTCTACCTCGCCACTTCGAATAGCCAGTGTAATTTCCGACTCCAGAGGAGCCAGCATAGCCTCGGCCTTGCGCAATTGGGCCATGGCTTCTGAGGTTTCATTACCCACCATCACCAGGTGCAGGGGCATACCCTTGAGTACCGAACTGGCGGCCAGGTGCTCAACTCCGCGAAACGCCGTGGCACTGCCGTCGAAAGCCAGCATGGCGCTTTTGGGCGCTGAAAACTCATTCGGTACCAGCAGGATCGGTCGGCTCATGCTACGGATGACGGTTTCCAGTTGGCTGCCAATGCGTTGTTCACCGTCTGAACTGCTTTCGCCGTGCAACCCCATCACCAGCACACGGATCTCAGCCTGCATGGCCAGCAGCGATTCCGTAAGATCACCGTGGCGCTGGCGTTTTTTGATCTCGCTAACCCCGGCCTCCTGCAATCTGAGTGTGGCCTCATCCAGCATATGGTTGCCGTGTTCCAGAGCCAGTTTGGCCCGTTTGCGATCCAGTTGCGCCAGCTCATCGAGCAGATGCTCGCGACTACCCAGGCCAATATTCCCGGCCAGGTCCGGCTCCGACGGATAGCGCTCTTCATCGAGCACGTGCAGCAGGGTCAGCGGTGAGTCCATATGTTTGCTGGCCCAGGCGGCGTAATCACATACCGCCGGCGCCGCGCCGGAGCCGTCAATACAGGCCACAACCTGCAGTGTATCCTGGGAATTTCCTGTCGCGTCTTGCATATTAATGGCCCATCAGCTGATCAATGCCTTCCGGCTTGTCGTGTACTCCGAAGCGGTCAACAATGGTCGCGCTGGCCTTGTTCATGCCAATCACTTCCACCTCCGCACCATCACGGCGGAACTTGATAACCACTTTGTCGAGTGCGCCCACCGCAGTAATGTCCCAGAAATGGGCACGGCTCACGTCTATGACCACTTTATCGACCACTTCGCGGAAATCAAACGCTGCAACGAATTTTTCTGATGAACTGAAAAATACCTGCCCCGTCACTGTATAGGTGCGTGTGCCCGAGGACTCGTCCAGCGTTGTCTGCACTTCCATAAAGTGCCCGATCTTGTTGGCAAAAAACAGCGCCGCAAGCAGTACACCGGCAAACACACCCAGCGCCAGGTTATGAGTCACCACCACCACGCACACGGTTACCAACATCACAATGTTGGTAGAAAGCGGATGGGTTTTCAGATTACGAATGGATTCCCAGGAAAACGTACCAATGGACACCATGATCATCACCGCCACCAGCGCGGCCATGGGAATGCGCACCAGTACATCGTCCAGCACCAGTATCATCACCATCAGGAACACACCCGCCGTGAGCGTGGACAGCCGGGTGCGACCACCTGATTTGATGTTGATAACCGACTGGCCAATCATTGCACAACCAGCCATACCACCCAGTAGGCCAGATCCGATGTTGGCAATACCCTGCCCTCGGCATTCACGGTTGCGGTCACTTTCCGTATCGGTCAGATCGTCCACAATGGTGGCGGTCATCATCGATTCCAGCAAACCCACTACGGCCAGCGGAATGGAATACGGCAGAATGATCATCAGGGTTTCGAGGTTCAGCGGCACGTCTGGCCAGAGAAAGATCGGCAACGTATCAGGCAGTTCGCCCATATCACCCACGGTGCGCACGTCAATATTGAACAGCACTGCGACGATGGTCAGACCCACGATGCAAATCAGTGGCGAGGGCAACAGTTTTCCCAGCACCGGTACATAAGGGAACAGGTAGATAATACCCAGTCCGGCGGCGGTCATGGCGTAGACATGCCAGGTTACGTTGGTGAGCTCGGGCAGTTGGGCCATAAAGATCAAGATGGCCAGGGCGTTCACGAAGCCCGTCACAACCGAGCGCGACACAAAACGCATCAAACTGCCCAACTTCAGCCAACCCGCCACAATCTGGATCACACCGGTTAACAGCGTGGCGGCCAGCAGGTATTCCAGGCCGTGCTCCTTGACCAGCGTTACCATTAACAGCGCCATGGCGCCAGTTGCCGCAGAGATCATCCCGGGGCGGCCGCCCACGAAGGCGATGATCACGGCAATACAAAATGAGGCGTAAAGCCCTACTTTGGGATCCACTCCAGCAATGATCGAGAAAGCAATCGCTTCCGGAATCAAGGCAAGGGCCACCACGATTCCTGCGAGCAGATCACCTTTGGTGTTGGAAAACCAGGTGGTTTTCAGTGTATTTAGCATAGCTTTGAGTACCCGGGTGGCTGCGCGGTTTAATGAACGTCGGATTGCCGTCACTTGAATTACGGATTACGGCAAAATAAAGGGCGCGAAGTCTATCAAAATACGGGTTCCGGCGTAAGGGCGCCTGTGCTCCCAGCCTTGCTGGCTGCTATTATTCAGGCACCGCATACCATCAAAAGGAATTACATTCGTTCATGGACGATGTTGCATCCCAGTTTCTGGCCGCTAATCAAACAACGCTGAACCTTGCCGTCGCGCTTCTTCTTGGTGCCATCATAGGCCTGGAGCGGGGCTGGGGCGCCCGCGAACAGAAATCCGGCGAGCGCATAGCCGGTATTCGCACGTTTTCCCTTATTGGTCTTCTGGGCGGCATTTCTGCCGTTCTGGCCCAGGAAATTACGATTTGGGCGTTTCCCGTTCTTTTGCTGAGCGTGGTCGCCATGGCAATCGTGGCCTACAGCGAACGGCTTGATCACATCCGCAATTTCAGCATTACCGGTATGGTTAGCATGGTGCTAACGTTCTGCTTTGGTGCCATAGCAGTGGCCGTAGACCCGGTGATGGCAACCACCGCCGCTGTCATCACCGCGATTCTTCTGGATAACAAGGAAGAAATTCACGGGTGGGTACGCAAACTCCAGGCCCACGAGCTGGATGCGGCACTCAAGCTGCTTGTTATTTCCGTGGTGATGCTGCCGTTACTCCCCAACGAGCAAATGGGCCCAGGTGGCGTGCTTAACCCCCGGGAAATCTGGTGGATGGTGGTGATGATTGCATCCATATCCTTCGTAGGTTATTTCGCCATGCGAGTGGCGGGTACCAGCAAAGGCATTCTCTTTACCAGCCTGTTTGCTGGCCTGAGCTCATCCACCGCACTAACCCTGCACTTTGCCCGCCAAGCCGACCGGCACCCGGCCCTGAACGCACAGTTTGCGACCGGCATTCTGATTGCCTGTGGCACCATGTTCCCGCGCATACTGGTGTACTGCTTCGTCATCAACCGTGACCTGCTGCCAAGCCTGATCTGGCCGGTGGCCGTTATGACGGTTCTGCTTTATTTACCGGCGCTCATCCTTTGGCGCAGGGATTCCGAAACCAGCCAGGTCAGCCAGCCTGTGCTTGGCCAAAACCCACTGGATCTGAAATCCGCTCTGGTTTTTGGCCTGCTGCTGACGGCTATTCTGCTACTTGGTGTTTTTCTGAACGACTGGCTGGGCGATGCCGGTATTTATATGCTGGCGGCCACCTCGGGCATTGCAGACGTGGATGCGATTACCCTGTCCCTCACCCGTATGTCCAACAACGGTCTGGCAATGGACGCTGCCGTTCTTGGTATCGTTATTGCGGCGGCCACCAACAACCTGGTCAAATCCGGCATGGCCTGGGTGATCGGTAACCGGCAAACAGGGCTTTATGTGGCAGGCCCCATGCTGCTATCGCTGGGCGCGGGGCTTTTGGTGGCATGGTTTCAGTAGCCACGCAACCGTTAGCAGGCGCAGCGAAAGGTCAGATTGTAACGGCTGGCGCCGGTCAGCGGGTGCGCTCCGGCCTTCAATGTAAGCACCCCGTGGTAACGTAACCGCGAAGGTCCACCCCACACCACCACATCACCGTGCCCCAGAGGAATGTTCTTTGGCCGCTCGCTCCGCGTCAGCCCGCCAAACTGAAATACCTGGGACAACCCGAGAGACACAGACACAATAGGCTGCGAGAGGTCGCGCTCATTCTTATCCTGATGCAGCCCCATTTTTGCGCCTGGCTCATAACGGTTGATAAGGCAGGAGTCCGGCGTGAACTCCGAATACCCCGCCGCAAATGCGGCCGACCTGGCCAAATTGGTGAAAGCGGATGGCATGGCGGGCCAGAGCGCGCCGCAACAAGGGTCCTCCGCCTGATAGCGGTACCCTCGCGCGTCGGTGACCCAACCCCAGCTTCCGCAACAGCTCATGGCAACAGACATGCTGTGCCCGCCGGGTGTCTTCATATGCCGCAATGGAGCGGCTGCCGTTATCTGCTCGATCTCGCTCAGCAGATCCGGCCCTTGCGCAGTAGCAAATTGCCGGAGCACAACCCCACCCTCCGAAAGAATCTCGGTAGTCGCGTCAATCGGCTGGTCTGCAAACAGGTCAGGAGTCATCAACGGTTCTTATGAAACGAAAGTCATCAACGGTTCATTTAAAGCGCAAGCCATAGTCCATATTTTTAACACGAAAAACCTGCCAACCCCCAGGCTCACTTAAAAACAGATGGCCTGAATGAAAGCCTGTTCATGAAGATTCACTGAAAAACACGTATATTCTGTAGCCTGATTCATTATCCCTTAAGGACGCTTTAATGCTGTTTGCAATTATCATTGGTGGTCTGATTGGTTACACCTTTGGCAAGTTCCCCGGTTTGCTGGTGGGGGCCGCTCTGGGTGCATTTCTGCTGAACCGCGCGAAAAGCCGCCTGATTGGCAAGCTCCAGAACATCCAATCGGGCTTTATTGAATCTGTTTTTGCGGTTATGGGCGCCCTTTGCAAGGCAGATGGCGTTGTATCGACAGATGAAATACAGATGGCCGAAGCCATGTTTGTGCGCTTTCGCCTGAACGAAGCCCAAAGAGAAACAGCCAAAGCCGCGTTCAGTCGTGGTAAGGCCGAAGACTTTGATCTGGATGCAGAGCTGAACCACTTTTTAAGCATCAGCGGTCGCCAACCGGCTTTTCTGCAGATGTTTCTTCAGGTACAGGTTTCTGCGGTTGCGGCAGATGGCGTTATACACCCGGCTGAGCACGCAATGCTGGTTCGCATAGCCCGCGGCCTTGGCCTGCCCGAGAGCCAGGTGGATCAACTGGAAGCCATGTTGCGTGGCGCTCATGCCGGGCAGGCTGGCAGCCAACGGTCCAGCGCTCAGCAGAATGAGGATGCTTACAAAATTCTGGGGGTATCCCCCTCTGTCAGCGATGCAGAACTCAAGAAGGTTTATCGCAAGCTGATGAGCGAAAACCACCCCGACAAACTCGCAGGGCGCGGCCTTCCGGAAAGCATGCGTGAAATGGCACAAGAGCGTACGCAGGAAATCACACACGCTTACGATATCATCAAGGAATCCCGCAAAAACAGCGCCTGACACAGCACTCCTCCTCAAACACCCTGCAAGCCCACTTAAGATAGCGGGCTTGTGAACTCATACCTGAAATGACATGTCGTCGTGTTTTGCGTTCGAGTAGAGTATTCCTCCAGGAATGTTGGGCCATACCACGCCCAAACTTGGCCACCTCAGCCCGAACGTAGCTTTCGATACCTTGTTCGACCGACATACCCGGTATGCCAACTTCACGCCGCTGGCCAACTTAACCGGCGCGCCCGCCATTTCACTTGCCATGGCGCTGACACCCGAGAACCTGCCCGTTTCAGTGCAACTTATGGGTCGTCATGGGGACGACCGCACGCTCCTGGAGATCGCGTTTGGGCTCGATGCCGATAATCCCTGGTTCTATCTGCAATAAGTGTTAATTTTCGGAACAGCTCTGTAAGCGGATTGGTCATGAGTACCTGGGGGCCAAGCCTCTTACTTTCTGTCCGACCTTGTCACCAAGCACGAGCATGGCCGGCGTCAACAGTAGTGTCAGTATGGTGGCAAACGCCAAGCCGCCCGCAATGGCGCTGGAAAGCTGCGCCCACCACTGAGTCGATGGCGCGCCCAGCCCGAGGGATGGTGTCAGCAGGTCGACGTTGATACTCAGCACCATCGGCATCAGGCCCAGCACCGTGGTCACAGCGGTGAGCAGCACTGGCCGCAAACGCAGGCAACTGGTCTCCAGCGCCGCCTCATACGCCGCCATTCCCTCTTTCTTCATGTGGTTGTAGGTGTCTATCAGAATGATGTTGTTGTTCACCACAATGCCCGCCAACGCAATGATCCCCATACCCACCATCACGATCCCGAAAGATTGGCCGTTCAGCAGCAGTCCCAGAAGAACCCCGGCCGTGGAGAGCACAATCGCTGAGAGAATCAGAAAGCTTTGATACAACGAGTTGAACTGGGTCACCAGAATGAGCAGCATCATGGCAATCGCAACCAGAAACGCACCTACCAGAAAATTGGAAGCCTGCTGCTGATCTTCGTTTTCGCCGGCAAATTTGACAGTAACACCTTCCGGTGCCTCCGGCAGCTCAGCCTGCAGCCCTTTCAGCAAGCTATCCACCTGCTCGCCAGGCTGAATGTCTGATTTGATGGTGACCGTTCGCTGCCCGTCCACCCGGGCAATGCTGCCGGTCTTGTGTCCCGGTTGCAGATCAAGAAACTGCGACAGCGGCACCTGCCCGCGCGATGTGTTGAGCGTCTGGCGTTGCAAGTGATCCAGTTCACGCCAGTTGTTGGGAACCCGCACGGCAATATCCACCTCGTCACGCACGTCTTCAGGCCGGTAGGTTGCCAGCACAAGGCCATTGGTCACCAGGCGAACCGCACTGCCAATGCTGAGCACATCGGTTCCGAAACGGGCAGCGGCCACGCGATCCACTTCCAGGCGCCATTCAATACCGGGCAAACTGCGGTCATCTTCAATATCCAGAAAACCGCCTTGGGCGCGCATCTGATTCTCGATCTGATCCACATACCCGTTAAGCTTGCTACTGTCGCGGCTGCTGATCTGCAGCTCGATCGGCTTGCCACCAGCGGGGCCGTTCTCCTGCTTACGGAATTCCAGCGCAATGCCCGGAATGTCCTCCGTGCGGGCGAGGAAATCATCCAGGATTGAGCTGGCCGGGCGGCGGGTAAACCAGTCGGTAAACTGGAACTGGAGCACCCCGATCACATCCGGTGCCATTTGCGTGCTGGCGCTCACCATTGATCGCGCATAAAGCGCTTTTACTTCCGGCATTCCCTGCAAACGGCCCTCCACCTGCCGCACAATGGCGTCCCGCTCGAGAACCGACAGGTCCCCGCGTGCGCGCACCTGCACCTGTGCCGAATCCGGCTCCACACTGGGGAAGAACTCAATACCATAGTTGAATTTGGCATAGGCGACGTAGACCACCAAAACCACTCCCAGCACACCTGCCAGAGTGAAACCAGGCGAGGAAAGAAGTGTGGAGAGCAGCCGGCGATAGCCCTGCATCATTCGCCCGTTTTCACTGACGGTACGGGCCCGATGGCCGCCACTCACGCCACCCAGAACCGGCAAAAACACGAGGGCCATTGCCAGAGAAGCTGTCAGACTAATGATCACGGTAATAGGCAGAAATTTCATGAATTCGCCTACCACGCCGGGCCAGAAAAGAAGCGGTACGAACACCGCCAGAGTGGTCGCCGTAGACGCAATGATCGGCCACGCCATGCGGCTTGCGGCCTCTGCCCACGCGTCTTTCACCGTCTGCCCTTCCGACAGGTTCCTGTCTGCCAGCTCTGATACCACAATGGCGCCGTCTACCAGCATGCCAGCTACCAGAATCAGGCTGAACAGCACAACGATATTGAGGGTGAGGCCCATACTCCAGATCACCAGAATAGCGGTAAGGAACGCACCGGGAATGGTAAGCCCCACCAGCATGGCCGAACGCGGCCCCATGGCGGCGATGATCACGATGATGACCAGCACAATGGCGGTCAACACGTTATTGAGCAGATCGCTCAGCATGTCGCGGACGTCTTCGGACTGATCCATGATGTAGCGAATATCCAGTGGATCCGGCAACTGCGGTTTTGCCCGGGCAATCAGCTCTCGCACCTGGCCCACGGTTTCAATGATGTTGGCCCCTGTGCGTTTGGACACCTCCAGCACAAGTGCCGGCTCGCCGTTAATGCGGGCGAATCCCGTCGGGTCTTTAAAGGTGCGCTGCAGCATGGCAACGTCACCGAAGGTGACCACCGTATCGCCATCAACTTTGATAGGCATGGACATAACGTCTTCGATATTTTCGATAACACCGGGCACTTTTAGTGTCATACGGCCATTGCCGGTATCCAGCGACCCAGCTGCCACCAACTGGTTATTGCGGGTGACCAGATTGCTGAGCTGGTCGAAATCTATGCCGTAGCCTTCCAGCACCTGAGGGTCTACAACAATTTCCAGCAGATCCTCCCTGTCGCCACCAATGTCAACTTCCAGCACTTCGGGAATGGCTTCGATGGCATCCTGAAGTCCACGGGCAACCGTTATAAGTTCACGCTCAGAGAGCGGTCCCGAAAGGCCAATGGACAATACCGGGAACAGGGAAACGTTGATTTCATTCACCCGCGGTTCGTCTGCTTCCCGGGGGAGCTTGCTGCGGGCTGTATCGACTTTTTCCCGAACATCCACCAGGGCGGTATCCGGATCAAAGCCTGCATCAAACTCCAGCATCACGGAGGCATGCCCCTCGGAGGCTGTGCCACGCATCTCCTTGACGCCCTCAAGCGAGCGCAGCTCCTGCTCCATGGGCCGCACCAGTAGGCGCTCCGCATCTTCCGGGCTTATACCTTCCAGGGTCATGGAGATATATATCATGGGAATGGTGACGTCGGGGTTTGCCTCCCGGGGGATCGTCTGAAATGCCGCAATGCCACCCACCGTGAGGAACAACAGAGTGAGAAGCGTGGTGCGGCTGCGGTCTATGGCCGCGAAAATAAGTGAGCGCATGTTACTCAGCCCCGCTCATCAGCCGCATCGACAGGCTCAACATACTCACCCTCGCTTACAAAGCCCGCACCACGGGTGATCAGGCGAACCTCATCTGGCAAGCCCGTTACCCAGGCACCTTCAGTAGAAACACTGAGCAACTTTACCGTGCGAAAAACGACCCGGTTCTGTTCATCAACATACTTCACGCCCGGGCGCCCGTCGTTCCCAAGGGAGAGATAAGCCGGGGAAATAAACGTGGCTTGAACATCGGCCAAGGCAACACGAAGGTTGGCACTGCCACCTGCAATGCGTTTCTGATCCGGGTTTTCAACGGCGATCTCTACGGCAAAACTGCGGGTATCGGCGTTTGCTGCACTGGCTACAAAGGTGACTACGCCGTCAAGCGCATCTCCATCCAGAGGGCGCACTCGCACCTTCTGGCCCGGTGACACTTGTGCAACAGACTGCTGAGGCACCTGTCCTTTGGCCTTGAGCCGGTCTATACGAACCAACTCATACAAGGGAGAGCCAACCTCGACCAAGCTTCCGTCCTCAACGTTTTTGCTGTTAATCAGCCCATCAAACGGCGCCGTCGGCCTGAGGTGAGAAACTGCAAGCTGAGCGCTCTTCAATTCCGCCCGAGCGGCCGCCAGTTCGCTTTCCACATCGAGAATATCTGATTGCGACGCCAGGTTTCTGGAACCCAATTTCCTCACTGCCACCAAATCCGCTTCCAGTTTCCTGGCCCTTGCCTGCCAGCGATCAACCCCTGCACCACGGCCGTCTTCAGACAAGGTTAAAAGCACCTGACCGGCTTTTACCGAATCACCGAGGTCTGCTTCAATGCTCTCGACTGTGCCAGCTACCCTGGCGCTCACGTTTACAGCACTCCATGGTTCAAGCTGACCCTGAAGCAAAAGACCGGGCTCATATAATCGCGCGTTGAGGGTTGTTACCTGCACCCGTGTGCGCTCCTGTTGCTCAACTTCCTGTTGTGCCGGCGCTTTGGTACTCGCAACCTTGATATCGCCCGTTGCCATCCAGATCACCAGAACGACCACAACCACCACAGACAGCCCCAGCGAACTCCATTTTACTTTGCTCATGAAATACCTACACAGCCCGAAATTGGTGAATGATGACAGTAAAAAAGACGTTATCTGAAAAAACAGGATTAAAACGGTTGCAACCGGTTAAAAACGTGGGGTAGATTCTACACAGAATCTTTTTACGAATTCAGATGAAGTATGTCCTTTTTATGAACCTCAACTCATTAATTATTCTTGCAAAGCTCGTCCTGGTGGTAGTGGTACCTTCCGGGGGATTTTGCGTGGATAAGCGGGTGAGATAGCGACAAACCTGACAAAACACCAGAAACCCCCGGCACCGCAAGGTCCCGGGGGTTTCTTTTTTGCGGAAGAAAAAACAGGAAAAACGACAATGAACGGCGCACAGCACATTCTTGAAGCATTCCACCGCCACAACATCCAGACGGTTTTTGGCTATCCGGGCGGCTGCATTATGCCCCTGTACGATGCCCTTGTGGATGATGTACGCGTGGAACATGTGCTCTGCCGCCACGAACAAGGCTGCGCCCTGGCCGCAGACGGCTATGCCCGGGCAAGCGGCTGGCTGGGGGTTTGTATTGCGACATCCGGCCCCGGCGCGACCAACCTGATAACCGGCGTAGCCAACGCGCACCGGGATTCCATTCCCATGCTGGTTATTACCGGCCAGGTTCCCTCACCCCTGATCGGCACCGATGCGTTTCAGGAAACCGATGTATTGGGGATGACGCTTGGCATCGTAAAACACAGTTATCTGGTTGAAAGTGCAGACGAGCTGCCCGCTATTCTGGAAGAAGCCATAGCGCTTGCCCAAAGCGGGCGGCCCGGGCCGGTCTGGATCGACATCCCCAAGGATGTATTACTGACAGAAGCCACCACTGCGCCCATCCCGACGCCTGCGCAGCCGCAAGCGGCCTGCCCGGACCTGACGGGTGCATTAGACTTGCTGCGTGCGGCCCGAAACCCGCTGCTTTACAGCGGTGGTGGCATTAGCCTGGCTCATGCGGAAGACAGCTTTCGCAAGTTTGTTGAATGCTCAGAACTGCCGGCGGTTGTGACTCTCAAGGGTATCGGGAACCCCGGTAAATACAGCACTCACAATCTCGGCATGCTAGGCATGCACGGCTCCCGCGCCGCCAACCGTGCGGTGGACGAGTGTGACCTTTTAATGGTTATTGGTGCCCGCCTGGACGACCGGGCCACCGGCAAGCTGGAGGGCTTCGCACCCAATGCCCGGACAATCCACATTGATGCCGATGCAGCAGAATTCAACAAGCTCCGAAGCGCAGAGCTGGCAGTTCGCGGTGATCTGAACGCCATCCTCGGCGAGTTGACGCGGGCGCTCAGAGAAACACCTCTGGCGATCAGCGACTGGCGAAAACAATGCCAGACCTGGCGCACGACGGGCGGATTTCAGACCGCAGACAACGAAGAGCCGCTGGCGCCAATTACCGGCCCTGCGTTCATCCGGCAGCTTTCCCGAGTTGCCCCGGATGACACGATTATTGCGTGTGACGTAGGCCAGCATCAGATGTGGGTCGCCCAGCATTACCAGTTTGCTCACCCGCGTCATCACCTGACCAGCGGAGGTCTCGGCACCATGGGTTTTGGTTTGCCAGCGGCAATCGGCGCCCAGTTTTCCGACCGCCAAAGCACCGTTCTGAACGTGACCGGTGATGGCTCCTTCATGATGAACGCGCAGGAGCTGGCCACTATTCGCCGATATAACCTGCCAGTAAAGCTGATCATCATGGATAACCAGTGTTTGGGCATGGTGCGTCAGCAACAGGAGCTGTTCTACAACAACCGGGAAAGCCAGATTAATCTGGACGACAATCCGGACTTTGTCGCCATGGCCCGAGCGTTCGACATCCCTGCCCTGAAAATTGAGCGCACTGATCAGGTTCGGAGGGGAATTGAAACCATACTCGCCTATAACGGACCAATGCTTCTGCATGTGGCTATTGCCCGGGAAGAAAACGTCTGGCCGATCGTAAAGCCGGGTGGAAGTAACAAGGAAATGATTGATGAAACCCGCCGCTCCACTGCGGATAAAAAGGAGAACATTGCATGACCACTGAGAGCAGCAATAAAACGCCCAGCTATACAATTACCTGTCGGATGAACCACGAAGCGGCCGCGCTTGAGCGCTTGTGCCAAGTGGTTCGTATCCGTGGCTTCCGGATTGAAAAGATGGCGGTGGAAACTTCGGGCGGCGTTCTGGATATCGCTCTGACCGTTCAAGGCACCCGACCTTTAACTATGCTTCAATCGCAGTTGAAAAAGCTGCACACTGTGGCAGAGGTTATACTAACCACACCAGTCCCGGCACCTGCAACAAGCCGCACAGCCTGACAGTTCGGGACGACGACAGGGAAACCCCGTGATACTCCGCAAAACTGCGCAACGCCATCCATTATTTGTCATAGTCCTGGCACAGCTTTGCGGCACCTCGCTGTGGTTCAGTATAAACGGGGTCTGGCTATCACTTTCCCGGGAGCTAGGGCTATCTGAATCAGACCTGGGAAGCCTGACGCTCTCTGTACAGGCCGGCTTCATCATCGGCACGCTGGCCATTGCCATTACAGGGCTAGCTGATCGCTATCGGGCCAGCTACATTTTTGCATGCTCCAGCCTGCTTGGAGCTCTGATGAACGCCGGTTTTGTGCTAACAGCATCTTCTCCACCGTTTGACCTTTTCATGCGTTTTCTGACGGGCCTTTGTCTTGCCGGCATCTACCCACTCGGTATGAAACTGGTTATAGGCTGGACCCCCAAACACACGGGGACGGCGCTGGCCTGGCTGGTTGGCATGCTGACCCTTGGTACCGCCATGCCGCACTTGTTACGCGGCATAACGCCCGGCCTGCCCTGGCAATGGCCGCTACTGGGCTCCTCGGTTCTGGCCCTTCTTGGCGGCATGATGATTCTGTTTTTGGGGGATGGCCCTCACCTGCCCATCAGCACTGCAAAAACGCGATTGCGCACCGGGCTCGCCGGGCTCAGATCGCTCAGGTTTCGGGCAGTAGCCGGCGGCTACTTTGGCCATTGCTGGGAGCTCTATGCTTTCTGGACACTGACACCTCTGCTGATCACACGGGAAGTGCTGCGCATGCAAGCATCTCCAACAGTGATACCCCTACTTTCGTTCGTGGTGATCGGACTGGGGTTTGTGGGGTGTATAGGCGGCGGTAAACTCAGCCGACGGTTTGGGAGTGAATGGGTAGCAAACGGGTCCTTGGCAATCTCAGGAATAATCTGCCTTGCCTACCCGTTTCTTCCCTGGGCTCCGCCCGGAACGCTACTTTTCCTGCTGGCGTTGTGGGGAATAACCGTCATTGCCGACTCTCCCCAGTTTTCTGCACTGGCTGCAGCCGCAGCGCCCAGAGAATTCGTTGGTGCATCGCTGGCCGTAATGAATGCCATCGGCTTTGCACTGACCCTACCGGCAATCTGGATCACCAGCAATCTCTGGGAATCCCAAGGGGCCTGGGTAACACTTTGGCTGCTGCCTGGCCCGGTCCTGGGACTCTGGTCAATGCGCCGGCTCAACAACCAGGAATGCCAGAGCCAGCATCAATACTGACTGCGTCAGATCAGCTCAACAGCAACCGCGGTTGCCTCACCGCCGCCTATACAAAGGGAAGCTACTCCTCGTTTCAGCCCTTTCTGCTTCAGCGCATTGATGAGCGTTACGATAATCCGGGAACCGGACGAGCCAATCGGGTGCCCGAGAGCGCAGGCGCCGCCGTAGACGTTTACTTTCTCAGCATCCAATCCCAGCTCGTTGATCGCCAGCAAGGAAACGACCGCAAAGGCTTCGTTGATCTCAAACAGATCCACATCGTCCTTGCTCCAACCTGCCTTTTTCAGCACCTTCTCGATCGCACCGATGGGCGCCAGAGTGAACTCGGCCGGCAACTGGGCGTGTGTCGCATGGGCCACAATACGGGCCTGCGGGGTCAGCCCACGGGCTTTGGCTTCAGCGGCAGAAGCGAGCACCAGAGCAGACGCACCGTCACTGATGGAGCTGGAGTTAGCGGCGGTAACCGTGCCGTCTTTGGCAAAAGCCGGTTTGAGCGTGGGGATTTTTTCCGGCCTGGCGTTACCCGGCTGCTCATCGGTATCTACCAGGGTTTCGCCACCACGGCCGGGAACGCTAACCGCCGCGATTTCAGGATTGCACCAGCCGTTCTCTATCGCCGCCAGCGCTTTGTTCAGTGAGCCGATGGCAAACTCGTCCATGGCCTCACGGGTGATCTTGTAGTCATCGGCCGAGCGCTGGGCAAAGCCGCCCATAAGGCCACCTTCGTAGGCATCTTCCAGGCCGTCAAGAAACATGCTGTCCATCACCTGCCCGTGGCCCATGCGAAAGCCTCCGCGAGCTTTGGGTAACAGGTAAGGCGCCTGACTCATATTCTCCATGCCACCGGCAATCATGATGTCGTTGGTACCTGCCTTGATCTGGTCATGGGCCATGATCACCGCCTGCATTCCGGAACCACACATCTTGTTCACGGTGGTGCAGCCCGAGCTGTCCGGAATGCCGGAAGCACGAGAAGCCTGACGTGCCGGCGCCTGGCCCAACCCGGCCGGCAACACGCAACCCATTATCACTTCCTGAATGTCCACAGGTTTCAAACCACTGCGCTCAATGGCGGCTTTGATGGCAGTGGCACCCAATTCCGGAGAACGCACGGAACTCAACGACCCCATCAAGCCACCTATGGGAGTACGTGCAGAACCCGCAATCACAACGCTGTTATCGCTCATATTCAAACCTCACTGATTTCAGACTCGTCCCAGAACGGAGCGGGCGATGATTTCTTTCATGACTTCCGACGTGCCGCCATAGATGCGCTGAACACGGGCATCCATAAACGCACGGGAAATCGGATATTCCGTGGTGTAGCCATAACCGCCAAACAACTGCAGGCAACCATCTGCCACACGGCACTGCATTTCGGTCGCACTGTATTTGGCCATGGACGCGGTAGGCGCATCCAGCTCGCCGGCTTCGTACTGACTTATGCACTGAGCCACAAACGCCTTGTTAACCTGATAATCGGTTTCCATACGGGCGATTTCAAAACGAGTATTCTGCAGCTGCGCCAACTTCTGTCCGAACAGCACCCGCTCGTGGGCGTAAGCTATGGTCAGATCCAGCGCTCCTCTTGCGGCCGCCACGCCCAGCGCGCCGATCACCAGCCGCTCCCGTGGCAACTCCTGCATCAGGTAAACAAAGCCTTTGCCCTCTTCGCCCACAAGCGCCGATGCCGGTACACGCATATCCGAAAAGAACATCTCGGATGTATCACCGCTGTGCTGGCCTATCTTGTCGAGATTCCGCCCTTTGCTGTAACCCGGCAAGGTGGTATCGATCAGAAAAAGACTGATGCCCTTGGCACCCGCAGAAGGGTCGGTTTTCGCCGCAACAATCACCATATCGGCATGCTGACCGTTAGTAATGAAGGTTTTTGAGCCGTTCAGGACATAGTCGTGGCCGTCCCGCACCGCACTGGTGCGCATTGCCTGCAAATCACTGCCGGCACCCGGCTCGGTCATTGCGATAGCGCCCACCACTTCTCCAGACACCATATTCGGCAACCACTGCTGTTTCTGGGCCTCGTTACCCAGGTGGCTAATATAGGGTGCCACAATGTCTGAGTGCACCATCACATTGGTAGAGAGCGCACCAAACCCCATGCGAGCCAGTTCCTCGCCGACCACCACGGAGTATTGGAACGGTGCGCCGCAGCCGCCGCAATCCTCGGGAATGTCCACGCATAACATGCCGGCATCGCCGAGCGTGTTCCAGAGTTCGCGAGGTACAAGGCCGGATTTCTCCCAGGCCTCGTAATGCGGCGCTACTTCTGTTTCCAGAGCCTTGATGACGGACGACCGGAACAGTGCGAGTTCTTCTTGATCCACAGTGCTAGTCATTGCGCTCTCCCTTATGTGCTTGAATTCATTTAGGCGCCATACGCAAGGCACAGTCCAGCCGGATAGTTTCTCCGTTCAGGATCGGGTTGCGCACCATCTGATCCACCATCATGCCAAACTCCTCGGGCTTACCCAGGCGCTTGGGGAACGGCAGCGTGGCCGCCAGGCTGTCCTGCACTTCTTGCGGCATGCCGGACATCATGGGTGTCATAAACAGGCCCGGTGCGATGGTATTCACGCGGATACCTTCGCGGGCCAGCTCCCGGGCCGACTGAATAGTCAGAGCAACAACGCCACCCTTGGAAGCGCTGTAAGCCGCCTGTCCAATCTGCCCTTCGTAAGCGGCGACCGAAGCGGTATTGATAATCACGCCGCGCTCACCTTCTGCGTTGGGCTCGCGCTGCGCCATACTGGCGGCCGCCAGTCTCAGAATATTGAAGGTTCCGATCAGGTTAATCTGTATGACCATGCTGAAGTTCTCGAGCGGCATAACACCGTCGCGGCCCAGAATTTTCGCCGCCGGCGCAATACCCGCGCAGTTAACCGCAATGCCACAGAGTCCGTGGGCGTCACGGGCTGTCGCCAACGCCGCTTCGGCACTTTCAGCCGAGCTCACGTCGCAATGTACGAAAATGCCGCCAATATCCGCAGCAACCTTCTCGCCCTGCTCTTTTTTCAGATCCAGGATGGCAACTTTACAGCCGGCAGCAGCAAGTGCACGGGCTGCACCCTCACCAAGCCCGGAGGCACCACCTGTTACAATGGCCGGTATATTTTTGAATTCCATCACTTTCTCCCTTCGCATCAGGTGTTGTCGGCTGAATCGGAAACAAGCCAATCTTTACGTTAACGTAAACTTTACTCAATTCAGCCTCAAAAAGAAATAAAACCGCGTGCTCAGGCGATACTTTCAACAATCAGCGCAATCCCCTGACCGCCGCCTATGCACATGGTAATCAGGCCATAGCGACCACCGGTGCGCTCAAGCTCTGCAAGAGTTTTGATGATGAGAATGGAACCCGTAGCACCCACCGGGTGGCCAAGGGCAACAGCACCGCCGTTCGGGTTAACCTTGTCGGCCGGCAGGCCGAGCTCCTTACTGACGGCAAGCGCCTGAGCCGCAAAAGCTTCATTGGACTCGATCACATCCAGATCTGCCACACTCAGGCCGGTCTTTTCAAGCACACTGCGCACGGCAGGGATCGGGCCCAGACCCATTACGCTGGGATCCACCCCTGCAAACGCGTAGCCCACGATGCGTGCGCGCGCTTTCAAGCCACGGTTTTCGGCCTCTGCCGCGCTGGTCAGCACCAAGGCGGCCGCACCGTCGTTAATACCGGAAGCGTTGCCCGGCGTTACGATGCCTTCTTTGGTAAAGGCCGGCTTCAGGCTCGCAAGGCTTTCTGCTGTGGTGCCAGCACGCACATGCTCATCCTGCTCAAAAGTCACTTCCTTGCGGCCCTGTTTCACGGTCACCGGCACAATCTGCTCTTTAAAGTAACCGCTCTCAATGGCGTGGCTGGCACGGCGGTGACTTTCTGCCGAGAAGGTATCCAGGTCTTCACGGCTGAGGCCATACTTTTCTGCGATTCGCTCCGCCGTCATGCCCATGTGGCCACTGCCAAACGGATCGCTAAGCGTGCCCAGCGTCATATCCACCGCTCTACCATCACCCATCCGCAAGCCCTTGCGGACATTGGGCAGAATATAGGCCCCCTGGCTCATGCTTTCGGCACCACCGGCCAGTGCAATCCGGCTGTCGCCCATCATGATCATTTGCGCGGCACTGATAACCGACTGAACGCCGGAACCACAGAGGCGATTCACATTGAGCGCCGCAGAACCTTTTTGCAGACCGGCATTGAGACCAATGTGACGCGCAACGTAGGCATCTGCCGGGCCAGTCGGAATAATATGTCCGAAAATGGAATGGTCGATGTCTTCTGCGGGCACTCCCGAGCGTTTGATAGCCTCGTTCGCCGCGCAGGTTCCCAGCTCGGCGGGGCTCAGCGAGCTCAGGCTGCCACCAAAGCCGCCGATGGTCGTGCGTGCGCCGTCGAGAATTACTACATCGGTCAGTTTCATCGTTTGTTTCCTCAAGTTTCAGGTCAATAAAAGTCTGGAGAACGAATAATCTATTTGCCCAGCATGGAGCGAGCAATCACTTCTTTCATGATTTCAGATGTGCCGGCGTAGATGGTCTGTACCCGGGCGTCCACAAAGAAGCGCGATACGGGGTACTCAACGGTATAGCCGTAACCGCCAAACAGTTGCAGACAATCGTTGGCTATATCGCACTGCATTTCCGTGAGCATCAGCTTCAGAATGGCAGCGTCTGTTGGCCCCATCTCGCCTTTAAGATATTTTGCGATGCATTGCTTCAGGTAGGCTTTCGCCATCTCCAGCCGTGCACGGGCTTCGGCGAGCTTGAACCGCGTATTCTGAAAATCGGCCACTCTCTGGCCAAAGGCTTTACGTTGTTGCACGTAATCCAGAGTAATCGCCAGCACACCTTCGGTCGCCCCCACTGCCTGGGCGCCAACGCCCAGGCGCTCACGCGGTAATTCCTGCATCAGGTAGGCAAATCCGCGCCCTTCCTCACCCAGCAGGGCACCATGGGGAACCACAAGATCCGAAAAGAAGAGTTCGGCGGTATCACTGGCGTGCTGGCCGATTTTGCGGATGCCTTTACCCCGGGAAAACCCGGGCAGGCTGGTATCCACCAGAAACAAGGATACGCCTTTGGCGCCGGCTCCGGGATCGGTTTTGGCACACACGATCACCAGCTCCGCCTGCAAACCGTTGGTGATAAACACCTTGGCGCCGTTGATCACATAGCCCTTTTCTGTGCGTTGTGCCGTGGTGCGCATAGCCGCCAGATCACTGCCTGCACCCGGCTCGGTCATGGCGATGGCACTGAGCACATCGCCGCTGATCATATCAGGCAGATAACGCTGTTTCTGGGCTTCGGAGCCAAGGTGCAAAATATAGGGCATCACGATGTTGGCGTGAATATTGTAGCCTGAGGCAAGGCCACCAAAGCCCTTGCGGGCCATTTCTTCAATCGCCAGCTGTGAGATTTCAAAGCTCGCCGCCGCCCCGCCGTACTCCTCCGGCATATCAATGCCGAGCATTGCGGCCTGCCCCAGATTACGCCATACGTCGCGCGGGATGGCGGCTTCCTCCTCCCACTGCTCGTAGAAAGGTGCGACTTCCTTGTCGAGCACCCTGTTGATCATGGAGTGAAACAACTCAGTATCTTCTTGATGTTCGGACATACATAGCCTCTTGATAGCCTCTTGATAGCCTCTTACTACTCTCTAAATAATCTCTAAATAGTCTCTAAATAACCCCGTAGTAAAACTGATTAATCAGGCAGTCGACCATTTAAAGGGTTATTCTGTTCCGCGAGAATGGCCGTACAAGCCGAAATAATTGACACATTACGCACCAGAATCGTCATAGCCATGCGCGACTTCCAGCCCAGACCCCATATTGCAAACCACTATCTTCAGGCATCCATTCGCGGTGCCGAACGACAAGGGTTTCAGCGCGAGGCGCTGCTGGCCAGCGCGGGTGTGCCAGCAGCGTGGTTCAGCAAGCCTGAGCAACTGATCACCGAAGAACAATTCACCCGGCTTATAAAGACGGTATGGCGGGTAACGCGCGACGAATTCATGGGGCTATCCAACAGCCGCTGCAAGAACGGCACATTCGCACTAATGACAGATTACTGTCTCGGATCTGCAACCCTCGGCGCCGTGCTGAGAAAAAGTGCGCGCTTTTTCAGTATCGCCTGCGATAACGTGGATATCGGACTGGGTGAAAGCAACTGCAACAAACTGGTGTTTTTCCGCCTGAGCCTTGAAGACGCCAGCCAGGACACTGACCACATGCTGCAGGAGTTCCTGCTGCTCATGTGGCAGAGGTTCGCATGCTGGCTGGTGGACCAGCAGATTCCATTTGCAACCACGCAGTTCAGTTACCCATCGCCGCCGCATGTTGCCGAATACCGGGCCATGTTCCCAACCGAGTTGCAGTTTGATGAATCTGTTTGCGGTTTTTACCTGCACGGAAAATACCTGCAGTTGCCAAATACCCGGAGCGAGGACGAGCTCGCCGTTTTCCTGAAGGAATCGCCCGCCTACATCCTGCACCGACCGGATCATGACGAAAGCCTGCGCAACCGGATTCGCGCTCTGCTGGTCCGGCAAAACCTCAGGGACATGCCGAGCCTGGATGAGCTTGCCCAACGCCTGCACATGACGCCCAGAAGCATTGGGCGCAAGCTTCAGGAAGAAGGCACCTCCCTGCGCAAGATCAAGACGTCTTTGCGACGGGAGTACGCGATAAAGCTCATGAGCACGGAAAACCTGAGCGTTGCAGATGTGAGCGAGCGTGTTGGCTTTTCAGAAACGGCCTCGTTTTGCCGGGCCTTCAAGCGCTGGACTGGCAAATCGCCGTCCCAGTGGCCTGGATAATAATCCGCCGGTTAAAACACCGCGCTGACCGATTGGGTCAATTTTTTCGACCTGACCGATCATTCCCGTTGGGTCCACTCCTCTGAGTTAATGCCTGCACGCACGAAATAACAACAGCTAAAGGGGTATATGCGTGAACAACTCCCGTACATCCGCTTCTTCCTCCGTATCGGCGGGTATCCAGCGGGCTCTGCGCAAAAGCCGGGCTGATTGTCGGCGACCGGCTTAACGCCTTTTTTGCGCCGCCTACCGTTTGGATTGCACTGCTGCATCATCCGCAATTCAACCCGGACAAACTGCAGCACCTGAACAAGCTCTACTACGGCGCGTCCATCATGCCCGGCCAGGTTGTGAAAGAGCTTGGCGAGAAGCTACCCGGTGCCGGCCGTCCCATGCAAACCGTTATGACCCGAATCGTGGATCCGGCAACCGGCAAAGACTGCAAACCCGGAGAACAACTGCCCAAGAACACCGCAGGCAAACTGCTGAAACGAAAGCTCAGAGACGACCTCGGCTAAAGGCCCTTCCTCGCCTGGCTCACCGCTTCTGGAGTGAGCCGGGCGCCCCAAGACCGCTATACCGCCCTCTGCGGCCCACACAGCCCCTGAATGCCTTCTGTTACAATCCCGCGCAACCCGATAAGCGAACTGGCCTAGTTTCCTTATAAGCCCAATGTCGCAGACTTTACCTCCAAAAATACTTTACGTTTACGTAAACTTTATCTAACCTTACCTAAAAAAGGATATCGCCATGATCGTAAAGAACACGTTCAGTATCAGCGAGCTCTCCAATGAGTTTGACGTGACAACCCGTAGCATTCGCTTCTACGAAGATCAGGGCCTGCTGAGGCCAGCGCGTCGCGGGCAAACGCGAATCTTCAGCACCAAAGACAAAGTGCGCCTGAAGTTGATCCTCCGCGGCAAACGTATGGGCTTTTCTCTCGCTGAAACAAAAGAACTTTTCGATCTATGGGATGAAACGCCAACGGGTAACGAAAAGCAGCTATTGAAAATGTTGACCATACTGAGCAACAAGCGCGCTCACATGGAACAGCAAAAAAGCGATATAGCCATGGCAGAAATGGAAATCGAGACAGCAGAATTGCGGTGTCGGGAAGCTCTCTCTGATCTGCAGAAAAAGAAAAAGCAACTGGCCCCGGCCACTGACGAGCATCGAAGTGCTGCTGAGCAGAACTGACAGCAACTGACGCCCAACCCGGCAGGCCGTTTTCAAACACGTATCTGGCAGAACAAAAGGCAACCAAACATGAAATCACAGTACTCAGAACTCAACTTCGGCCTTGGCGAAACTCTCGATATGCTGCGCGAGCAGGTCAACGGATTTGCCGCCACCGAAATTGCCCCACGCGCTGAAGAAATCGACCGCAGCAACGAATTCCCCATGGATCTGTGGAAAAAGTTCGGCGACATGGGCCTGCTGGGCATTACTGTAGACGAAGCCTACGGCGGTTCGGGCATGGGTTACCTCGCGCACGTGATTGCCGTGGAAGAAATCAGCCGCGCATCTGCCTCTGTTGGCTTGTCTTATGGCGCTCACTCCAACCTGTGCGTAAACCAGATTCACCGGAACGGAACCGAAGAGCAAAAGCAGAAATACCTGCCCAAACTCGTCAGCGGCGAACACATCGGCGCACTCGCCATGTCCGAGCCCAACGCCGGCTCCGACGTTATTTCGATGAAACTGAGCGCCAAAGACGCCGGTGACCACTACGTGCTGAACGGCAACAAAATGTGGATCACCAACGGCCCCGACGCCCACGTTTACGTTATCTACGCCAAAACCGACGTAAAGGCAGGCTCGAAAGGCATCACCGCCTTCATCGTAGAGCGCGATGCCGAAGGCTTCAGCCGACACCAGAAGCTCGACAAACTCGGCATGCGCGGCTCCAACACCTGCGAGCTGGTATTCCAAGACTGCAAAGTACCCAAGGAAAACGTCCTTGGCGAGCTCGGCGGCGGCGCCCGCGTACTTATGAGCGGCCTCGACTACGAACGTCTCGTTCTCTCAGGAGGCCCGCTGGGCATCATGCAGGCGGCTATGGACGTTGTGGTTCCTTACATCCGCGAACGCAAACAGTTCGGCCAGGCCATCGGCGAATTTGAACTGGTGCAGGGCAAAGTGGCCGATATGTACACCTTCATGAACACCGCCAGGTCCTACGTTTACATGGTGGCGCAATCCGCCGACCGCGGCGAAACCACCCGCAAAGACTCCGCCGGCGCGATCCTCTACTCCGCCGAAATGGCCACAAAACTGGCCCTCGACGCCATCCAGCTTCTGGGCGGCAATGGTTACATCAATGACTACCCCACAGGCCGATTGCTGCGCGATGCCAAGCTTTATGAAATCGGTGCCGGTACATCCGAGATCCGGCGTATGTTAATCGGTCGGGAACTGTTCCTGAATAAATAAGCCGTAGCTTCAAGCCACAGGCTTCCTCAGCTCTCAGAGCCAGAGGAAGCCAGCACCCAAAGTATGACGGAGGGGGCGGGGGCAGAACGGTCCGGGAATGTTGGAGGCCAAGGATGGCCGGAAACAAGCGCACATGGATGTGCTCGTAGCGGTTCCCGCACCGTTCTGCCACCGACCCCGACTCCCCCGAGGTCAGGAAGTCAAACCCATGACGATACTGCAAAGCAAAATAAACCCACGGTCTGACGAGTTTCAGGCCAAACAGGCCTCCATGGCAGAAGTCGTTGCAGACCTGCGGGACAAAGTATCCACCATCCAGCAAGGTGGCGGCCCCTCCTACCAGGAACGCCACATCGCCCGCGGCAAACTCCTGCCCAGAGAGCGCATCAACCGCCTGCTGGACGACGGCTCCCCGTTTCTCGAAGTCGGCCAATTCGCCGCTTACAACGTTTACGATGAAGCCGTACCCGCAGCTGGCATTATCGCCGGCGTAGGCCGCGTCTCTGGCACCGAATGCATGATCATCGCAAACGACGCCACCGTAAAAGGCGGCAGTTACTACCCACTGACCGTCAAAAAGCACCTGCGCGCCCAGGAAATCGCCCTGGAAAACCGCCTGCCCTGCATCTACCTGGTGGATTCCGGTGGCGCCAACCTGCCCCTGCAGGACGAAGTTTTCCCGGACCGCGATCACTTCGGTCGCATCTTCTACAACCAGGCCAGAATGTCCGCCGAAGCCATCCCCCAGATTGCCGTCGTAATGGGCCTGTGCACCGCCGGTGGCGCCTATGTACCCGCCATGGCTGACGAATCCATCATCGTGCGCAACCAGGGCACCATCTTCCTGGCTGGCCCGCCACTGGTAAAAGCCGCCACCGGCGAAGTCGTTACCGCAGAAGACCTGGGTGGCGCCGACGTACACTGCAAAATTTCCGGCGTCGCCGATCATTATGCCGAAAACGACGCCCACGCCCTTGAAATTGCCCGGCGCTGCGTCTCCAACCTCAACCGCCGTAAACCGGTTGACGTAGAGATTCGCAAACCCAAAGCACCCCTGTACGATCCCGCCGAAATCTATGGCATCGTCGGCACCGACCTGCGCAAGCAGTTCGACGTGCGCGACGTCATCGCCCGCATCGCCGACGGCTCCGAATTTGACGAGTTCAAACGTTACTACGGCCAGACCCTGGTCACCGGCTTTGCCCACATACACGGCTACCCCGTGGGCATCATTGCCAACAACGGCATATTGTTCAGTGAGTCCGCCCAGAAAGGCGCACACTTCATCGAACTGTGCTGCCAGCGCAACATCCCGCTGTTGTTCCTGCAGAACATCACAGGTTTCATGGTGGGCCAGAAGTACGAAGCCGAGGGTATCGCCAAGCACGGTGCCAAGATGGTGATGGCTGTGGCCTGTGCCAACGTGCCCAAGATCACCGTTCTGATCGGCGGCAGCTACGGTGCCGGCAACTATGGCATGTGTGGTCGCGCCTACAGCCCCGACTTCCTTTGGATGTGGCCAAATGCCCGCATCTCCGTCATGGGCGGCGAACAGGCTGCCGGCGTACTGGCTCAGGTTCGTCGTGAAGGCATGGAGCGCAAGGGCCAGGAATGGAGCGCCGAGGAAGAAGCTGCGTTCAAGAAACCAATTACCGATACCTACGAGCATCAGGGCCACCCTTACTACGCCAGTGCCCGCCTGTGGGATGACGGTGTAATCGACCCGGCCCAGACCCGGGAAGTGGTTGCCCTCAGCCTCTCTGCCACCCTCAACCGGCCGGCGAAGCCCACGCGCTTCGGCGTGTTCCGGATGTAACCAGGGAGACCGACCATGAAAGATACCAACGTTCAGTCAGCCCAGACAGAACAGGAATCGGCCGTTCTGCTCAACCGCCGCGCCCAAGGCGTGACGGAAATCGTGCTGAACCGGCCAGACAAACGCAACGCCTTTGATGACGTGGTCATCCAGCAGCTGATCAGCGCAATAACAGAAGTAGACACCGACAGTGAAACCAGGGTGGTGATCCTGCGCTCTGAAGGCAAACATTTCTCAGCCGGGGCAGACCTCGGCTGGATGCGCCGCATGGCAGACAACAGCCAGCAGGAAAATCTGGAAGATTCCCGCCAGCTTGCACGCCTGATGGACTGCCTGAATCATCTCAGCAAGCCAGTCATCGGCCTTGTCCAGGGCGCAGCCTACGGCGGCGCCGTCGGCCTGGCAGCCTGTTGCGACATCGTTATTGCGACAGAAACATCCAGCTTCTGCCTGAGTGAGGTAAAACTGGGGCTGATTCCAGCCGTAATAAGCCCTTACGTCGTTCGCGCCATTGGCGAGCGCCAGGCGCGCCGCTTCTTTATTTCAGCGGAAGTATTTAACGCCCGGGACGCCGAAAAGTTCGGCCTTGTGCATATCGTCTGCGACGATATCGACGCCATGAACACGCGTTGTGACGAGATGCTGCAGCAGCTTGCCCAGAATGGCCCGGAAGCCATGAAAGCGGCCAAGAGTCTGGTGTTTGCCGTCAGCCACAAGCCCATCGACAGCATTGTGATTGACGACACCGCGCACCGCATCGCTGATATCCGCGTAGGCAAAGAAGGTCAGGAGGGGCTAAATGCCTTCCTTAACAAACGTCGCGCCAACTGGATTCCGGAGAGCAACTAACATGTTCAGCAAAATACTCATTGCCAACCGGGGCGAAATCGCCTGCCGGATTATCCAGACCGCACATCGTATGGGTATTCGTTGTGTCGCAGTTTATTCCGACGCAGACGCCAACGCCCACCACGTCGCAATGGCAGACGAAGCCTTCCACATTGGCCCGGCTCCCAGTTCGGAAAGCTATCTGCGTGGGGAGAAAATCATTGAAATCGCCAAGCAAAGCGGCGCACAGGCTATCCACCCCGGCTATGGTTTTCTTTCCGAGAACACCGGGTTTGCCGAAGCCTGCGAAGCCAATAACCTCGTTTTTATCGGGCCGCCCTCTTCCGCCATTGCTGCCATGGGCTCCAAATCGGCCGCCAAAGCCATCATGGAGAAAGCCGGCGTACCGCTGGTGCCCGGCTATCACGGCGATGATCAGGCACCGGAAACCCTGCGCACCGAAGCTGAAAAATGTGGCTTCCCACTGCTGCTCAAAGCGGTAGCCGGTGGCGGTGGTAAAGGCATGCGCGTGGTTGAGAACATCGGCGAGTTTGATGATGCACTCGCCGCTGCCAAGCGCGAAGCCAAGAACGCCTTTGGCAACCCGGACATGCTGATAGAACGCTACCTGACCCAGCCGCGACACGTTGAAATCCAGGTGTTCTGCGACCAGAGCGGCAACGGCGTGTATCTGGCCGAGCGTGACTGCTCGGTTCAGCGCCGTCACCAGAAAGTACTGGAAGAAGCCCCGGCTCCCGGGCTGAGCGAAGAAACCCGTCAGGCCATGGGTGATGCTGCTGTCAAAGCGGCCCAAGCTATCAACTATGTGGGCGCCGGCACCGTTGAGTTTCTCTACGATGTCGACGGTTCGTTCTTCTTTATGGAAATGAACACCCGCCTGCAGGTAGAGCACCCGGTTACCGAAATGGTGACTGGCCAGGATCTGGTGGAATGGCAGTTGAAAGTGGCCTGGGGTGACCCCCTGCCGCTGGAGCAGTCCCAGGTAAAAATCCGTGGCCATGCCCTGGAAGCCCGCATTTACGCCGAAGACCCGGATCAGGACTTCCTGCCCGCCACCGGCAATCTGCGTTACCTGAGCACGCCCGATGAAAGTGCCCATGTTCGCGTAGATACCGGCGTGATCGAAGGCGATGAAATCAGCATTCACTACGACCCGATGATTGCCAAACTGATCGTATGGGATGAAACCCGTGATCAGGCCATCAACCGCATGGTTCAGGCGCTTGAGCATTACCGGATCGCGGGTGTCAAAACCAACATCCGTTTCCTTCACGCGCTTGCCGATTCACAACCGTTCAGGGAAGCCGACCTGACAACCGGTTTTATCGACAGCCATCGGGAATTGCTGTTCCCGAAATCAAAACTGGACACCCACAAAGCACTGGTGCTGGCAGCAGGCTTTGTACTGGAAGAGCGTAAATCCGCTGAATCCATCAGCACGGACCCCTGGTCGCCATTCGGTCGCCGCAACAGCTGGCGTCTGAACTCGGAATACGCCCAGCCCCTGCAGTTGCAGGTAGGTGACGAGATACACGAGCTGAAAATTCTCGAGAAGGATGATCGCTACGAGGTATTCGTGGATGGCAGCGTATACAGCCTGACTGCGAAGCTTGATGACGACTATCTTCAGGCGGTGATCAATGGCCACAGGATCAGTATTCACGGCAACCTGCACAATGACCAGCTCGTGCTCTTCTACGAAGGTGATACTTTCCAGTGCATCCTGTACCAGGAAAATTACATTTCCGACGACATGGCACCTGAAGGCGGCCTGACCGCCCCCATGAACGGCGCTATTGTGGCCGTTCAGACCAAGGTGGGCGACACGGTTACCGCTGGCCAGACACTGGTCATCATGGAAGCCATGAAAATGGAGCACGCGATCAAGGCACCGGCAGACGGTGTTGTCAGCGAGATTTTCTTCACCGAAGGTGAACAGGTGTCGGAAGGCGCGGAGCTGATTGCCATTGAAGTCGTAAAAGAAAGCACAGAGGAGGCAGGCTGATGCCTTTCCCGAAACAGGTTCGGCTGGTTGAAATGAGCCCCCGGGACGGCCTGCAAAATGAGTCTGGCCCGGTGATTGCCACAGACATCAAAACCGGGCTGATTGACCGCCTTGCCGATTGCGGCCTGACACACATCGAGTCCGCCAGTTTTGTCTCACCCAAGTGGGTGCCGCAAATGGGCGATGCCGCTGAAGTGATGGCCGGTATCAAGCGCAAAGCCGGCGTACGCTATTCGGTGCTGACCCCCAACCTCAGGGGTTTCGAGAATGCTCTGGCGGCGGGCGCGGATGAAGTAGCCGTATTCGGTGCGGCTTCAGAATCGTTCAGCCAGAAAAACATCAACTGCTCCATCGCAGAAAGCCTGGAGCGTTTTCTCCCGGTGATGGAAGCAGCGAAAAAGCACAACATTCCGGTGCGAGGCTATGTGTCCACCGTACTGGGTTGCCCCTACGAGGGCGATATTGCTCCTGAGCAAGTAGCAAAGGTCGCCAAAGACCTGGCCGACATGGGCTGCTATGAAATCTCTCTGGGCGATACCATTGGCGTAGGTACACCACTGAAAGCCAAGCGTATGCTGGAAGCAGTAACAAAACACGTGCCCGTAGAGCGCCTGGCTGCTCACTTCCACGACACCTATGGCCAGGCTCTGGCCAATCTCTACGCGGTACTGGAAGAAGGTGTGGCGGTTATCGATGCATCCGTTGCAGGCCTTGGCGGTTGTCCTTATGCCAAAGGCGCTTCCGGTAACGTTGCCACCGAAGACGTGCTTTACCTGCTCAACGGTCTCGGTATCAGCACAGGTGTGGACCTGAACAAACTGGTGGCGACAGGCGAGTGGATCAGCAACCAGCTCAAACGACACAACGGCTCGAAAGTGGGCCAGGCTCTTAAATCGTAAGGACCTGACATGACCAAGAACAAGAATGTTGTCGCTCTGGATCTTCCCATTCCTGACATGAACGATCTTCCTGATGATGTCAGGAAGTATTTTGAAATCTGTCTGGAAAAGCTGGGCATGGTTCCCAATGTGCTTACAGCCTACAGCCAGAACCTGAAACAGCTGGATGGCTTCACCCGTTTGTACAACGAACTGATGATGGGGGAAAGCGAGCTCAGCAAGCTGGAACGGGAAATGATTGCGGTGGTGGTTTCCTCAGAAAACAAATGCTTTTACTGTCTGGTAGCCCACGGCGCGGCGGTACGCGTTTTGAGCGGCGATCCTGTATTGGGCGAGCACATGGTGATGAATTACCGGTCGGCCAAGCTGGATAAGCGCCAGCGCGCCATGCTTGATTTCGCGTCTCACCTTACCCGCTCACCGGCAACCGTTGCGGAAGACGAGGTGCAAGCGCTTCGGGATGCAGGCTTCAGTGACCGTGGAATCTGGGATCTGAGCAATATAATCGGCTTTTACAACATGTCGAACCGCGTGGCGATTGCCAGCGACATGCGGCCGAACCCTGAATACCACAGCCAGAGTCGCTAACAGCTTCAACACCCCTGTTAGACCTCGACGACAAAAACAACTGGAGGCAAACAATGAACCAGACTCTTCCAAGCTACACCAGCGGTACCTCCAAAACACCACTGCTGGGCATGACCATCGGCGAGATGCTCGATCGCACCGCCGATAAATATCCCGATACCGAGGCTCTTGTGTGTCTGCACCAGGATATTCGCTGGACCTATAAAGAGTTCCTTGCCAAGGTTAATGAGGCAGCACGGGCGTTCCTGGCCATTGGCGTCAAGCGCGGGGATCGCGTGGGTATCTGGGCACCCAATCGCTATGAGTGGACGGTTACCCAGTTTGCCACCGCCAAGGTGGGCGCCATTCTGGTCAATATAAATCCGGCCTATGGCATGCACGAGCTGGAATACGCCCTGAACCTGGCGGGCATCAGTGTGCTGGTTACCGCCGACCGTTTTAAAGCCTCTGATTACCGTAAAACGCTCTATGAGCTGGCGCCGGAGCTGAAAGCCAGCACTCCGGGCAAGCTCAAAGCCCAGAAGGTTTCAGACCTGCGCGCGGTGATCAACCTGGATACGGAAAAGCACGCCGGCATGTGGACCTGGGCCGAGTTCACCGGTTTTGCGGGTGACGTCAGCCAGGACGAAGTGAACAAGATTCAGAGTCAACTTCAGTTTGACGACCCCATCAATATCCAGTTTACCTCAGGCACCACCGGCAGCCCCAAAGGCGCGACCCTCACCCACCACAACATTCTGAACAACGGATTCTTTGTGGGTGAGAGCCAGATTCTGACCGAGAAAGACCGCCTGGTTATCCCGGTACCTCTTTATCACTGCTTCGGCATGGTGATGGGCAACCTGGGCTGTGTTACCCACGGTTCCACCATGATCTACCCGGGTGAAGGCTTTGAGCCAAAAGCAGTCCTGCAGGCGGTGCATCAGGAAAAGGCAACAGCACTCTACGGGGTGCCCACCATGTTCATTGCGGAACTGTCCGAGCCGGAGTTTGAGTCCTACGATCTCTCAACCCTGCGCACCGGCATCATGGCCGGCTCCATCTGCCCAGCGGAGGTGATGAAGAAGGTCAACGGCAAGATGAACATGAAAGAGGTTCAGATCGCCTACGGCATGACCGAAACCAGCCCGGTTTCCACCCAGACCAGCTCCCTTGATCCGTTCGAGAAGCAGGTCACCACGGTAGGCCGCTCCCAGCCGCACCTGGAAACCAAAATCGTCGACCCGGCAACAGGAAACGTCCTGCCCCGTGGCGAGATTGGTGAACTGTGCACCCGCGGTTACAGCGTGATGCTGAAGTACTGGAACAACGAAGAAAAAACCCGCGAAGCGATCGACGCCGCCGGCTGGATGCATACCGAAGACCTGGCAACAATGGACGAAGAAGGCTATATCCAGATTGTCGGCCGCATCAAGGATATGGTGATTCGTGGCGGCGAGAACATCTACCCGAAAGAGGTCGAGGAATTCCTTTACACCCACCCTTCTATTGAAGAAGTGCAGGTTACCGGTGTTCCCGATGACAAGTACGGAGAAGAGCTGGTGGCCTGGGTAAAACTGCGCCCCGACGCAGACCCGGTGGATGCCGATGGCCTGATGGCCTTCTGCAAAGGCAAGATTGCCCACTTCAAGATTCCACGGAACTACAAATTCGTAGATGAGTTCCCGATGACGGTGACCGGCAAGATCCAGAAGTTCAAAATGCGAGAAATCTCCATTGAGGAAATGGGGCTGAAGTAACAAGCCTGCACGCCTCCAAGCCCCGGTACTCATTCACTGAGCCCGGGGCTTTTTTGTTCTCGAGAGAACCGCCGGCTAGTTGCTGTACGTTCGTTGTTAAGCATCAGCTTTTCTGTCTGCAAAGAGCCAAAAAATATAAAGAAATAAACAAATAACTAAATATCATGAAGAATTCGGTACTGACCGAATCTTTACGAGACAAAAATATAAGCACTTGTATTTAAAGCGCGACCCCCCAAAAAAACATCACCCTTTTAAAGCCCGCTTACCCAAAGATTACGTCATAACTCACTACAATAGACTTCAAGATATTGATATAAGTCAAAAAAAAATGATACACGAATGCTTCACTTTTGGCATTTTGCGTATCCGGTTTTTTAGGGCTATAAAGTTGCAGGTCTGAGAATTGCAATGCTTCAGATCAAATTATAAAACTAAAAAGGATCCGACGAATGACAATTACAAGCATAAAACGAAAAAAAGCTCTTTGGCTTGCGGCACCAATTGCAGCATCGGTAGCCCTCCTCATGGGCTGCAACGACAATAGCGAATCAAGCGATGGAAACGGGAAGGAAGCCTCATCTGTCACCATAAAACGAGACAGCTATGGTGTGCCTCATATATACGCTGAAAATACCTACGATCTTTACTATGGCTACGGCTATGCTTTGGCAGAGGATCGACTTTTCCAAATGGAGATGATTCGGCGATCCGTACTGGGTACCGTCTCCGAGGTGCTGGGTTCGGATTATCTTCCACTGGATCGATCCTCTCGGAGCGGGTTCAGCCGGGATTCAATCCTGAGGCAGATTGCGGCTCTACCCCAGGAAGACAGGGATATCTTCGAAGGGTACGCGGACGGCTTCAACAAACGCATTGAGGAAGTACTTGCCAAGCCTGACAGTCTGTTGCCAAAGCAGTTTACTGAATTTGGGTTTGCCCCTAAATCCTGGACGGGATTTGATGTAGCAATGCTGTATGTGGGCACTATGGCAGGCCGCTATTCCAATAGCTCCAGCGAAATCCGTAACCTGTCTGTTTTGAATAACCTAAAGCAAGAGTTGGGAGACACGGACGGCCTCGCCATGTTTGATCAGCTTCGCTGGATTGAAGACACTCTTGCTCCGACTACGGTGCCACGACAAGTTGGGGTTAACAGCTTTGGAAATATAAGTGAGGCGCAGGCTAATCCTTTTGACGAGCCACGAACCAACACTAATGATGCATCTGCAAAGGTAGCAAGTATTTATGATCTTCTTGCACCTGTTTCAGACTCAATTTTGACCGCGCACAGCGTTCAGGAAGCTGCGTTCAAGGGCATTGTCGCCCCGGAAGACAGGCCAGTTGCCAGTAATCTGTGGATTGTTGGCCCGAATAAAACGTCCGATGGCTCGACCATCTTCAACAATGGCCCGCAGTTCGGTTGGTTTAATCCGGCCTACACCTACAGTATTGGCATCCATGGCGCAGGCTATGACGTTACAGGGAATACTCCCTTTGCTTTGCCTGTCGTTTTATTTGGTACCAACAACCAAATCTCATGGGGCGCTACCGCAGGCCCGCTTGACGTCAATGATTATTACCAGCTCCAGCTAAATCCAGGTAATCAGTACGAGTACTCTTTTGACGGTGAATACCGTGAGATGGACAAGCGTAGCGAAGTGATTCGCGTTAAAACCGAAGATGGTTTTGAAGAAGAAGTGCTCGACATCTACTCAAGCGTTCACGGCGTTGTTACGAGCTTCGACGTTGCAAACAATTCTGCCTATGCGTTCAAGCGAAGCTGGAGTGGTTTTGAAGTTCAGTCATTGATGGGCTGGATTCACTCCATGAAAGCCCAAAACTGGGAGGAGTGGCTGCAAGAGGCCGAACAAGTTGCAACAACCATCAACTGGTATTACGCGGATGCATCCGGAAATATCGGGTATGTATCACCCGGCTACTTGCCGGTCAGACCCGCAAACCAGGACATTCGCCTTCCAGCCGTAGGTGATGGAAGCATGGAGTGGCAAGGTTTCAGGCCATTCAGCGACGTTCCCAAAGTATACAATCCGGAACAAGGTTATGTGACCAATTGGAATAATCAGTCTACTCCCGGCATTGTGGGTCTGGGTGATGGAGCCAACTGGTCCGTTGTTGATCGTGTCAACGAATTTATCGAACGGATAGAGGCCAAGCCAGTTTTGTCACCGGAGGAAGTCTGGAACCTTAATAGACAGACGGCACTTTCAGACACAAATGCACGATATTTTATTCCATACATCGTTGATTCAGTTGAAGGACTGGCGCCAGATGACCCCGTACGCGAAGCCGCGATGCAGCTTTCGCAATGGTCTATGTTGAACACCAATAGTGATGGCGATGGAAACTACAACGAAGTTGCGGTGACAATCTTTCGAAAATGGCTTCCCATCATGTATGACGCCGTCCTCAAGGATGACATTCCTGCAAGTGTTTACTCTGCCTCGGCAGGGTATCCGGTTGTAACTGCCGGCGGAAGTGTGCGCCCCGGTCAAAGCTCAAAGTATCTCTATAACGCTTTCCTTGGTGCAAATGCTGGAGTTGATCAAACGTTCGACTTCTTCAATGGCGCAACGCGTGAAGAACAGCTGACGATTGTCAGAGACTCATTGGCGCAGGCCGTCAGCGAGCTAGAGGCAGAGTTGGGCCCGGAAAGAGAAAACTGGTTAACAACTGCGGCCGTTCATCGGTTCAGCACTAAAAACTTCCTGGGTGTTCCGCAAGCAAACAGTTCTGAACAACTTGAACTGCCGACGTATATGAACCGTGGAACACAGAATCATCAGGTGAGCTTCAGTGGTGACGGAGATGTGGTGATGTGCACTGTTGCTCCTCCGGGGCAAAGCGGCTTTGTCGCCCCAGACGGTGCCAAAACGACCCACTATGACGATCAACTTGAACTGTTCCGTGACTGGCAATGCAAAGATGAGCACCTGACTGCGCAAGCGGTGCAGGACAACCTGGAGTCCGAGATCCGTTTGACAATTAATCGCAAATAACTCAGTTAATGGAAGAATGAAAACGGGGCGCACGCGCCCGTCGTATTGCTGACAAACCCCGGTTTTCCGGGGTTTGTTGCGTTAGGGCGTCGATAATATGCATATGGATATTGGGGCGTCACCTTCGCACCCATGAATTAAAGGCCATTTGACTGCCGCACAGTTTCGTGATGTTATCATAGTTAACATTGTTACCACCGCTAACATCGAGCGAGCACTGACATCCCATGATAAAACCGGCCTACCATCACGGCGACCTGCCAATGCAAGCCCAACACCTGGCTCTCGACACGCTCAGAGCCCAAGGGGATGCCGCCATAAGTTTGCGCGCCCTCGCCAAACAGCTCGGCGTCAGCGCACCTGCGCTATACCGGCATTTTTCAGACCGCGACACTTTGCTGGCTGAGCTGGCCATCGGTGGGTTCGAGACTCTGACTGACCGCCTGCGCGCCGTAGGCCAACAGACGCCGCGCAAAGCGCTGATCGAGATAGGGCTGGTGTACGTAAATTTCGCACAGGAAGAACCCAACCTTTACCGCCTGATGTTCGGCGGCCGCGTTCTGCCCATGGGAGTGCATCCGCGCCTGGATGCCGCCGGCAAGAGTGCGTTTAAGGTACTGGAAAACACCGTGGCCAATGCCCGCCAGCTTGGCTATCTAAAACCCTCTTCCGTTTCGCTTATAACAGCCGCTGCCTGGTCTCTGGTGCACGGGCTGTCACAGCTCACAATTGATGGCCATTTGCCCGGTGCAAAAGCCGAACCCATGTTGACAGAGGGCGTACTCAGCTTGCTGCTGGACGGCTCCCGGTCCGACGAGAACAAACAATCACAACAGGACTTGACCCCATGAGCAGCCCCAAACCCAGTACTATCCGTGTAGGTAAGCGTTACCGTGAAAACCGCCTGAACGGCCCTTACGATGCCATTATCATCGGCTCCGGCATTGGCGGCCTGACTGCGGCGGCCTGCATGAGTAAACTGGGCAAAAAGGTTCTGGTACTTGAACAGCACTATACCGCCGGTGGTTTCACCCACAGCTACGACCGTAACGGCTACGAATGGGATGTGGGCGTGCACTACATCGGCGACATGGGAGCAGACCACACGCTGGGCAAGCGCCTGTTCGACCACATAACCGACGGCCAACTGCACTGGGCGCCGATGGATGCTCACTACGACCGCGTTTTTCTGGGCGACAAACACGTGGACCTGGTTGCCGGCCCGGAAGCCTTCCGTGCAGAACTAATCAAGGCATTCCCGGAAGAAGAAAAAGCGATCGACACCTACTTGGGTTATCTGCGCAAGGTGTCCAAGGCCATGCCCGCCCTTGTTCTGGGTAAGGTTTTGCCAGATCTGGCTGCTCGCCCGCTGAGCATGCTCACCAAACGCCGGGCGCCGGAGTTTCTTAACAAGCCTACCCGCGAAGTGCTGGAGGGCCTTACCAGCAACCAGGAACTGATCGCCGTGCTCACCGGCCAATGGGGCGACAACGGCCTGCCACCGGCGGAATCCAGCTTCATCATCCACTCGCTGATTGCACGCCATTACCTGCACGGTGGCTACTACCCTATCGGAGGTGCCTCTGAAATGGCGAAGACCATCATCCCGGTGGTTCAGCAAAGCGGTGGTGAAGTCTTCACTTACGCCGACGTAACCGGCATTCTGATCGAAAAGGGCAAAGCCGTGGGTGTTCGCATGGCCGACGGTGCGGAGATACGTTCGCCACTGGTCATCAGCAACGCCGGCGTGTTCAACACATTCAACACGCTGCTGCCGAAAGATGCACCGAGCTGGGACTACTATCAGGACAAGCTGACCACCGTTAAACGCTCCATGGCCAGCAACTGCCTGTACATCGGCTTGCAGGACACTGCTGAAAATCTTGGCCTGCCAAAAACCAACTACTGGATTTACCCCGGCCCGAATTATGAAAAGCAGGTACAGGACTTCATGGACGACCCCGAGGCCAACGACATACCGCTGACCTATATTTCGTTTCCTTCTGCCAAAGACCCCAGTTTTTCCGAGCGCTACCCTGGCCGCGCCACCATCGAGATCGTGGCGCCTGGCCCGTTTGAGTGGTACGAAGAATGGGCCGACAAAACCTGGGGCAAGCGTGGCGACGAATACGGAGCCAGGAAAGAAGAATACGCCCAGCGCCTGCTTACGAAACTGTATGAGAAGTTCCCGCACCTGGAAGGCAAAGTGGATTACTACGAGCTATCCACTCCCCTTTCCACTGACTACTTCTGCCGCTACAGCAAAGGGGAAATCTACGGCCTGGATCACACCCCTGACCGCTTCGAACTGGACTGGCTGAAACCCAAAACCCGCATCCCCGGGTTATATCTGACAGGCCAGGACATCATGACCTGCGGTGTGGTGGGCGCCATGCTGGGTGGCCTGCTGACAACCGTTGCCGTCAGTGGCTTAAAGGGCTTGCCGCTTGCGAAAAAGATGTTTGTGGGCTAGTCATCATCAGTAATCCAGACCTCCGATACGAGCGTTGCGCTATACGACTCAACTGAGATCCATGCGGCTGAGGCAGTTGAACTTGCGTTGACATAGGCGGTGCGCAAAAGCGACGGTAGCAGCGGCCAATAATTACTGGCGGGATTGAGGCAGGTGATTAAAGCCGAACCCCCTCGCAAGATTTTTGCGAGGGGCGTTATCAATGTTGAAGTTGCGTAAGCCCCTTGCGCTGGCTGGCTCTTAAGACTATCCCGCGTCTTCTCCTATTCCAGCCATTTTCTTCAAATAACGCCTTAAGGAGTTTGCGTCGATATTGATTCGAGGTAACCCGTTAGCGATTTATAATTTGTATCATTTGCCATATGCCTGAGAACCGACTTCACACTGTCGCCCCAGATCGCAAATTGAAGCGAAAGCGCTCGCCATAGCCTAGTCCCGTGTCTTACTCGCCTTTTCGGCGGCAGATCGATTCTCAATATCTTCTTCCCGGTCTACATGACGGAAGGACGAAGAGGATGAAAAGTCCGTGGCGTTGAGTCTTTCAACGGTTTTACGCAGCTCGCGGCGCTGCCGTATTGACGCCAACTGATTTGTATCCCACGAAGCTGGTCTAAGACCGAAACGATTCTCACCGACCTTCAGATCAAAGCTTCGCTCGGCTCCAATGGGCATGCTTTCTGGCCCATAAATCCCTATCAGGGTGAGAGTCAGGCGGGTGAACTCGAGATCGCCCTGCGGCACGTCTCCATCCATCCGGATGCCTTCATCTCGAGCAAGGCGTTGGATAAGTTCGCAGAAAGTGCCGATGTGCAAAAAACCACCCGGTTCAATAGGCCCCTGCCTTGTATTTTCCGTTGCATCCAACGACAGCTGCTTCGCTGATGAATTACCCTGATCAGAGTCTTCGTCACCTTCATTGTATTCTTGCTCAAAATCAGTGACGTCCATAGTGATGGCGCCTTCCGAGGTTTCGAGTTCCGCAATGATATATTCGATGAATACAGATTCCGCACTCATATTGCTAATAAGGCAGAGCGCATTGATGTCTTTATTGCGGCCCCGGTTAATAATCAGGCGAGGGCTGCGTTGCCTCCGGAACCCGAGGTACAGAAGTTGGGCGTACACCAGCCAAACCAGCAGCGAACCAAAACTGGCAAATACAGCAAGAACTTGTTGATTTTCAGCGATCCACTTAAACATGATTACGTCCCTTACCCGGTTTTATCGCTCAATGGTCTTTCTCATTCTAAGCGACGCAAAAATCGGATTAGCTGCGCGGCTGTCGGAAATTTACGCTGATTTGCAACTTTTATAATGAACGTCCTTGTCATAAAACGGGTACCGCTAATGGTAGACCAGTTGCCGCTTTTCTTGTCAGTTGCTACCTTTCTTGAGAGGCGGCACGCCCTGGTGGGCGAGCTCGGGGAAATCATCATGCATGGATAAGGATGTGCAATTTTCTCGAGCCCCCAGAAATTCGGGGCGCTCACGCTTTGCAGCGTATGGTTTATCCAGTTTATTCTCCACACTGTTGTACACGAAAAAAAGATTTGAACGTGGCCAAGGCGACATGTTTTTATTGGACGCATGCAGCGTATTGCACTCGAAAAGAAGTAACGAACCGGCAGGTCCTTTCGGCGCTTCTATACCGCCTCGCTCCGCCAACCTTGCCAAGCTATCACGATCAGGAGTGCCAACCCGCTGCGCTTTGAGTGAATCATGCCAGTTGAGATCGGGGGTTTCACCGAGACAGGGTACAAAGTAATGGTGTGAGCCCGGGATAAGCATCAGCGGGCCGTTGAATTCATTGTTATCCGTGAGCATGAGGGAGGCGCTGACTGCTCGCATGCGCGGCATGCCATCTTCGGCATGCCATGTTTCGAAATCCGAGTGCCAGTCAAAACCACTGCCCTCAAACCCAAACTTATCGTTAATCCTTGACTGGTGGATATAAACCTCGCTGCCCAATAATTGGCGCACCATGCCCAGTATGCGAGGGTCCCGGGTTAGACGACTGAAATTTTCGGATAGTTCGTGCATTCCAAAGACCGATCGTATCTCGCCACTATTTGGATCACGAATGATTTTCTCCGACTTATTAAGCTTTTCATCCTTCGCCATTTCCATGAGTTCATCAAAGAAGGGCATCATCCGTTCCTGATTGAAAAAGCCTTCAAACCAGAGAAAGCCGTCTCGTTCATAACGGGACAGCGACACCTCATCGAGCGGACCTTCCCAGCGATGCTGATTTCGCGAATGAACCACGGGATCAGACCGTAAAAATGGATTCTTTGGCTGCTTTAGGCGGGACGGAAATGGATCAGTTTTTTGCACCATGTGATTACCCTATTTAAGTCGATACTGATAACGGCATCTAATCCGAGATTAATTTTGCTCTAAGTAACGGTAGTACCACTTCAAAACACACTCAACCACACGGTTTGTGTTTTTAATAAACTTTAATCACCAAGACATGTCTCGGTATGGCCCCATTCCTAATAGAGCTGCGTGCAAAACCGGTCACTGTTTTGCACCGCTGGAGTAGCGATGCTTTTGCAGTAGCGAGTCTTCGATACGTACATTAAGTCAGGTACCTGCCTCTTTATTTCTTGCGCTTAACAAAAACTTAATTACATTTAACCAATGCGGGGGTATTAACGTCGTGTGTGCATCAAGTAAGAAGGGGTTTGCCGTGGCATTTCCCCATAGGTATAGTTCCGGGAACTCTCGCAATGCGCAGTGCTTCGTTTTGCCGGCGCAGCCATCCTTGCGGCCAGATCGAGAAGCCCTAGCAGGAAAAACCCAGGCGACATCATGAATAAACCCGCGAACGAGCATAAAATGAAATGGTTTGCCCGCCTGGGGTATGGGGCTCGCGGACTGATTTACGTGATAATTGGGGGCTTGGCCGTCATGTCTGCCATCGGTGTGGGAGGCGGTACTGTGGATAGTCGGGGTGCTATCCAAAAGTTGATGCAGCAACCGCTGGGCCAGACGATGTTGGTGGTTCTCATAGTTGGCCTGCTGGGTTACGTGAGCTGGCGGCTGATTCAGGCGACCAAAGACACAGATCAGCACGGTACATCTGTCAAGGGGTTGGCGGTTCGGGGGGGGCTTCTTGTCAGCGCCATCACGCACGCATTACTGGCCTTTTACACCACCACCTTGCTGGGGGCACCCGGCGGCACATCGAATAGTGGCTCAGACTCTGCACAAGGTTTTATCTCCTCGACGCCGGGCCAGATTGTGCTGGCGCTGGTAGGTTTGGCGGTCAGTGGCGCTGGGGCGGCCCACATCGTCAAGGGATACAAAGCGGGTTTCGAAAAATACATGGACATCCCACCGCGACAAAGGAGCTGGGCACGCCCACTGTGCCAATTTGGATTAATCGCCCGAGGAATCGTTTGGCTGATGATTGGCTGGTTCCTGATTCAGTCGGCTCTTAAAGCCCGCGCCGGAGACATCGCGGGCATGGGCGAAGCCTTGAATACGTTGGCGAGCAGCCCTTACGGTGACTGGCTTCTCGGTATCATAGCCTTGGGCTTGCTTGCCTTCGGCATTTACAGCTTTCTGGAAGCAGCCTATCGGCGGATCAATACATAGAGGCTTAGCGTCCTGGCACACCAGCGGCCATTCCCCACTGCCAGCGTGACTACTTGTTTCAGGAGAGATGATGGAGGAAGACGCAAGCTCACGCCCTCCCCGAGGGCTGGCCCTGATCAAGAAACAGGTGGTTCGGCTTATCTACTCCCGCCACGCTTTCTGGGGATTAGGCATCGCCTCTTTCCTCGAATCTATTCTCATACCCATTCCCCTGGAAGCGGTCCTCATTCCCCTGATGCAGGCCCGCCGCAATCAGATATTCCTGCTTGGCACTATAGCCCTGCTCGGCTGTCTGGCAGGCGCCACGGTGGGCTATTTTGTCGGCTATTACGTGTTTGATGCCGTCGGGCAGCAGCTCGTGGAAATGATCTCTACACCCGAACAATTCGAGCATGTGCGCATACGGATGGAGAAGGACGGATTCTGGTTTATCCTTAGCGTGGGAGTTATTCCGATTCCGTTTCAGATTGCCATGCTTGCAGCCGGCGCCACCAGCTACTCCTTTTTCCTGTTTATTCTCGCGTCTGCTCTGTCCCGGGCGCTGAGATACTATGGTCTAGGGTTGCTTGTCCTCATTGCAGGCAATCGTGCCCAAGCTATTTTCGAACGTCACAAGATGTCTGCTGCCATAGTCATTACCATCATGGTGATTGTGCTCTGGGGCGTCGCTTCTTACTCATAACTTGCGACCGAACTGCTGGAAGGGCGATGGGCGAGGGCCGATGGTATAGAGAACGCCATCGGCCTGAGGTCATGTACAAAGATGAGAATTAATTAGCTGACTTATCCCACTATTTCTCGGCTTTCCCATCCGGGGTTTCTGTTACTACCCCAGATTTTTCCTTACGAACTTCTGGATCTCACCCACAATACCGCTGCGGAAGGCCAGCACCGTGATAACAAAGACACCTCCAAGAATCGGGTCTACCCAGTCCCTGAGCGGACCTTGAGAGAGGTGATACTCGATGTTGACCACAAAGGTTGCACCTACAACCGGGCCCAACAGAGTGCCCATGCCTCCGACCAGGGTCATAAGAATAACCTCGCCGGACATATGCCAGTGCGCGTCGTTCAGGGACGCTAACTGGAACACAACAGATTTCATGGAGCCCGCCAGACCCGCCAGGGCGGCAGAGATGACAAACGCCAGAACCTTGTAACGATCGACGTTGTAACCCAAAGACACCGCACGAGGCTCGTTCTGCTTGATGGCTTTCAGAACCTGCCCGTAAGGGCTGCTGACAACCCGTTGTACCAGGAGGTAACAGCCGATGAACACCGCCAGCACGAAGTAGTACATGTTCAGGTTGTCTTCGAGGTTGATCAGGCCGAATAGCTCACCTCTCGGAATGCCGTGCATGCCGTCTTCACCGCCCGTAAAACCGGACTGAACGAAGAAGAAAAACACCAACTGCGCCAGCGCCAGAGTTACCATCGCAAAGTAGATGCCCTGTCGTCGAATAGACAAGAGTGCAAACCCGAGGCCCAGTACCGTGGCTGCCAGCGTGCCTGCAATAATGCCGAGTTCAGTTGGCAAGCCAGAGAAGTTACTGAGCAGGTAACCGGTTGTATAACCGCCGGATGCGAGGAATGCCGCATGACCGAACGAAAGCAGCCCCGTAAAACCAAACAAGAGGTTGAACGCCACCGCAAACAGGGCGAAGCACAGGATCTTCATCAGGAAAACCGGATAGATCATGAACGGAGCTGCAAGCAAAATGAGCAGTAACACGCCATTAAGTATGAGCTTCTTGCGATCCTGTGCCGCTTGTTCCCTGACAATGGCCTTGTGAATGTCGGTAGAATTTGCTGACTGGTTCATGTCTATGCCTCCTTACCGAACAAGCCACTGGGCCGGAACATCAGAACCAGAACCATGACCAGAAAGATGACCGCTGACGATGCCGGCGGATAGAAAGTTTTCGTGAGGCCTTCGATGACGCCCATCAGGATGCCAGTAATGATGGCGCCACCAATAGAGCCCATGCCACCGATAACCACCACGGCGAACACCACAATAAGCGTGCTCGATCCCATCACAGGAGTGACTGAGTAGATGGGGGCCGCCAAGACACCGGCAAACGCCGCCAGTGCCACGCCAAAACCGTAGGTCACGCTGATCAGAAGAGGCACGTTGATGCCAAAACCCTGCATGAGCTGCGAATCCTCGGTTCCTGCGCGCAGGTACGAACCCAGCTTCGTTTTTTCGATAACAAACCAGGTGCCGAAGCACACCAGCAATGCCGCCACAATGACCCAGGCGCGGTAGTACGGCATGAACATGAAGCCAAGGTTGACGCCCCCTTTGAACATGTCCGGCATGGTGTAGCGCAGGCCGGAAACACCGAACCAGTTGATCAGCACGCCCTGGATAATCAGGGCAACACCAAATGTCAGGAGCAGGCTGTAGATATGGTCCTGGCCCGCAATGCGGCGCAACAGGAAATATTCAATCAGAACACCAAAGGTTCCGACTACTAACGGTGCCCCGAAGAGGGCTACCCAGTAGTTTATTCCCATGGCATCGAACATGAGAACAGTCACCATGGCGCCGAGCATATACATGGCACCGTGGGCAAAGTTGATGATCTTCAGCAGGCCGAAGATAACCGCGAGCCCCAGGCTCAGCAGGGCATAAAAGGCGCCGTTTATGATTCCGATCAGAAGCTGGCCAAAAAGCACAGCTAGAGGAACGCCGAAAATCATGGACATTGGGCTAACTCCAGAGGCAGCACAGAGGTTGGTATTTGGCTTGTTGTCCAGTCAGCTTTCCGGGCGCACCCTGCAACTTTGCAGAATGCACCGCGAAGGCCGCTCGTTTTAGTTATTAACCAGCTTGCACTTACTCTCGGACAACGGGCGATAAGCTTCTTCAGCCGGGATAGTCCGCAGAATCTTGTAAAGATCCCATTCGTTCTTGGACTCAGCCGGCGTCTTCACTTCTGCCAGATACATGTCGTGCACCATACGGCCATCAACACGAATCTTGCCGTTTTTCGCGAACATATCGTTGATGGGAGTGTCCATCATCTGCTTGCGAACAGTCTGCGCGTCGTCAGAGCCAGTGGCGGCAACCGCATTAAGGTATTGCATGGCGCTAGAGTATATACCTGCGTGAACCATAGTCGGCCGAACGCCAGTTTCCTTCATGAAGCGATCCGACCATTCCCGGGTCTCATCGTTCATATCCCAGTACCAACCAGTAGTCAGTTGAATACCTTGAGCGGTTTGAGCACCCAATGCGTGAACGTCGGTCAGGAACAGCAACAACGCGGCAAGGGTCTGGCCAGACTGGGTTACCCCGAATTCACTGGCGGTGGTGATTGCATTGGTGGTGTCGGCACCTGCGTTTGCGAGGCCAATCACGTCAGCGCCAGAGGCTTGAGCCTGAAGGATGAACGAGGAGAAATCCTGCGTCGGGAATGGATGGCGCACGGCACCAATGATTTCGCCGCCGTTGGCCTCGACCACGTTTTTGACATCACTCTCCAGAGAGTGACCAAAGGCGTAATCAGCCGTCAACATATACCAGGTTTTACCACCCTCTTTTACTACTGCGCTGGCAGTACCGTTAGCCAGTGGGTAGGTGTCATACACATAGTGAATGTGGTTCGGCGTGCAATGTTCGTTCGTGATGCTGGAAGCGGCTGAACCAGAGATAATACCGAGCCGGTCATTCTCTTCCAGGATCTTGCTTACTGCAATAGACACAGACGAGGCAACCATACCCGCAACCATATCTACGTTTTCGTTTTCTACCCAACGGCGAACAGTGCTGGAGGAAGTATCCGGGCTGTTGCGGTCATCAGCACTGACGACCTCGATCTTCTTGCCGTTCACGTTTCCGCCAAAGTCGGCAATAGCCATTTCCAGCGCTTTCTGGCCGTTTGGTCCCGCGAGATCCCGGTAGGTACCGGACATGTCCGCCAGATAACCGATTTTGACGGTATCGTTTGAAATTGCGGCCTGGGCACCACCGGCCATCATGGCTGAGGCAATCGCTGAAGTCAGAAGCTTTTTCATCATTGTCATTGTTATATCTCCGCTACCGTGTTGCGTTGGTTCAGGTTTATTGTTGCTCTTGTTTCTCTTTTGCTTATCCAGGATCACACCCCCAAATAGCCATCCAGCACCGACTGCTTGGCACTCAGCTCATCGGCACTGACTTCTTCCACAATCAGCCCATGCTCAACGACGTAATGCCGATCAGCCAGAGGCGCTGCGAAGTGGAAGTTCTGCTCTACCAGAACAATGGTCAGTCCCTTTTTCTTGAGATCGACTAACACATGCCCCAGTTTCTCCACGATAACCGGCGCCAGACCCTCGGTAATCTCATCCAGCAGCAGCATATTGGCCCCGGTACGCAGAATTCGGGCGAGGGCCAGCATCTGTTGTTCGCCACCAGAAAGTTTGGTGCCCTGACTGAAGCGACGTTCGTAGAGATTGGGAAACATGGAGTAGATTTCCTCCAGGCTCATGCCTCCACTTCTCACCACCGGCGGCAGCGTGAGGTTTTCATGAACGCTGAGTGACGCGAAAATACCCCGATGCTCGGGACAATACCCGACACCCAACCTCGCAATGTTATGCGGGGCGCAAGACATGGTCTCTTCGCCGTTTATCATGATAGAGCCAGTGCGGCGGCCCACCATGTTCATTATCGCCTTGAGGGTAGTACTGCGCCCTGCGCCGTTGCGCCCGAGCAGCGTGACCAGCTCGCCCCGGTTAACAACCAGATCCATGCCATGCAAAATATGGGATTCGCCGTAATACGCGTGCAGCCCGGAAATGCGCAGCTGTTCATACTGCTTCGTCGCATTCACGCTCATTGGGCTGCCCCCTCTTCGATTGCTCCGCGTTCACCACTGGAACCGGTTCCCATATACACCTCGCGGACACGGGGGTCAGCCGAAACTGTTTCGTAATCACCTTCCGTAAGGACGGAGCCCTGCGCCAGAACCGTAATCCGGTCACACAGCTTGCTGACGACGCTCAGGTTATGCTCAACCATCAATACCGTCCGACCGTCAGCGGCCTTGCGCACCAGCTCAACCACCCTGTCTACGTCTTCTGCGCCCATACCCTGAGTAGGCTCATCCAGCAAGAGCAACTTTGGCTCCATAGCCAGCGTCGTCGCCAGCTCCAACGCCCGTTTGCGCCCATAAGCCAGTTCCACCGTTGTCGTATTGGCGTATTCGATGAGACCCACAGAATCCAGCAGCTCCATGCAGCGCTCATTGAGTCGGTTCAGGGATGCTCCGGACTTCCAGAAACTGAATGACGAACCTTCAAATCCCTGTAAGGCAACCCGGATGTTTTCCAGGGCAGTCATGTGGGGGAAAACCGCTGAAATCTGAAATGAACGCACAACGCCTTTACGCGCAATGCCGGCGGATTTCATTGAGGTAATGTCTTCGCCGTTGAACAGAATCTGGCCACGGGTCGGAATGAGGAACTTGGTGAGCAGGTTAAACACGGTCGTCTTGCCTGCACCGTTAGGGCCGATAAGAGCGTGTATATGGCCTTTCTGAATCTTCAGATTCACGTCGTCGACCGCAACAAAGCCCTTGAATTCTTTAACAAGGTTTCGGGTCTCCAGTACGAACTGGTCACTCATGAGCCAATCTGCCTTTGTTATTGTTGTACGTTTTATTTGTTTACAGATTAGATTGACGTTTACGTAGACGTCAATCTATTTCTCATATTTTTCCTGCGGTATTGAGTAGGTCATCGTTGAGTGAGCAACCGGCTCTTCTCCACCTTCCGAATAGACAAAAACCTCACCTACGCCCATGGTGCGCCCTACCTTGAGCATAGTCGCTCTTGCCCAGATGGGCGTATGGGCCGCAGGTTTTCGTAGAAAGTTGATATTCAGATTGGTGGTCACGGCCAAGGGTACGAGCCCGATTCGACTCAACAGGGCAGCGTACAGAGTGACATCTGCCAGCCCCATCATCACCGGGCCGGACACCGTGCCTCCTGGCCTCAGGTGTCCATCGTCGACATCCAGACTCATCTCGGCCCAGCCGTCGCCAAGCTTCCTCAGGCTGCCGTAGGCGGCACCCTGCGGAAACTGCTCCTGAAGAAACCGGTCCAGTTCCTCAAACGTAATCTTCATGAGTTGGGCTCGTCCTGAGCCCGATTACGAAGTACGAAGCGTTGAATTTTGCCGCTGGGGGTTTTTGGAAGCTCATCCACAAATTCGATTTCACGGGGAAACGCATGTGTGGAAAGGCGTCGACGAACCAGTTCCTGCAGCTCGTCCCGCAGGGCCTGATCATCTGCAGGCTGCTGGTCGCCTTTGATGACTACGTATGCCTTGATGATGGAACCGCGCTTCTCATCGGGCTTCGCAACCACGCCAGACTCTGCAACGGCGGCGTGTTCCAGCAATGTACTTTCCACATCTGCAGGGCCAACCCGATAACCGGCGGTGGTAATGATATCGTCATCACGCCCGCTGAATGAAAAGCTGCCATCACCGTGGCAGACCGCCATGTCACCGGTAAGGTAATAACCTTTCACGAAAGGATCTTTCTCGCCCCAGGTATAGCCATCAAAATGAAACAGCGGAGAGGCTTTTACATCCACGGCAATCTGCCCGACTTCACCTTCGCCCACTTCTTCGTTCTTCTCGTTCAAAGCGACCACTTTGTGGCCCGGCGATGAAAAGCCCATCGAGCCCTGCCGCACCGGATGCTCAAGCGCATGGAAGTTGCAGCAGGTCATACCGGTTTCGGTCTGGCCGTAGTGATCCTTAACCGGGCAGTAATGGCGGTTCTCGATCCAGTTAACCACCTCCGGGTTCAGGGGCTCACCTGCACTGCTGGCAACACGCAGGCCAAGGTTCTCACCCTCGGGCAGCAAGTGATCATTGGCCTTGAGCAGACGATAGGCTGTAGGCGCGGCAGCCAGGTTGGTGATCTTGTATTTGCGGATCATGTCGTAGGTGGATTCCGGGGTAAACGCGCCCGGATTAAAGTGGGTGGCATGCCCCATCAGTAGTGGCCCTACAACGGCATAGTAGAGACCGTAGGCCCAACCCGGATCCGCAACATTCCAGAAGGTATCGTCATCACGCAGGTCAATGGCGTACTTCATGTACACATAGAAAGCCATCAAAGCACGAGCCGGCACGGCAACGCCCTTTGACTTACCCACGGTGCCAGACGTAAACATCTGCAGGAATGGGTCGGTGCCCTTGATCATGACCGGTTCAAAATCCGGCTTCTGTTCGGCGAGAGCCCCGCGGAAATCCGGAATACCGGCACCCACTTTTTCTGCATCAATACACAGTACTGGCGAACAATCCTTCACGTCGCTGAGCTTGGAGTAGTTTGCCGGATCCGTCACGACCAACTTTGTGCCCGCACGCTCAAGACGATATTCGATAGCGCCAGAGCCGAACGCCGTAAACAGCGGCTGATAAACAGCACCCGCGCGCAGTGCGCCGGCGATAACAATGAGCAGTTCCGGGGTCCTTGGCAGCAGGCCGGCAACCCGGTCGCCTTTACCAATGCCCTGGGAGGTCAGATAGTTCGCAAAACGAGCAGACTGTTCTTTCAGCTCAGCAAAGGTAAGTACACCATCGCCGCCACCGTCTTTTTCGTAATAAAGCGCGACTTTCTTTGGGTCGACGGCCCACTTGTCACAAATTTCATGGCAGACGTTCAGCCCGTTTTCAAGGCTCCCATCCAGAATGTCCGCTTCCAGAGCGGCGGGATCAAAGTTGTTATAGATGGCTGAGTATTCCGGAAGGCTCATGATCAACTCCTGCTATTTTTATCTTTAAATGCATAGGTAAAGATTTAACATAGCCTTCACTTTACGTAAAGGTAAACTTTAGGCGTATAAGCCTCAGAAGCGAGCGCGGTTGCGGAGGATATGGTGAAGCCCATCGCAGTCCACCAGAGAATCTTCACAATTCACCACAATATCCGAACGCGCTATGACAAAACCCTTTCCGGTTATGTTGTTTTTCACAACTTGATAATCACCCGCCTGCTCTACGGCAGAGAACTCGCCAATAAAACCGGTCTCCCGCAGGGACACTGTTTCAAGCTTGTCTCCCGGGCGGATAAGCCCTTCGTAATTCATCAGGGCTAGCCGGGCCGAAGTGCCAGTACCGGTCGTGCTGCGACAGATAACACCCGGGTGCACATAGGTCGCAGAACGGGAGCGGTAATATCCTTCAGCCACCTGGTGTACCGGCCCCATAAAGTGCAGGAATGGTAGAGGCCCAACATCGCCCAGAGTGTAGTGGGAAAAACCCCTTTCCGCCTGAATCGCTTCAACAATGGCGTGAGCAGCGCCCGCAAGCTTGCGCTCTTCACTCAGCGTGAGATCAAAACCCAGAGATTCGGCATCCACCAGTGCGTAAAACCCACCGCTGTAGGCCACGCTGTAGGTGACGGTGCCGAGTGACGGCACTTCGATACTCGCACGGTGAGTATGAATATAGCTCGGCAGGCCCTCGCAGGTGATCGCTTCAACCACACCGTTTTCAACCAATGCCTCGATACGAACAAGCCCCGCCGGGGATTCCAAAAAGAAGTTCTGCCTGCCCTCTTTCTTGGCTACGATTCCAGCCTCAAGTACGGCGGTCGCCGTGCAGATGGTGTTGGAGCCGGAGTAAATCGGATACCCCATCACCTCCATGATGATATACCCGGCCGCCGCACGGGGATCAGATGGAGGAACCAGTAAATCAACGGACATCTCGGGGATACCGTAGGGCTCCTCAAGCAACAGCTTTCTCAAACCGTCGGCGCTATCACGAAGATACTCCATTTGTGCCCGCACACTATCGCCCGACAAAGGATCGATGCCGCCAGTCACAATGCGGCTGACATCGCCGCCAGCGTGGGTGTCCATAAGCTGAATGGTCAGTTCCTGCTTCATGCGCTGCGCTCCAGAGACCAGGGCTTACCATGCTCTTCCCACTGCGAATCCGGGACTATGACAATCTTGCCGAGATAACTGCTGCCACGATTCATGAAGTAGCGCTCCGCTTGTTGCAGCTCCGACAGCCGGAAAGCTCCATGAAGCACGGGCTTGAGTTGCCCGCTGCGAATCCACGCCACAAGTTGCTCTGCCTCCTCCCGTGTGCCGTGGGACACGCCAAAGATCTGAACCTGATACAGGTAAATCCGTGTCCACAGGATTTCACTGACGTTTCCGCCACTGGCGCCGGCAATGCTCAGGCGTGGATAGGTTTCACGGGCATTCATATCAAAGATCATGGCGTCGATGAAACGGTCGGTCATATCGCCGCCCACCAGGTCCATAATCGCGTCAAAGGGTTTGCCGCCGGTTTGCGCTTTCACCCGCTCCACAAAGCTGTCCATATCGGAACGATCGAGCACCGACTCTGCTCCAAGCTTTTGGAGCGCCGCGGCTTTATCCGGTGTGCTCAATGCGAAAGGTATGGCACCCATAATCCGACAGAGCTGAATCAACGCAGTACCGACGCCTCCGCTTGCGCCGGTAACCAGTACACGCTCCCCGGCTGTTATATGAGCAGACGTGAGCATGTGCATTGCCGTCTGGTATGAACACATTCCCATTGCGGCAAGCTGCGCATCGTCCAGATCCTCATTTGGCACAGAGTGGAACTGATCTGAAGGAACGGCGGCGTATTCCGCGTAGCCGCCATCTGCACCATGGCCGTAATAATCCGGGGTAAGATTGATATCACGGCGGTTATCCGCATAGATATTGAAATCCAGCAGGCCTCTCTCGCCAATACGGCCAGGATCCACGCCATCGCCCACGGCCACAACACGACCAGCAATGTCAGCGCCCTGAATACGGGGGAAAAGCAGCGTGGGTTTACCACCCATCTGAAACGAGGTGGTCTCACCCTTTTTGGTGGGATACAGCCCTTCCCGGGCTTTGCGATCTGTATTGTTTTTGGCGGTTGCGGTTACCTGAACCAGCACCTCACCGGGCGCCGGAGACGGCGTGGGCACGTTTTTATGCTCAAGCTTTTCAATGTCGCCATGGCCTGTAAGAACCATAGCTTTCATGGTGTTCGGGATCATAGGTGAATAATCGTCCCTGCCTGAGGAATGTAAGGTATCCCCTCAGGATAGGCGACATTCACTCGGGTGTCAGGGCGGATGCCGGGTATTCATTATTTTACCCGCCACACACTAACGGGCAATCACCTTGTACACAGGACGCAGCTTGGGGATCTGTTTCAAAATAACCTGAATGACGGTCATCAACGGCACCGCCAGCAACACACCGACAGGCCCCCAGAGCCAGCCCCAGAAAAAGATGGAAACAAAAATAATCACCGGATTAATTGCCATGCGAAAACCGTGTATCCAGGGCTCAATGAAGAAACCCACCATCGTGGTCAGGGCAAGATAACCGACTGGCGCAATGGCCATCATCCACAAAGTGTCCAGACTTACCGCTGAGACAACTGCAAGCAACAGAATGGTTAGAATAACCCCCAGATAAGGGATAAAGCGCGCAAGGCCAGCCACCAGCCCCCAGACTGCCGGGTCTGGCAGGCCGACAGCCCAGGCCATCAGTCCGGTAGCCACGCCAACAGACGTGTTGCTGATGCCCAGAACCCCGAGGTACTGTGCAATCTGCTGCTGGGAATCCCGGGTAATACGCAGAACCGTTCTGCGGTGGCTTCGTGGTAACTGTCGCACAAAGTTAAGCACCAGCCTGTCGCCGCTAACCAGCAGGAAGTATGTGAGCGCCATCGCAAGAGCAAGACCTGCAATGCCGTCGCGGGCTTTGCTCATTAGCTGAGCTCGCCATGATTCGGTCTGCAAAACCACAGTTGTTGGCTCTGCAGCCTTCGTTTTGCTACCGCCCTCCGAAAGCTCGCTCACGGAGTCCTCCACTTTCTGTGCGGACTCGGTGACCTTGCTGATCTGCCGCTTCAGCTCACTTTCCCCAACCAGTAAACGGGAAATACCCTCCGGAGCCTTACCCGCCCACTCCAATGCAGGGGTGGCGACGGCCAGGGACACACCCGCGATAGCGGCAAGCACGAGCAAAACAAGTATTAACGAACTGACTACCCGAGGGATACGCAGCCCAGTACACATGCGAGTGGCAAGAGGCGACAACAGCATACTTGTCAGCAACGCCAACACCATCGGTAAGATGATCTGATGAGCAAGATACAGGGTGTACAGAACACCCAAAATAAAGAGCCCGTAGATGGGCGTGGAAAGATCCGCCAGAGTCTTTCCCGGCTTTGGATTGGGTTGCTCAATCGAGTTCTGTTCGTTTTCCATAGGAGATCCGATGACTGGCGAAGGGTTCTCAGATTATAGAACGCCGCGTGCGTTGAGGAGGACAGCAAACCTGCGCAAACTCAAATATCGCATTTTCTTAGGCAATCCGCGTACTGTAAGGGGCAAATTCAGCCCTGCCTAGTTTATTGGCTAGAAATACACCCGACTATCGCCGTAAACTTGTGCGCAAACTCTTAGCACGACGGTTTTTACTGCTATGACTAAAGGCTCATCCTGTTCCGAACTTCTCCCCCTCTGTCAGCCTAGTTGTCCAGTTGGCGATTTCGCCTGAATCTAATCGGTTTGGGGCGGCATGGGAGCATTCATGCCACGTTATTCCGAAGAACGTAAGGCCGCAGTCCTGAAAAAGCTATTACCTCCGCAGAACCGAAGTGTGGTGTCGGTAGCGGCAGAGGAAGGCATCTCCGATGTGACTCTGTATAGTTGGCTTAAACAGTGTCGACAACAAGGAATGCCCGTGCCAGGTAACCGAAATACTGGGGAAGACTGGTCCCCCGAAGCCAAATTGGCCGTTGTAGTGGAAACGGCCTCTATGTCTGGAGCTGAACTCAGTGCCTATTGCCGTAAGAAAGGTCTGTATCCAGAGCAAGTGCAGCGCTGGAAGGACGCCTGCCTTAAGGGTGCTGGCATGCAGGAGGGACTGGAAAAAACGGCTCAGAAGCAGCAAAGAGACTCTCGCAAAACGATCAAGAAGCTGAAGGCGGAAGTCCGCCGTAAAGACAAAGTCTTAGCTGAGACGACGTCGCTTCTGGTGCTGTCAAAAAAGCTCGAAGCCTTGTACGGCGAAGATCCGGACAGCGACGAGGACATCTGACGCCGCTGGACGAACGTGCAAGGCTCCTGGAGCTGTTTGATGAAGCCGTTGCCGGCGGTGCTGCCCGATACAAGGTCGCAGAGCTAATAGATATCAGTGAGCGCACATTGAAGCGTTGGCGAGACACTGACGGTCGGGTGGCTCAAGATCGCCGCCCGGAGGCAGAGCCGGTCGAACAGCCCCATAGACTCACACAGATCGAGGAGGTGGCCATTCTAAGCGCGTGTAATCAACCCGAATATCGGAGTTTACCGCCCTCCCAGATCGTGCCGTCGCTGGCTGACAAAGGTGTTTACCTGGCCTCGGAATCGTCGTTCTACCGGGTGCTGAAGAAACATCAGCAGCAGAACCACCGAGGCCGCATGAAGCCGCCTCGCAAAGTGCCAGAGCCGACCAGCTTTACGGCAACCGGCCCGAATCAGGTGTGGACCTGGGACATCAGTTATTGTCCGTCAGCAGTGCGCGGTCAGCACTGGTATCTGTACCTGATCATGGACATCTACAGCCGCAAGATCGTTGCCTGGGAAATCCATGAATCGGAGTCGGGAGAACTGGCGAAGAAACTGGTTGAGCGCGCTCTGTTGCGGGAAGGCTGTTGGCACAATCCGCCGGTGTTACACTCCGATAATGGAGCGCCGATGACATCGTACACGCTCAAGGCCCGGCTGGCCGATCTGGGCATGTTGATGTCCCACAGCAGACCGAGAGTCAGCAACGATAATCCTTACTCGGAGTCATTGTTCCGGACCGTCAAATACTGTCCTGAGTGGCCGTCAAAGGGCTTTGAGTCGCTCACGGCGGTGCGCGACTGGATGCTGGCGTTCGAGTACGCCTACAACGAAAAGCACCTGCACAGTGGCATCAACTTCGTGACACCGGCAGATCGGCATCGGGGCCTTGATCTCCAGCGCTTGGCACATCGAAAACGGGTTTATGAAAGCGCAAAGCGCCGGAATCCACAGCGCTGGTCTGGAAGCACCCGGAACTGGGAAGTCACCGGTTCGGTATCGCTCAACCCTGGCAAATTGCAGGAAGTTGAGCTTAATAAATTAGCTGCTTAAGTGCAGCTATTTGGACAGCTGGGTTGAAAATCGCCGCGTTGCCAAGCGCGCTATACGTAATCCGCGTAAATGGTCCATCACCTCGTCAAATTGGCGGATTGCCTGGAATACAATAGCTGCCCCCAAGTGCTTCCAGTCACCGAAACACCTCCCGGCCAGCGGGCTACTCATGTCTGTTTCAACCAACCAGGGTGATATCTCCAGTAGGTCAGACAGCTCGGTTCCTCTGTACAGTGCATCGCAACGAAGAACTTCTTCGTCACGGTATATGACCTGAGCCAAGTCACTCACTTTCGCGCCGTCGATGAGAACGAACGTTTTACCGGTATCAGAAAGCCCCGCCAGATTACTCATCAAACCACCTCTCGTGACTTAGGAGAGCATATCTGACAAATTCCCTTGCCCTGATTCGCTGCGTTCCTGATTGCCCGTATCTGGTCTGGTTTTGCCCAGGGACGCTGGGGTGATTCTGGCGGCTTTTCAGGCGCTGCTTTTACCACCCCCCTCATCTCAACCACCCCAGGCATGTCCGGAACCTGAACTTTCTGTCCACTCCCTTTGCCCGCCGAACCACCAGCGTTCATTTTTATAGAGGCTCCACTCATGGCGACACCACTCGGATCTATCTTCAAAAAGCTACCACCGGCTTTCACGGTGATTTCGGCGCCAGCCTCGATGACGGCCTTTTGCCCAGCTTTGATATGAAGTTCAGTACCTGAATTACTGAGCCAGGCGGTGCCGGCCTTCAGGTGCAAAGAGCCGGTTACGCTGAAGCTATGATCTTTGCCGGTGTGTTCGCGTTTTTCGCCGTCGGTAGTTTGGTGCTTACTCCCTTTTACGTGGCTGAAACGATCATTCTCGACGGTGAGGTGGCTGTCCTTTTTGATGACTTCCGTGCGGTTGTTTTCGGTGAGCAGGTCGAGATCTTTCTGGGCGTGAACGTAGATCTGTTCCTGGTCCGCTTCGTCTTCAAACCGCAATTCGTTGCTGCCCTCGCCCTTGTGAGTCTGGGTTTTCAGAGTGGTGCGGGTTTTGTGTTCCGGTAACGCGTAGGGCGGTGTGTTGGTGGCGTGGTAGGTGCGGCCGGTGATGATGGGCTGGTCCGGGTCGCCGTCGAGGAAGGAGACGATGACTTCGTTGCCAATTCTCGGCAGGGCCATAAAACCATATTGTCCGCCGGCCCAGCCTTGGCTGACCCTTAACCAGGCGCTGCTGTGTTCATCGTTATTGCTGCTCTCTACCTCTTTTGGCCGCTGACGCCGATCCCAAGGGAAGCGCACTTTTACCCGGCCAAATTCGTCGCAGTGGATTTCTTCACCTTCGGGGCCAGTGACGATAGCCATTTGCGGGCCGTTCATCAGTGGGCGATGGGTGGGTTTTGGTCGCCAGGTTTTGTCGGCAGGTATAGCACTGAAGGTGTTGTGATAGGTGG
>NZ_JBLWYX010000012.1:0-139728 GCF_048266785.1 Marinobacter sp.
TAAGAGAGCCCCTATATGTGTTTGCTGTAAGTGCCTGACAGCTCCGCGAGACTGACGAAGCAGGCGTTCTCGCTCATGGATTTAGATTGGCCGCTGGCGCGGCCAAAAAAATCACTATTGCCTATTGATTCCGAAAAGGCTCATATGGGTTATGTGAAACTGTCGACAAATTCACCAAGATCCGTATGTACTCTATCTAGGAATTGGTCCCATACGGCTGTCGCATTATTCCTTTTGATTGATCTCAAAGTGATTATCGCTTGAGAAGCGAACTTGGCGAAGTTTGCTTCTGCTGTGCGATCTTCCCACAGTCTTAGTCGATGCTCTAACTCTTCGATGTCATACTGCTCTGGAATACCCTTTCTTGTTGGGTCCTTGAGCATCGTATCAACGATTTGATAGACAGCAGCAACCCTGGCTTGCTCAATTCCCGTGCGCTCCAGACGATTGGCCAAGTATGTATACACATTCTGCTCAGCGATGACGATTGCGAGCAGAATTGTGGGAATTGCGACAACTACGGCATCTGAGACGCCCCAATCTTTTGAATGATTGAAGTAAAGGAAGAGCGGAAAGCCTACAACCACAATGAACACAATAATTCTTGTGGTAAAAACGTGAGCCTTTAGGTTCTCAGATATGGTCTCTGACGCGGTCTTCCGTTCTTTTTTAAACCATTTCGAAAAAATATTTGAAAACGACAAAATTGCAAAGGAAGCCAGGAAAAAGTACAGAACAAGCGTCTCTGCGTAGCCTCGTATTTCTGAACCAATTTCGGGTACATCAACAATGTGACTCAATATATATAAGCTAAGAGCAACTATGTATAGGGCTGAAAAATACTGTCTCATCATTACTCACACATAACCGAAACTAGATCGCGTTCAGCAATATTGTAAAAAAGTGCGTTCTCGATAACACCACTTTAGCGCAGCAATCGGAACCCAGTCCAAGTTCAACCTAAATAATAGCTTAGCCAAATTTTTCAGTTCTCACCACGTAATCGCGTGATGTCTTTATTTTGCGCGGTCAATCGTGCTGTACAGAAATGCCGTTATAGAAATCGGAAGGGGCAAAACAGGCAATGGTTGGCCTCAATCAGTGCGCGTGAAGGTATGAAAAGCCTACCGCCCCTGAAACGGGCAAGAGCCGGTCTGGCCATCAGGCGCATATCAGCGCTCCACTGCTTCAGTCTCGTGTGGCGGAATTCAACCCATAGGTCTCTATTAATGGGTGAGAACGTACCCATTTATCAGTGTCATTTTTTTGGTTATTCAGAAGGTTGTTGTTTTATGGCCACTTTTTAATCTGGCCTGCTCCTTGCTATGCCTTTATGCATCGCAGCCCTTCCGGGCTTCGTCGAGCACCCAATAAACAAAATGAACCAGGGAGCATTCTCTATGAAGACCCAAGCCATTATGGCGGCGGCATTCGCCTCTACTCTTGTTGTTGCTAGTCCTGTTATTGCCCAGGATCGGGCTGGATGGCCGGATAACTTTACTGTGGGAACGGCCAGCCAAGGCGGTACTTATTTCGCTTATGGCTCTGGTTGGGCCAACTTTGTTGCAGAAAATCTGGGTGTTTCCGGCGGTGCGGAAATCACCGGTGGCCCGATGCAGAACATGGCACTGGTTCATACCGGCGATCTCAAGTTCGGTTTGACTACCATGGGCCCGGCCCGTGAATCCATGGAAGGCAACAGCCCTCTGGCGCCTGGCATGAAGATGGACAACGTTTGTGCGATGTTCCCCATGTACGAGACGCCTTTTTCGGTGACAGCGCTGACCAGCTCCGGAATCACGTCTATTTCGGATATTCCAGACGGCGCAACCATCGGTTTCGGCCCCGCTGGCTCAACGTCTGACACCTATTTTCCGCGCATGATGGAAACCCTGGGTGTGAACTTCAAGCGCCGTAATGGCAGCTGGTCTGATCTTGGTGGTCAACTTCAGGATGGCCTGATCGATGTTGTGGCCTTTGCCGCAGGCATTCCCATCCCGGCTGTTAGCCAGTTGGAAGTGCAAACCGATGTAAACATCATTGGCATGACCGATGAGGAAGCAAAGAAGGTTACTGATAACTTCCCGGTATCTGAATTCATTATTCCGGCAAGCACCTACCAGTCTCTGGACAAGCCGTCGCGTGTGGTTTCCATGTGGAACTTTGCCATGGTGAATTGCGATGTGCCTGAAAGCTTTGTGTATGAAATCACCAAGCTGACCATGGAGCAGAACGAAAGAATGGTCTCCATCCACAAGGCCGCCCGTAACTCGGTTCCCGAGAACTACAAAAAGAACAACGTTCTGCCCTGGCATGCCGGTGCAGCTCGCTGGTTCAACGAGAACGGTTACACCATCGAAGAAAGCAAGATCAAGTAGCACTCAAGCAAAGCCAGTTGATCTGAATGCTTGAAAGAAGGGGGCCGCAAGGCCCCTGAACAATAGCCGGCAGTTTGCCGGCTCCGATTTGCCAGCAGGCAGGACACCCAATGACACTTGAACGACACCCCAAAGACTTTTCCGATGTGGAGGTGGGCGAAGACCACGTGCTTGCCCATGACGTGGACCAAGAACCTGTAGAGGCAAATCGCAGGCTGTTTGACGGCAGCATGATGAAGTTTGTTTCTTTGCTCGCGATTGTTTACTCATCCTTCCATCTCTATGTGCTGAACATCGCACCTCTGGAAACCTGGTCGTTCCGGATCGTGCACATTGCCGGGGCGCTTGTTCTGGGTTTTGTGCTGTTTGCCGGCGCCCGTTTTGTCTCTGCCGAAGAAGGCTCTGCACGCCATCGCTGGACGACATGGATAGGCGCTGCTGCGCTTTTACCTGCCTTTTACGTGCTGTATCAGACTTACTCGTTCTGGCAGATGGTTCAGAACGGAGCCCTGCGAATTCCGGTTGAGCTGGAAACCTGGCATTTTGGCTGGCCCTTACTGGCGGTAACGGCTGTAAGTATTGTGCTGAGCTGGTTCCACCAGCGTGAACGGTCGCGCTTCAGCGTGCCCGATCTTGTGCTGATTGTGTGCTCGATCGCCGTCGCTGCGTACTTCCTCGTGGCTTATAACACCTCCATGCGCATGTCTACGGGCACCTCGTTTGCACCGGTGGGCATTTCCTTTGCTGCGGTGGCTGGCACTGCGCTGATTATGGAGCTTACCCGCCGGGTTGCAGGCCTGGCGCTGGTGATCATCGGGCTGGTGTTTCTGGTGTATGTGTTTGCAGGGCCGTATTTGCCGGGTTTTCTTGGCTATCCGGGGCTGTCTGTACAGCGCTTTTTCAGCCAGGTTTATACCGATGCCGGTATTCTTGGGCCCACCACCGCAGTGTCTTCCACGTACATTATTCTGTTCATTATTTTTGCGGCGTTTTTGCAGGCCTCAAAAGTGGGTGACTACTTTGTAAACTTCGCATTTGCGGCAGCCGGGCGCTCACGGGGTGGCCCCGCCAAGGTGTCCATTTTTGCCTCCGGCCTTATGGGTATGATCAACGGCACCAGTGCCGGCAACGTGGTATCTACCGGGTCGCTGACTATCCCGTTGATGAAAAAAGTGGGTTACAGCAAGAAATCCGCCGGCGCTGTGGAAGCGGCGGCCTCTACCGGTGGCCAGATCATGCCGCCGATTATGGGGGCAGGTGCCTTCATCATGGCCGAGATTACCGGTATTCCGTATACCGAGATCGCCATCGCAGCCATTATTCCCGCAATACTGTACTTCGCCTCTGTTTACTTCATGGTGGATTTTGAAGCTGCAAAAACCGGCATGCGTGGCATGCGGGAAGATGAGCTGCCAAAGCTGCGCACCATGGTTAAGCAGTGCTACCTGTTTATACCGATTATCATCTTGGTGGTGGCGTTGTTTATGGGTTATTCGGTGATACGTGCCGGTACTCTGGCCATGATTTCTGCGGCGGTTGTCAGCTGGTTTTCACCGAACAAGATGGGTGTTCGCGAGGTTCTGCATGCGCTGGAAATTGCCTCGTACATGGCCATACAGATTATTGTGGTGTGTGCGGCCGCGGGCGTTATCGTTGGGGTTATTTCCCTGACCGGTGTGGGTGCCCGCTTCTCGGTGCTGCTGCTTGATGTGGCAGAGGCCAGCCAGCTTCTGGCGCTGATCTTCGCCATGTTCATCTCCATTCTTCTGGGCATGGGTATGCCGACCACCGCCGCGTATGCCGTTGCCGCTTCGGTGGTAGCACCGGGCTTGGTACAACTGGGTATTGAGCCGCTGACGGCGCACTTTTTTGTGTTCTATTTTGCGGTGGTTTCTGCCATTACTCCGCCGGTTGCCTTGGCTTCTTATGCAGCGGCAGGTATTTCCGGTGCCAATGCTATGGAAACCTCGGTGGCTTCCTTCCGGATTGGTATTGCGGCGTTCATCGTACCTTTCATGTTCTTCTACAACGGCGCACTGTTGATGGAAGCAGGATGGTTTGATATCGCCCGTGCACTGGTCACCGCACTCTTTGGTGTGTACATGCTGTCGGGTGGTGTGCTGGGCTGGTTTGCCAATGTGTCGGCCTCCTGGGTAGCCCGTTTGATGCTGATAGTTGCTGCACTGTTGATGATTGAGGGCGGTCTGGTATCCGACCTGGCAGGTATCGCTCTTGCCGCGATGGTGTTTGTGATGCAGCGGCAGCGCAAGGGGCGCCTCGCAGCCGCCTGAGTGTTCTGGCTTTCGTAAGCGCGGGGAGGGCGCAGTGCAGAACGCGCTTGCCCTCCTGGCGCTTGTCCTTCAAAGGACCGGGCTATACTCTGGCGTCCTTTAACGGTGTTGCGGGAACCGGGTTATGTCCTACCGGATAGGCGCTTTTTTTGTTTTTGTGTTCACCCTTGCGGTGTCCTGGATTCTGGGTGGCTGGGTTGGCTACCGGCAGGTCGAACAGGACAGTCTTGAGGAGTCTTTCCGCTATCGCCAGCTTGTCGGGAACGAGCTTAACCGATACCTGCCGATTCCCGAGCTTATGGCTGAGCACCCCTTGCTGGAAGCCGCTCTGAGCTCTCCGGACAATTCTGCCATCATTCACCAGGCCAATGAAGAAATGCAGCGCATGGCCACGATCGTGGGCAGTTCCGATGTCTATCTGATGGACACGTCAGGGCTGACGATTGCAGCCAATAATTATCAGCAGGCAGACAGCTTTGTGGGCCGGAATTTCGCCTTCAGGCCGTACTTTTATGAAGCTATGGAAAGCGGCCATTCGGCGGTCTACTTCGCACTTGGGCTTATGTCTGGTGTTCGGGGCCTCTACTTTTCCAACCCGGTTCGCGGGCAGGGTTCCGAGATTCTGGGCATTGTGACGGTAAAAGTACTGGTTCATGAGCTTGAGTCCCAGTGGCACAGGCCAGCGGCCGTGCGCGAAGCGGAAATGGTGGTGCTGGATGAAGCCGGTGTCAGCTTCCTGGCCAGTAAACCCCAATGGCTTTACCGGGATTTTACCGGCAGTGCCGAAGACGCTCCGGGTGAGGCATCACGCCAGCGTTACCCGGGCCGGGACCTCAAGCCGGTTGCCCTGAGCTATCAAGAGAAACCCCTTGGTTTGTCTGGCTCCTCCGAGACGTTGCGCATTCGTGAAAACGGTGGGGGCCGGGAGTACCTGAGCGTTCGAACACCACTGCCCAGGCTGGATTGGACGCTGCAGGTTATGGTGAGCACCCGCTCGGTTATCTGGGTGCGGCTCGGGTTTTTGGCGGGAGGCATCGCGGTCTTTTTCGGTGGTTTTCTGGCCTGGCTCTACCTGCGCGAGCGTTACCGCCGCGAAGCGGAACTGGCTCTCAGAGGCGAGCAGCTTGAGCTCAGCGTTGCGGAACGAACGGTGGATCTGGAGCGCTCCAACCGTAAACTGCTGGATGAGATACGGGAGCGGGAGCGAGCCCAGGGCGAGCTGCGGGAAACCCAGCAGGAGCTCATTCAGGCGGCCAAGCTGGCGGTGCTGGGGCAAATGTCTGCCGGCCTTAATCATGAAATGAGTCAGCCCCTTACAGCCATCCAGACCTACGCAAGAAATAGCCGTCGCTTCCTGGAAAAAGGCGCCGCCGATATGGTGGATGAGAACCTTAGTGAAATCGTACTTCTGTGCGACAAAATGGCGGAGCTCACCCGGCAGTTCAAGGTGTTTGCCCGCAAGTCTGAAGGCCCGCCAACAATCGTTGATTTCCGCTTGTCGGTGGACGCGTCCCTGAAAATTATGACGGCGCAGAAAAGCAGCGCAGGTATTGATATTCAATGGATGCGCCCTGAGCAGCCGGTTTATTGCCATGGCGATTTGATCCGCATTGAGCAGGTGATGGTTAACCTGCTTGCCAACGCGGTACAGGCTGTTGAAGGCCAGGCGCAACCGGTGATCACCATAGAGGTTGAGGAAAAGGAGGGGAGCTGGCGCTGTTTGGTTCGGGATAACGGTTCCGGACTGCCCGCGAATACCGAGCAGATTTTTGAACCTTTCTTTACCACCAAGTCGGTCAAACAGGGGCTTGGGCTTGGATTGTCTATCTCAAGACAGATTGCCGATGCCCTGGGTGGCCAGCTTACCGGTCGTAACCGCAGTGATGCTCCAGGTGCGGAATTTGAATTTACCCTGAAAAAGCGGGAGGCCACGGAATGACAGAACCCTCGGTAATCTTTGTGGATGATGATCCACACATCCGTAAGGCCATTGCTCAGGCGTTGACGCTGGAAGACCTGCCTGTGCGCTGTTTTGAGAGTGCTGAATCCGGCCTTGAAGCCATTACTCCGGAATACAACGGTGTTGTGCTGTGTGATTACAACATGCCGGGAATGAATGGGCTTGAAATGCTGAGCGCCGTCCAGGCTATGGACAAGACCATCCCCGTGATTATTCTGACCGGGCAGGGCGACATCAGCACGGCGGTGTCTGCCATGCAGCAGGGTGCCTATGATTTTATCGAGAAGCCGTTCAATCATGACGAGCTGATCGAACTGCTACGGCATGCGCTGGAAAAACGGCATCTCGCACTGGAAAATCGTCGCCTGAAGGCCCAGTTGCGCCATCTGGCCCGGCCTGGCCCGAGGATTCTTGGCGACACCCCCAGCATGCGCAAGGTGATGGATACCATTGCTCCGATTCTGGATATTACCGCGAACATTCTGCTGTTTGGTGAGACCGGTTCCGGCAAGGATGCTCTGGCCCGTTATATCCACGAAAGCGGACCGCGCGGCGCGCACAACTTTGTGGCGATCAACTGCGGTGCTGTGCCGGAAAATCTGATTGAAAGTGAGCTGTTTGGCCACGAAGCGGGGGCGTTTACTGGCGCGGATAAACGCCGCATTGGCAAGATCGAGCATGCCCACCGGGGCACCTTGTTCCTGGATGAAGTTGAAAGCATGCCCATGCCGCTGCAGATCAAGCTGCTCAGAGTGCTGGAAGAACAAAAGGTCGAACGCCTGGGTAGCAATCAGGTTCAGGAACTGGATGTGCGCATTATTGCGGCCACCAAAGCCGATCTCAAAACCCTCAGTGACGAAGGTCGTTTTCGCGCGGATCTTTATTACCGGCTGAATGTGGTGAAAGTGGATATTCCGCCGTTGCGCGAGCGCAAAGAAGACATCCCGATGTTGTTTCACCACTTTGTTTTGATTGCCGCCGCCCGTTACGACCGGGAAAGCGTGCCACTGGATGTCAGCCAGGCCGCGCGGCTTATGCACCATACCTGGCCGGGCAATGTCCGTGAGTTGCGCAACCTGGCAGAGCGCTATGTACTGCTGGGTGCGGCGGCTCTGGATGAAGGTGAGCCAGCAGCCAAGGCCGATGTGAGTGGGCGGCGAACCCTCACCGAAATGATGGACAGCTTTGAACATTCGGTGCTCACCAGCGCCCTCAACGCCTGCCAGGGCAGCATCAAAGACACCATGGTGCAGCTCGGCGTTGCCCGCAAAACCCTCTACGACAAAATGAAAAAGCACGGCCTGGACAAGGCTCAGTTCAAGGACTGAATAATAGTAAAACAATGTTCCGCATAGTGGACGCCACCGGGTTAGTAATGGCACGAATGCTTACACACTGTATAAAAAATACGTAATACTCTTGGTGCAAGTGTGCGTGAGTGTTCTGTATTATCGCGCGTTCTCTTTCAAGTGGTCGGAGTTTTCGGCCATTCCTGCAATAGACAAAAGACCTGCCTGACATGAAAAATCTGACCATTCAAACACGGGTGCTGCTTCTGGCCCTGGTACCTGTAGGTTTGCTAACCGTACTTCTGACCACGTACAACCTGAATCAGGCCAAAGACATCGGCGACGAAGCGTTGGCCGGGTTTCACTCGGATATGGAGGCGAGCAAGCGCCAGGAATTGAAAAACTATATTGAACTGGCACGCAGTTCAATTACCCGTCTTTACAACCAGCCCGGATCGGCTAATGACCCCGAGGTTCGAGCGCAGGCATGGGATATCCTGCGTCAGCTACGCTTCGATGACTCCGGTATTCCGGGTTATATCTTCGCCACTGACACCAGCGGCCTGACCGTTATGCATGGCGCAAATCCGGCATTAGAAGGCAAGAACCTCTGGGACGTTCAGGATCCCAATGGTACCTATCTTATCCGCGAACTGGTAAGGGTGGCTCGTAGTGGCGGTGGCTATGTTTCCTATGAGTGGCGGAACGAGAGCACAGGTGAGGTTGCAGCGAAGCTTGGTTATGCAGTGATGCTTCCGAAGTGGGATATCATGATTGGCACCGGGTTTTGGGTAGACGGCCTGGAAAAACAGGTCGCTGCCATGAACAAGAAAGTCGGGGGCGCCCTGGGTAGCGCAGTAATCGGTTCAGTAACCACTTCGCTGATCGCATTGGCCATCATCGTGTTTTTAGCGTTGATTGTCGTGCGCAGCATTATCCGGCCGTTGAAATCGGCGGTAGCTGCCATGAACGATATCGCCAGCGGCGACGGTGACCTGACCCGTCGGTTGGAGGTAAACAGCAAGGATGAGTTGGGCCAACTGGCGACGGCGTTCAACAGCTTTGGAGACCAGGTGCACGGGTTGGTTGAGCGGGTTCTGTCGTCTACCCATACCCTGAATGAAGCTTCTACCGAGCTGAATCAGATAATGGGGGAGGCAGAGCAAGGCGTAGAGCGTCAGAAATCCGAGAGTGACCAAGTGGCAACTGCCATGAACGAGATGACGGCTGCGGCCCAGGAAGTGGCTAATAACGCCAGTGCGGCTTCCGATGCTGCAGATCACGCCAATGTTCAGGTATCTGATGCTCAGGGACTGGTACATCAGACCATCGAAGTGATCGGTGGTTTGGCCGAGCAAGTGGAAGAGGGCGTTAACGTTATTGAGAAGCTTGGCTCTGATTCCCGCAAGATCGACAGCGTTCTGGAGGTGATCCGTGAGATAGCTGATCAGACAAACTTGCTTGCCCTGAATGCGGCCATCGAAGCAGCACGTGCCGGCGAAGCTGGTCGAGGCTTTGCGGTTGTGGCAGATGAAGTTCGCACGCTGGCGAGCAGGACTCAAAAGAGCACCCAGGAAATCCAGGAAACGATTGAGCGGCTACAAACCGGTGCCGGCAAAGCAGTGAAGCTGATTGGTTCGATCAGTGAACGCAGTGAGGCCACTGTTACGGAGACGCGCAAGGTGAATGACGCGCTGCAGAAAATCAATCAGGCGGTTGGTACCATCAACGATATGAACACCCAGATTGCCAGTGCTGCCGAGGAGCAGACCAGCGTTTCCGAAACCATCAATCAGAATGTTCATGAGATTGTTGCAATCACGGAACAGACTGCTCAGGGGACGTATCGGGCGGGCTTGGCAACACAGCGACTCAAGGCGCTGGCGGCAGATATGTCAGATCAGGTCAGTCGTTATCGAGTGTGAGTGCCAGAGCGTTAAAAGCCGGGGCCTTGACCCCGGCTTTTTTGTGGCTCTGTGTCAGAGGTTGGCTTCCGCAAACTCCGCAAGCAGTGAGCGCGGCACCCCTTGCAGGTGAATGTGTCCGCCGTGGCTGAAGTTTTTGAAGCGTTCGGTCATGTAGGTCAGGCCCGAGCTCAGAGCGCTCAGATAAGGCGTGTCGATCTGCGCCAGGTTGCCCAGGCAGATCACTTTGGAGCCGTTACCCGCACGGGTGATGATGGTCTTTATCTGGTGCGGAGTCAGGTTCTGGGATTCATCAATAATGATCAGGCTGTGCTGGAAGCTGCGGCCACGAATGTAGTTCATGGATTTGAAGTGCAAGGGTACTTTGCTGAGAATGTAGTCCACGCTGGCGGTCATGTTCTCATCGTCTTCGTGCAGTGCTTCCAGGTTATCCACAATGGCGCCCAGCCAGGGCTCCATTTTTTCCGCCTCAGTGCCGGGCAGGAAACCGATATCCTCATCCAGACCCTGGGTTGAACGTGTTGCAATAATCCGCTTGTAAAGCTTGCTGGCAACGGTCATCTCGATGCAGGCCGCCAACGCCAGAATGGTTTTGCCAGAGCCGGCTGAGCCGGTGAGGTTGACCAGATGAATGTCCGGATCCAGCAGCAGGTTCAGGGCCATAGCCTGATAGATATCCCGCGGCACCAGGCCCCAGACTTCTTCGTTCATCAGATCGTGCTGATGCAGATCCCGGATGATCACCTGAGTGTCGGTGATGTTGACTGCTCTGCCGATAAACCCCTGCTCATCAAGAACAAACTCGTTGATATTGAGTTTGGCCAGTTCGCCTTCGCGCTTGAGGATGTGTTCGGTTACCCCGTCTCGCTGCACGGTTTCCACTTTGGCAATGGTGTCCCAGAAGGAGTTCGGGAACTCGATATAGCCTTTTGGGAGCAGGTTAATGTCGTCAACCAACTGGTCATTTTGGTAGTCCTGGGCCTCAACACCAAAGCCACGGGCTTTCAGGCGCATGTTGATGTCTTTGCTGACGAGAATGATATCCCGGGACTTGTGCCGTTCCTGAAGCGCGGCAAGGGTATTGATAATCTTGTTGTCGTTCAGGTGCTCCGGCAGTGAGTGGTTGCCGGTGTTCTCGGTGCTCATCAAAATAGACAGGGTGCCCAGGGGCTCTGCCATCTTGGCCCGTACGATGGGTACGCCTTTTTCGATATCCTTGGGGCTCGCATCACCAAGCAGTCTGTCGATGGTGCGGATTGCCTGGCGACAATCAGCCGCCACGCTCTGCTTACCGGATTTCAGGCCGTCGAGTTCTTCAAGGACGGTCATCGGAATGATGACATCGTGTTCTTCAAAGTTCAGGAGGGCGTTCGGGTCGTGGATCAGGACGTTTGTATCGAGGACGTACATTGTTCTTTGAGCTTGCGGTGCACTTTCCGGTGTTCTGGGCATAGGGGGCGCTACCTCTGTGGTGGTTCAGTTGTTACTGGCGCAGCGTTTCGTAAGCTCCTCATTCGAGACGATTTTCAGCATATCATATGTCGTTACAATGCCGGTTATCTTTGCATCCCGGGTGACAAAAATCCGGTGCAGGTGCTCGCTCATCATGATGTTGGCAATGTCGCGCACCGGTGTTGTTTCGTCAACCGATAATACGATGGGCGTCATGATATCCCGAACCTCTACCGGCACTTTGCCCATTTCCTCAAAAAGCACCATGCGTAAACGCCGTGCTTCGTGCTGGTCTTCTGCTGTGAGTTCGTTGCTGGTCTCGGATCGCTTGGCATTCCAGCGGAATTCTGTGATGTCTTTGAGCGTGGCAATGCCGACAATCTCACCGGATTCATCCGTAACAGGACTGCCGGTAATTTCATTGTCAGTCAGAAAACGGGCCAGGCGATCCATAGTCCAGGATTGCGGTACCGCCTTGATGCTGGGTGTCATTATCTCTTGAGCAAGCACGGTCATCAGATGTTTTCTGCCTTATGAATCTTTTCCCCAGAGCTTAGCGCTTCATACTCTGTCCGTCACCCCTCAGTTGCCGTCAGGTTGCCTTACATCAACCAGGCGGCCGGGCAGGGTGTCGTCCGGTTTCGCTTCGATCGTACCATCCCGGAGGTGACTGGCATGTGACCACCGAAGATCGCCGGATTGATCTGCACTTTGTGCCCGCACAAGGGGCGGGCAGGCGCATTTGTTGCTCTATCCGGGCTCAGCGTTCCGGCAGGGTTACGTTAAGCTCCAGAACGGAGCAACTGCCATTGCGGTCGACTTCTACCTGAACCATATCATCACTGATCTGGACATATTTGCGGATCACTGCCAGCAATTCCTTCTGCAATTGCGGCAGATAGTCGGGCTGGTCGCGCTGGCCGCGCTCGTGGGCCACAATAATCTGCAGCCGCTCTTTTGCCACATTGGCGGAGTCGGTCTTTTTGCCTCTGAAATAATCGAGGAAACTCATCCGTCAGCCTCCTTTAAACATCCGTGAGAAGAAGCCTTTTTTCTGGTTGGTCATGAAGCGCTGTTCACGCTCCTCACCCAGAAGGCGTGCAACTGCGTCATCGTAAGCCTGGCCGGCATCGCTTTCGGCTTCCAGAATAACCGGCAACCCCTGATTTGAGGAGTTGAGAACAATCTGGCTTTCCGGGATAACGCCCAGCAACGGAATGGCGAGAATCTCTTCGACATCCCCTACAGAAAGCATTTCGCCCCGCGCAACCCGGTCCGGGTTGTAACGGGTCAGCAGCAGATGCTCCTTGACCGGTACCTGGCCCATTTCAGCGCGCCGGGACTTGCTTTGCAGAATGCCAAGAATCCGGTCGGAGTCCCGAACAGAGGAAACTTCCGGGTTGGTTACGACAATGGCTTCATCTGCATAGTACAAAGCCATCATCGCGCCGTGCTCGATACCGGCAGGCGAGTCGCAAATGATGTAGTCGAATGTTTCGGAGAGTTCGTTGATGACTTTTTCAACGCCTTCTTTGGTGAGAGCTTCCTTTTCCTTGGTCTGGGAGGTCGGGAGTATATAGAGCGTATCGACCCGTTTGTCCCGGATCAGCGCCTGGTTCAACGATGCTTCGCCCTGTATGACATTTACGAAGTCATACACCACACGGCGCTCGCAGTTCATGATCAGGTCCAGGTTGCGTAGGCCCACGTCGAAGTCAATCACGACGGTCTTGTGGCCACGTTTGGCAATCCCGGTGCTGATGGAGGCGCTGGTGGTGGTTTTACCGACGCCGCCCTTTCCTGAGGTAATGACAATGATTCTAGCCAAGGTTCAATTCCTGTGTCTCGGTGGATTCGTCGTGTCTGCCGGTTAAACCGGTCAAATTATTAGGCTCGATTCCGGTGTCAGGCCTTATCCAGTGGCGTTACCACCAGCAGGTCGTCTCTGAGCTGAATCTGCACAGCGCTTCTCCAGCCACTATCCTGAAGATCTTCGGAGATTTTATAGTGTCCGGCGATGGACACAAGCTCTGCCTCAAGTGATTGGCAAAATATTCTCGCAGATTCGGCACCGTGGATGCCCGCCAGGGCTCGGCCTCGCAGTGGTCCGTAGATATGAATGTTGCCTGCCGCCAGCACTTCTGCACCCGCCTGAACCGATGCCAGAATAACGAGGTCGCCCTCCGGCGCGTGGACTTGCTGGCCTGAGCGAACGGGCTGGCTGATGATTTTGGCCGGAACTATTGCTGGCGCAGACTGGGGAGCCGTTGCGGCAGGCGACTCTGACGCTTTTTCAGGCGCGGCGCCGGTTTCATGGGCCCGGTCTCTCTGGCCGGTTCCCGGCATCAGGGCTAAAGAGGCTCCCCGGGCCAGTCGGCGCTGGTCGTCATTACCCCCACGAACGCCAATCACATGGATATTGTTGCGGCGGCAGGTGCCGATAATTTTAAAAAAATCCAGCTCACTGTCGAGGCCTTCGTATTTTTCCAGGCTGATGATGAGGGGGATATCCCGGAAGAAGCCGGGAGCCTGGCTGATCTTGTCTCTTAGTGTTTCTTCGAATTCGTCATTATCGAAATAGTAGAGTTCCAGCGCTGTCATGGAAACGCTGGCGCTTCTCAACTGGAATCCCTGTTTTATTTCGGAGGTGGCGGTGTCACTCATGAATGGGTCTCTTCCCTGGTGTCTGGCTCGGGTGGTGTTTCGCGCAGGCGCAGCGGCGCGTTTTCAAAACGGATGCCGGACCAGCCTGTACTGATGAACTGTCGGATATTGGCGTGGCTTTCATCGGCGGGGTTGTCCAGGACCTGCTGATAATGCTGCGCAAATAGCTTGAGGGTGTCGGCTTCGTTAAGGTTGCAGTATTGAGCAATGCCGAACACCTTGCAGGACCCTGTATTTTCACCGGCAGCATTGAATTCCGGGCCGTTATGGAAGCCCGTGGGCTGGTAGGTAAAGTGCCGTTCGACCAATGCCAGAGTGTCACCGAAATCGCCATGGCCACCGTCCAGTGAAGCCAGGTGGATACGCAGAGCATCGTTTACGTTCATTATTTGTGGTCCTGCCTGGGACCTGTCTGGTTGGCCGCCTTCCACTCTTCGTAGGGCATGCCATAAATCTCTTCACGGGCGGCGGGATCAGATATCTCAAAGCCTCGCTCACCGGCTTCTGCACGGTACCATTTGGAAAGGCAGTTGCGACAGAACCCTGCCAGATTCATCAGATCAATGTTCTGAACGTCTGGGTTGTCCCGCAAATGCTTGACCATGCGACGAAACGCTGCGGCCTCTATTTCGGTGCGTTCAGAATCCGGAATGGGGTTTGTCATGGTGCCTCGTGATGGTGTCCAGTGGTTATCGTGGGAGTTCCTGACATTCTCAGCATCTTACTTTAAGATACAAGGCTGTATAAATGTACAGAAACCCGACGCGAGCGCAGTAATTATGCCTCAACGCAAGATCATTCACGTGGATTGTGACTGCTTTTATGCGGCAGTAGAGATGCGTGATGACCCAACCCTGCGGGACGTTCCGCTGGCGGTGGGTGGTGCGGATGGCCGAGGTGTTGTTACCACCTGCAACTATAAGGCCCGTGCGTTTGGTGTGCGTTCCGCTATGCCCGGCAGTGAAGCCCGGCGGCTGTGCCCGGGCCTGGTGACGGTACCAACGGATATCCCCCGTTATCGGGTGGTTTCGCAGCAGATTATGGGCATTCTCCGTGAACTGACGGATCTTGTTGAACCTTTGTCCCTGGATGAGGCTTTTCTGGATGTGTCCGATATTACCGATCACCGGGGCAGCGCCACGCTGATGGCCCGCTACCTGCGGGAGCGGGTGGAAAGGGAAGTGGGGATCACCATTTCTGCTGGCGTGGCCCCCAACAAATTCCTCGCCAAGATTGCCAGCGACTGGCAAAAGCCTGATGGGCTGTTTGTGGTCAAACCTGAGGATGTCGACGACTTCGTCAGGGAACTGAAAGTTGAGAAGTTGTTTGGGGTGGGGCAGGTGACAGCGGCGAAGCTGCACGCACTTGGCGCACAAACCTGTGGCGACCTGCAGGCGCTGGGCGTCGAGGTGTTGATCGAACATTTTGGTAAACAGGGGTATCGGCTGCACGAAATGGCCCATGGCCGGGATGAGCGCCCTGTGGTTGTTTCGCGGATTGCCAAATCCGTGAGTGTAGAACGTACTTTCTCCCAGGATTTACCCGATATGTTGGCCTGTGAAACCGTGCTGGCATCGCTGGCGGCCGATCTTAACCTCCGGCTTTCCCGCAAAGGGCGGGAGAAACCCATTCACAAACTGTTTATCAAAATACGGTACAGCGATTTTTCCACACACACTCTGGAACGCGTGCGGGACAATATAAAGGAACCGGCTTTTGAGGATTACCTGCCACTTCTGACTGAGCTGGTAACCAATCGCGAGCGGCCAGTTCGCCTGTTGGGCCTGGGAGTGCGTTTTCGTAATGACGATGCGCCTGTTACCCAGCTACGGCTGTTTGAATGATAAAGTTGCGCCAATTAATGACTTTGGAGGCGTTATGCAAACGCGAAAACTTGGAAAGACCGATATTGATGTCACCCTGATCTGCCTTGGCACCATGACCTGGGGCGAGCAGAACACCGAGCAGGAGGCTTTTGAACAGCTGGATTACGCCACTGCTGAGGGCGTGAATTTTATCGATACCGCAGAAATGTATCCGGTGCCGCCGCGGGCAGAAACCCAGGGACTGACCGAGACCTACCTGGGCAACTGGCTGGCCAGGCGCGGGCGCCGTGACGATCTGGTGATTGCCTCAAAAGTCGCCGGGCCGGGCACCGGGCTGGGCTATTTGCGCGGTGGCCCGCGACTGACCCGCGATCACATAGTTGAGGCCTGTGATGCCAGCCTGAAGCGCTTGCAGACGGATTACATTGACTTGTACCAGGTGCATTGGCCGGATCGCAACACCAACTCTTTCGGCAAACTCGGTTATGAGCATGACCCGAAAGAGAAATTCACGCCGATAGAGGAAACTCTGGAAGCGCTCAATGGGCTGGTTGAAGCAGGGAAGGTTCGGCATATCGGTCTCTCTAACGAGACGCCCTGGGGCACTATGGAGTACCTGCGCCTGGCCGGTGAAAAGGGCTGGCCACGGATTGCCAGTATCCAGAACCCCTACAATCTGTTGAACCGGTCTTTTGAAGTGGGGATGGCCGAAGTAGCCCTCCGGGAGCAGACGGGTCTGTTGGCTTATTCACCTTTGGCCTTCGGTATGTTGTCTGGCAAATACATGGGTGGCAAGTGGCCTGAGAAAGCCCGTCTGACGCTGTTTGAGCGGTTTAGCCGCTATACCAATGGTGCAGATGCGACCCGTGCCTACGTGGAGCTTGCCCGGCAGAATGGTCTGTCTCCGGTTCAGATGGCTCTGGCTTATGTGAATAGCAGGAGCTTTGTAACCAGTAACATTGTGGGCGCCACCACCCTGGAGCAGCTTCGGGAAAACCTGGGTTCGCTCAGTGTGGATCTGAGCCCGGATACACTGGAAGCGATTGAGACGATCCATAAGGAGTTTACGTACCCGTGTCCTTGATGGTGTGTGTTATTGAACGTTGATCCAGATTGTTGAGCCAAAAGGAGTTGGCCGCTACGGACGAGGTGGGCGTTACAGTTCGAAATATTGTGGATTATTTTTTGACAAAAATAGAGTGATATTGTGACAAAAAAGTGGCGAAATTGTGTGTGAGTTCACATCTTTTCGTCGCCCAAGGGTTAGACTTTGGCCTATGGTGAAAGTATTATTCCGGCTCAATTAAAAGGTCATCGTAAGTGTCATGATTATTCGCATCTTTGTCGCATTGCTTGTTCTCAACATCACTGTGTTCGTGGTTCGCGCCGAAGCGTCTGAGCGCATGTTTAACGAGCCGAGCGAAATCATGACTACCGAAGATATTTACGAGCTTCAACAACGGATGGCCGGTGATTTTAACGACGAAGCCGATGCCTATACTGAAATCGGCTCCCGTCTGCTGAGTCTCTCTCTGGTGCGCACAGAAAACACCGGTAAGCAGTATGCGTCTTCTCCCGCTCGGGCCGATCACGGCATTGCGCTGTTGAATGAAGGTGCCTGCCTGAATCTGAAGTGGAATTTTTGATCTCTGCCGTCTGCAAATAACCTCCGGATTTTACGTTCTTCTGCGATTCTCTACCGGCTCACCCTGAGCATTAGCTACTCTTTCTCGTTGTTTGCCTGAATCTCCAGGACATCGCTTATTAACGCTCGGATCCATGATCTGGTGCATTGTCTGCGTGCATCTGTCATGTGATGATTCGCTGATGGATACATGCTGATTGATCAATGGGGATGCGTATATGGCGGTGGACAGCAGACAGCGTTTGAATGATCCGGAGCATTGCGTGGATGAAGTGATACGCCGGGTTGGCAAGAATATCATGTTGGGCTTGCCCCTCGGGCTTGGAAAACCAATACGTTTCCTGAACGCGCTGTATCAGAGAGCCAAGGACGACCCGGAGATAAATCTGCACATATTTACAGCCTTGTCACTGCTGGCTCCCGCCGGGAGCTCGTCTCTGGAAAAGCGCTTCATGGGGCCGTTTGCGGAGCGCCTTTACGGCAAGATTCCGGATCTGCAGTATGCCCGTGATGTCAGTAATAACTGTTTACCTCCAAATGTTCAGGTTTCGGAATTTTTCTTCAAGGCCGGCAGTTACCTCAATAACCGCAACCAGCAGCGCCACTATATATCCACGAATTACACCCATGCTGCTCGTGACCTTATGGATCATGGCGTCAATGTGGTCGCCCAAATGGTATCGCCTGGTGAGCTGCATAATGCGCCGGGCATGGTTAGCTTTAGCTGCAACCCGGATCTGAGTATCGATCTGCTGCCCATGTTACGGGAGCGAGAAGCTGCAGGTAATCCGGTGGCCATTGTGGGAGAAATTAATCGTCAACTCCCCTGGTTCGGTCGCGATGCCGCTGTTGCCGAAGATCAGTTTGATATGATGTTTGAGCACCAGGCATCGGAATACCCGTTATTTTCTGCACCCCTGATGGCCATCAGCCCGGAAGATCACCTGATTGGTTTCTATGCCAGCGCGTTGCTCAAGGATGGCGGTACCCTACAGTTGGGCATCGGCTCTCTCGGGGCGGCCTTGGTGCATAGCGCTATTCTTCGTCACAAGAACAACGATGCCTGGTGGGCTGCTTTCGATTACCTGAGGGTAGCCGAAAACTTTCCTCTGGTGGCAAAGGAGGGTGGAACCGGGATCTTCGAGAAAGGCCTTTATGGCTGCAGCGAGATGATGGTAGATGGCTTTATGTACCTTATGGAGGCGGGGGTTATCCGGCGCGAGGTGCATGATCACGCCGACCTGCAAATACTCATAAATAATGGCGAAATTGATGAGCAGGTTTCGCTTGCCACTCTGGATGTGCTGCGCAGGGAGGGGCTTATTGATTCACCCATGCGGGCCCGTGATGTCGCCTGGCTGGCGCGGTACGGAGTTCTCCGTGAAGGGGTCGAGCTCAAGGGCGGTCGACTGCGGATTGGTGAGAATTCACTGAGCGCCAACCTGGATGACCCCGGGGCTAGGGAGGCGATTGGCGCCCTGGCGCTCGGGCAGAGGCTTACCGGTGGGGTTGCGATACACGGCGGGTTCTATGTTGGCCCTCAGCAGTTCTACCAGTCACTGCGCGAGCTTTCAGATGAAGACCGTGATCGTATCTGTATGACCAGTGTCAATTTTATTAATCACCTTTACGATCACCGCTTCGGTAATCAACGACTTAAAGCGGCCCAGCGGATACATAGCCGGTTTATCAATACGGCCATGATGTACACTCTGAGTGGCGCAGCGGTTTCCGACGGGCTGGAAGATGGCCGGGTGATCAGCGGCGTTGGTGGTCAGTACAATTTCGTTTCCATGGCTCATGAACTGCCGGATGCCCGGTCCATTATCGCCCTGCGCAGTACTCGTAACGCCCGTGGCGAGGTGGTGTCGAATATTGTGTTCAATTATGGTCATTGCACGATTCCACGCCACCTGCGGGATGTCGTGATCACCGAATATGGTATTGCCGATCTGCGCGGCCAGTCAGATGAGCAGGTTTATCTGCGCTTGATCCGTATTGCAGATTCCCGCTTTCAGCAGGATCTACTCAGCCGGGCTCAGAAAGTCGGCAAGGTGGATGCAGCGTTCCGGTTACCTGCAAGCTGGCGGAACAACACGCCAGATGCCATTGCAAAGTTGTTTTCAGAGGTTGGGGGCAAAGACTGGTTCCCTGCGTTCCCCTTCGGTCGGGACTTTACGGACCAGGAGCTGAAGCTGGGCAAAGCCCTCAAGAAACTGAAGTCTGAAACCGCTACCCGCCGTGGTAAACTGTTGACCCTCCTGCACGCCATTCGCGCCAAAGATGAACAGGGTCGTTATGCAGAATTGCTGCAACGAATGAGCCTGCATCAGCCTTCAGGGCTGCGTGAAAAACTGGATCGCGGTCTTGTGATCCATGGCCTGCAGCTGACAGAAAATCCATCGGATACAGGAAACTCGAAAGCCTGATGCAAGCTTCTCAAGAAAAACCGGACGTTTTTACTGTTCATTATGTGCTGAAGAACAAGATCGGAGAGTTGGTTGATACCTCCGAGGGCAGTGAGCCGCTGCACTTTCTTTACGGTAGCCCGGATATCATCAAAGGTATCCAGGAGGCAGTGAAAGATCGTAATGCCGGGGACTGCCTGGAGGTGACCGTTCCACCCGCTATGGCCTATGGCGAACACAGGGAAGATCTGGTTCGGAAAATTCCCCGGTCGATGTTTGAAGGTGTCGAAAACCTGCAGGTAGGCATGAAATTCCAAACCAACACTGGCGATAACGCACAGATTGTTCAGGTTATGGGCATTGACGGCAATCTCATCCGGGTGGATGCCAACCACCCGTTGGCCGGTTTCACGCTGTATTTTGACCTGGAAGTCATTGAGCGCCGTGAAGCAACCGACGAAGAAATCGCCCAGGGTCGACCACTTTCGTAACTGAGCCGGCTTGGCCATGGCGGCGTTGGGCCCGGTTCAGTATTTGTCACTGCGTGTAACCGCAGGACGGTTCCATGTATATTTCTGAATAGCATGTATAATTGCTGTTACATCAGGTTGTCTGTATCGTCAGGTGCAGGCAACAAACTGAACCCGGAAAAATAAAATCAGAGATGGACCGCGTGGAACAGACAAACGAAAGTTGGCGAATTCTTATTGTCGAAGATGATGAGCGGCTGGCCGAGCTGACCCGGGAATACCTCGAAAGCAACGGCTTGGCTGTATCAATCGAAACGCATGGCGGCCATGCCGTCGAGCGCATCCGCAACGAGCAGCCAGACCTTATCGTGCTGGATTTGATGCTGCCCGGTGAAGATGGTCTTTCTATCTGCCGCCGTGTGCGACCGTTTTACTCCGGCCCTATCATTATGCTGACTGCGCGTACTGATGATCTGGACCAGGTGCTTGGTCTGGAAATGGGCGCGGACGACTACATTGGTAAGCCTGTGAAGCCCCGTGTGCTTCTTGCCCGTATCCGTGCCTTGCTGCGCCGTGTCACGGAAAATGCGCAAAACAGTGCGGATGAAGCAAGCGGCGAAGAGCCTTCGCGCCTGCAGTTCAATGACCTGGTGGTGGATCGCTCCATGCGTGAGGCCTGGCTTAGTGATGTGAGCATCGACCTGACCAGCGCCGAGTTCGATCTGCTTTGGCTGCTGGCCAGCAATGCCGGTCGAGTGCTGAGCCGTGAAGAGATTTTCACTGCTTTGCGGGGCATCGAATACGATGGCCAGGACAGGTCCATTGATGTTCGGGTTTCCCGGATTCGTCCGAAGATCGGCGACGATCCTATTCATCCCCGCAGGATCAAGACGGTTCGAAGTAAAGGTTATCTGTTTGTAAAAGAAGCCTGACAATTCAGTTTTTAACGCCGGCCCGGGTTTTCCGGTCGGCGTATTCCTGCCAGGGTTCGTTGACATGCCCCTGAAGTTTTTCCTCAAGCTCTATGCTCGCCTGGCCGGCCTTACTGCGCTGGTGATACTGCTCTGTGTTGTCCTGTTTGTTGGTATTAACTCCGTACGCTCACAGTTCTGGCATGAACGCTTCTCTGAGCCGTTGATGCGTTTGCTGGCTTCGTCACCTGCACCGGAACAACAGTACCACTGGCTGATTTCCCAGTACGATTTCAGGGCTACAGGCCCCGGCGAACTCATGCTCTCGGAGGTTATCCGTGAACGCTTGGGTTATGACCAGGTGGTGGCGGTTGAAACCAGTTTGGGATATCGGTTTCTGATCACCGGCTTTCATGGTGAGGCTTTGCAGTTCAGGGCATCTGAACCCTACAGGGATATCGCTGTGGCATCTGCACAGATTTTGCGTGTGCATCTGGATGCGGCCGGTCCGGAGGAGCGGGAAGAAGCGGTTGAGCGGTTGTCAGCGGGCCTGAATGTGACCGTTCTCAGGGTTCAGGGCCCTGATTCCTTGCCGGGTGACGAGGTTCTGGAGCGGGTTTACAGCCGCAGTTTCGCCTTTTATCACGAAAACGGGGCGGGGCGGGTACTCGTGCAGTTGGCAGACGGCGAGCTGATTCAGGTTATCCTGCCGGCGCCCTTCAATCCTTGGGCATGGCCGGTTGTTTTGCTGTTGCTGGTGGTGTCAGGAAGCGTTCTGGCTCTGTCTCTGATTCTTGTGCTCCGTAGGTTGGACAGCAATTTGCGCAAAGTGGAATCCGTTGCTGTGCGAATTGCCAGGGGGGAGATGGGTGCGCGTGTAGAGGCGGGCGAGGGCACTATTGTGTCGCGGTTGGCTGCGGCGTTCAACGGCATGGCGGAGCACATACAGCGCCTTGTAAACGTTCAGCGCGAAATGATTCATGCGGTCTCCCACGAGTTGAGAACACCGGTTGCCCGCATCCGCTTTGGCGTGCAGATGATTGAGGATTGCCAGGGCCAGGAAGCCCTACAGAAGCAGTTGGATGGTATTGACGGCGATATTCAGGAACTCGATGAACTGATTGATGAAATCCTGACCTATGCCCGCCTCGAGCAGGGTGGGCCAGTGTTTTCGCTCGAAGAGGCTTCCGTTACGGACATCGTGAATCAGGTTGTGGAGGAGCAGCAGCGCGTCCGTCCGGCTCTGAGCATAACAGGCGAAATCGATGAAGAGACAGAGCGCCTGGCTACGGCCGACGTTGAGCCGCGCTACATCCACCGTGCTATCCAGAACCTTGTGGGGAACGCCGGGCGCTACGCAACGGGCAAAGTGCTTGTTCGTTGCCATATTGATGAAGATCATTGCCGGGTTGATGTGGAAGACGATGGCCCGGGTATTCCGGAAGATGAGTGGGAAAAGGTGTTTACGGCGTTCGCCCGGCTTGATGACAGTCGCACCCGCACCTCCGGTGGGTATGGGCTTGGTCTCTCTATCGTACGCCGCATTTTGTACTGGCATAACGGGCAGGCGTTCGTAAGCAAGAGCGACAGCCTTGGAGGTGCGCGTTTCAGCCTGGTCTGGCCGCGTAAAAAACCGCTGGAGCCGGGCTTTTGAGGAAAGTGTGAAGCGAGCGGGAGGAGAGTGTGAGCCAGTTCTCAGGCTCTCACCTGATGTAACAAAGCCGCAACACAAGCACTACTGAAATTCGAGCCGCCGGTGCCGATAATTAAAAGCGTAAGGGATAACTTTTGAAGTTGTGGTTCTTACGAATTTTCCTTGTTTCATTCGTCATTTGAGGGTCGGTTTTCCGGCCCTTTTTTTTCTTTCTTTTTCTTGAGTCCTGCGATTTCCCCGCCTGTTTTTCTCCTGAACCCATGCCAGTGTTCTTGTTTTCTGATCCCTTCTGGTCAGCTGTGGCGTTCAAAAGCTATGAGATGGTCGGCTTCTACTCGTACTGGAACGGTTTCGCCCAGGTTGAAGTCCAGATGACTGCGGAAAAGCGCTTCAAACTCGGTATCTTCAGAACAGCGGAAGCGATAGAGCGTAGAGGTGCCTGCAAAGGTCTTCTCCACGACTTTCGGGCGCAGGTCTGAATCCGAATCGTAAACAATATCATCAGGGCGGATGAGCACGTCTACCAGGGTGCCGGGTGGCCATTTATAGGCGCGGTTGCCGTGAATAATGCCCAGCTCGGATTCTATGGTGTCCGGCCCCATAGCCTTGCCCGGAACAAACCCGCCTTGCCCTACAAAGCTCGCAACGAAACGGTTCACAGGTTCGTGGTAAAGGTTATAAGGCACATCCCATTGCTGAATTTTGCCGCCCTGGAGTACCGCCACTTGATCACACATGGCAAAGGCTTCCTGTTGATCGTGAGTTACCAGAATGGCGCTGATGCCAAGTGTTTTGAGAATCTCACGCACGTCCAGACTCAGCCTGCGGCGCAGGTCAGTGTCCAGATTGGAGAAGGGCTCGTCGAGCAGAATCAACGTTGGCTCCGGGGCGAGGGCTCGCGCCAGTGCAACCCTCTGTTGTTGGCCGCCTGAAAGTTCGTGGGGATAGTTCTCCGCCAGATCCTGAAGGTGAACGACGTGAAGCAGTTCCATGACTCTGAATCGCTTCTCGGCTTTGTCCAGCCCACGTAGTCCAAAGCCTACGTTATCGGCAATGCTCAGGTGCGGAAACAGGGCATAGTCCTGAAAAACCATACCGATGCGGCGCTTCTCAGGCGCCAGTGTGCGGCCTGGGAGGCTGATCTGCCGGGACTGCAAGCATATTTCGCCTCCGGTTAACGGAAGAAATCCTGCCAGGGCTCTCAAAATGGTGCTTTTTCCGCAACCGCTGGGCCCGAGCAGGCAGCCGATATCACCATGGCTGAGTGCGAAGCTGACATCTTTTACGACTTCATCTCCGCCATAGCCACAGGTGAGGTTATTTACTTCGAGCAACCAGTTGTGAGAGGTGGTTTTGGGCGTGCTCATAAATCTTAGTCCAGGCGGTTCAGTATCAGAAATTCCAGCAGAGCTTTCTGGGCGTGGAGCCGGTTTTCGGCCTCGTCCCAGATTACGGAGCCTGGGTGGTCTATCATGTCTGCAGAGATTTCCTCGCCACGGTGGGCAGGCAGGCAGTGCATGAGCAGTGCGTCTGCTGCTGCTATATCCATCAGCGCCGAGTTGATCTGGTAGTTGCTGAAGGCTTTTTCGCGGGCTTTCTGTTCGTCTTCCTGGCCCATGGAGGCCCACACATCAGTGACCAGCAGGTCGGCGTTGCGCGCAGCTTCAGCGGGCTCGCGCATAAGGGTCACGTGTGCGCTGTGAGCTTTTACGAGTTCAAGGTCTGGTTCGTAACCTTGAGGCGTTGCAATGTTCAGGTGGAAATCGAACTGTGTGGCGGCATTAATATAGGAGTGGCACATGTTGTTTCCATCACCTATCCAGGCCACGGTTGCGCCCCGGATACTGCCGCGATGCTCGCGATACGTCTGCATGTCGGCCAGCAACTGACAGGGGTGGAAGTCATCTGTGAGAGCGTTGATAACCGGTGCCCGCGAAGCCCGTGCAAACTTTTCGACGGTTTCGTGGGCGAATGTGCGAATCATTACCGCATCGACCATGCTGGAGATAACAATGGCTGAGTCTTCTATAGGCTCACCGCGGCCAAGTTGCGTATCCCGTGGAGACAGAAACATGGCGGAGCCGCCCAGTTGGGCCATGCCGGCTTCGAAAGAAACCCGGGTGCGCGTTGAGGACTTTTCGAAGATCATCGCCAGCACGCGATTTTTCAGTGAATCCCTGACCTTGCCCTGGCGCCATTCCTTCCGGAGCTTGGATCCATGATCAACCAGATTCTCCAGCTCGGTCGTGGTCATGTCATTCAATGTCAGAAAATGCCTTGCTGCCATGTGATGGCCCTTACCTTGGTGAAGCCCTGGATGAGTATAAGTACTGGTGAAAAAACGGGGGCATCAAGTCTATCCGTTCACGCCAATGATGACAACGCTGCGGGCTGAGGGCTTGCCCTGCGTCAAATAGTAGTGTTTGTTGAGAAGCTCGCCCGCCGTGTACAATAGTGTCTACTAAAAGCAGGTCAACAGCGCAAAACGCGCACCAGGCTGTTCCGTTTCAATCAGAGGTGAATGTTCATGGACATTAACGAAACCATTAAAACCCAACTCGCAGACAATCCGGTTATCCTTTACATGAAAGGATCGCCCCAGGCCCCGCAGTGTGGCTTTTCAGCCAAGACGTCTCAGGCTTTGATGGCATGTGGTGAGCGTTTCGCATTTGTAAATATTCTCGATAACCAGGAGCTGCGTGAAGGCCTGAAGGTTTATTCGAGCTGGCCGACGTATCCTCAGCTTTACGTCAACAGTGAGCTGGTGGGTGGGTGCGACATCATTATGGAGATGTCCGAGAATGGTGAATTGGCCAAACTGGTTAAAGCGGCTACCAAGCAAGCCGAGGCCTGATTCCTCTTTTCCTGCCGGGTCCTTGCTGGGTCAGAGCCGCGACGGAGAGAACACCAGTTTAGCTTCGAAGCGGTTCTTGCCGCTCTGTTCGGGCGGTGGTTGCGGATAAGGGCTGGCGGACAATGCGGGTGCCCCGGAAGGGCTTTTCGCAGAGATGAGTTCCAGGTTCAGTTGCTGCTGGTGCCTGGCCGGAGGGTCTGGCAGGGCGGAAGGAACGCCGGACAGCAACAGCGTATGAATCAGGAATGCGCTTGATAAGGCGAGGGCGATCCGATACTTCGCCGGAAGGCTGTTATAGCTGCCGTGCTCCAGCATTGATCTCAGGTTGCTCCATTATTACCGGATGATCAGCTGCGCTGAGTCCCTGGCCCGCAGGTCGGCTGCGGGCCAGGGCAGATCAGGCAGTTTTGCTGCGCAAGGAACCGACTACGGCATCCAGTGCCCGATCAATAAATGCCCCTTGCTCGAGCAGTGTCATTCTCCCGCGCCGCATTTCGTGGGCGAGCTCAACCCGGTTTTTTTCAATGACTTTCAGACCCATACGGTTCACAAATACAAAGCAGTCTGCTTCTTCGATGATTGCTGAAAGCTTGCACCGGAAGCTTGCACCGTTCACCAGGCGGAACTCAACCCAGTTGCCTATCTCGATACCGTCAATCTGAGCCATGAACTCTGCAATAGCAGCATCCTCAGGTTGAAGCTCCGCTTTGCTTCTGGCGTCCTCATCCTGCTCGTCTTCAGTCGCCGGTGGCGGCTCAGAAAATTCCATACTGGAGCTTGCACGGAAGGCTTCTGCAAGTTCGTGTTTGAGCTGGCTCATGGTGTCATCAAGCCTTGCGGCATTGTATGAAACCTCTTCCAGCCCCGCACGCAAAGACTTGAGCAGGCCGGGAACGACGCGAACCCACTGGTCTCGTTCGGTATCTTCCTGATGCGGATGTAGGCACCAGATCAGATCATCAACAACTTTCACGCTTTCCTGCCAGCGATGCTCTACATCGTCCCGAAGGTAGGCGAGAAACATGACCCGGCTCCAGCCATTGATGAGGATGTTGTAGGTGGATTCCGGAAGCCGATAACGAGCTACGCGCTCTTTGATTACGCGATCGACCAGCTCTTGGGCTTTCTGGGACTTGATGCGTCCGCGCTCGGATTCTCGGGTACGCTGTTCCACCAGGGATGCTTTGCGATTTTCCCTGGCAAGAAATTCTTCAAACTCATCGTTCAGTGCTTCGAATAACGCGATATCACCGTCGAACTCACTGAGTATTCTCTGCACAATGCCGTGAATTTTCTCGTACAGCTTGTCTCTGGTTTTTTCGTCACTGTTACTCCAGCCGATGCCTGCACGGGCAAGAGCATTAAGCAGCTTCCTTGCCGGGTGCGTGGTCTTGCTGAAAAAACTCTTGTCTTTAATAACAACTTTCAGGATGGGTATTTGCAGTCGGCTGATCAGAACCTGAACCGGTGCAGACAAGTTGTAGTCATCAAGGATAAATTCAAAGAGCATGGAAACAAGGTTGATCAGATCCTCGTCCATTTCCTTGAGTGCAGGCTTTTTGCCATCTCTGGTGTTGGCTTGTGCAAGAATCTGTTGAACCGCCTCACGAAGATCAATGATAATCGGTTCACCTGCGCTGAGGTTGTGTTCGGCGCCGGCCTGAGTGCTGAAAGGCAATGATGCCAGCAAACTGACCAGCTCATTGCCTCCAATAACCCGAAAACCTGGATCGTGTTGGCGCGAAGGCACGCCAGCATTGGCGCGCTGGCGCGCTAGCAGTTGATGAATTTGCTCAAATACGGCGTTGCTGCTCGCGCCGCCGTCTTGCCGGTTTTCATGGGATCCAACGGAGCTTTTCGGGCTCCCGGCAGCGGATTGACCCTCAGCAGCACTGTGTTGCTGGCCACTTTTTCCGTGGTAGCGGAAATTGGGGATGACGCCCGCCTGAATGAGAATTCTGTTTGCTTCGTCCAGTAGCATACCCAGATTGGATACAACGTACCGGTCGAACTGCTTGAGCAGGATTAATCGTTCGCGGATCTGTATTTCCAGCGCCTGAATGGCTTCCGTGAAAGCGCTGCAAAGATGCTCGGGTGCCATGGGATTTACTGGCGATTCCTCTGTAGCGCCTTCATAGACCTGGCTGAAGCGGGTCTGGAGCTGCAAAAGAGGCCCCTGGAAATGGGCTTTGGCTTTAGTGATCATGGCGTTCAGAGCAACTTGCTCTTCCAGATCATCATCGCCGACGAGTGCGAGGTTATCGGCATTTGCCTGCCGGCTCAGAGTCTCTTCCTGAACCGGGCCGGTGTGGGGAGGATTGGCAAAGAATTGTGCAACTGTACTCTGAAAGTGACGCTCTACGCCTTTCCGCTTGATGCGGATTTCGCGCATGGCCTCAAAATAGCGGTTCTGCTCATTATTACTGCGGGCATTATTGGCCAGTTCGAAAAGCGAGTCATCAACAGCATCGAATGCTCCCTGCAGCAAATCTCCGAGCCCGGCAACAACTGTGTCGCGGATGCGGGTGACCTCCACAGGAACCGGCTGGCTGCTTCCCTCTTCCCTGTGCCCACGGAGGTAATGTATGCCGGACTGCTTATTCATCGCCGACTCCTGTTTACGGCTCAACCGGGTACATGACCGAGCTAGACTGTCTGTTTTTTGGTTATAGACTAAATTTACCGCATTTTCTGCTTGGTTAACACGAATAAAAACCAACCTGTGCGTTAAATTGAAAAATAAAGGGTGTTCCACCTGAACACCCTTTATTTTTGCGCCGTCGTGAAGGCCGAACTCCTACCCTCAGGTTACATATACCGGGCCGATACCCATGCTCCAGATCACTACGCTTATTGCCAGGAGGGCGACAAACATAACCAGCCCCACAGTGAGCACCGCTGTAGCAAACATGAACCCGCGATCCTCAGGAATCTTCATCAGGATGGGCAGACCTTCGTAAAGCAGGTAGACCGCGTAAGCAACGGCGACTAGCCCCGCCAGCATAACGACCCAGATACTGGGGTAAACCGCGATAACTCCGATCAGAAACATGGGTGTGGCGGTATATGCGGCCATTGTAACGCCCCGTGGCGTTTGATCCGCCACACCGTAAGTTGCCGCAAAGAAATCAATGAACTTGCCGAGAATGAATATGCCGGCCAGCATGGCAGCATAAAACAGCACGGACAGGCTCAGTGCGCTGCTGATTGACAGGCGTGTCACCTGACCGTCACCGATTTGCCAGCCCACCTGACTGGTTCCGAAGAAACCTGCCAAGGCAGGTATCAGAGCGAGAAGCAACACGTGCCCTGTATAAAGACGGGCAACAGACTCGGAATCTTTTCGGATGGCTTCCCACTGCTGGTCAGGATTAGTCAGAAGGCCAAAGGTATGCGACAGACTCATGGACAAACTCCTAGCAGTTATTATTGTTTCGCACTCCCCTTCAGTGTTAGCGGTGGATTGATATGCGTCAAGGAGTCAGTTACATTTTGATCTTTCTAAAACAAGCTCCGCTATAACTGGAAGCTCTATCGGGAAGAGCAGAGAAAATATGTCAGTTTATGGAAAGCGCCCGTTTTTTACGCTTTTTCGGGTGCACAATCGCCGCCTTTACGACGTTATCCTTGATCTGCAGCACCTCGACCCGATGCCCGTTTACCTTCAGGCAAACGTTGGTGTCCGGAATGTTCTCGAGGGTTTCAGTGATCAGGCCGTTAAGCGTTTTAGGGCCGTCGGTGGGTAGCTTCCAGCCCAGGGTTTTGTTGATGGTGCGCACGGCGGCCGTACCATCAATAATAAAGGTGCCGTCTCCCTGTGGAATAATATCGGGGCTGGTTGCCGCGTAGTCTGTTGTGAACTCGCCAACAATTTCTTCCAGAATGTCTTCCAGAGTTGCGAGCCCAAGCACATCGCCATATTCGTCGACAACAACACCAAAACGGCGTTTACCTTTCTGAAAATTGATGAGCTGCGTATTCAGGGGGGTGCTTTCGGGAACAAAGTAGGGCTCCTGGCAAAGCTGCAGGACCATGGCCTTGTTGATGTCCTCTTGCTGTAACAGCTTTGTTGCGCTGCGCAGATGCAGGATGCCCTGAATATCGTTGATATCTCCCTTGAACACCGGAAGCCGTGTGTGCTGACTGTTTCTCAGTTGCCGCAAGATGGTGTCGATGTCGTCGTCCAGATCGATTCCGGAGACTTCGTTGCGAGGCACCATGATGTCGTTAACGGTCACATTTTCCAGGTCGAGAATGCTGACAAGCATATCCTTGTGCTTTGCCGGGATCAGGGCGCCCGCCTCATTTACCAGGGTTCTGAGCTCCTCCCTGCTGAGGTGATCGCTGGCAGCATCATCCGGGGAAATTCTCAGAATCCTGAGGATGATTCCTGTAAACAGGTTTACAGACCACACAATCGGATAAAGAATCTTCAGTAACGGCCCGAGAATGTAACTTGCAGGGAAGGCGATTTTTTCCGGGAAAAGTGCAGCCAGGGTTTTAGGCGTGACTTCGGCAAAAATCAGAATGACTATCGTTAGCAGCAGTGTCGCAATCGCAATGCCTGCGTCACCCCATATGCGAATGGCAATAACGGTAGCGATGGATGACGCCAGGATATTGACGAAGTTGTTGCCGATCAGAATGATACCGATAAGCTGATCGGTACGTTGCAGCAACCCCTGCGCCCGTTTGGCGCCTTTGTGGCCGGTTTTCGCCATGTGCTTCAGGCGATACCGGTTGAGTGACATCATCCCGGTTTCAGAGCTGGAGAAAAATGCCGACAGCATGATTAGCCCGACAAGAATAATCGACAGCGCAGTAAGCGATGTACCGTCCAAACCAGTGGTGTCCTTATATTGCTGACAAGTAGCGAAAGTAGGTTGTGATTGTGCATGGTGTCAAGAGGTTGTGGGTGGGATATCAGCCGCCCCTCTGGAATACCAGCTCAAGGGCGAATTTGCTGCCGTAAAAGGCCACCATCAGGAGCGCGCAGCCGGCCAGTGTCCAGCGGCTTGCCGTCATGCCGCGCCAGCCTTTCGTATAACGCCCGACGAGCAAAGCAACGAAAACGAGCAGCGAGAGCAGGGAGAACACTGTTTTATGGGCCAGGTTCTGGGCAAACAGGTTTTCTATAAAGAGTGCGCCCGTCACAATGGCCAGAATGAGCATGACCACGCCAGCCCAGACCATTTCAAAAAGCAGGGATTCCATGGTTTGCAGCGGCGGCAGATTGCGTAACAGGGTGCTGTTATAGTTTTGTTTCAGTTGCCGGTTTTGGAAGTACAGCAGAGTTGCCTGTATAGCCGCCAGAGAAAACAGGCTGTAGGCTGTCACTGATAATGCGATATGAGAAAGTACACCGTAGCTTTCATCAGAGACCAGGCGCGATGGCGTATGGGTGATCAGTGCCATGATGATGGTGAACGCTGCCAGCGGGTAAACGCCCAGAAAAAGGCTTTGAACCGGCTTTCTGAGGTTTAGCCCTAGCAGAAGAAAAACGATCAGCCAGGAAATGAGAACTGAGCTTTTGAAGAAGCCCAGGTCTACGCCGCCATCGTGATGAATGGTTTGGGTAATCAGGAGCCCGTGAGCCGTAAGCGCCAGCATGCCGATAAGGGTGGTGATCGCAATATTACTGTGCACTTGACCACGAAAGTGAAGTGCTTGCAGAGCGGTGCCGACGCTGTACAGAAAAAGAGAGGTGACCGCGAGAATCAGCGTTCCCATGACTTCCTTATTAACCACTGTGCTGGCTGGGAATCGGCAGGCATGGCTGCCGATTTGACCGGATTGGTCGTTTCAGGACGATAGTCTGGTTATAATGTCGCGATTATGCAACAGGAATCAAGGAGCCGAAGCTGGCTCTTTGGTTTGGGCACTCAATTTATCCGGGGTACGGAAGAGCAACATGTTTGAGAACCTCCAAGACCGACTTTCCGGCAGCCTGCGCAAGATTTCCGGCCAGGCGCGGCTCACCGATGACAATATTAAGGACACTCTCCGCGAAGTGCGTATGGCACTGCTGGAGGCGGACGTCGCCCTGCCGGTAGTGAAGGACTTTGTTGAAGGTGTCCGTCAGCGCGCTATCGGTCAGGAAGTGCAGCGCAGCCTTACCCCAGGCCAGGTCTTCGTAAAGGTTGTTCAGCAGGAGCTTGAGCGGGTAATGGGCGAGGGCAATGAAACCCTCAATCTCGCCGTTCAGCCACCGGCAGTGATCATGATGGCCGGCCTTCAGGGCGCGGGTAAAACAACCACGGTTGCAAAATTGTCGCGTTTCTTGAAAGAGCGACAGAAAAAGACCGTCCTGGTGGTGAGTGCCGACATATACCGGCCAGCAGCGATCAAGCAGCTGGAAACTCTGGCGGCGGAGGTTGGTGTTGAGTTTTTCCCCAGTTCGGCTGATCAGGACCCGGTAGCCATTGCTGAAGGAGCGGTTGCGGTGGCTCGCAAGAAACACATCGACGTGGTAATTCTCGATACCGCGGGGCGCTTGCACGTTGATGAGCAGATGATGGGCGAGATCGGCCGTCTGCATAAAGCAGTAAACCCGGTTGAGACCCTCTTTGTAGTTGATGCCATGACAGGTCAGGACGCTGCAAATACTGCCAAGGCATTTAACGATGCTTTGCCGCTGACCGGTGTGGTGCTGACCAAGACCGATGGCGATGCCCGTGGGGGCGCAGCGCTCTCTGTGCGGCATATCACGGGTAAGCCCATCAAGTTTCTCGGGGTTGGCGAGAAAATAGATGCTCTGGAGCCGTTTCACCCGGACCGGGTTGCGTCCCGTATTCTTGGCATGGGCGATGTGCTCTCTCTTATTGAGGAGGCGGAGCGCAAGCTGGATCAGAAAAAGGCCGAGAAGCTCACCAAAAAGATCAAGAAAGGCAAAAGCTTTGATCTGGAGGATTTCCGCGATCAGCTACAGCAGATGAAGAATATGGGTGGTATCGGCGGCTTGCTGGACAAGTTGCCAGGTATGAGGCAAATGGCCCAGGTTGCGCAGCAGCAGGTCAATGATAAGTCCATGGGGCAGCTCGAAGCGATCATCTGTTCGATGACCGCGAAAGAGCGTCGCCATCCGGATGTCATCAATAATTCCCGCAAGCGTCGCATTGCCACGGGCTCCGGAACACAGATACAAGATGTGAACCGTCTGCTCAAGCAGCACAAGCAAATGCAGAAAATGATGAAGAAGTTTGGCAAAAAGGGCGGAATGGCGAATATGATGCGTGGCCTCGGTGGTATGATGCCACCGGGCGGTGGTGGCGGTGGAATGCCGCCGTTCGGTCGTATGTGAAAAGCCTTATAAGGAAAACCTTGAAACAGTCTGTTTCCCTGTTTTCTTTGGCGCATTTTTAGCATAGAATAGCGCCCCTTTCGAGTATGGGTCTCCGCGTCAGCCACCATTGTGGCCTGCGTGAAACGTACAAAGTTCGTATAACAGAACAGGATATTGGTTAAATGGTAACAATCCGTTTGGCTCGTGGCGGTTCCAAGAAGCGCCCGTTCTATCATCTGACAGTCACTGACAGCCGTAATGCACGTGACGGCGCCTTCATTGAGCGCGTTGGCTTTTTCAACCCGATCGCCCGCGGTCAGGAAGAGCGTCTTCGTGTTGATCGCGACCGTGTAAATTTCTGGATTGGTCAAGGTGCACAAACCAGCGATCGCGTTGCGCAATTGCTCAAGGCTGCCGTGTAAGTTTTACTGACCACCGGGGTTGTTGTATGACGCAGAATTCGCAGGAAACTGTGATCGGTCGGATTACCTCGGTATTTGGGGTTAAAGGGTGGCTTAAGGTTTTTTCTTTCACCGACCCCAAAGAAGGGATACTTGACTACACCGACTGGGTTCTTGATCTCGACGGTAAACGTATCCCTGCAAAGCTTGAGGAAGGTCGCCGCCAAGGGCAGGCGATCGTTGTCAGGCTCAAAGGTATTGGTGATCGCGAGCTGGCCCGGACGTATTGTGGAGCCGAAATCAAGGTCCCGACTACCGAATTGCCGGTACTCCCTGAAGGGGAGTATTACTGGCACCAGCTGGAAAAGCTTGATGTATTTACCGTTGACGGTGAATGCTTTGGTTGTGTGGATCATCTGATCGAAACCGGCTCCAATGATGTTCTGGTTGTGCACGCGACAGCGGGTTCCATTGATCAGCGCGAGCGTCTGATTCCCTATCTTCCCGGTGAGGTTGTTCGGGAGGTGGATCTGGCAGGGCGCAAAATGATCGTAGACTGGGATCCGGAGTTCTGACGGGTGTGGATTGGTGCAGTCAGTCTGTTTCCGGAGATGTTTCAGGCGGTAACGGATTACGGGATAACGAGCAGGGCAGTGCGCGACGGTCTTCTGACCTTCGATAGCTGGAATCCCCGCGAGTTTACTCACGATCGTCATCGTACTGTTGATGATCGGCCTTACGGTGGTGGCCCCGGTATGCTGATGAAAATTCAGCCTCTCAGGGATGCCATTCACGCAGCGAAGAACGCTGCGCCCGGAAAAGCCTGCGTGGTTTATCTGTCGCCTCAGGGTGAGACGCTGAACCAGGCTGTTGTTGAGTCGCTTGCTGCAGAAGAGCATTTGATTCTGGTAGCTGGGCGGTACGAAGGTGTTGATGAGCGCCTGATAGCAGCGGAAGTTGACCGGGAAATTTCGCTGGGAGACTTTGTGCTTTCCGGTGGCGAGTTGGCGGCTATGGCTGTCATCGATGCGGTCACACGCCTCATCCCCGGAGCGCTAGGTCATGCGCAGTCGGCAGAACAGGATTCTTTTGCTGACGGGTTGCTGGATTGTCCGCACTACACCCGGCCCGAAGTATACGAAGGCCAGGCGGTGCCGGATATTTTGTTGGGCGGTCACCATGGTCAGATCCGGCGTTGGCGGCTTAAACAGTCGCTGAGGCGAACCCGGGAGCGACGCCCCGACCTGCTGGAAAAGCGGGTGCTTACGGATGAAGAGCGTGAGCTGCTGGGTGAGATTTTAAACGAACCGTGTGCCTCTGAATCATCAGGGCATTAAAAGATTGGGTATCAGGAGCATTACGATGAGCGGCAAGAACAACATCATCAATCAACTTGAAACAGAACAGATGACCAAGGAAATCCCCGCGTTTGCGCCTGGTGATACCGTGGTTATCCAGGTTCGCGTAACTGAAGGCAACCGTGAGCGTCTACAGGCGTTCGAAGGCGTTGTTATCGGCAAGCGTAACCGTGGCATGAACTCCTCTTTCACCGTACGGAAAATTTCCTACGGCGTAGGCGTTGAGCGTACGTTCCAGACCTTCTCCAAGCTGATCGACAGCGTTACGGTGAAGCGTCGCGGTGACGTGCGTCAGGCCAAGCTTTACTACCTGCGTGAGCTTTCTGGTAAGGCGGCACGTATCAAGGAAAAGTTGGGCTGATCAGTTATTTGCTGAACAACCTTGCAGTGAAAAAGGCAGCCTCAGGGCTGCCTTTTTCGTTTCTGACGGGCCAGAATGCAGTGCTGAGGGTATGGGGTGTCAGAGGGCAAGAGTGTGAGACCAGAGGATGAAGCAGTAATTGTCCGGTTTGTTGATGCGGTCTGGCTTGAGGACGGTCTGGGTGAGAACACCCGACAGGCGTATCGGAGCGATTTACAACGCCTGGCAGCCTGGCTGGAAAATCAGCCCGGGCAGCCGTTGTTAACTGATGCGCGGCGAACCGATATGCTGGCCTGGATGGCCAGCGGGCTCGCAGAGGGTATCATGACGTCTACGGCGGCTCGTCGCCTCTCAGGCGTCCGTCGCTTTTACCGATTTCTTCTTCGGGAGCGGCTGATTGCTGAAGACCCCACGTTGCGTATAGACAGCCCTCGACTTCCCCGCCGGTTGCCAGATTCGCTGACCGAAGAGGAAGTGGATGCACTGCTTGCGGAACCGGATCCCGGGTTGCCGATTGAGCAGAGGGACAAGGCCATGCTTGAGATTCTCTATGGTTGTGGCTTGCGGGTGTCTGAGCTCACCAGTTTGCGTGTCGATCAGGTGAATCTGCGCCAGGGTGTTATACGCGTAACCGGTAAAGGTGATAAAGAACGCCTGATTCCGCTAGGGGAGGAGGCAGTAGACTGGCTGCTCCGGTATATGAAGGAAGGCCGCCCCGAGCTGCTCAAGGGGCGCGCCTGTGATGCGCTGTTTCCGGGTAACCGGGCGGCGGCCATGACGCGACAGACGTTCTGGCATCGGATTCGTCATTACGCCGTGCGTACCGGTATCCGCAAACATTTGTCACCTCATACGCTCCGGCATGCCTTTGCAACTCATCTGCTTAATCACGGTGCAGACCTGCGTGTGGTCCAGATGCTGCTGGGTCACTCGGATCTTTCGACAACCCAGATATACACCCATGTGGCGCGACAACGTTTGCAATCGTTGCATCAGTCCCATCATCCCCGTGGTTGAGTCTACGATTATTAGGTAAGGTAGCGCTTTGAACTTTTGTGGCGAGCAGGTGTCGCACGTAAACCCAATAATACTCGACTGAAAAGGTGTGTTTGCCAGAATGAATGTAAAACGGTTTTTTATGATAGCAGTTATGGCAGCTGGTGTTCTGGGCTCTCCCTTTAGCACTGCTGGTGATGTTGAAGACAGCATCAGCGAGCGTCTTTCCAGTGCCGTGCCCGGGTTGAAAATATCGTCAATAAAGGAATCCGAGGCGAAGGGGCTTTACGAGGTTCGGAGTAATAACGGAGACACTATCTACACGACATCCGATGGTCAGTACCTGCTAACCGGCGATTTATTGAAGGTTACCAGCGAGGGCATTGCTAATGTGACAGAAGAGGGCAGGGCCGGTGAGCGGCGCAAAACCATGGAGAGCTACGGTGAAGACGGTCTTATCACCTTCAAGGCCAGCAACGAAAAAGCAGTTGTTGATGTGTTCACCGATATTGACTGCCCGTACTGCCGCAAGCTCCATGATGAGGTGTCACAGCTCAATGATTACGGTATTACCGTGAATTACTATGCCTACCCGCGGTCCGGCCCGGGCACCCCATCGTTTACAAAGTACATCTCTGTCTGGTGTGCTGAAGATCAGCAATCTGCGATGAGTGCAGCCAAATCCGGTAAAGCCATTGAAGCAGCGACCTGTGATAACCCTGTTCTGGAGCAATTCGAGCTAGGTCGCCGTATAGGTGTAACCGGCACTCCGGCAATCGTGTTGGAAGACGGCAACGTGGTGCGGGGCTATCTGCCTGCAAGGGATCTGGCCAAAGGCCTGGGGCTGCTCTGAGTAAGCCTTGAGCAGGGTCGCATTCCGGTCGATTAATGTTATGTGACAAGCTTTTGGTTCAGGGCTTATTCAGCGGGCCCTGAACCGGTATACTATGCGGCCTTTCAGTGCTGCAACATCATAATGCTGCACTATTACAATACATCAGCACCCCTTCGGGATCAGAGGTGAGAGCTTGAAAGACGTCAGTGTCGGAATCTGCGGACTGGGAACCGTTGGCGGCGGTACATTCAATGTATTGACTCGCAACGCCGCTCTTATTGCGGGCCGTGCGGGCTGTAATATCCGGATTGCCCGGGTTGCCAGCCGGCGCAATCGCGACGATCTGGATTTTGGCGATGTGCCTTTCAGCACCGAAATTTTCGACGTGGTGAACGATCCTGCGGTTGACGTTGTGGTAGAGCTGATCGGCGGCTACGAAACCGCGCGTGAACTCGTGCTCGCTGCCATTCGCAACGGCAAACATGTTGTTACCGCCAATAAGGCGCTCATCGCCGTTCACGGCAATGAAATATTTGCCGCAGCGGAAAACGCGGGCGTTGTGGTTGCTTATGAGGCCGGTGTGGCCGGTGGCATTCCTGTCATGAAAGCCATTCGCGAAGGCCTGGCGGCTAACCGTATCGATTGGATTGCCGGCATTATCAATGGCACGGGCAATTACATTCTGACCGAAATGCGCGCAGGCCGGGCTTTTGCTGAAGTTCTTAAAGAGGCTCAGGATCTCGGTTACGCAGAAGCAGACCCCACCTTTGATGTTGAGGGTATTGATGCTGCCCACAAACTGACCATTCTTGCTTCGGCCGGCTTTGGCGTTCCTCTGCAGTTTGAAAAAGCCTTTACCGAAGGGATTTCATCAATCACACCGTACGATATCGCCCATGCTGAGCAACTTGGCTACCGCATCAAGCATCTGGGCATCGCCCGTCGTCGGGATGAAGGTATTGAGCTTCGCGTACACCCGACCCTGGTTCCTCAAAGTCACCTGATTGCTCAGGTTGATGGAGTCCTGAACGCCGTTCTTGTGGATGGTGATGCGGTTGGCCAGACCATGTATTACGGGCCAGGTGCCGGCGATGAGGCAACAGCGTCGGCTGTGATTGCCGACATTGTGGACGTTGCCCGCATTGTTGCGAGCGGAAGTACGCTGCGAGTACCTCATCTCGGGTTTGCTCCGGATGCCCTGGAAAATCTCGACGTTCTCTCCATGGAAGACATCCAGTCTGCTTATTATTTGCGCATAACGGCTCTGGATCGCCCTGGCGTTCTGGCCAAAATAGCCTCGATTCTGAGTGAGCACGGCATCAACATTGAGTCGATCATGCAGAAAGAATCCGAGGTGAAGGACGGCCGTATTCCCGTCATTATCCTGACTCATACCGTGCAGGAACGACAGATTAACCGGGCTATTGAAGAGCTGGAATCCCTCTCTGATACCGATGGCCCGGTTGTCCGCATCCGCGCCGAAAATTTTAACTGAGAAACCCTAACTGGCAGGTACGCACGTGAGATACATCAGTACGCGGGGAGAAGCACCCGCACTGGGATTTGAAGACGTTCTGCTCACAGGTCTGGCCCCCGATGGCGGCCTTTATGTACCAGAGGCACTCCCACACTTCAGTCTGGAGGAGATTCGCGGCTGGCGCGGGCTTCCCTACACAGAGCTGGCGTTCAATATCATGTACCCGTTTGTGGAGGAGGCCATCCCCGAGGCTGAATTCCGGCAGATGCTTGATGACACTTATGGTGTGTTTGCGCACAAGGCTGTCGCACCGCTGGTTCAGCTTGATACCAACGAATGGGTGATGGAACTGTTCCGTGGGCCAACCCTGGCATTCAAGGATTTCGCGCTTCAGTTACTGGGCCGGCTACTGGATTACGTGCTCGGAAAGCGCAAAGAGCATGCGGTCATAATGGGTGCAACCTCCGGGGATACCGGCTCTGCAGCCATTGAAGGCTGTCGTCGCTGCGAGCACGTAGACATTTTTATTCTGCACCCTTACGAGCGCGTCTCGGAAGTGCAGCGCCGCCAGATGACCACGGTTCAGGGTGATAACATCCACAATATTGCCATTAAGGGCAATTTTGATGACTGTCAGCGTATGGTCAAAGAGAGTTTCGGCGACCAGTCGTTCCTGGGTGGCAAGGCCAAACTGGCTGCTGTTAACTCGATCAACTGGGCCCGGATCATGGCTCAGATCGTTTATTACTTCCATGCGTCTCTGGCTCTCGGTGGTCCGGATCGCAGCATGGCGTTCTCGGTGCCTACCGGTAATTTCGGGGACATCTTTGCCGGCTATCTGGCGAAGAAAATGGGCTTGCCGATATCGCAACTGGTTATCGCGACAAACAGAAACGATATTCTTCATCGTTTCATGAGTGGCAACAAATACGAGCAGCATACGCTTGAGCACACGCTGTCGCCGAGCATGGATATCATGGTATCCAGCAACTTTGAGCGTTTACTGTTTGATCTTCATGGTCGCGACGGGCTGGCGGTTAAAGAATTGCTGGAGAACGCGGCTAAAGGCCCGGTAAGTATTGAAGATTACCGTTGGAAGCGTGCTCGGAAACTTTTCGACAGCGCTGCGGTTGATGACAAGACGACGTGTGACACCATCCGTGAAGTCTACGAGCAGAACGAATACCTGCTGGACCCGCACACGGCCATCGGTGTGCACGCTGCCCGGGCCTGTCGCCGTGATGCTCAAGTGCCGATGATCACCCTTGGAACGGCCCACCCGGCCAAGTTCCCTGGCGCCATCGTTGAGTCCGGTCTGACTGTAAAACCAGAACTTCCGGCTCATATGGCAGATCTGTTTGAGCGCGAAGAGCGTTATACCGTGCTTGATAATGACCGGGCGGGTGTGCAGGCGTTTATAGCAAAGCACTGGAAGAATGCCTGACCCGGTATGACACCAAAAAAGATCCTGCGTCGCCCTCGCCCGGACAACACTCCGGGCTGGGGGCTAGACCTGTCTCCCTTGCTCCGCCGCCTGTATGCTGCTCGCGGTGTAACCTCCGATGACCAGTTAACCTATACCCTCAGGCACCTTGCTTCACCCTTTGAGTTGCGCGGCATCGACCGTGCGGTTGAACTGTTGGCAGACGCCATTGCCCAGAACCAGCGGGTACTTGTACTCGGAGATTTTGATGCTGACGGTGCGACCAGCACCGCTGTCGCAATGCTCGGGCTTTCCATGCTCGGGTTGCAGAGCATTGATTTCCGGGTGCCCAGCCGTTTTGCGGATGGCTACGGGCTGACCCCCGGAATCATTGATCGCCTGCAAGAGGAAAGTGAGCTACCGGATCTTCTGGTGACGGTGGATAACGGAATCTCTGCCATTGAGGGTGTAAGCGCCGCGAAGAAACTGGGTATCAAGGTGTTGGTTACGGATCATCACCTTGCTGGCGAAACGCTGCCAGATGCCGATGCCATCGTGAACCCCAATCAACCCGGTTGCGCTTTTCTGAGCAAAAACGCCGCAGGCGTGGGTGTCATGTTCTACATACTCACGGCCTTGCGCAAGAAACTCCGGGAGGCTGGTCGCTTGCCGCAGCCGGAGCCCAATCTGGGCAACCTGCTGGATCTGGTTGCTTTGGGCACGGTCGCTGATGTTGTGCCACTGGATCATAACAACCGGATCTTCGTTGAGCAGGGCCTGCGCCGAATTCGTCAGGGCGAAGCCCGCCCCGGAATTCTCGCTTTGCTCGAGGTGGCTGGCCGGGAACACGCCAATATCAGCTCAACCGATCTCGGGTTTGTGGTTGGCCCACGCCTAAATGCCGCTGGCCGACTGGACGATATGAGCGTTGGTATTGCCTGCTTGCTGGCAGACAGCCCAGATGAAGCCCGGCGCCTTGCCCGTGAACTGGATACCTTCAATCGGGAAAGGCGCACCATCGAAAAGGACATGAAGACTCAGGCGCAGGACTTGCTCGCCTCCATGTCTCTGGATCTGGAAGGGCTGCCCTGGGGGCTGGCGCTGTTTGATCAGGATTGGCATCAGGGTGTGATCGGTATTCTTGCGGCCCGTATTCGCGAGCAGACCCACAGGCCGACGATCGCCTTTGCGCCGGACGAGAATGGTGTGGACATAAAAGGTTCTGCCCGTTCAATTCCGGGGCTGCATATCCGCGATGTGCTGGCGGTTGTGGATTCCCGTCATCCTGGTGTTATGCATAAATATGGCGGTCACGCTATGGCGGCAGGTATGACCCTGGCTCGAAGTGATTTTGATACCTTTACCGAGGCGTTTGATAGGGCTGTGAGGGATACCCTCACTGCCGCAGACCTTGAAGCTGCGATTACGACCGACGGGGCATTGAGTTCTGATGAGCTGTCGCTGGAGACCGCCGCTTTGCTGAAGCGCGCCGGCCCTTGGGGGCAGCATTTCCCGGAGCCTTTGTTTGATGGTGAGTTTCGGGTGATCAGCCAGCGTATTGTTGGCGAAAATCATTTGAAGCTGGTTTTACAGCCAATGGATGGCAGCGGGATCATTGATGCTATTGCGTTCAATACCGGGCCGGAAGTTCCCGATTACACGCGCACGGGTGTTCGGGTGGTTTACAAGCCCGACGCCAATACCTTCCGAGGCCGGACGAACCTTCAGCTGTTGGTGGATTATCTGGAGCCACTTTCCTAGCTGGGCTGGCTTTTGAGGCTGGCCAGGAGGCGGGTGCTCTTTTCTTCTGGAAAAAGCAACTCGCTGCGCTCAGACATCTTTTTCCGGCAGAAAAGAGCACCCGCCCCCTGACCGATTGGAAAGCACGGGTAGATCAACAGCGGAGAACTCCGTTTGTTAACATGCGGCTTGCTCCCAATATCGGGCGCTGGTCAGGAACGGCCTGCCGGGAGTGTCGAAAACATGGATGTTTTCGTCAAGCGTACATGGACGTATTCACAGCGTCTCCCGGCAGGCCGTTCCTGATCAGCGCTTGTGCCAAACCAGCGGACAACGGCTGATTTGCCGTCAGAATTCGGGTAGAATTCCGCCACGGTTTTTCTCACCATTTTCCAATACGAGTAAGGTTTTCATGGAAATTAATCCCATTGTGACGAAGATTAAAGAGCTTCGTGAGCGTACTGAAGCGCTCAGGGGGTATCTTTGACTATGATCAGCGTAGTGAACGGCTAGTTGAAGTAGAGCGTGAGATGGAAATGCCCACAGTTTGGGATGACCCTGAACGTGCTCAGGCGCTGGGCAAGGAGCGCTCTGATCTTGATCTGATTGTCAGTACCATTGATAACCTCACAACCGGTCTTTCCGATGCAGAAAGTCTGCTGGAAATGGCTGTGGAGGAAGATGACGCAGACACAGTGACCGAAATTGAGTCGGACCTTGAAACTCTTGATGCAGAGCTCGAAAAACTCGAGTTCCGTCGTATGTTTTCCGGTGAGATGGACGCCAATAGCGCCTACCTGGAAATCCAGGCCGGTTCGGGCGGTACTGAGGCTCAGGACTGGGCCAATATGCTTCTGCGCATGTACCTGCGCTGGGCTGAGAGCCGTGGTTTCAAGACAGAGATTGTGGAATTGCAGGAAGGTGATGTGGCTGGTGTGAAGAGTGCCACCATTCATATTCAGGGCGAGTACGCGTTCGGTTGGGCGCGCACCGAAACCGGTGTTCACCGCCTGGTTCGCAAGTCGCCTTTCGATTCTGGTAACCGTCGCCATACCTCCTTTTCTTCAGTGTTTGTGTCGCCGGAAGTGGATGACAGTTTCGAGATTGAGATCAACCCGGCAGACCTGCGAGTGGATGTTTACCGTGCCTCTGGCGCCGGTGGTCAGCACGTTAACCGGACAGAATCTGCGGTGCGTCTGACTCACAACCCGACGGGTGTTGTTGTGGCCTGTCAGGCCGGTCGAAGCCAGCATCAGAACAAAGATCAGGCCATGAAGCAGCTTAAGGCCAAGCTTTATGAGCGTGAGATGCAGGAGCGCAACGCCGAGAAGCAGAAAGCCGAAGACGCAAAATCCGATATTGGATGGGGCAGCCAGATTCGTTCCTATGTGCTGGATGATGGCCGCATCAAGGATTTGCGTACCAAGGTTGAAACCAGCAACACCCAGGCGGTGTTGGATGGTGATATTGACAAGTTTATCGAAGCCAGCCTGAAGATGGCGCTGTAATCAGCGCCATTGCCAAGCCAGCCCGGACACCCCTGATTTTTCTAGTGAGCCAACATGACTGAACACACCAAGAATGCACCGCAAGAGGACAACAGGCTGATTGCTGAGCGCCGTGCCAAGCTGGCAGAGCTGCGCGAGAGCGGTAATCCCTTCCCCAACGATTTCCGACGCGATGCCACCGCCGCCGAACTGCAGGCGAAATACGGTGACAAGAGCAAGGAAGAGCTGGAGTCCATGGGCATAGAGGTTGCCATTGCCGGTCGCATGATGCTTGATCGCAAGGCATTCAAAGTGGTCCAGGATATGACTGGCCGTATGCAGATCTACGCGACCAAAGAGGTGCAGAAAGATACCAGGCACTGGGATCTTGGCGACATTGTTGGTGTGCGTGGATTGCTGACCAAGTCCGGTAAGGGCGATCTCTATGTGACTATGGATGAGTATGTGCTTCTTACCAAGTCACTGCGCCCGCTGCCGGAGAAGCACAAAGGCCTGACCGATACCGAATCGCGCTATCGTCACCGCTATGTGGATCTGATGGTCAATGAAGACAGCCGCCGGGTCTTTCTTGCGCGCTCGAAGATTATTACTGCCATGCGTCAGTTTTTTGCAGACCGCGATTTCATGGAGGTGGAAACCCCCATGTTGCAGGTGATTCCGGGTGGCGCCACCGCGCGACCGTTTATGACCCATCACAATGCTCTGGGTATTGATATGTACCTGCGCATCGCGCCGGAGTTGTATCTGAAGCGCCTGGTTGTAGGCGGTTTTGAACGGGTATTCGAGATTAACCGCAACTTTCGGAACGAGGGGCTTTCCACTCGTCATAACCCGGAATTTACCATGGTGGAATTCTATCAGGCGTATGCCGATTACAACGACCTGATGGACCTTACCGAAGACATGCTGCGCGCTATTGCCGAGCAGGTGCTGGGCACTACCAAGGTGGTGAATAGCCGAACCTTGGCTGACGGCACGGAAGAATCTATCGAGTACGACTTCGGTAAGCCTTTTGAACGCTTGACTGTGGTGGACGCCATCCTGCGCTTCTCTCCGGACGTCACTGCCGAGCAGCTTGCGGATGAGGCTTCTGCGCGGCAGGTTGCAAAAGATCTGGGCATTCATGTGAAAAACGGCTGGGGCCTGGGCAAGGTTCAGATCGAGATCTTTGAAGCGACGGCAGAGCATCGCCTGATGCAGCCTACGTTCATCACCGAATACCCGAAAGAAGTGTCGCCGCTGGCGCGTTGCAAAGACAGCAATCCGTTTGTGACTGAACGCTTCGAGTTCTTCGTGGGTGGCCGCGAGATTGCCAACGGCTTTTCCGAGCTTAACGATGCGGAAGATCAGGCTGAGCGCTTCCAGGCGCAGGTTGCCGAGAAAGATGCCGGCGACGACGAGGCCATGTTCTACGATGAAGATTACGTGATGGCTCTGGAGTACGGCCTACCGCCAACGGCGGGTGAGGGCATAGGTATTGACCGTCTGGCCATGCTGCTGACCAACTCCCCCTCCATTCGCGACGTAATCCTGTTCCCGGCCATGCGCCCGGAACACAAAGCCGAGAGCTCCAAGCCGGAGGAATAACCATGCACCCGGTTAAGGTACTGGCAAGCCATCTCAGGCCCGGCCGGGGCTGGCAAGAACACCTTGCAGGCGAGTTCAGTCAGCCCTATATGCAGGCGCTGGCTGAGTTTTTGGCTGCAGAAGAAGGCGCCGGGAAGGTACTTTTTCCCGATAGCAAGCACTGCTTTAATGCCCTCAACAGCACGCCGCTGGATCAGGTGCGTGTTGTTATTCTTGGGCAAGATCCCTACCACGGCCCCGGCCAGGCTCATGGCTTGTGCTTTTCCGTAAGGCCGGACGTTTCCCCGCCACCGTCGCTCGTTAACATGTTCAAGGAAATCCAGAGTGATCTGGGTATCGCGCCGCCGGATCATGGCTGCCTGCAGCCCTGGGCGGAGCGTGGCGTATTGCTTCTAAACAGCGTATTAACGGTGGTACAGGGGAAAGCCGGCGCGCATCAGGGAAAAGGCTGGGAGACGTTTACTGATCGTGTGATTGACGTAGTGAATCGTGAACGTGAAGGTGTCGTGTTTCTGCTCTGGGGCAGTTATGCCCGAAAGAAGGGGCAGCACATTGATCGTAACCGCCATCTTGTGCTGGAAGGGCCGCATCCATCACCGCTCAGTGCTTATCGCGGTTTCTTTGGCTGCAAGCATTTCTCCCGGGCCAATGAATGGCTCCGGGAGCAGGGGAAGGAGCCAGTAGATTGGCAGTTGCCTTCCAAAGCAGGCCTGATTGCCCGTTATAACTAATCCTGATCCTATTGAAGCAAAGCCATCGCGGCTTCCATCTGGGCGTTCAGATCTTCTTCTTCGTTCATGTCAATATTCGGGTCAAGGCCGAGGCGATCGAAAGCCGAGATGGCAGTCCAGTCCATCTGTGCCCAGTTATGCTCAGAGCCAGCAACCAGTTGAAGGTTGGCCACCATAACCAGGTCGGCGTAATCGGCTGAAGGCACTTCTCGTTGGAAGCTGGCGTATTCCAATGGAACATTCTGCAGATCTTTCGGAAAATCCCACTTTTTAAGAATAGCTGCCCCGATTCTCGGATGCAGTTCGTCGATGATGTTGTCCAGCATGATGCTGCTGACCTGCACATCTTCGTCTTCCACGTAGCGCAAAATCGGCAGTACGCCAATCAGGTGCACCAGGCCAGCCAGGGTGGCCTGATCCGGCTTCAGCTTTGTGTAGTGCTGAGCAAGTACATGGCAAACGCCAGCCACTTCGGTGCTGGTTTGCCATGTTGCACGCAGGCGCTTGTCGATCATGTCAGAGGTTGCCTGGAACATCTGCTGCATGGCCAGGCCCATGGCCAGGTTGCTGGTATAGGCCATGCCGAGCCGACTTACCGCCATGTTCAGGTTCTCTATAGTACGGTTGCCCCGGAACAATGGGCTGTTGCAAACGCGGATGATACGGGCAGAGAGGGCTGTATCGTTGCTGATAACCTTGACCAGGTCACCAATGGCCGAATCTTCGGACTCGGCGATATCGCGCACCTGAAGCGCGGCTTCCGGCAGGGTGGGAAGTACCAGTTTGTCGTTTTCGATTGCGGCCGTAAGATCCGCTTTGATGGTTTCAGCAATATTCGACATAGTTTGGCAGAGGTCCGCTTGTCAGTTCGGGAGGCCCGTGATGTTATCGAGCGGGCGCCCCCGAAAGTTAGAAATATGAACTCTATTTATAGCAAATTTTCACGGGTTTGCCTGTCAACTTATGTATCCTCTCGTGCACTGTCTTTGCGTTCGGTAACGCTGTAAGGCAGCGGTTGCTGTTCCAGTAAAGCTTCTGGCTGGCCATCTGTTAACAGTTCGCCGTTGGCGGCGTCGTGCCGGATGACCGCAAGCAGTTCGCAGGAGCCATTATCGAAGCCGACTGCATTGACCACTTCGCCCACTGAGCGTTCGCCCGCCATGATGGAGGTGCCGGGAGTGGGTATGGAGTTAGCCTTTGCAATACGAAAGCGAAACAGGCTTTTTTTGAGCTGCCCGAGGAAGTGCATTCGGGCGATCACTTCCTGACCGGTGTAGCAGCCTTTTTTGAAGTGCACACCGTTCAGATGTTGCCAGTTGAGCATCTGTGGCACATAGGATTCGCTGGTGGCTGTGCTTAGTATGGGTACGCCTGCGGCAATCTCGGATGCCTGCCAGTCGGCCAGAGTTTTCTCCGGAATGCTGTCCAGCTTCAGATTCCCTGCGCCGGGTTGCCACAGTTCAAAGCGGGGCAGCCATTCCGCCGTGTCCTCTGTGCGGATCAGAAACCCTGAGTCCAGAACCAGGGTGTCTCCCGGCGATGTTAGGCTGTTAAGCCCCTCTCCGCCAAGGCTTGACGCGGCTTCATTGCCCAGCAGCCCGATGATTTTTCCATCGGTCTGCGCCGTCATTGAGGTGCCACGGAACAGCATCATGTATTTGCGCAGGTGAGTCATGATTGACTCTGCCAGCTCGGAGGGTAGGTCCATCAGAATGTCGTCACCATCGCGCACAAGCCGAGTCAGGCAGTAAGCACGGCCTTTGGGTGTCGCACCGGCGGCGCGGGGTGACGTGCCTGTTTTGACGTCATCAAGGTTCTGGCTTAGCTGGCCCTGCAGGAACTTGTCAGTACCCGGGCCGGAGATGCGAACCAGAACACGGTTGGTCAGCAGGATGTGGCCCGAAGCCGGGGGTGGGAACTCGGCTGATGTGTATACAGGCGTGTCTGAAACAGGTACTTCTGTACCAGTCATGGGAAAACTCCGGGCAAAAAGCTATTCAAATGATGTCTGTGTGCGGCCCAGTCGGAGCCACAGTCTCAGGCGACGAAACTGATCTTCGGATACGTTACCCGCAATCCGTCTGCCGGAGAGTAGCACAACAGGGTATGAAGAAGATGTGGAGGCCACAGGCTGCAGTTTCAAGAGTGCGAACTTTGAACTGATGCGGCTTGAAGGGCTGGCGCTTACCGCCAGAATTTGCCCATTTCCAAGGCGGGCATAGAGCGTACCCTGATCCTGATGCAGCGCCAGAACGGCCGAAGGCCCTGCTAATAATCCATTCAGTCGGTACTGGTATAGCGCGCCTGCCAGGGTTAGCGGTGCCAGCGCATACATCCAGTGCTTTCCGGACGCGCCGGCTATCAGTGCGAAAGTGCTGGCGACCAGCCATGGTGCGGCAGCGAAGCAGCCCGCCGCAACGCATCGTGAAAGCGTGAGGTCAATCCGGTTGGACACGGGCAAGAATGATGTCAACAATGCGTTGGAGATCCGGATCATCGGAGCGCCTGCGCTGCATGAACCATTCGAACATATCGGCATCCTCACAGCTCAGAAGCTTTTTGTAGCGTTCCTGGTCTTCCTTGTCCAAATCCCGGTAGGCTTCTTCCAGAAATGGAATCAACAGGACATCCAGTTCCAGCATACCGCGGCGACTGTGCCACCAGAGACGGTTGAAAGCCGAATTGTCTGCTTGGGTGTCTTGCATAATTGCTCTCTTGGTCGTCCCCTTTAAAGTGAAGGGGTTCTGTAGGTTGTTGGTATAAGTACGGTATCACGGGCCTCGTGTAGCAGTCTCGGATAATCCAGTGTGTAATGCAGGCCGCGGCTTTCCTTACGTTGCAGCGCCGCGCAGATGATCAGGTCAGACACGGTGACCAGATTTCTGAGTTCCAGAAGGTCGTTGGTTACCCGGTAGTTGCTGTAAAATTCGCCTATTTCGGCGGAGAGAAGATCAACCCGGTGCTTTGCCCGCTGCAGGCGTTTGGTTGTGCGCACAATGCCCACGTAGTCCCACATAAAGTGACGCAGCTCGTCCCAGTTGTGAGAAATCACAACGTCTTCGTCCGAATCCCGCACCTGGCTTTCATCCCATGCCGGAGCCTCGGGTGGGGGAGGAATGTCTGCTTCCCGGCGCGCAATATCGGCAGCAGCAGCCCGGCCATACACCAGGCATTCCAGCAACGAATTGCTGGCCATTCGATTGGCGCCATGGAGCCCGGTAAACCCGGCTTCCCCGACGACATAAAGTTGGTTGATGTCAGTTCGTGCCCGATCATCGCTGACAATGCCGCCGCAGGTATAGTGTGCTGCAGGCACCACAGGAATGGGCTCGCGAGTAATGTCGATGCCAAACTCGAGACATTTCTCGTAGATTGTGGGGAAATGATGCCGGACGAAATCCGCAGGCTTGTGGCTTATGTCCAGATACAGGTGGTCTGCACCCAGCCGCTTCATTTCATGGTCGATGGCTCGGGCCACTATGTCCCTTGGCGCCAGTTCGCCACGTTTGTCGAAACGATCCATGAAGCGGGAGCCGTCCGGCAGCTTCAGAAGTCCCCCTTCACCCCTTACCGCTTCGGTAATCAGGAACGACTTGGCGTGCGGATGGTACAGGCAAGTCGGATGAAACTGATTGAACTCCATGTTGCCAACACGGCAGCCTGCACGCCAGGCCATTGCAATGCCATCACCGGATGCACCGTCAGGGTTGGTGGTGTAGCGGTACGCTTTAGATGCGCCACCGGTGGCAATCACTGTAAAGCGTGCCCGGAAAAGCTCCACGTGGTTGTCTTCGAGGTTCAGTATGTAGGCGCCAACGCAGCGGTTGCCCGGTAAGGCCAGCTTGCGATTGGTAATCAGATCCACCGCAACACGACCTGACCTGAGTTCAATGTTGGGTCGGGCCTGGGCCTGGGCGGTCAATGTTGTGGATACCGCATGCCCGGTGGCATCAGCGGCATGAATGATGCGCCGGTGGCTGTGGCCGCCTTCGCGGGTAAGGTGGAGCTGGGCATCGGTGTCTCGGGTAAAATCAACGCCGGTGCCGATGAGCCATTCAATGCTTTCCTTGCTTTGCTCCACAGTGAAACGCACGGCTTCTTCGCTGCACAGGCCTCCGCCGGCAGCGAGGGTATCCTGCACATGGTTTTCGGTGGAGTCCTGGTCGTCCAGAACGGCGGCTATGCCGCCCTGGGCCCAGAGCGTGGCACCGCTGCTGATGTCAGCCTTGCTGACAACGCATACTTTCAGATGCTCCGGCAGGTTAAGCGCAACGGTCAGGCCGGCCGCGCCGCTGCCGATAATGAGAACATCGTATTCATAGGACTGTAGCATCGGGTCGTTATCGCGGGCCATAATGTGAGCGTGTATTGAACTAAACTTTACGCCTGCTGTCTATTTTGCCTGATGGATGACCGGTCTTGAAGGCCGAGTCATCGTTTCCAAAAACGGGCGCCGGACAGTGAGCATGAATCATCAGAAACTCGTATTGGCCACTAAAACAGAGCGTACCGGCATAGCGTCCATGGCACCCGAGAACGACCAGAAACAGGCTGAGCAGCCAGACAGTCAGACCGATCTGCAACTTGTTCGCAAAGTCCGGAACGGGGATCGCGCAGCGTTTGATCTTCTGGTGGTCAAATATCAGTCAAGGGTGGCTTCTATAATAAGTCGTTATGTTTACGACAGCCAGGAAGTCATGGACCTTACCCAGGAAGCGTTCATCAAGGCCTACCGGGCCATCGACCGCTTTCGTGGTGACAGTGCCTTTTACACCTGGCTTTATCGTATTGCGGTGAATACCGCGAAAAATCATCTCGAGTCCCGCAGCCGAAGGCCTCAAGGTAGTGCTGATTCGGCTGAGGCCGAGAATTTTGATGACGGCCGGCGGTTGCGGGATATCGCCTCGCCGGAACGTCTGCTGCAGCGTGATCAGTTACAGATGGAACTGAGTAATGCCATAGCCAGCTTGCCAGAAGAGCTTCGTTCGGCATTTTTGCTGCGAGAGTATGACGGGCTCAGCTATGAAGATATAGCGCGGATTCTGGAATGCCCGATCGGGACAGTGCGCTCACGTATTTTTCGGGCCAGGGATGCTGTTGACAGACATCTTGGGCCCCTGCTCAATCATTCGGTGACGTAATTGAAGGTGCATCCTATGGATGATCGTCTCAGAGAAACACTGTCGGCCATGATGGACGATGAAGCCGACGAACTTGCGGTTCGACGCCTATTATCCCATGGAGGCCAGGACGACGTCCGTGCCCAGTGGCAGCGATGGCAGGGTATTCATGATCTTATGCATCGAGGCCATTCACCGGCTGAGGGCGTTGATGTCAGTGTGGCAGTGCGCGAAGCGCTCGACGGCCGCATCAGATCACAGGTGCTGGCTGTATCGAACAGCCGCGAAGCGCCGCGACGCTGGCAATGGCCGGCGGCGGCGATGGTTGCTGTTGCTTTATTGCTAGGCTTTGGTGCCGGCGCGGGCTGGGAGGCCGGAGAGACGGCTCCCAGTGCTCTGGCATCGGCACCTGTAACGGAGATGCTAGCGCCCGACGCTGTTTCTGCCGGAGAGCGTGCACCAGTTCAGGAAGTTGCCTTGCAGGGGCTTGATGAGAAGCAGTGGGAACACATGAGTCGCTATCTGCTGGAGCACGCTCAGCACAACAGCGTGGGTGCCGGACAGGGCTCGGTGGGTTATGCCCGTCTGGTCAGCGCAAATGGCGGCTACTGATAGCAAGTAATGAAGGTGCTCATGAGCAAAGCCCGGTATTTCGGCCTGAGTCTGACTGATTTGTCATTGCGCTGGCTCGTCGCGCTATCGCTGGCGATGGTTATGCCAGTGCATGCGGTTGCTGAAGAGAAATCAGCCGTGTACTGGCTGGAGCAGCTGGGGCCGGCCCTTAACATGACCTCCTATCGCGGCGTGTTTGTGTACGCCAGAGGTTCCAACGTACACTCGATGCAGATTGCCCATCGCTATCACAATGGCATTGTTGAGGAGCGTCTGGTTTTGCAGGACGGGGGCAGTGGAGAGATTGTTCGCCGGGATATGAATGTGGTCTGCGTGCTCCCTGAGCAGGGTAAGGTAAGGCTGGATCAGGTCATTCCGTCCGGGCCATTCGCCGAGGCATTTTCCAGTCAGTTGATTCCCGTAAGCCGATGGTACAGTGCCGAGCTGAAAGGCGAAGACCGTATTGCCGGCTATGATGTGGTTACCGTAGCGTTGACGGCTAAAGATCAGCATCGATACAGCCACCGGTTGTGGCTGGAAAAAACGACGGGGCTTTTGGTAAAAAGCCATGTGCGGGCATCCGGTGGCGAGGTGCTGGAGCACTTTCAATTCACCAGCCTCGAGATTACTGATGATATTTCTGATGGCGAACTTGAGATCCGCACCAAGGGTCGTGAGATCTCCCGTACCCTGAGTGAAGCCGGCCAGTATCCGGGTTCGCAGGGTGGGTTATCAAAAACATCCCGTATGCATGGTTGGCATCTTGGCTGGCGCCCGGAAGGTTTCGAACCTGCTGCAGCGCCTGTTTCGGGCAATGGGCAGGCAGTTGCGTTTTCCGACGGGTTGGCGGCCTTCTCGGTATTTGTCGAGTCTGCAGGCAGCGTGAGTATGCCCACGGGCGCAACCCGTATCGGGGCGACAACGATTTATATGCACCAACTGAAGAACGGGAGTCAGGGTTTTCTGGTAACCGTGGTGGGTGAAATACCGCCAGCAGCGGCGCGTCAGGTCGCTGAATCGGTGCAGGTTAATGGAGCTTTTGTTTCGGGTGCAGCTGAACCGTGATTACCGAGACAGGAAAAGTCGTTGCTGTGACCGGCCAGCACGCCTGGGTCCAGACCATACGTACCAGCGCCTGCCAGAACTGTGCGGCACGTAACGGCTGCGGGCAGAAGGTGCTGGCTTCGGCAACCGGTGGCCGCGCCAATCAGGTTCGTGTCGTTAACTCTGTGAATGCCCAGGTGGGCGAAGATGTGACGCTCGGTATTGACGAAAGCGCACTTCTTGGCGCCTCCCTGCTGGTGTATGCACTTCCTCTTCTGCTTATGGTGGCGGCCAGTATAATCGGGCACCAACTGTCCGAAGGTAGTGATTTTGCGGCCATGGCGGGCGCCGCTGCCGGTCTTGCATTTGGCTTTCTGATAAGTCGAAAATTACAGAGCCGGAATGCCGGCAACTATGAACCCATGCTGCTCCGGGTTAACCGTATCCCGGCCGGGGTAGCTTCTCATCCCGACTCATTAACCTGATATACAGGGGGTTCCGACATGCTGAGAACAACTATTGAAGTAACCCGGCTCTCCCCGACATCACTCACTCAGAGGGTGTCGGGTTCTCTGTTGGTGGTACTGTTCGCTATGGTGCTGCTTGTCTGGAGCCAGGCAGGCTTCGCACGAGGTTTGCCGGACTTTACCGGGCTGGTTGAGGAAAACGCAGGAGCGGTCGTTAATATAAGTACCACCAGCGCCCCCGCTGCCGGAAACACGCGCTTTCACGGTCTGCCTTTTGATGAGCGCCAGCTCGACCAGTTGCCGGAGTTTTTCCAGGAATTCTTTCGCGGTCCGCAGTCACCCTTCGGTGGCGCCCCTGGTAATTCTCAGCCGACTCGTTCTATGGGGTCAGGGTTTATAGTGTCCGCCGATGGCTACGTGCTGACCAACAACCATGTAGTTGAAGGTGCTGATGAGATTATTGTCCGCCTCAATGACCGGCGTGAATTGCCGGCTACTCTGGTAGGCACAGATCCCCGCTCGGACATGGCCGTTTTGAAAATCGAAAATGGGGACGACCTCCCTGTTGTGAAAACAGGGCGCTCCAAAGACCTCAAGGTGGGTGAGTGGGTGTTTGCGATTGGCTCACCGTTTGGCTTCGACTATACCGTTACAGCCGGCATCGTCAGTGCGCTGGGTCGCTCGCTCCCATCAGAAAACTACGTACCGTTTATCCAGACCGATGTTGCGATCAATCCGGGGAACTCCGGGGGGCCCCTGTTCAATCTTGATGGCGAAGTTATTGGCATAAACTCGCAGATCTACACCCGCTCCGGCGGTTTCATGGGGGTCTCGTTTGCTATTCCCATTGATGATGCCATGAGCGTATTTCGCCAGATTCGGGACAAGGGCGCGGTTTCCCGCGGTTGGCTGGGCGTGCTGATTCAGGAAGTGAATCGTGATCTGGCTGAGTCTTTCGGCCTCAAGCGCCCACGGGGCGCATTGATTGCCGAAGTTATGGACGGTTCGCCAGCTGAGGCTGGTGGCTTGCAGTCTGGTGATATCGTGCTTGAGTACGATGGCGATGACATTCAGCTCTCGTCGGATTTGCCGCCCATGGTAGGCCGCACTCCGGTAGGCGAAACGGCTCGCCTGACCGTGCTTCGTGGTGGAAAAGAAATCGCGCTGGATGTTGAAATTGGCCAGTTGCCGGACGAGCGCGGTGCCCAGCAGGCGACTCCCTCTGGTGGCAGTTCATCAACAGCGCCACTTGGGCTAACCGTTGAGCCACTGCCTTCAGATCTGGCTGACTCCATTGGCGTGCCTGGCGGCGTTGTAGTAACAGGCGTTGGCAAAGGGCCGGCCTATGATGCTGGTATTCGCGCCCGGGATGTGATTACCGAAATAAACAGAAAGGCGGTGTCGTCGGTTGAGGACTTCCGTAAAGTGGTCAGAACCCTCCCTGAGGGACGGGCGGTATCGGTTCGTGTAGTGCGCCAGGGCAGGGCAATTTATCTTGTTATGAAACCCTGACAGTAGGCGTTTGAAAAGACGTCATAATATTGCAAAAGGCCCCGAAACCTGGTCCAGAAAACGACAGGCTTCGGGGCTTTTGTTATACTGCTTTCTGAAATAATAAGAGCTGCCACGGAATGGATCAGGCCAGATTATGAAAAGAAAGGATCTCCCGCTCCTGCAACTTCTGAAACCCCGTAATGCCTGGCTCGCCTGGCTGCTTCTGGTCATAGCGATCGCCGTAACGGTGGCGTCCTGGCAGTTTTCAATCCGGCTGGTAGAAGATCGCACGGAAGCCCGGTTTCGAACCCAATCTCTGCAATTGAAAACTGCCATTGAGGAACGATTGCTCAACTATGAACAGGTTCTGGCAGGCAGTGCCGGCCTTTTTGCGGTTGCGGGTAAGGTTTCCCGTGACCAGTGGCGGGAATATGTTCACAAGGTCGATATTAACCGTTATTACCCGGGCATTCAGGGCATCGGGTATGTTGAGCGCATTGAAGTGCGGGGCATGGCTGATCACATTGCCTCGGTGCGCGCAGAGGGTGTTTACAAGTACCTGGTGAAACCATTGGGGACCGGGCCTTTCTATTACCCCATGGTATATCTCGAACCCGGAACCGAAAGCAATCGAAAAGCACTGGGTTATGACGCTTTCAGTGATCCGGTCCATCGAAAAGCCATGGAGCGATCGCGTGACGATGCAGTTCCGACGGTAACGGCTAAAGTGGTTCTGGTTCAGGAAGAAATGGAAGAGGGGCAGGCCAGCTTTCTTATGTATTACCCTGTGTTCCAGGGTGGGCAGGTGCCGGACATACGTGCTGAACGCCGCATGATGCTGGCGGGTTTTGTGTTCAGTGCGTTTCGCATGAATAACCTTCTTGATGGCATCATTGGTCTGATTTCACCGTTTCTCGATATTCGCATCTACGATGATGGCGTCGTTGGCCGTGAAAACCTGATGTACGGCTCGAACCTCGGCTCTCTGGACAATGAGTTCAGTTTTGAAATGAGCCAGACCGTTAGCCATGGCGGGCGGGACTGGTTGCTGCAAACCCGTTCCACTCCTGCCTTTGACTACCTGGCATCAGATCCTCGCCCGCCGATTGTGCTTGGTAGTGGCGTTGTTATAAGTCTTTTGCTCTTTGTTGTCGCGCTGGCGCTGATTCATTCGCGCCTTATGGCGCAGATCGGTGCCGGGCGTTATCGCGCAATTACGGAGGGCGCGGCTAACGTTACGTTGGTTATGGAGGAGGACGGAACGCCGCTTTATGCCAGCCCATCCAGCTTTGACATTCTTGGGTTTGACCCCGGCGAAGTTCAGGCGTTGGCATTGGAAAGTCTTGTGCACGAGGACGACTGGCTCCCGCTGAAGCAGGGGTTTGACGATGCCACGGCGGCACCAGGCAAACAGATGCCGGTTATCCGGGCGCGCATTCGCGATGCTGCTGGTGACTGGCGCGACATGGAAGGCACCTATACTGCCATGCTGACGGTGCCTGGTGTTAAAGGTGTGGTGCTGAGCCTGCGTGATCTGACCCAGCTCAAAGCAGCCCAGTCCGAGCTCCACAGACTCGCGTTTTACGATCCCCTTACAGGTCTTGCCAACCGACAGTTATTCCGTGATCGTCTTAACAATGTGGTGCGCAGGAGCCGCCGAAGCGGCGTGCCAGCAGCGCTGATGTTCCTGGACCTTGATGGTTTCAAGCGAATTAACGATACGTTGGGCCACGACGCTGGCGACGAACTCCTGTGTCAGGTGGCACATTGGCTTGGCGGTTGTGTGCGTGAAGAAGATTCTGTGGCAAGGCTTGGCGGCGATGAGTTTGTCGTGTTGCTGTCAGAGGTCAATGGCACAGATGCGGCCTCCAAGGTGGCAGAAACCATTCTGCGCAGATTGTGCCAGCGGATTCGTCTGAGTGATCATGAGGTGGGCATTACGGTCAGCATTGGCCTCACCATGATTCCTCATGATAGCGAAGACCCTGGCACTTTAATGAAGTATGCGGATCTGGCCATGTACCGGGCCAAAGAAATGGGCCGCAACACCCACCAGTTTTTTACGCCTGCCATGAACATCAAAGCCGCACGCCGTCTACTGCAGCAAGAAGAGCTGGCGAGCGCTCTTGAAGGCGAACGCTTTGTTCTGCATTACCAGCCCAAAGTAGATCTGATCAGTCAACGGGTGATTGGTGTTGAGGCATTCCTGCGTTGGCACCACCCGGAAAAGGGTCTGGTCTCTGCACAGCAGTTTATCGGCCTGGCAGAAGAAACCGGTTTAATTGTACGTCTGGGTGAAATGGCATTGCGCCAGGCCTGTATTCAGGTTCAGGCGCTTGAGCGGGCTGGCTTTGAGGCCCTGAAAATGGCGGTCAATCTGTCGGTCAGGCAGGTCACCGACTCCCGTTTCCTCGATATGGTTCGGCAGGTGATTACCGAAACAGGTGTGTCGCCCGAGAAGCTTGAACTGGAAATGCCGGTGGAACTGCTAAATGAAGACCCGCGCATGCTACGTGAGTTGCTCGTGTCGCTAAACGATCTGGGTGTCTGCCTGATTCTGGACGATTTCGGAGCCGGTTCCTGTTCCCTGGTTGCTTTGCAGCAGCTTCCTCTCGATGTTATAAAAATTGATCACCGCTTTATCCGCGATATTCCGTACAATGTCAGTGCGACCGATGTGGCTTCGGCGGTGATTGCGCTGGCGCAGAAGCTCCATCTTACCGTGGTGGCCGAGGGTGTAGAAACACCGCAACAACTGAGCTTCCTGAAATCGGCCGGATGTACCCAGTGCCAGGGCAATCTTTTCAGCTATCCGCTGGACGAAGATGCGCTTATTGGCTTTCTTATCCGGCAGTACGAGCGCCCGCTTATTTCCTGATCATGGCAATGGCGGCCGGTAACCGGTAAAATCACGCCGGCCCCGGGCCTCGTGATGGCACCTCCGGGCACAATCCTTTGCCTTTTATGAGTATTCATTGTCTGTGACTGAACTGAGCCGAATCCGTAACTTCTCCATTATCGCCCACATTGACCATGGAAAATCCACACTTGCAGACCGTTTTATCCAGGTTTGCGGAGGCCTGACGAACAGGGAAATGGCCGAACAGGTGCTGGACTCCATGGATCTGGAGCGGGAACGGGGCATCACCATCAAGGCTCAGTGCGTCACGCTACATTACACGGCGCAGGATGGTCAGGTTTACAAACTGAACTTTATCGACACTCCCGGTCATGTGGATTTTTCCTATGAAGTATCGCGTTCGCTGTATGCCTGTGAAGGCGCGCTCCTGGTTGTAGATGCCGGCCAGGGCGTGGAAGCCCAGTCTGTTGCCAACTGTTATACCGCCATTGAGCAGGGTTTGGAGGTTGTGCCGGTTCTGAACAAGATGGACTTGCCCCAAGCTGAGCCTGAACGGGTTGCTGCTGAAATAGAAGACATCATCGGTATCGATGCTTCGGATGCGGTGCGCTGCTCTGCCAAGAGCGGCATGGGTGTTGAGGATGTTCTGGAAGACCTGATCAAGAAAATACCACCACCCCAGGGTGATCGTTCGGCACCACTGCAGGCCTTGATCATAGATTCCTGGTTCGATAACTATCTGGGTGTTGTCTCTCTTGTCCGGGTTACCCAGGGCATTATGAAAAAAGGCGACAAGATTGTTATCAAGTCTACCGGCAAGGCCTGGAATGCCGACAAAGTGGGGATTTTCAACCCCAAGCCCTATGACACCAACGTACTGGAAGCGGGGGACGTGGGTTTTGTGGTTGCCGGCATCAAGGATATTCACGGCGCTCCGGTAGGCGACACCATCGTGCATCACAAGTTTGCCGCCGACACCCCCATGTTGCCGGGGTTCAAGAAAGTTCAGCCGCAGGTATATGCTGGCCTGTTCCCGGTGAGCGCGGATGACTACAATGATTTTCGCGACGCGCTGGAAAAGCTCACCCTGAATGACGCCTCACTGTTTTACGAGCCTGAGAGCTCTGATGCACTGGGCTTTGGTTTCCGCTGTGGTTTTCTGGGCATGCTGCACATGGAGATCATTCAGGAGCGGTTGGAGCGTGAGTACGATATTAATCTGATTACCACCGCGCCTACGGTTATATACGAGGTGTTGACCAGGCAGGGCGAGACACTGTCGGTGGACAGCCCCTCAAAGCTGCCGGATATTGGCTCGATTGAGGAAATGCGCGAGCCCATCGTCGAAGCCAATATTCTGGTGCCCCAAGAGCACCTGGGTAACGTTATTGCGCTTTGTGAAGAGAAGCGAGGCGTTCAGAAAAATATGCACTTTACGACCAATCAGGTGCAACTGACCTACGAGCTGCCGATGGCCGAAGTGGTGCTCGATTTCTTTGACCGTATCAAATCTGCCAGTCGTGGCTTTGCCTCTCTGGACTACCACTTTGTGCGGTTCCAGCAGGCGAATCTTGTACGCCTTGATGTACTCATCAACGGCGAGCGCGTGGATGCCCTGGCATTGATCGTTCATAAAGAGCAGGCGAACTATAAAGGGCGCCAGCTCATTGAGAAAATGAAAGAGCTGATCCCCCGGCAGATGTTCGATATCGCCATTCAGGCCGCCATCGGTAATCAGGTGGTGTCCAGGGTCAGTGTGAAAGCGCTGCGCAAAAACGTAACCGCAAAATGTTACGGCGGTGATGTCAGCCGAAAGAAAAAGCTGCTCCAGAAGCAGAAGGAAGGCAAAAAACGCATGAAGCAGGTAGGCAATGTTGAGGTGCCTCAGGAAGCGTTTCTTGCCGTGTTGAAAGTCGATAATTAAAAGGCATCTGGATGGATATTGATTTTCCTCTGGTTCTGGTGGTTCTGACCTTTGCGTCTGGGCTTGTCTGGTTGGCAGATATACTGTTTTTGCGCAAGCGTCGCCTTTTAGCGTCCGAGACGGACGTTGCAGGTAAAAAGGCGCCTAAAGAGCCCTATCTGGTCGATATTAGTCGTTCATTTTTTCCGGTGCTGGCCATAGTACTGATACTTCGGTCTTTTCTGGTGGAGCCCTTCCAGATTCCCTCCGGTTCCATGTTGCCAACGCTGGAAGTCGGCGACTTTATTCTGGTTAACAAATACGCCTATGGCCTGCGTTTGCCGGTTTCCGGAACCAAAATACTGGATATCGGGGATCCGGCCCGGGGTGATGTGATGGTATTCCGCTACCCGAAGGACGGCGAAACCAACTATATCAAGCGCGTGATTGGTCTCCCCGGTGACACAGTGCGCTATCGCGACAAGCAGCTCTTCATCAATGGCCAGCAGGTTGGAAGCGAGTTTGTTGTGCGTCTGCCGCCGGTGGAAGTGCGCCGGGAAGACCTGGGAAAAGTGGAACACGATATTTTCCTGACCATGGGGCGCCCGGGTGCTGCCGGCGAAGGCGAGTGGGAGATACCGGAAGGACATTATTTCATGATGGGCGATAACCGTGATAACAGTAACGACAGCCGTTACTGGGGTACGGTTCCGGAGGAGCTGATCGTGGGCAAGGCCTTTGCGATCTGGATGCACTGGCAATCTCTCACCAGCCTGCCATCCTTCAAGCGAGTAGGCGGTATTGAGTAATTCTGACGATTCTGGAGTTCAGTTGTAATGAGGAAAAATAGTCTTTCCGCCATGGGCCGCCAGGGTGGTGCTTCGGCGCTTGTGATCCTGATTATGGTGTTGTTTTTTGGCAGCCTGCTGTCATTGGTTATAAAGGTCGGGCCAGCGTATATGGACGATCTGACCATTCAGGAGGCTCTGGAAGGTCTGGATGGTACTGAGGGATTGTCACGAATGGGGCCGGCACAGCTCCGCACCCTGATCAACAAGCGTTTGAGCGTTAACAATATTCGGGGCTTTGATGCCAAGGATATTACGGTTGAGAAAGACGGCGAGCTTGTAGTGATCAATGTTGACTACGAAGTTCGCAACAACATTTTCCGTAATGTGGATACTGTTGTTCACTTCCAGCACAGATATGAGGTGAAGGGCAAGTGAGTTCGCAGCCGGATCTGGATCAGTTGCAGCGGCGCATTGGCTATCAGTTCAAGTCGCCCGAGCGCCTTACGTTGGCGCTGACTCACCGAAGTTATGGCAATCAGAATAATGAGCGGCTGGAGTTTCTTGGAGACTCCATCGTAAATATGGTTATCGCTGAGTATCTGTTCCTGAACTTTGAAAAGGCCCGGGAAGGTCATTTAAGCCGTTTGCGGGCCAGAATGGTCAAAGGTGTCACTTTGGCCGAGATTGGCCGCGAGTTCCAGCTGGGAAGCTACATGCGCCTGGGGTCAGGCGAGCTGAAAAGCGGTGGCTTTCGCCGTGAATCCATCCTTGCCGATGCGGTAGAAGCAATCATTGGTGCAATCTACCTCGACAGCGATTTCCAGACCTGCCGGGAACAGATACTGCGTTGGTTCGAACTCCGTCTCGAGCAGTTGGACCTCCAGGACACCCAGAAAGATCCCAAGACCCGTTTGCAGGAGTATCTCCAGTCCCGACAGTTTCCGCTGCCCAGATACGATGTTATCTCTGTAGATGGAGAAGCTCATAACCAGACATTTCATGTGTCCTGTGTGTTGTCTTCGCTGGACCGTGAAACCAGCGGGATTGGCAGTAGCCGCCGCGTGGCGGAGCAGGAAGCGGCACGCAGCGCGCTGAAACAACTTGGCGTGGAGACACCCTGATGAACGATATTACCCGTCCTGAGAACCCCGACAGCCGTTGCGGCTTTGTCGCGATTGTTGGTCGCCCCAACGTAGGCAAGTCGACACTGCTGAACCATATTCTGGGGCAGAAGCTAAGTATTACCTCTCGTAAGCCACAAACCACGCGCCACAAGGTGCTGGGTATCAAAACCGTGGGCCCGGTGCAGGCGATTTATGTCGATACGCCCGGGATGCACGTGGAAGAGCCCAGAGCTCTGAACCGGTATATGAACAAAGCGGCTACTTCGGCACTTTCCGGTGTGGATGTGGTGGTATTCGTGGTGGATCAGCTAGCCTGGACCACTGCCGACGAGATGGTGCTGGAAAAACTTAGCAAACTTGAATGCCCGGTTATTCTGGCGGTGAACAAGGTGGACCGGATTGAGAAGCGGGAAAACCTGTTGCCGCACTTGGATATGCTTTCCCGGAAACGCGATTTTGCTGAAATCATCCCCATGTCAGCCTTGAAGGAAACCAACCTTGAGCCGCTGGAAGAAGCGGTGGGCCGTTTCCTGCCTGAGAGCGTCCACTTCTATCCCGATGATCAGATAACCGATCGGAGCGAACGTTTTATGGCTTCGGAGATGGTGCGCGAAAAAATTACCCGCCAGCTCGGAGCCGAGCTACCATACTCTGTTGCGGTAGAAATAGAAGAATTCAAACGTGATGGCAAAACGCTGCATATATCGGCACTGATCCTTGTGGAGCGCGAGGGTCAGAAAAAAATCATGATCGGCGACAAAGGCGACAGGTTGCGTAGCATTGGCCAGGACGCCAGGGCCGATATGGAACGGATGTTTGACAGTAAAGTCATGCTGCGGTTGTGGGTGAAAGTGAAGCGCGGCTGGGCTGACAGTGACCGCGCGTTGAAAAGCCTGGGCATGAACGACCTCTGAGGCTGTCATGCCCCTTGAGGCGCTTTCCTTGAAGCACTCTCCTTGAGGCGTTATGAGCAGAGACACGCAGCAGCAAGAGCCCGCTTATGTGATACACCGACGGCCTTGGCGGGAAACCAGCCTCATGGTCGATCTGTTTACCCTCAATCACGGTCGCTTGAGCGTGATTGCCCGGGGTGCCAACAGCAGTAAAAGCCCGCTCAAGGCCCAGCTTCAGCCCTTTCAGCCTCTGTTATTGGGTTGGGTAGGGCGCGGTGACCTGAAAACCCTGACCCAGGTAGATGTGCGCGATGGCCCTGCGTTGCGTCGCACCGTATCCCTGTACAGCGGCTTGTATCTGAATGAGCTGATGCAGCGGATATTGCCCCAGGCCGATCCTCACCCAACACTTTTTGCTGCTTATATTGAGACGCTTGGCCTGCTCGCGGAAACGTCTGATGTAGAGCCTGTGTTAAGGAAGTTCGAGCAGGCGTTTGCTGCGGCTCTGGGTTACGATTTTGCCTGGGATCTGGCCACGGATACCGGCCAAACCATCCGTGCAACACACACCTATTGCTACGACCCCGAACAGGGTATTGTCGCCGGGGCTTCTGCCGGTGTGCGGTTGCAGAACCTGCCCGGAGACGCTCTTTTGGCGCTTGCCGACGGGGATTACGAGGCCGCCGCAAGCCGTAGGGTCTCAAAGCGGGTCATGCGCATACTGACAGATTACCTGTTGCAGGGGCGCCCGCTGAACAGTCGCAGCCTTTTCAGTCATCCAAAGGGAGAACGACATGAATCCTAGAGTATTACTTGGTGTCAATATCGACCATATCGCCACCTTACGTGAGGTCCGGGGAACGCGATATCCCGATCCTGTCCAGGCGGCATTGATGGCGGAGGAAGCTGGCGCAGACGGCATAACGATCCACCCCAGAGAAGACCGGCGGCATATTCAGGATCGCGATGTACTGCTGCTGAAGGAAGTGCTTCAGACAAAAATGAATCTCGAGATGGCGGTCACCGATGCGATGCTGGATTTTGCTGCGCAAGTTCGGCCTGAGTGCGTCTGCCTGGTTCCGGAAAAGCGGGAAGAACTGACGACCGAGGGTGGGCTTGATGTGGAAGGTCAGGAGGATCGCGTGGCCGGTGCGTGCGAGCGACTGGCCAAGCAGGGTGCTGAGGTTTCCCTGTTTATCGATCCGGATCGGGCGCAGATTGATGCTGCAGTGCGCTGTGGGGCCCCGGTTATCGAGCTCCACACCGGGGAATACGCTGAGGCGGTTGGTGCAGAAGCGCAAGATGCAGCCTTCAAGGTCCTGGCCGATGCAGTGTCTTACGCTCGCAAAAAGGGTCTGATTGTGAATGCGGGCCATGGTCTGCACTATCACAACACGGAGCAAGTCGCCGCTATCCCCGGTATTAATGAACTTAATATCGGGCACGCTATTATTGCCAGAGCGGTATTTTGCGGCCTTAAAGAGGCTGTCCGGGATATGAAGGAGATTCTTGACCGGGCGTGCGGAAGGGCCTGAACAACCCGGATGGCGGAGCGTTACAGGATGCCATCAGATGGTCTCCCGCTGATGGTGCTTTCTGAACAGTTCCTGCCAATCGGCCTGCTCGCTCCAGTTTTGCAGTCGCTCCATGGCGGCGATCAGCTGATTCTTCTGTAGCTCCATGTCGGGGGTTGAGCCTTTGAGTGCTGTCTCCAGGCGATTTGCAGCGGAGCGCAACTCCGGAACCCCGCAGTAACGTGTTGCACCGTGAAGTTTGTGTACGCATTCCAACAGGTTTTCCAGGTCACCTTGAACCCAGAGTTGTTCAATCCGGGTCAAGTCGGCAGGCAACTGCTCCAAAAGCATACTGAATAATTCTTCTGCCAGGTCTGTCTTGCCGGCGGCAAGTTGGATGCTCTCATCCACGCTCATGCAGTCCCGTAGCATTTTGCGCGTTGAGGGTCTCAATGCACGTCTCGTATCCCGGACTTCCGGCACAGAAAGCTGGCCAGCACCTCGGCAATGATACCCAGTGCACTCCAGTATGGTTTCGGCAAGCTGTCCACTGTTGATGGGCTTCGGCAGATAGCCATCAAAGCCCTGTTTGAGCAATCGTTCCTGTTCGTCGGCCAATGCATGCGCCGTAAGAGCAATGATTGTTGTTTTGTGATTGCTGTTGTCCAGCTCACGAAGGCGGGAGGTGGTTTCCACGCCGTCCATACCCGGCATCTGAAGATCCATGAAGACCAGATCAAACGATCTTTTCCGGGTTTTGCTCAGGGCCTCAAAACCGCTTGATGCACCTTCTGCCGCCAACTGATAGTCCTGCAGCAGTGTCATGACGAGTTTCAGATTGGCTTCGTTATCATCCACGGCCAGTATTCTGGGCATGTTGACGGGAGCCGGTATCAGGTGGGAGGCGTTTTCCTTGTGCGAAATACCCTGGCCCACGGTGTTAATGCCGTGCACCAGCAGAAGCAGTTCGTTATAAAGTGAGTCACGACATACCGGTTTGGACAGGTGGCCGCTTGCCAGCCCGGACAAAAGCGTATCGTGGACTTCCAGGGTTGGTGTCAGCAACAGTGTGCGGCAATCGCGTTCGATCTCCAGAGCCCGCACCAGCTCACAGTACTGGTTTGATTTGAGCAGGTGTCGGGTAATTCCGACAATGGCTGCTGCGTACCCAGACTGGCTTTTCTGAGCGTCCTCGATCTGTTCCTGCATGGCGCCAGGCGACGCAACGCGGTCAACCGTCATGCCCCATTCCCGCAGAAGGTGCTCAACCGAAAGGCCACAGGTTTTCTGGTGCTCCAGATAAATAACCCGCTCACCCCGCAGAGCGTCCCGGGGCGCAACCGTTTCACCGTTGGAAGAAAGCTCCGGTGTCAGGGTAAACCAGAAGGTGGAGCCTTTCCCCAGTTCACTTTGCAGGCCAATCTTTCCGCCCATCTCTTCCACCAGACGCTTGGAAATAGCGAGGCCCAGACCGGTTCCGCCGTATTGTCTGGCCGTTGATGCATCGGCCTGGCTGAACGCGTTGAACAGTGATTGTTGCTGAACCCGGGACAGTCCCACGCCGGAGTCTGTGATGCTCAGGCGAAGGGTAACCCGATTGTTTTCCTTGTCCTCATCTTCAAGACTGGCACGCAGTACCACCTCGCCGGTCTGGGTAAATTTGATGGCATTGTTGACCAGATTGGTAATCACCTGCTTGACCCGCAGAGGGTCCCCCATGATGTTGTCCGGCACGTCATTATAAACCAGAGGCACAAGGTCCAGGTTTTTGCTGTGGGCCGCAGGGGCCAGCATAACCATGACTTCTTCCACAATGTCCCTGAGCTGGAAAGGAACGCGATCCAGGATCAGCTTGCCCGCCTCAATCTTCGAGAAATCCAGAATGTCGTTGATGATGGTCAGAAGAATTTCGGAAGACTTGCGTATTGTGCTTAAATGATCTCTTTGCTGGCGCGGCAGCGGGCTTTTGAGCAGTAGCTCGGTAAAGCCGATAATACCGTTGAGCGGGGTCCGGATCTCGTGGGACATATTTGCAAGAAATTCAGACTTTATCCGGCTGGCCTCCAGGGCCTCCTTGCGCGCAAGGTCCAGCTCAATGTTCTGGATTTCAATGGTCTCCAGGGTCTCGCGCAGATCTTCCGTGGCTTGGTCAATGTTCTGCTGCATTTCTGCCTGGGCGTTGCTCAGTTCCTCCGCCATGGCGTTCAGGCCGGATTCCAGTTGCTCAAACTCCGGACCTGCCCGGGTATGAACCCGGGTGTCGAGTCTGCCTTGCTTGAGCTTTGCCACTGCCTCGTTCAACTCGAACACCGGGCTGGTAAAAGCGCGGCTCAGGCGTAGTGCGATCAGCAGGCTGAAAATAACGCCGCCAAGTACCAGCAGAAGCGAGAGCAACAAGGCCTTGTATGTTTCTTTTTCGGTGCGGATATGGGACATCTCGACGGCTACCCAACCCAGGGGCTCTCGTTGTTGCGAAGCAGACTGCAGGGAGTCCGCGTCAAGCATGTTCTGAATCATCAGATCCTGCAGGAAAACCGGAGTGACGAAGCGGGTGCTGGCTTTGCGGGCGATGCGGCTCGCCTGCTCTCCAGTCAGTTCTTTACTGTCAATGTTATCAGAGCTGCCAGGACCGGTGTGTAGCAAGCGCCGGCGATCGCCGTCGAAGAAAGTGATTGATCGCACATCCTGCTCTTCCAGCAGAGCGTTGGAGAGGTTGCTTAACAGACTGCGATTGGCAGTGAAGAGGCCATATTCCGAGCCGGCAGCAAGCTGGCGAGAAAGTGAGTCGCCGCGGTCCTTAAGCAGGCTTTCAATATTGGTCACCCAACTATAGGTAAAAAACAGCCCCAACATCAGTGTGGTGAGGAGGGTGGGAACCAGAGTTACCACCAGCACTTTTTTGCGAATGCCCCAACGCCGCATACCAGATTCCCGAAGAATAGCTTAACACCGCCTGTTGAAGCGGGTTACGTCCTTGTAATAGTAGCTCGTCCGGGCACATTTAACCTTGTTGTCAGTGCCGATCTGAACGGAAAATACATTTTTGTTATAGCCGGCAGTCATGGAATTAGCGAGAAGCTGTATTGGGCGACCGGGGCCATAACGCGTATCATGCCATCGCAAAAGTGTACCACAGGGTTCTCATATGCATTTTCCCACGATTGAAGATTATGTCGGGCATACGCCTCTGGTTCGGTTGCAACGCCTTCCCGGCGATACCAGCAACGTGATTCTGGCAAAGCTGGAGGGTAACAATCCGGCGGGTTCTGTAAAGGATCGACCTGCTATAGGGATGATTCAGGAAGCCGAGCACCGCGGTGAAATCCGGCCAGGCGATACGCTGATTGAGGCAACCAGCGGCAATACCGGTATCGCTCTGGCCATGGCAGCGGCTATCAAAGGTTACCGCATGGTGCTGATCATGCCGGCGAATATGAGCGATGAGCGCCGGGCGTCCATGCGCGCTTACGGTGCCGAGATTATTACTGTAAGCCAGGAAGAAGGTATGGAGGTGGCCCGGGATATGGCTCTTCGAATGCAAGCGGAAGGCAAGGGCCGGGTGCTGGACCAGTTCAGCAACCAGGATAATCCGCTATCCCACTACCGGACCACGGGCCCGGAAATCTGGGAGCAGACCGGGGGACGGGTAACTCATTTTGTCAGCTCTATGGGTACCACAGGCACTATCATGGGCGTTTCCCGTTACCTTAAAGAGCGCAATCCCGATATCAGTATCATTGGCCTGCAGCCAAAAGAAGGCGCGTCCATACCCGGTATCCGCCGCTGGCCGGAAGCGTATCTTCCCAGCATATACGATGCGACCCGAGTGGATCAGGTGCTGGATATCGGCCAGCAGGAAGCCGAGGAGACCATGCGCGCTCTGGCTGAACGGGAGGGTATTTTCTGTGGAGTGTCATCTGGCGGCTCCATCGCAGCGGCGCTCCAACTGTCAAAGCAGGTTGAAAATGCCATTATCGTGGCCATTATCTGCGACCGGGGCGACCGCTATTTATCGACCGGCGTCTTCCCCGGCGCCTGAACCTGACGACATCAAGAGAACAGATTATGAGCAGACGACGCAGGAAGGTACTTCCTACGGAACCCGTGCGCTGTGACGTGGAAAAGCTTAGCCATGATGGCCGCGGTATCGCTCGTCAGGACGGCAAAATCCTCTTCGTGGATGGCGCCTTGCCGGGTGAGACAGTGATGGCCAAAGTGGTCTCCACCCGAAGTAAATTTGATGAGCTGCGCACGCTTGAGGTGCTGGAGGCAGCACCTGATCGCCAAACGCCTCCCTGCGAGTTCGCAGACCTTTGCGGTGGCTGTAGCCTTCAGCACATGAGCAGCGATGCGCAGATCGGGTTCAAGGAAAGTACACTGCGTGAACAGTTTGCCCACTTTGGTGGCATAGAGCCTGAAGAGTGGATTGAGCCGATGCGGCCGGGGGACACTCTTGAGAGCACGCTGGGATACCGACGCAAGGCACGTATGGGTGTGCGCTATGTTAAAGCCCGTGAATCGGTGCTGGTGGGTTTCCGTGAGAAGCGCAACAGCTTCCTGACAGATATTGATCGCTGTGTAGTACTGGATCCACGCATTGGCGAACGTATTCTTCCTTTGCGTGAGTTGCTGCACAGCATGGATGCCTATGCTCGTATTCCCCAGGTCGAAGTTGCCTGTGGTGATGATTCGGCTGCCATGGTTTTCCGCAACATGGATGAGTTGAGCATTAGCGATCGGGAAAAGCTGGTTGCCTTTGGTCAGGCTCAGGATCTGCATGTTTACCTGCAACCCAAGGGCCCCGATACCGTTCACCGCATCTGGCCAGAATCAGCGGGCAGAGATGATGAACGCCTGAGTTACCGGCTTGATGCCTTTGATCTGACCATGAAATTTCATCCCATGGACTTTACGCAAGTCAATGCAGGCATCAACAAGGATATGGTAAACAGGGCCGCAGAGTGGCTGGATGTGCAGCCGGGCGAGCGAGTTCTGGATCTGTTCTGCGGGTTGGGTAACTTCACGCTGCCCCTTGCGCGCAAGGGCGCTCAGGTTGTTGGTGTGGAAGGCGATGAGGCCATGGTGGCCCGGGGCCGGGAGAATGCAGAGTTGAACGGGCTTGCGAACGTGGCATTCCATGGCGCTGATCTGCACGGTGATTTTACCGGCCAGAGCTGGGCAAAAGAGGGTTTTGATAAAATCCTTATCGACCCGCCGCGATCGGGTGCTGAGGAAATCTGCAAATACCTGACTGCATTTAATGCCAAGCGTATCGTGTATGTGTCCTGCAACCCGGCCACACTTGCCCGGGATGCAGGAGTGATGGCGCGGAACGGTTACCGTTTGGTGCGTGCCGGTGTGATGGATATGTTCCCTCATACCACACACGTCGAGTCTATTGCGCTGTTTGAGCGGGACTCACACTGAATAGCGTTGTGCGCAGCAAAGGACAGCTGTGTGAACCACCAGGAATAACAAGATTGATATGGTAAAAGTTCGCGAAGACTATGCAGTGACCGGCGATGGACAGGTCGATATCGAGGGTTGGGTTCAGCAGATCGCCTCGCAAACCCACCTGGATAATGTGGAGCAGTTTCGCAGGGCCTGTGAAAAAGCCGCTGAAATCGATTTGCAGGCATTCCGGGAAGACAGGCTGTGGGCTTCTGGTTCCAGCAGCTTCCTCATCGGCATTGAAATGGCGCAGGTGCTTGCTGAGTTGCGCCTTGATCAGGCCAGTCTTGTTGCTGCCATTCTATACCGGGCGGTGCGAGAGGAGCGGGTTGCCCTTGAGGTTATCCGCAAGGAGTTTGGCGACGAAATAGCCGGGCTGATTAACGGCGTGCAGCAGATGGCGGCCATATCTTCCATACACCACCCGCTCAAGGGCAACGTGCTTGGGCAGAGCGAAGGCCAGCTGGACAACGTCCGTAAAATGCTGGTTACCATGATTGATGACGTGCGAGTTGCGCTGATCAAGCTTGCTGAGCGCACCTGTGCTATTCGTGGGGTAAAGAATGCGCCTGAAGAAAAACGCATGCGGGTTGCCCGGGAAGTGTTCGATATCTATGCACCGCTGGCCCATCGCCTGGGTATTGGTCATATCAAATGGGAGTTGGAAGACCTCTCGTTCCGCTATCTGCATGAGAGGGCGTACAAGAAAATTGCAAAACTTCTGGATGAAAAACGCCTCGATCGTGAAAGCTATATCCGTAGTGTTATTGCCACCCTGCAGGCGGAGCTGAAAGCTTCCGGTATTGAAGCCTCGCTTTCCGGTCGCGCCAAGCATATTTACAGCATCTGGCGGAAAATGCGCATCAAGGGCATCGATTTCTCCCAGGTGTATGACATAAGAGCGGTGCGGATACTGGTTCCGGAAGTACGGGATTGTTACGCAGCTCTCGGGATTGTGCACACGCTCTGGCGTCATATCCCCAATGAATTCGACGATTACGTTGCCAGCCCCAAGGAAAACGGCTACCAATCGCTGCATACAGCGGTGATCGGGCCGGATGGCAAGGTCATGGAAGTCCAGATTCGTACCCATACCATGCACGAAGATGCTGAGCTTGGTGTGTGTGCGCACTGGTTGTACAAGGGCACGGATAAAGGTAATAAATCATCCGGCTACGAAGCCAAAATCAACTGGCTCCGGCAGGTGCTCGAATGGCAAGAAGAGCTGGGTGATTTGTCCGGGTTGGCAGACCACCTGAAATCCGATGTAGTCTCGGATCGGATCTATGTTTTCACGCCCGAAGGGCACGTTGTTGATCTGCCCCAAGGCGCCACACCGGTTGACTTCGCATACCGTGTTCACACTGAGGTTGGCCATGCCTGCCGTGGTGCCAAGGTGAACGGCCGCATTGTACCGCTGACGTATCCTTTGAGGACGGGAGAGCAGGTATTCGTTCTGACCTCTAAAAATAATGTCGCGCCCAGCAGGGACTGGCTGAACCCGAACCTTGGCTATATTCAGACCTCACGGGCCCGGGCCAAGGTAACGCATTGGTTCAAGCAGCAGAATCGCGAGCGTAACGTAGCCGATGGCCGTGCCATTATTGAAGACGAATTCCGGCGTCTTTCGTTGCACGATGTAGATGCGGGCGCACTGGCCGTAAAAGTGAATTATCACAGTGCCGAAGACATGTTTGCCGCTATTGGCGCCGGTGATCTTCGCCCGGCGGCCGTTGCCAACGTAGCACAGCAAATGCTGGAGCCAAAACCAGAACAGCTTGATCTGAAGCTGGCAGCTCAGCGACGCAAGCCCTACGATACCGAATCCGATATTCACATTCTGGGTGTGGGCAAGCTAAAGACCCAGGTGGCAAAATGCTGTAAGCCTTTGCCTGGAGATGCCATCGGTGGATACATTACGGTCGGACGGGGCGTGACCGTCCACCGCCAGGACTGCCTGACGTTTCTGAATCTGCAGGAACTTGAGCCCAACCGCATTATTGAAGTGAGCTGGGGTGGTCAGCAGGCTTCGGTCTACCCGGTAGACATCGAAATCGAAGCCTACGACAGGTCTGGCCTGCTGCGGGATATTACTCAGGTTTTATCGACGTCAAAGAGCGATGTTCTGGCCCTCCACACGGTGACAAATCGTGATGAGAACACCGCCACCATGATTGTCAGTGTGGAGATCTCCAGCCTGGAACAGTTGGCGCGATTGCTTGCTCAGATCCGCAATCTCCCCAATATTATCGACGTCAGGCGCAAGCGTTCATGAGTTATTCCATTGATGATCTGAAAGTTTTGATGGCCCGGCTGAGAGACCCGGAGACCGGTTGTCCCTGGGACGCCAGGCAGACATTCAAAAGCATTGTGCCGCACACACTGGAAGAGGCCCATGAGGTGGCGGACGCGATTGAACGGGAGAACCATGCGGATTTAAAAGACGAGTTGGGCGACTTGTTGTTTCAAGTGATTTTCTACGCACAGATAGGCGCGGAGGAGGGCCAATTCAGCTTTGATTCGGTAGTCGATAATCTGGTGCGCAAGCTCGTACGTCGTCATCCTCATGTGTTCCCGGAGGGCACGCTGGATAGCCGTATTGATCCGGACAACCGGCCAGATGAAGCCTGGATTAAAGAGAGTTGGGAGCGGATAAAAGCTGAAGAGCGGGCTCAGAAACAGGTGGAAGATTCGCCGGCAGCAACGCCAGGCCGGCTTGATGGCATTGCCCGGACTTTGCCGGCGATGGTGCGGGCAGAAAAATTACAAAAGCGGGCGGCACGGCACGGGTTTGACTGGCCAAACATAGAGCCGGTGTTCGACAAGCTGCATGAAGAAATCGACGAGTTGAAGGAGGCCTGGCAGGCTGCAGAATCCGGACAGGGTGATCATGATGCCGTTGAGGATGAGCTGGGTGACCTACTGTTCGTGTGCGTGAACCTGGCGCGCTTTATGAAGGTTAACCCGGAGCAGGCGGTCGACCGCACTAACCACAAATTTGAGGCGCGCTTTCGCGCTATTGAGCAGGTTCTGGAGCGCCAAGGCCGCTCCTTTGATGAAGAAAGTCTCGAAGCACTCGATGAGATCTGGCAATCCGTCAAGGGGGTGGAAAAGAAAAGCTGACAGCGGGCAGGTGTAGGTACAATCCGTTACCAATTTGCCGGGTTTTCATTCATGAGCTTCGTCTACACTTCTCATAAGCAAACGCGCCTTTGTTTGTGCGCTGTGTGTGTTCAACTGAATGCAGGAGTCAAGCTCGATGAAAATCAAAGATCTGGTCAGTTACTGGGACAAGCATGCACGAGGCCGGCTTACCCGGGATGCCTATTTTATGGCGTTGTCTGATCAGCACCACCAGCAGCTTGAAAAGCTGGCGACTCTCTATCCCATGAAAGCCCCCCAGGATCTGATGCGGGATCTGATATCGGCGGCTCTGGATGAAATAGAAACCGACTTCCCCTACGTCCAGGGCGCCAAGGTTGTGGCTTACGATGAGGACGGCTTTGAGATATACGAAGATGAAGGTGTCACCCCCGAATTCGTGCGCCTGAGCCAGAAGCACATCAAGCGCCTTAAAGCCCGTCAGCTCGAATCCGTGGCGTGACTGAGCAAGCCCTGCGCCAAGCTGATCTAACTGTTCTTACTGCCCAACTTTTCTTTTAGTGGGCCCTGACTGACCAGATCGTCCAGGGCTGCACTAATCACGTCATTGAGAATGTCGCTTTCGCTGCGGTCAGGATAAAGCTCTGCCAGCGCAGAGATACGCGCAGCGTCTTCCAGGGGAAGTCTGAGATTATAATCGTGGATTCGCTCTGCAGACTTCTTCTTTTGTTCCCACTGCTTGGGCAGATCAGTGACTTTCATGGGGGCTCCTTGTATGTGCTACCGCAGCTACGACAACAATCGCCAATAGACTTTTCCGGCTGTTCCTTAGTATCGTTAGTTTACTTTGCCTCCGTCAATTTAAAAGGACGCCAATGTGACTGAGTTGCACCCTGATCTTCGTGAAAATGTCCGTATGCTGGGTGAGCTGCTGGGGCAGAGTATCCAGCGCCACCCGGGTCAGGACTGTTTTGAGCTTATTGAGGAAATTCGCGCTGCGGCCAAATCCGATCGGCGGCAGGAAAGCGGCTCCGGTCAACGCCTGGTAAATCTTCTCGGCAAGCTGAGCGATAATGAACTGCTACCGGTTACCAGAGCGTTTAACCAGTTTCTCAATCTTGCGAACCTTGCTGAGCAATATCATGGCATTCGCCGCAGGCGCGGTCACCCTTCTGACCTGATGGTCGAGCCGATTGACGGCGTATTTGAACGTCTGGAAAGTAGCGGTGTCAGTCCTGAAGCGCTTCACCAGTGTGTGGCAGACCTGCGTGTAGAATTCGTTTTGACAGCGCACCCTACGGAAGTGGCGCGTCGCACGCTGATCATGAAATACGATGAAATGTCGGAGTGCCTGGCCAGTCTGGATCACGATGACCTGTTGCCGGTCGAGCGAGAGGCGATTGCCGAGCGTCTGTCCCGACTGGTGGCAGAGGCTTGGCACACGGATGAAATCCGGCATGAGCGGCCCACGGCGGTTGATGAAGCCAAGTGGGGGTTTGCAGTCATCGAAAACAGCCTTTGGCAGGCTCTGCCGCGGTTTCTTGGGAACCTTGACGCATCGCTGCAAAAGGCGACTGGAAAAGGCTTGCCATTGCAGGCGACCCCCGTGCGGATTGCGTCCTGGATGGGCGGCGACAGGGACGGTAACCCGAACGTCACCCATCAGGTGACCCAAAAGGTATTTCTGCTCGGGCGCTGGATGGCGGCGGATCTTTTTCTCCGTGATATTCAGTCATTGCGGGCCGAGCTTTCCATGTGGCAGGCGAGTGATGAACTGCGTGGCCTGGCAGGCGATTCCCGGGAACCATACAGGTATGTGCTGGCCGAACTCCGGGAGCGCCTGCTCAAAACCCGGGACTGGGCCGAAGCCAGTGTCAGTGGTGAGCCTGCAGACATTACCGGCATTCTGTTTGAAAATCAGGATCTGACGGCTCCGCTGGAGCTTTGCTATCGCTCATTGGTGGAGTGCGGGCTCGAACAAATTGCCAAAGGTTCGTTGCTGGATACCATTCGGCGTGCTCATACGTTCGGGCTTCCTTTGATTCGTCTGGACATCCGACAGGAGGCGACCCGTCACGCCGAGGCCGTGGCCGAGATGGTGGAGTATCTTGGTCTGGGCGATTATTTGTCCTGGAATGAAAACGAACGCCAGGCATTTCTGGTAAAGGAGCTTCGGGGGCGTCGCCCGCTTGTCCCGCGCAACTGGGAGGCTTCTGCATCGGTGCGCGAGGTGCTGGACACCTGTGAGGTAGTTGCCAGGCAAACACCGGAAGCGCTGGGCTCTTATGTCATTTCCATGGCCAGCAAGCCCTCGGATGTGCTCAGTGTAATCCTGCTGCTCCGCGAGTCAGGCATGAAATTTCCCATGCGGGTGGTCCCTCTGTTTGAAACTCTGGACGACCTGCGTGGTGCGCCCGACAGTATGGCGGCGCTTTACGAGGTTGAGTGGTATCAGAATTACTGCCAGGGTCGGCAGGAAGTCATGATTGGCTACTCGGATTCGTCCAAGGATGCTGGCCAGCTTATGGCGGCCTGGGCTCAATACCAGGCTCAGGAAAAGCTCACGCAGGTAGCGAGTCAGTACGACGTACACCTGACGCTCTTTCACGGCCGTGGCGGAACGGTTGGCCGTGGCGGCGGCCCGGCGAATCGTGCGATCCTGTCCCAGCCCCCGGGCTCGGTGAATGGCAGTTTCCGCATTACCGAACAGGGTGAGATGATCCGCTTCAAATTTGGCCTGCCGCAGTTGGCAGTGCAAAGCCTGACGCTTTACACCACAGCGGTGATTGAGGCGACTCTGTTGCCGCCCCCGGAGCCGCAAGATAACTGGCGTGACACCATGGACTGGCTGACCGAGCGCTCACTCAAGGCCTACCGGGAAGTGGTTCGGGAGAACCCGGATTTTGTACCTTACTTTCGGCAGGTGACTCCTGAACAGGCGCTGGGGAAACTGGCGCTGGGCAGCCGGCCGGCGCGCCGCAAGGCCTCAGGGGGTGTGGAAAGCCTGCGGGCCATCCCCTGGATTTTTGCCTGGACCCAAATGCGGCTGATGTTGCCCAGCTGGCTGGGCAGTGACGTGGCGCTTGAAGATGCGGCCAGAGAGGGGCGGTTACCCGTGCTGCGTGAGATGATGCAGGGCTGGCCATTTTTCCGCACCTATGTAGACATGCTTGAAATGGTATTGGCCAAAGCGGATCTGCGAATCGCTGGTTATTACGAAAAGACCCTGTTGGATGACGATAAGCTGAGAGCACTCGGTGCCAGCCTGGGCAATCGACTTGAGGGCTGTGTTCAGCGCCTTCTGGAACTCAAGGAACAACATGAGCTGCTGGAAGGCGAGCCGGTGTTCGCCCACTCCATGCGTGTACGCAACCCCTATACCGACCCCTTGCACTATTTGCAGGCGGAGCTGCTGAAGCGTGACCGTGAGAGCGAAGGCAAGGGCGAGGTGCCAGAGATGGTAGAACGCGCGCTTAAGGTTACAATGGCGGGCATTTCCGCCGGTATGCGTAACACCGGTTGAAACGGCCGGTAACGGATGAGGGGCGCAGAAGCCCCTGCCATGGACAACAGGAGTATTCTTGTGGCTCTTGCAGTGCGACTGGAGCGGTTCCTGGATCAACAGGGCATAGCCTACAAAGAGCGATCTATTGATCGGGTGCCAAGCCTGGATGCGGCGGTGCCTGCTTTGGGGCAATCCCGGGATAAGGTTATCAGGGCAACGCTGCTGATTGATATCAGTGGGATTGTGATGGTCGTTCACAGATACGACAGTGCGCTCGATGCAGAAGCGCTCCGGAAATTGACTGGCCGCCACTTGCAGCCGCTCACGGCGCATCAGACCATGCGGCTTTTCAGCGACTGCGATCCGGGATTTATACCACCGATTGGCAATGCTTACGATCTACCGGTTCTGTTGGACGATGATGTTGCCCGGGCCGAGCAGGTGCTGTTTTCCAGTGGCACGGACCACTCTCTGGTTGAAATGAATGGCCATGCCCTGAGCATGGCCATGGCCGGCTCGCGGGAAGGGCATCTGGCGATCCGCGGCCCGGGCGATGATGGTGCCCAGGAGGCGCTGACATTAGCAGAAGTGGCGAGCAAGCTGAAAAAACTGTACCGGCTGCCACCGATGCCGGCATTGGCTTTACGCATTCTGCGCCTGACTTCCAACACCGAGGCCACTGCCCGTGAGTTGGCAGAGCTGATCGAGTTTGACCCCAGCCTGACAGCGCAGGTGATGCGCTATGCACGATCAGCCCTGTTCAACTACCCTGGCCAGATCAATTCCGTTCAGGAAGCGGTCACCCGCGTATTGGGCTTTGATCGCGTCGCTCATATAGCACTGGGTATCGCCTCAGTGCGGGCGTTTGATGTGCCCAGGGCAGGCCTCCTTGGAATGGATAATTTCTGGCGCCACTCACTATACTGCGCCTTTATGTGCCAACGCATTGCGCCTCGCTGTGGTGCGGACAAGGGCCTGGCCTATCTGTGTGGCCTTTTGCACAACTTTGGTTTGCTGCTGGTGGGTCACCTGTTCCCTATCGAATTCAAAGAGCTCAACCAGTTGCGCGAAGCGAATCCCGAAGCCAGCATGCAATCACTTGAACAACAGGTGTTTGGTCAGGGCAGTGAGCAGGAAATTATTGCGGTTGGGCACGGAGCCATTGGTGGTATTTTGCATCGGTTATGGGAGTTGCCTGATCCGGTGGTCAAAGCAGCAGGCGTTCATCAGCAACCGGGTTATCAAGGTGAGCATGAGAACTATGTAATGATGGTGCAACTGGCCAATGCGCTGTTAAAGGATCGGGGTATCGGTGATGAGTTTAACCCAGATGACATTCCGGCGCTGCTGAAAGGGTTGGAATTGGCGCCTGGTGTCGTAAGCGAGCTGATGGATGAAATTGATCAGGTTGCCCCGGAGCTGGATGCTCTTGCATCCTCACTGACCACCTGACTGCGACCTTTCGGGCTTCTGCAGCACGACCGTGTTCCCGAGATGATACGGAGGTCGACTTTCTCTGAGGTGCCTGACTTCGTATAATGCGCCATCTCTGAATCCTTCGGACATCTGTTCTGAAGGGAGAAGTTGTCGCAAAGACGCAGGTTTTTGCCACAACTTTTCCAACTATAATGACGAAAACGGGAGCACAGCGTTATGCGAATCATCATGTTAGGCGCACCAGGCGCCGGAAAGGGGACTCAGGCCCAGTTCATTACTGAACGCTTCGGTATTCCCCAGATTTCCACCGGTGACATGCTTCGGGCGGCGGTCAAGGCCGAGTCCGAGCTTGGTAAACAGGTTAAAGAGGTTATGACAACCGGTGGTCTGGTATCTGACGATATTATTATTGCGTTGATTAAGGAGCGGATTCAGCAACCGGACTGCAAAAACGGTTTTCTGCTGGACGGTTTTCCCCGCACCATTCCTCAGGCTGAAGCTCTGAAAGACCAAGGTATAGTTATCGACTACGTTGTCGAGATCGCCGTGGATGATGAAGAGATTGTCAGCCGCCTGTCAGGCCGCCGTGTGCACGAAGGCAGTGGTCGCATCTACCACGTCAAATACGATCCGCCGAAAGTGGAAGGCAAGGACGACGAAACCGGGGAGCCGCTGATGCAGCGCCCCGACGACACGGAAGAAACCGTTCGCAAACGCCTGAAGATTTATCACGATCAGACAGCACCGTTGATCGACTATTATCAGGATCTGGCTGAAAATCAGCCTGAACTGGCACCTGAATATGTGCGGGTAGAAGGTGTTGGCAGTCTGGACAGTATTCGCGATCAGATTCGCGCCAGACTGAAGTAATCCGAGGCCGCGCTCGCTTGTGAAACTTTTGGCACTGGACACCTCATCGGAGGGCTGCTCTGCAGCCCTTTTTACAGATGGTAGAGTTACCGAGAAGTTTGAAATTGCCCCCAGAGGCCATACTCGCCTGCTGATGCCGATGATTCGCGCGTTGCTGGCGGAACAAGGACTGAAACCTGCAGATCTTGACGCTTTGGCGTTCGCTCGCGGCCCAGGTTCATTTACCGGTGTTCGTATTGCCACAGGTGTGGTTCAGGGATTGGCGTGGGGCCTTGGGCTACCAGTCGTTGCTGTATCTTCGCTCGAGACCGTTGCTTTGGGGGCCATTGAAGCTTTACAGGTGGGTGAGGGCGAGGGCATTGCTGTTGCTTTTGATGCCCGTATGAGTGAGGTCTACTGGGGATGTTTTCGCAATCGTTCGGGTTTGCCGGAGTTGCTGGGTGAGGAGAGGGTTTGTCCGCCATCCAGGGTGGCTCTGATGGAAGCTGGCATTGTAAATTGGATTGGCGCAGGCCAAGGCTGGGCTTTTCGCGACGGCATGCCTGCCGATGTATCAGCACGAATCAATTCCGTAGATGACGCACTTATCCCCCGGGCCAGCTGGGTAGCACGCCTGGCTGCGGTGAAGTATAGCCAGGACATGGCTGTGCCGGCAGAGCAGGCCCAACCGGTATACATTCGCGATGAAGTTACCTGGAAGAAGCTGCCTGGCCGCGAGTAAGTCTTTTAATCGACCCGGAGTTCTTCCATACTTCGACAAGTAGCGATTATTTCTCTGAAGCCAGTGGTGCTCTGACAATGATTGGTGGTATTAACCCAGGCAGTACACTCCCCTATCAGTCGGGCACCAACAGCCCAGTACGGGAACGCAGTGATGTTGCCCGTTCTCCGGCGTCTGCTCCCGAGAAACCAGCCGAATCAGCCCACCGTGATCTTGCAGGCAGCCCGCTTCAACCAGTGTCAGAACTAAGTGTCAGCGAGAGCACAGAGCGTCGTGTAGAGGCTCGTCGCGCGGCTGATAATGTGCGTCTGGAGCGTTTCCGTGCGGAGGAGGTTTCGCTAACCGCTGCCCGGGCGTTATCGACCTTTGCCAGCGTCGCTGCAGCCGGTCAGGAATCCGGTAGCACCGCGCTCGCCGGAATCGATATTCTGGTCTGATGTCGCGCTCCAAAGTATCGAATGCCTCACCCCAAGCTGAAACCATTCCGCTGGCAGTTGCCAGAAGCCCCTTGGGTGATGATCATCAAGCCCTGTCCCTGAGTACCGATCTTTCCTTGCCTTATCTGGGTGTAGTGCTCCCCAAAGATGTGCGACATGCCAATGCTCTGCTGTTTCTGGATGAAAGCGGCTTGTGTCTTCAGATGGCCGGGAAAGGTGCTCCAGGCCCAGTGAGGGCAGAGTTCGTAACCGGTAAGATGGGATATCGCCGTGAGCATGGTGGTGGCTCAGGCCAACTTGTAGCTCGTGCCGTAGGCCTGCAGAAAACAAAGGCGGGACTGCATGTACTGGACGCCACGGCAGGCCTGGGTCAGGATGCTTTTGTGCTTGCTGGTTTGGGGTGTCGGGTTAGCCTTTTCGAGCGCAACCCTGTGGTTCACGCGTTGCTGGCAGATGGCTTGGCGCGGGCGGCACTGAATATGGATTGCGCACCGATCATCGCCCGGATGACACTCCGGGCCGGTAGCAGTATTGACTGGCTGACTAAAGCAGGGGAAGCGTCGGAAACGCCCGACGCTGCAGATGTCATCTATCTCGATCCCATGTTCCCGCACAGGGACAAATCGGCGCTGGTGAAGAAGGAAATGCAGGTGTTCCGAACCGTCGTGGGGGATGACGACGATTCGGAAGCCTTGCTGGAGGCTGCATTAGCCGCAGCAAGGTATCGGGTGGTGGTGAAGCGCCCGCGTAAGGCCCCGGCAATTAGCGGGCCGGAGCCAGGCACCCGGGTAGAGGGCAAGAGCAGTCGTTACGACATCTACCCGATACGCGCGCTGCCCCAACGCTAAAAGCGTTTCTACCGTCTCCCGGCATCCAATCCCTGTCAGACGCCCAGCATGGTCACTTGCTGAATAGCCTGGCGTTTCTCAACACTCAGTACCAGCCTGGCATCGTCAGCCACCTCATCCAGTCCTTCGCCATAGCAGAGTAGCCCGTTGTCATCTGTGGTGATAACGCCGTTCTTCTGCATGTTTGCGATAAAGCTACGGAACAGGCTCTTGTCAAAAAACTCAGGTGCATTCAGGCCGAACAAAATGGACATGCGCTCGGCCAGCAGGGTGCTTTGCTCTTCCAGTTCTTCTGCGGTGATTTTGGCCGAACCGTATTTGCGCAGTATGCCCAGAGCAATGTGGTAACGCTCCACGGTCTGGATGATAAAGCGTGACAGTACCCTCAGGCGCAACATGGCCTCAGTGCCTTCTTCCGGGCGCTCGATTCGCTCATTGTCGAGAGCGACCAGCAGGCCCTGATCTACCAGAACATCAATCCACTGGTTGATCACCGCTTCTGCTTCTTCGGGCTGATATTTCAGGAACAGTTCCGACTGAATGTAAGGGTAGGCAACGCTGGCGAGGAAAACGATCCTGTCCCGGGCGAGGGAACTCTTGTTCTCAAACAGGCTGGCCACCAATGCCGGCAGTGCAAAAAGGTGCTGGATATTGTTGCGGTAGTAAGTCATCAGAATCGCATTGCTGCCTTGCAGCCCGATGATGTCCCCCAGTTTTTGCGGCTGGCGCGAGATCAGCCCCATGGATTCACAATAGGCGACCCAGTCTTTGCCTGTTCCTTCAGGCAAGGTTACGGTTTCGGCGTAAGGAAAGGCTTTCAGCAGCTCCGCGTACTGATCTGCCAGACGAATAAGCTGACCTTCATCCATAGCCAGTCGCTCGGCGCCAAGCAGCACGGTTGCGATCATGCCAATGGGGTTAACGGCAACAGAGGCGTTGATGTCCGAGGCGACTCGCAGTGCCAGATGGGAAACAGCGTCGTTCAGCCAGGCAGGGCGGTATTCGGAATCATAGGCTTCATCCCGCCAGCTTTCATGAACCTCGTCCAGGACGTCAGAAAGGTGTATGGCTTCACCAAAGTTAACCGCAACACGCCCAAAGGAATTACTGAGTTTGCGGGCGGTCTTTGCCAAACCAAGTACACTTTCCTTCTGTTTTTTCTTGCCTCTGAGTTCTCCAAGGTAAGAGCGCCCCTCCATGACTTTTTCATAACCAATATACACGGGCACGAATACAATCGGCTTGCGATGATCGCGCAGAAAGCTGCGCACGGTCATGGAGAGCATGCCCGGGCGCGGTTGTAGCATGCGCCCGGTGCGGCTACGGCCACCTTCCACAAAATACTCAACCGAATAGCCGCGGGTAAGCATGACATGCATGTATTCATTGAAAACTGTCGAATACAGTGGGTTATCGCGGAAGCTTCGGCGCATAAAAAAAGCACCGCCCCTTCGCAGAATTGGCCCGACCAACGGCATGTTCAGGTTGATACCAGCAGCGATATGCGGGGGCATCAAGCCGTTCTTGTAAAGTACGTAAGACAGCAGGAGGTAGTCGATATGAGAGCGGTGGCAGGGCACATAAACAACGGCATTGTTCTGCGCGGATTCTTTCACAACACGGATGTTGTTGACCGAAATTCCGTTGTAGATGCGGTTCCACAACCAGGCGAGAAGCACCTCAAAAACACGGATGGTAACGACGGACATATTGGCAGCGATTTCATCGGCGTATTTAAGTGCCCGGGCGCGCACCTTTGCTGGCGCAATGTCCTCTTCAATCGCGGTTTCCCGTATGGCTTCCTTTACCGCCTGGGTCCTTAGAAGGCCTTCAACCAAGGTTCTACGGTGTGACAGGTCAGGGCCAAGCACGGCTTGTCGAATTTTGCGGAAATGGGTGCGCAGAATTCGGGCAAGTTTGCGGTTTGCGCGCTCTTCGCTGTGACGATATTCGTCGATGACCTGTTTCAGGGAGAGCGGTCTGTTGAATTGCACGTAGGTATTGCGACCGTGCACCAGAATAATCAGAAACTTCTGCAGCCGGCCAGCGACAGACCAGGTGTCGGATAGCAGCAGTTTCACCAGAGATTTTTCTTTGTCCGGAGAGCGACCCCAGAAAAGAGATACCGGAACAATCTGAACATCCTGCTCTGGATTCTCAAGGCCGTAGCGCACCAGCGCCTGGAATTCGCTGGTCGGAACGGGTGTCTGGCGCCTACGGAACAGGCCACCAATACGCCGATAGAGAAAAAAAAACGAATGTGAAGGGCCGTTTTTTACCGGAAGCGATGTGGTTGCACCCGGCAGCTGCGCCCGTATCACTTCCTGTTCAAGCACCAGGCGGCTGGAAAGAGAACTGTACTGCAGCACGTAACACACCGGCTTTTCCGGCATCAGCCCCAGGGCATCAACGCTGTTTCCGCTGACATCTGTCCGGACCCATAGAAACAGTATTTTCCGGAATAAGGTCAGGATCAGACTTCGAATACCCTGGTAAAGACGCATAAAAAGTCGCTCCGATGAAAACAGGGGCCAAGTTTACTTGGTTGCGTACAGGCCGGAAAGCCAAGGCTGCATTCTTGATGACCACAGCTCTGTGGTACATTTCGGTTTGGCCCGCTTATAACCAAGGTTCTATGACAGATGGCGACATCAACAATTCAGTGGAGTCCTGGCTGGACCACCAAGGCACCCGAGCAGGGTGATCTGGTTCTGGCGCTGTCTGGCTCCGGTATTTTCAAACCGGACGATGGCTGGTTGCAAACGCTGGAAAATATCCCTGACAATCCCGAAAATGCCGGCTTTGTATCGCTTGGAAGCGTCAATGGTCGCCCGGTTTTCGTGACGCAAGTACCGGAATCTCTGGTTGCGGCCCGCGACGTTGTTCCGCTGCGGGATGCGCTGATGATGATCAGCGATGTACCGGCAGCTATGCTCAGTACCGGCTTTCAGGTATGGCAGTGGTTCCAGGATCACCAGTACTGTGGCCGCTGCGGTGGTGGCACGGTTTTTCATCCTCGGGAGCGAGCGAAATGGTGTAACAATTGCAATATTCCCTGGTACCCGCGGCTTGCCCCCTGCGTTATTGTGGTTATACGCAAGCAGGATCGGTATCTCCTGGCAAAGTCGTCTCGCGTTAAACGTCATTTTTATAGCCTTATTGCGGGTTTTGTGGAGCCCGGAGAAAGCCTGGAAGCCGCGGTTGCCCGTGAAGTGAAAGAAGAAACCGGGCTGGATATCACCAATATTCAGTATCAGGCGTCAGAGCCCTGGCCGTTCCCGCACCAGTTGATGGCGGGATTCTTTGCCGATTATGCCGGTGGCGAGCTGGTTCTTCAGGAAGACGAGCTGGCGGACGCTGGCTGGTTTTTGCCCGGAAGCAGACCCCCGGTTCCGCCGGATACCACCATATCCGGGCGCCTGATTCGGGATATGGAAATCAGGATCGCTGGCGGAGGGCGAGGACTTTGAGCGAGCATGGGGCGCCCCGGATTCTGGTTTTTGACTCCGGTGTTGGCGGGCTGAGCGTTGCGGCTTGTGTTCATGAAAAACTGCCACACGCGTCGATTGTATATCTGGCGGATAACGCAGCTTTTCCCTACGGCGGGCAGCCAGAATCTGTTGTGATTGAGCGTTGCTGCACCCTCATTGCCAGCGCGCTTGAACAATACCCTTGCGACGCGATTGTTATAGCTTGCAATACCGCCAGCACCATCGCGCTGCCGCACCTGCGAGCGATGACAGAGGTACCGGTAGTTGGGGTGGTGCCGGCTGTTAAACCGGCAGCAGCCCGGACACTGAATCATCGCATAGGCCTTTTGGCCACCCCGGCAACGGTGCGCCGGCCCTATCTCGACGAGCTGGTTCGGGAGTTTGCAGCCGATTGCCAGGTTGAACGCGTGGGTCACCCCGGGCTTGTGCAATGGGCGGAAGATCTGGCACGCGGGGTGCCAGTGCCTCAAGTCGAACTCGACAAGGCGGTTGCTAGCCTGCGCGATGCCGGCGTCGATACCGTTGTTCTTGGGTGCACCCACTATCCGCTTTTGCTCGAGAGCCTTAAACAGAGCCTGCCTGAGGTAAAATTCTGGGTAGATTCAGGGGATGCTATTGCCCGCCGTGTCGTGTGGCTTCTGGCACAAGCGGGAAAGCCTTTCGAAGCGCTTGAGTATGGCGGTGCAGTGGTAGCGGCTCTCTTCTCGGGCAATGCGCCGGAAGGTGTTGCCAGCTATATGGCGGACCTGGGGCTGAAACCGAAGAGAGTTGCCGGGCATTGGCCCTGCAAATCATAGCCCCTGGGTTAGTTTGAACATGGCAAGAAACTCCAGGGCCGGTATGCTCCGGTTATGGCAGCAGTAATCCATGCTCATTAGTTTGAAGTGCTTTTTCTCCGTGACCTCGAGGCCCAGGCGCCGCATGTGCTCCGGGTAGCAGAAATCACCCACAACAACGCTGGCGTCGGCTTTGCCCAGCTGAATCAGGTGTTCCAGAACCTGCACCATCATGGTTTCTGACAGGTCAACCACGGTAACCTCGGCTCCCAGTTCCGCTGCGCGTATGGCGTCCCTACCGTGGCCAATGTCTTGTAAATCTGAGCTTAGTGAGCAAGGTAGGGAAATTATGTGCAGCAATGCGCATTTCCGGATACACAAATTAACGAGCGGCAACACTTTGCAAACAGGGTCAAGGTTTTGGTTAGGAGTGTCTGACAATATTTGGAGGGTGAAGAAATCAGCCAGGTACGGCTGTAGGGACTGTTGTCAGTGCCAGTAGTTTGCTGATATCTGTCGCGGGCTGTGCCGGACCGTAGAAGAAACCTTGTACCTGATGACAGCCAAGACTGCGCAGGTACTCAAGTTGTTTATCTGTTTCGACACCTTCGGCGACGATTTCCAGTTTCAGGCCGTGGGCCATGGCAATAATGGCATTAACAATACAGGCATCATCCACGCCACTGCGAATGGCTTTAACGAAAGACTGGTCTACCTTCAGGGTGTGGATAGGTAACCGATGCAGATAATTTAGTGACGAATAACCGGTACCAAAATCATCGATAGCAATACGGACGCCCAAGTCGGCGAGCTCACGGAGCTTTTGGCTGATCTGCTCCAGGTCGTTCATGATCACGTTTTCAGTAATTTCGATCTCCAGGTTTCCTGGAGGGAATCGGTTTGCATTAACCCGGTCCATCAGGGTCTCTACAAACCTGGGGTGCTCGACCTCAACGGGAGAGAGGTTGACCGCCAGGCGCAGATCCTGGTGGCCAGCACGGATCCATCGGCCCACATCCCGGCAAGCCTGGTCCAGAACCTGCTCGCTCAGTTGGCTGATCAGTTTGGTTTCTTCTGCCAGTCCCAGAAAGTCCCGGGGGTAGAGCAAGCCGCGTTCAGGGTGCTGCCAGCGCACCAATGCTTCAAGGCCTACAATCCGATCCGTCGCTGCGCAAACCTGGGGCTGATAAAATACCCGTAGCTCACCACGCTCAAGTGCCAGACGCAGATCCCGCTCCAGATGCAGGCGGTTCGTGCTGTCGACACTCATACTCTCCGAGAAAAAGCGATAGCTGTCTTTGCCTCTGGCTTTGACGTTGTACATGGCGATATCCGCATTCTGGATAAGCTGATCCATGGTCTCGCCCGCTTCCGGGTATGTGGAGATACCGATGCTGACGCCCACGAATACTTCATGTTCGCCCAGCAGAAACGGAGCTTTGAGCGTCTTGATCAGTTTTCTGGCGATCTGACTGGCATCTTCGTTGCTGTGAATTGATGGCAGCAGCAGCGTGAACTCGTCGCCGCCGAATCGCGACAGGGTGTCACCCTTGCGCAGACAGCTTTCGAGGCGCTGGGTCACAGCTTGCAGAAGCCGGTCGCCCATCGCGTGACCAAGGGTATCGTTGATAACCTTGAAACGATCAAGATCGAGAAACATCACAGCCAGTTTCTGCCTCTCTCGGCGGGCATGGGTGATTGCCAGTTCCAGACGATCTTTGAACAGGGCGCGGTTCGGCAAGCGTGTGAGCAGGTCATGATAAGCCTGGAAATTGATAAACGCCTCAGCTTCCTTGCGCTCGGTAACGTCCCGGGCAGTTCCGTAATAGCTGGCGTTCTGACCACTGCTGCCACCCTGGGTGCGACTGTTCTGTGTCCAGGACTGAGGGTCGATGGGAAAGGCTGTTATTTCGAAGTGTCGAGTGGCTCGTCGGCTGCCACGGGTTTTAAGGCGTATCTCGAGGGTGCGGGGGTTGTCTGCGCTTATATCCGGTGCGTTGAGTGCGTATATACCCCTGGCGACATCACGGTCATCCAGAATGTGCCGGAAATGACTTCCACAGAGTTCCGCCGGCTTGTAACCCAACAGACTTTCGACCTTGCTGTTAATAAAGCAGAAATGGCCTTCTGCATCGAGCATGAAAACGATGTCGGGTGAACTGTTAACAATGTACCGATGCAAGGCTTCGGATTTCTCAAGGCGTACCTGTATGTGTTCATGGGCCTTGAGTAACGATTGTTTGCCAACGACGCCTTTTACAGTGGCGATCAGTTCTTCCGGATCAAAAGGCTTGCGGATGTAGTCCAGAGCGCCGCGCCTGAGCGCTCGGCTGACAGCGGTGAATGAGCTTTCTCCACTGATTACGATATTACCGCATTCGGGCTGTTGGTTCTCAAGATAGGCCATAACGGCGAAGCCATCGACCCCTGGCATGCGCAAGTCCAGCAGAGCAAGATCAAATTGCCGAGCGCCTATCAATTCACACGCGTGTTTTCCACCATTAGCCTCGGTGACATCGTAACCGCAGCCACGTAGCAACGAGGCCAGCGAACTCACCAGGCGCGGCTCGTCGTCGACCACGAGGATGCGTGACGCTGCCTCCTGCGAGAGGAGCTTGTTGGACTGTTCAGGTGCCATCTATGGGTATCCGTTCTTCGTTATCAGTCGGATTTGATTTCTTCCTCGCTCGCCGCCGGCAGCAGAATTCGGAAAGTGGTGCCTTCCTGCCTCGCGTGACAAGCAATGATACCGTCCATGTCATCCACAAGCTGCTTCACAATACTCAAGCCGAGGCCGCTGTGACCTTCTCCTTTTGTGGTCTTACCCGGCGTGAACAGCGCGTCCCGGATGGTACCGGGGATGCCTGAACCGGTATCGGTCACTTCCATCTCTACCCAGTTGCGGCAGCCTTGCCACACGGGGGCTGATGTCTTTATTGTAACGCCACCACCGTCACTTGGCAGACTTTCCACGGCGTTTCTGACCAGGTTAATCAGAATCTGGCGGATAGCTGACGGGCTGGCAATAACAAGCGTCGGTGTGCTACACATTAGCACGTTAAAATGCAGGTTGTTGGCACTGAACAGGCTGTTTTCAAGCACCCGTGCAAGGCTTTGCAATTCGGTATTAAGGTCAGACATTGTTTCGCCTGTGTCGTCGTCGGTGTCTTGGCTCATCTGCAGCAGCAGGTTGCCCGCACGATCCAGTTCGTCTTGCACAACACCCAGTTCTTCCCGTGCTTCGGGGTCATCAAGCCGGTTGCACAGCTGATGAATGTACTGCCGTATTATAGTCAGGGGGTTGCTGATCTCGTGCACCTGTCTGCGCAGCTTTTCGATGGCAACTTTATGATCTATCCCGGCGCTCTGTGCATCGCTCTCGAAGGATGCATTTTTTTCCTGCAGAACAGAGGACAGTTGTTCTGTAAACAGGCGTATAAGCTCAGTGGTTGTATCCGGTGTGTTGCCGTCGGTACCCAGCACAAACACGCCAGGGCACTGATCACCTGTGACCACCGGGATGGCCGTCAACGAGGAAGTTCGCAACAACGATAAAAGCTGGCGGTCCAGCACGGCAGGTTTATGCTCGTTGAGACTGACAGGCATCCTCGAGTTAAAGGCCTCGGTAAGCACGCTGTCACCTGCCTGCGCGGTCACCGCCAGGTGGGGGTGTGGTCCGGTGGTACCGGAAAGCAGGACAAGGCTGTCATCATCGTATCCGAAACACAGTGCGGGCCGTCCGGTAATCAGCGTCAGGCTGTTAACCGTTTCTGCAAGAATGACGCCGCTCTTGCCGGTAAGGTCGGCAAAGCCGATGGCTTGTTGAGCGATGGCCTGGCGCAATACGGTCTGACGGAGTTCCAGTGACCCAGGCTCGGAGCGGTAGCTGTTGATCAACGGTATTCCCAGGGAGGCCGCCATCGCGGATACATCGTGGCTGATTCGCCGGCTTATTTCCCGGGTCAGCTCTTCACTGAGCCCAAACAGCGTGCCTGCCGCCGCAATGCCAGCCGAATCAGAAAGTGCCAAACGGGTGGAGAGGCTGATCACTTTGACCAGGTGTCCGGCATCACGCAACTCTGAAGGTAGTGCCTGCTGGTAACGCATAGCGTCGGCTGCGAAAGGGCCCAGTCCCCAGGACGTAACGAGTTCCGCAGCAATGTCTGAGTGCCGGTCCATATAAGCCTGCCGGGTTTCGGCATCCGGCGTTTTAATGGCAATCAGCTCCCCGATATTATGGAGCATGCCCAGCATAAAGGCTTCGTCGGCTTCTTGATAGCGAGTCAGGGTGGCGAGAGCGCGCGCTGTCAAAGCAGTGGTCAGAGCGTGTCGCCAGAAATCCCGTAACTGTTGCCATGCGCCAGCGCCCAGCTCGAACAGAACCTGTTGCAGGGCGGCGGTGAGTATCAATGTCTTGAAGCGCTTGGTGCCAAGGCGCGACAAGGCCTGGTCTATTGAGCGAATGCCGGGGGTGGGGCCGTAAAGGGCAGAGTTACCTAATGCCAGGATCCGAACCACCAGAGCTGTGTCTGAGGCGATGATTTCGCTGATCTCGCGATAGTTCCCATCCTTGTTGCAAGCCTCAAGCGCACGCAGTGTAACCTCCGGAAGACTAGGTAGCTGAAGGTCGGGTACTGTGTTCATAGGTTGGCCTGTTGCGCACGGAAATCAGTTTATGAAACTCTGTTCATTTTCGTTTTCAAAAATGGAGCTTAGTCAAAAAAGCGTTGATTGAAAACAACCGTTGCTCTTTTATTGATCAGCGTATTCATTGTGGCGTGATATGTGTACAATTTTTACAGGTTAGAGCGCATTTGTTTTTGTTGCAAGGATGTAAAAACGCGTGCCATGAATGCTCAGGATACTCGCAAACATAAAACGAACCCACCCAGAACCATTGCTGTAACCGGCGGTAAGGGGGGCGTGGGTAAAACATCAGTCGCCCTTAATCTGGCACTCACCCTGGCCCGTCATGAAAAACGTGTGCTGTTGCTGGACGGCGACACCGATCTTGCCAATGTCAGCATCATGTTGGGTCTCTATCCGGAGCGAACGCTTGCAAATGTCATTGCCGGCGAGTGTCGGCTCGAGGATATTTTGCTGGAGGCGGATTTTGGCCTGCACATCGTTCCGGGTGCTTCCGGTGTCCAGGAGTGTATGGACATGGAGCCGGACGAGAGTATTCGTATCCTGCGAGCCCTCTCCAAGCTTGAGAGCCGATACGATTACGTTATAACGGATACTGCGGCCGGCCTTCAGCCTATTTCCTTGCATATGATTGCGGCGGCTGAGTTGGCTTGTGTTGTGGTTACTCCGGATCCGGCCTCGCTGACGGACGCGTTTTCCTTGATCAAGGTACTGAAGCGTCGGGGTTACCGCAGAACCCCCAGCGTGCTGATCAACATGGCGCAGGGTGTCAGCCAGGCCCGTTCGGTGTTCCAGCGCCTCGATTCGGCGGCACGGCGTCATCTGCAATGCTCTCTTCATTATATGGGGGGTATCTGGCGCGACGAGACCTTGCGCCAATCGGTGCTGAATCAGAGGCCGGTTGCACTGTTGCCGCCTTCGGATCCGTCTTGTCGTCAGTTCGAAACCTTGGCAGACATGGTCGATGTGCGTTTGTCGCAATTGCCCCCTCGTAAAGCCGGCATCGCCGCTTACTGGCATTCTGTTTCGAAGCGGAGCCCGGGCCGCAAGCATAAAGCTGATGCGGCTGCGCCTGCGGTGGCCAGCCCTCGCGAGCGCTGCGTGCAGGCCGTTGGCGAGCTGGAAGCCGTATTCGGGCAGGCACCCGAGAACGTAACGCTGCGTTATGAAGCGTTCACGCGTTTGTTTGCCCTGCTGGGCCAGACGCCAAACAGTGATGTCGTTGAAATTATTCAGGCCGGGCTTGGTGCAATCGACTGGGAGATCCTCGCCCTCGATCAGCGTGAGCACCTGGCAAATCACCTGAGACATCTTGCGTATGAGATTTCGTTATCTTCAGATGCCGTAAAGAGCGAGCAAGGCGCATCGCAGCGTTCACTTCCCGAGCCGTCCTACGATCGGGTCAGCTTTGGCGATCAGGACAAGCTGGTCCGGGTGTTGAAAGAACAACCCGCCGATATTTCACTGAATCAGTTCCTCCGGTCGCTGGCGGGCAAGGAAAATAACGGCGACTGAGGCCTCTCGATGGATCATTTCTGCACAGACATGCCTGTTAATCCGTCATTTCATCAGCTGTGTTTGTGGCGTAGCGTTCTGGTAATAGGGATGCGGTATGTCACGGCACTGTCACTGAGATTGTGTAAGGATCAGGTACTGCAGGGATCCAGGAAAGGGAGGTTTCAAAATGGTAGCGCGGCAAAGGGGGGTGGGAATGTCTTCGTCAAAGGTGCTGGAGCAGCTTCGTGGTAAGCATGTCCTGATTACGGGCACCACGGGCTTTTTAGGGAAGGTTGTTCTGGAAAAGCTGATTCGGGCAGTGCCGGATATTGGTGGCGTTCATCTGTTGATACGAGGCAATGGGCGTCACGCTGATGCTCGCAGTCGTTTTCTTGAAGAAATTGCGACCTCATCCGTGTTCGATCGCTTGCGCCAGGAGAATGGCGAGGCGTTCGAGGTTTTTCTGGAGGAGCGCTTGCACTGCGTTACTGGCGAGGTTACGCAGTACGGCTTTGGCCTGCAGCCTGAAGCATTCCGAAAGCTTGCGGACAGGATTGACGCCGTTATCAACTCTGCCGCCAGCGTCAACTTTCGGGAGGAGCTGGATAAGGCCCTGACCATCAATACGCTGTGCCTTGAAAATATCGCCGGGTTGGCGCGCCAGAACCCGGAGCTCGCGGTTATTCAGGTGTCCACCTGTTACGTAAACGGCAAGAACTCAGGGCAAATTACCGAATCGGTGATCAAGCCTGCGGGCGATGATATTCCCCGTAGCCCAGTGGGCTACTATGAAATCGAAGAGCTGATCCGGGTGCTAAACGACTGCATTGCCGATGTGCGCTCGCGCTACTCCGGTAAAATGCTGGAACGCAAGCTTGTGGACCTGGGTATCCGGGAGGCAAACCGCTATGGTTGGAGTGATACCTATACCTTCACCAAGTGGCTGGGTGAGCAGTTGCTTATGAAAGCTCTCGACGGCCGTGCTCTCACTATTATGCGCCCGTCCATTATTGAGAGTGCGCTCGAAGAACCGGCGCCGGGCTGGATTGAGGGTGTGAAAGTGGCTGATGCCATCATTCTTGCCTATGCCAGAGAAAAGGTAACCGTGTTTCCCGGTAAACGCTCCGGCATTATTGACGTTATCCCTGTCGACCTTGTCGCGAACGCTATTATCCTGGCCGTCGCGGAAGCGCTTGGTGAGCCAGCACAGCAGCGGGTCTATCAGTGCTGCAGCGGCAGTTCCAATCCTGTATCCCTGGGTGAGTTTATTGATCACCTGATGGCGGAAGCCAAATCCAATTACGCAGCCTATGAACAACTTTTCCGCCGTCAGCCGGTCAAGCCTTTTATTGCTGTGAACCGGGCCGTTTTCGATGCTCTGGTGGGCGGCGCGCGAATGCCCCTGAGTATGATGCAGCGCATGATGCGCCAGTTGCGCATGCTGGAAAAGGGGAGTGACCTCAAGGTATTGCGAAACCTTGATACCACCCGTTCGCTGGCCACTATTTTCGGTTTCTATACCGCGCCGGATTATATATTCCGCAATGATGAGTTGCTGGCTCTGGCATCGCGCACGGGAGAAGTCGACAAGGCTCTGTTTCCAGTGGATGCGCGCCAGATCGACTGGGCTGTGTATCTGCGCAAGATTCATCTTGCAGGTTTGAACCGTTACGCACTCAATACGAAGCGCAAACCCCGCCAGCGTTCCTCCAGAGCCCGCAAGCAGGCGGCCTGATTGTGCGTCTATAGTTCAAGTGTGTTAGGACGTTGGTCTAATTCATTGTTTAGTGGCACACATGGTGAACTACATCCATGTGTCCGCAGGGCCGATCCGCCCTATCGCTCTGAATTAACAAAACCGACAATGACAACAGACTCTGATCAAAGGGGAACACAATGACTGATAAACATCTTTATCCAGTAAGCCCGGACGTGGCCGAACGGGCCTTGTTGAACCGCGAGCAGTATGACGAAATGTATCGTCAATCAGTCGAGGATCCGGATACTTTCTGGGGCGAGCATGGCAAACGCCTCGACTGGATCAAGCCGTATTCCAAGGTCAAGAACACCACTTTCGATTACGACAATCTTTCCATCAAATGGTTTGAAGACGGGCAGTTGAATGCTTCGGCCAACTGCCTTGACCGCCACCTCGCAACGCGCGGCGACCAGACGGCCATTATTTTCGAAGGCGACGATCCGGCCGATTCCCGTCACGTTACCTATCGCGAACTGCATGAAGAAACTAGCAAATTTGCCAACGTTTTGAAAGGCCTGGGTGTAAAGAAGGGTGACGTGGTCACTATCTACATGCCGATGATTGTTGAAACTGCCGTGGCGATGTTGGCTTGTGCGCGTATTGGTGCGATCCATTCGGTTGTTTTCGGCGGCTTCTCTCCAGAAGCGCTTGGCGCTCGGGTTGCCAACGGCAAGTCCCGCTTTGTAATTACCTCAGATGAAGGCCTTCGTGGTGGCCGCAAGATCCCACTCAAAAAGAACGTGGATGCGGCACTGAAGAATGAAAAGGGTGCCAACGTCGAGAAAGTCATTGTTGTCAGCCGCACCGGTAATAAGGACGTGCCCTGGAACGAAGGCCGTGATGAGCGTTATGAGGATCTGATGAAGTCTGCTTCTACAGATTGCCCGCCAGAGCCCATGAACGCGGAAGACCCTCTGTTCATGCTTTACACCTCCGGTTCTACCGGCGCGCCCAAAGGTGTGCTGCACACAACAGGCGGTTACATGGTTTACGCTTCCATGACGCACGAGTACGTATTCGATTATCACGATGGTGATGTGTACTGGTGTACAGCGGATTTCGGGTGGGTAACCGGTCACAGCTACATTCTCTACGGCCCGCTGTGTAACGGTGCGGTTTCTGTATTGTTCGAGGGTGTGCCAAATTACCCGGACAGCTCTCGCATGGGCCAGATTGTCGACAAGCATCAGGTGAATATTCTCTACACAGCACCTACTGCGATCCGGGCGTTGATGGCTGAAGGCGAAGCGTGCATGAGCGGCACAACCCGTAAGAGCCTGAAGTTGCTCGGTTCTGTTGGTGAACCAATCAACCCGGAAGCCTGGGAGTGGTACTACCGCGTGATCGGCAATGGAAAGTGCCCGATTGTGGATACCTGGTGGCAAACAGAAACCGGCGGTATTCTTATCTCGCCATTGCCCGGTGCGGTGGATCTGAAGCCGGGTTCTGCGACAGTGCCGTTCTTTGGCGTACAGCCCGGGCTTGTCGACAGCGAAGGTAATGAGTTGGAAGGAAAGGCTGACGGCAATCTCGTGATTATGGACAGCTGGCCTGGCCAGATGCGTACGATTTACGGCGATCATGAGCGCTTCAAACAGACGTATTTCAGCGCTTATAAAGGTATGTACTTTACCGGCGACGGCGCCCGTCGTGATGAAGATGGCTATTACTGGATTACCGGCCGGGTTGATGACGTGCTCAACGTATCTGGCCACCGCCTCGGTACCGCTGAGGTCGAAAGCGCTCTGGTAGCCCACGACAAGGTTGCTGAAGCAGCGGTTGTTGGCTTCCCCCACGACATCAAGGGTCAGGGCATTTATGTCTATGTGACTCTGATGCAGGGCGAAGAGCCTTCTGATGAGCTGAAAAAGGAGCTTGTGCAGTGGGTACGCAAGGAAATCGGTCCGATCGCTTCTCCGGATGTGATTCAGTGGGCTCCGGGCTTGCCTAAAACGCGATCAGGCAAGATTATGCGCCGGATTTTGCGTAAGATTGCTGCAAATGAACACGACCAGTTGGGAGACACCTCTACATTGGCAGATCCCGGTGTTGTGGACGAACTCATCGGCAGCCGCGAGTTCAAATAAGGTCTGAAAGCAGGCCGTAAACCTGTGAGGAATCGGTTTAATGACACAAACAATTATCGTCGCTGATGATCACCCGCTGTTTCGGGCTGCTCTGAAACAGGCGGTCAATCAAGCGGTACCTGATGCTGAAACCGTAGAGGTTGACAGCATCAAGGCACTTCAGGCGTCGGTAGATTCGCACCCGGATGCAGATCTGGTTCTGCTTGATCTCAATATGCCGGGTGCCCACGGGTTCTCAGGGCTTGTGTTCATGCGTGGACAGTATCCCGGATTGCCGGTGGTGGTTGTGTCAGGTTCGGAAGAGTTGCAAGTGATGCGGCGCTCGATTGACTATGGGGCGTCTGGCTTTATTCCAAAGTCGGCGCCACTGCCTACCATTACTGAAGCAATTTGCAGGATTCTTGAAGGCGATGTCTGGTTGCCTGAGGGTGTTGCAGACAAGCTTGAGCGGATGCATTCAGATACCACTGACTTCTCAGAGAAACTGGCATCACTGACCCCGCAGCAGTTCCGGGTGTTGGGTATGCTGGCGGAAGGGCTGTTGAACAAACAGATTGCCTATGATCTGGAGGTGTCCGAAGCTACCATCAAGGCGCATATAACGGCCGTGTTCCGGAAGCTTGGGGTTCGCAATCGCACGCAAGCGGTGATTGCGATACAGCAGATGGAGATTGATCCCTCTGATCAGTCGTTGTCCGGAAACTGAACCTCAGATTGCAGGTTTAAAAAACGGGAGCCCGCAGGGTCCCGTTTTTTTTATTCCAACTGCTCGTAAAAAATAGCTTACTTGCTCCCGGCGTAACCCAGCTCTTTGTCAACCAGGTTGAACAACTCTTCTCCTTTGTGCCAGCGATCAAAATTCTCGAGAAACTGATCCGTAAGGGCCCGCTTCCATCCGATAAAATCGCCGGCCATGTGCGCCGTCATGCTCACGTTTTCCATATCCCACAGAGGATGATCCTCGGGTAATGGCTCTTCCTCAAACACATCAAGCCCGGCGCCGGCAATTTCACCGCTCGACAGGGCGGCAATCAAATCATCCGTTTTAACAATCGGCCCGCGCCCGATATTGATCAGGCGCGCTGTGTTCTTCATGGCGTTGAACGCTTTTTCGTCAAACAGGCCTTCGGTTTGTGGTGTCAGCGGTGCTGCGATAACCACATAATCGGCATGCCCCAGTTGGTTATACAGATCGTCATTGCCGTGAACGGCAACAAAATCCGGGTCGTCTTTGCGGGCTGTTCTGGCAATACCGTGCGGCCTCAGGCCGGCCGCTGCAACGAGGCGTCCGATCTGACGACCGATGGAGCCTGCTCCAACCACCAGAACCTGCTTGCCCTCGGCTCTTTCTGTATCCCTGTGCTTCCACTGGTGCTTCATTTGCAAACGGATAGAGCCCGGGAAATCCTTGGCAAACATCAGAATGGTGCATAGCACGTACTCGGCGATCGTTCGGTCAAATATGCCTCTGGCGTTGGTGACCACCACCTTGCCTTTTGTGAGGGCAGGAAACATCAAAGCATCGACCCCGGCACTGGTGGCGTGTATCCATTTCAGCTTGTCTGCACAGCCCCATGCGGCCTCAAGAGCCTCGGTGCGAAAATCCGTCACCATCATTACGTCGGTACCCGGCAGAGTACTGCGCAGGGTTGCCTCGTCACTGGCGAAGCGTACTTCTGCGCGAGCTCTTAGTGAATCCATACCCGGTGGTTCCTGCTCTCCGGGTGCGGTGAGAACGGTTACCACAGGCTTGCTGCGTTGAGTCATTGAACCTCCGCCTGGTCAGATGGCTGATTGTCGTATGTGATTTTTCTGAGGCTTGTTATTCCCGCTGTCAGGCCCTCGATGCCCTCGACACAGTCTGGTGGGCAGATGCCATTGGGTCAACCTCGGCTTGGCTCTGTTGTTTCCGGGGCAAGCTGGCTGGCACGTACTAATACCTATGCATTGTTTGTTTGTTTTTGTCTTGTATGCCCTGACCTTACTGATTAACCTGCAGTGGTAGATGTTTTTGCCCCCGTTCCCGTTGCAGGAGGTTGCTATGGCAGACGCCGCCAACAGAGATACCGGCCAGGAAAGCCCAAAGAAAGTGAAGTACCGGAAAGGCAAGGCCAGTTGGAACCCTGCCATGCAGGCTGTTCCGGTGCCGGGCATTCGGCGTATGGTCAATATGGCAGCCACCATGAAGGATGTTATCCATCTTTCGATTGGTCAGCCGGATTTGCCAACACCCAAGCATATTATTGATGCTTATGTTGATGCCCTCCACGCAGGGCAGACCGGCTATACCATGGACGCCGGGCTTCCTGAATTGCTGGTAGCGCTAAGGGATTACTATGGTAAGCGCTACAACCGCAAGCTCACCCGAGACAACATTCTGATCACCAGCGGTGCCACGGAAGCCATGTATCTCGCAATTTCTGCTACAGCAGCGCCCGGGCGACAGTTCATCGTGACGGACCCCTCCTTCCTGCTGTATGCGCCTCTGATTCGTATGAACGGAGGTGAGGTCAAGTTTGTGCCGACTCACGCGGAGAACGATCACCAGCTCGATCCTGACGAGGTGATTCGTGCAATGGGGCCGCGCACTTTTGCCCTGATACTCAACAATCCGAATAACCCGACCGGAGCGGTATACCCCCGCAGTACCGTGGAAACCATTCTGGAAGAGTGCGCCTACCGGGGCATACAGGTTTATGCCGACGAGGTTTATGATCACCTGATTTTTGATGACGATGATTTTGCCAGTGTCCTGAACTGTTCCATGGACCTGGACAACATCATGTGCATCAGCAGTTTTTCGAAAACCTACAGCATGGCGGGGTTACGTATAGGCTGGGTTATTTCCAGCCAGGCGGCGATTAAATCTCTGCGGCGCTATCACATGTTCACGACTTCGGTTGCCAATACGCCTTCGCAGTTCGCTGGTGTGGCGGCGCTGACGGGTGATCAGCAATGTGTGAAGGACATGCTGGATATATACCGGGAACGCCGGGATAAAGTGGTTGAGTTGATAGATCAGACGCCCTACATGACGGGCTACAAGCCAGGTGGCGCTTTCTTTGCGTTCCCGGGTTTGCCGCCCCATGTGGATGGTTCGGACCTGGCGCTGCGCATGCTTAAGGAAACCGGGGTATGCATGGTGCCGGGAGATGCGTTTGGCGAGGCCTGTACCAACGCTGTGCGTATCAGTTTCTCGACAACCTGCGAGAACCTTGAAGCTGCGTTTGATCGAATCATTCCGTGGATGGCTAAACAACAGTTCTGAGGTACGCCTATGTCGGCTCTGGATTCTGTACTTATCCAGTGCCCCTACTGCTGGGAGACGCTGGATATCAGCGTCGACCCGTCTGTAGTGGAACAGGAATATGTTGAAGATTGCCAGGTATGCTGCCAGCCCATTCTATTGCGGGTTGTTTTCGATGATAATCTTACCCCTCACGTAGAAGCCCGGGCCGAGAACGAGTAAACGGCCTGCGCTGCCGCCGCGCAGATGGTCAAACCCATGGAGAGACAATGATGAATAAACTGCACCTGAGTGGCCTCTGGCGCATGGTGTTTCTGGTGCTTGCCTTGTCCAGCGGCTGTGCCAGCCTTTCCCCCTATTCAATCTCGGAAGGCGAACTGGAGCGTCACCTGCAGGACGCGGTTCGTGACTACGATCGCATGCAGCTGAAGAATGGCTCTCCACTAAGTCTGAGCCTTGATGGCGCCGACGTTACCTTGGGGCCGGATGGTCGGGATGTTGCGGTGATTGACTTGAAAGGACAGGTCGCGCTGAACGCATTTCTGGCCAAACTGCCGGTTGATATTGCTTTGAAGATTGAAGGCGCACCGGTCTACGACAGCAAGGAAAAGGCTATTTACATCCGCAGAATAAAACTGCTGGAAAGCAGTGTTGATGCGGGCTTCTTCAAGGGCGATCTGGCGCCAGTCACCGACAACGTTATGCGGGTTGTGGCCCAGATGCTTGAAACCATGCCGGTTTACCGTCTGGATGAAACCAGCGTTGCCCAGCGAATGTTCGGCATGGTGCCTATGGATGTGCGTGTAGCGCCAGGGCGTCTCGAATTTGTGATGGCTGATTAATAGGCGCTTATGAATGAGACAGAGCCAGAAAACTTTTTCTGGCTCTGTTGCTTTGGTCTCTCAATTATTCTGATTCCTCAGGCTGAAAGCCTTTGGCAGATCGCTTCGCCGATTTCCCTGGTTCCCCGCCGGGCACCGGCACTCTCTGCCAAGTCTGCTGCCACAGCGTCAAACAACTCCTTGCCAGCCGCAGCCATAACAGGATCCTTCCGGCCCAGCCACTCCAGCATGCGTGCGGTGGTAAACAACATGGCTGTCGGGTCCGCCAGGCCTTGGCCGGCAATGTCCGGAGCACTGCCGTGGGTGGGCTCGAACATGGAGGGCATTTCCGGATCTGTGGGGTTCAGGTTGCAGGATGGGGCAACGCCCATGCCACCCGACAACACGGCCGCAAGATCCGTAAGAATGTCGCCCTGCAGATTGCTGGCGACCACCACGTCAAAGGCCCATGGGCTTTGCACGAACTTCATACAGGCGGCGTCTACCAGCTCGTGGTGCGTGGCTACGTCCGGATACTCCTTGCTGATGTCCTCAAATGCCTCGGTGTACATGTCGCCCCAGTAGCGTAGGGCGTTGCGTTTGGTAATCAAGCATACCTGACTTTCGCAACTGCGCCCATCCCGACTGCCATCAGGAGTGCGGAAGCTTCTGGTGCGGCCCTCTTTAACGCGGTCTGCAGCCCTGGCACGAGCCTGTTCAAACCCATAGCGAATAATGCGGTTGGTCGCCTTGCGGGTAAACACTTCCATCTGGGTGGCAATCTCATCTTCGGTTCCCTTGCGCAGCCGGCCACCCTGGCTCACATACTCGCCCTCGGAGTTTTCCCGGATCACCAGCATATCGATGTCTTTTGCACGCTCATCGGCGAGATACTGGCGGGCACCGGGTAACAGGCGAGCAGGGCGTTCGCACACCCACTGGTCAAAGCCTTTGCGCATATCCAGCAAAGGCGCCAGAGAGACGCTGTCGGTTAATAGATAACGATTCGGGTCATCCAGAGGTCCCGGGTCACCCAGGGCGCCGAGTAATATGGCGTCATAGACCTTGAGCTGGGTCAGGGCGTCATCGGGCATGGACTCGCCATGCTCCTGATGCCAGGCATGTGAAGGCCAGGGGAAGCGCGTCCATTCAAGCGCCAGGCTGTGCTTTGCGCGCAAGGTTTCCAGGCAGCGTATGGCTTCCCCCACGACTTCCGGGCCAATGCCATCGCCCGGGGTTACTGCGATACGGGTAGTTTGGGCCATTATGGAGACTCCTTTAATTGAAAGGCTTGAACGAGTGCTAAAGCCCAGTGTAGTTGCGTGACTAGCGGATGCCAGCGTTTGACAGACTTTTACTGTAAGTCGTTTTACCAGCAAGTTTTTCGCGGCTATAGTGGCGGCCAGATACTTTTTTACTGATCCGGCGGATTTTCCCGGCTCAAAACATCGGAGTCAGTGTGAAAAAGCCAGAAATCCTCTTTGATGAGTCCCACTGTGATCAATGCGCCTGCGGGGAAGGCTTGGACTTTTCTTTTACCTTCGCATTTCAGCCTATCGTCGACGTTGCCAATAAAACGGTATATGCCTACGAGGCTTTGATAAGGGGCCCCGAAGGCGAGGGTGCTCTGAGTATTCTTGGTAAGGTAAACAAAAAGAACCGTTACTCATTTGACCAGATTTGCCGGGTCAAGGCTGTTAAGCTGGCGTCCAGGTTAGGTATGAAAAGCCGGCTCAGCATCAATTTCATGCCCAACGCTGTCTACAAGGCAGAGTACTGTATCCGGACGACGCTGGCGGCGGCCAAAACTTACAATTTTGATACCAGAAAGATTATCTTTGAGCTGACGGAGAGTGAGGATCTGACGTCGGTTGAGCACCTTGTTTCGATTATCGAAGCCTGTCAGGAAATGGGATTCAGCACCGCGATCGACGATTTTGGCGCGGGCTACTCCCGTTACAATATTATGATGGCTAGTCCGCCTGACCTGCTTAAACTGGATATGGCGATCGTGCGTAATATACATCAGGAGCCAAACAAACAGGCTGTGGTCGCTGGGATTATCACCATGATGGCGCAGTTAGGCGGTAAGATCGTGGCAGAGGGCGTGGAAACAGCTGAGGAGTATTTCTGGTTACGTTCCCAGGGTATTACTCTCTACCAAGGTTATCTGTTTGCGAGGCCCGGTTTCGAGTGTTTGCCAGAGCCGCATTTTCCGGCCTGACGTTTGCCCTAACTTACAGGAAGCCTGATCGTGCTTTATCGCCTTCTTACTATTATTGGTGGCCTTGTGTTCGTGGCAGCGCTCTTTGCGCTGTTGTGGTTCTTCTGCAAGAAGTTCCTGGAGCATCACGGGGTTACTGACAGTGCTACTGTCAGTGTTTCAGACCGCGCCACCACGCTTGCGACCTGGACCTTTGCCGGCATCAGTGTCGGGTTGGTGTTTGCAGTGGTCGGGGCGTTTCTTCTTGGGCCTTGGGCGTTTTATCGCACACTGCGCGGCCATGGGGTCGCTATTTCGGATGGCGCAGCCATCTGGTGGGGATTTGGTATTGTGACTGCCTCGCTCGGTATAACGGCGATCGGATTTTTTGGTTTCCTTGCTGTTGTGGGCGCTTACTGAATCGCTTTAAGCTGTTCCCGGAACCAGATTAGCGCAGGTTCCTGACCATAAGCCTTGTGCCAATATAGATGCGCATCGAGTGAGGGCAGGTCTGCTGGCGGGTTCATTATGGTAATGTTGGCTCGCTCTGCAATAATTCTGGCGTAAGTTTCCGGCATGGTCAGCAAAAGATCGGTTGCTTCCACGACCCGACAGGCCGCGTAGTAATGCTGGCAGCGCAGGCGGATGCTGCGCTGAACCCCGAGCCTCGACAGTTCAAAATCCTCAATCCCGGGCCCTTCCGTACGTGACGAAACCAGCACATGACGCGCTGAAAGATATCCATCCATGTCCAATGCCTTTGATGCCAGCGGGTGCCCTTTCTGTGCCAGAACCACAAGCCTGTCCTGCCTTAGAAGCTCATGTGACGTTTGACTGCTGACCGGCAGCAGAACGTCAACGGCAAAGTCCAGTTTGCCAGCGGCGAGTTGTGTTTCCATATCCCGACGAGGAATGCGTTTGCTGGCAATCTCCAGTTCCGGATAAGGATCCAGCCGTTGCATGAACTGCGGTAGAAAAGTCGATTCCAGAACGTCCCTCAGACCCAGTGAATAGGTTTTGCGCTGATTCGCCGGATCAAATGCATGAAACTGATTCACCGCTCCCTGGATCTGGGTAAGCCCGGGTTTCATGGATTCGAGGAAGCGGCGGGCCAGAGGTGTTGGTACCATCTGATTGCCCTGCCGGGTGAACAGCGGATCATCGAAATGATCCCGCAGGCGCGACAGGGAATGGCTTACCGCCGGCTGGGTCAGGTGCAAAGCCTTTGCTGCGCGGGTGAGGCTTCCTTCCCGATATATAGTGTCAAAAACATGCAGAAGGTTGAGGTCAAGGCGAGTCCCGGCCATGTTCAGTGTGCTCTTTGTTAATAAACAGAGTTAATAGTAAACGATAAGAATAATTCAGTCGTGTAATAGTTGGTGCAACCGTAGACTGCTCTCATCGTGCTTTTTGTTCATCGCACTCTTTTTTCGGTATTCAATTTTCGTGAGGGTTCAGCAATGGATTTCAGTATCTCCGAGAAAGGTCAGGATTATCTCACGCGTGTAAAAGCGTTTATGGCGGAAGAGATTTTCCCGGTTGAAGCTCAATACCACAAAGAGCTGGCGTCTCTTGAAAATCGCTGGGTTGTGCTGCCAATCATCAAGGAGTTGAAAGAAAAGGCCAAAGCTCAAGGGCTCTGGAACATGTTCTTCCCGGATGAGAAATACGGTTGTGGCCTACTTAACTCCGATTACGCTCTGATTGCTGAAGAGACGGGCCGCAGTTTTATTGCGCCTGAGATTTTTAACTGCAATGCGCCGGATACCGGCAATATGGAAGTGCTGATTCACTACGGTTCTGAAGAACAGAAGGCCGAATGGTTACCGCGTTTGCTCAGCGGCGAAATCCGTTCGGCATTCTGTATGACTGAACCGGCGGTAGCCTCTTCCGATGCAACCACCATGGAAGCAACGGCGGTGGTTGAAGGTGACGAAGTGGTGTTGAATGGCCGTAAGTGGTGGAGCACCGGCATTGGTCATCCTGAATGCAAGGTCGCCATCTTTATGGGGCTTTCGGCCCCGGATGCCCATAAGCATCGCCGCCACTCCATGGTTCTGGTTCCGCTTGATGCGCCGGGTGTGAAAATTGAACGTATGCTTCCGGTGTTTGGCGAGTACGACGAGCCTTACGGGCATGGCCAGGTGCTGTTTGAAAATGTGCGCTTGCCCAAGAGTGCGTTTATTACAGGCCCCGGGCGTGGCTTTGAAATTGCCCAGGGTCGTCTTGGGCCTGGCCGTGTGCACCACTGTATGCGTGCTATCGGCGCAGCTGAGCGTACGCTTGAACTTCTGGTGAAGCGGGCGATGAGTCGTGAGGCGTTTGGTCGCCCGTTGGCCAAGCTGGGCGGTAATCCGGATATTATTGCCAATGCCCGCATGTCGATTGAACAGGCGCGTCTGCTAACTCTGAAATGTGCCTGGGCGCTGGATACCAAGGGGATTGCGGGCGCCATTCAGGAAGTCGCTATGATCAAGGCGGTTGTTCCTTCAATGTTGCAAACCATTGTGGATCAGGCGATCCAGATTCACGGCGGCGCTGGTGTGAGCGATGACGATTTCCCGCTCACCCAGTTGTTTGCTTACGCGCGGGTATTGCGGTTGGCAGATGGCCCGGATGAGGTGCATCGTGCCACGGTTGCTCGCCTTGAGCTGCGCAAGTATAAAAGCTGATAGCTTGGCGTCGGAGTGGGCGGGGCTGGCTTTCTGAAACACGCTGTGAATACATCCATGTACGCTTGGCTCCGCCATCCATGGCTCCGCACAGTTTCAGAAAGCCAGCCCCGCCCACTCTTGTCTGGCTCTGAGTTAAGCTAACTAAAATCCAATAAAACGGACATCACTATGACACAAAGAGTATTCGTGACAGGCGGCGCAAGCGGCCTTGGCAGGGCCATTGCCCTGCGTTATGCCAGAGAAGGCGCCAAGGTCTGTATCGGTGACATTAATTCCGAGCAGGGTGTTGGTGTTGAGCAGGAAATCAACAATGCCGGTGGCGAAGGCTACTTTGTAGAGTGCGATGTCCGGCGGCTGACGGATCTGGAAAAAATCTGTGCGGACCTCACTGAGAAGTGGGGCGGCGTGGATGTGGTGGTGAATAATGCCGGCGTGGCGTCTGCCGGGTCGATTGAAAATACCACCATGGCTGATTGGGAATGGATTCTGGATATCAACGTGCTGGGCGTGGTGCGAGGCTGTAAGGCGTTTACGCCGCAGTTCAAGAAGCAGGGCTCCGGTACGTTTGTGAACATTGCCTCCATGGCGGGCCTGATGTTGGCGCCGTTGATGGACAGCTACAATGTATCGAAGGCCGGTGTTATTGCATTGTCGGAAACGTTAAGCCAGGAGTTGCGGAGTGACGGCATTCACGTCAGCTGCGTTTGCCCGGCGTTTTTCCAGACCAACCTGACCAGCAGCATGCGTTCGGATATTCCCGGTATTCAGCAGAATGTGAACAAACTGATGAAGCGCTCCACTATTTCTGCCGATCACGTGGCAGAAGATACAGTGCGCTCGGTCAAGAACAAGGATTTCTGGGTCTTGCCCCACGCCAAAGAGCGCCGCCTTTGGATGTTCAAGCGCTACGCGCCCTGGGCGTTCGACAAGCTCATGTATGAAGAGAGCAAGCGCTGGATGAAGAAGATGGGCGGCAAGGCCAAAGCCTGAGCAGCACACGAGAATATAAGGAGAGCCATGAATGACCCGGATTGATCAAGCGGAGGACATCCGCGAAGGTGAGGAGCTGGATCTTTCGGCCGTAAACCGGTTTATGAAAGCTGCTATCCCGGATCTCACGGGCGAGCCGGTTATCCGTCAGTACCCGGGCGGTGCTTCCAATCTGACGTATCAGGTGGACTACGGTGACCGTTCGTTCGTTTTGCGCCGCCCACCTTTTGGCAAGATTGCAAAGTCTGCCCACGACATGCTGCGTGAAGCGAAGGTGATGCGGGCGCTGAAGCCCGTCTACCCTTATGTGCCCGATGTCATCGCCATTTGCGACGATCACGACGTGTTGGGGTGCGATTTTTACGTGATGGAGCGCATGAAAGGTATCATCCTGCGCCAGGATTTCCCCAAAGATCTGCAATTGAATGAAACCGATACACGCAAGCTGTGTCTGAGCGTGATTGACAAGATGGTGGATTTGCACCGCGTTGATGCCAAGGCTGCGGGACTGGATTCTCTGGGCAAGGGTGAGGGGTATGTTCAGCGCCAGATCGGTGGCTGGAGTGATCGTTTCCGTAAAGCCCGCACAGACGATGTCGGCGATTTTGAGGCGGTAATGTCCTGGCTGAATGACAAGATGCCGAATGACATTGCCCAGGTTGTTATTCACAACGACTTCCGTTTTGACAACGTGGTGCTGAACCCGGACAACCCCTTTGAGGTAATCGGGGTGCTGGATTGGGAAATGGCAACGATTGGCGACCCACTGATGGATCTCGGCAATACGCTTGCCTACTGGATTGAGGCGGACGACGAAGGCCCGTTCCAGATGCTGCGCCGCCAGCCTACGCACCGTCCCGGCATGCTCACACGCAAGGAAGTGGTGACGTACTATATGGAGAAGTCCGGTTTTCGGACGGATAACTTCGATTTCTATGAGATTTACGGGCTGTTCCGGTTGGCGGTGATTGTTCAGCAGATCTATTACCGGTTCTACCACGGCCAAACCAGCGACAAGCGTTTTGCCGGGTTTGGCCATGCAGCCAACTATCTTGAGAAGCGCTGCCAGCGACTGATTTCAGAGAGCTCCCTGTAATGGCTACGGTGTACCTTTTGCGCCACGGCCAGGCCAGTTTTGGCAAGGAAAACTACGATCAGCTTTCGCCCAGAGGTTGGGAGCAAGGCAGGGTTCTGGGCCGCTGGATGGTCGGCAAGATAGCGCCAGCTGCGATTCTTGGCGGCGACTTGCAACGCCATCGGGAGACCGTTGAAGCCATCGCCACCGGGTACGGTGCGCAGTTGCCGGGTATGCAGGTGGCGACCGGCTTTAACGAGTTCGATCACGTCTCTGTTGTTAACCGCTACCGGCCCGAATGGAGTGATCGGCAGGTTATGGCAAGAGATCTTGCTGCTTTCCCGAAACCCGCAGCAGCCTTTCAGCAGACTTTTGTGAAGGCGTTGCGCAGGTGGGTGTCCGGAGATTATGACGCGGAGTACGACGAGACCTGGACGGATTTCAAAAACCGGGTGCTTGCAGCCTTTGATGAAATGATTGAGGTCGCAGACGGTGGGGATGTCCTGGTGTCCACATCAGGAGGCCCTATTGCGGTGGTATGCCAGCACCTTCTGGGCCTGGAAGACGAAAGAGCATTGGCGCTAAATGAGGTGATCGCCAATACCAGCGTTACCCGGGTTCTCTATTCGGCTGGTCGCCGAAGCCTGGCTGTTTTCAATAATTACAGCCACCTGGAAGCGGAAGACCCCGCCCTGGTGACGTTCCGATAACACATTGAGGTGAACGAATGAGCAAGAAAGACCTGTTTGATCTGACCGGCAAAATCGCTCTGATTACTGGTGCCAGCCGTGGTATTGGCGAAAGCATTGCCCGCACTCTCGCGGACTATGGCGCTCACGTGATTGTTACCAGCCGCAAGATTGACGGTTGTGAAGCCGTAGCCAGCAGCATCCGCGAGGCCGGCGGCAGTGCCGAAGCCTACGCCTGCCACATCGGCGAAATGGATCAGATCGAAGCCGTCTGGGCCCATATCGAAAAAGAATACGGCAAGCTGGATATTCTGGTAAACAACGCCGCAGCCAACCCGTATTTTGGCCCGGTTGAAGACACAGATCCGGGTGCTTTCCACAAAACAGTCGACGTCAACATTCGCGGTTACTTCTTCATGTGCGCCCGTGGCGCGCAGCTGATGAAGAAAAACGGCGGTGGTTCGATTGTTAACGTGGCGTCTGTAAACGGTGTGAATCCGGGCCATTACCAGGGAATTTACTCTGTGACCAAAGCTGCTGTTATCTCCATGACCAAATCCTTCGCCATGGAACTGGGCCAGCAGAATATTCGCGTGAACGCTCTGTTACCGGGGCTGACGGATACCAAATTTGCCAGCGCTTTGACCTCTAATGAAGCCATTAAGAAGCAGGCTATGGCACACATTCCCATGAAGCGGGTTGCCGATCCCGGCGAGATGGCGGGCACTGTGCTGTATCTGGCGTCGGGTGCGTCCAGTTACACTACGGGTGCCTGTATCAATGCAGACGGTGGCTATCTAACGATCTGACTGCTTGAAAGCCCGAGATGCGACTTCGGAGCCCGGTTTACAAGTGAGAGCTTTGAAGTCGCCGCTCAATTCCGATATGCAGTGAGTCAGGTGGTCGAGATGAGAGGGTTGGCTCGCCAGTAACAGATCCTGAATCAGCGAAGCCATGGCCGTAGTGCTTCTGCTCATCATCTCAGCGTAGGCATCGCCCCGAGCTGCTTCCGGGTTGCTGATCAGCTCAGTGATTGCCTCTTCGAAACCAGGTTCATTGCGGCTTTCGAGGTCGCCTAACAGGGCGCTTTGCCAGTTTCTTCGCCCGCCCTGCACGTACTTTAAATGAGTGCCCGCATTGATCCATAGGGTGCCTGGCTCGGTAAAAAAGCTTATCGAAAAATATTGCATGCTCATTATCATGTCTTGCATGAGTACCAATAGTTTACGACATCTCGGGGTTTTCAGATGTGGCGATCCGAAGACCTTTATTCCTGCGAGGAGACCTCATGAGCCGAATTAAACCCGCCCGCCAGCGCCAGCTTGTGTTCGGATTTTACATGTCCGGAATCATGTCGCTGCTGATGTCCGGGGTAATCACCTCTATTAATACTGGCATAGACAGCGAGTTTGTTTATCGCTGGATGCCCGCCTTTGTGGTTGCGTGGGCTGTGGCCTTTCCGCTGGTGACCTTTATAGCGCCGATTGCGGTGAAACTGACCGAAATGACCTTGGCGCGGCCCGGCAAAGAAAATAAGCGTACACCTGTAAACTGAAATTATGGCTTTGGCCGGCAGCGTTATGCTGGTGGGATGCCCACCTTTTGCCCGGAGCTGAGCGTCAAAACCCCGGACTTCCGGGGCCTTTTTATTGAACGGAAGTACGCGGTTGACCTGAATTTACACGAGAAAGGGCCGTGCCAGTCGGCGGACGGAAATGCAGAGAATACAAAATCCGGTCCAGCACAGCCTGACCATTCCAGGCAGGATCGTTATTCACCATTCCTACTACAGCCCAGGTCGTGTTGTTCTCATCCCGAGTGAAACCAGCAATAGACCGCACGTTTTCCAGGTAACCGGTTTTAATGCGGCCTTCGCCATCCATGCCAGTGTTGCGCAAACGGCGTGCCATGGTTCCGTCCATCGCGATAATCGGCATGGAGGCCATGAGATCTGAAGCGTAGGGACTGTTCCAGGCGTGTTGCAGAATTTTCGTGCCTTGCCGGGCAGTGATTTTGCCATGGCGGGTCAGGCCAGCACCGTTATCAATGACCATTCCAGCGGTATCGACACCTTTGCGCTCCAGCCAGTCGTATATAACGCGTATGCCAGCGACCCGGTCATCGTCTTCGTTATCCAGCCGGTTTTGCGCGCCAATGGTCAGCAACAGCTGCCGTGCCATTACGTTGCTGCTCCACTTATTGATGTCTCGCACCATGGTCACCAGATCTGGTGAAGTGGTTTTCATAACCAGCCGCGCCGTTTCCGGCGTAAATCCGTTCAGGTTTCCGCCGGATACGATTATGCCCATCTCTCCAAGCAGGGAGCGGATCATGGAGGCACTGTATTGCTCGTGGGGCAACAGGGATAGGTAGGTCGTGGTGCGACACCCTTGCGGCAGTTCCCCTGTTACGCGCACGGTGACTCTTCCGCTTTCCTGGAATACCGGCTCCCAGTCAAAACTGCGGCGCGACGGGCAGGGGCCGTCGGCCACTGCGGTTACCCGGTTGTCGATAACGATCTCGCCAAGGGCCGGCGTGCTCCATGCCTGAGTGCCGCGTTCGTCGGCACGTACCTGGAAGTGCATGAGATTGAGGTTGGTCAGGTAGGCAGATGGTTCAACCAGGAACGGCGCATGTGGGTTGTCGCCATTGTCTTCAAACGCTGGAAAACCGCCATCGATTTCAAAATAGTTGCCATCCAGCACCAGGTTGCCATCGATGCGGGTAATCCCCATATCCCGGAGTTCCCGCAGGGTTGTCCAGAGCCGTTCGTAGGTGAGTTTCGGGTCGCCACCGAAGCGCACGTAAAGATCCCCTTTGAGGGTGTCGCCAATCATTTGCCCGTCTGTCAGAAAATCCGTATCCCAATGGTGGGTGGGGCCAAGAATTTCCAGAGCGGCGTAGGTGGTGATCACCTTCATGATGGAGCCGGGGCTCATGGGTACATCGGCATTGATGTTCTGATCAAGCCCCGGGCCGTTCAGCGGCACAGCAGCCATGCTCAGCGCTTCTTCGCTTTTAAGGGATTCTATCGCGTAGTCCCGCATCTGGCTGGCCCAGAGGCGGTTGCTGCTGTAACCCGCGCCGTCGCCGTCCGCAGCCTGTACCGATGGCAGATTTGCCAGAGCAGGAGCCATGGCAAGCGCAACGGCAAAAGCCAACGCTGGATGCCTGCGACGGAGGCTTACTCTTTCTGCGCGATTTGAATGCGGCATACCGTAATCACCATGGTGGCTGCTTGATGAGCTATTAAAAAACTTCCTACATGAACAATAGCCCATCTTTGCGGCTTGTACTATGCAGAAAACCTCTACATGACGTTAAAAAATGCCAGTAGGCCGCTTGTTTGTATAGGGATTTCGTGACTGAGTGTAAGCCGGCATGTGCGAAGCGGCGAGTCAGGTATCGACAGGATACGGACGGATACACGGCTGGCAGCCTCCACGTTTATTGCGGGCCAATGGAAAGTCGTTTTATTTGGTGATATTGGTGGGATTATCAATTGAGGATTTGGTTATGTTTAACAGACTTGCTCACCACGCGAACGTGCTGGGTTCCGTCGCAACCTCGTCGTTAGCTGCATGGCGTGGATGCCTTGTGGTAAGCGACGTGCCGCAACCGGAAAAGCCCCTTGTGCTGTATGACATGGAAGGCTGCCCATATTGCCGCCGAGTTCGCGAAGCGCTGACCGCACTGAATCTCGATGTGCAGATCCGGCCCTGTCCCAAGGGTGGCCGAGTGTTCCGGAAACGGGCAGAGACGACAGGCGGCAAGCAGCAGTTCCCCTTGCTGGTCGACCGGAACACCGACACTGTGATGTATGAGTCGGAAGCAATCATCAAGTACCTGTTCCTGCAATATGCAGGGCGGCCGGTGCCTGGCTACTACCGTGAACGGGTGTGGCAACCGGTTCTGGGTTCGTTCGCTTCTGTTGCCAGCGCCATGAGGGGGCTGCGTGTCAGCCCGGGTAAGCAGCCAGAACAGCCGCTGCACTTATGGAGTTTTGAAGGAAGTCCGTTTTCTCGCCTGGTACGGGAGAAACTGTGCGAGCTTGAGATTCCATACACCCTGCATAGTCTGGGCAAAGAACACTGGACTGAAATCGGGCCTGCGAAGCAACGTATCAAGCCAGGGCCATACAGGCCAGCACCTGGAGGAAAGCGCGATGCGTTCCTCAAGGCGCACGGCAGGGTTCAGGTGCCTTACCTTGAAGATCCTAACACCGGGGAAGGGTTGTTTGAATCTGCCCGCATACTGAATTATCTGGATGCCCGGTATGGTTGAAAACAATCAGCAGCCAAGCTGTTTCAGGGGCGTCTTGGCGGGTATCATTGCCGACCATTGAGAGCGTTTTCGAACGTCCGTGAAATCAAAAGCAGGAAGTCTATGTATACCGGCAAGTGCCTGTGTGGTGAGATTACCTTTGAATATGAAGGCCCTTTGGGCCCTCTCTCTCTTTGCCATTGCAGCCAGTGTCGGCGTGCACACGGCAGCGCATTCTCTGCCAGTTCACCGGTGCAAAAAGTGCGCTTCCGGTTTTTATCCGGGCAAGAACGGTTGATGGAATATGAATCGCGCCCGGGTAAGTACCGGGCTTTCTGTAGCCGCTGCGGCAGCCATTTGTACAGTCGTGTGGATGCGATTCCCGGCATTCTCCGCCTGCGGGTGGGCGTGATTAATGAGCCCCTGGAAAAGGGGCCGGCGCAGCATGTCTACACTGGCTCAAAGTCGGACTGGTTTGAAATTACTGACGCTTTGCCCCAATACGAAAAGACCGAACGCACCGGCGACCCTCATTGAGCCGGCACGACCCGGTACACTTTCCCCTGCGGTGAGTCTGTTAATAACCACAGTGTGCCGTCTGGCGCTGTCCGAACGTCGCGAATTCGTTCTTTCAGTGACGTGAGTAAATCCTCCTCGCCGACTACCTGGCCGTTTTCAATTTCCAGCCGAACCAGCTTGCGCAATTTGAGGGCACCTACGAACAGGCTGCCTTGCCACTGGGGAAATTCCGCGCCGGTGTAAAACGCCATGCCAGAGGGCGCAATGGACGGATCCCAGTAGTGGAGAGGCTGAGCCATGCCTTCCCTTTTGGTGTCCAGAGTGATTGGAAGCCCCGAGTAGCCAATGCCATAGGTTATTTCGGGCCACCCGTAATTTGTGCCGGCGTTGAGGATGTTTATTTCGTCGCCACCGCGCGGGCCGTGCTCGTGAGTCCAGATATCACCGGTTTCGGGGTGAACGGTCATACCCTGAATATTACGGTTTCCCCAAGTAAAAAAGGTGTTATTAATGCCCTGGTCATCAAGCCCCGGGTTGCCTGGTGCCGGCTCGCCGTTCACCGTAATGCGGTGGACACCGCCGGCATCGTCCCGGGTATCCTGAGCCCGGTCCATTTCGCCACGGTCACCAACGGAAATATAAAGATAGCCGGATGCGTCAAATGCCATTCGCCCACCGAAATGGCGCGAGGTGTTGGAGCGCGGAAGTGCTTCGAAGATGACGGTTACGTTTTTTAACCCTCCGTCTTCATATTGCGCGCGGGCTGAGCGCGTTGTCATTCCAATGCTCGATCGGTGTGCGTAGCTGAGGAATAACGTCCTGTTCTCTCTAAAGTCCGGGTGCAGGACGATATCGAGCAGTCCGCCCTGGCCAGAAACGGCAAGCGCTGGAAGCCCCCGAACAGCCTGCGGTAACAGCTTTCCATTCTGGATCACGCGTAGCCTGCCAGCTCTCTCCGTAACGAGCATGGAACCATCGGGGAGAAAGGTTAGGCCCCAAGGGTGTTCAAGCCCTTCAGCCACAGTTTCCAGCCTGAATTGTGCATCTTCAGAGGTGAAGGTCTGGCTTGCTCCAACGAGGGGGAGTCCCAGAAGAAGCAAGCCACTGAGTGCGATCAGGGGTTGATTTAGGCGCATGCATCCTCCTTAAGTGTTGCAAATGATAATCAATATCATTAATATATTTGTGTGCCTGCCAAGCAGCACAGATGTTCTTCATACGATCTGTTTACACCATAAGCTCAGGGAGATACAGCCATGACGGCAGAACAGGAAATGATGGAAGGGCTGAAGATTGCGGCTGGGGCCGGTCTTTTCGCTGCGCTAGTGGTCGCCGGGCTTGCGGTTGCGCTGTAACCACCGGTCCAGTTTGTCAGCGAATTCTTTTTTGTCGGTTTGGCTGAACGGAGGCGCGCCGCCGGTAACCTGTCCGGCATTGCGCATCTCTTCCATGAAGTTTCTCATGGCGAGGCGTTGTCGGATGTTTTCCTTGGTGAAAGCCTGGCCTCTCGGGTTAAACACATCTGCACCCTTCTCAATGGCGTCAGCGGCTAGCGGAATATCCTGGGTGATCACGAGATCACCGGCGCTGAGCTGATCCATAATCTCGTTATCCGCCACATCGAAACCCTGCATAACCTGTCTGGCTTTTATATAGGGGCTGGGCGGCAGCTTGATCACATGGTTGGCAATGAAAGTCGTCTGAACTTGCCAGCGAGAGGCTGCACGGCAAAGAATTTCCCGGATGGGCACAGGGCAGGCGTCGGCGTCGACCCAGATTGGCATGGCTGGCTCCTTCATTGGTTCAGTTTTCGAGAGTTTACCTGTTGTCGCTGTGAGCCTGGTAGTCAACCTTGGCGTATACGTTAATAGGTTTTGGTAGCGGCAGGCGGTTTCCCCCCCCCAGGAAGTTCCTTGGCTCAACAGCCGCTGCCGGATTTGCCGGGGTGTTGGTGGTATAATCCTGTGTAAATTCAACTACCAGGAAACTTCAATGTCTCAACTTCCACCTTGCCCCCGGTGTGCTTCTGAATATACCTATGAAGATGGGGTTCAGCTTGTCTGCCCCGAGTGCGCCCATGAATGGACAGAAGCAGAGGCGACTGCGGCAGCAACGAGTGAAGTGGTGCGCGATGCCAACGGTAACGAGCTTCAGGATGGCGATACCGTTACTGTTATCAAGGATCTGAAGGTTAAGGGTTCAAGTTCGGTTGTAAAAGTGGGTACCAAGGTGAAGGGTATTCGTCTGGTAGACGGCGATCACGATATTGATTGCAAGATTGATGGCATTGGCGCCATGAAGCTTAAATCCGAGTTTGTTAAAAAAGCCTGAGGCCCGCAATGTCGAACCCTGACTGCCTCGCTGCGACCTTTTGACGCAGCCCGCCGCTTGCGCTGACCTGATCTGAACGCAACACTGTGGGCATTAAAACCTTCAAGTCTGACATTAATCATTGTCAGCTCCACAGTAACGACACGAGATCTCATGAAAAAACTCATCACACTGCTGTTTGTCAGTAGCGCACTGCTGGTCACATCGTTCCTTGCCACGGCTGTGAGGGCCAATGAGCACGCTCACGGCGGCGTTGCTATAGAGCATCCGTGGAGCCGGCCGACACCGCCAGGCACTCCTATGGGTGTAGGTTATCTCGTTATCAGGAATCACAGCGACAGGGATGTCACTTTGATCAGCGCAAGTACGCCCAGAGCGGGTCATGTTTCAATGCATAAAACGCTAATGAAAGACGGTGTTATGCGCATGGAGCCGCTTAAGGGCGGGTTGGCAATATCGGCCGGAGAGGCGGTGGAGCTCAAACCTCTGAGCTATCATTTAATGCTTGAAAAGCTCACGGAGCCGCTTAAAGAAGGCGAGACGATTCCCCTGGTTCTGGAATTTGAAGGTGCGGAGGCTATTGAAGTCGAGCTAAACGTACAGTCCCTGGACGCTGATATGAAAGAGCAGGAAATGGAGCATTCTGGGCACAAGATGGATCATTGACCACCCCTGATTAAATGGCCAGCGGCGTTTCCGAAGTACAGAATGTGCAGTGGAAGCGTCACTGGCGATATTTATCATTCGGGCCGCCGTTAAGAGCAGCCACCGCAGCAAACGCCCGGATCTCCGTGTTTTCCCTTCTTTACCGTTTCCTTGTCGGTGCTTTCAGACGCTCTGACGGCTTGTTCAGCGGCCCCATCGTTGAGCCTTTCAGTCTCCGCCCTATCGGCATTTTTGGGGCTGGCCACTTCTTTAAATAGCTGTGTCATCAGGAATATCTCTTTTTGGTCGCAATAAGATTCATGTTTTATGTATCTTATTGCGAGTTAAAGAGGTAGTCAATGGATGTTTTTAATGTGCGAATAGGTAACGACCGCAAGTCTGTCGAAAAGGATTCAGAGTTGCACTTTTGTGCTAAAGTCATGTGCAAATATACTTATAATCAGGTTGTTATGCTTCTTGGTGTTTTGGCCAAGACCATAATGGCGGCATTTCTGGTGGCTCCGACCGTTCTGTTGCAAGGGAATTTGCAGTATATGGATAATGACAATAGCACCGTGAATCCTGCATCACGGCGTGAGCGTGGGCTGCGATTCTGGCAGGTTGCCCGCCGGACATGTCAGCTTGCAGCGGCTGTCGATATTTCTTTTTTCTTCCTGTTTCATTTTCTCGGATCGCCCATCCTGGCGTGGATAAACGTTGGCAGCGTCGCTATGTATGCGACCGCTTATTATGCTATTAAACGAAGGCAGAATCGCCTGGCTATCGCGCTGATCTGGCTTGAGGTGATTATTCACTCGGCGCTCGGAACCATAATGATCGGGTGGGAGAGTGGCTTTCACTACTATTTGCTGATGTTCATCCCAGCCTTGTGCGTCAGTTTGGTGCGTCTTGGTACGATTTTTTCTTTAATAGTGGGGCTTTGGGGTTACTACATAGGGCTCGACATTCTCATGTGGTTCATCGAGCCTGTCCAGCCAATATCGCCTGGCGCCTTGCGCGGCGTTCACTTGTTCAATCTGAGCATCGTGTTTGCAATGTTGAGCTACCTCTCATTTTTTTATATGAGTACGGTTATTTCGGCGCAGCGCAAGCTTCGCAGATTTGCAACGGTCGATTCGCTGACAGGGCTGTTTAACCGCCGCTATGGCAGCGAGCTGGCGGAGAATGAAATCGCACGCTTTCGTAGGGCGAGGCATCCAGTGGCATTCCTGTTGCTCGACGTTGATCATTTCAAATCCATTAATGACCACTATGGACATGAAATGGGGGACAGAATCCTGGCGGAGATTGGGCGACTGATTCCGGCACAGTTGCGAACTCAGGATGCAGTAGCACGCTGGGGTGGCGAGGAATTTCTGGTTATTCTTCCGGATACTGGCATTGAAAGTGCGCTGGCAAGTGCAGAGAGGGTCAGAAGTGCTATTCACAGCCATGACTGGCAAGCTGTTACAGGTGAGTCGATCGACGTAACTATCAGCGTTGGTGTAAGCGAAATGTATGAAAACGACGATCGGGGTTCTGTTATCAGTCGTGCCGACAGAGCGCTTTATCGCGGTAAGGCTGGAGGTAGAAATCGGGTGGAGCAGGAAGAAACTCTGGAGCAATAAAAAGCAAGCAACAAAAAAGGCAGCCGAAGCTGCCTTTTTTAGCGTTGTCTGTTAATTAAACAGCAACAACGTTCTCAGCCTGAGGACCTTTCTGGCCCTGAGTCACGGTGAAATCAACCTGCTGGCCTTCAGCCAGAGTCTTGAATCCGCCGCCTTGAATAGCGCTGTAGTGAACGAATACGTCGGGGCCGCCTTCACGAGTGATAAAGCCAAAACCTTTTGCTTCGTTGAAAAACTTAACAGTACCGGTAACAGTAGACATAATAAATATTCCTGAATTCAATCATTTAATGTGCCGCCAAGTCATCACATTGATGGCTGGTCAGCGATATGCGGAAACAAAAAACTTGCGTGATCAAAAACAGGACGATGCACTACTTGCGGGTACAAAAATGCGTCTTATTGATGAAGTGCTTTGCTAAATCTTTCCAACGAGGAGCACTGTACCTGTTGGCCGATGAAAAGCAAAGCATTTTCTTATAGGCATAAACCCGACATTTTCAGCAACATGAGGTATGTTTGATTCTGTATTCCGGAATTTTCAAGAACTGTTACAGGAGCCTTGCCTTGTCTGAGTTATCCACCTACGAAAGTTTTTCTGTCAGCGTTACAAACAAGATTGCCCATGTGCAGTTCAGCCGCCCGGAAGCGATGAATACCATGACCAAGGCCTTCTGGCTTGAGTTGCCCAAGTGCATGCAGGAGATCGAGTCGAACACCGATGCGCGGGTTATTGTGGTGTCATCCACGGGTAAGCATTTCTCTGCGGGGATGGATCTTGGTGTCTTTACAGACTCCAAGGCTGTGCCCATGAGCGGTGATCCTGGCCGTATGGCAGAAAACCTGCGCCGGGTCGTATTGCAGCTGCAGGATACTCTGACGTCTCTGGAAAACGTTCGTCTGCCGGTATTGGCAGCCATCCAGGGGGGCTGCATAGGTGGTGCTCTGGATCTGGTGTGTTCAGCCGACAGCCGTTACTGCACCGAGGACGCGTACTTCACAATCAAGGAAACCGAGCTCGGCATGACGGCGGATGTGGGCACTCTTCAGCGTTTGCCCAAACTGATGCCGGAAGGCGTTGTGCGTGAGCTGGCTTACACTGGCCGTAAGCTTTCTGCGCAGGAAGCGAAAGCTCTTGGCTTTGTGAATGCACTCTACGCAGACCAGGACGCTTTAATCGCAGGCGTTATGGACATCGCCGCTCAGATTGCCGCCAACTCACCGCTTGCGGTTACTGGTTGTAAAGAGATGCTGAACTACAGCCGTGACCACACCGTGGCGGATAGCCTGAAGTACATGGCAACCTGGCAGGCTGGCATGTTCCGCCCCACGGACATGATGAAAACGTTCCAGGCTAAAGCACAGAAACAGGTGCCTCAATATGATGACCTGTTCGCCGTGAAAGGACTTTTTGAACAATAGATGGCTTTGAATAATCAGCGTAAATCGAAAGTTTCTCCGGTTACCGCCCTGGTGTTCCAGGGTGGAATCGGGGTGGTCGGGTTGCTGGCAATTCTCATCTTGAGTATTCCTGTACCGATCTCCGGAGACGGAATTTTACCCAGTGTGCTTTACGGAGTTCTGGGTGCCCTGTGCACCTACGGAGCGCTATTACTACTCACTCAAATTCCAGGCCTGTTCCCGAATAACCTCGACAGGCAAATGCGCGGCCTGCACAGATTTGCTTCCAGTTATTCCTGGTTTGTTCTTTTTCTGCTTTCGGTTTTCGCCGGTATAGGCGAAGAACTCCTTTTCAGAGGCGCTGTGCAGGGCTGGCTGGCTGTGCATACGGATACCACGACAGCAGTGTTGGCTGCATCCGTGCTTTTTGGCCTGGTGCATTACGCGTCTTTTACTTACTTTGTCATCGCCACAAGCCTCGGGTTGGTGCTCGGGCTGGCGTATGCATTAACCGACAGCATTCTCCTGGTCATGGTCTGGCACGGCGTTTACGACATGGCGGCGCTGTTTTGCCTGCTCCGGTTTCCTGAATGGTTTGGCATCAGTGTGCGATCGAAAGATTAAGAGCGTGCAGCTTTCAATGCAGTCGTCAGCCGTTCCATAACCCCTCCGCTGTGGCGCCAGAAGTGCCAGTGCAACTCAACCTCAAGAGATTGACCGGGCGCAATGCTGACCAGTCGTCCTGCCTCGATTTCACGTTTCGCCTGAATCTCCGGAATCATGCCGTAACCCATTCCGGCCAAAGCCAGTTTCACGAATCCTTCAGAGGAAGGGCACAGGTGGTACGGGAAGGCACCTGGGTAGCCACTCTGAGCCAGAAACCGGTGCTGCAACTGGTCATTAGGCCCGAATACGATTGCAGGCGCTGTCTGCAGGCTTTGTTCATTAAAGCCCTGGCTGAAATACCGCTTTTTATATGAAGGTGTTGCCAGAGGCAGGTAGGTCATGGTGCCAAGCGGAACGCAGCGTGCCCCGGCTACCGGCTGTGGATTGCTGCACAGACAGGCGGCCACATCACCTTCGCGCATTCTGCGCAGTGCGATGTCCTGGTCTTCGACCACCATATCCAGCAGCAGCGCTTCCTGCCGGCAGAATTCACCGATGGCGCTTGCCCACCAGGTTGCGAGGCTATCAGCATTGAGTGCGATGCGTAACCGTGCAGCCGGCTCGGAGAGAGTGGGAAGCGATTTCGCAAGATCCCTCTCAAGCAACTGAACCTGCTGAACGTGGTTCAGCAGTTGCTGCCCCGCCGGTGTGGCTCTGGGAACAGGGCTGCGTAGCAGAACCGGTTGCCCGATGCGGACTTCCAGGGTTCGGATGCGCTGTGAAATGGCGGATTGGCTCAGACCAAGCACAGCGCCTGCACGCTCAAAACCACCTGTCTCGACAACGGTGGCGAGAGCTTCCAGCAATTTGTAATCGATCATAAGCAAAACTGATGCATCATTATGAATATGAATTTCAAGTATAGCGGCAAGCGGCTATTCTTGCTGCATCAAAAATGGAGCAAAGAGCAGTGCTTGAAAGTTACTTGACCGGTTTGATTGTGTGCGGCGGTATTATTGTCGTTATCGGAGCGCAGAATGCCTATGTGCTGAGCCAGGCGATCCGGCGCGAGCACCACTGGTGGGCGGCGGGTTTTTGCATGGCGGCAGATATTACTCTTTTCACGCTTGGCATGTTCGGGGTCAGCGCAGCTTTGATGGCCATGCCGCAGGCGCTGGAAATCCTGCGTTGGCTCGGGGTGGCTTTTCTCGGCTGGCTGGCGATTCAGGCCTTTGTGAGAGCCAGTTGGGGCAGGGCGGCGCTTGAAACCGGTGAGGTATCGCGCCGCAGTCTGAGGGGTGTTCTTTTTACCACGCTGGCGGTTACCTTGCTGAACCCTCAGGTGTATCTCGATACCCTGTTGTTGATTCCGGCGGTAGGCGCACAGCAGGAAAACGCAACGACCTTCGTGGCGGGCGCCAGCAGCGCGTCTGTCCTGTGGTTCGGTTTGCTCGCATGGAGCGGGGCGGTACTGGCGCCGGTTCTGTCACGCCCGCTGGCATGGCGGATTATCGACGGCGCAATTGGCGTGATGATGGCGGCCATCGCGCTTCATCTGGCGCTCAATGGCAGCCTTTAGTGTTAGCAAGAAGAACTAGTCAAACCGCCGTGCGCCAGAGAAACGGTCTTTCCAGTAGTAACCGGTCAGTTCGGACATGATGACGCCGGAAGATGTTGATGCGTGGATAAACAGGTTGTCGCCCATATAAATTCCGGCGTGCTGGTCTTTGCCTGCAATTCTGAAGAATACGATATCGCCGGGTTGAACCTCTTCAGGATGAACCACATCACCGTACCGCAGCATTTGCGAGGTTGTGCGCGGCAGTTGTTGCCCCAGGCTTTCACGATACGCAGTTGTGATGAATCCTGAGCAGTCAAACCCACGTGCGGTTGTGCCACCATACTGATAAGGCGTGCCCTGGTAGCGCTCAAAGGCTTGCCACAGTTTTTCGGCTTTGACAGACCCTTGTGCGGATTCAACCGGAGAATATTGCAGTGCGGCTCGCCCGGGCTGCAATTGCTGATTAGTGGCGCAGCCACCCAGCACAAGGGAGGAGAAAGCCAGAATGATGACGTATCTGAAAGCCTGAACCATGCAAATTCCTGAGCTGCTGTTCTTTGATTTCACTCTGTTACCGATTCCACTCTATTACCGAATACCCAGGATGTCAGGTTACGGTTTGCGGGATTTGTTACCATTGCAGGATGCTGAAAATATCAAATGCAGTAGAAATCGCTGAGTGGGAAATAGAAATCACCCAGATCCGTGCTCAGGGCGCCGGTGGTCAGAACGTCAACAAGGTAGCCTCGGCAGTTCATTTACGCTTCGATGTGCAGAGTTCTGCTCTGCCGCCGTTCTACAAGGAGCGTCTTATGGCGCTGCAGGATCAGCGCATTAGCAAGGAAGGCGTTATCATCATCAAGGCCCAGTCATTCCGTACGCTGGAGCTGAACAAGGAGGATGCACTTGAGCGCCTGAAGGAACTGATACTGGAGGCTGTCAAAGTGCAAAAGGCGCGTCGTGCCACCCGCCCCTCAAAATCTGCCCGGCGCAAACGCGTTGACCGCAAAACGCAGAAAGGCAAAACCAAAGCTCTGCGGGGCAAGGTTCAGGTCTGACTCGCCTCTGGCTCGCGCTTTTTTGATTCGATTTCCTTGATAAATGATTCTATATCGTCGAATGCTTCCTCGGCCTCCGGCAATACCGGGGTGAAAATCTGCCAGACGTGAACCATTCCGGGCCAGGTGTGCAGCACCACTTTCGAGCCCTGTGCTTTGGCCTTGGACGCGTATCGTCTGGCGTTATCCAGAAGCATCTCGGAGTCACTGGCTTGAATCAGTGTGGGCGGTAGGTTGGCAAGATTGCCCAGGAGTGGTGATGCGACAGGACTGGTCGGAGAAATACGGAATGCTGCAAGCGTTGCCCACCAGATAACCGGTCGGGGAATTTTCGACAGACCACCAAACATTGGCCCCAGCATTGGATCTGTTGCGATATTACCGCGGTTGCTCGGCGCGCTCAGGGTGAGGTCTGTGGAGGGGGAAAACGCTACGGCACCATCAGCCTGACGCAGGCCGCTCTCACGGATCCAGGCCAGCAGGCCAAGGGCATGGCTGCCGCCGGCCGAATCTCCTGCGACGAGGATAAACGTGGCTTCATCCGGACCGTCTGGGCCACTTTCTATCAACCAGGTGTAAGCTCTGCGGCAGTCACGTACACCGTCCATAAACCGGTGCTCCGGCATAAGGCGATAGTCCACGGCAAAGACAGATGCATTGGCAATGTGAGACAGGCGGTCTGTAATGGATCGATGGCTACGGGGGCTGCCCGCCGCCCAGGCACCGCCGTGAATGTAGAGAATTCGCCGTTGGGTATCAGCACCGGGAGCAATAACCCACTCACCGCTCGGGCTATCGCATTGCCGGAATTCTGACCCGAACTCCAGGCCGTCACTGAGGCTGTCCATATGCTTGCGCAGCGCTATCAGCCGCGCTTTACCACGAAGGCCTTTCCCGGCCCTGCCCATTTCGCGGATACGCTCCAGTACTTTCAGGTTCTCTTCGCTCGGGGTTGCTTCCTTCACGGAATATTCGTACGCGTCCAGATGGGACATATCTTCAATGCGAAACAGAAGCAGGGTCAGTGCAACGACAAGTAAAATTACGACAGCGATAATCCAGAACATGAGTTGTCCGTATTCTGAGAGTTGGCCCTGAAAGCGTGAGCGCACTATGCTTTGGTTACAAAGCATCGCAGATTTTTTGCGAGTTCTGCCCCCAAATGTCACAAAAGGAGACGGGCATTGCAAATAGCCTATCGGGCCAAGGACATCACTGAAGCGCACATTGTTGCCGGTTTGTTAAAAGCCAACGGCATTGAAACTTACGTAGGTGGCCATTACCTGCAGGGTGCAATGGGCGAAATTGGCGCAGCAGGCTTCAGTAATGTTCATGTAGAAGACGAGGATCTCTATCCGGCGCGGCAGCTGGTTGCAGAGTATGAGGCGAGTGGCCATGTTACCCCGGTCACGGAAGGTGATGATGGCAAATCCAATTCTTACGCTCGCTGGTTTTTACTGGCCATGGCGGTGCTGGCGCTGATATTGCTGAATCTCTGATACACGTAGTTCAATGACATTTAACTGATGAAAGGAGCGAGCAATTTATGACAGATGATGCCTCAAAAAACCCCGTTATGTTGATCACCGGCGCATCTTCCGGCATTGGTGCTGCAACGGCACGGGCGGCCGCCAAAGAAGGTTATCGCCTTGTTCTTGCAGCCCGCTCTGCCGGCAAGCTTGAGGCGCTGCAGGCTGAACTCGGTGGTGACAGCGAAGTGCTGATTGTCGAATGCGATGTGCAGAAGGGTGACGATCAGAAAGCGATGGTTGAACAGGCCCTGAAAAAGTTTGGTCGCCTGGACAGTGTGTTTGCCAACGCTGGCCGGGGAGGGGAGCCGGGAGGCTTCAGTGAAGCCGATCCGGATGTCTGGAAAGATATGATTCTCACCAATATTTACGGGGTTGGCCTGACTATTCAGCATTGCCTGCCGGCACTTCGTAAAAGCAAGGGACACTTGTTGCTGACAGGCTCTGCGGCCGGCAGGGTTTCGATTCCCGGTTCGATGTACAGCGCGACCAAATGGGCTGTTTCGGCTATCGGTTATAACGTAAGGGAAGAGTTGCGAGGTTCCGGGGTGCGGGTAACCCTGATAGAGCCTGGTATGGTCGATACGCCATTTTTCGATAAGCCACCGGCCCACGCGCTGCTGCCGGACGATATTGCCCGCGCGGTGATCTATGCGGTATCCCAGCCTTCCCATGTGGATGTGAATGAAATTCTGGTGCGACCAACGCCCGCGGAGTAGAAAAGGCAGCCCGGCCAGTGTAGCTTTGCCTATCGCTTAACGCTGCGCTGCCGAGGCTTTCCTGCTTTGGGCCGTTTTGACGATTTGGATTTTTTGCCGGTTTCAGGCCTGACACCAGGTGTTTTGGGCCTGGCTCCGGGAGCTTTAGGCCCGGTTCGGTGGCCAGATCCCGGTGGCTTGGGCGATTGATTTAAAGAGCTTTTGGGTTTACCTGCGGGCTTCTTTTTCGCAGCTGCAGGTTTACTCGGTGCGACATCAGAAGATGAATCACGAATCGCCTCAAACAGGCCCGCCAACTCCTTCTCCGTAAGATCCCGCCACTGGCCCGCAGCCAGCCCCTTCAGGTTGACGTTCATAATACGAACGCGCTCCAGGCGGGTGACTTCAAATCCGAAATGTTCGCTCATTCTACGAATTTGGCGGTTCAGCCCTTGCACCAGTGTTATGCGAAATACAAAACGGCTCTCTTGCTCCACTTTGCATTTTTTGGTCATGGTGCCGAGGATGGGCACGCCTCCAGCCATGCCCTGAATAAACGATTTGGTGATGGGCTTGTCGACCGTGACAACGTATTCTTTTTCATGATTGTTGCCAGCGCGCAGGATTTTATTCACCAGGTCACCATTGCTGGTCATAAAAATCAGACCCTGTGAATCCTTATCCAGGCGCCCGATCGGAAAAATACGCGTACTGTGGCCAACAAAGCGCTGGATGTTGTATTTTTCCGCATCATCGGTGGTGCTGACGATGCCCACTGGTTTGTTCAGGGCAATAAACACCAGGTCGTCTTCAGCGCGGGGCTCGATAACCTGGCCGTTTACCCTGACGGTATCGTTGGGTAATACCTGATCACCTACGCTGGCCCGCTTGCCATTGATATAGACATTGCCTTGTTCAATGTAGCGATCCGCCTCCCGGCGTGAACACATGCCGCTTTCGCTGATGTATTTGTTAAGACGAGTGGAGTGATTGCTGGTCATCGATTGTCCGGTTGTGTATCTGAGTCAAGGCATCATAACAGGCGACAGCCTGTCGATTCGCGCTTTGGCGCCGAGTCTGCCATTATTTTCCGGGTTTGAGCTTGCGATGCTGGAGAGTGCATGCAAAAACCATCGGCAGAGGCAGGAAAAGCACCCGAAACCAGCGTTTGTGAAGGCGCGGATTGCAGCGTTTGCGAACGCGGTGTGCTGGCCGGCTTTCGGACAGTAGAGGGGCAGGAGTATTTGCGTTGCCCGCACTGCGAAGCAACGCTGATGGCGCAGGCAAGTTGGCTTGCGCCGGATGAGGAGCGTGCAGTTTACGATCTTCATAATAATGACCCGGGTGATCCGGGTTATCGGGCTTTTCTCGAGAAGCTTGCAATGCCCTTGCTTGACCGTATTCAACCCGGCGCGTCAGGGCTGGATTTCGGTTGTGGGCCAGGCCCGGCGCTTGCCGATATGCTGCAAGAAGCGGGAATGGATATCGTACTTTACGATCCTTTTTTCTACCCATCCCAGTCAGTGCTGAACCATCCGTATGATTTTATTACCTGCACCGAGGTGGTGGAGCATCTGCATCGCCCGGCAAAGGTGTTCAACCAACTGGATGGCTTATTAAAACCCGGAGGGTGGCTTGGCATAATGACCTGTTTCCAGACCAGCGATGACCGGTTTGATAACTGGCATTACCGGCGGGATCCCACGCACGTTGTATTCTATCGTGAGGCGACACTGGCGCTTATTGCGCAACGCCTGGGCTGGACAATGATTGTGCCCCGAAAGGACGTGGCGATTTTCCATAAACCGTGATGAAAACCGGGGGGGCAATTGAAGCGCCCCCCCCGGTTGTGCTTGGCGATCCCCTATAGCCAGGTAAGACCTACGCTGATGATCACGCCCGTGATTATTAACAGCATGAGGCAATACCCCATAATGTCCTTGGCTTTTAGCCCTGCAATAGCGAGTACCGGTAATGCCCAGAAGGGCTGCAGAAGATTGGTCCAGGCATCGCCCCAGGCAACGGCCATGGCTACTCGAGGAATGCTTGCGCCAAGTTCCTGGGCTGCAGGCAGCATGACCGGCGCCTGCACGGCCCACTGGCCACCACCGGAAGGTACAAATATGTTCACCAGCCCTGCGCTGATAAAGCTCCAGAACGGCAGACTCTCCGCCGTTGCCATGGAGACAAAGCCGGAGGAAATGCTGGCTGCCAGGCCCGAAGCTGTCATCACACCCATGATCCCGGCATAGAACGGGAACTGTATAACGATGCCTGAGCCACCTTTGACCGCTTCATGCAGGCTACCGAGCAGTCTTTTCGGTGTTTGGTGCAGAATGATCGCCAGGAACAGGAACATGAAATTCACAATATTCAGGTTCAGGCCGCCACCGTTCATAAAATACTGGAATATGAAGGCCAGACCGCTGAAGCCAACCAGCCAGGCCAGTATCCTGCTGTTTTCGAGATGGTCTGCAGGGCGGTTTATCGTAACGGTGGTGTCAGGCTCATCATCAAGTACCGCAGGATCGACATAGGTGCTCTCTTCTTCTGAGGGCAACATCAGGCGGTTCACCATGGGAACAACAATAAACAGTGCCACAATGATCGCAAGGTTAAAGAATGCGAAGATGGTTTCGCCGGTGCCAATTACGCCGATCATGTCTGCGGTAAAGTGCCCGTCAGTCGCGATAACCAGAGGAATTGAGCCGGCCAGGCCACCGTGCCATACGATAAAACCAGAGTAAGCACTGGCAATCAGCAATGGATAGTGAACCCTGACTTGCTGGGCCAGTGCCTTTGCGAAGAGGGCGCCAACGACAAGGCCGAATCCCCAGTTAATCCAGCTCGCAATAAGCGCTACGAAGGTCACCAGAACAATCGCCTGGCCAGGTGTACTGGCGAGGGCCGCAATGCGGTTGAGTATTCCCCGGACCAACGGCGTGCTGGCAAGCATAAACCCGGTAACCAGAACAAGCAGCATCTGCATTGAGAAGGTGAGCAGGTTCCAGAATCCGTTACCCCACATTTCAATCACTGCCATGGGGCCGTGACCTTCAAATACCATCGCGGCGATGAAAGCGAACAGGGATAGAATCAGTACGAAGATATACGGGTCTGGCAGGTATTTGTCGACCAGACTGACCATTGGCCGTGCAGCTCTGTCTAGCATTTTTATCTCCTTGTTTTTATTGAATTTGGCGAAGAGAAGCATAGGCGTTTGTAAGCTGGAAGCCAAGCTCGACGGAAAAAGCATAGAGAAACTTTTGGTGAGGGAGGTGTATGAAACCAAAATAATGAGGTATTGCGTGCTCAGAACGTTGAAAGACCTGTTGCTTCCATCAGGCGGTAGCGCCAGTAACGCAGCATCGAGTCGTCGGCCCAACGTTCGTAGGGAAGGCTCATAACAGGGTCGCTGCCGGGGCCGGATTGCCACTGCCGTTCGAAAAAATCGACAGCTTTTGTGGCTACTTCAGAATCCGGTGAAACGGAAACCCACACATCGGTTTCGAGGTTAAGGTCGTCCAGGTTGCGCCGCGTAAAGTTGGCTGAGCCCAGCAAGAGCTGAGTGGAGCCGGCCAACGGACGCAGGGTCAGTAACTTGCTGTGGCACTGCTCGCCGAATGTGTTGCACCAGCGCACTGGAATACCCGCTTTGTGAAGCTCCAGAGCGACCTGGCGATTGGGTATACCACTTTTTTTGTGACCGAAGGCTTCATTGTTGGCGTCGAGAAGTACGCGCACCTGGACGCCACGTTTATGAGCATTGAGCAGGGCGGCAACAATTGCCCGATGTGAGAGGTAGAAAAATGCGAGATCCAGCCGGCTTTCACGTTGCGCACTCGAGATCATCTGGAGTGCAGAGTCCAGAATTGCAGATTCTGTTTTTATCGCAATCCTGCCGGCAGCATACTGATCCGCTGGGTGGCTGGTATTTGCTGCGCTGATCAGCCGGTCCAGCGTCGGGTTGGTCTGGCCGGACAGGGCCAGAACCGCTTGCTCACTTTTCAGAACGTCGGTGACCGCCGGGCCGGTAAAACTGATGGCCGTATTGCTATGCCGGCTGCTGCCATCGTGAGGGTTGGCCGAGGTTACGAGGGCGCGTAGTGTTTCCCCTTCATCAGTCACCAGAACTTTTCTATGGTTTGCTTTGAAGTTGGGGAGTGCAAGGTAGCTGCGGATGGTGACAGGTTGCGTCCCCAATGCATTTGGCAGCCAGCCACCTTCGGGATTATTACCGAACCACTGACAGCATAGCCGCCAGATTGCCGACCAGGTCGGGTTGCTGTCACGCAACGGCCGCAGGTTGGTTTCTGTTACCGGAATGCCGGCCTGGCGCAGTGCCTGAAACCAGGGTGAAACGGAGCCTCCGTAAAGCGTGTTCAACGGATCGGAGATAACCACAATCTCAAGCTCCGGCTGTTCGGCCTTGCGGTTGATCAGTGCCTCGGTAAGCTGTTCTGAGAGATGTCGGTGCTCTACGTCGGCAGGGCTGCTGCTGTTGAAGAGGAACATGTCGACCAGCACGAAGTATCTGGCCTGGCCAATAAGGCGAAGGATTTCGTCGAAAATCTCATGGTCGCGGGTTTCTGAGCCATCGTTGTGATGATAGGTCGCATCCCTCAGCAACACTGCGTCGTTCAGGGGAAGTGCGTCACCATTGTGGCTGATGCCGTGAGGCAGGGGCTTGTAGGTATGATAAAAGCCCACGCCGACAAGTATCAGAACAATGAGTGCGAACAATACCTTCAGAGACATAAGGGCCAAGTGTTTGCGATGCGGTTTTAGCTGGTTTTGTTGTCAATGACCAGTGCGGAAAAGCGCTCAAGTAATCCGGATGCTTCCGGCGCGCGAACCACCGAGTCGATCATGGCTTGCGAGTTAAACCCTTCGCGCTCGAGGTCCGGCGCCTGTACGCCCAGATAGGCTCTCATGATGGCGTCCGAAAATTCCGGGTGGAATTGCACGCCCCAGGCGCATTTGCCCACCCGAAACGCCTGGTGTGGCTCAAACTCGTTGCGGCCAAGCAGAATGGCATCTTGCGGAAGACGTAACACGGTCTGTTTGTGGGTGAGTTGTGCACTGAAGCTGTCGGGCATGCCGCGAAACAAGGGGTCATCCGTGGCGCTGTTTAGCAGTTCGACACGATGTGTGCCGCTCTCACGACCGCCCGGATGGTAGCCAACCTCACCACCCAAAGCGTGTGCCAGAAGCTGGTGCCCGTAGCATACGCCGAGTAGCGGAACGGCCTTGTCAACGACTCGGGCCAGCCATGCCGCAGCATCTTCGCTCCAGGGTTCACGGTCACTGACCATGGCAGGGGAACCTGTTACGACAACGCCGTCCCAGTTGGTCGGATCGCCCGGCAACTCTCCGGCTACCGTGTTGAGTACGGTAATGTCGAACCGGGGTGACAACCCCCGTACGAACCATTCCTCAAAATCTCCGAACTGTTCTTTGAGGTCCGGGTAGGTGCTGCCTGTTTTAAGGATTACCACTTTTGGGTTTGTCTGGCTCACTGCTCTGACTGCTCAGGAAGCTCCGCGTTATGGAAGATGTTCTGTACGTCGTCCAGTTCGTTCAGCATGTCACAAAACTTCTCGAACATGGGGATGTCATCGCCCTCCACAACGGTTGTGGTTTTCGGCAGAAACTGGATATCGTCTACGTCGAAGTCAATCTCAGGGAAAGCGTCGGTCAGTGCCTGACGGGCTTTGGCGTATTCGGTGTTAGGCGTGAACACGGTAATCTGACCGTCCTCATTCTCGATATCGGTAACGTCGACATCCGCTTCCATCAGGGCTTCGAGTACCGCTTCTTCGTCTTCACTTTTGAATACGAAAATCGCGCTGTGATCAAACATGTGCGCAACGGTACCCGGCGTGCCAATTTTGGATTTGGTCTTGGTAAATGCCAGGCGAACATCGCCGAACGTGCGATTGGGGTTATCGGTGAGGCAGTCTACGATCACCATGCAGTTGCCGGGGCCATAGCCTTCGTAACGGGCGGGCGAGTAATCTTCGCCGGCACCACCACGGGCCTTATCGATTGCTTTTTCGATAACGTGTGAAGGTACCTGGTCTTTCTTGGCACGATCAATCAGGCCACGCAGCGACAGGTTACCATCCGGGTCTGTGCCGCCGGATTTGGCACTCATATAGATTTCTCGCCCGTACTTGCTGTAGACCTTGGTTTTGGCCTCCGCGGTTTTGGCCATCGATTGTTTGCGGTTCTGATAGGCTCTGCCCATTTTTGCGCTGCCTCATAATTGCTGGGGAAAAGGCGGGATTTTACGCAAGAATAGCGATTTGGGACAGGCCTATTTGAAGGACTGCCCCTCAGCACTCAGATGTAGTCGACCGGCACGCGGTAATTGTCCTGCACCATCAAATCGATACCGCACTCCATTTTGCTGACCCAGTTGAGGAACCGGTCAATCATCACGGGGCCCTCGAAGCGTTTTCCGTGCTGCGGGACTATCATCGAAACATCCATTTCGCGGATCATATTGGCCCATAGTCGGCATACCTTTTGTGAGGCAATGTAGCGCCGATGGAACCCGATCATGTGGGGGATGTGCCGGTCAAAATCGGTTACCGGCATGTGATCATCTTCACCCCCCATGGATGCACCGAGATCTCCGGAAAACAGGATTTTTGAGACCGGATCGTAGAACTGCAGGTTACCCACTGAGTGCATGAAGTGGGCCGGCAGGCACTGCAGGTAGGAGTCGCCAAATCTTATGTTGGCGCCTGCATCCGGAATGCTGACAATGCGATCGTAAACGCTACCACTGAGCTGGTTAGTAACGTAGCTGGACACCAGATGGGGGAGAAACCTGGCCCACAGCTTCGATGTCACGATCTTCGCGCTGGTGTGGACGATCCAGCGGTCAATGGCGCCGATGATGTCAGGATCCTGGTGTGACGCAAATACAAAATCCAAGTCCTTGATGTTCATGAACTTGGATGCCGCCACAGCAAGCGGTGTGTAAGTCAGGTCGCCGCCTGGATCGATCAGCGCTTCGTGCTCGCCGTCAACAATCAGGAACTGGTTGGACTGGACACCCTCGCCGGTGACCAGGGAATCGAACATCAGGCACTTATGGTGCCCATTATCAAACAGAACAATTGGACCGTTTGCCATCTTGATCTCCGCAGAATGAGAACCGACTGGGGTGGCCGGATAATGCAAGTTGCGCGGAGGGTACAAAATAGTTGGGTAACGGCAGTTGCTTCAGGTCAATAATCTGACATCCATCAAGTAACCTTTTGTTTGCCCAACCGTCGGGTTAGGCCAGTCGCGGTACCTTCCTGATGCCACGGCGAATAGCCCATTCCAGGCCGGCCCCTACCAACTTCCCGGTAAACGGCACAATGTCGTCGAATGAAATACGGTAGCGCACGCGAGTGTGCCCTTCTGGTGTGTCTTCAAAGCGAATGCGGCCCAGATGATTCCGAATCGGGCTGAAGCTGATAATGGTGTACTCGATCAGCGAGTCCGGTTCGAAACTGGTTATGGTCTCTTCCAGCCCTATGGGGCCGACACCAATCCGGCGCACTGAACCGAGGCCGTTGGGGTTAGCCTGATCGCTGTCCTTTATGCGCTTCACGGGTGCCCCCAGTAGTTTTCCGAAGCGTTGATGGTCAGCAAACAGAGCAAAAACCTTGTTGCGAGGTACGTCGAAGGTTTCGTTGATTTCAAAGGTATGTGTAGCCATCAGGATGCTCTTTTGTTGTCTTTCAAGCCAAGACTAACGGTTTGGTCTCTACAACAAAAGTCGTAGTTGGTTAGTGCCTCGGAGTATGTCGGTAATCCCTTGGTGACTGCCCCATCACCTTTTTGAACAGTCGGGAGAAATAATAGGCGTCGTCATAGCCAAGACGATGGCTTATTTCTGTAAAGCTCAGGCTCGTAGCATCCAGCATCTGGCACGCTCTTTCCACTTTCAGGTGAAGGAAGTGCTGAATGGGCGATGTTCCGGTCTGCTCTCGATAGCGCGTCGCAAAATGTGCCGGGGAGAGCCCTGCAAGATCGGCAAGCTGCTCCAGGGTGATGCGCTCATCAAGGTGCTCACGCATATAGTTGTTGATGATATCCAGTTCGGCCTGCCGTTTGTGGCCAGTTTCGTCCACGCTGATCGGGACGGCTGCCAGCAGTTGCCGCAAGCGGTTGGCGGCGTGAATCAAACCGCGGGCGCGGAACCCCGTCTGTCGCACAGAGAGCAAGCCGTTGAAGTCCACCAGCAGTCTGGGTTGCCGCCCCAAATGACGGATTGGTGTGGAATCATCAAATCCCATGTAATGGCGAAATTCGTCCGCCAGCGGCCCGGTGTAATGCACCCAGTGAATTGTCCAGGGGTTCTTGGGGTCAGCCGTATAACGGTGGTTCGCTCCTGCGGGCAACAACAAGAGATCCCCCGCTTCCAGCATGTGAGCGTCGCCTTTCACGTTCAAAAATGCCTTTCCCTCGGTGCAGTAAATCAAAAGATTGTCGCGATGGTGCTCCCGGTGCATATGATGGCCAGTCGCCCGGCGGTAATGGCCAAAAGCCAGAGGGTAGAGGTCGCGGGTCAGGGGGTGTTCAGACAAAAGCCTGATGATTGGGGCGGGCACAACATAGCGTATGCTGTCCTTGGGTACCGGCCACTGGGAGGTCTGTGCCATATTTTTCGCTGCTGTTGATTTTGATGTAATCGAAAGATAGTCCATTAAGTGCGAAATTTAGTCAATCTTCAAGTGCCGGGCGGCGTGCTATGGTCTTACCATACATTGTCAAAGCGTCTGGCATACATTGCGAATGCTGCGGCGCTTTGGCCTGCTCTCGCACAACAACAAACAGGGATATTGAGATGAAAAACGTTCCACTGTACCTAGCTGGCGAATTTGTTCAGAGCCAGACCAACGAATGGATTGATGTCACCGACCCGGCCACCAATGAAGTAATTGCACGTGCGCCGTGCACCACAGACGCTGAAATGCGCAAAGCCATTGATACCGCTGGCGAAGTGTTCAAAACCTGGAAAGAAGTTCCGGTTTCCGACCGTGCCCGCGTCATGCTGCGTTACCAGGCGCTGCTGAAAGAGCACCACGACGAAATTGCTGAAATCCTGTCTCAGGAAACCGGTAAAACCTTTGACGACGCCAAAGGCGACGTTTGGCGCGGTATTGAAGTGGTTGAGCATGCGGCCAACGTAGCCTCCATGATGATGGGTGAAACCGTTGAAAACGTAGCGCGGTCGGTTGATACCCACTCCTGGATTCAGCCGCTGGGTGTGTGTGCGGGCATTACACCGTTCAACTTCCCGGCGATGATTCCCCTGTGGATGTTCCCGATGGCGATTGCCTGCGGTAACACGTTTATTCTCAAGCCGTCCGAGCAGGATCCGCTGACCCCGATGCGTCTTGCCGAACTGTTTGAAGAGGCCGGTGCGCCCAAGGGTGTGCTTCAGGTCGTACACGGTGGCAAGCAACAAGTTGATGTTCTGTTAACGGATCCCGCCATCAAAGCAGTGTCCTTCGTAGGTTCCGTGCCGGTTGGCCGTTATATCTACGAAACCGGAACCCGCAATATGAAGCGTGTTCAGAGCTTTGCCGGTGCCAAGAACCACATGGTTATCCTGCCGGATGCTGATAAGCAGCATGTAATCAATGCCCTGGTAGGTGCGTCTGTAGGCGCTGCTGGCCAACGTTGCATGGCCATTTCGGTGGCGGTGTTCGTAGGTGAGGCCCAAGCCTGGATTCCGGAACTGAAAGAAGCCATGGCGAAAGTTCGCCCGGGTGCCTGGAACGATTCCGGGGCCAGTTATGGCCCGGTTATTTCTCCCAAGGCCAAGGATCGTATCGAATCTCTCATCGCCACCGGCGAAGCCCAGGGCGCCAACCTGCTCCTGGACGGCCGTGGCTGCAGCGTTGATGGTTTGCCTGATGGAAACTGGGTTGGTCCGACTCTGTTCTCCGGGGCGACTACCGAAATGGATATCTACAACGAAGAAATCTTCGGCCCTGTGCTTGTTTGTATGGAAGAGAAAAGTCTGGGGGACGCCATCGCCCTGATCAACAAGAGCCCATATGGTAACGGTGTATCGATCTTTACCAGCTCTGGCGGCGCTGCCCGTCGCTTCCAGCATGAGATTGATGTGGGCCAGGTAGGTGTGAACATTCCCATTCCTGTGCCCCTGCCGTTTTTCTCATTCACCGGCTGGAAGGGGTCCTTCTACGGCGATCAGCACGCTTACGGCAAGCAGGCAGTGCGCTTTTACACCGAGACCAAAACCGTTACGTCACGCTGGTTCAGCAGTGAGGCTGCTACGACAGAAGCAAACTTCTCTATCCAGTTGCGTTAATTGCGTTGACGGTGGGACGATTTGGGCCGGAATCTGTTTCCGGCCCCTTTTTATTCCCCGTGACTCAAGACTCTTGAATCTGGAGCCTGACGATGGACTTTAACCTGACTGAAGATCAGCTGGCGTTTCGCGAAGCGGCTCGCAACTTTGCTGAAAAATCCATGGCGCCCCATGCGGCCAAGTGGGACGACGAGCATATCTTTCCGGTAGACACGCTGAAGGAGGCCGGCGAAATGGGCTTTATGGGGATCTATACCCCGGAAGCGCTCGGCGGCATGGGGCTTTCCAGGCTGGATACGTCGGTAATTGTTGAAGAGCTTGCAGCTGCATGCCCTTCAACGGCTGCATTTATAACCATTCACAACATGGCAACCTGGATGGTTGCGAGCTTTGCGTCCGATGACCTCAAGCAGGAAATTGTTCCGAAGCTGGCCAGTGGTGAGTGGCTTGCATCCTACTGCCTGACAGAGCCCGGTGCGGGCTCCGATGCGGCCAGCTTGCGAACCAAAGCGGTTCGGGATGGCGACAGTTATGTGATCAATGGCAGCAAGGTATTTATCTCTGGTGCCGGTGGCACCGATATCCTCGTTCTGATGGCGCGCACTGGTGCGGCAGACTCAGGCGCCAAGGGTATTTCCACCTTTGTGATTCCTGCGGATGCCGAAGGCGTTTCCTATGGCAAGAACGAAGAGAAAATGGGCTGGCACAGCCAACCCACCCGCACCATCAACCTTGAGAATGTTCGAATTCCTGTAACCAATCGTGTGGGTGAGGAAGGTGGTGGCTTCGCCATTGCCATGAAAGGCCTTGATGGCGGTCGGCTCAACATTGCCACCTGCTCGCTGGGCGGCGCACAGGCAGCGTTGCTCAGGGCCCGAAATTACATGCACGAGCGGGAACAGTTCGGCAAACCTCTGGCCGCCTTTCAGGCTCTGCAATTCAAGCTGGCGGATATGGCAACCAATCTGGTGGCAGCCCGGCAGATGGTTCGCCTCGGTGCGTTCAAACTCGATAGCGGCGATACCGAAGCCACATTGCACTGCGCCATGGCCAAACGTTTTGCAACCGACGTCTGCTTTGATGTGGTGAATGACTCACTGCAACTGCACGGCGGTTACGGTTATATCCGCGAATACCCTCTGGAACGCTATTTGCGCGATTTGCGTGTGCACCAGATTCTGGAAGGCACCAACGAAATCATGCGTCTGATTGTTGCCCGCCGCCTGCTGGATGACGGCGTGGCCGAGGCCATCCAATAACTCGCAAAAAATAACAGGAGAATGATGATGAGCGACCTGATTCAGCTCGAAAAACGCGGACACATTGCGATACTGACCATCGATAACCCGCCGGCCAATACCTGGACCGCAGACTCCCTGCATGCGCTGGTAAAAATCGTTCGTGAGCTCAATGAAGACAAGAACATTTTTGCGCTGATTCTGACCGGGCAGGGCGAGAAGTTCTTCTCCGCCGGAGCCGATCTTAAAACCTTTGCTGATGGCGACAAGGCTCGGGCCAACGAAATGGCTCAGCTCTTCGGGGAAGCCTTTGCTGCATTGACGGCGTTCCGGGGCGTATCCATCGCCGCGATAAATGGCTATGCCATGGGCGGCGGCCTTGAGTGTGCACTTGCCTGTGATATCCGCATCGCTGAAGAGCATGCCCAGATGGCGCTGCCGGAAGCGACGGTTGGCCTTCTGCCTTGTGCTGGTGGCACCCAAAACCTGCCGTGGGTCGTGGGTGAGGGTTGGGCCAAGCGCATGATTCTGTGCGGTGAGCGGGTCAAAGCTGACAAGGCACTGCAGATTGGGTTGGTTGAAGAGGTTGTGGCCACAGGCAAGGGCCTGGAGAAGGCGCTGGAGCTGGCTGAAATGGCGTGCAAACAGAGCCCGTCTTCGGTTGCCCGCTGCAAGACTCTGGTGATGAGTTCTCGTGATGGCCGCAGCCACTCTGATAGCTGGCGCATGGAGCGTGAGCTGTTTGTTGAGCTGTTCTCAACCGAAGACCAGAAAGAGGGCGTGAATGCCTTTCTGGAAAAACGTAAGCCGGAATGGAAAAACGGCTGAAAACCGGAACATACTGGTTCAAGGATTTCTTATGAGCAACCAACCGATTGTTTTTGAAGAGTGGAAAACCGCCGACGGCGCATTGATTGCCGTAGCCCGGCTAAATACGCCCAAGGCACTCAACTCGCTCTCTCTCGAGATGATTCGGATGCTGACGCCACAACTCAAAGGCTGGGCTGAGGATGATCGCGTTCGTGCCGTGTGGATCGAAGCCGAAGGCGATAAGGCGTTCTGTGCCGGCGGAGACATAGTCGCGCTTTACAGGAGCATGACCGAGCCACAGAGCGGAGGAGGCGGCGCCAGCGTCGGCACAGCCTTCTTCACTGAAGAATACGAAATGGATTATCTGATCCATTCGTTTCCAAAGCCTGTGGTGTGCTGGGGACATGGCATTGTAATGGGTGGTGGCATCGGCATCATGGCAGGCGCTTCCCACCGGGTGGTTACTGAGGCATCCATGCTGGCCATGCCGGAGAGCAGCATCGGACTTTACCCGGACGTCGCGGCTGGCTGGTTTTTGAACCGTACCCCCGGGCGTACAGGGCTGTTTCTGGGGTTAACCGGTGCGCGCATGAATGCGGCTGATGCCATCTTCGTGGGCCTTGCCGATCGCTTTATCAAACATGAACTGAAAGCGGCCGTGGTCGCCGATCTGACCGCACACAACTGGCAGGGTGAAGACGCCTTCGCCGTAGTGGGCAGCGTACTCAGGCAGCATGAAAATCAAAGCGCTGATGCCTTGCCTGAGTCGCAGGTACGGACGCATTTCGATGAGATAAACCGGGTCACCGATGCCGATAGCCTGGCCGATATGGTCGCTCAGATGAAAGAACTTTCGAGCGGTGATGGCTGGCTTGCCAAATCAACCAGGCCATTGGAGACCGCATCGCCCACGTCGCTGGCACTGTGCTGGCAGCATTTGCGCAACTGCCGCCGGGACAGCCTCCGCGAGGTTCTTGATAAAGAAGTGGCTCTCTCTCAAAACTGCCTCACGAAAGGTGAGTTTGCCGAAGGTGTGCGGGCGCTCCTGATCGACAAGGACAAGCAGCCGCGCTGGCGTTACGCATCGCTGGAGGAAATGGACAGCGAGTGGATTGACAGCTTTTTCGAAAACTAGCCAAACAGGCGGCCTGAGCGGGCGGCCTACTCAACCGAATACAAAAACAAGGGGATGATTATGGCAACGATTACCTTTATTGGTCTGGGCAACATGGGTGGCCCTATGGCCAGCAACCTTGTAAAAGCCGGGCACGACGTAACCGTATTTGATCTGTCAAAAGATGCTGTCGCAGCGCTCGTCTCCGAAGGTGCGAACTCTGCGGCCACTGCCCGTGAGGCGGCCAAAGGTGCCGAGTGCGTGATCACCATGCTGCCGGCAGGCAAGCACGTTGAAGCTGTATACCTGGGAGAAGATGGTTTGCTGGCATCTCTGCCAGAGGGCACTTTGGTTATTGATTCGTCCACCATTTCGCCGGAAACGGCTCGCGGTGTAGCGGAGCAGGCCGAGGCCAAGCATATTCCGTTTCTTGATGCCCCGGTCTCAGGCGGCGTCGGTGGTGCCAAAGCGGGCACTCTGAGCTTTATATGTGGTGGCGATGAAGGCACCTTCAACAAAGCGAAGCCAATTCTTGAAGATATGGGAAAGAACATTTTCCATGCCGGCGATCACGGTGCGGGCCAGGTCGCCAAAATCTGCAACAACATGCTGTTGGCTATCCTGATGGCAGGTACCAGTGAAGCTCTGGCTCTGGGTGTGAAAAACGGGCTGGATCCGGCGGTTCTCTCTGAGGTCATGAAGCAGAGTTCCGGCGGTAACTGGGCGTTGAATGTCTATAACCCCTGGCCCGGAGTTATGGAAGCGGCGCCCGCATCACGAGGATATGAAGGTGGCTTTCTGGTTGATTTGATGAACAAGGATCTTGGTTTGGCGTTCGATAACGCCGTGAAGAATCACGCAGCGATTCCCATGGGCTCTCTCGCCCGCAACCTGTTTGAGCTTCACGCCGGGCAGGGCAACGGGACACTGGATTTTTCCAGCATCCAACGTCTGTATAAGCCTGAGTGAAACCTGCCGGGGCACGCTCTGTCGTGCCCCGGCATCTCTCCTCAGGAATCCCCCCTCCAACTAATCTTTTCCTGCCTTTCGCATCTCTGAATGTCAGCATAAAAACTGTTGAGCAAGGTAACTATAAGTAGGACAATGAATTCCTTGAATAATGGATCGGTAGCGAGTAAAACGTAGCCGGTTTCTGATCACGGTTGCAGGCCGCTTTACCTATGCTGACGAATACCTTTGTACTCTATTTATCGACTGTGTTGATCTGGGGATCGACGTTTATAGCAATACCCCTGCAGTTGGGTGAGGTACCTGGTGACGTGTCCATTGCCTACCGGTTTGGGCTATCTGCACTGGTGTTGATGCTTTGGTGCAGCCTTACCCGGCGGAACATGAGATTCGGCTTTCGCCAGCATCTCTGGATGGCAGGCCAGGGCCTGATGTTGTTCGGGTTCAACTATATGCTGGTTTATCAGGCTTCTGCTGATATCACCAGTGGCTTGATTGCGGTGGTGTTCTCTACCATTATCGTGATGAACATCATCAACGGCGCTCTGTTTTTTGGCAATCGCGTGCCGCGCGCGGTAATTGGGGGAGCCGCTCTCGGGCTTGTGGGTATCTGCCTGGTGTTTTTGCCCGAAGTTCGCGCTCTGGACGCAGATGGCACCACCTTGCGCGCCATCATCCTGAGCTTGGTGGGAACCTTTATTACGTCGTTCGGGAACATGCTCTCCGCCCGCAATCAGTCTTCAAAACTACCTGTCATGCAGAGCAACGCCTACGGTATGGCTTATGGTGCCCTCACGCTGGCGCTCATTGCCTGGGGCAGGGGTGAAGCATTTGTTTTTGAAGCCAGCTGGACTTACACAGGCTCTCTAATTTACCTGGCGCTGGTTGGTTCGGTGCTGGGTTTCGGCAGTTTCCTCACGCTGCTTGGGCGCATAGGCCCGGAGCGTGCAGCCTACTGCATGGTGCTCTTCCCGATCGTGGCGCTTGCGCTCTCAACAGTGTTCGAAAATTACACCTGGACTGCCGAAGCGGTTGCCGGCGTGTCGCTGGTGCTTGCCGGTAACTTGCTGGTGATCGTGCCCAAAGAACAGCTACAGCGGGCACTACGAGCTTTTCGTTTAAAATCTTCAAACACGACAGGGTAGTACGCACATGCCAGCGCCCTCTACGGAACGATAGTGTAGCCCCCGGAGTAGAGGGGCCACACTAAAATCGGTCGTTAGTGCCGGCGTTTTTTCATTTCCTTGCGATAATGGCTGGCCAGATCTGCCTTTTGATTATCGGTAAGCACCTTGCCCGCCACCTGAAAAACTTCCTGTTCCTCTTCGTCCAGGTGGTGAGTCACAAGGTGTTGAAGTTCTTTTAAATACTTTAGCCACTGGGGGCTGGAATAGTCTGTTTCGTCGAGCTTTTCCAGGCACTCATCTATATCGTGATGCTCGGCCACGCTGTGGCGGGCCTTATCCTGGGTTTGCTCATGCTGCATCAGTTGCGCGTAAAACCATTGTTCCTCAGCTGCTGCGTGTCCAGTCAGCTCGGTTTTCAGGGTTTCGAAGTCCTCGCGGCGCGATTCTTCATCGCCAGATGTTTTGACGAGATCGTTCAGTAACTTTCTTTGTATGTCGTGATCTTCTCTCAATGCTTCAAATACATTCATTATTGTATCCTCTCTCAAAAACACACCTCGAAATTGTAGAACATGATCAGACATGCCGAGATGACTTTCATGTAAGACTGGTTCCCTGATAATTTTTTTATTAGTGTGGTACGAGGTATGTGCAGACGAAAACTATGATAGAAGTAACTGAATTGACTGACGTCAGCGTTAGCTGCTCAAATTGTCAGGCCTGCTGCTGTCGCCTGGAAGTGATTCTGATTTCCGAGACGGGTGTACCTGAGCGGTTTATCGACACGGACGAGTGGGGCGGCCAGACCATGGCGAGATCAGACGATGGTTGGTGTGCCGCATTGGATCGCAGCACAATGTCGTGCTCGATTTATGAGAAGCGACCGTTTATTTGCCGGGAGTTTGAAATGGGCGGCTACGAATGTATCGCTGAGCGCGCCGCCAATGAATGATCCGATAGATTAAAACACCGCTTTCAATAAAATCGATCAGGAATCTTGGGCGAATTTCACTCGTATTTTGTTTTTAGCGATTCGGGCGTCGTTCAAGCGCGCCTTGGCCATCTTGGCCTCCTTCGGATCCGGCATTTCCACAAAGCCAAAACCCTTTGACGTACCTGTTTCTTTATCTAAAACCAGGGTGCATTCGGTGACAGTGCCGTGGGCAGCGAACAGTTCCCGGATTTCCTGTTCTGTTGTCGTGCGAGCGAGGTTACGGACTAATAGTTTCATGAGGGGCCATATAAAAGGTAATTATCAGTCTAATTGTTTCAGTGTGGGTTGGTAAGAACAAGCTGTTTTGTCTGCCGGATGCGACCTGGTGTGTTTTGGACGCAGGGGATGTTTGATTAACAGCTGTTTTTGCGACAGAATCCTTGCCCGGATTCATACAAAACCATACCTTCAAGGATTGAAGATATGCCCCAGGCAAACGGATTGCAGTTTACCGCCCGTGTTAGCGACCTCCCCTCTGACCTATTTTCTGTTGTCGGCTTTACGCTGACCGAACGGTTATCCGAACTGTTTCACGGCTGCCTTGAGCTGGCCAGTACCGATCCTGACATTGGTGCGAGTGAGGTTCTGGAGCAGCCGGTGGATCTGGTGGTTTGGCAGGATGGCGTACCGCTTCGCCGCTTCACCGGCGTGGTCAACGAGTTTGCCCGAGGTGATTCCGGCCACCGTCGCACCCGCTACGAGCTCGTCATCCAGCCGCCGTTATGGCGTTTGGGATTGATGCACAACAGCCGCATCTTTCAAACCCAGACCACCGACACCCTCGTGCGCACCCTGCTGGAAGAGCGGGGCATTGTAAGTGCTGCATTCGATCTCAAACGCGCACCCCAGGAACGGGAATACTGCGTACAACACCGGGAAAGCGATCTGGCGTTCATTGAACGCATGGCCGCAGAAGAAGGCTGGCATTACCGCTACCAGCACGGCAGTGCGGGCGACCCTGTAGATGGAAACGAACAACCCCGTTTGATCCTTGCAGATCACCACGGCGACGCACCAAGGTTGGAACCTGCCGAATACAACGGCAAGGCCGGTGGAAGCACCCAACAGCCGGCGGTCTTCCGTTTCCGCTACGAAGAACGAGTCCGTGCCGCCTCGGTTGCCATGAAGGACTACACCTTCAAAAATCCGGCCTATGCCCTGATGCACGAACACAGTGCAGCCGATGACAATCAACGCCCGGACTATCAGCACTTCGACTACCCGGGCCGATTCAAAGCCGACGCCAGCGGCCAGCCGTTTACCGAAGCCCGCCTGGACGCCCTCAGAAACGACGCCAGCACCGCCAGCGGCGAAAG